>NZ_AP023322.1:2400000-3600000 GCF_015097275.1 Coprobacter secundus subsp. similis
ATAGCATCATATATAATCGAATACAGACGTATATCAACCCCTTCTTTTTCTGCTAATTTACGAGCAGCCATCGAAGGCCGGACTTGGAACCCGATAATAATTGCGTTCGATGCAGCTGCCAAAGTAATATCTGATTCTGATATTTGCCCAACGGCTTTATGCAAAACATTTACCTGAATTTCTTCCGTGGAAAGCTTGATCAGCGAATCACTTAATGCTTCTACCGAACCGTCAACATCACCTTTTACAATAACATTCAATTCTTGGAAATTTCCAATAGCAATACGACGACCTATATCATCTAATGTTAACAGTTTATGCGTACGTAAGCCAAGTTCTCGTTGCAACTGTTCTCTTTTATTCGCAATATCCCGGGCTTCTTGTTCTGATTCCATGACATGAAATACATCTCCTGCCTGCGGAGCACCGTTCAAACCTAAAATAAGAGCTGGAGCAGAAGGTCCTGCTTCTGAAATTTTGCTATTACGTTCATTAAACATTGCTTTAACACGTCCATAATGTGTTCCAGCCAATACAATATCTCCCGTATGAAGTGTACCATTTTCAACCAAAATCGTTGCAACATAACCTCGGCCTTTATCCAATGTCGATTCTATCACCGAACCAGTTGCACGACGATCAGGATTTGCCTTCAAATCAAGTAGCTCAGCTTCTAACAGGACTTTTTCCATTAGCTCATGTACCCCCGTACCTTTCTTTGCAGATATTTCTTGAGATTGATATTTACCTCCCCATTCTTCTACGAGGTAGTTCATATTAGCAAGTTCTTCTTTTATCTTATCTGGATTAGCCGAAGGCTTATCTATCTTATTAATTGCAAATACAATAGGAACACCTGCAGCCGAAGCATGATTTATAGCTTCGACAGTTTGAGGCATTACATTATCATCTGCAGCAACGATAATAATAGCAATATCTGTTACCTTAGCACCACGGGCACGCATAGCCGTAAATGCTTCATGCCCTGGAGTATCCAAGAAAGTAATACGACGGCCATCCTCCAATTTTACATTATACGCTCCTATATGCTGGGTAATTCCTCCCGCTTCACCGGCAATAACATTAGCATTCCGAATATAATCAAGCAACGATGTTTTACCATGGTCAACATGTCCCATGACAGTAACAATCGGTGGGCGTTGAGTCAAATCTTCTTCTCTATCCTCTTCAACATTTATAGCTTCAACAACTTCTGCGCTTACATATTCAGTCCTAAATCCAAACTCATCAGCAACAATATTAATAGTTTCAGCATCCAAACGTTGATTAATTGATACCATGATACCAATGCTCATACATGTAGCAATTACATTATTCACTGGTACGTCCATCATTACAGCTAGATCATTGGCTGTAACAAACTCTGTCAACTTTAATACATGGCTTTCTTCGATTTCCTGTTCTGCCTGTTCCTGAGCACGAGAAGAGAATGCTTCTCTCTTTTCCTTCCTCCATTTAGCAGACTTCTTCTGTCCTTTTGTTGTCAATCGGGCTAATGTTTCTTTGATCTGCTTCTGAACATCTTCTTCACTAATCTCTGCTTTTACAGGCTTACGAAGTTTTTGTTTATTACTAGATTTTTGTTGTATAGGACGAGGTATCGGGCTTATTCCTGCAGCACTCTTTTCTATATCTATTTTTTCCTTTTTTATACGCTTACGTTTCTTTTTATCTACATCAGTATCTATTGCCCTATTATCTACATCGGCCTTTGACATCCTTTTTTGATCCTGACGCATCTTCTCCTTAGCTTCTCTCTCTTTTCGTTTTTCCTCTTTACTTTTTTTCTTTGGGCGAGTCTGCTGATTTAATGCATTCAGATCGATTTTTCCAACAACATTTATATTAGTTGTAAGTTTAGGCGTACGAAGAGTAAATATTTCAGAATCTTTTTCTTCTTCTTCTCCTTCTTCCAATTCTACATTTTCCTCTTCTTCAATTTCTTCAGGAATAACCTCTTCCTCCTCTTCATAAGAATCTTCTTCCAATTCTGTCCCCATTTCTTCATCTGCCTCTAAAACGGATTCTTCTTCCGGTTCAGATTCGATTTCAGGTTCAGGCTGAATAAGTTCCTCTTCCTCTGGCTCCTCCACGACTTCAGGTTCAGGATCTGATGTCGGTTCAGATATTGACGCAGGTTGAGCACTAACCGGTTTATAAAGATTATCTAAATCAATCTTGCCAACCTGCTTTATCTTAGGCTTATACTCCTCTGCTATCTCTGTTTTTATCTCTTGCGGTTCAACCAATTCTTTATCAATAGCGGGTTGTTCCTCATATCCATCGATAGACACAGTAGCTTTATTTTTATCTTTATTGTGACGTTCTTGGCTAATACGCTCCGACTCAATCTTCAAATTCTTATCTTTACTAAACTCTTTCACGAGTAAAGCATACTGTTCGTCACTGATTTTCGTATTAGGATTAGACTCAATCGAAAATCCTTTTTTTTGTAAGAAATCGACTGCCGTCTGAATTCCCACATTTAAATCTCTTGCTACTTTATTTAACCTTATTGACATACTTAGTTTTTAGTTTATAAAAAATGAAGAATAATTTTTCGATTAACCGTAAGATAACAGATATTACCTAAATATTAACTTATCCGACTTCACAGCCCAATAAATATATCTAATTATTCTTCAAATTCTGCTTTTAAAATATTGATTACTTCATCAACCGTACTTTCTTCCAAGTCGGCCTTTTCTATTAATACGTCACGAGGAGTTGCCAATACGCTTTTTGCCGTAGCACAACCAATCGCCTTCAATGCTTCTATCACCCAGCCATCTATCTCATCCTTAAATTCATCAAGATAGATATCTTCTTCTTCTCCTTCGTCAATATCACGATAAACATCAATGGTATACTCTGTAAGCATACATGCCAACTTAATATTTAATCCACCCTTACCGATAGCTAAAGAAACCTCTTCTGGTTTTAAAAAGACTTCCGCTTTATGTTCCTCTTCATTCAAACGAATCGACGAAATTTTCGCTGGACTTAAAGCCCGTTGAATAAACAACGAAATATTATTTGTATAATTTATTACATCGATATTTTCATTCCGCAACTCTCTCACAATACCGTGGATGCGAGAACCTTTTACACCGACACATGCTCCTACCGGATCAATACGGTCATCATATGATTCAACTGCAACTTTAGCTCGTTCCCCAGGTATACGAGCAATTTTACGAATCAAAATCAACCCATCATGTATTTCCGGCACTTCAAGTTCAAAAAGACGCTGTAAAAATACAGGTGAAGTACGCGAAATAATAATTTTGGGATTATTATTTTTATTGTCCACACGAGCGACAACTGCTCTTACAGTCTCTCCTTTTCGATAGAAATCAGTCGGGATTTGTTCTGTCTTAGGTAATAGCAGTTCATTGCCCTCATCATCAAGCAAAAGCATCTCTTTTTTCCATATTTGATAAACTTCTGCACTAATAATCTGGCCTATTTTATCTTTGTACTTATTATAAATACTATCTTTTTGAAGCTCCAATATCTTTGAAGCCAGTGTCTGACGAAGATTCAATATTGCACGACGGCCAAACTTTTCAAAGAATACCTCATCTGTAACTTCTTCCCCTATTTCATAGTCCTCATCTATTTTCTTAGCTTCAGACAATGAAATTTGCAAGTTTGTATCGGTAACATCCTCATCAGCAACAACTTCACGATTTCTCCATATCTCAAAATCACCTTTATCTGGATTGACAATCACGTCAAAATTTTCGTCAGTCCCGAACATTTTTGATAAGACATTCCGAAACGATTCCTCTAGAACACTGATCATTGTCGTTCTGTCTATGTTCTTCAGCTCTTTAAACTCGGAGAACGTGTCAACCATACTGATTGTTTCCTCTTTCTTGGCCATACTCTTATTTGAATCTGATTAAATATTTTGTATACTTTATTTCATCATAACCGAAAGTCAAATCTTCTTCCACTTCAACTTTTCGCTTACTTGTCTCTGTCTTTACTTTCTTAATTATCGTTATAACAAACTTGTCATCTGACACACTTTTTAAAATACCATTCAATTTCATCCCTGCTTTAGTCAAAACCTCAACTTCGTTACCAATATTTTTTTGATATTGTTCAATGACCTTAAATGGAGATGTAATACCAGCTGACCCAACTTCCAATTCATAGTCTTCGGTATCCCGGTCTAAATGTGACTCAATAAAACGATGCAAACTAACACATCTGTCAATATCAACACCTTCCTTATTATCAATCTCAACGATAATTACATTGTCTGGCTTTACCTGCACATCAACAATAAAACAATCTGTGCCTGCAAGGCCTTCCCTGACTAACTGATAAACAATACCCTTTTCTATCATCTACTTTCTCCTGTATCAGAATAAAACGAGGGGACAACTTGCCCCCTCCATCTTCACCTTTTTTCTGGCTACAAATATACGAAATATCCGTTACTACACCAAATCCAAGCTCCATATTTTAAAAGAAGCTACCTATAAACAGGCTTATATTATAATTATTTTATATTATTTAACATTTAATCTATAGGAAATCGAAACTCTCTAAGCTCTTTCCGTAATTCCTGTTCTCTTCCATTGCAGTATCGATTACATAAGTAATGAAAAAACTCTCCATGATTCATTTCTGTCAAATGAGCTAATTCATGATATATAACATAATCTATAAGATGATCTGGCAAAAACATCAAATAATAAGACAACTTAATATTTTTCCTGGCATCACAACATCCAAGCCTTTTGCGTCCAAATGTAACCGAAGCTTTATTATATCTCAGATTTAAAGATGCAGATAATTCTTTTATCCGAGAAGGCAAGTAGGCTTCAGCCGACCTTTTCACAAACTTTTTCAAACCATTTATCATTATATTTTGTACATCAGGAGAAGTCATTTCAAATTTCGAAGGACATCCTATATATAGACATTTATTTTGCAATCGATACACAATTTGGGACGACGGCAAATAATTAAAAACAACCATAAAATCATGTGTTACAATTATATCTCCTTCATCAAAAACATTCTTATGAGCCTTTGCTGCTTGCAACATTACTTGCAATTTCAATCTATTAGAATCTATAACTTTCGAGATATCCTGAATCTTGGCGAAAGGAGGCATTGTAACCACAATACCCCCATCCTTTACCCTAAATATAAAATGTCGGGCTGTTATCCTCACATTCAACATTATTGTTCCCAATTCTCTATCTTTCCAAACATATCTTTCCATTTGGCAAACATACTTAAAATACAGAATAAAACTACATTAAATGTTATATTTTGTCAATATTTCAATTTATAAGGTAGTTTGCATTACATAGTACCATACATTTTGCTATCTTTGTATTGAAAATGAAAATGGATATGAATACTGAAAATGTAAAATCTCAAATGAGAAAAGGGATACTTGAATATTGTACCTTACTGATTTTAAATAAACAAAGGGCATATGTATCCGATATTATACGTTTACTAAAAGAATCTCGACTTATTGTCGTTGAAGGTACTTTGTACCCATTATTGACTCGCCTAAAAAACTCTGAATTATTGACATATCAATGGGAGGAATCTACACAAGGTCCACCCCGCAAGTACTATGAGCTCACCCCAAAAGGAAAACTTTTTTTAAAAGAATTGGAAGATTCTTGGAACGAGCTCAATAATGTCGTTAATCATATTAGGGAAAGACAACCAGAAATATATTCTAAATAAAATAAAACTTCAAAATATGAAAAAAACACTCACTGTAAATCTCAACAATACAGTATACCATATTGATGAGGACGCATACGAAAGTCTACAAGAATATCTCAATTCTCTTCGTAACCATTTTTCTGAAGAAGAAGGAGCAGAAGAGATTTTAAGGGATATAGAAGCCCGCATAGCAGAATTATTTAAAGAACGTCTCCGTTTCGGAATGCAAATTATAACACTTCGCGAAGTAAACGAAATCATTACCATTATGGGGCATCCTGAAGATTTTGACCGAGATATGATTGATGATGAAACTTCTGAGACACAATTTGATTCAGAAAACAAACAATATGATGAGAAAAAAGGGAATAATATAGAAACTCCAATTAATGAAAATGAAATAAAAACTAAAAGAAGACTTTTCAGAGATGGAGAAAATCGAATTTTAGGTGGTGTTGCTTCTGGAATAGGCTGCTATCTAAATGTCGACCCTGTATTCATTCGTGTATTATTTGTCATATTGACATTTTTCTGGGGAACCGCAATACTGATTTACATGTTACTTTGGATATGTATTCCTGAGGCTCGAACCGCTGCCCAAAAGCTGGAAATGAAAGGAGAACCTGTTACCATAGAAAACATAAAAAAGGCTGTAAAAGAAGAAATGGATAAGGCAGAAGTAAATTTAAGTGGTATAGAACGAAAAACGGATTCTTTCTTCACTCGTTTGGGGGATTTGCTTTTATGTATTATTAGAGGATTATTCAAAGCACTCTTTTTATTATTTGGTGGATGCTTAGGATTCATTTTGCTAATTATTTTATTTTCTATCGGCGTAAGTATATTTTCTTTCCTTTTTGGAAATTTTACGGTAACGACCTACGGAACAACTCTTCCTCCTGTTGTAATGAACATACTTACTGGGATAGAACATCCCAAAGCATTTCTTCTTTCTCTTCTACTTGTAATAGGGATTCCTTTTTATGCACTTTTACGTTTATTGCTAGGGCGCATGTTCAACTGGACTCCTCAAACCAAAATAACAACAAATGTCATTAGCTTTATTTGGATTATTTCATTCATTGCCCTAGCAATATTCAGTGCTGAAATTATACCATTTTTATTTAAATAATATAGATGTAACTTTCACATGAATCCGGAAGCTAATCGCTATGATGATTAATTTCCGGATTCATGTTTCATTTACGCCTATCTGCACCCCACATCAATTTATTACGCAAAGTATCGATAAAAAAATGATTATATCGTTTTATAACTCGAATAGCATATGTAGCCTTTCTTATAGTCAAATGTTGGGAAATACTCATCATCACCGAACGACCGTCGAGACTAAGCAAGAAATTATGGCTTCTACTATCTACCTTTAATTGAACAACTGAGCTATCATTCACTACTAAAGGACGTACATTCAGGCTATGAGGTGCAACGGGCACGATTACAATATTAGATGCCTGTGGAACCAACACCGGACCTCCCACACTCAATGCATACGCTGTAGAACCTGTAGGCGTAGCCACAACTAATCCGTCAGCTTGATATGTATTCAAAAAGGCACCATCCATATCAGTATGTATAGATATCATCGAAGATGTATCTCTTTTGAGAACTGCTACTTCATTCAATGCATAAGGCCAAAATCCAGGAGGCAAAGAGTCAGCCTCAACTTGCAATAAAGTTCTTTCTTCTATTCTATAACGTCCTTCAAATATCTCAGTAACAACTTCATCTATTTCATTTTCAGAGATATCAGCCAAAAAACCTAATCGTCCAGTATTTATACCAATTATGGGTATATTTTTATCACCTACACGCTCTGCTGTTTTCAAAAAAGTACCATCTCCCCCAATACTCAAAGCCATATCCGCCTCAAAGCGTCTATCTGATATCAGACCTATATGACGAGGATATATATTCATTACAGTATTAAGAAAGCGATAAAAATCTTCACACACCAATATCTCAGCATCGTATCGATCTAATGTATCAAATAATCTCCGTGCTTGGGCACTCTTTTCCGCCTGATATAAATTTCCAAAAACAGCTATTCTCATCATCTTTACATTTCAAGATAATACATCAACTCATCTAATCTTTGACGCAATGTCTCGTCTATAAATCCTTGTTGTTGAAAACAACATACTACTTTATAATTAAATCGTTCAAGTGAACGTAACAATGGCGTTGCATCTTCCCTATCTATTTTCAAATTTACTCGTAACATGCCTGTATTTTCATAGGGATAGGTAAGAAGATTTACAACTTTAAAATTATTATCTTCAACCAACCGAGACAATTCAGAAAGAGAATAATCTTCTGGATACATTTCCAACAATATAACAGCCCCTTGCTGATTCGTATTGCACACAACAGACAGCTGTTTAAGCAAAGATTCTCTCCCTATAGCACCCAAATAACGATTATCAAATGAAATAACAGGTAACATATCTATAGACAATTGGGTTATCTGGCTTAAAGCATCAAAAATATGGCTTTCGTCCCTAACAAAAGGAAACGAAAGGTAATCTGTGCCTATTGGCTGCTGCACATCAACAAAATCATGTAAACTTTTTTCACAAATCGTTCCCAGATAAATATCTCCATCTGTAACAGGCAAAAAACTTAACTTTGCTTCTTCCATGCGCAACAGTGCGTCCGACACATACATAGCAGGATGTAACACAGGAATACTATTTAAAATTAAATCTTTTGCTGTCATAACTCTCCAATTTTGGGTAAATCCTATTAATTTTGCAACAAAATCAATATACAAACGTACATAAAAAAATTTGTTTATCTATTTATTTTATGTTTTGAGACAAAAAATAGTATTAATATTCGGATAAACAAATATTTTTTTAGTAACATTGCATACCTTTTTAAGAGATAGTTTTAATTACGGAAAAATGACCAAATTAAGTGTAAATATTAATAAAATAGCTACTCTTCGAAATGCACGAGGTGGAAATGTGCCAAATGTAACAAAAGTAGCTATGGACTGTGAGATATTCGGTGCCGACGGTATTACTGTACATCCTCGTCCTGATGAAAGACATATTCGTTATGATGACGTCTTTGCTCTACGATCCGTCATAAAAACAGAATTTAATATAGAGGGCTATCCCTCAAAGAAATTTATTGATTTGGTCCTCAAAGTAAAACCAGAACAAGTTACACTCGTTCCAGATGCACCTGATGCAATTACTTCTAATTCAGGATGGGATACAAATAAACATTTCGACTTTTTAAGCGAAATCGTAGATGTCTTTAATCAAGCAGGTATTAGAACATCTTTATTTGTAGGGACAGACACAGAATTGATTGAAAAAGCAGCAAAAACCGGGACAGACAGGATAGAACTATACACCGAACCTTATGCATCTATATATGAAACCAATCCAAAAACAGCGATAGAACCATTTATAGAAGCTGCAAGAACTGCTCATAAGTTGGGATTAGGTATCAACGCAGGCCACGATCTCAGCCTTAAGAACCTACACTTTTTCCATGCTAACATTCCATATTTAGACGAGGTGTCAATCGGGCATGCACTTGTCTCTGATGCCCTCTATCTCGGATTGCAAGAAACAATCAGACAGTATAAAGAATGTCTTAAATAAAAATATTTTGAAGTAATAAAATACCATCATTATGAACATATTATCAATTTTAGGTGATGCCAACATGGTTGCCCCTGTTTCTACAGTAGCAGAGAACATTACTCCTGCCACCGCCGACTTAAATATGTGGGAACTTTCTCTCAAAGGAGGGATTATAATGATTCCTCTACTTATCCTTTCTATACTAGCTATTTACATCTTTATAGAACGTACCATTGTTATACGTAAAGCAGCTAAAGAGGACCATACTTTTATGGATAGAATAAAAGATTATATTCATGATGGAGAGATTGATTCTGCATTAGGTTTATGCCGAAAAACAAACACTCCATATGCACGACTTATTGAAAAGGGTATTTCTCGGCTTGGACGTCCAATGAACGATGTACTTGTCGCTATTGAAAATGTAGGGAATTTAGAAGTTGCTAAACTTGAAAAAGGATTTCCCTGGTTGGCAACAGCTGCTGCTGGAGCTCCAATGCTCGGATTTTTAGGCACAGTTACCGGAATGGTAAGGGCTTTTTATAACATGGCCGCAGCTGGGTCAAGTGCAGATATTACGACCCTATCTGGAGGTATCTATGAAGCTCTAGTAACCACCGTTGCAGGTTTGGTGGTAGGAATTATTGCACTTTTTGCATATAATTATTTAGTAGCACGCGTCGATGGTGTCGTAAACCAGCTTGAGGCTAAAACCATGGAATTTATGGACTTGTTAAATGAACCAGCCAATTAAAACTGTGAATTATGGCTTTAAAACGAAGAAACAAAATTGAAGCTTCATTCAGCATGGCGTCGATGACCGATGTAATCTTTTTGTTACTTATCTTTTTTATGGTAACTTCTACCATTGTATTTCCAAACTCAATAAAAGTATTACTACCCCAAAGTAAGCAACAATCAGCAGCAAAACCTCTCTCCCGAGTCACTATAGATAAAGAGCTCAACTACTATGTTTCTTTCGGAAATGATGGTGCTCACCAATTATCTAGTATAGAAGAGTTGACAACATTCATGGTAAACACCCGACAAAAAGATCCGGACACTTTCGTTGCACTTTATGCTGACGAATCAGTTCCATATCGTGAAATCGTTAGAATACTAAATATCGCTAATGAAAATAAACTAAAGATGGTATTGGCCACCCGTCCTATAAAAGAAGGTAATTAACCACTAAATAGTCAAGAGTGAAAGAGTCTTCAAAAAATAGATTATTCGGTATTTGTGGTACGGTAATATTCCATGTCACACTTATCTTAATTCTCATTTTGGTCACCTTCTCTCAACCATCAATACCGGATGACGGGGAAGGAATATTGGTACAAGTCGGATTGGTAAGTGAATCTCAAGGTACCCTTGACTCTTCTTCTGATATCCAATCACAAGAAAAAAACTCTCCTGAAGAAACTATAGATGATAATGAAATCATTTCCCAAGAAACAGAAGAAACTATACAAATAACACCTCCTGAAGAAAAGAAAAAAGATTCAGAAAAAAAAGAGATAAAAAAAGAAGAACAAAAGCCTGTTCAACCTAAAGAAGATAATCGCATCAAGAATCAAGTGGCAAACGCTTTTAGTAAAGGTAAAGGAAGCAGTAACAATTATGGGAGCTCTTCCTCTGGCTCTGGAATACAAGGAAGTGTAAATGGGAACTCTTCTTCCGGTGCTACATCTGGTTCTCCTGGATATGGTAATTATGACTTAGGTGGGCGGGGTATTCTCGGTTCTCTTCCCCGCCCCGAATACGATAACAGTAATGACGAGGGAACTATTGTTGTTTCCATAACAGTAAATGCTGCGGGTAAAGTGATTGCTGCAAGTATTACCAAAGGTTCAATAGGCTCAGCAGCGTCCAACTCAACCTTACGACAACAAGCTATAAATGCTGCTAAAAAGGCCGTTTTTACAAAATCTAATAATACCGGGAATCAAAGTGGAACTATCACATACTACTTCAAACAACGATAATATTCTCCGTACAATAAATATACAGAAGATTCTTTTTGATAAAGAACAATTTATTCCTCTTCTCTCTATCGCTGACCCATCAGTCAATATGATACAGAGTTATCTATTTAAAGGAGAACTTTATGTCCTTTTCTCTAACGGACAAGCAATATCTGCTGCAGTAATAATATCTGTTGGAGACAAAGAATTTGAACTGAAAAACTTATCTACCTTATATAACCGACAAAAAAAAGGATATGGTTCAATCTTATTGACCAAAATTCTTGAACTATATAACAACGCTGACAAAATTTGGGTAGGTACAGGAAGCCCAGGTATAAATAAAGAAGAATTCTACCAAATTTCTTTCTACAAAAGGTTTGGTTTTGAATATGTTTATACTATTAAAGACTTTTTCAAAAATAACTATCTCGAGCCTATCTATGAATATAACGGATTACAATGTATCGATATGGTATATCTATCTTACACTCCATCTCATCATAACAAAAAAAGTGATAAACCTTAAATTTTCTTATTAGGCTTATCACTTTTTTTCAAATATTATTTTTCAGAATTCAGCATTTTTGGGGGTTCTGGGGAAAGGTATTACATCGCGTATATTCGTCATACCTGTAACAAAAAGTAACAGTCGTTCGAATCCGAGACCAAATCCAGAATGAGGAGCTGTCCCGAAACGACGGGTATCAAGATACCACCAAATATCTTTATCCGGAACTCCCATTTCCTTTGCTCGAGTTACTAATTTATCATAGTTCTCTTCACGCTGAGATCCACCGATTATTTCTCCAATCTTTGGAAAAAGTACATCCATAGCACGTACTGTTTTTCCATCATCATTTTGTTTCATATAAAATGATTTTATCTCCTTTGGATAATCAGTAAGAATTACCGGCCGTTTAAAATACTCCTCAACAAGATATCGTTCATGCTCAGCAGCAAGATCTACACCCCAGTAAACTGGAAATTCAAAATTATGTCCCGAAGACATGGCGTTTTCAAGGATTTTAATTCCTTCCGTATATGTCAGTCTCTTAAACTCCGTTGCAACAACAGATTGAAGTCGCTCAATAAGACCTTTATCAAACATATCATTCAAGAACTGCAAATCATCTTTACAATTATCCAACGCCCATTGAACACAATATTTAATAAACTCTTCTGCCAACTGCATATTTTCTCCGATTTCGTTGAACGCAACCTCCGGTTCAATCATCCAAAACTCAGCCAAATGCCGAGGTGTGTTTGAATTTTCTGCACGAAAAGTCGGACCAAAAGTATATACTGCACCTAATGCCATTGCTGCTAACTCAGCTTCCAATTGACCCGATACAGTCAGACTTGCCTGTTTACCAAAAAAGTCATTATCATAATTAATAGAGCCTTTCTCATCTTTCTTCAAATCATAAAGATTCATTGTTGTCACCTGAAACATTTGTCCAGCTCCCTCACAATCTGATGCGGTAATAATAGGTGTATGGAAATAAAAGAAACCCCTATCATGGAAAAATTTATGTATAGCAATCGCCATATTATGACGCATACGAAAGACTGCTCCGAAAGTATTAGTCCGAGGACGCAAATGGGCTATCTCTCGTAAAAATTCCATGGAATGACCTTTTTTTTGCAATGGATATGTCTGAGGATCGGCACTTCCATATATTTCTATTTCCTTAGCCTGAATTTCAACAGACTGCCCCTTTCCCTGAGATTCAGTAAGAATACCATTCACGCTAATACATGCACCTGTAGTAATTGACTTCAACATATCTTCTTCAAACTGCGCCAAATCTACGACAATCTGCATATTATTTATCGTTGATCCATCGTTTAATGCAATAAAATTTACCTGTTTATTACCACGTCGGGTACGTACCCATCCTTTTACATTTACGATTGTGCCAAACTCCTTACTTCTGCACAAATCAACGATTTTAGTTCTACTTATTGTTTCCATCCATACTTGTTTTTTCTACTACAAATCTTATATACCGGACTTTTAATTGTCTGTCATAACAAATGCAGCATATGATATAAATTATTCAAAAGAGCCCATATGCAGTATATCTACTTCTTGTTGAGTCAGATAACGCCAACGTCCACGCTGCAGATTTTTTTTGGTCAAACCAGCAAAATAAACCCTATCAAGTTTAGTTACTCGATAACCTAATGCTTCAAAAATACGACGGACAATACGATTACGCCCTGAATGAATCTCAATACCTACTTGATTCTTATCCGTATCGGTAGCATAACTGACTGCATCGGCATGAATAGGTCCATCCTCAAGTTCAATTCCATCTGCAATCTTCTGCATGTCTTCTTCACTGACATCCTTATCGGTCCATACATGGTATATCTTTTTCTTTATAAATTTAGGATGCGTCAGTTTAGAAGCTAAATCCCCATCATTTGTCAATAAAAGTACACCTGTTGTATTTCTATCTAAACGCCCTACAGGATAAATACGTTCCGTACAAGCATTTCTCACAATATCCATGACTGTAAGACGACCTTGCGGATCATCAGAAGTAGTCACACAATCTTTTGGCTTATTCAACAAGACATATATTTTATGCTCAAGAGTAACAACTTTATCTTGAAAAGTGACTACATCACTTCGAGTAATCTTAGTGCCTAATTCACTCACAACTTCCCCATTAACTTTTACTTGTCCAGCTTGGATATATTCATCTGCTTCTCGGCGTGAACAAACTCCGGCATTTGCCATGTACTTATTTAAACGAATCGGCTCATTAGGATCTACATTTACCTCTTCATAAATAATACGTTTCCGAGGGTTACTATATGCATTATCATTCCGGTGTTGAGGGCGATTATTTCCATATGGTCGGTTATTTCCTGGACTATACCCACTATTCCGATTATAATTATTTCTATTATTATAACGATTCCCACTATTGGAATTCCCGTATGACGGACGACTCCCTGTCGGACGATATGGTCTCTCAATATTGCCATATCCACCTCCCTCATTATTATAATTTCTAGGACGATTATACGGACGATCAGTATTATAATTCCGTTCTCCGGTCATTTCATTTCGATTATAATTTCCAGAAGAAGGCCGATTATTATACGAACGACGATTATAATCATTGCCATACGGAGTCCGATTATAATTCCGGTCATTATTAAAATTTATACGTGGCTTACGTTGTTCCGAATTATACGAATTTTCGTCTCTTCGCGAGTAATCTACTTTTTCGTATCTTGTTGTGTTACCATCACGGCCGGCTAACCCTTTATTTTCACCAATACGCGGGCGCCTTACTTTGTTTTCTCTTTCCATAGGAGACATTATAAATTTTAAATAGTTACAGAGTTGAGCCTCTCGGCCTTTTCCCTTCAATTAATTAAATCTAAATTAAATTGAAAGGTAGAATATCTTTTGCAAAGATGCAAATGTTTTTTGAATTATCAGTTATCTATCAATGATTTTCTTCATTTTTTAAATAAAAAATAATAAATCATCTATTACAACAAAATAAATCCACTTTTGTTTTTAAAAAGGTACTAATATAAATTTTCTATTTAATGTTTCTTTAGCATAGGTCTCTTTCGATTCGGCTATTAATAATATCAAAAAGTAAAGTAAAAAATCTTCATATTAAAAGATAACTAAAAAGTTTTCGTAGCTTTGTAAAATATTAATATATAGAAAATAAATATCGAATATGGAAATTATCAAACCCGGACAATATGTAGAGGCAACTTATGATCTTTATGTTGGAGAAAATAACGAACAGGAATTGATGGAAAAAGCCACCAAAGAAAACCCTCTAAAATTTGTTTTCGGCACAGACCAAATGCTTCCAGCTTTTGAAGAAAAATTAAAAGGTCTTAAAGCTGGAGACAAATTTGATTTTATTATTCCTTGTAATGATGCATACGGTGAATATGACAAAGATCATGTATTAGAACTTGGGAAAGAAATTTTCGAAGTAAATGGAGTCTTCGATAAAGATATGATTTACGAAGGGAATACTGTACCTATGATGGATTCAAATGGAAACAGATTAAATGGTTCAGTTCTTGAAGTAAAGGAAGATATTGTAGTTATGGATTTTAATCATCCATTAGCCGGAGAAGACCTCCATTTTATCGGAAGTATTGAATTGGTACGGGAAGCTACTCCTGAAGAACTTCATCCTACCTGTGGTAGCTGCGAGGGTTGCAACTGCAACCATTCTGACTGTGATAGTAGCAATTGCCATTAAAGGCAAAAAAGAACAGACTAAAATATTAAATTTTAGTCTGTTCTTTTTACGAAAAAACTACAAAAATATCATCTTCATTATCTAACTAAAGACTCAATAATCCTATCTTCTTATCATTAGAAACCATTCTGTTATATAGCCTTTTGAAGATCTTTATAATATCATATCGATGATATAGAAAAGTTTATCGATAAAACATTAAGAATTTTTCTTTCAAATTACAATAGAACATTCTGATTTCAACAAAATAAGTCGTCTAAATCATATATCGTCAGTGAAATACTTGCAGATTTTTCTCAAATATTATCATATTCGTATATAATTAAAAAACGAAAGTATACTTAAGTGGAAAAATATTTTTCTTTGCCAAAGAATTTAATGTCATAAACTTTAAAAACAATGGAAAAGCATTTCTTTCACTTAGTATTACCATACATTTGGAGCATATTCTTCAATACAATATGCCTTACTACATTTGCAGACAATTATAATATTGGAACTTATAACATAATGATTCATGACCCTAATGATTTCACTAAAATAGGGAACCGAGATTGGAATAATCGTAAAAAATTTGTAGCAAAAACAATTATTGATAACAATTTTGATGTAATAGGACTTCAAGAAGTAGAAAAAGAAACACAAAAAAAAGATTTGATAGAACTCCTTCCCGATTATAAAATAATAACGACAAAAGAAATAGGGTATGAAGTAGGAATAGCATTTAAAAAAGAAAAATTCACATTATTAGATAGTGGACACTTTTTCTTATCATCCAATCCTGAAATACCTGATAAAAGCTGGGGTGCTGATTTGCCACGAGCAACAATCTGGGCAAAATTGAAAATCAACACATCAAATGAAATATTCTACTTCTTTAGTACTCATTTAGACACAAAGAGTGTAATTGCACGAAGAGAAGGCTCTCGAATAAATATTGAAAAAATTAACAAAATCAGTAGTGGATATCCCGTTTTTTTAGTTGGAGATATGAATTGTAAAGCAAAAGAAAAAACTGCTCACTATCAAATGAAATCATACATGGAAGACTCTTATCTTGTGTCAGAGACAATACCAGAAGGTCCAGAAGGCACACAAAATAAAGAATGGGATCCGAATGGTAACGCAAAAAAACGCATAGATTTCATATACAAAAGAAATGCGAATATATTAAGTTATAAAACAATAAATGAAGATTATGGACGAGGAATCATGCCTTCTGACCATAGTTGTATAAAAGCCGTTATGACACTAAAAGATCGCTATGTTCCTCATAGTATATATGTTTCCCCTAAAGGTGAAGACAGTAATTCCGGGAATCGGGAATTTCCCCTGAAAAGTATAATCAAAGCCATTGAAATGGCACAAACTCTTGACACAATAAAGGTTGCTGAAGGTATTTACCTCGCAACCACAAAATCTCCTCAAGCATCATATATTACTTTAGAGAAAGCTATAAGTATGATCGGAGGATATAGTTTGGATTTCAGTAAAATATCAGGATATTCAACTCTCACTGGAGATTATACTCAAAATGACATATATAATGAAAACGGAAAAGTAATATCTGGGTATGAAGACAATACTTTTAATCTGATATACGTCAAATACCCCTATTGCCTTACCTTATCTAATTTCATTTTGAGTAATGGATACCACACCGCCCAAAATGGTACCAAGTCTGCAGCTCTATACAATTCAGGTTCAGGACTCAAGTTAAATAATATTGTATTTATAAACAACCGAACTGCTGCATCTGGAGGAGCTTTACGGGCTCTTGGCAAATTGGAAATGAAAAATTGTACATTTAAATACAATCAAGCCAAAAATGGTGGAGCTGTAGACATTAATTCCTCCAATTGGGGACAAACTAATATTATAAACTGTACATTCGCTCATAATAAAGCAAATAATGGAGCATCTGTAAGTATTGAAGAATGCAATGACTGCTATATATATGGATGTAGTTTTTATAACAATAAATCTGCAGGGATTGGAAACTTTTCCATTAACACCCCTTCTTCAGCAAGATATACTTTCATAAATAATACAATAGCAAACAACATCAATACCGTCTCACAACTGTCGGATAACGATCCTCCAGAGGGAGGTAGTGCCATATATTTCAACACTGGAAACGATGCATATCTTGTAATGGTAAATAATACTATCACAGGAAATCAGAATATAAATACAATCAACGGCTCAGCTCTCCAACTTAACTCCGGATGGGTATATATGTACAATAATATTGTGGCTGGAAACCATTCTTCCAAACATGATTTCTGTGATATTTATGATAAAGGAAGCCACTTAAGGGCAAGTAATTATAATGTATTTACATCATCAGGTAGTATTAATACTCAAGTAGGAAATTCCAATATTATGGCTCCAGATAAAAATACAGGAATAACACAAGTAGCAAGCCTTCTTGACGGATATATCGACCACGGAATATTTTCAGCTAACATGACAGAAAATATCAGTCATACTCCGGTAGTAAAAATTATAACTCCCACATTCTATAACTCTCCAATAAATGTATTAACGCAAAGATTGATGAACGAATCTTTCATGGTAAACGTAGATCTTGACGGGGGACAAGAACAGTACAAAATACTTAAATACGACCAATGCGGACGCGAAAGGGATATCAATGGCAAAGCATCTATCGGAGCTTTTGAATATTTTGAACCAACCGGCGTATTTTGCCAGATTTTTGACGAAAAAAATCCAGATTATTATTACAATAAATTCATTTTCTGTCCAAATAGCGGGATAAACGATATTTACTATATCCGAACGCTTACTGGAGCTATAATAAAGTCAGGGAAAATACAGGGAACAAAAATATATATAGGAGACTTATCAACAGGTATATATATTTTTAGTAGAATATCAGATATCGAAGTAAAAAATCTAAAGTTCTATGTCAAATAGTCTACTATCGCCACTGAACATTTTCATAGTATTATTTCAAAGTTATTTATTTGAATATCTCAGTCCAAATTTTAACCTGATAAGTTCAAAAGATTTTTAATCTTGGTTCCTTTATACTAAAAATAAGAGAGGAGTATCAAAACAATTAAAGATAGCTCCTCTCCCATGACTATTAGTTTAGAATATACTAGAAAACCTTTAAACAAATCAATCGAAAACTAAACATCTAAATTTCTGCCAATTCTATTATTTTATCAATAGCAGCAACAATTCCATCAGCATTTTTTCCTCCTGCCTGAGCAAAATGAGGTTGTCCTCCTCCTCCTCCTTGAATTTGTTTAGCAGCTTCCCGAACAATTTTTGAAGCATTCAACCCTGCTGCAACCATATCATCACTTAACATGACTGTAAGAAGTGGCTTTCCACTAGATGGCTCTGTTGTACCAGCAACAAATAACAAGTGGTCAGTTATTTGTGCTCTTATTCTGAATGCCACATCTTTAACGATTTCAGGCATTACAATAGCATTGAATCGAATTAATTTCACACCAGAACGATCGACCATATTTTTAATCAACTGGTCTTTAACAAGCTCTACTTTCTCCCTCAAATAATCTTCTGCCTGCTTTCTTAATTCACCGTTCTCTTCTATTGCTTTGCGAATAGCTGCCATAATATCAGGAGCATTATTAAATACATTTCGTATTTCTTTCAATACATCCTGTTGAAAATTTACCAATTCTTCTGCTTTAGCTGCTGTCACGGCTTCTATTCGTCGTATTCCTGCGGCAATGGAGCTCTCTGATATAATACGTATCATTCCGATATTTCCCGTATTTGCAACATGTGTACCTCCACACAATTCAACAGAAGACCCGTACTTAATTACCCGTACTTCTTCTCCGTATTTCTCACCAAACAAAGCCATCGCACCCATTGCTTTAGCCTCGGCAATCGGCATATTACGATGTTCTTCTAATGGAATACTTTGACGAACTTTTATATTAGCTAATTTCTCTACTCGGCGAATCTCATCATCGGTAACTTTCTGAAAATGAGAGAAATCGAATCTTAATGAATCCGGAGTAACCAACGACCCTTTTTGTTCTACATGAATACCTAAGACCTCTCTCAAAGCTTCATGCAACAAATGTGTTGCCGAGTGATTGCACGCAGTAGCGATGCGCGCATCTTTATTTATCACAGCTCTAAACGTCACTGTGACATCCTTTGGAAGACAATTGGCAATATGTACACTTAAGTTGTTTTCTTTCTTTGTATTTACAATTTCAATAATCTCATTTTCATTAATTAATGTCCCCTTATCTCCTATCTGACCACCACTCTCTGCATAAAAAGGAGTCTTATCAAGAACAATCTGATACAATTCCTGATTTTTTTGTTTTATTTTACGATAACGCAAAATTTCTGTATCACACTCTGTAAAGTCATATCCAACAAAATGAGGTTCTCCTTCTCTAACGATTATCCAATCTCCTGTCTCAACTGCTGCAGCATTACGAGCCCTTTCCTTTTGTTGTTGCATCTGGATATTAAATTCCTTAATGTCTACCGTCAGCCCCTTTTCTTTTAAAATAAGTTCTGTCAAATCAAGAGGAAAGCCATAAGTATCATATAATGTAAATGCATCTTTACCGCTGATACACTTACTCCCTGAAACAGTCGTATCTTCCATGACTTTATCCAGCAATTTGATACCCGTCTCAAGCGTCCGTAAAAAAGCCTCCTCTTCTTCTTTTATCACTTTCTCAATCAACGTTTGTTGAGATATTAACTCAGGATAGGCATCTCCCATTGTATCAATAAGCGTAGGTATTAACGTATAAATAAACGCCTGATGTTGCCCTAAAAAAGTATATCCATACCGAACAGCACGACGCAAAATACGACGTATTACATATCCAGCTTTTGCATTTGACGGTAGCTGTCCATCTGTAATAGAAAAAGCGATTGTTCGAACATGGTCAGCAACAACACGCATAGCAATGTCAGTCTGCTCATTTTCCCCATATTTCTTTCCGCATAGCTTTCCAATTGTACCAATTATAGGCTGAAATACATCAGTGTCATAATTTGATTTTTTCCCTTGTAAAGCCATACACAAACGTTCAAATCCCATACCTGTATCTATCACTTTAGCGGGTAGTGGTTCTAATGTTCCGTCTGCTTTACGATTATACTGCATAAACACAAGATTCCAGATTTCAATTACCTGAGGATGCCCTGCATTCACTAATTTCAGTCCATCAATTTCTGCTCTTTCTTCTTCACTTCTCAAATCAATATGGACTTCAGAACAAGGGCCACAAGGGCCTGTATCTCCCATTTCCCAGAAATTATCATGCCGATTTCCATTTATAATATGTTCTTTCGGTAAATGCTTTTCCCAAAATGTCGCAGCATCATTATCTCGTTCAAGACCTTCAGGTACATATCCTTCAAAAACAGTCGCATACAACCGTTCTGGATTCAACTTCAATACATCTACCAGATATTCCCAAGCCCAATCGATAGCCTCTTGTTTAAAATAGTCACCAAAAGACCAGTTACCTAGCATCTCAAACATCGTATGATGGTATGTATCTAGACCTACTTCTTCCAAATCATTGTGTTTTCCACTTACCCGTAAACATTTTTGAGAATCGGCTACCCGTTTATAACGCGCTGGCACATTTCCCAGTATAATGTCTTTAAACTGATTCATCCCGGCATTAGTAAACATCAATGTAGGATCATCTTTAATAACCATAGGTGCAGAAGGAACAATTTGATGTCCTTTCGATCTGAAAAAGTCTTTGAACGATTCTCGGATTTCTTTAGCTGTAAGCATATCTGTTCGTTTAATAATTACAATTGAAAAATTTTTCTAATACTAATATTTAGTCATTCCTGTATATTAATATTCTGAAAAACAGTTTGCAAAAATAGTCTAAAATATTATTTTTGTGGCTATCGTTGCATAAAAATTTTCTAATCGATATACGATATTTGTTATTTATTCCAAGTTAAAGTCCCCAAATTAGGAAGATACTGAAAATGAAACGAAAAATTTTTTACATATATAATCCGAATACACTTTCCTATGAAAGAGTCTACCCTTCTTTCCGGAAAAAAGTATTCACCGTATTACGACACTTAATAATAGGGATTATTATTGGATTTTTGATTTTTACTATTTTCAATTATTTCATAGACTCTCCACAAGAACGATTATTAAAACAAGAAAATCAAACAATAAAAGCTCAATATAAATTACTTTCTCGTCGATTGGATGAAGCTCTAAAGGTAATGTCCGATATACAACAACGCGATGACAATTTATATCGTGTCATATTACAAGCCGAACCTATAAATGCCGCTGTTCGAAATGCTGGATTAAATAATGAAGCTCAGTATAAGGAATTAATGAAACTAAGTGACGCAGAACTAATTGTATCTACTACTCGTAAAGTCGACCTATTAACTCGCCAACTATATGTTCAAAGTAATTCTATCGATGAATTAGTAAAACTAGGGCAACAACAAGAAGATCGTCTAAAAAGTATACCTGCAATACAACCTATCTCAAACAAAGACTTAAAAAAAACTGCATCTGGATACGGGCTACGCATCGACCCTATTTATAATACACGTAAATTTCATGCAGGAATGGATTTTGCTTCAGATATAGGAACCCCCGTATATGCTACTGGTAATGGAACAATCATAGAAACCGGATGGAAACAAGGTTACGGAAACACAATACTCATTGACCACGGATACGATTACAAAACTCGATATGCCCATCTAAGTGCAATCAAAGTAAAAAATGGTCAAAAAGTCTCACGTGGAGAAGAAATCGGACTGGTTGGCAACACAGGAAAATCGACCGGTCCACATCTTCATTACGAAGTCATTTATAAAGGAAAGCATGATAATCCAATCAATTATTATTTCTTTGATTTAAGTCCTCAAGATTATGATAAGATGATCCAAATTGCAAGTAATCAAGGACGTATAATGGACTAAATTATAAACAATGAAAAATAACGAAACCAATCAACATCGCCTATATTATACTATCGGTGAAGTAGCTGATTATTTTAATGTTAATGAGTCATTACTCCGATTTTGGGAAAAAGAATTCGATATTATCAATCCTCGAAAATCAAGCAAAGGTACACGGTATTATTCTCCTGTTGATATAGAAAATATTAGGCTTATTTATTATCTTACCAAAGAAAAAGGCTTGACATTAAGCGGGGCAAAAAAAAAACTAAAAGAAAATAAAGATGGGGTCATACGAAATCATGAGATTATTCACCATCTTAAAAACATAAAATCAGAATTAATTGCTATACGGGATGAATTTTCTGTTATAGAAGAAACTTCTGAATCCGACAATACTCATAATATTTAAAAAAATAACCATGAAAACAGTACTTTATTTAACTGGATTATTTTTATTCCCTTCAATAATTATAGGATGTTGTAACAAAAAACAAATAAATAATACTTCTGTTGACAAAACTCCTTTATCTATTATTTTCGACACAGATATGGGTAACGATATAGACGATGCTCTTGCTCTAGATATGTTATACAAATATATTGAAAACGGACAGATAAATTTATTAGCCATCCCCACAAGCAAGAAAGGGAAATATTGCGCAGAATATCTAGATATAATGAATACATGGTATGGTCATAATATTCCAATAGGAGTTGTTGAAAATGGAACCGACAAAGATAACAATGCACCCTTTACTAAACATACATGTGAACTAAAGCAAAATGGGAATTTAGTTTTTAATCGCACAATCAATAACTATGATGATTTTTATAAATCAGTCTCTCTTTATAGAAAAATCTTATCAGAACAACCAGACAATTCTGTCATCATCATCTCCGTCGGATTTTCTACTAATTTAGCACAATTACTCGATTCACCAGCAGACAAATATTCTACGCTTTCCGGAATAGAACTAATAAGAAAAAAAGTAAAATATGTATCTACTATGATGGGTAATATCAAAGATCAAAACCATAAAGAATTCAACGTCTTTTGCGACATTCCATCTGCACAAAAATTTATTAATGAATGGCCTACCCCTATTATGATTTCGCCCTACGAAGTCGGTGATGCTATCTTATTTCCAGCTCAGTCTATTGAAAATGACTTCAAATGGAAATCTCCTAACCCATTAGTCATTGGATATATAAATTATATGCAAATGCCATATGACCGTCAAACATGGGATTTAACAGCAGTACTCTATGCTGTTGAAAAAGAAAAAAAATTTTTTGGAAATTCTGAATGGGGAACTTTGAATATTGACAATACCGGAGCAACAACTTTTATCGTCAATCCTAAAGGGAAACATCGTTATTTAACAGTAAATAAAGAACAGGCATTAAAAATACAAAAATATTTTATCCAGCTTATAACGCAAATACCAGCTAAATATAAAAAAACAACCTTAAATTAAATTCTTAAAATAAAATTGACTGAATCGCAATAATTCAGTCAATTTTATTTATACTTTTTAATTAATATCACTGAATAATCAAATTATACTCCCCTTCATTCCAAAGAACTCTTTTATTCTCTATAATAAACTCGTTTTACACGAGATGAAACTGATGTCAAAATCTCATACGGAATTGTATCTAACCATTTTGCTAACACACAAACGGACAGCTGATCACCAAATATCTCAACTTTATCTCCTTCTTGACAATCTATGTCTGTCACATCGACCATACACACATCCATACATATATTGCCAACGTAAGGTGCCTGCCTACCATTAATAATCACATATCCCTTACCATTCCCCAGATGACGGTCAACTCCATCAGCATAACCGATGGGCAAAGCAGCAATTCGAGATTTTCTTGATAATACACCTTTACGACTATAACCAACAGTTTGGTCTGCATCCAATTCTTTAATTTGCAAAATTGTAGTCTTCAAAGTACTCACATTACGCAAACCTGGTTCATTTCCAATAGGCGAAATTCCGTATAACCCCAATCCCAAACGCACACCTTCCATCTGCTCATCTGTAAATCTTGAAATTCCTGCAGTATTCAATATATGCCTCATAACAGGAAATGGTGTAACATTTTGTATTATACGAGCACAATCTTTAAATATTGCTATTTGACGCAATGAGAAATCATCAAAACGAGTCTCATCACTACCTGCAAAATGAGAAAATACAGAGCGTGCTCTTATTGACGGCATAGCACTTAATTCATTAACCAAAAGAGGCATATCTTCAAATGTAAATCCAAGACGATGCATTCCAGAATCAATTTTTATATGTACAGGATAATGCATTATTCCCAATTGCTCTGCTTCTTTTGAAAATGCTTTCAATAGCTTAAAACTATATATTTCCGGCTCAAGAGAATAACCAAATAAAGTACGGAAACTGTTCATTTCCGGATTCATCACCATAATAGGCATAGTTATTCCGGCCTTTCTTAATTCAGCACCTTCATCCGCAACTGCAACCGCCAAATAATCACATCCCCTATCCTGTAATGATTTCGCCACTTCATAAGAACCAGCTCCATACCCAAAAGCCTTCACCATGCAGATAATTTTCGTCTCTGGTTTAAGCTTTTGACGATAAAAATTAAAATTATCAATTAAAGCATCTAAGTTAACCTCTAAAATTGTTTCATGTTGCTTCAACTCCAAAGCTTCTGATATTTGTTCAAAATGAAAATCTCTAGAACCCTTAATCAATATCAGTTCATTATTGAAGCGTTCTGCCGCTCCTGAATTTAAGAAAGAATCAGTTGTCAAATAAAATTCAGCATCCATTCCAAAAGATTTCTCACAAGCAGAAATCTCTGGACCAATACCAATTAAGCGATCTACACCTTTATGCATCAATATTTGTGAAACTTTCCGATACAAAGTTGCAGGCAACATTCCCGATTGCAATATATCTGACAAAATAAGAGTTCTACGCATGCCCGCAGTTGCTCTTCTTACCTGGAAATCAAGAGCTATTTCTAAAGAATTTATATCTGAATTATATGTATCGTTTATGACTAAACAATTATTTCGTCCCTCTTTCACTTCAAGGCGCATAGCAACGGGTTCTAACTTTGCCATTTTTTTTGTTATTTCATTCGGACCCTTTCCAAGGTATAACATAACAGCCAAACAATGTATTGCATTTTCAACAGCAGCATCTCCAACAAAAGGAATTGCAAATTCACCCTCATACTGCAAATAAGAATAACGGATACGAGTATTTTCATCCTCTTTAGTGACTTTTATGATATACAGAGGTCCGTTTTTATCTTTATAAGACCAAGCTATTTCCCGTGTGCCAAGGCACATTTTTTCAACAGTATCAGATATCAGTGCAGAATCTCCATTATAAATTATACAATCAGAATCCTTAAACAAGGTCAACTTTTCCAAGCTTTTCTCTTGCATTGAAGCAAAACCCTCTTGATGAGCACCTCCTATATTAGTAATGATACCTACTGTCGGTTTTATAATAGCTTCTAACTTATCCATTTCTCCTGGTTGAGATATGCCAGCTTCAATAACCGCTAATTCTGTACTTTCATTCATCTGCCATATAGACAACGGTACTCCTATCTGAGAATTATAGCTCCGTGGAGAACGAACCATATTATAATCTTCATGAAGTAACTGATATAACCATTCTTTAACAATCGTCTTTCCATTACTACCAGTTACACCAATTACTGGAATATCAAAACGATTACGATGCGCTGTTGCTAACTGTTGCAAAGCGGCCAATGTATCAGGAACTTTCAAAAAGTTAGCATCCGGCATCTTGTCTTTATTAGCAATATTATCACTAATAACAAAATGCCTTACACCTTTACGATACAAATCATATATATATCGGTGCGCATTGTTACGTTCTGTTACCAATGCAAAAAAAAGAGTCTCTTCCGGAAAAGTAAGAGAACGGCTGTCCGTCAATATCACAGAAACCTCCTTTTCAGGAAACTTATAATCTTCAGCCTTAATAATAACTGCTATTTCAGAAATAGTATAATTCATTATATCATAATGTTTTCAAGAGACATTCTAATGATTTTAGCTCATTTGAAAGGTCAAAGTAAGGGTATTTTTGGTGAAATTTTTTCAGTTTAAACAAGTTTTGCATTACGAAATCTTTATATGCATTTAAATCTGATGTCAATGGCTTATGATTCAAAGATTTAAATATTTTACCCCATTCTGCATTCTCTTGTCTCGTTTTTTCACTAAAACAACTTAAACTAAACTGTTCCCAGATATACTCAACCGCTTGTTCTGACGGATGAACCATATCACTATCATAAAACCGATAATCCCTTAATTCGTCCATCACAATCTCATATGAAGGAAAATAAAAACAATTATCCGGGAAAGTGCAACATAGTAACTCTGTAGCCAACAAAAGAGTAGATTTACTCAGCTGATTAGCATGAGCCCCATCTCTAAAATGACGTACAGGGCTTACTGTCATCAATATTTTTAATCGTGGATTTTCTTGTAGTAATTCAGATATCAAAGGAATCCACATATCAGTTATCTCATTTGGACACAACCTCTGACGAATAAAATATTTTTCTGGTAATTTATGACAATTTGATACAATTTCTCCCGTCTCTGTTAAACGATATACCCAAGCTGTACCCCATGTTATTATAAGCCAATCTGCATTTTTTAAAATTATAGCCCCTTGTGCCAATCGAGTGTTTATCTCATTTAAACAAGTATGCAAATCAATATGAGAAAAACGAGAATGATGTGAAAAGCTATGCCATAGCTGCCCTTCCCGGAATAAATCAAACTCTGCAAATGTTTTATTCTGTAATAACATATATAGCGAATGGGCTATCGAAGCAGGATTATATAAAATTCCAAAAGGGTTCAGATCAATATTAAATTTATACTGCAGCATATACTTGCCTATATTTTCAGCAAAGCATGACCCAAGCATCATAATCTTTTGTTCATGAGTTATTGAGTATGGTAATTTTTTTATAGATACAATTGTTCTGAATTCCATATTACAAATATAAATAAAAGAGAAAAGAAAAATATCAAAATTATCTGCATAAATTTGAGTAAGGATAGATCTTTATTATTAATTTTACATCGTTTTCGGAATGAGATTTTTGTACCTTAAAGCTGTTCAAAGCTTTTACTAATATAAACTTAGTATGGAAAAATTAATTTTTTCTTGTTTATTGTTTTCCTTTTTGTACGGCTGTTCATCAAAGAATAGTAAAATAAATATTTCCGAAGATACAACCCAAATTGTTAATATCACAATTGATCCAACATCTGATCTTGCTGAAACGGCAACTACTATTTATGCAAATGCACTCGATTTGCCCGAGTTCAAGCATTGTATTGACTTAGGTGGCGCTCTAATATCTGATGATTATGGTATACATATTTTACAAAACGATTCCACTCAACAAACATTTTTCCTTTTTGACGAATTTGCAGGAAGAGATAAACAAGGGATGCCTTCTTGGCAACTATTAGATACATTAATTATTCCTGGCATAGGGTTAAATATCGGATGGACCGGAAATGTAATGTATGAAGGCGAAATTGACCCAGAAATCATAGTTCTACTCCCCGATAATACGGACTGGATGGATTCAGAAAAATTTACAGACATAAAGAAAGCTTGGAGGTTTGATCGTACACAAAAACGTATAAATGAAATCTCAACTGCTGGGCTTGTATGTCTCAATGACATGTATAGTATAGACTAAATATTAAAAAAGAGAATAAATACGTAACATACTTTGAAAAAGTCCATAAAATTCAGAATCAGCTTTCTTATCAAAAATATTTCTTTCTCCTTAAAAAATAATCAACAACAATATTTCGATGAGCCTCAGGAAATATTTTTAATAAATTTATAGAAGGTTGATTCCTATACTTTTTTTTATCTCTACGATAATCACGATGGGCCAACCAAACAGCATTCACATCTGCCCAATGTCCTCCTAATAAAAATTTTATCATCGCAATGGTATCAAGCAATCTTCTTATAAATAATAAACAACGCCCATCTCTTAAAGGCAAATTCTTATATAGCATAAGTAGATTATTTCTAAAATTTAAATATGTCTTTTTAGGGTTAGAAACATCCAAGGTTGCTCCTCCCAAATGATACATAATACTTTGAGGGACAACGACAATATTTTTACCTAGTAAATGTATTCTCCAACACAAATCAATTTCCTCCATATGTGCAAAAAAGTGAGTATCTAACCCTCCCACATCCAAATAATCTTTTCTTCTAATAAATAAGCAAGCACCTGTTGCCCAAAAAATATCAGTTATATTATCATATTGGTGACTATCTTTTTCTACTGTATCAAATATCCGTCCTCGACAAAAAGTATATCCGTATCGGTCAATAAAACCTCCAGACGCACCTGCATATTCAAAATAATCTTTATCACGATATGACAGTAACTTTGGTTGACATGCTGAAACTTCCGGATGCTTCTCACAATAAGATAAAAGCGGTTCTAACCAATAAGGCGTCGCCTCAACATCAGAATTAAGAAGGACTACATACTCATAATCAAGCTGAGAAATAGCTCTATTATATCCCTCTGCAAAACCATAATTTTCAGAAAAAAGTAATAATTGTATGTTGGAATAATTTTGCAACAAAAAGGACACAGAATCATCTGTTGAGCCATTATCCACAACAATAATATCTGCAATTTCCGATGTCGTAAATTGATATACAGAAGGTAAAAACTCTTCTAACAATTTCCTACCATTCCAATTCAATATGATAACAGCAACTTTTTTCAATCTCTCCATCATTTTTTCTTTAAACCTTTATGTTTCCATCGATTATGAGTCCATAACCAATACTCTGGAGCACGTCTAATCGTATTTTCCATCAGGCCCATGTATTTACGAGTAATATCAAACTCCGAAGCTTCTTTAGGATGGAGTTCTACCTCCCGTATAGTAACGGCATAATATCCACGCCTGACTTTTTCTACATCAAAATAAAATACTGCAAAATCGACTTTTTTAGCAATTTTTTCCACTCCAGTCAAGACTGGGGTATCTTGATTCAAAAAAGTCATCCAAAAATGAATATTTGTAGGGGACGGAGTCTGGTCAGCCATGAATCCGGTAATCGACGGTTGTCCAGAATTTCGATAACGAATTATTTCGCGTAAAGTATCTTGCTTGGGTATACAATGAGAATTAAATCGGGAACGAAGTTTCAAAAAAAAATGATCGAACCATTTATTTTTCAGAGGACGATATATTTGAGCAAAAATCACCTCTGGATTATGCATCCACAAAGTAACAGATGGAACCCATTCCCAATTACCATAATGACCTAAATACATCAGGCATGAACGCCCTTCTGCAATAGCTTTATCTAAAAGTTCTACACCATAAAATTGTGTTCGCATACGCATTTCCTCATCGGAAATATGCATCAGTTTTATTGTTTCAACTACATAATCACAAAAGTGATGGTAAAAAGCCCTTTCCATCCTCAATATCTCTTTATCATCTTTTTCGGGAAAAGAATTTCTCATATTTTCAATAACCATTTTTCGTCGATAACGGATGATATAATATAGAGGAAAAAATAAAATATCAGATAAAATATATAATACACGCAATGGCAACATTGCATGTAATTTAAAACACAAATAAAGAGGTGAATATAATATATTTTCTATAGTAACCTTTTTCATAATTTCTTACTCAAGAATTTGTTCTGCCTTTAGCGCGTCTTTTGCTTCATTGAAATCGCCCAATACAACCGAACAACGCTTGTTTACCAGATTTTTATCGTATGGAACTTCTACACGGATATAGTTATCTGTAAATCCATGCATCGGCATCCCTTTTTTGGGATGTTCAAACAAAACTGGACGTAATTTCCCTTGTTGCTTTTCATAAAATTCTTGAAGTTTTTGCTCAGAAATCTCAAGCATCTTACGGCAACGTTCGTGTTTCTCTTGGGACGTAACGATATGAGAAATCTTTAATGCCTGGGTATTGGGACGTTCAGAATATGTAAATACATGTAATTGTGATACATCTAAACTATTAACAAAATGATAAGTCTCCTCAAAAAGTTTTTCTGTCTCGCCTCTAACACCAACAATAAGATCTATTCCGATAAAAGCATCTGGTAATACCATTTTCACTCTCTCTATCTTATGAGCAAATAAATGCGTATCATAACGTCGGTGCATTAGCTTCAACACATCATCACTTCCCGACTGCAACGGAATATGAAAATGTGGGGCAAACCTCTTTGAAGTAGCTACATAATCAATTATTTCATCAGTAAGCAAATTAGGCTCTATTGACGAAATACGGAACCTTTCGATACCCTCGACAGAATCGAGGGCTTTTATCAAATCAAAAAAAGTCTCACCTGTAGAATGGCCAAAATCACCAATATTCACTCCTGTCAAAACTATTTCTTTTCCTCCATTACGAACAACTTCTTCCGCCTGCTTCACCATGCTATCTATAGAGCCATTACGACTACGTCCCCGAGCAAACGGAATAGTACAATATGTACAGAAATAATTGCATCCATCCTGCACTTTTAAAAAATATCGGGTTCGGTCCCCTTTAGAACATGAAGGACTAAAAGTCCTGATATCCTCACTACCCGTTGTCACGATTTCACCATGCTGTTTTTTATGCAAATCTCCAAGATAATATAGGATATCTAATTTCTGCTCTGCGCCTAATATAAGGTCAACCCCCGGAATATCCGCAACATCTTCAGGTTTTAATTGAGCATAGCATCCAGTGACCACAATAAAGGCTTCTGGATGTTGACGGACAATCCGACGAATAGCCTGCCGGCATTTTTTATCCGCTAACTCTGTTACAGAACACGTATTTATAACACATATATCTGCACTTTCTCCTGCCCGTACACGACGTATACCCCGCTCTTCTAAAAGTTTTCCAATTGAAGACGTTTCTGCAAAATTCAACTTACAACCCAAAGTATAATAGGCTGCTGTTTTATTATCAAAAGTATTATAATCTATCATTTAAAAAAGATACTTCTCTTACTCTAATATCTGCTACAAAGGTAATGATTTTAGCATAATACTTACTACAAGGTAACATTCCTTTAGCTTTATATAAACCATTATATATTCAAAATGATTATATTTGTACAAATAAGCCAATTAATAAAGATATGGTTACTGAAAACTTTATAAAAATTTACGAAAAAGGATTCAAAGAAAACTGGGAAAGACCGGCTTTGACAGATTATAATACTAAAGAATCATTTACCTATCAACAAATTGCGGAAGAAATTGCTAAACTTCATATCCTATACAAACATTGCCAAATTCGGCGTGGAGACAAAATAGCTATTGTCGGAAGAAATACTCCCAGGTGGTGTATTGCTTTCATGTCTGCGATAACGTATGGAGCAATAGTCGTCCCTATCTTGCAAGATTTCAATGCAAATGACATACATCATATCGTCAGTCATTCAGACTCAGTCCTTTTGTTTGTCGGAGATTTGATTTGGGAAAATCTTGAAGTTGATAAATTGAATAATTTAAGAGCAACCATATCTTTACGTGACTACTCCTGCCTAGACCAACGAGATGGGGAATGCATATCGAAATGCTTAAGTGAAATGAACATTAATTTCAAGAATAAATACCCTAATGGGTTTAACCGTGAAAATATAAAATATGCAGAACTAAGTAATGATAAAGTAGTACTGATCAATTATACTTCTGGTACTACAGGATTTAGTAAAGGTGTTATGCTCACAGGTAATAATCTGGCAGGAAATACTATGTTCGGTATCCATTCTAAACTCCATTATCCTGGGAGCAAGTGTCTATCCTTTTTACCCTTGGCTCATGCTTATGGTTGTGCTTTTGATATACTTGTTCCCCTCGCTGTAGGAACCCATATAACAATGTTAGGCAAAATTCCTTCTCCTAAGATTTTACTAAAAGCCCTTGAAGAAGTAAAACCAAATCTCATAATTTGTGTGCCATTAATCTTAGAAAAAATCTATCGGAAACAAATACTACCAATGCTCAATAAACGTGCATTAAAATGGGCAGTTAACATACCACTTCTCGACAGTCAAATCTATGCTCAAATCAGAAAAAAATTAGTGGACGCTTTTGGAGGACGATTTGAACAAGTCATAATAGGAGGAGCTCCTTTAAACAAAGAAGTAGAAGCTTTTTTATACAAAATAAAATTTCCTTTTACAGTCGGATATGGAATGACAGAATGTGGTCCACTAATCAGTTATACTCATTATACTGAATTTATACCTACATCTGCGGGGCGCATTCTCGACGGCTATATGCAGGTTCGAATTGACTCTGAAGATCCCTACAATATTCCTGGAGAAATTTGCGTAAAAGGGGAAAATGTAATGAAAGGGTATTATAAAAATCAAGAAGCGACAGATGCGGTTCTCGATAACGATGGATGGTTACACACCGGAGATATGGGTACCATAAATAAAGATAATACAATCTTTATTAAAGGACGTTATAAAACAATGATATTAGGGCCAAACGGACAAAATATATACCCTGAAGCAATAGAAGCTAAACTAAATAATATGCCTTTTATTCTAGAAAGTCTAGTTATCGAAAAAGACGGAAAACTCATAGCCCTCGTTTACCCAGATTATGAGGCTGTCGATGAAAATGGAATATCAAGCAAAGATATTTTAATTGCGATGGAAGAAATCAGAAAAAATGTAAATAATGAACTGGCCCCTTTCGAAAATATCTCCAAAATCCAACTCTATCCCACTGAATTTGAGAAAACTCCTAAAAAGAGTATAAAAAGGTACCTCTATACCAATTTTTCTCAGATTTAATACTCTTACAAAAAAAAATTGAGTTTTTTTTGAAAAAAAAACTGCTAAAGAGCATAACATTAAAAAATAATATATACCTTTGAACCGTTTTTGAAGCAATAATTTATTGTTTTATATTTAATTTAAAGAAAATGAAAAAGTTAGTCTTGTTCTTCGCTGTTGCATTTGCAATGTCTTTTGCAGCTTGCACATCTAAAACAGCCAGCGATGCTGCTGCCGTTGATTCAACTACTGTTGATACTACAGTAATTGAAGAAACTGTTGTTACTGATTCTGTAGCTACAGTTGACAGTGTAGCTGTTGATTCTGCTGCTGTTGCTGAATAATAATTAGCGAAGAGAACAAAAGGATTTGATAGAGTGGTCCCGGGATGGAGCTGCTCTATCTTTTTTTAGTTGAGAACATTCATTCTATAAAAAACGGAACTGTAAATCTTAACAGTTCCGTTTTTTATAACTTTTTTCATTTTTCCCTCATAAATATATTTATAGGTGTACCTGTAAAATTCCATTTTGAACGAATCTGATTTTCTAAAAATCTTTTATATGGCTCTTTTACCCATTGTGGCAAATTACAAAAGAAAATAAATGTTGGTACAAATGAACCTTTAATTTGTGTTATATATTTAATTTTTACATACTTACCTTTGTGTGCTGGTGGTGGATAGTTCTCTATAACAGATAACATCTCTTCATTCAATTTTGCTGTGGGAACATGGTTCTTTCGGTTTTTATATACCTCTGAGACAGACTCCAGAACTTTAAATATTCGTTGTTTTGTTAAAGCCGAAGTATAAATAATCGGAAAATCCACAAAAGGAGCAAATCGCTCCCGAATAGCACTTTCAAATTCTTTTATTGCCTTGTTCGACTTATTTTCTACCAAATCCCATTTATTGACACAAACGACTAATCCTTTTTTATTTTTTTGAATCAAAGAAAAAATATTCAAGTCTTGACTCTCAATTCCACGAGTAGCATCTATCATCAATACACATACGTCTGAATTTTCAATAGCTCGAATCGAACGAATAACAGAATAGTATTCCAGATCCTCAGTAACCTTTCCTTTTTTTCTTATTCCGGCTGTATCTACCAGATAAAAATCAAAACCAAATTTATTATATCGTGTATATATTGAGTCTCGGGTAGTACCAGCAACATCTGTTACAATATTTCTATCTTCACCAATAAAAGCATTTATTATTGACGATTTTCCCGCATTAGGACGGCCTACAACTGCGACCTTGGGTAATTCTTCTTCTAGTTCTTCATTTTCTACATTCGGAAATTTCGCAACAACTTCATCTAACAAATCTCCAGTTCCAGCACCATTTATAGCCGATATGCAATAAGGGTCTCCTAATCCTAAGGAATAAAACTCTGCTGCAGTATATTGCCACTCATTTGAATCACTTTTATTAGCAATCAAGAATACTGGTTTCTTACACTTACGAAGTATATCTGCAACATGATCATCCAAATTGGTAACCCCATTCATAACATCAACAACAAATAAGATAACATCAGCCTCTTCAATAGCCAATGCAACTTGTTTATTTATTTCTTCCTCAAAAATATCTTCAGAATTTACGACCCATCCTCCAGTATCAATTACTGAAAATTCGTGACCACACCATTCAACCTTACCATACTGGCGATCTCGTGTTGTTCCTGCAACCTCATTTACAATAGCCTGACGAGACTTAGTTAATCGATTAAACAACGTCGATTTCCCAACATTTGGTCGACCTACAATTGCAACAATATTTCCCATAATTTTTACTTACATTTTTAATCCCGGCTATCCCAGCCAGATGTTCCGGGCTTCTGTTATTCAACTTCAATTCTACTACTCCGGTTGATAACCGAAACTCTTCAGTTTATTATCTTTATTTCTCCAATCTTTTTCAACCTTCACATATAATTCCAAAAATACTTTTTTCTGAAAAAAAGCCTCTATATCTTTCCGTGCTAATATACCTACTTTTTTCAGAGCTTTTCCACCTTTACCAATTACAATTCCTTTCTGAGAATCACGTTCAACATAAATAACAGCCATTATATGTATATGCCTTTCATCTTCTTTAAATTGCTCAACACCAACTTCACACGCATAAGGAATCTCTTTATCATAAATCAGCAAAATTTTCTCTCTAATTATTTCCGTAACAAAAAAGCGAGCAGGCTTGTCGGTCAGCGCATCCTTTTCAAAAAATGGAGGAGAAGGAGGCAATAAAGCTTCTATTCTTTTTAATAAATAATCCAAATTAAACTTATATTGAGCTGATACTGGTATAATTTCAGCATCAGATAATATAGTATGCCATTCAGAAACCAATTTTTCTAAATCTTGTTGGCTTTTCAATAAATCTACTTTATTAATTATAAGTAATACAGGTATAGTCTGCGCCGCAACTTTATCGAGAAAAATTTTATTTTTAGTCGGAGTTTCCACAACATCTGTTACATACAACAATATATCGGCATCCTTAAGAGCCGATTGTGAAAAATTCAACATCGATTCTTGCAATTTATAGTTAGGAGTCAAAACACCTGGAGTATCTGAATAAACAATCTGCATATCATCTGTATTAACTATTCCCATAATACGATGACGGGTCGTTTGGGCTTTAGAAGTAATTATCGAAATACGTTCCCCCACTAAAGAATTCATTAATGTTGACTTTCCAACATTCGGATTCCCAACTATATTTACAAAACCAGCCTTATGCATATTTATTACCTTTTAAACAACATTGTACTCCTGACTTAAACAAATATACGAAAAAGATTTCTTTTTTGTATTCTATCCCATTCCTATTAAAAATAAAATACGCTAAGTGGCGTTAAATTCCCAATTTCAGGTATCGACGTTACTTGGCGTATTCTATATATTTTACTCAAACGAGATATCAACTTATACTTTATTATAGGCCCATTTCAAATAAAGTGCCCCCCAGGTAAACCCTGCACCAAAGGCTGTAAGAATTATATTATCACCTTGCTTAAATTTCCCTTCCCACTCAGATAAACATAAAGGAATAGATGCCGCACTAGTATTCCCAAATTTCTCAATATTCATCACAACTTTTTCAGGAGCAATATTAATCCGGCCAGCAATAGCTTCTATAATACGGGCATTGGCCTGGTGAGGTATAAACCAATCAATAGAATCAAATGTCAAATGATTCCGTTCAGCAACATTCAATGTCGATTCAAGCATGTCCGAGACAGCATGTTTATACACAGCGCGGCCTTCTTGGTAAACATAATGTTCCATCCGGTCAATACTCTCATGAGTTGCCGGATATGCTGACCCTCCAGCTTTCATTAACAAATGAGGAAGACCTATACCGTCTGTATGCATCACAGCATCCATTACCCCTAAATTTTTATCAGAAGGTTCTAGCATTACAGCCGCTGCTGCATCTCCAAAAAGAGGACAAGTATTTCGGTCTGTATAATTAGTCATTGATGACATCTTCTCTGCAGCCAATACAATCACTTTTTTATATAAACCACTCTTAATATATGCAGCACCTGCTTGCAAAGCAACAATAAAACCGGCACAAGCTGCTTGTACATCATAACCAAAACAATGTTTAATACCAGATTTCTCAGCTATGATCGAAGCAGTCGAAGGAAACCGATAGTCAGGATTAGATGTTGCACAAATAATAAGTTCCACATCATCTGGAGAAATTCCCGTTTTTTTAAGAAGCTCATTTACCGCTCGATAACCTAATTCGGAAGAGCCTAACCCTTCTCCTTTCAATATTCTACGTTCTTTTATTCCTACACGAGTAGTTATCCACTCATCATTGGTATCTACCATATGAGACAGCTCCTCGTTGGTCAAAATATAATCGGGAACGTAAGAAGCGACACCCGTAATTACAGCATTTTGCATAAAAACTTAGTATTATAAAAAAAATGCCCTAAAAAGCGTCTTTAGGGCTTGAATTCTATAGCGTATTTAACTTCGCCCTTTGGGCCCCATTAAATAGCAGCTTCTTTTTCAATTGCTAATTTACCTCTGTAATAACCGCATTCACCGCATACAGTATGGTAAATATGCCATGCACCACAATTAGGGCATACTGCCATAGTTGGGGCTACAGCCTTATCATGAGTTCTTCTTTTGGCTGTTCTTGTCTTCGATTGTTTTCTTTTAGGATGTGCCATTTTTTTATTACTTTAATTATTATCTATTATTTTTTTTAACTCGTCCCATCGCGGGTCTGTTTTTACTTCTGAAATCCCAGAATCATCGTCATCATAAAGGGCATCATCATCTTCTTCTGTGTCATCATCATTTTCTCCTACTATATGTGCCCGATGCTTTTTCAACTGTGAGCTCATCGCCTTATTACATTTTCCTACCGGATGTACATGTTTTAGCGGAATAGTTAATGCTATAAACTCATATATGAACCAAGCCACATTAATCTCACCCTCTGTCTCAGGGACAATCACTATATCATCGCTTTCTTCACTATATTCTTTTCCAAATTTCACGTATATCCGCTCATGTGTAGCAACTTCAAAATCCATATAATCAAGGCATCGGTCACATGGAATTTGTATAACACCAGCGATCTCAAAATCCAACTCAAACGTTTCTGCAGACTTTCTCACAGTCAACAAAACATTCACCTTCCCTCTTTGGACTTCAGTACTATCAATATTTCTAAAAAACTGATCATCCAATTGATACTCATAAATCTGACTTCCTTCCGGAAGACTTTTGAGCGGAATCTTATATAAATTAAACTTTCCCAACGGTTACAGTCGTTAAAACCCTGCAAAGGTATAAAAAATAATCTTTCCGAATAAAATTTTCAGCTCTTTTTATTCCATCTTTGCAAAAATCAACAAAATAAACACTTTTTAAAAAAGCTAAATGCATCCTATCTCATAAAAATATTATAGACGTCTATTTTCATTATAAACAATAATCTATCTATCATCCTATAACTCCAAAATATATTCAAGCTCTTTTTAACTCTATTCGAAATGTAGTACCTTTATTTATTTCTGACTCCTTTACATATATTTTACCATCATGATACTCTTCTACTATTCTTTTTACTAAGGTTAAACCTAATCCCCATCCCCTCTTTTTAGTTGTATATCCTGGATTAAAAACAGTTTTAAAATGTTTTCGAGATATTCCCTTTCCCGTATCTTTTACATCAATATAACACTTTTGAGCATCTATCTTTAAATAAATATCTATACTTCCCTGCCCATCCATAGCATCAATCGCATTTTTACAAAGATTTTCTATGACCCATTCAACCAATGGCAAACACATCATAGCCCCTACAGCTTCTTCTGGCACATGTGTCGTTATTTTTACCTTATTAGAAACCCTACGACGCATATACTCTGTTGCATTCGTTAATACTTCATTAACATAGACAAAATCCATCTCAGGTTTAGATCCTATTTTAGAAAAGCGCTCAGCAATGATGGACAATCGTTTTATATCTTTTCCCATATCCGCCAAAAGCCCCTTATCGACACCATTAAGCTCTAACAAATCCATCCATGCCATGAGAGATGAAATAGGAGTTCCTAATTGGTGAGCAGTCTCTTTCGAAAGTCCTACCCAAACCTTATTTTGCTCGGCTTTCTTACTACTCATAAGTGCTAAATAGGCTATCAAAACAAATAATATCATTACTCCTAATTGTACATGGGGATAATAAGAAAGTCGTTTCAGTAAAATAGAATCATCATAATAAAGATATTGTTTTGTATTCTTATCAAGGTAAATTTCAATTATATTTGAACCTTTTTTAAAATCCTGCAATTTTTTTTCCAAGAATTTATCCGGATTATCTTGAGGAACCTTGATATTTAAAGTCTGCTTTATCACATCACTTTCATCTGCAATAATAACAGGAATAGAAGTATTGCTCTGAATAATTTTCAAAATCAGCCCCATATCCATATTCACATCCTCACTAGCAACAGCACGAGTAGCATCAGCCCAAATTTCCATTTTATTTCGTTCCTCAATTGAAAGGTCATGAACTAACTTATTAGATACATATAAAAAGCCTCCAACCAATATAACAGAAATAAGTAAAAATATAGTCTTTATTTTCTGTCGAGTATCATAAATATTTTGCATGCTATAACTTTATTGCTATTCTTAAATATTAACGGCATATACAAATCTTTATTGCAGCATAGTAAAAATACAAACTTATAAAACAAACTAAAAACGGCCATCTTATATGAGACAGCCGTTTTTAATTTTATAGAAAAATATCTTTTATTCAGCATTCAACGTTATCCGCTTAAATGCTGTTACAGTTAAATCTTTATTTTGAGATTTCAAATATTGCTGGATGTTCTCTTTGGGTTCTTTTACAAATGCCTGTTCAAGCAATGTGGCTTCCTGGAAGAATTTATTGATACGGCCTTGCGCAATTTTATCTAACATTTCTTCTTTTTTGCCTTCTTCACGAGCTTTCTCTTTTGCAATCTCTAATTCTTTTGCTACAACTTCTGCTGGAACATCGTCGCGTCCAACAGCTATAGGATTCATAGCTGCCACTTGCATGGCAACATCACGAGCCACTTGATATTCAACTGGCATATTAAATCCCACAATAGTTGCCAATTTATTTCCCGGATGTATATAAAATATTGTCGACGGAGCAGAAACGAATTCATAAAAACCAAGTTCCATCTTTTCTCCAGTAATACCACTCTGATCAACAATTAATTCTGACACTGGACGTCCATTCACAATCATAGATTTTAACGCTTCAATATCCGTAGGTTTACTCTCCAATGCAGCATCCAATATAGACTGAGTAAGGGCAATGAAGTCTTTATTCTGTGCAACAAAATCAGTTTCACATTTTAAAGCTACAATAGCAGCAAAACCATCGTTTACTGCAGCCAAAACACAACCTTCAGATGCTTCACGATCCTCACGCTTTGCAGCAATAGCTTTTCCTTTCTTACGGATTATTTCCATCGCACCGTCAAAATCTCCATTAGCTTCATTCAATGCGTTTTTACAATCCATCATACCAGCTCCTGTCATTTTACGAAGCTTAGTTATATCTGCCAACGTTACAGCCATAATTTATCTCCTAATTTTTTGTTATTAAAATAAGCGGCGAAAGAGCAGAACTACAATAAGCCCTACTCTTTTGCTCTCCTATCCGATTTTCTTATTCTTCCGTATCTTTGAGAAACTTCTCTGCGACATTAGCATTCAAAGCCTCGTCGTCTTCTTTTTTAGTTCTCTCCTTTTTTGCTACACGAGTTTTCTTCTCTTTCTTGGGAGCTTCACCTTCAGCAGCATCAGTATCAATTTTTTCTGCTTTTCTTTCTTCTAAGCCTTCTTGCATAGCACCGCAAACAGCATTCAAAATCACCTCAATAGATTTTGTTGCATCATCATTGGCAGGAATTACATAATCAATATTCGAAGGATCAGAATTTGTATCTACCATTGCAAATACAGGAATACCCAAACGGTTAGCTTCACGTACTGCAATATGTTCCTTCATAACATCGACAACAAATAAAGCCGATGGAAGGCGCGTCAAATCAGCAATACTACCTAATGTCTTCTCTAATTTAGCACGTTGACGAGTAACCTGCAACTTCTCACGTTTCGAAAGATTATCAAAAGTTCCATCTTTTGTCATCTTATCGATAGTCGTCATTTTCTTAACCGCCTTACGAATAGTCGGAAAGTTTGTAAGCATACCACCCGGCCACCGTTCAATAACATAAGGCATATTTACTGAAGCTGCTTTTTCTGCAACTACTTGTTTTGCTTGTTTCTTCGTTGCAACAAAAAGTACCTTTTTGCCAGACTTAGCAATCTGTTTTAATGCAGCTGCGGCATCTTCAACTTTAGCAACTGTCTTATAAAGGTCAATGATATGAATACCATTGCGCTCCATAAAAATGTAAGGAGCCATTGCCGGATTCCATTTTCTCTTCAAATGTCCAAAATGAACACCAGCTTCTAATAATTGGTCGAAATTTGTAATTGACATTTTCTTTCTTTTTAATTCGTTTACTTTCTACTAAATCAATTGCAGGGTAGTCCCCTCACGAATTAGGAATCTCTGCAATTTGGATACTAAACGCTTAATACTTGTCGCAAAAAACCTACAAATACTATTAACGTTTGCTAAACTGGAATCTTTTTCTTGCTTTGGGACGTCCCGGTTTTTTACGCTCTACAGCACGAGGGTCACGAGTCATAAATCCTTCAGCTTTCAAAGCAGGCTTATCATCTGGATTAATTTTCACCAATGCGCGAGCAATCGCCAAACGTAAAGCTTCCGCTTGACCTTTGAAACCTCCACCGTCAAGATTTACTTTAATATCATATTTTTCGGTAGCACCCAAAGTAGACAATGGTTGCTTTACAATAAATTGAAGGATACTTGAAGGGAAATATACTGTTAAATCTTTCTTATTGATGGTAATAACGCCAGTTCCCTCTTTTACAAATACACGGGCAACCGCAGCTTTTCGTCTTCCTATTGCATTAACTACTTCCATACTGCTTATTTAAGAGAGTTTATATCTATTGTTTTAGGTTGTTGTGCCTGATGCGGATGTTCAGACCCAGCATATACATAAAGGTTACCCAGCAATTTAGCACCGAGTTTATTTTTAGGCAGCATACCTTTAACTACGCGATTAAATAATTTGGCATCACCTTTTTTCTGCAAATCAGCAGGAGAAAATTTTCTCTGACCACCAGGATAGCCCGTAAATTTTAAATATACACGATCTGTCCACTTTTTTCCGGTCAAAACTACTTTCTCCGCATTAATAATAATTACATTATCACCACAATCCACATGCGGAGTATAACTTGGTTTATACTTACCTCTCAATAACTTAGCAACTTTAGCCGACAAACGTCCCAACACCTGATCGGTTGCATCAACTACAACCCATTCTTTTTGTACAGTTGCTTTGTTTGCAGAAATGGTCTTATAACTTAAAGTATCCACTTGCTTAATTTTTTTATTTGTTAATTACTTAAATTACATGCATCTACACCCACTTCGGACACAGAAGCAGAGCATAGCTACTTAAAATTTTCTCAAATTTTGATAATAATCGGCTCGCAAAGGTACGTTTTTTATCTGAAATACAAAACTTTTCAACAAAAAAAAGAAGTAGTCACATTAACCTACTTCTTCTATTATCCAATTTATAACACTTAAGTCAATTTGCATTAAAAAGAGTATCGGCTTTAGCAAGAATCATATATCCTCATTTCGAGGATTATTATTTAACGATTTAGTTTCTTCCATTACATTCTTAGATGTCACTGTCCCAATTTTTGCTTCACTAATGGCAACTCCTGCATAAATTTCATCAGGAGTAAAAATTTCATTTTCTTGACAAAAGTGATAAAAAGGCAATTTACCAATAAATACAGCACCTTTAGCATTCAATCTATTTGCAATATTACGCATTACATTACAAAAAGCATCAATATCCTCAAGATTAGCAAAATGACCAGCTAATGCAATAGCTTTTCCTTTAAGGTCAATATTATTAAAACGCTCCAACATCAAAGAGCAATTACTCTCATCAATATTTTTACACCAAACAGCTGAAATTAATACAACGACACTAGATTCTTTTAATAAATCTGATGAAACCTTAGTCACATCAAATATCAGATCAGAACCTACCTTTAGCTTTTCAGCTAATACTTTAGAGCATTCTTGAGAAATTCCACTCTTTGAATCATATATTATACTTATCCGCTCCATACTACAAATACTATTAATATCATAGTAAAAACACATAGATATAACTTTTGTTCATTACCTTCCCCATAAAAATTTATTTCTACAGTAAAGGATAGAAATAACATACACCTTCTTTTGAATGCCCGAAAAAAAGGGTAGCGGCGTGTCCGGGAATCGGGTCCCGGGGGAGGGGGGGAAATGCATCTCCACGGGGAAAAAAATAGGGAGGAGAGCAGGACCCTGCGGTCTTCTCTCCTCCCTATTCTCCTATAATACGGCAGCTACCTACTCTCCCACTGTGACGCAGTACCATCGGCGCGGTCAGGTTTAACTTCTCTGTTCGGAATGGGTAGAGGTGGAACCCTGACACTATAACCACCTGAATGCCTTCTTTTTTGCCATACAAAAAAAGAAAAGAAAAAGAAAAACACCAACAAACGACAGAACGATACCACGTATCCGGCACTACCGGAATCATACCTTACAGAAAGTCTCGGGTGATTAGTTTTGCTCGGCTTTGGCATTACTGCCTTTACACCTGCAACCTATCTACGTCGTCGTCTGCAACGACCCTCTAGGGAAATCTTATCTTGAGGCTGGCTTCGTACTTAGATGCTTTCAGCACTTATCCAATCCCGGCTTAGCTACTCAGCAGTGCTCCTGGCGGAACAACTGATAAACCAGCGGCCGGTCCAACACGGTCCTCTCGTACTAGTGTCAGAGCCTCGCAAATTTCCTGCGCCCACAACAGATAGGGACCGAACTGTCTCACGACGTTCTGAACCCAGCTCGCGTGCCACTTTAATGGGCGAACAGCCCAACCCTTGGGACCTTCTCCAGCCCCAGGATGTGACGAGCCGACATCGAGGTGCCAAACCGCTCCGTCGATATGAGCTCTTGGGAGCGATCAGCCTGTTATCCCCGGAGTACCTTTTATCCTTTGAGCGATGGCCCTTCCATGCGGAACCACCGGATCACTATGCTCTAGTTTCCTACCTGATCGACGTGTCGGTCTCTCAGTCAAGCACCCTTGTGCCATTACACTCTACGGCCGGTTACCAATCGGCCTGAGGGTACCTTTAGAAGCCTCCGTTACGCTTTTGGAGGCGACCACCCCAGTCAAACTACCCACCAAGCAGTGTCCTCTCTAATACAGAGTTAGAATTCAAATAATCAAAGGTCCGTATTTCAACAGCGGCTCCTCGGATACTGGCGTACCCAATTCTCTGCCTCCGGACTATCCTACACATCAAGTACCCAAATTCAATGCTAAGTTGCAGTAAAGGTTCACGGGGTCTTTCCGTCCCGTTGCGGGTAATCGGCATCTTCACCGATACTACAATTTCACCGAGCTCACGGTTGAGACAGTGTCCAGATCATTGCACCATTCGTGCAGGTCGGAACTTACCCGACAAGGAATTTCGCTACCTTAGGACCGTTATAGTTACGGCCGCCGTTTACTGGGGCTTCAATTCTACGCTTCTCTTGCGATGACGTCTCCTCTTAACCTTCCAGCACCGGGCAGGTGTCAGGCTGTATACTTCATCTTCCAATTTCGCACAGCCCTGTGTTTTTGTTAAACAGTTGCCTGGACCTATTCTCTGCGCCCGACTTCTTTCAGTCGGGACCCTTTCTCCCGAAGTTACAGGGTCAATTTGCCTAGTTCCTTAACCGTGAATCTCTCGAGCGCCTTGGTATATTCTACCCAACCACGTGTGTCCGTTTGGGGTACGGGTGAATGTAGCATATGTTTAGCGGATTTTCTTGGGAGTCTGATTACCATCGCTATCCGGTTGTCCGAGGACGCCCGGTACTATCAAGTTCGACTATCCCGGCGGATTTGCCTACCGGGACAATATCTACACTCTTCAACCTGCTATTCCGTCTGCAGGCGGATGTGTCACTGCTCCGTCTCCGCGTCACTCCTACATTCAGTAACGGAATATTAACCGTTTCTGCCATCGGCTGCGCCGTTCGGCTACGCCTTAGGGCCCGACTTACCCTGATCCGATTAGCGTTGATCAGGAACCCTTGGTCTTGCGGCGAGGAGGTTTCCCGCCTCCTTTATCGTTACTTATACCTACATTTGCTTTTCCACTGTCTCCAGTCTGTCTCAAAACAGGCCTTCTGCGACCCGTGGAATGCTCCCCTACCAATATTTGCATATTCCATAGCTTCGGTAAATAGCTTATGCCCGATTATTATCCACGCAGAATTCCTCGACTAGTGAGCTGTTACGCACTCTTTAAATGAATGGCTGCTTCCAAGCCAACATCCTAGCTGTCTTTGCAATTCTACTTCGTTAATTCAACTTAGCTATTATTTCGGGACCTTAGCTGATGGTCTGGGTTGTTTCCCTCTCGGACATGGACCTTAGCACCCATGCCCTCACTCCTCGGTCTTGAGTTGAAGCATTCGGAGTTTATCAAGACTTGATAGGCGGTGAAGCCCTCGCATCTTATCAGTCGCTCTACCTCTTCAACTCGAACCCGAAGGCTGCACCTAAATGCATTTCGGGGAGTACGAGCTATCTCCAAGTTTGATTAGCCTTTCACCCCTACCCACAAGTCATCCGAAAACTTTTCAACGTTTACCGGTGCGGTCCTCCAGTTGGTGTTACCCAACCTTCAACCTGCTCATGGGTAGATCACTTGGTTTCGCGTCTACTCCTGCTGACTATGACGCCCTGTTCAGACTCGCTTTCGCTTCGGCTCCGGGCCTGAAGCCCTTAGCCTGGCCAACAAAAGTAACTCGTAGGTTCATTATGCAAAAGGCACGCCGTCACTCCATATAGAAGCTCCGACCGCTTGTAGGCGCATGGTTTCAGGGTCTATTTCACTCCTCTGTTCGAGGTTCTTTTCACCTTTCCTTCACAGTACTGGTTCGCTATCGGTCTCTCGGGAGTATTTAGCCTTACGGGATGGTCCCCGCGGATTCATACAGGATTTCTCGTGTCCCGCACTACTCAGGTGCCGCCTCGGCTTCGCTTCGGATTCGTCTACGGGATTGTCACCTTCTTTGATCCAACTTTCCAATTGGTTCGACTTCCTCCGCTCTTGCCTTTATCGGCGGTCCTTCTACCCCGCTCCTGCCGAAACAGGAACGGTTTGGGCTCTTCCGCGTTCGCTCGCCACTACTAGCGGAATCATTGTTATTTTCTTTTCCTGTGGGTAATGAGATGTTTCAGTTCCCCACGTTTGCTCACTGACTTGCAGTGTGTCGCCTTGCGACGACGGGTTGCCCCATTCGGAGATCTACGGGTCAGCGGATATTTGCTCCTTACCGTAGCTTTTCGCAGCTTATCACGTCCTTCTTCGCCTTCGAGAGCCTAGGCATCCTCCATGCGCCCTTGTTTACTTTCTTTTCCCGGCTATTGCCGCCGATTCTCCGACGGCCCTCCGGTGTGATGTATACCTGGTTCGCTTTCTTTCTTGGTTTGCTAGGTTTTTTGTTTGTTCTTTTCTTTTTTCAGTATGTCAAAGATCTTCTTTCGTGGAGAATAACGGATTCGAACCGTTGACCCCCTGCGTGCAAAGCAGGTGCTCTAGCCAGCTGAGCTAATCCCCCAAACTTCTGCCAGTTTGGTAGTCCCAGGCAGATTTGAACTGCCGACCTCTACATTATCAGTGTAGCGCTCTAACCTACTGAGCTATAGGACTGTCAATTCATCCCTCTGCCGGGCTGCTTCTTCTCTTTTATCTTGTTACAATAGACCGTAGAAAAAAACGGGGTCGTCTCCGTCTCATTTATCGGAAAGAGGACGCCTGAGCGTTCTTTGTGGAGGATATCTTCCCTTTTACTCCAGAAAGGAGGTGTTCCAGCCGCACCTTCCGGTACGGCTACCTTGTTACGACTTAGCCCCAGTCACCAGTATTACCCTAGGACGCTCCTCGCGGTTGCATACTTCAGGTACTCCCGGCTCCCATGGCTTGACGGGCGGTGTGTACAAGGCCCGGGAACGTATTCACCGCGCCATGGCTGATGCGCGATTACTAGCGAATCCAGCTTCACGGAGTCGAGTTGCAGACTCCGATCCGAACTGGGACAGGGTTTCGAGATTGGCGCGGCATTGCTGCCTGGCTACTCGCTGTCCCTGCCATTGTAACACGTGTGTCGCCCCGGACGTAAGGGCCGTGCTGATTTGACGTCATCCCCACCTTCCTCGCAGCTTACGCTGGCAGTCTCGATTGAGTCCTCAGCTTCACCTGGTAGTAACTATCGATAAGGGTTGCGCTCGTTATGGCACTTAAGCCGACACCTCACGGCACGAGCTGACGACAACCATGCAGCACCTCGCAGGCGGCTATTGCTAGCTGCGTACTTTCATACGCATTCCTCCTGCGTTTGAGCCCGGGTAAGGTTCCTCGCGTATCATCGAATTAAACCACATGTTCCTCCGCTTGTGCGGGCCCCCGTCAATTCCTTTGAGTTTCACCGTTGCCGGCGTACTCCCCAGGTGGAATACTTAACGCTTTCGCTGTACCGCTTACTGTATATCGCAAACAGTTAGTATTCATCGTTTACGGCGTGGACTACCAGGGTATCTAATCCTGTTCGATACCCACGCTTTCGTGCTTCAGCGTCTGTTTCACCCCAGTATGCTGCCTTCGCAATCGGGGTTCTGCGTGATATCTATGCATTTCACCGCTACACCACGCATTCCGCATACCTCTTGTGGACTCTAGCCCTACAGTTTCAACGGCAGTTTCCCGGTTGAGCCGGAACATTTCACCGCTGACTTATAGGGCCGCCTACGCACCCTTTAAACCCAATAAATCCGGATAACGCTCGCATCCTCCGTATTACCGCGGCTGCTGGCACGGAGTTAGCCGATGCTTATTCGTATGGTACTTGCAATAGCCCACACGTGGACTCTTTTACTCCCATACAAAAGAAGTTTACAACCCGTAGGGCAGTCTTCCTTCACGCGACTTGGCTGGTTCAGGCTTCCGCCCATTGACCAATATTCCTCACTGCTGCCTCCCGTAGGAGTCTGGTCCGTGTCTCAGTACCAGTGTGGGGGACCTTCCTCTCAGAACCCCTATCCATCGTCGCCTTGGTGGGCCGTTACCCCGCCAACCAGCTAATGGAACGCATGATCACCTGTAACCGGTTACCCTTTCGCCGGCCTTTCATGCAAAAAACCGGCGGCATGGGGTATTAGTCCGAATTTCTCCGGGTTATCCCCCTGTTACAGACAGATTCCATACGCGTTACTCACCCGTGCGCCGGTCGCCAGCGTATCAGCAAGCTGATACCTGATGCCCCTCGACTTGCATGTGTTAGGCCTGTCGCTAGCGTTCATCCTGAGCCAGGATCAAACTCTTCGTTGTAATATCTATTTTTTTCTTTTTCTTACTCCCGTAAAAGCCGATATCATCCCCTGCTCTGATGCCCGTATCATTTCCTTATTCTCTTGACGTGGACTATTACCCCCTCCGGTTTCCCAAAGGGGCCCGTCTCTTTCTACATTTCTCTCTGTCTATCGTAATACTTTCAATGACCTCTTGCATTTCCTTCCGGATTTATTCCGTTTCTATCGGAAAGCGGATGCAAAAGTACACGCTTTTTTATTCCTATCCAAATCTTTTTTGAACTTTTTTTCGACTTTTTTCAAATAAAGATACTACAAATCTAATTACCAACTTATTACCTTCTACCACCTCCACAAAAAAAATTTTCTCTACAATACTAAAAATTATATGAGTAGATTAAATCTAATACGTAATCTACCATCAAAAAAATCACTACTAACAATATTAAATCTTCCAATTTCAGAAGTATTATTTACATGAACTCCAATACAAGGACATGCATCATAATCTCCAATCTTCACAATCCGAAGAGTCTGAGATGCATCTTTCGGCAATCGACTCAAATCAAACATTTTTTCTGCCTCCTCCTGTGTCAAATACTCTACTGAAACAGGCAAATTTTGTAATATTATATCATTTACTTTATTTTCAATTTCTTGTATTTGCTCTGCAGTAGGTTTTTGTTTCAATAAATAATCACACTTAGATTTTTTTCTTTCTATATGAGCACTAACAGCACGTCCACAATGAAATAACCGAACCATAGTCTGGTTCAAAATATGCTCAGCTGTATGCATTGGAGGATACTCTTGTTTGTTATGTACATTTAGTTCTATTTTCCTTTCCATTTCTTATATTTTAATTAATATCATAACACATCTACGAATGTATAATTATTTCGATGTATTCCCAAATTTTCATTATTTTAATATCCTCATTCTACTTCAAAATAAAATCCCATCTTATTCCATACAATATCTAAGAATCATCAAATATAAATATCTGAATTACTTTAAAGCAGAAATAATTTGAATATAGTAAAAAAGAGATACTTATTCCACAAATATTACTATCTTTGCAACATACAAAAAGAGTAAATATTAAAAATATTCCGTTAAAATAATACTCTCTAAAAAATGAAACGTTATACATTTTCAACAAAAGCTTTAAGCTTCTCGATTATACTTTCTTGCGGGATGTTTTTCCCTCAAATCATAGAAGCCCAAAAAGCAAATAAAATTTTAGACCTTTTACAACAAGGAAAAATAAGTAAAGCTGTAGAAAAAAGAAATCGGGTATATTCCAACGATGGTGCAAAAGAGTTAATGTTAGCAGATATATGTGATTGCATTTTATTCAATACCAAAGAATACAAAGCATATGATCCTTATAAAGCATATTCTATCTTTAAAGACACATATCTTAAACATAAAGATAATAAAGATGCTAATAAATTTTTGACTAAGCATAAGACATCTTTTCTAAAAATACAAACACAAATTGAGAACAATATTTTAGCAGATGCCAAAGTTTTAAATACAGAGGAAGGATATAACAAAGCTATTTCAGTATGCGATAGTTGTTCATATTTAAGTGAAGCAAAAGTTTTACAAGAAGAAGTGGTATATAATAACGCCATCTCTGAAGGTACTTTAGAAGGATACAATTATTTTTTAAGTCATTATCCTGAATCTGAAAAAGTAGAAGAAATTACAGCATTAGCTGATAAGATAATTTTTGAAAAACTAGATGACACCATAGAAGCATATAGTGCCTTCATTCAACAATATCCTAAATCTAAATTAGTTGCTGAAGCTCAAAATCGAATTTATAATCTGGCTTATAATAATACTATTGAACAAAATACACTCGAAGCATATAATGGGCTGATACAACGTTATCCCAATCATCCTAAAAAAGAAGAAATACAAAATAAAATAGAAGAACTTTCGTTCAAAAGCTTATCTACTGATTTCACAATGAAAGCTTACGATTCTTTTATTAGTAAGTTTCCTCAATCAAAATATATTATTCAGGCTAACACTTTAATCAGGCCTATTAACCAAAATGAATGGCATTGGAAAAGCAATGGATTAAAAGGATATGTAAAATCTACAACTGAAACCTCTTCAAAAGAAGGTGGTAAAAATAATAGTAACTCAACTGATATAATTACCCAATATAACGAGCTTGGAGAAGTAATTTTAGAACAAATAACCACAGGCAAAGATGTAAAAATAACCCAAATTCTTTACCATCCGGATTTTTCTTTATCTGCTATTATTGAATCCAACGGTCGAAAACGGTATGATTACAAAAATGGATTATTAAATAAAATTACATTCATTAACAGTCGTAAAAAAGAATCTCCTATTGCAATTTTTAAATATGATAATGGAGGACGTTTAATTGAACGTACCGACTACATTACAGGAGTAAAAGGCAGTACGATAACACAATACACATATAATGCCAATGACTCGATAATTTCATCAAAAAAATATAAAAGTACGACACCTAAAAATACAACAATACAGCAATATATTGACGGAAAAGTAGTATCATCTACTGAAACTATAGGGAAACAAACTACACAAAAACGTTATACTTATAATGATAAAGGAGATTTAATAAAAATAACTACAACAAAAAATAATAAAGATACTGAAAATACAACTTATGAATATCTATATGATGAGACTGGAAACTGGACAAAACAATCAATGTTTATTAATGGGACTTTAAATATAGTTAGGCAGCGTGCAATAGAATATTTTTACAAATAAATTTTATGATTCACACCGATATAACGACCAAAGATTTTGTTTGGTCGTTATTTTTATTTAGTACAAAAATATAATTTATTACGAGATACTATGAAACTAAAAATTAACAGTACCTTTGTCCCAACCAAAAACACATATATAATATGTCAACTTACACAGAAGATTTACGTAAAGTCACGACACATCGTCTGGCTGAAATGAAACAAAGAGGAGAAAAAATATCTATGCTCACAGCATACGATTATTCCATGGCAAAACTCATCGATGAAGCAGGAATGGATGTTATCCTTGTCGGTGACTCAGCCTCTAACGTCATGGCTGGAAATATCACGACTCTACCTATGACTCTTGACCAGATGATATATCATGGCAAATCTGTTATGAGGGCAGTTAAACGGGCTTTAGTAGTTGTAGATATGCCTTTCGGATCATATCAAGGAAATTCAAAAGAAGCAGTTGCGTCCGCAATCAGAATCATGAAAGAAACAGGAGCTGATTGTGTAAAAATGGAAGGCGGAGCTGAAATTCAAGAATCGATAATCCGCATTTTAAGTGCAGGAATCCCAGTTATGGGTCACCTAGGATTAACGCCTCAATCAATAAACAAATTTGGGACTTATACTGTCAGAGCAAAAGAAGAAGCAGAAGCCCAGAAACTAGTAGAAGATGCTCATTTACTTGAAGAAATCGGATGTTTTTCTATTGTTCTTGAAAAAATTCCTGCCAAGTTAGCCGGAGAAGTAGCAAGAGAACTTTCTATCCCTATAATAGGTATAGGTGCAGGGGGTCAAGTAGACGGGCAAGTGCTGGTAATGCACGATATGTTAGGCATTAATAAAGGATTTTCTCCTCGATTTTTACGTCGATATGCCGATTTATCTACCATCATTACAGATAGTGTAAAAAATTACATTAAAGATGTAAAAACTTGCGATTTTCCCAATGAATCGGAACAATACTAGCTTTTAAAGAACAACACAGGAGAAGATTAAAATCTTCTCCTGTGTCTCTTGTAATAAATATAATTCTATTCTACATCTTATTCTTTTTCAGAGAATATATGGTTGCTTTCATGATCTATATTTTTTCTACTCAAAATACTACTTATTTTCTACCTTCAATTATGAATCAATATTCATAATATCCTCATATCCTATTTTTAAATATACACTCCAAAGTAATATCTTATAAGACAAATAATAGAATAACAAGCTTTTAATAAAGAAAAATTTCTTTATTTTTAGCACGAATTTTCTTTGTTTATAAATAAAATATGTACCTTTGCATCGCAAATAAGAAAATGAAATGAAGACAACGTATCTTTTTATTGTTTCTACAACTTTGGCACTTTTATTTCTCTCGGCGTGTGCAACCCCCTGCGGATGCTAAAAGGTCATAAGAAGCAGATTAAGTAAGAGATACATAATTGGAAACAATTCGTTTTTATAATAAACCCTTAAAAGTTTTATTACAATGATTAAAGTAGGTATTAACGGTTTTGGTCGCATCGGACGTTTGGTTTTCCGTGCCGCACAAAAAAGAAATGACATCGAAGTTGTAGGTATCAATGACCTTATTAGTGTAGAATACATGGCTTACATGTTGAAATATGACACTATGCACGGTCAATTCGATGGAACAATTGATATCAAAGACGGCCAGTTGGTTGTAAATGGAAAAGCCATCCGCGTAACTGCAGAGAAAAATCCTGCTGACCTAAAATGGAGCGAAATTGGCGCTGAATATGTTGTTGAATCTACAGGACTTTTCTTAACAAAAGAAAAAGCCCAAGGTCACATCGATGCTGGTGCAAAATATGTAGTAATGTCAGCTCCGTCAAAAGACGATACTCCAATGTTTGTTTGTGGTGTTAACCTCGATGCTTATACTGGACAACAATTTGTTTCTAACGCATCTTGTACTACTAACTGCTTAGCTCCTATTGCTAAAGTATTGAATGATAAATTTGGCATTACTGACGGTTTAATGACTACAGTCCACTCTACTACAGCTACTCAAAAAACAGTAGATGGACCTTCTATGAAAGATTGGAGGGGCGGTCGCGCAGCTTCTGGAAACATTATTCCATCTTCTACGGGTGCAGCTAAAGCTGTAGGTAAAGTTATTCCTTCTTTGAATGGCAAATTGACTGGTATGTCTATGCGTGTTCCTACTTTGGATGTTTCTGTAGTAGACTTGACTGTCAATTTAGCAAAACCTGCTAAATATGAAGAAATTTGTGCTGCAATGAAAGAAGCTTCTGAAGGTGAATTGAAAGGCATTCTTGGTTATACCGAAGACGCTGTAGTTTCTTCAGATTTCTTAGGAGATACTCGCACATCTATTTTCGATGCAAAAGCAGGTATTGCTTTAACTGATACTTTCGTTAAAGTTGTTTCTTGGTACGATAACGAAATCGGTTATAGTAATAAAGTTCTCGACTTAATTGCTCATATGAAGAAAGTAAACGGATAATAAATTTACATTTCTAAAGCATAAAAAATAAAAGATTACTCTCAGTTTGAGAGTAATCTTTTATTTTTTATGCTTTAGAAATACAAATCAAGATAAATAAATTTATTAACAAAATCATCTACCTTACCTAATAATACTTAATATAATTATTTTTTTCTATATGCATTTGGATTATATTCCTTGACATTATAACTTTGTACTAAGTTTTTTCATGGTATTAGATTTAAGGTTAATAGAAGATTGGTTGTCGTGAGACAACCATTTTTTATATGAAAAAACTATTTACTAATTTTTCACTTTGAATCCGATTTATATTCGTTATCATAAATAAAATAGACTATTGAAGATTGTAAGTAAGTTTCCAATTATCTTTATGAAATCTGCATACTTGTCTCAAATTTGAACTCTACCTGTATCCTAAATCACCATCCTCTTTGATATATATTCTGTAGATTTTTTCTCAATACCTATATGACTAAGTAGACTTCTCCCAACAAGTTTTGTTTCAGTTTCTGTACTAATGAAAAGATTCAGATAGGATATAATATTCTCAAGTTCCATCAATATACATCCGGATAGTTATAGACACTAACAACTGTCTCTTTATCACTACAAATATTTACTTTTAACTAAAGGTTATCACTACTAGAAATCACCTAAAATTTGCATTCTATAACAATATATCCATACTGGAACAAAAAAAACGGGATTGATTCCCATCAATCCCGGACTACTACTCATAGAGTTTTGATTTATCTAATATATAAACTGGAATTTTTTTTCTGAACAGCTTGTTGCAATTTGTCTACGGCTTTATTTTTCTCACTATTATCCGTATCATATTTGCAAGTATATGTCTCTTCTCCACGATATGTGTTTACTTTGATTTTCAATCCTTTCAAATCACTTTTATCGGGAGCTAAATCTCCTAATCTAAAAGATGCTATGCCCCACAACCATTGAGACCCAAATTCGGGGTCATCCTCTTGATTATGACGAAATTCAAGTTGCATGTACCCATCATCGGGATTCTCTTCCAAGCTGTAGTCACGTACCAAATTAACCATATGCTTTTTCTGTCCAGCACCTTTCATTTCAAATTGAATAGTTACATATTCATCACTTGTCCACATATCCAAAATATTAACGGCATCATTACCTATACTATCCTCTTTCTCCGGAGTTATAGGAATAATACCTTTTACTAAAACCGTATCAATATCATTCACATGTATCCTAAAATCATATCCTTGATAATCCTCATCCAACAATGTATAATTCACAATCACCCGACGCCCGTCTTCTAAATAAAGAGAAGGTATTGAGTTTTCAGAAAATAACATAGTTCTTTTACTATCTAACAATAAGTAAGAAGGTTTCCCCTCCTCAGAAACGACATTTCCTACAGCTAATGACCGATTATAATATACATAATAATCATCATCATCGTCATTACAAGATTGAAATAAAGTTGTTGATACTAAAAGGCTTATCAACAATAATAGTGGAAATTTTTTCATATACATCAAACTTTAATATTTTATATCTATAAAAATACATTTTTGATTATATAAACTGGCATAACCTGCAAATACTGCATGACAAAATGTTAAAGAGATAAAAATGAAATAATTTGCTTATTCTAGAGCAGTATTTTTGTATATTCTGCATTTATCATTAATAATGTGATTTTCAAATGAGCGAAGCTGAACTATCTGAACAATGTCAGAAAAAAAATAAATATGCTCAAAACCAATTATATAAACAATATGCTGGCATATTGTTCGCTTTATGTATACGCTATATTGGCCATAATGAAACTGCTAAAGATTTATTGCATGACGGATTTCTAAAAATATATACATCGTTCGACCAGTTCTCTTATCGAGGTGAAGGTTCTTTAAAAGCTTGGCTATGCAGGGTAATGGTAAATACAATTCTAGAATATCTTAGAAGGAATGAAAAAACAAAAAATTTTATTCCTATGGACGAAATACCAGAATCCCAAGATATTCCAGAAGAAAGGCCACCCCTTGCTCTAATTCCTCAAGAAGTAATCATGAAATTTATAATGGAACTTCCTATCGGATATCGTACTGTTTTCAATCTATATACTTTTGAAGAAAAATCTCATAAAGAAATAGCCAAATTATTAGGAATAAACGAAAAAAGTTCATCATCGCAATTATACAGAGCAAAGAGCTTTCTATCAAAAAAGATTAAGGAATACTTAAATAAATATGAATATGAAAAAGGATAATTGGACATCAGAGTTTCGGGAACGGATGGACAGTTATACTGTAACTCCACCCAATGATGTATGGGAAAAACTGGATAAAGAACTGTCTTCTACTCCAGCTACTAAAATACGTATATTCTCTTTTACCGCAATTGCGGCAATTATTATATTATTATTACTTTCATCGGTCGGAATATATCTACTAACAAATTATAAACCTGATAAAAATATTCCTCGAATTTTATCAGAAAGCCTTCCAACTGAAAATCACACCTATCATAGCAATGACGATTTAAAATCCCATGAAGGGATAAATATTATGCATCGCAGTCTTCCTACAAAAAAAGAAGTATTTTCCTCTTTAAAAGGAACAGACAAACAAATTATTAACGATGAAACTATCAATCAAAGAGTAAATGGTTCAGAGAAAGAAAATAATATAATAATAAAAGAAAAAGTTCACTCTAAAGATGAACATTCTATGCTAAGAACAAAAAAAAGAAAAGAAAACTCCGAAGAACCAACATTGTTTATCAGAAAAAAAAGTAAAAGAAACAAATGGGCAATTAGTATTACAACTGGAAATAATATCATGGCATCCAACGAAAGCTATTACGGATTTAATAATCTAAACAGCTTTAATAATTCTATACCTACCAATGCTACAAACCCCATGAGTAACAATGAGAAAAATCCAGAAGAGCTAAAGGAGGCCAACGCTTACCATCAAATTATGTTTAAGAATATTAATCAAACTACCCAAACAAAAATAAAACATCATTTACCTATCAGTGTAGGTCTGTCATTAAGAAAAAATATCAGCTCTAATTTTTCTATTGAAACCGGCCTTATGTATACATTATTATCCTCTGAATTAAAAGCTGGTAATGAAAGTTACTATTCCCAAGAACAAAAACTTCATTACTTAGGTGTTCCTTTAAAAATTAATTGGAATTTTATTCAAAAAAAATATTTCACTGTTTATCTATCTGCAGGAGGAATGATGGAAGGTTGTGTATCTTCCAAATTAACAACTAATTATGAAACAAAAAACGAAGAATCATTTTCCCAAAATAGCAATCTCAAGAACAATCATCTACAATGGTCTGTTTCTGGAGCTGTTGGAGCTCAATATAATATCAATCGTTATATAGGCATTTTTATAGAACCAGGAGTTATATATTATTTTGATGATGGTTCAGAAATAGCAACAATTCGTAAAGAAAAGCCCCTCAATATAAATTTCCAAGTCGGTCTTAGATTTGGATTTTAAATATTTAGCTAATCCATATTACATTTTTCCAACACGAATTACAATTTTTATTCTCAGAAATAAAAACTATAACTTTATAACAAGCCCAAACAATAAACTATACCATAAATCTTGATATAAAAAATCCATAATTAATTTATATTTTTTGTATATTTACATCGTATAATCGCTTTTTAATCGACAAACTAACTGATTAAAACACAACAACACATGAAAAAAATCACAAGTCTGATAGCTTGTACTTGTTTTACAATTTCAGCATTTGCTCAAACAGTAAAACCTGTTTATTTAGATGAAAGCCAACCTATCGAAAAGAGAGTGGAAGATGCATTAACAAGAATGACATTAGAAGAAAAAGTAAAAATGTGTCATGCTCAATCAAAGTTTAGTTCATATGGGGTACCACGACTCGGAATTCCCGAACTTTGGATGAGTGATGGTCCTCATGGCATTAGAGAAGAAGTACTTTGGGATGAGTGGAATGGGGCTCATTGGACCTCTGATTCTTGTATCGCTTTCCCTGCACTTACATGCCTAGCTGCTACATGGGATCCTCAAATGGCCGCATTATATGGAAAATCTATTGGCGAAGAAGCGCGATATCGTAAAAAAGACGTGCTCTTAGGACCTGGAGTAAATATCTATCGTACACCTCTAAATGGGCGCAATTTTGAATATATGGGTGAAGACCCTTTTCTTTCATCTCGTATGGTAATTCCTTATATACAAGGAGTACAAAGCAATGGTGTAGCTGCTTGTGTAAAACACTTTGCTTTGAATAATCAAGAAATCGACCGTGGTCATATCAATGTAATTATTGATGACAGAGCTTTACATGAAATTTATCTACCAGCTTTCAAAGCTGCAGTACAAGAAGCTGGGGTCTGGTCTATCATGGGTGCTTATAATCAATATAAAGGACAGCAATGTTGCCATAACCAATATTTATTAAATGATATTTTGAAACAGGATTGGCAATTTGACGGAGTCGTTATTTCTGACTGGGGAGGAGTACATAACACAGAGCAAGCAGCCAACTTTGGATTGGATTTAGAAATGGGAACCTGGACAGATGGGCTCAGCCAAGGAAAAGCAAACGCTTATGACAACTATTACCTTGCTGACCCTCTATTAAAAAAAATAAAAAAAGGAGAGATAAATATCAAAGTAGTTGACGATAAAGTACGCCGTTTACTGAAAATGATATTTCGAACAGTTATGAATTCTCAAAGACCTTGGGGCTCTTTCGGAACAGAAGAGCACGCTTTAGCAGGGCGGACTATCGCTGAAAACGGCATTGTTTTATTAAAAAATGACAAAAACATTCTACCTATTAACTTGAACAAAATAAAAAAAATTGTAGTTGTCGGAGAAAACGCCAACAAAAGAATGACTCTTGGTGGTGGCTCTTCTTCCCTTAAAGTAAAATACGAAATAACCCCTTTAGATGGTCTGAAAAAACAGATAGGAAATCTGGCTGAAATCATATACGTAAAAGGCTATGTTAGTCCTTTAACCGAAAAACGCGACCCTAAGCCAAAAATACCAGTAGGATATAAAGAACCAAATCCAGAAATATTATTGCAAGAAGCTATCAATGCGGCTAAAGATGCTGATATCGTATTATATTTTGGAGGACTAAATAAAAATGAAAATCAAGACAGCGAAGGCAATGATAGAAAAAGTTATAACTTACCTTATGGACAAGATCGCTTAATTTCTGAATTGGCTAAAGTTAATAAAAATATCGTAGTAACTATTATATCAGGAAACGCTGTTGCTATGCCTTGGATAAAAGAAGTCCCGGCTATTGTAGAAGGATGGTTTGGTGGAACAGAATCAGGAAATGCAATTGCGTCAATTCTCACCGGGAAAGTTAATCCTTCTGGGAAACTCCCAATGACTATTGCCGAGAAATTGGAGGATTATCCTTCACACGCCCTAGGAGAATATCCGGGAGACCATGTGAATGTAAGATATAATGAAGGTATTTTTATTGGATATCGCTGGATAGATAAACAGAAAAAACAAACATTATTTCCTTTTGGCCATGGCTTAAGTTATACAACTTTCGATTATGGTAAAATAAAAATTTCTTCTAAACAAATGAAAAATAATGACAAGATTACAATTTCTATACCTATCAAAAATAGCGGGAAAATTAAAGGTAAAGAAACTGTTCAACTATATATTGGTGACGAAAAATGTTCTTTCGAACGTCCGATAAAAGAATTGAAAGGCTTTTCAAAAATTGAGTTAAATCCTGGAGAAGAAAAAATAGTAACATTTGAAATTACAGATGAAGCTTTTAAATTCTATGATGATAAACAAAAAATATGGAGAACAGAACCAGGCAAATTCAAAATATATATTGGAGCCTCTTCTAATGATATAAGAGAAACTTCAGAAATTACTCTTTTATAAAGTCAAATAAATAAAATACAGGATATAAAAGTTACTTTTATTTATATTCTGTATTTTATCGAAATAAAAAACAGAACTAAAACAAGGTTATAATTAGACAATATTCTTATTTTAGGCAAAAATTGAGTATCTTCGTTTCTATTTTATATAAAAAATATATGGGTAAAAATAAACTGCAGAAATTCGATGATATGAATTTATACCCACATGTATTTCAATATCCTTTTTCTATTTTACAAAATGAGGGATTTGACATGAAGGGAAAATGGAACAGCATTTTTTTCAAAAATGACCATCCTATTGTCTTAGAACTAGGATGTGGAAAAGGAGAATATGCTGTAGGACTTGCTCGTAAATATCCCAACAAAAATTTTATCGGAATAGATATAAAAGGGGCACGTATGTGGACTGGAGCCAAAGAATCGCTACAATCAGGAATGAAAAATGTAGCATTTCTACGTACCACAATCGAACTGATTACTTACTTCTTTTCACCTGGGGAAGTATCTGAAATCTGGATAACCTTCCCTGATCCTCAGATGAAAAAAGTACGTAAAAGACTTACATCTACCCGATTTATGGAATTATATCGGACAATACTAAAACCAAATGGCATAATACATCTAAAAAGTGATAGTAATTTCCTTTTTACCTATACTTGCGAAATGGTAAAAGTTAATCATTACCCTATAATATTTCAAACAGAAGATCTGTACCATTCAGGATTAAAAGATGATATATTAAATATAAAAACTTTTTATGAACAGCAATGGCTTGATAGAGGATTGACAATAAAATATATATCTTTTATTTGTGAAAACAGAGACCGATTAATCGAACCAAATATTGAAATTGAATATGACAACTATCGTAGCTTCAACAGAAGCAAACGTAGTGAAAATAAAGAAAAAAACAAATTCCTAAATAAAGATTAATATATTATTATGGCAATATATCCAAAATTAATCACCGACGCCCTGAGAAAAGTACGTTATCCAGGAAACGGAAAAGACCTCATCTCTGCAGAAATGGTAGGAGATGATATCCGTATCGACGGAAATAAGGTAAGTTTTTCATTGATATTTGAAAAGCCCAATGACCCCTTTATGAAATCTGTTGTCAAAGCAGCAGAAACCGCTATTTTGACATATGTTGGAGAGGATACAGACATAAAAGGTAATATACACATAAAATCTAAACAACTCCAACAACCAGAACCAGGGAAATTATTACCTCAAGTAAAAAATATTATTGCTGTATCATCAGGAAAAGGTGGCGTAGGAAAGTCGACAGTTGCAGCGAATCTAGCAGTTGCTCTTGCTCAAAAAGGGTATAAAGTTGGCTTATTAGACGCTGATATATTTGGTCCATCTGTACCCAAGATGTTTGGTGTAGAAGATGCACGTCCTTTCGCTGAAGAAATTAATGGAAAAGATATGATAGTCCCAGTCGAAAAGTATGGAATAAAAATACTTTCTATTGGTTTCTTTGTTGATAAAGATAGTGCTGTCGTATGGAGAGGAGGTATGGCTAGTAATGCACTCAAACAGCTTATTGCCGATGCTAATTGGGATGAGCTTGATTATTTTGTTCTTGATTTACCTCCCGGGACAAGCGATATACATTTAACTTTAGTACAAACATTAGCAATTTCTGGAGCTATTGTTGTAACAACTCCCCAAGAAGTCGCATTAGCTGATGCTCGAAAAGGTATAGATATGTTTACAAATGACAAAGTTCATGTTCCAGTTCTTGGATTAGTTGAAAACATGGCTTGGTTCACTCCGGCCGAACTTCCAGAAAACAAATATTTTATCTTCGGAAAAGAAGGTGGAAAAAAATTAGCAGAATCTCTAGGAGTACGCTTATTGGGACAAATACCTATTGTACAAAGTATATGCGAAGGAGGCGACAAGGGCGTCCCTGTTGCATTATCCCCTAATACTATTACGGGAAAAGCTTTTGAGAAACTTGCTGAACAAGTAATAATAGCTGTAGATGAAAGAAACTCATCTCTACCTCCCACTCATATAGTAGAAGTTTCAAATAAATAATAAAAAATGTCCCGGGAAAAAATTCTCCGGGACATTTTTTATTATTTATTTGAAATACAATTGTAATTCATATGCAATAAAGCAGTAATTACAGAAGAATATATTTGTAATATTCTTAAGTATGATATTTATATGAAAAAAAATTTTATACTTCTATTTGTGTTTCTAATAACACATTCGTTGTTTTCTCAACGAATAAAAGGAAGCGATACCGTTTTACCAGTCGCTCAAAAACATGCAGAAGAATATATGAAAATTCACTCTAATAGCAAAGTTACAGTCACAGGTGGTGGTAGTGGCGTAGGACTATCGGCTCTATACGAAGGAACAACGGACTTAGCAATGTCTTCCCGAAAGATAAAATTTGAAGAAAAGATAAAATTTCAAAAGAAAAAAATAGTTCCTGCCGAAGTTATTGTCGCTTATGACGCATTAGCTATAATAGTCCATCCATCAAACCCAATAAACCAATTAACAAGGAAACAACTCGAAGATATATTTACCGGAAAAATTCGTAACTGGAAACAGTTAGGAGGAGAAGACATTCCTATTGTCACTTATTCGCGAGAAACTAGTTCTGGAACATACGAATTCTTTAAAGAAAAAATACTTAGAAACAAAAATTATATAAATTCCGTATTGAGTATGCCCGCAACTGGAGCTATTATTCAGTCTGTTAGACAAACAAAAGGAGCTATAGGTTATGTCGGACTAGCTTATGTTTCATCAGGTATTAAAGCAATTCGTGTATCATATGACGGAAAAACGTATGTAGCTCCAACTTTTAAAAATGCAAAAGACAAAACATACCCTGTAGTACGACCATTATATTACTATTATGATAAATCAAAAGAAAACATTATTTCTTCCTTTATCTATTACTCTCTTTCTCCTACGGGCCAAAAACTAATAGAAAATATAGGATATATTCCCCGATAAAGATTATAAAGAATCTGTCTTTCGTATCTGTCGCAAATAAGATTGCAGATCCCTAAAAAATATATTGAACAACGACTGATAATTAGCATAATTATCTACAAAATATTCTTCAATAGATTTTGTAGATAATGGAATGTTACGATAAGTGACCATAATTTGTAAAGACTCAAATAGCCCTTCAACTGTACAATAACGGCACAATCGATTCGTAAAAATAAAATGCCATAGAAACCCTTGAACACGGGAAGGAAGATAGTAATAATTTAATAACAAATAAATATAAAAACGATAAGAATATATTCTCAACGGAACCTTTGAATAATCCGAAAAATTTTTTGCTAAAAAATGGTCAAAAAACAAATCAGGCAAAATTACAGAATATCTTCCAAAACGAGGTCGTAAATCAGTCAATACATCCTTTACCAATACATGATTATCTGTAAACTCATCTACCTTGCGATGCAACCAGATTCCCAATTGCATCGCAAGCGGATAATTATCGTATTTCCCTTTTACAGCATCTGCAACAAATCCTCCTATTTGAGATTTAGGAGAGGACCCAGACAAAAAAATATGTGCCAGGTAATTCATCTCCAATTACCTCGGATGAACAATCACTCTTAATTTAGAGTATGCTCGCTCTACTTTATTTCGAGCCTCTTCCAAAGTATTCGCTTTAGCAAGAATAACCCCTAAACGACGATGTCCTACTACCTCGGGCTTACCAAAAATACGAATTTGGACATCCGGTTCATTCAACACCTCTTCTAAATTATCAAATTCAACTTTATCACTATCTCCCTCGACAACAATCGCTTTTGAAGCTGAAGGACCATAAAATGAAACTGCAGGAACAGGTAACCCTAACACGGCACGAGCATGTAATGCAAATTCTGATAAATCTTGAGAAATCATCGTTACCATACCAGTATCATGCGGGCGAGGTGAAACTTCACTAAAAAGGACCTTATCTCCTTTTACAAATAACTCTACTCCAAAAATTCCCCAGCCACCTAATGCATCAGTAACTCTTTGTGCTATCTCCTTCGCCTTAGCCAAAGCTTTATCGTTCATAGGTTGAGGTTGCCATGATTCTCGATAATCTCCATCTACCTGATGATGTCCTATCGGCTCTAAAAAAGTTGTTCCCGCACTATGACGTACAGTCAATAATGTAATCTCATAATCAAAATCAACAAAACCTTCTACAATCACTCGACCTGCTCCAGCCCGTCCTCCTTCTTGTGCATAATGCCAAGAATTATCTATATCTGCAAAAGAACGAACTATACTTTGCCCATGCCCCGAAGAGCTCATTATAGGTTTCACTACACATGGTACACCAATCCCTTCAATAGCACATTCAAACTCTTCCCGTGTAGATGCAAATCGATAAGGAGATGTTTCTATTCCTAAATCCTCTGCAACTAAGCGTCGAATACCTTCTCGGTTCATTGTAAGGAATGTGGCCTGAGCTGTAGGAGTTACATGATAACCTTCTTTTTCTAATTCCACTAATGTTTGAGTTGCAATAGCTTCTACCTCTGGAATAATATAATCAGGTTTTTCATTTTTTATTATTTCTCTTAACCTCTCTCCATCGAGCATCGATAAAACATATGAACGATGAGCAACTTGCATAGCTGGAGCATTGGCATATTTATCCATTGCAACTACCTCTATACCATATCTTTGAAGCTCAATTGCAACCTCTTTTCCAAGTTCTCCAGATCCGCACAAAAGTGCTTTTTTCCCTACTTTCGATAATGTGGTTCCGATTTTTGTCATTGCAGTTTAAATTTATTATCTCAAAGGTACATCAAAAATCCGATATCTTTACCTTGCTTACAAGATTTCTTATTTACAACATTGTTGTTACTTCTAAATTAATACTTGATAATATACAAATCGATAAAACATTAGAAGATTTATAGCGATCAAAATAATAAACAAATTAATGACTATAACCTTAAAATCAAAGAAAGTGGACTTACTTATCATTTTTTGTATATATAATATTAATGATTATTTGGATAAATACTATAACGGCCATTTCTGACCTAAATTTTGCTCAAAGTATTTTTCAGAAATCTATATAATAATTTAAACATACCTATAGACCTAGTAAGACTGACATTTTACATTACTTCTCTATTGCCTCAACCGACTTTTATATTAATCATTCTTCCAAACCGATATAAAACAGAACCATAATAATACTTTTCATCCAACGTAATACAACATTATTTTCTAACTTATATTTAAGTAACTGTATTATGGACAAAAACAATATAAATATAAATATAAAATAAAAAGCAGGGAGCAATATAAATTTATATTGCTCCCTGCTTTTTATTTCCTTTCGGATATATTAAATTAATCCGATTAAAAGATCACCACCTTCAACTTCTTCAATAGAAATTTTATCCTCACGAGATAACCATCCTATTGCGGCATAAAGCTCTTTATCTTTGAGCTTGGTCACTTTTTTTAAACCTTTCAGGGTAAGTTTTTCTTCGCTGTTATTCAACGCATTCCAAACTAATCCAGCATTTAAGCCAATTACTTCTCTATCCATCATTTAATAATTTAATTAGATTTTATATTTAAAATCTCTTTGTTAATGATTCAACGACAAAAATACAAAAAATTTTACCTATCTAAAAAAATATATACATTTTTTACTATATTTAAATTAATAAATTATATATATCTTAAAAGAGCAATAGTATTTGATTGAAATAACACGCAAACTGTAGATTTGTTTACATTTTTCCGATCTTTTAATTATTAATATCAACAAAAAAGGCTACCTCACATGAAATAGCCTTTCTCATTCTAAGCATCATTTAACCTACTGGAATTTTCAATACCTGACCTACTTTTAATGAAGAACTATTCAAGTTATTTGCTTTAATAATCAACTCTGATGTTACCCCTGGAAATAATCTGGAAATAGTCCAAAGGCTCTCACCTTTCGTTACTGTATGATATTTAAATTTAACTTTAGTCTGCTTATTTACATTGTTCTCAGCCTTATTATAATCATTTTGAGTAATAGCAACATCTTTTCCACTTACTTTCAGCCGCTGCCCTACTTGAATTCTACTACTACTTAAATTATTCCATTCTTTCAATTGACTTACTGTCACTCCATACTTACTAGCAATTACCGCTAAAGTTTCTCCCGATTTTACTCTATGCTCCGTTACATTTGTTATGATTTCCCTATCTTCAAAAGATTTGGATAGCTCATTTACAGGGATTTTCATATAAACTGTTTTTTGGATTTTCAGTTTTTGCCCCGCTCTAATACGACTACTATTCAATCCATTCCATTTCTTCAAATTAGATGTAGAAACGCCATAACGATTTGCTATAACAGAAAGAGTCTCTCCCGAACGAATTTTATGATAAACCGTCTCTATTTTCTTTTGTTGTGTAATAGTCTCTACAGACGATTTTAGCGCTTCATTATTATTACTTTTTATTGAATCTGAAGATGCTACCACAAATTCTTTCTTTACCGCCTCTTCTTTTTTAGGTGTTGAAACTACTCTATTTCGATAAATCTTCAAATTACGTCCGGCAATAAGAGTACTTCCCCTCAAACGATTCCAACGTTTAATTTCCTGTGTAGTAACACCATAACGGTAAGCAATTTTAGACAAGGTATCTCCTCTACGTATCTTATGATAAATAACTTTAGCATTTGAAGCACTATAACCAGCAGGTTCTACTGTAGTACGTTTAGCATATAAACCATTCTGATGTTGTACAATTGAATCTCGAGCCTCGATAAAAGCATACACTTGTTGAGTAGGAAGCAATAACGCCCGGGTCTTCGAATCACCAGGAATTATATCCCGACGATATTGTGGATTTAAAGAGCGTAATTGATCAATAGGTATATTTAACACATCTGCAATTTGCTGAAAATGAATTTGTTCATTAATATGTACCGTATCCGTAGTCAATGGCATGTCCGTCCGAACTGGACAAATGTTATGTTCATTATAATAATGCATAACATAATTCGCAGCTATAAATGCCGGTAAATATCCTCGAGTTTCCCGAGGTAAAAAATTGTATATTTCCCAATAATCTTTTCCACCAGAACGACGTATCGCCTTATTTACATTTCCCGGTCCACAATTATAAGCAGCAATAGCAAGCCCCCAATCATTATAAATATTATAAAGCTCTTTCAAATAATGAGCTGCCATTTCTGAAGACTTTACCGGATCACGACGTTCATCAACTAAACTATTCACCTCCATACCCAATATTTTGGCTGTCCCAATCATAAATTGCCACAATCCCGCAGCACCAGCTCTAGATGTTGCCTCCGGACGAAGGGCAGATTCTATAATAGGTAAATATTTTAATTCTAAAGGAAGTCCGGCCTTTTCTAACTCTTGTTCAAAAATAGGGAAATAGTAAGTCCCAAGCCCCATCATGTTTTCCACCAATTTCCTACGCCGCTCAGTATAAAAAGTAATATAACTTTTCACAATTTGATTAAACGGCATTTCTATAACAGTAGGCATACACGATAAACGTTGTATATAAACGGAATCAGGATAATCAATATTAACACTCCCACTAATACAATTTGAATCTATTATCGCATATTTTTTTAAATACCATCCGGAAAAAAGACTATCAACATCACTTTCAAGACTCTCAGGTAAAACAATAGCTTTATCTGATATTGTATCCTTTACAGCAATATGTCGAAACTGTTGAGCAAATACCGAAGCATTTACGGCTACAAATAAAGAAACTAGCACAAAAATTCTCATAACAATTCATTTTTTAAAAAGTTATCGCACACTGCATTCCTAACGATGTACGAGAAAAAGGAGTCGGCTCCAAAACGGCCGGAAGCAAATGCATGGTAATATCCGGCGTAATATCAAAATGATAGAGCTGTGCATCGACATAGGCATCAATCATACTTACGATGTATAAACCGACCATAGAAATTATACATAAATCTCGATTTCGTCGATAAAAATCTTTTTTTCGCTTCATGACTCCTTTTAACCAATCCATGTGTTCTTCTATATATTGCGAATCATTTCGCCTATTATAAGGCAAAAAGTTAATAAAACTATTTGTTGTCGGATCACTATCCATTATATCCCTATACGCATTAGAATAGTCCGTATAATAGCGACCATTCCAAGATGTCGCATATATCAATCCCATATAACCACCAATTACAATAGGCAACTTCCAATAACGGCGATTATAAATCTGCCCTAACCCTGGACAAAGTGCAGAATACCAAACTGCTTTCATTGGATCTGGATTAAAGACCAGGGAATCTGGAATAGGTTCCCAATCTTTTAATTTCTTAAATTTTGTCTTTTTCGTTTCAATCTGAATAGTATCAGTTTTGATATCTGCAAAAGTTACCCGTCCAAGACTATCGACTGTCATTGAAAGAGTGTCCATTGGCACATCTTCAATGACAGGAAGGGTATCGGGCTGTACTATCAGACTTGCTGTTACCAACTCGACAACAAAGCAGCAAATCAAAATACATGCCCATCGGAAATATACCGAACGATATAAACTTATATTTATTTTTATTTTACTTATCAAAATTTTATTTCAATTGGTCAAAAATAGCCATCAGACGCTCCAACTCTTCTTCATTTTTAAAAGGAATACTTATTTTTCCTTTCCCTGTATCACTACATACAAACTGTACCTTAGTTTTAAAAAATGTAGATAAATGCTTTTGAAGAATACCATATTCTTCCCTGACTATTTTTTTCGTTTTAGGAGGAACAGCATCCGATTCAGCACCTCCGCCTTCAGAAAGTGTTTTTACAAGCTCTTCTACTTTACGAACAGAATAACCCTGTTCCTGAATCTGCTCATAAATCTTAAGCTGAGTAGCAGGATCACCTATTCCCAATAACGCACGCGCATGTCCCATATCTATCTGCCTATTCTTTAACCCCATCTGTATCTCTGCCGGAAGTTTCAGTAATCGCAAATAATTAGCAATAGTAGTACGTTTTTTCCCTATACGCTCACTTAAACGTTCTTGAGTTAAGTTATATTGCTCTATTAATTTCTGAAAAGTTAAAGCAATCTCTATCGAATTCAAATCCTCTCGTTGGATATTTTCGATAAGAGCCATCTCCATCATTGTCTCATCTTCAGCAGTACGTATATACGCAGGAACTGATTTCAATCCAGCCATCGTCGCTGCTCTAAAACGTCGTTCTCCTGCAATAATCTGATATGAGCCATCTGAAATTTGACGCAAAGAAATAGGCTGTATAATACCTAACTCACGAATCGAAGATGCTAACTCTGCTAAACCGTCTGGATCAAATTCTCTACGAGGTTGGTCAGGATTGGGATATATGCGAGACAATTCTATCTCATTTATCGAAGATGAACCTTCAGTCTTCACTTCATCCATCGTTATCAGAGCATCTAACCCTCTCCCTAAAGCATTTCTTTTAAATGTCGCCATATCTTATTATCATTGCTCCCAGTAAAAGCAACTGGGAAACACTTATTTTTTCCTATTCTTACTTATTTCTCTCTATTAATTCTTTCGCCAGTTGCATATGATTGATACTTCCTTTCGAATCCGGATCGTATAATAAGGCCGGGACACCATGACTTGGAGCCTCACTCAAACGAATATTTCTCTGAATAACAGTCGTGAATACCATATCCTTAAAATGGACTTTTAATTCTTCATAAATCTGATTTGCCAAACGCAAACGAGAATCATACATTGTCAACAAAAATCCTTCTATTTCAAGAGACGGATTCAGTTTTGACTTAATAATCTTTATCGTATTCAGCAGTTTACTAATTCCTTCTAAAGCAAAATATTCTGCCTGCACTGGAATTATTACCGAATTGGCTGCTGTTAATGAATTTACCGTAATAAGTCCCAACGATGGAGAACAATCTATCAATATAAAATCATATTCCCGCTTTATTTCATCTACCAATTCGGCAAGTACTCGCTCTCGATTCTCAATATTCAATAATTCCAATTCTGCACCAACTAAATCAATCCGAGAACTGACAATATCTAAACCATCCACACAAGTATTGGTTATAGCATTACGTAATGAATCACCATCAATTAAACATTCATATATCGATGTAGTTACAGATTTTAAATCTACACCCAAACCTGATGAAGCATTCGCTTGTGGGTCTGCATCAATAATCAATACTTTCTTATCTAATGCTGCCAAGGATGCCGCCAAATTAATAGAAGTCGTTGTTTTACCAACTCCTCCTTTTTGATTTGCGATAGCAATAACTTTACCCATATAACTAATCCAAATTTATTACGAGCAAAGAAACATTTTTTTGCTGGGCTCACCTCATCTCATTCCAAGAAAATAACAATATTGTTGATAAATCATCAATATTGTTGATAACATACCCACCCTTAAGTGATTCTGCCGCACATACTTTATGTACAAAGATAGTGAAAATCTTTTTTGGCAAAATCGACTTTTATGAAATTTAGCACTAATGTTGAACAGGCGTTAAAAAATTACAGTAAACATTCCTGTTTTTCGTATTTATGTTTTTTATAAAAATTTCGACATAAAATAATACTTTTTGCAATTTTCTTAATCTCATCCATTTTTAATAAATACGCGCTAACCATCCACCTCCTGGAGCCATATCAATTTCCATACGTTTACCTTTTTGCACATTTCCAATTTCTTTCACATAATCAACCGCCATTTTAGAAGCATTAGGCCCATCTCGAAACAGTTCAATTGTATAATTCTTTCCTGCATCTAAAAAATCAAAATCTAAAATCAGTTTTCGCGGGGTCCAATCTGTTATAGCTCCTACATACCACTCATCCCCATTACGACGGGCAATAGCAACATAATCCCCAACTTTTCCTTGAAGAGGCTTCGTCTCATCCCACTCAACAGGTATTCTTGTCAAAAATCGACCACACTCCTCCTCTTCATAATACAACGTCGGCGCATCGGGTAACATCTGCATTGGACTCTCACTAATAACAGCCATCGCCATTGAATGTACACGAGTTCCTTGGCTCATAGGCGTATCATTATTCTGTCTAAAATTTTTTTTAGTAGCATTCATCATAGTACCCGGAATATAATCCTGTGGCCCAGCAACATTTCGAATAAATGGCAGAGTACAATCATGATCGGGTGTAACGAAATCTGAAAAACCATTATATTCAAACTCCATCAATGCCTCACGGGTAAGCACATTCGGATAAGCACGTCGTATACCATCAGGGATATAAATCCCATGAAAATTCAAAATCATTTTACGTTTTGCGGCTTCCTCTGCAACACGCCAACAAAAACGAGATACATCTTGATCTGAACGATCTATAAAGTCAATTTTTAATCCTTTAATCCCCCATTTTTCAAACTGATCCATTGCTATTTCCATTTGTTCATCAAGCAATGCACTAGCAACCCATAACATAATACCTACACCCTTTTCTTGAGCATAGCGCATCACTTCGTCCATATCAAGCTTTGGCGTCGTCTTTATAAGACTGTTTTTATAGGCCCAACCTAAATCAAAAAGGTAATATTGCATTCCAAACTCCTTTACAAAATCAATCATGTATTTTGCCGTTTCGGTATTAACACCCGACTCAAAATCAACACCATAGATACCATACCTTGACCACCAATCAAGTATCACCCATCCTGGTTTAATCCAAGATGTATCTGTTATCTTTAACTCAGAAGCAAGCAAATAGGTCAATTGACAATTAATTAAATCAATATCATTATTGGCAATTGCCATTATCCGCCAAGGAAATGCACGAGACCCTTGAACTTTAGCGATATAATCATAACGACTAACCACCTGTTTTACCCTTGTAACATCCTGATTTACATTAATATCATATATATTATAATCTTTCGGGCAGTTCCATTGAAACATTTTCATATCACCTTGTACTCCCCCTTTCAACCACATATAAGGATAATCCTGTACATCTGATTCTAAAAAAAGTAGACGTTTCGAAGATGGCAATTCTACCAAAATGGGGAGATTGCCCATATCCTCAGCTCCCCACTCTCCTGCCAACTTATGCACATAAGGCCTCTCACAATTACTATTAGGGCTATGATCTTGCTGATAGGTTATTTTTGCATTACTATCAAATGAATATATTGCAGATTCTTCTTTTATCGTCAATTCCCTAGAAAAATTTGTCACTATACGATAAGCAAATCCGTTATCATACAAACGGAATATGATAGAACTATTATCTGAAAAATTGAGAATCATTTCATTATATATTTCTGGAATAATAGCTCGTTTCTCTTTAACAACTGGAACTATTGTACTATTTACCGTACGTCTTTGCACTTTTTTTAAACGAACTTGTTCCGCCGGTATAGAACCACAATTAGTAATTAAACTTATTCTGTCAATTGTAAAAAGCTCCCTATCATTATCACATACTTTCGCCATCACTTTATCACTCAAGACAATAGTCGCTTTCAGATTCTTGTCTGGTGATTTTATTACAATTTCTCTTGCATTTGAACTTAAACAAATTAATAACGATAAAAACAAAACAGGCTTATTTTTCATAATATTTTTTATTTAAAATTCACATAATCATGAAAGTATAAAGATATATAATTATAATAAAAACAAAGAATCTTTTTTATTAAAAACATCAACAAGTAACCAAATTAGGTTTTAATTTTATAAAAGTATGACTTGCCTCAGTCAACTTAAAAACATTATTTTATAATATTCAAAATATAAACAGATACTATAAAACATAAATAAAATTCAGAAAAAAAATCAAGGAAAAACCTAAATGAGCAATGTCCATAAATTTTAAGATTTATCGTATTTTTGTATTAAAATATTATTTCACAACATTGTTAATAATAAATATACAGTTAGATTTTATTATTTCCTAAATGTTTTTTCAAAAAGCTATTACTCTTTTTCAATATTAATAAAATGATAAACGATTCAATATTCAAAAAACATCCACTAATCTTAGTAACCAACGACGACGGTATTTATGCAAAGGGAATAAACGAACTGGTCAATATGATTCAAGATTTAGGAGATATCTGTGTTGTCGCTCCAGATTCACCACGCTCAGGTCAGTCAAGCGCCATTACGTCTGAACTTCCCCTACGAATAAAATGCATTTCAAATCAAAACGAATACAAAGCTTTTAAAAGCAATGGAACACCTGTAGATTGCATAAAGTTATCTATAAACCAAATTCTTAATCATCGACCTGATTTAATTGTGTCTGGAATCAATCATGGTTCTAATGCCGGTGCCAGTATTATATATTCAGGCACTATGGGAGCTGTACTCGAAGGTTGCCTTATTGGAATACCTTCGATAGGATTTTCTCTTTGTTCTCACGACCCCGAAGCAGATTTCTCCCCTTGCCGTGAGATTGTCCGTAAGACTTGTAAACTTATCCTCGAAAAAGGGCTTCCCCAAAACGTATGCCTTAATGTAAATATACCAACAGGAAGCCCAATAAAAGGGACACGGGTATGTAGACAAGCAAAAGGATACTGGACAGAAGAATACGAACACCGCAAAGATACTCATGAACAAGATTACTACTGGTTAACCGGTCACTTCGTAAATCTTGAACCAGAAAATAAAGAAACAGATGAATGGGCATTGGCCAACGGATATATATCTATTGTTCCATGTACAAGTGACCAAACTGCTTACTCCGCAATACCCGATATAACACATCTAATTGAAAAAAAATAAAACAATGAAATTCTTTATTTATTTCAACTTAATCGCTATATTTATAACAAGTTGCAACAGCGTCCCTCTGACTGGAAGACGTCAACTTTCACTCATCTCTGACGCAGAAGTTTTATCTTTAAGTAATCAAAGTTTTTCTGATTACATGAAAACTGCAAAAATATCCTCAAACCAACAACAGTATTTACAAATTACCAAAGTAGGAACAAATATCGCAACTGCAGTCGATACTTATTTACGTAATAACGGAATGGGGCCCGATGCAGATACCTATCAGTGGCAATTTGTATTGGTCAATGATAAAACACCGAATGCCTTCTGCCTTCCAGGAGGAAAGGTTATTGTAAACGATGGTATATTATCTTATACTCTTGATGATGATGGATTGGCCGTAGTATTAGGTCACGAAATCGCTCATGCCGTAGCCAAACACAGCAGTGAACGACTAAGCCAACAAATGCTGGTACAGTACGGAGGTATTGCCCTTAATGTCCTAATGCAAAACAGACAAACAGAAATTCAACAAATAGCCTCCACTGTATATGGAATCGGGACACAAGTAGGGGTTATGCTTCCTTATTCTAGACGGCAAGAATCCGAAAGTGACCGCATGGGACTCATATTCATGGCCATGGCCGGATACAATCCTGAAAAGGCACCAGCTTTCTGGCAACGAATGTCTACCAACAAGACCTCTACTCCTGAATTTCTAAGTACACATCCTTCTGACGCCACAAGAATTGAAGCTTTAAAAAAAGCCATACCTGAAGCTCTTAAATACAAAAAGAAAATATTCTATCCATAATTAAATAACCACAAATCAAAAATAATATATACCTAGATTCAAAATAAATTTGTATAAATAACAGAATATATATCATTTTTATACAACATACATGCATATTTATATTTAAATATTGTTAAATAAATCTCTATTTATAATAAATATACTGCATATATGCATTATTTGTAATTTTTATAACTAATTTTGTCGAAAGAAAAAGAATAAATATGCGTATCTAAACTGAAAACTCAGCTTACTCATGAAAAATAAAACAGATAGGCTCCTAGCCATAAAAGAAATAATCATTAATACTCGTATCAGTAGCCAAGATGATTTACTTAAAATACTGATATCAAGAGGATTTAAATTAACACAAGCGACATTATCCAGAGATTTAAAACAATTGCAAATAGCTAAAATTCCCAATACAGATGGTGGATATATATATGTTATGCCAGGAACAGGAGGAGTAGGCAAAATTATGCAATCTAAAATAAACTCGACATATCAAGCATCTACATCAGGATTTATTTCAATTGAATTTTCAGGACAAATCGCTATTATAAAAACACGGCCAGGATATGCAAATGGGATAGCTTACGATATAGACACCAATAGCCCTCATGAAATCTTGGGAACTATTGCTGGAGATGACACGATTATGCTTGTGCTTCGAGAAGAAAGTACACATCAGGAAGTTATCAATGCTCTATCGGAATTTATTCCTGCAATTCAAAAATAAAAAGATAATAAACTAAAATAATAAAATCGTATCAATTAAATTAGATACATTATTTGAAAAAAAATGGAAGATACAATTAAAGTAATTGTAGCAAGCGAGAAACACTTGAAATACGTAGACATCATCCTCGATACAATCGAGAAAGCAGCAAAAGTAAGAGGTACCGGTATTGCAAAAAGATCTCCAGAATATGTAAAACAAAAAATGTTAGAAGGCAAAGCCATCATTGCTTTGGATGGAGACAAATTTGCAGGATTTGCATATATCGAAAGCTGGAGTAATAAAAAATTTGTAGCCAATTCAGGATTGATTGTTGTTGAAAACTATAGAGGTCACGGTCTTGCAAAAAGAATAAAACGAAAAGTTTTCGATCTTTCTCGCAGTATGTTTCCCGATGCCAAAATATTCGGGCTAACAACGGGCTTAGCCGTGATGAAAATTAACTCTGAATTGGGATATCGACCTGTTACTTTTTCTGAGCTTACTGACGATGAAGCATTTTGGAAGGGTTGTCAAAGTTGTGTAAATTACGATATATTACAAAGAACCAACAAACGAATGTGCCTTTGCACTGGAATGCTTTTTGACCCACATGCTAAACACGATGAAGGGCAAAACGAAAAATAAAAAGATTATTAAATGATTAAAATACATCAATTATGAAAAAAGAAAAAGTTGTACTAGCGTTTAGTGGCGGCCTCGACACATCATTCTGCGCGAAATATCTGACAGAAGATTGCGGATACGAACTTTATACAGCAATAGCAAATACAGGAGGTTTTGATAAAAATGAATTAAAGTCCATTGAAGAAAAAGCTTATAAACTAGGAGCAGTCAAGCATGTTTCCTTAGACATTACTCAGGAATATTATAATAAAAGCATAAAGTATATGATATTCGGAAATGTTCTCAGAAATGGAACTTATCCTATATCTGTAAGTTCTGAACGTATATTCCAAGCTATTGCTATTATCAATTATGCAAAAGAAATAGGAGCTGATTATGTTGCACATGGAAGTACTGGAGCAGGAAACGACCAAGTTCGGTTTGACCTTACATTCCAAATCCTAGCACCTAATATCAGAATATTGACCCCTACTCGAGATATGACTCTTACTCGTGAATATGAAATTGATTACTTAAAAAAACATGGGTTTGAAGCTGATTTCAAAAAAATGGAATATTCTATAAACAAAGGTCTATGGGGAACTAGCATAGGAGGAAAAGAAACATTAAAAAGCAACCAAACTCTTCCTGAAGAAGCTTATCCTTCACAAATGATCGCAAAAGGAGAAGAGATTCTTACTATTGACTTTGAATCAGGAGAAATCGCAGCAGTAAATGGCAAAAAATACACAAATAAAGTTGCCGCCATACAAGAAATAGAAACAATTGCAGGGAAATATGCAATTGGACGAGATATGCATATCGGCGATACCATCATAGGTATAAAAGGAAGAGTTGGATTCGAAGCCGCAGCCCCTATAATTATTATAAACGCTCATAAAATGCTTGAAAAGCATACTCTCACCAAATGGCAACAATATTGGAAAGAACAAATAGGAACTTGGTATGGAATGTTCTTACATGAAGCTCAATATCTTGAACCTGTAATGCGGGACATGGAAGCATTTTTGCAAAGCTCCCAGCAAAATGTTACCGGACGAGTAATTGTAAATCTAAAACCATATCACTATGTTTTAGTTGGCGTTGAAAGCGATTTCGATTTAATGAAATCAGATTTTGGAGAATACGGAGAAGTAAATAAAGCCTGGACAGCTGATGATGTAAAAGGGTTTACTAAAATATTAGGAACCCAAATGAAAGTTTACTATTCTGTACAAAATAAGAATAAGAAATAATTAAGGTATAACAAATAAATACCGATAGAATTAAAATTCTATCGGTAATATAGTTTTTTATTGTTTTTTTATATAAAATATGATTAAAGCTGGAATTATTGGTGGTGCAGGTTATACAGCCGGAGAGCTTATCCGTATATTGATAAACCACCCCGACGTAGAAATTGTTTTCGTTAATAGTAGTAGTAATGCCGGAAATAAAATCACCGATGTCCATGCTGGGCTGTTAGGTGAAACAAATTTAATATTCACAGACCAGTTATCACTAAATGAAATAGATGTATTATTCTTTTGCACTGCTCATGGCGATACAAAAAAATTTATCGAAAATCATCCTTTGCCCGAAAGATTAAAAGTGATTGACCTTTCTATGGATTATCGTATCAAGAATGATAATCATAACTTTATATATGGACTCCCCGAACTAAATAGGAAATACATAATAAAGGCTTCCCATATAGCTAATCCCGGATGTTTTGCAACAGCAATACAGCTAGCATTATTACCTTTAGCCAAGAACCTTTTGCTTAATAGCACAATACATGTAAATGCTATTACAGGTTCAACCGGTGCAGGACAAAAACCATCAGCTACTTCACACTTTAGTTGGAGAAATGACAATATATCGATATATAAACCATTCACTCATCAACATCTTGCAGAAATAAAGCAAAGTTTGAACCAGTTACAAAATAGCTTCAATACAGATATTGATTTTATACCAGTACGAGGGAATTTCTCACGAGGTATATTCGCAACATCGTATCTTGCCTGCAATATAAACATAGAAGAAATAAAACGTATATATAACGAATATTATGATGATCATTCATTCGTTTTTATTACAGATAAAAATCCAGATCTCAAACAAGTAATAAACACTAATAAATGTTTAATTCATCTCGAAAAATATGATGACAAATTACTAATAGTCTCAATGATAGACAACTTATTAAAAGGTGCTTCTGGCCAAGCTGTTCACAACATGAACCTACTTTTTGGACTGGAAGAAACAGTTGGCTTACGATTAAAGCCATCAGCTTTTTAATCAACAGTAACAAGCTAATCTGCATATAATTATTTCATAACTAAAATCAAAAAGTAAAATGAACTTATTTGATGTTTATCCCCTATTCAATATCGAAATTATCAAAGGAAAAGGATGTTACACTTACGATATAGATGGCAATGAATATTTAGACTTATACGGTGGTCATGCAGTAATATCAGTAGGTCACACACACCCATATTTTACAGAATGTCTTACTGAACAAGCCAAGAAACTGATATTTTATTCGAACTCTGTCATCAACCGTTTACAAATTCAATTGGCAGAAAAATTAGGAAAACAATCTGGGTACGATGACTATTCTCTTTTTTTAATAAACTCCGGAGCTGAAGCAAATGAAAATGCATTAAAACTTGCATCATTCCATACTGGAAAGAAAAAAGTAATCGCTTTCAAAAAATCTTTCCACGGAAGAACCTCCGCAGCAGTAAATGTTACCGACAATCCTAAAATTATTGCACCTATTAACAGTACGTTTGAAGTAAGTTACTTACCCCTAAATGATGTAAATGCTGTAAAAAAAGAAGTTGTAAAAGGAGATGTTTGTGCTATAATTATCGAAGGCATACAAGGCATAGGAGGCATACAAATTCCTAAAATAGATTTCATGCAAGATTTAAGGGAAATATGTAGCGAAAATAATATAGTGCTAATTCTTGATGAAATACAATCAGGATATGGACGCAGTGGAAAATTCTTTGCCCATCAATATAGTAACATTCGCCCAGACTTAATTACAATTGCTAAAGGCATGGGAAATGGATTTCCGATTGGTGGAGTTTTAATAAATCCAATGTTTTCTCCCTCATACGGAATGTTAGGTACTACTTTTGGAGGAAATCACTTAGGGTGCTCAGCTGCTATTGCAGTTCTTGATATCATGGAAAAAGAAAATCTCATTAACAATGCTGCCAAGGTAGGAGAATATCTAATGAAACAATTAAAAACTATCCCTCAAATTAAAGAAGTAAGAGGACAAGGATTAATGATAGGTCTAGAATTTGAACAACCAGTAAAAGATCTGCGCACAAAATTATTGTTTGAACAGAAGGTTTTCACTGGAGTTTCAGGAACCAATGTTATCAGATTATTACCGCCACTTTGCCTTACAAAAGAACAAGCTGATACATTTATCTCAAGACTTAAAAATATTTTGATTAAAAAACACTTTACATATAAAAAATTATGAATAATGATATTCTTATTTCATTACCAATCTATTCTAAAATAGTATCTTTATAAATTCTTAATAAATTATACAATGAAAATCTCCATTATAGGTGCGGGTAATATGGGTGGAGCAATAGCAAAAGGATTAGCCCAAAGTACATTAATCAATACAACAGATATTACTGTAACAGCAGCTACTCAAAAAACTTTAGATGCTATAAAAAGCTTTAATAGAGATATAAATACCTCCAAAAACAATTCAGAAGCAGTAAAAAATGCAAACATTATTATTATCGCTGTAAAACCTTGGCTCATTGATAAAATTGCAAAAGAAATAGCTCCATACATCAATAACAACCAAATCATAATATCAATTGTAGCAGGTGTCCCATTTGAATACCTTGACAAATTATTCAGATGTGCCCAAGATGCTCCTGCAATATTTCGCGCAATACCAAATACAGCTATCTCTATAAAAGAAAGTATGACTGCTATAGCCTCATATAACGCCAGTACAGAACAAGAAAAGCTAATTCTATCAATATTTAATGAATTAGGCAAATCAATTCTTATAGAAGAACGACTGATGGTTGCAGCCACAGCATTAGGTTCCTGTGGCACAGCATTCGCTTTAAGATATATAAGGGCTGCGATAGAAGGCGGAATTGAAATGGGATTATATGCACATCAAGCTAAAGAAATAGTTTCACAAACAGTAAAAGGTGCAGCAGAACTCCTTATGCACAATCAATCTCATCCTGAAGAAGAAATTGATAAAGTTACCACCCCAGGAGGCATTACAATAAAAGGTCTAAATGAGATGGAACATGCAGGTTTTACATCAGCCATAATTCGTGGATTAAAAGCTTCTCGATAAAGAACAATCCGAAACAAAATATAAGTTAATTTATATCAACCAAAAATTAAATTACCAGAATTTCTTGTAAATTTGATAGATAAACTTTTAAAACATTAATTCATGTCCGTAAATAAGGTGATACTGATTGGCAATGTCGGAAAAGATCCAGACATTAGATATCTTGATAATAATGTATGCGTAGCCAGTTTTACATTAGCCACTACAGAAAGAGGATATACAACATCAGCTGGAATTCAAATTCCAGACAAAACGGAATGGCATAATATTGTTCTTTGGAGAGGATTAGCTAAAATCACAGAACAATATGTAAAAAAAGGAACACAGGTATATATAGAAGGCAAATTACGTACTCGATCTTGGGATGACCAAAATGGTATTCGACGATATACAACAGAAATCTATGCCGATAATATGGAACTCCTTGGCAGACGTGCTGACCAGTCCAACACAGTTTCTGGGAACAATTATAACCCAGCTCAAAATACATATGCTCAACCAACCTCTTCAGTACAATCAACAACAAGCAATCCTTTTGATGAAAATAATCAAATCGATGATTTGCCATTCTAACAAAAAATAGTACCTTTGCCTATGACAAGTTGTTCTATATAAATACTTTCACTCTAAAAGAGTGAAAGTATTCGTATATTTTGAGTAAATAGCATCATGGATATTTACTCCATTGTTTAACTAATACATATATTTTGGACCCAGATAGTTTACCGTTACTATTTTCATCTCTGACACTTTCTCCTGCTTCTGTAGGAGATATTATTACACTTATATTTGCAGTTATATTTCTCGGATTTTCAGCTTTTATTTCGGCTTCCGAAATTGCTTTTTTTTCACTCTCTCCACAAGATATAAATGAATTGGAAGAAGAGAGAAATCCACAAGATATTCTTATCAAGTCCCTATTAGCGCGTTCAGAATATTTATTAGCAACCATTCTTATTGCTAATAATTTGGTCAATGTTGCAGTAGTTATGCTCTGTACATTTTTTATCAACAATATAATAGATTTTTCAAATACACCCATTTTAGGATTTATCTTTCAAACAATAATCTTAACTTTCCTATTACTTCTATTTGGAGAAATAATGCCTAAAATTTATGCCAGTCATAATGCTTTAAAATTTGCACGTAAAGCATCCCACACATTGCAAATTCTCCAAAAAATTTTTTATCCATTAGGAAACTTTTTAGTAAAGTCTACACAACTCATAAACAAACATATTTCTCATAAAAATATAAATATATCGATGAATGAACTTTCTCAAGCTTTAGAAATGACAAAAGTCGATATTAATGAAGAAAAAGCAATGCTTGAAGGAATCATCAAATTTGGAGGAAAAACAGTCGCTGAAATTATGACTTCCCGAATCGACATGACTGATATTGATATAAAAACTAACTTCAAAAATCTAATTAAAAATATTGTCGAAAACGGCTATTCCAGATTACCCGTATATGATGGAAATGAAGATAATATTAAAGGAATCATCTATATAAAAGATCTACTACCATATTTAGATAGAGACGAAAATTTCCACTGGCAAAATCTATTAAGAAACCCATATTTTGTTCCAGAGATGAAAATGATAGATGATCTATTAGAGGAATTTCGCTCTCGAAAAATACATATGGCAATTGTTGTCGATGAATTTGGAGGTACATCTGGTATCGTTACAATGGAAGATATACTGGAGGAAATTGTTGGAGAAATAAGCGACGAATACGACGAAGAAGAAAAACAATATACTAAAATAGATAATAATACTTATATTTTCGAAGGAAAAACCTTACTTAATGACTTCTATAAAATAACAGGAATACCAGAAAGCGATTTTGTAGAAATTTCAGATGAAGCAGAAACTCTAGCAGGTCTTATCCTAGAAATAAAACAAGACTTTCCTATTGCTAAAGAAAAAATTAATTATGGAATTTATACTTTTGTTGTACTTGAAATGAACAAACGTCGCATCATAAAAGTTAAAGTAAAAATAACACCCCAAGAAAATTCGAATAAAGAAATTAATAAATAAATTTAAATACGTGAAAATCAAAAAATCGAATAAAAAAAAACACTATATCTATTCATTATGGATATTATCATTAATCTTAATTTGCATAACTCTGATTAGTTGTCGCCAAGAGGTTACACCAAAACCCAATGCATTTTTTCGTATTGATCCTGATACTTCTTCTTATCAATCTATAAATTCCAATTTGCCAGTCAGCTTTGAAATAGCAGCTTCAGCCTATACTGTCAATGACACAAATCATATCTTAAACAAGTGGGTCAATATCATATATCCATACTATCATGCGACTTTATATTGTAGCTATCACCTAGCAAACAAACTTCAAAATATTTATCAATTATTAGATGAAAATAAAAGTCTGGTTTATCAACATAGTATAAAGGCAGAACAAATAACCGCCCAAAATTACACAGACTCAATAAACAACATATATGCAACTTTATATCAGCTTCAAGGAAATACTGCAACTCCCATACAATTTACAATAACAGACAGTAGTAAATACCTTTTTAGAGGTGCCCTCTATTTTGATTTTCCAATCCGAAATGATTCTATAGCTCCCGTATTAGGTTACTTAAAGTCAGACATCATCCATCTTATCGAAACTTTTAAAATTCATAATTAAAACAATGCCTCTCATAGAAGAAATTAAGATAAATAGATCAAAAATTTTTCTCTGGGAACCAGAAGAAGAAATCACATCTTTATTAAAAAATGTAGGTATTCCAGAGAAATGGAAAGAATCATTAGATAATATAAAGTTAGAAAAACGTAAAAAAGAATGGTTAATACCAAGAATCTTACTAAATAAAATATTCAAATCAGGAACAGAGATTAAATATACTCCTGATGGCAAACCTGTATTGAAAGGAGAAACCGGAAATATCTCCATTTCCCATACAGAAAATTGTATTGCATTAGCATTTCACCCAATCTATCCAATAGGCATTGACGTTGAAAAAATATCAGATAAAGTACTAAAAGTCAAGTCCAAATTTCTCAATAAAGAAGAAATAGAGTTTTTAGATTCAAAAAATGAAATTATTCATACTCTTATTATGTGGTCTGCTAAAGAGAGCCTTTTTAAAGCTCTAGGAACATCCTCAGTAGATTTTAAAGAACACCTACATATAGAAGCTTTTACCCCCTCAAATTTTGGAATACTTAAAGCTAAAGAATATCGTAGTATTTCAAAAAATACTTATACCATATATTACAAAATATATTCCAATTTCGTTTTCACTCACAGCATGAAAGACAATGGCATTTAAATGTCTATTTTACCCACTCCAAAATCAGGGAACATCAATTACCATCCGGTAGGGAAATCCGAGGGTTTCATTGTTTAAGCGTAAATTTTAGCCGGTCCGAACAGAAACAGAAACAAATCCAAATGCCCGAAAAAAAGGGTAGCGGCGTGTCCGGGAATCGGGTCGCGGGGGAGGGGGGGGAAATGCATCTCCAAGGGGAAAAAAATAGGGAGGAGAGCAGGACCCTGCGGTCTTCTCTCCTCCCTATTCTCCTATAATACGGCAGCTACCTACTCTCCCACTGTGACGCAGTACCATCGGCGCGGTCAGGTTTAACTTCTCTGTTCGGAATGGGTAGAGGTGGAACCCTGACACTATAACCACCTGAATGCCTTCTTTTTTGCCATACAAAAAAAGAAAAGAAAAAGAAAAACACCAACAAACGACAGAACGATACCACGTATCCGGCACTACCGGAATCATACCTTACAGAAAGTCTCGGGTGATTAGTTTTGCTCGGCTTTGGCATTACTGCCTTTACACCTGCAACCTATCTACGTCGTCGTCTGCAACGACCCTCTAGGGAAATCTTATCTTGAGGCTGGCTTCGTACTTAGATGCTTTCAGCACTTATCCAATCCCGGCTTAGCTACTCAGCAGTGCTCCTGGCGGAACAACTGATAAACCAGCGGCCGGTCCAACACGGTCCTCTCGTACTAGTGTCAGAGCCTCGCAAATTTCCTGCGCCCACAACAGATAGGGACCGAACTGTCTCACGACGTTCTGAACCCAGCTCGCGTGCCACTTTAATGGGCGAACAGCCCAACCCTTGGGACCTTCTCCAGCCCCAGGATGTGACGAGCCGACATCGAGGTGCCAAACCGCTCCGTCGATATGAGCTCTTGGGAGCGATCAGCCTGTTATCCCCGGAGTACCTTTTATCCTTTGAGCGATGGCCCTTCCATGCGGAACCACCGGATCACTATGCTCTAGTTTCCTACCTGATCGACGTGTCGGTCTCTCAGTCAAGCACCCTTGTGCCATTACACTCTACGGCCGGTTACCAATCGGCCTGAGGGTACCTTTAGAAGCCTCCGTTACGCTTTTGGAGGCGACCACCCCAGTCAAACTACCCACCAAGCAGTGTCCTCTCTAATACAGAGTTAGAATTCAAATAATCAAAGGTCCGTATTTCAACAGCGGCTCCTCGGATACTGGCGTACCCAATTCTCTGCCTCCGGACTATCCTACACATCAAGTACCCAAATTCAATGCTAAGTTGCAGTAAAGGTTCACGGGGTCTTTCCGTCCCGTTGCGGGTAATCGGCATCTTCACCGATACTACAATTTCACCGAGCTCACGGTTGAGACAGTGTCCAGATCATTGCACCATTCGTGCAGGTCGGAACTTACCCGACAAGGAATTTCGCTACCTTAGGACCGTTATAGTTACGGCCGCCGTTTACTGGGGCTTCAATTCTACGCTTCTCTTGCGATGACGTCTCCTCTTAACCTTCCAGCACCGGGCAGGTGTCAGGCTGTATACTTCATCTTCCAATTTCGCACAGCCCTGTGTTTTTGTTAAACAGTTGCCTGGACCTATTCTCTGCGCCCGACTTCTTTCAGTCGGGACCCTTTCTCCCGAAGTTACAGGGTCAATTTGCCTAGTTCCTTAACCGTGAATCTCTCGAGCGCCTTGGTATATTCTACCCAACCACGTGTGTCCGTTTGGGGTACGGGTGAATGTAGCATATGTTTAGCGGATTTTCTTGGGAGTCTGATTACCATCGCTATCCGGTTGTCCGAGGACGCCCGGTACTATCAAGTTCGACTATCCCGGCGGATTTGCCTACCGGGACAATATCTACACTCTTCAACCTGCTATTCCGTCTGCAGGCGGATGTGTCACTGCTCCGTCTCCGCGTCACTCCTACATTCAGTAACGGAATATTAACCGTTTCTGCCATCGGCTGCGCCGTTCGGCTACGCCTTAGGGCCCGACTTACCCTGATCCGATTAGCGTTGATCAGGAACCCTTGGTCTTGCGGCGAGGAGGTTTCCCGCCTCCTTTATCGTTACTTATACCTACATTTGCTTTTCCACTGTCTCCAGTCTGTCTCAAAACAGGCCTTCTGCGACCCGTGGAATGCTCCCCTACCAATATTTGCATATTCCATAGCTTCGGTAAATAGCTTATGCCCGATTATTATCCACGCAGAATTCCTCGACTAGTGAGCTGTTACGCACTCTTTAAATGAATGGCTGCTTCCAAGCCAACATCCTAGCTGTCTTTGCAATTCTACTTCGTTAATTCAACTTAGCTATTATTTCGGGACCTTAGCTGATGGTCTGGGTTGTTTCCCTCTCGGACATGGACCTTAGCACCCATGCCCTCACTCCTCGGTCTTGAGTTGAAGCATTCGGAGTTTATCAAGACTTGATAGGCGGTGAAGCCCTCGCATCTTATCAGTCGCTCTACCTCTTCAACTCGAACCCGAAGGCTGCACCTAAATGCATTTCGGGGAGTACGAGCTATCTCCAAGTTTGATTAGCCTTTCACCCCTACCCACAAGTCATCCGAAAACTTTTCAACGTTTACCGGTGCGGTCCTCCAGTTGGTGTTACCCAACCTTCAACCTGCTCATGGGTAGATCACTTGGTTTCGCGTCTACTCCTGCTGACTATGACGCCCTGTTCAGACTCGCTTTCGCTTCGGCTCCGGGCCTGAAGCCCTTAGCCTGGCCAACAAAAGTAACTCGTAGGTTCATTATGCAAAAGGCACGCCGTCACTCCATATAGAAGCTCCGACCGCTTGTAGGCGCATGGTTTCAGGGTCTATTTCACTCCTCTGTTCGAGGTTCTTTTCACCTTTCCTTCACAGTACTGGTTCGCTATCGGTCTCTCGGGAGTATTTAGCCTTACGGGATGGTCCCCGCGGATTCATACAGGATTTCTCGTGTCCCGCACTACTCAGGTGCCGCCTCGGCTTCGCTTCGGATTCGTCTACGGGATTGTCACCTTCTTTGATCCAACTTTCCAATTGGTTCGACTTCCTCCGCTCTTGCCTTTATCGGCGGTCCTTCTACCCCGCTCCTGCCGAAACAGGAACGGTTTGGGCTCTTCCGCGTTCGCTCGCCACTACTAGCGGAATCATTGTTATTTTCTTTTCCTGTGGGTAATGAGATGTTTCAGTTCCCCACGTTTGCTCACTGACTTGCAGTGTGTCGCCTTGCGACGACGGGTTGCCCCATTCGGAGATCTACGGGTCAGCGGATATTTGCTCCTTACCGTAGCTTTTCGCAGCTTATCACGTCCTTCTTCGCCTTCGAGAGCCTAGGCATCCTCCATGCGCCCTTGTTTACTTTCTTTTCCCGGCTATTGCCGCCGATTCTCCGACGGCCCTCCGGTGTGATGTATACCTGGTTCGCTTTCTTTCTTGGTTTGCTAGGTTTTTTGTTTGTTCTTTTCTTTTTTCAGTATGTCAAAGATCTTCTTTCGTGGAGAATAACGGATTCGAACCGTTGACCCCCTGCGTGCAAAGCAGGTGCTCTAGCCAGCTGAGCTAATCCCCCAAACTTCTGCCAGTTTGGTAGTCCCAGGCAGATTTGAACTGCCGACCTCTACATTATCAGTGTAGCGCTCTAACCTACTGAGCTATAGGACTGTCAATTCATCCCTCTGCCGGGCTGCTTCTTCTCTTTTATCTTGTTACAATAGACCGTAGAAAAAAACGGGGTCGTCTCCGTCTCATTTATCGGAAAGAGGACGCCTGAGCGTTCTTTGTGGAGGATATCTTCCCTTTTACTCCAGAAAGGAGGTGTTCCAGCCGCACCTTCCGGTACGGCTACCTTGTTACGACTTAGCCCCAGTCACCAGTATTACCCTAGGACGCTCCTCGCGGTTGCATACTTCAGGTACTCCCGGCTCCCATGGCTTGACGGGCGGTGTGTACAAGGCCCGGGAACGTATTCACCGCGCCATGGCTGATGCGCGATTACTAGCGAATCCAGCTTCACGGAGTCGAGTTGCAGACTCCGATCCGAACTGGGACAGGGTTTCGAGATTGGCGCGGCATTGCTGCCTGGCTACTCGCTGTCCCTGCCATTGTAACACGTGTGTCGCCCCGGACGTAAGGGCCGTGCTGATTTGACGTCATCCCCACCTTCCTCGCAGCTTACGCTGGCAGTCTCGATTGAGTCCTCAGCTTCACCTGGTAGTAACTATCGATAAGGGTTGCGCTCGTTATGGCACTTAAGCCGACACCTCACGGCACGAGCTGACGACAACCATGCAGCACCTCGCAGGCGGCTATTGCTAGCTGCGTACTTTCATACGCATTCCTCCTGCGTTTGAGCCCGGGTAAGGTTCCTCGCGTATCATCGAATTAAACCACATGTTCCTCCGCTTGTGCGGGCCCCCGTCAATTCCTTTGAGTTTCACCGTTGCCGGCGTACTCCCCAGGTGGAATACTTAACGCTTTCGCTGTACCGCTTACTGTATATCGCAAACAGTTAGTATTCATCGTTTACGGCGTGGACTACCAGGGTATCTAATCCTGTTCGATACCCACGCTTTCGTGCTTCAGCGTCTGTTTCACCCCAGTATGCTGCCTTCGCAATCGGGGTTCTGCGTGATATCTATGCATTTCACCGCTACACCACGCATTCCGCATACCTCTTGTGGACTCTAGCCCTACAGTTTCAACGGCAGTTTCCCGGTTGAGCCGGAACATTTCACCGCTGACTTATAGGGCCGCCTACGCACCCTTTAAACCCAATAAATCCGGATAACGCTCGCATCCTCCGTATTACCGCGGCTGCTGGCACGGAGTTAGCCGATGCTTATTCGTATGGTACTTGCAATAGCCCACACGTGGACTCTTTTACTCCCATACAAAAGAAGTTTACAACCCGTAGGGCAGTCTTCCTTCACGCGACTTGGCTGGTTCAGGCTTCCGCCCATTGACCAATATTCCTCACTGCTGCCTCCCGTAGGAGTCTGGTCCGTGTCTCAGTACCAGTGTGGGGGACCTTCCTCTCAGAACCCCTATCCATCGTCGCCTTGGTGGGCCGTTACCCCGCCAACCAGCTAATGGAACGCATGATCACCTGTAACCGGTTACCCTTTCGCCGGCCTTTCATGCAAAAAACCGGCGGCATGGGGTATTAGTCCGAATTTCTCCGGGTTATCCCCCTGTTACAGACAGATTCCATACGCGTTACTCACCCGTGCGCCGGTCGCCAGCGTATCAGCAAGCTGATACCTGATGCCCCTCGACTTGCATGTGTTAGGCCTGTCGCTAGCGTTCATCCTGAGCCAGGATCAAACTCTTCGTTGTAATATCTATTTTTTTCTTTTTCTTACTCCCGTAAAAGCCGATATCATCCCCTGCTCTGATGCCCGTATCATTTCCTTATTCTCTTGACGTGGACTATTACCCCCTCCGGTTTCCCAAAGGGGCCCGTCTCTTTCTACATTTCTCTCTGTCTATCGTAATACTTTCAATGACCTCTTGCATTTCCTTGCTCCCTTAGAAGCGCGAAAGTTTTGCAAAGATAAAACTTTTTTCGTTTCCGCTCCAAATTTTTCCAAATCTTTTTTTGAACTTTTCCAGAACTATACTCTTGTGTCTTTCTTCGCTATCTCTTTACTATCTCGCTCCCCTCGCTCGAAAAGCGGTGCAAAGATAAAACTTTTTATTTTTCAATCCCAAACTTTCAGAGGGTTACTTTATCAACATACTTATCAACAAATATGGATAAATATTTACATAACAAATATTTATCTTGTTGATAACTCTTATCTATTTTTATTAAAAAGGCAAATCATCATTCGATTGCGTAGGATCTGATGGAATGAAATCAACAGGAGGTATATTTGCTGAATCTACCATAGGAGGCATATCTCCTACTTTTTCAATTTTCCATGCAGAAATATTCGTATACCAGCGACCATTATATTCTCGGCTATCAATATCCACTGAAACAACAACATCATCACCAACGTTTACAGGATATTGATCAACTTTGTCTCCAAACAACTGAAAACAAATTTTACGTGGATATTGATCATTAGTTTCAAGTACATATTCCTGTTTTTTCCATTCACGACCACTCGACTGGCTTACGCCACTCTGGAGCGGAAGCACTTGAAATATTTTTCCTCTTATTTCCATTATTATTATGAATTTATTTTTATCATTATTACAATGTAGGGAACAAAGATAATGAAATAAGGCGGTAATTTATAAAAGGATGAGAAAAATAAAATCGTTAAATCCCATAAGATATTTTTAGCCCATTTTTAAATATTGTTTTAATTAAAAATAAAAATTAATCACATTTATAGAGTTATCGATTATAGAAATCGAATTATATTTGCAGATTGAAGAAATAAAACAACTAAATGGAAGATAATAAATTACTATTAACTAAAATCGTAGAAGGAATACAAGAAAAGAAAGGTAAAAAAATAGTATCAGCAGATTTAAGTCACATCGATTCTGCTTCTGCTCAATATTTCGTCATATGTGAGGGAAACTCGACTATGCAAGTTTCTGCCATTGCCGATAGTGTACGAGAATATGTCCAAGAAAATATCGGAATAAAACCTTTCGGATATGATGGTTATCAAAATGCCCAATGGATAGTCATAGATTATGGTAATATATATGTACATGTTTTTTTACCAGAATATCGTGAGTATTATAAGCTCGAACAGTTGTGGAATGATGCCAAACTGTCAGCTATTCCCGATGCGGAATAATTTTTGCTGTTATTAAAATAAATAAGAAATTTATATATGGATAAAAATTCAAATCCGATGCAACCTCAAGGTCCCAAGAAACCCAAAATGATGAAATTTAGTCTATATTGGATGTATTCATTAATAGCATTTTTACTTATTGGACTATATTACATGAATGATGGTTCTACTTCTAAAGAAGTGAGCTGGACCAAATTCGAAGAAATAGCTAAAGGTGGTGGTATAAAAGAAATGACAGTTTATACAAATAAAGACTATGTCGAGGCATTTCTTACTGATAGTGCTGCGCAAAAGATCTTTAATACATCGAAGGAAAATTTAAGTAAAAAAGCCAAAGTATATACTAATATAGCCTCGGCTGATGCTATCAGTAAAGATATTGATAAATGGAAAAAAGAAAATGGATTCAAAGCTTCTGTGGACTTTAAAAAAGGCAGTGATTTTGGTGATTTACTTTGGTCTTTTGGACCCATTCTATTATTAATTGTTTTTTGGTTTATTATTATGCGCCGAATGTCGAACCAAGGCAGTAGTGGAGGGGTTTTTAACGTAGGGAAAGCAAAAGCCCAGCTTTTTGACAAAGAAGGTCCAGTACAAGTCACTTTTAAAGACGTAGCAGGTCTTTCAGAAGCTAAACAAGAAGTAGAAGAGATTGTTTCTTTTCTTAAAAACCCAAGTAAATATACTGAACTAGGAGGAAAAATTCCCAAAGGAGCACTTTTGGTAGGCCCTCCAGGTACAGGTAAAACATTATTGGCAAAAGCTGTAGCCGGAGAAGCAAATGTACCATTCTTTTCTCTTTCAGGTTCTGACTTTGTTGAAATGTTCGTAGGGGTTGGAGCTTCACGTGTCAGAGACTTATTTCGTCAGGCTAAAGAAAAAGCTCCATGTATTGTATTTATCGACGAAATTGACGCTGTAGGTCGTGCCCGCGGAAAAAATCCAAACATGGGATCAAATGACGAACGAGAAAATACATTAAATCAACTATTGACAGAAATGGACGGGTTTGGCTCAAATAGTGGTGTTATCATTTTAGCAGCAACAAATCGTGCTGACATATTAGACAAAGCACTACTACGAGCTGGGCGTTTTGACCGACAAATTTATGTTGAATTGCCCGATTTAAATGACAGAAAAGCTATTTTCAGAGTTCATTTACGTAATGTCAAAATAGACGAATCGGTTGATGTCGATCTACTTGCTCGTCAAACACCAGGATTCTCAGGAGCCGATATTGCCAATGTATGTAATGAAGCAGCATTAATTGCAGCCCGAAAAGGGAAGAGTTTTGTACAAAAACAGGATTTCATGGATGCTGTTGACCGTATAGTAGGTGGTTTGGAAAAACGGACTAAAATAACAACTGTCGATGAAAAACGCTCAATTGCCATACATGAAGCAGGCCATGCTTCTCTAAGTTGGTTTTTGCAATATGCTAATCCTCTGGTTAAAGTTACCATTGTCCCTCGAGGTAAAGCTTTAGGTGCTGCATGGTATTTACCAGAAGAAAGACAAATCACAACCAAGGAACAACTTCTGGACGAAATGTGTGCGACATTAGGAGGAAGAGCGGCTGAAGAATTATTTATAGGGCGCATATCAACAGGAGCTGCTAACGACTTAGAGCGTGTTACTAAGCAAGCATATGCTATGGTTGTATATTTCGGGATGAGTGAAAAATTACCTAACTTAAGCTATTATGATTCTACAGGTCAGGAATATGGGTTTACAAAACCTTATAGCGAAGAAACTGCCAAACTTATAGATGAAGAAGTTAGCCATATTGTTGCAGAGCAATACCAGCGAGCTAAAACTATATTAACAGAAAAGTCTGAAGGACATGCACAATTGACTCAGGTACTCATCGAACGTGAAGTAATATATACTGAAGATGTCGAACATATTTTCGGTAAACGTCAATGGGCTTCACGGTCCGAAGAAATTTTGCAAGATGAAACCACAAATGAAGAATTAGAAGAGAAAGCCACTGAAGAAGGAAAAAATAGCAATGGTAACCCTAAAAATGAGAATGCTGATATTCAAAATGCAGAGGCAGAGCCAGACAGTAACGAGTCTTAATCGATATATACAATGAAAGAAAGGAGTATTGTTATTCACAATACTCCTTTCTTTATTAATAAAATTGGCTTAAAGCTTTATTATTGTTATCTTTGCTACACATAAAACTATCATAGACATCTAATTTAAAATTATACAACTTGAAAAATATAATTGTACGAGCTATAACTGGGGCATGTTTTGTCATCTTATTATTAGGGTGTATTTTATTAGATAAAAATGCATATGCCATTCTTTTTACCATAATTACAGCACTTACAATGTCTGAATTTTATCGTCTTATTAAGTCAAAAAATGAACCTCAGATGATACCATTTCTTGATATATTTGGAGGTGTTTATTTATTTGCAGCACTCTATTATCATTGTTCCAGTTTGTCCACATCAGTTACAAAATATATTTTCATCCCATATGTAGCATATATAATGCTTACATTTATTATACAACTGTATGCTAAACGTCCTGATCCGATTAAATGTTGGGCCTACTCTCTATTAGGGCAGTTCTATATAGCATTGCCTTTTGCTTTACTTAATTTTATTGCATTTCCTGGTACCTATACATTATATACCCCCTGGTTACTTATGTCATTTTTTATTTTTATTTGGACAAATGACACAGGGGCCTTCCTTGTAGGCATCACCATTGGACATCATCGTTTATTTGAGCGTATCTCTCCAAAGAAATCATGGGAGGGTTTTGTCGGTGGGCTCATCTTTAGTCTTATTGCAGCATGGGTATTTTCTCTATTTTACGACAATTTCTCTCTCATCCAATGGCTTGGACTTAGTCTCACAATTTCCATAAGTTCAACTTTTGGAGATTTATGTGAATCATTATTGAAAAGAACTATTCATATAAAAGATTCAGGCCATATTTTACCCGGACATGGGGGATTACTTGACCGTTTTGACAGTGTATTATTGGCTGCGCCTGCTGCATATATATATATTCAAATTTTTGGATAAATTTCGTATAACAAACTCTTAACATAATATCTCTTTTGAGGAATCTCTTATCTATATGGCAAGTACATGCTCCTACTATCGTTCAAAATTCCTCATAATCAACAACATTTACTATTACTAAAGTCTTTATTATGTAGAAATGCAATCATAAAAACAAATAAGAACCTATATTTTTTTTTAAAAAAGTATAGGTTCCTGTTCGCTTCTCTACATATTTACTCCATCAGCTTTCTATATCGAACTCTACGAGGCTCTACATCTCCCATTCGTTTTTTCTTATTCTCTTCATATTCTGAATATGAACCCTCAAAATAAAAGACATTAGAATTTCCCTCAAAAGCTAAAATATGAGTACAAATACGGTCTAGGAACCAACGATCATGTGAAACAACAACAGCACATCCAGCAAAGTTTTCTAATCCTTCTTCCAAAGCACGCAAAGTATTTACATCTATATCATTAGTTGGTTCATCGAGCAACAGTACATTTCCTTCTTCTTTTAATGCCATCGCCAAATGTAACCGATTCCGTTCCCCACCAGAAAGTGCACCACATAATTTCTCCTGATCGGCACCTGTAAAATTGAATCGAGACAAATAGGCCCGTGCGTTTAAATCTTTTCCTCCTAAACGTATAGTTTCCTGTCCCCCTGATATAACCTGATATACACTTTTTTGAGGATCAATATCTTTGTGAGTCTGGTCTACATAGGCTATTTTCACTGTCTCTCCCACTTCAAATTCTCCCTTATCGGCTTGCTCTTGCCCCATAATTAATCGAAATAGCGTCGTTTTTCCTGCACCATTCGGGCCAATAATCCCAACAATTCCATTGGGTGGTAACATAAAATTTAAGTCGTCGAACAACAACTTATCTCCATAAGCCTTAGCTACATTCTTCGCTTCTATAACTTTACTGCCCAAACGAGGTCCATTAGGAATAAATATCTCTAATTTTTCCTCCCTTTCCTTTTGGTCCTCATTTAATAATTTATCATACGAGTTCAAACGGGCCTTTCCTTTTGCATGACGAGCTTTGGGGGCCATATGTATCCATTCTAATTCTCGTTCTAAAGTCTTTCGTCTTTTACTAGCCTGCTTCTCTTCCATCTCCAGCCGCTTAGTCTTTTGCTCCAACCACGAAGTATAATTTCCTTTCCAAGGAATACCCTCACCTCTATCTAACTCAAGAATCCATCCGGCCACATGGTCAAGGAAATATCGATCATGCGTAATGGAGATTACCGTACCTGCATATTGTTGTAAGTGTTGCTCAAGCCAATCTATTGATTCTGCGTCTAAATGGTTAGTGGGTTCATCTAATAAAAGGATATCTGGCTGTTGCAATAATAAACGACAAAGGGCCACCCTACGTCTCTCCCCTCCCGATAAATATTTTATTTGTTGGTCTTCAGGGGGACAACGCAATGCATCCATAGCCTGCTCTAATTTATTATCTATGTTCCATGCATCGCAAGCATCTATTTTATCCTGCAATTCTGCTTGACGATTCATCAAAGCCTCCATTTTATCTGGATTTTCAAGAATCTCTGGCTCACTAAACTTCATATTAACTTCTTCATATTCAGCCAATATATCCAAAATATTCTGTACTCCTTCTTGCACAGTTTCCTTAACTGTTTTTTCAGGGTTAAGCACCGGTTCCTGTTCCAGATATCCAACAGAATAACCCGGAGAAAAAACAACTTCACCTTGATATGATTTCTCAATACCTGCGATAATCTTTAAAAGTGTAGATTTACCAGAACCATTTAAACCTATAATTCCTATTTTTGCACCATAGAAAAAGGACAAGTATATATTTTTCAAGACTTGCTTATGTGGTGGAAAAGTTTTGCTTACACCCACCATTGAAAAAATAATTTTTTTATCGTCTGCCATTTTTTATCATTTTTTACAAATATACAGAATCAACAATAAATAAAAAAATCTCCATACTGATTTGATTTTTACAAAATAAACAGAGGTATTACAACGATTCACGTACATAATACCTCTTGCTTAAAAATAAATATCAAGAAACTTATTTCAGTCTTCTTTTATAACCATTATAAGCGCACCTTTTACCAAATGTTCTCCCTCTTTTACGGGAATTTCCGTAACAGTTCCTGATACAGGAGATAATATCCGATTTTGCATCTTCATTGCTTCATGAACTAACAATAAATCTCCTTCTTTTACAGAATCCCCTTCTTTTACAGCCAAAGAAACTACCGTACCAGGTAATGTAGAACGTACCTCACCCGCAATAGGTTTAGTCCAGATAGGACGATTCATAAATTTCTGAGTTAATGTAGTTTTATACTTACGAGCCGTAACTGCAAAATCGACCAATGGTCTTTCACTTGTTTTTTTATCCATCTCTTTTATTCTTTTTTAGTATGATTAAAAAAACAAATCAGAATGGAGGAATTCCATGCTTTTTCTCCGGTCTTGATTCTTCCTTACTTTTTGCCAAAATCAAGGCATGCATTAATATTGCACGAGTCTCCCGAGGCTCTATTACTGCATCAATATACCCCTTAGAAGCTGCCACATACGGATTGGCAAACTTCTCGATATATTCTTTTACCTTTTCTTGTCGCATAGCATCCTGGTCCTCAGCTTCCATAATTTCTTTCCTGAAAATGATATTGGCAGCACCCTCAGGACCCATCACTGCAATTTCAGCACTTGGCCATGCAAATACAAAATCGGCTCCCAAATGACGAGAATTCATAGCAATGTAACCTCCGCCATAAGCTTTTCGTAAAATAATTGTAATTTTAGGAACAGTTGCTTCTGAATAAGCATATAATACTTTTGCACCATGCCGAATTACGCCTGCATGCTCCTGATCAACTCCTGGTAAATATCCCGGCATATCTTCTAATGTAATAATAGGAATATTAAAAGAATCGCAATAGCGAATAAAACGTGCAGCTTTATCTGAACTATCACAATCGAGAACACCAGCCATCACCATCGGTTGATTGGCAACAAAACCGATAGTTTCCCCGTGTATACGCCCAAATCCTATTACAATATTGGCAGCCCACAATTCTTGTATTTCAAAGAAGTCAGAATCATCGACAATAGATTTGATTATATCACGAACATCATAAGGCTGTTTAGGGTCTGACGGAATAATATCGTTGACTGTTTTTTCAAATATTGGTTCTTTGGGCGGAAATGCTTTGGCCCTCTGTTTATTATTCCAAGGAATAAATGTTACTAATTTCTTTATTTGTTCAAAACACTCCTGCTCGCTTTTAGCATAAAAATGTGCGTTACCCGTTATTTCTGCATGTACACGAGCACCACCAAGATCTTCCATCGAGATTTCTTCTCCCAAAACAGTTTTAATCACATTAGGACCTGTAATAAACATCTTTGAAATGTTTTCTACGACAAATACAAAATCAGTTAGAGCTGGAGAATAAACAGCACCACCAGCACAAGGACCTAAAATAACTGAAATTTGAGGAATTACACCTGAGGCAATAGTATTACGATAGAAAATCTCACCATAGCCAGCTAATGCACCTACACCTTCTTGAATACGAGCACCACCAGAGTCATTAATCCCTATAATAGGAACTTTCATTTTCAATGCATGATCCATTATCTTTGTAATCTTCCGAGCATGCATCAATCCTAATGAACCACCAGCAACAGTAAAATCCTGTGCATAAATACAAACCGGAGCGCCAAAAATCGTACCTGTACCCGTAATTACTCCATCGCCTGGTAACACTTTTTTTTCCATACCAAAGCCTCTGGCAGCATGTTCTACAAATAAATCATATTCCTGAAAAGAATTTTCATCCAACAAAGCTAGAATACGGTTACGGGCTGTCAATTTACCCATAGCTTCCTGCTTTTCAATAGCAGCTTCTCCGCCACCCATTTGAACTAACGCTTTTTTTTTACGCAGTTCCAAGATGTCTTTCTGTAGTGAAGTCATATTTACAAATTATTGTGTGTTAATATTATGAATATATCGCATTAAATACTTTAGAAATAAATTATTTCTTTATTGTCTTTACTCGATAATCACAACGAACCTTTCCTTTAAGTATATTATTTAATTTAGATTTTATCAATTGTTTCCGAATTGGAGAAAGATGGTCAATAAACATTTTTCCTTCCAAATGATCATATTCATGTTGTATTACTCTGGCAACATAGCCCGAAAACACTTCTGTATGCTCCACAAAATCTGCATCTCGATAATAAACTTTTACAGTTTCTTGCCGAGTAACAGGCTCATGAATTCCAGGTAAACTCAAACAACCTTCTTCCCGGGAAATATTCTCACCTTCAGTTTCAAGTATCCGAGCATTAATCATGGTCAACTTATAATCTTTATATTCTGGATACGTTTCTGACAAAACATCTAAATCAATAACCAATAAACGAATACCAAGCCCTATTTGAGGAGCAGCTAACCCAACACCGTCAGACTCATGCATTGTTTCATACATATTCTTTATTAAATCAGGCAATCCCAAATAATCAGCTTGAATATCTTCTGCCACTTTTCTCAAAACAGGTTGTCCATATAAATAAATAGGTAATATCATAATCTTTCTTTATATTGCTTACTCTCCAAATAATCCTGCAAAATAATCGTAGCACTAATTTCATCTACTAATGCCTTATTCTGACGATCCTTCTTTTTTAGTCCCCCATCAAGCATCACCCGATGTGCTAAAGATGAAGTAAAACGCTCATCAAAATATACTATTGGCATTTTGGGGAATTGCTTTTTGAATTGTACAACAAAAGGCTCTATATAACGCATGTTTTCTGATGGGACATTATTCATTTGGCGAGGTAATCCTATAACAACCAATTCTACATCTTCTTGCTCGAAATAATGCATAAGAAAAGATAACAATTCCCCTGTAGGCACCGTCGCAAGCCCACCAGCAATAATTTTCAAGGTATCAGTAACTGCAATTCCAGTACGTTTACGCCCAAAGTCTATCGATAAAATTCGTGCCATAACTCGGCAAAGATAAGTAAAATGAAGCATATATAAATCGAACCAACAGATTTTTATCGCTTTTTACTATCTCTCTCATCAAAATATTCTATAGAATATTTCTTTTTCCCATTTCAAAAATTTCAGTATCAATAAAAATAAAAGGATATAACATACAAATAATGTTAACAAAAACATCATTTATGCTTTTAAATTATGCTATATAACATAAAACATACTATATTTGTAATGTGTTTTTCATGGTATTAGATTTAAGGTTAACGAAGATTGGTTGTCTCTCGACAACCATTTTTTTATTTTTTCTCAAAAAGGTTGTTTCTACTAATCTTTTCATTAAAAAATTTCATTTTTATATTTTTCAATGCTCTCTAAAGTCTCTTTTATGCAAACTTTTTTACATCTATATTTTGATAGTTATCATTAAAAAAATAGAAAACCAAAAGAAATATTTCTTTTGGTTTTCTATTTTTGGATATTTTCTTATTATTTTTTCTTCAGCACTTTATCTATTACTGATTTAACTTGCTGTTCCATAATTAGATAACCTTCTTCTGTCGGATGCACTCCATCTCCACTTAAACCGTCTTTCATAGCCCCATCCTCTTTACGCATTTTAGTATTATAATCTACATATGGAATACCTTTTTTTCTAGCATACGATTTAATCTCCTTATTCAATGTATCAATTTTTTGAGGGGCATCGGTAATATCTTGGTTCCATCTAAACTCTCCTGCAGGAAGTACTGAAGTCAATATCACCTTTATATCATTTGCCTGCGCTATCTCAACCATTGACTTTATATTTCCAAGAGTAAAACTCAGACTATATTTTCCTGTATTTTCTGCTATATCATTTGTCCCAGCATTGATTACTACAACTTCTGGTTCTAAAGACACTACATCTTGACGAAACCTTAACAGCATTTGTGGACTGGTTTGCCCACCAATTCCTCTACCAATATAATTATTTGAAGAAAAAAATTGCGGACGTATCTTAGCCCATCCTTCTGTAATGGAATTTCCAATAAAAACAACTGCATGCTTCTTTATCCCAAGAGACAATAAATCTTCATTACTTTCAGCATAACGCTCAAGATTCGCAACTTTTATAACATCTGTTTTTTGTGCCGATAAAAAAAAGCACACAAACAATAATGCAACAAATAATAAATTCTTCTTCATAGATATTTCCCTTTAAATTCAGGACTAAAATAAACAATTATTTTAGAATTAAAATAAAAATACCTCTAAATATCTATTCTTTACTCACTAAAAAAATTTAAGATAAAAAATCACATAACAGAATTCTCCAAATCAGTTATTAATTAATTTTTTTAACAATCCAGCACAAGCATCTTCTAATATATCGAGAACTTGCTCAAAACCATCACTTCCAGAATAATATGGGTCAGGAACATGATCAACCTGTAGACGAGTACAATAATCAGTCATCAAATATATTTTTTGAATTGATGCCACATCTGGAGCTAATCTCCGCAGCTTATTAACATTCATATCATCCATAGCTATAATCATATCATATTCATCAAAGTCATCAACTTTTATCTGCCGTGAACGATGCGTCAGATTATATCCTCTCCTTAAAGCATGAGCCCTCATTCGAGAATCGGGTAAATCTCCCGCATGACCTCCATAAGTCCCTGCCGAATCAACCTCAATTAAATATTCTAACTTAGACCTCTTTATGAGATCTTTCATAATACCCTCTGCTGCTGGAGAACGGCAAATATTTCCCAAACAAACAAAAAGAATTTTATATTTTTTCTCTAACATTATAACAAAATTTATTTACACTTCTATTTACAACAAATATAGCAAAAACTCGCAAAAAAACGGCAAAATTTGGATAAATAAAGTAAGTGTTTGGTATTGAGGAGAGTTAAGCCAAATTCTTCTATACCTTTCCAAATCGCTAAAATGCAGGATAATGAAAGGTTAAGAGAAAGATTTACTACTTATCCGTTGCCTTTTTTAGCCCCGGATAATCCGGCAAAATAACGCTTGACCACCTGCGGTTTTACCGTTCACCATGCAAAGAACCCTATATTTTGCCCGTAAAGATAACCGTTTTTTTCCGTTTTTCATGGAAATACAGGTTATGTTACCGGCATCCGGGGTTTTATTCTTTGTTCCGCTATAATTTTCATAACTGTAAATAACTCTATATCAAGTAATTTTGCAACATAAAAAATAGAGTTATGAAACAGACGGATGTAACGGTTACGTTCTACCTCAAAAAGAGCGAAATGAATGACGAGGGACATTGCCCGGTCATGGCGAAACTTGTTGTCGGCAAATTTTCAGAAGCGGCTTTTAGTGCGAAAATGTCCGTCCCCGCTGCACTGTGGGCATCCGGACGTGCCACGGGTAAAAGTAACGCCGCGCGGGAAATCAACCGGCAACTGGACGATTTGCGAGCTTCAGCCATTGCCATTTATGACGAACTGTCAGCCACCCGTGAGAATGTAACGGCTGAAGAAATAAGGAATCTGTTGTTGGGGACGGCTTTCGGGCAGGAAACCCTGTTGGGTTATTTCCGGACGTTCATCGAACATTTCGAGAAACGTGTCGGCGTGAACCGGGAAAAGGGAACAGCGCAATCTTACCGCTATGCTTGTAACTGTGTGGCTGCTTTCATCCAGGAGAAATACAAGTTGTCGGATGTTCCTTTCACGGCCCTGAACCGTTCATTCATCGACAACTATGACCTCTACCTACGCACGGAGCGCCGCTTTGCCCTGGGAACTATCGTGTTGCTTGTCACACGGTTGAACACGATTGTCGGGGAAGCCATCGCGGAAGGGATTATCACTGCCGACCCGTTCACGGGGTATGAAGCCGAACATCCCGAGCGGGAACAGAAATACCTTACCGCCGCAGAGTTACAACGGCTGATGACCACACCCCTGCACGACCCGAAACTCTACCATATCCGCGACCTGTTCCTCTTCTCCTGCTACACGGGTATCCCTTACGGGGACATGTGCCGCCTGACGACGGAGGATCTGGAAGTGGCCGAGGACGGTGAGGTATGGATCAAGACCGTCCGCAAGAAGACGAAAATCGACTATGAAGTGCCGTTGCTCGACATACCGTTGCTCATCCTCGACAAGTACCGGGATATGGCCCCGGAAGGAAAACTGCTGCCGATGTACAGCAACAACGAACTCAACCGGACGCTGAAACGTATTGCCGCCATTTGCGGAATTGAACGGAAGCTCGTCTTTCACTGCGGACGCCATACCTACGCCACCGAGATCACGCTTTCGCATGGTGTCCCGCTTGAAACCGTCAGTAAAATGCTGGGGCATAGCCGCATTTCCACGACGCAGATTTACGCCAAAGTGACCGATGACAAGATCGACATGGATACCCGGTCTTTAGAGGAAAAGATTGCCGGCCGCTTCTTGGTAGCTATTTAATCTATCATTGACAATCAAATTCACAACGATTATGGAACCGAATAATAAAGAGATAAAACGCCGCAGCACGTTCTCCCTGCTGTTCTACATCAACCGCACGAAAGTCCGCAAGGACGGAACATGTAAATTGTTATGCAAGGTAAGCATCGATGCCAAGTCGGCCCTGATCAATATCAACGCGTTTGTCGATCCATCGCTTTGGAATCCGGAAACCAAAAGGGCGAACGGACGAAGCGAGAACGCCCGAACGGTAAACCTGGCAATAGAGAAACTGACCGAAAAAATCACCGGACATTACCGCCATATTCGTAAAAGCCTCGGTTTCGTGACGGCCGAGCTGGTCAAAAACGCCGTGGAAGGAATCGGGCAGAAACCGTTCACCCTCCTTGCCTTGTTCCGCGAGCATAACAAGGAGTTCCGCAAGCGTGTCGGCGTAGATCGCAAGGAAGAAACCTATGAAAGTTACGAGAACTCCTATAATATTTTAGCCTCCTTCGTGAAAAAAAGGAAGGAAAAGGAGGATGTAGCGTTGCGGAGTCTTGACCGGGAGTTCTACGATGATTTTGAAATATTCCTGCGTACAGATCGTGAAATGAAACCCAAGACAGTACACGAGCATCTTTACCGGTTGAAGAAAATGACCAAGCGGGCTGTCAGTCAGGGTACACTCCGGCGCGACCCTTACGGGAAGCTGCACCCGGAACTGCCCCGGCGCAAGAGCCGCCATTTGAAACTCGAAGACCTCAAAAAGCTGATGGAAACTCCCGTCGATAAACCCAACCTCCAGCGGGTGCGGGACTGGTTTCTCTTCGCTACCTTCACGGGGTTGTCCTACGCAGACCTGAAACGCTTGTCCGAAAAAGACATCACGCAGTCGGACGACGGAACGTACTGGATACACATCCGGCGCCAGAAGACCGAAACGCCCTCGGCCATCCGCCTGCTGAACGTGCCGTTGCAGATCATCGAGAAATACCGCCACGAGCGTAAAAGCGACAGGATTTTCAACCTCTATTGCCGGGGGTATCTCATCAAGCTCACCAGAGAACTGGGACGGACATACGGCTTCGACATGACCTTTCACAAGGCGAGGCACAATTTCGGGACACATATCACGCTCTCGTTGGGTGTGCCTATCGAAACTGTCAGCCGCATGATGGGACACAAGAGCATTTCCACCACGCAGATTTACGCCAAAGTGACCGACCGCAAGGTGGACGAGGACATGAAACGTCTGAAAGAACAGACCAAAGGCCGGAAAATAAATCTCTACGAGGAGGACGAACCGGAAACGGCAGATATTATAACGGTAAACGGTTGAACAGTATAACAAAATTGATAAATTTGTATGACTATGACGACAAGAGAACCTATCAGCATTGAAAACGGGCGGGTGGAAATCCACGCGCCGGAGAACCGTGTATGGCTCACGCGCCACCAGATTGCCGACCTGTTCGGAGTCTTCGTTCCTGCCGTGAGGAACAACATCCGCTCCATACTCAAAAGCGGCATACTCTGTGAGGAGAGGGTTTACCGCCGGGAGCGCAACCGTGACGGCGGTATTGTCGAGCTGTATTCGCTCGAAATGATCGCCGCGCTGGCTTTCCGCTTAAAATCCGGGAATGCCGAAGCCTTCCGACGGTGGCTTGTCCGAAGGGCCACGACGACCGCCGTCGTCTGGCAGCTCCCCGGCATGAACACGATATTGAACTGAAAAAGAAGAACGGCCAACGTTTTGGCCGTTCTTCTTTTATACCCATTCCTGTCCCCCGATACATTTCTTCCGGGAATCTTCCAGGAATTTCTGTATCTCGGATTCCATGTATAGTACCTTGCCCTGAATCAAATAATAGGGAATGATCCGCGCCGTGCGGTATTCCTGCAATGTACGCCTGCTGATTTTCAGCAGCCGGGACAATTCCTCGTCGGTGACGAACCGCTCTCCCTTGAGTGTCCGGCCTCCGGAGGATTCCAGTTTATCCAGTGCCTTGCCGGCCTTTTCCAAGCGCCGGAAGAGATCCGCCACATGCGGATCGTGCTTGTCGATGAAATAATGGCTCATAACGCGGCGGTATTAGGATAGTGCGACGATTGCAGCAGTTTCCCGACATCTTCCGGTTTGTAGAAGATTTTGTGACGGATGCGGCTGAAAGGCAGCAACCCTTTCTCCCGGTAGGTTTGCAGGGTACGTTTCGATATACCCAGCACGTCACAGACATCCTGGTTGTCCAGCCATTTTTTCAAACTCACGTCCTCTTGCCTGCGGCATAACGCCTCGGCTTTTCTTTCAATGGCTTCCACGTGCCCTGCCAGCGCGTCGAAAGCCTTCACGTCCATACTTATTATTTCCATGTTCTGTTTCATTTTTTGTTTCCCGGATGCCCAAAAGTACACAAATGAACAGTATCTTGTTATCAGCCAGTGGTATATGGACGTATCCGTCTTAAAAGTGGCAGCGAGTGGCGCCACGTCCGGCGGAAACGATCCTCCGCCGATACGGGATCGGCACGCTCCGATACGCCAATCGCCCGTGAAAGGAAATGTTCGCGGGCGATTTATCATTCCATGCAGGGTGAGCCGTGAACCGACTTTCGCGAGCGTTCACGGCATATCGTTTTCTCCCCGTTTCTCTCCCATAACCTTTTCCTCTCTTTTTTTTCATGCCGCGGAGCGCGGTATGGAAATCTGTTGTCAGTAGCAAAGGTAGTTACGGGGCTCACGCTGCTGCAAGATCGGACCGCGGGGCGGTTTGCCGCAAAATCTTCCTCTTTCCCTGCGGGCGAGCGTATTTTCCGACAAAATCTTGCAGCAGCTATCCCCGACACCTTTTGATGCTACCGAAACAGATTCCATCCATACCGGCTCCGCTACGGCATAAAAAAAAAGTCAAAGGTTATGAGAAACGAAGAGAAAAATAAATGGAAACAGAAATCCTCCAACCTTCCACTTGGCATAAAGGCAAAGGTCGGGTTGGCGGTAAAGGTCGGGGCGGTGGCTTTGGGCTTCCACGTGTGGGGTATCGACTTTATTTGGGTCGTTTTGGGCTTCACGTTCTGTTATGACATCCTGCGGGGCATTTTCTCCTGCCTTGTTTCTCTCGTGGCTCTAACCGGCTTTTTCTATTTCCTATTCACTCACATCTTCTAAATTTTTACAGGTATGACAAAGTACATTTCATTATTCGGAGCGACTACCACGAACACACGGGTGCAGGTAGTCAAGGAAAACCAGGTTATCATCGGTATCGGTGCGGGTGCGAGCAGAAAGCGTTACGTCGTTTACAAGGTGGAATACACCGCCCGTGGCTACGTGTACCACATGGTCGATACCGAAACAAAGGAAATCAGCCAAACGGACATTTTACGTCCCCTTTCCCAAGAATTCGGTATCGGCAGGTACTACGACGACGTGAACCCCGAGTTCATGGACGCTTTCGAGGTGGCTTTGCTCGTGGGGCAGGCGGAAGAGCAAGCCACGGCGCGGGCCATCGCCGCCGCCAAAGAGAAAGCCGAGCATGACCGCATAGCGGAAATAGGGGCGCAGAGGTTACGCCGCATCATGCCCGAAGGGGTGCAGGGCGTAATCATCGCCGAACTCAACGAAACGGAATACACTGACCCCTCTTACGAGTGTTCGACCACCCGAAGCGTGCGTACCGTCATTCTCGGCTTTTCGGCCACCTCCCGCAACGGCTTCGGGGAGTTGAGAAAGGCGGCGGCCAATTTCCCGCAAACGGCGCACCTCTCCGAATACGACCCAAAGAACGAACACCGCTATCCCGTTTTCACGCTCGGCAAAAGTCCGAAATACGGGTGGAGTGTCTGCAAACTGGCCCACTACACCCGTGAAGGGTACATCGACAGGCTGGCATATATCGCAGGAAACGAGGAGAATATATGTCTGCCCGAGCCGAAAGACGAAAAACGGGCGGAACGCACTGAAACGAGCGTGCAAGGCGGGTTTATCATCGTGGACTATTCCGAGAAGGCGATAGCCGTATTCGGGGACACCAAGCCCGTCAAGGACGCCCTTCACGCACTCGGGGGACGCTTCAACGCACGGCTGACGCATGACGGGCAGAAGAAAGCGGGATGGATTTTCCAAAAGACCAAAGAGGACGAGGTGCGGCGGCTTCTCGGAAAGGACGAATAAATGTTGAACACGGGGCGGCTCGCCGCCCCACAATACCAAAAAATCATGGCACAAGGAACAGATTATTTCAAACTGACGATACAGAACTATCTCGACGCACGGGCACGGGAGGACGAACTTTTCGCACCCCGATACGCCAACCCGAAAAAGAACATTGACGATTGCTGTACTTTCATCATCAACCAAGTACGGCAGAGCGGTTGCAACGGGTTTGCCGACGAGGAAATATACTCTATGGCACTCCACTATTACGACGAGGAGGACATCGACATCGGCAAACCCGTCAGTTGCAAGGTAGTGGTCAATCACACCGTTGAACTGACCGAGGAGGAAAAAGCCGAGGCACGGCGGAACGCCATACGGAAGGCCGAGAGCGAAGCCTACGCCAAGTTGGCGAAAGCCAAGTCCAAACCCAAGAAAATCGAAGATAACAAACTAATGCCCAGCCTATTTTAGTTATGAAACCGAGAACAAAATTCCAACAGAGCGTTGTGGCGGCAAGCAAACACCTGCCGCCGCTTACCCCCGCACAAATCGAATGGGGGTACAAGAACTGCATCGAGCATATCGGACGCCGCACGCCGAAAGGACTTATCACCTGCACCGAGTGCGGCCACACGTGGCAGAGCGAAAACGGAGAACTCACGGACAATCTGTTAGGGTGCGAGTGTCCGCACTGCCACACCACGCTGAAAGTGGAAACCACCCTGCGCCGCAAGTTCAACGATTACGAGTATTTGTGCATCGTAACCCGCTGCAAGGGTTTTCAAGTCCTGCGCTTCGTCTATATCGAGTGTTGGGCGAAAGTGGGACAGACACCCGTTTACACCCATATCGAAGCCGTACAGCGGTGGATTGCCCCCGACGGACGCTCCGCAACCTTCGCACGGCTGCGCCCGATGGGCTTCTTCGTTCACGGGTGGAGTTGGTCGAGCGCATTGGAACTGCGGGCGGAGAACGACGGGAAATACAACATCACGCCCACACGCATCTATCCCCGGCAACGGCTTATCCCCGAACTGCGCCGAAGCGGTTACGGCAAACAACTCCCCGATGTAACCCCTTTCGACCTTATCCACCTGCTGCTCTCGGAGAACAAGGCCGAAACGCTGCTTAAAGCGGGACAAACGGCACTCGTGCGATTTTTCGCCCGTTCCTCCCGCAATATCGCAGACTATTGGCCGGCCATCCGTATCGCCATCCGTAACGGGTACGCTATCGGGAAACCGACGGAATGGTGCGACTACATCGACCTGCTGCGATTTTTCGGGAAAGACCTGCATAACGCCCATTTCGTGTGTCCCGCAGACCTGCCCGCAGCGCATGACCTCTACATGGCAAAAAAACGGCGGCACATGCAAATGGAACGGCGGCAGGAGGAACGGCGCAAGGCGTTGGAACAGGAAGCCTCGTTTGTCAAAGCCAAAGGGCGGTTTTTCGGAGTGGAGTTTTCCGACGGGGAAATCTGCATCAAGGTATTGGACAGCGTTGAAGCCATACGGCAGGAGGGCGAGGCCATGCACCACTGCGTGTTTACCAACGAATACTATCTGAAAGCCGACTCGCTCATACTCTCGGCCACAATCGACGGCAAACGTATCGAAACGATAGAGGTGTCCCTAAAACGCATGGAGGTCGTGCAGAGCCGTGGCGTGTGTAACAAGAATACCCCATACCACGGGCAAATACTGAAACTGATGAAGGGGAACATGTCCCTTATACGGAAACGAATGACAGCATAAAAATCGGGGCGGCGAAAGCCGCCCTACAAAAAAAACAAAACAATGAAAATCATCTATAAAAGCTACATGGCACGCCCGCTCAAACCCTTCGGGGAATGGGATTGGGAAGTTCGGGAAGCAGTCAAGACAGCCATTGCGCTCGTCGAGGGGAAAAACGGGTTCAGAACCCATTCCGAGATATGGCGAAGGTGCAACCTCGTCATTACCGTGGGACACAACATCTACACCACGAGTATCGAGATACGACCACCCGAGCAGGACGTGATACGCCGCAGGAGCAACTGGCATAACGGCTACGCCTACTACTGCAACGGCGTGTTCTGGGCGAACATGAGCAGGGTTAGAGTGGAACTTGTCTGATTAAAAAATTTCGGGGCGGCAAAAGCCGCCCGTAAAAAGCGAGAATATGAAAACGAATGAAGTAAACAAGGAAATCTCCTATGAAACGCTGCTCGTAACCTTCGGCGAGGGTATCGGGCGGCTCGACACCATGTTCGACGACCCGCAGGTGTGGGGCGTTGCCACGCTGAAGCAGTGGATCGACGGGTATGAAACTACGCGCTTCACCGAAATCGACGACCGAACGGCGGTTATCACATCCGAATACAACATGGACAGCGTGAAGGAATGGCTGCAAAAGAACACACCGATTATCAACCTGGAAAAACGATAAAATCATGCGCAAGTACAAATTATTCATCGGCTACCGGCTGCTGGGAGAGTTTTCCGGTATATGGGAAGCCAAAAATTTCGCCGCTGAAAGCGGCATGAGCGGAATTTTCTCGCTCGTGGGAGAAAATTACCGGGACAGTTGGTACGAACCCCAAAAACAGGACAAGAATGGAAACAAAGATTAAAGACATCACGGGAGCGGAAATAACCGTTACCGACTTAAAAGAGGCGGTACGCCAATGCCGGGAGTGCCTCGCAAGTCCCTACCTGATGCCCTCGGGGCATACCGTGGGGGAAAACCATGCCTACATGTTGCGGCAACTGCTCGCCCTGCAAAGGCGGAAACGGGAACACGGCAGGCAACGGCCGTGAAAATACGACGCGAAAAAAATCGGACGATAACAACCGTCCGATTTTTTTGTTTCCCGTCAATCGACCGCCGTATGGTCGCCCAGCTTCCCGTGCAGTTCACGCCCGATATGTCCGGCAATGCCACGGGGAGAAATTTCAGAGATTGAACCCCACCCGCCATGCGTGTATATGCACGTCTTGAGCGGTTCGGTACGGGAAAGGTAGAACAGATAGCCGTTGCGGAGCAGGATGCCCACGAACACCGAGCCGACCTCGATGTCGGCGATCTCGTCAAAACGTATCTTCCCGTCATTGTATAATACTGCCGTGCCATCCGCATCGGGAATGACGAACAGATCGTCTTCCATGACAATCCCGTGCAACTCGATTAGCGACCCCAGGCATTCACTCGCCGATACCCGGTCGTAATCACCCTTTACCTCATTTGTCGATTTCGTTTCCATATCGCTTTTCTTTAGGTTCAGACAAATACCATACGAAAAAGGCGTGAGAATACGTTAAATACCGGCATTGAGGTACAGCCAAGCACCCATCCACTCGATAGATAATTTCTCCCCACGCCGCTATCGCATACGCTTGACGCATATAGACACGACGATGAAGAAGAGAACTACCCATTATTTTGCGAGCGGATTAAAATTTGGCTGTTTTCAATGCCCCACCATAATGTGTTCCTTCCGTATGTAAATCGCCCGGCGGCACGCCGCCGGAGGATTCGATTGCAAATATAACGATTTCATCCGGGTATCGGCGACAACACGTGCGATTTTTAACAACCTTCCTGTCAAAGAACTACCCGCCGTCCTACAATTTCGGCCCCCGGGCAGGTTTGCGGGGCGCGACCTTCGGCTGCGCCTTCTTCTCCCTGGGCGGTTCGACGATCCGCAGTTTGAGTTTCTCCGTCTTACGGTCGTAACGCACCTCGCAGCAGTCAATCTCACCCGCAACCGACGTCCACACGTTGTTCACACGCACCGCGCCGCCCGAGTAGAGGGTCTTGTACTGCCCGTATTCGAGCGGCTGCCGCAATTTCGCGTCCACCTGACGGTGGAACGAGTAGATATTACGTCCCTTCGCTATCTCGTCGGGAACGTAAACCCGCAACTCGGGATGGGCGGCCTCGGCATAGAGGCACAGATCCGCCGTGCGAAGCTCCCTCGGAACCCACTGGATCATCCTCGGGTCGCCCCGCACGGCCGTATCGGCCACGAGCGGCGTGATGGCCGTCTGGGGAATGTCGTACAACACCCCCGCATCCTTGCGAACGGCCTCCAACGCCACCTCCTCCGTTACAAGCCGGCGGTTCAGGTGCAGGACACTCATCAACCGGTGTATCTGCTGCGGGTCGTCCTGCTCGCGGAACACCTGCAAGACCAGGGCGGGGTCGCTCAACGCGCTGATAACAGAGAAATCGGTTTTGTCCTTCCCGTAGGTACGCTCGAAAGCCTCCCGGCTCATCTCCGGCGTCCGGGCTTCGCGGGGGACGCCTTTCAGGTTTTGCGGGTTCTCCCGCACCAGGCTCATGTATAGATCCGGGCTTTTCATGCTCTCGGGCAGGTGGGCGATGGCATAGGGACTGCGCCGTATGGCCTCCATGCACAACTCCGGCGTTTTCCACTTCTCGGGGACATATTGCAGGTAGCTCCCGTCGTGCCCGACGGCACGGCGGCACATCTCCTCGTTCTTGGCGTGGTCGGGAAGATTATAGAACAGCTCCGGCTCCAGGGCGAAAATTTCCCGGGCCACCCTCGGCGTGACGTGTGCCGGGTTCATGTGCTGCAAAAAATCGAAGGTCTTATCGTAATTCGTGCAATAGAACCCCAACACTTTCAGGTGTATCTCCTCGAAGGGGATATAGCGGAGGACACGCAGGTCGTCGGTACGGGCCAACGCCCGGTTGCAGACCTCCGGCGTGAGCTGTTCGGGGTTGAAAAAGCGGATGGCCAGGGGATCGCGCTCCAGCGCCATCCCGCACAGACGGTCGGTTTTCAGATGCTTCGGAACGTACTCCAGCGCCAGGTAGTTCGAGGACACGGCGGCCTCGCAGACCCGTTCAGTGCGTAACTCCTCCGGCACTTCATGGAGCAGGATGCCGTCCCCGCTGACGGCACGCAGGCAGACTGCCTCCGTGCGCAGTTCCACCGGCACGAGCGAAAGGCAGGACGCGTCCATCCCCACGCCGTGAAGGGCCAGTTCCCCGGTCATGACCTCCGGGGCAATGGAGGCGAAAATCTCGAACTTGTCCACGAACGACATCCCGAATTTTTTCAGCCCTTCCAGGCATATATCGGGATACGGAATGTAAGGGAGTATCTTGTAATCGGCACTGTCCACCGCTTTCAACGCCGCACGGCATATTTGCGGCGTCCTCAATTCCCCGGGAACGGCCTCCAGCACCAGGCCGTTGCGCTTCACGGCCGCCATGCACAGTTCGGGGGTCTTCAACCCCTCCGGAACGTAATACAGCGCGTAGCTGTTGCTATCGACGGCGGCACGGCACATTTTCGGTGTCTTCAGACGGTCAGGGACGAATTTCAGTGTTTCGCCCCGGTGGCCGGCCGCGGCAAGACAAAGTTCCGGCGTTTTCATCGCTTCGGGAACGAACTCGATGTTGAAAGCCGATTTCTTGATGGCGAAACGGCAGACCTCCGCCGTTTTCCGATCCTCGGGCAGCGTCTCGAAAAGGTTCTCACGCCACGGGTTCTCGTACACCCCCGTATCGAGATAGGCTATATCTATTCTCTCTTGCTCTGTCATGGTTTTCAGTATTTATGGAAAGCGCCCGGGTGACGGGCGCTTCTCTTGGTTAGACATATTCCGTTATCGTTCCGTTTCCTCCGTCCCGTTCTCGCTCTGGAACGTGAAGGAGGTCTTCACGACCTGACCCGTGTTGTCCTCGACATAGACGTCGATGGTCTGCTGGTCATCGCTACGCGATGTATAATAGAGGCGGAACACCTCACGGTCGAGCGGATAGCGGTCGTTGGGCAGGAACACCGTACCGTCGTCCGTCCTCAACTCACCGCGCCCGTCGGGCTGGAAATAGCGGATCGTGTAACGCGCGCCGTCATATCTCCCCTCCCGCACGAGCGTGCAGCGGATTTCAGCGGTTTCACCAACGGAGATTCGCTTCTGAACGGGCATCGTTTCCAAAGAGAACCCATAGGACTGTTGTACCTGCAACTCGTTTTCACAGGCCATAAAACTCAATAAGACAGCGACCATGCCGCAAATGCCCGTTTTTGAAATTATATTTCTCATACTCTTGTTTTTTTAATAGGTCGTTATACATTCGTCGATAAATCGTTGTTGCTGGAGCGTGAAATAATACGTATCCAGCTCACACCCCCAAAAATCGAATCCCGATCTGTAAGCCGCCACCCGACTGCTGCCGCTACCCAGATGCGAATCGAAAATCTTATATCCCGGCTTCGCATATTTCTGAAGCAGCCACTCGTACAAGGCAACCGGCTTCTGGTTGGGGTGGATGCGCTTCTCCTTGTTTTTCATATTCTCCTGCCACATCCCGTTCCAGCGGTAAGAGAACATACGCACGGCGGTCTTGAAGGACGTCCAGGCCAGCTCGCAGTCAGCAAAGGGAGAGTTCCCGTTACGTTTGTCCCACACGATCCAGCAGGAGGTGTCCGACGGGACGGGTAAACGGCTGATAAAGTGGTTCGCACCCCATACTATCTGATTATTGCTCACCCTTTTCAACTCGATGAAATACTCCCGAGGAGGAGCCTCGCTGTCATTGCCCGTGTATGGACGATAAGGCGTAGCCTTTCCTTCATGGTTTCGGGTAGCATTCCGGCAGCCGTCCTCACCGATACCATAAGGAGGATCGACAATCGCCAAATCGAAGAAACGGTCGGGCAATGTCCTCATGAACTCCATACAATCACAGTTGTATGCCTCACTTATACCCGCCATCAGAGAATGAATTTTATACCCAGGCCGAACTGCGCGTGGAAATGTCCCGTTGTAGTGCCCCATAGGATACGCTCACGCCCCGTCAGCGAGAGGATAATCCTGTCGGTCAGGTACGCATCGACCTCCAGCGTGACGGCCCCGCCATAGAGGAAACGGTCGCGGTGGCGGAGCGTAGAGCCGTCATAGAGCCGCCTTTCGCCCCGGTTCACGCTCTCGTAACCGGCCAGCGCCGAGCCGCCGAGGTAGAAGAAAAAAGTCCTGGACGGGTCGGCGAGGAACTTGTAATAGTAACCTCCCTCGGCCGTGAACTGCGCCACCGGGATACGTTCCGACTTGTAGGGGTAATAACGGTTCAGGAACTCCGCGCCGAACACCCACTTGTCGGCATTCTTCGCGTAGCGGCTCATGGCCAGCCCGAACCAGTAGCCCGTTTCGCTGCGGCTGTCCCGGGTATAGAAGCCGTCGGCCATGCCTGCCCGTATTTCCAGCCCGCGCATGGCGGGCAGGGCACGCTGGGCGTGCGCCCCGTCCGAAAGGAGGAGGCATAACCCCAGCGTAAGAATGAATATCGCCCGTTTCATATCACTTTACCTTTAACTCGTTGATAACACGTGCGCGCACCAGGTCGGCATTCTCCACCGTGAAAGTCTGGTGTCGCCCGCCCTGCTGCTCGTGCAGTTCCACGACCAGCTGCTTGTCGTCGGCCAGCGTGAACTTCGGGAGCGTGAAGACCATGCGCTCGGTACACTTGCCGCCGATGACCTGCACGTTGTTGTACGCACGCACGGGCCATACGACCTGCTCCTGGATGGCCGTGCGTTTGGCCACCTTCTTGTCCGTAACCTTGAACGTCAGGTAGTCCACGTTGAAAGGCACGTTGGAGGAGTTTTTCAGTTGGAGGTGGAAATAAAGCAGGTCGTTATGCACGTAGATACCTTTGAGGAGGTATTGTACCCCGAAACGCTTGCAACCGATATGCTTGATCTCGCGGCGGTCATTCTTGTAAATGGACTGCATGATCAGTTTGACCAGCAGCGGAGATTCGCATCCCAACTCCTGCAAATAGATGTCCAACGCGTTATTGGGGCGGTTTACCGCCTCCCCGTCATGCAGGAAGTCCGCCATCTCGACCGACAGTTTCACCGGCTCGTCGGCATACTTGACATTGAAGCTGTAATAGGCCCCGTCCTCGGTAATAACCGAAAGGTTGCTCTCGCGCGAGAAATCACGCAGGGCCGCCTTTACACGCAGCACGTTTTCCGTGCCGTCGGCTTTCGCCGCCAGAAGATCCGAAGACCCCAGATCGACGTAACGGATGGCCGAGGGGAAAATCACATGCACGGTCTTGCTGAACGTCACCTCCAGCGCGTAGGGCGGGATAACCCGGTTGAAGGTCAGCGGACGGGTAAGACCGTCGTACAAATCGCCCGTGGAGGGCTTTTCCTGCGCGTGGGCAGCGAACATGCACCCGATAAAAGCGAGTGCCAGAAGAATCTTTTTCATACTCGATAAATTTTTGATTGTTGATAAAAATGGATTTTTTCAGTGGTGTACGGAAGTACGTCGTTTGTACCCTTATTGAAGGGGCGGGAGCAGCAGGACGCTGTAACCGGCCTTGAGCGTGACCTTGACCGAGCGCATCTTCTTGCTCACGTATTGCGACACGCCCTGGATGGCGCTGCGCCCCAGGTCGGAGAGCAGTTGCGAACCGGCATCGTCCGTGATCGTGATACTGCTGCCCATGCCCGCGCCCATATTGGCGGCGATCTCCTTCACGGCGTTGAGTTCTTCCGATCCCGGCACGGGAATACCCTCGTTGCCGTTCGTGTCATAGACCGACAGATCGACCGGAACGACCGCCCCGCCGTGCTGGACAGCGCTGACCTTGACCGTCAGCCGTTCGCCGTTGATCCTCGCCGCCCCCGTTACGGGCGTACCCGAGGGGATGAGCAGATCTCCCGCCATCATCGGTTCCAGCAGCCGGAAAGTAACCTCCCCGCCATCGGTGAGCGTCACGGTTTGCTGCACGGCGGCACGGATACTGTTGCGCTCGGGCTCGCGAAGGTCGCTCCCCACCGTGTTGAAACCCCAGTTCCGGGGCTTGACGAACTCACGGGCGAAGACCGAATCGGGCAGCGGGGCGGCGAGCAGCGACACGATGTTACGGCGCACCTGGCGCACGGGCTGCACGGAAGCCTTGCCGGAAACGGAGGCTTTCTGACGCGGGGCTTCAGGGGCCTGACCGCCGTTCATGTAGCGGGCGGCGATCTCGTAGGACTTCTCCAGCAGCGCCACCTGCTCCTCCTGGGCCGTTTTCTGCGCCTGCTGTTCTTCCAGGCGGCGTTCCAGTTCCTCGATGCGGGCCTGCATCTCGCGCTCTTCCCCCGTTTCACCGGCGGTCTCCTCGTAGAAACTGCCTAACTGACGGTTGATGTCGGCATAGGCGGCACGGGAAGTCCGGAAAGCTCCCGACGAACCGCCGGCAGGGCCGGAAGACTTATCCGGCACGGCAGCGGGCATGACGGGCTCTTCCTCCTCGTCCTCCATCCCGAACGCGAAATCCTGCAAGGAGCGCATCTTTTCCCGCTCCCTGCGCCGCATCTCCTCCTGCACGTAGGCATCACGCTTGTCCGAGAGGATACCCTCCGATTCCGGGGTCGGCAGCTCCGTGTTGAAACCCGCCGAAGGCTCCTCCCGTTCTTTTTCGCCGGGGGAGAAGATCAGCCACATGCACCCGGCAAAGGCCAGGAAAAAGAGCGGGAAGACCACCATCTTCTTCCGCATCTGTATCTGCCGGGGCGTGAGTTCCTTTTTCCCCGCCTCCGGCTGTTTATTCTGTTTTTCGTTCGTCGTCATAATTGAAATCTTTTAGATGTTTTACACTGTCGGCCTCCTGCCGTTGTCTTAATTCCAGCTCCAGCCGCTCGATATGCCGTATCTGCATCCGTTCCCCGGCTCCCTTGCCGAAGCGGTAGATGGAAGACACGGTAAAGTAGAGCGACAAGACGGAAAAGAACAAGAGCAGCGTGAGGATCACGATAATCCGCTTATCGGGCGAGAGCGCCCCGCAAGCGCGGCGCAGGTGGTCTTCGACCCACTCCCCGAAAGCCTTTATTCTCTTCTTTGCCATAGCCTTATCTTTTTAATGTACGCAAATCGCGGTTCTCCAGAATCTCGAATTTCTCCATGATGAACCCCTGCGGGTTATTGTCCGAACGCCCCGAGTTGATCAGCTCGCAGCGCGTGACCAGCGAACGCTCGGTGATGTTGCTCTCGCGGACAATCATTTGCCGGGCATAGGTCATGGCCCGGTAGGGATAGGCGTTGAAGTCGCACACCACGGAGTCCACCTCGATACGCTGGCTGATGTTCCCCGACACCACACGGTTGTAGTAACCTTTCTCCTGCATGTCCTGGTAATAGGCGAAGGCGCTCTTATCGACCAGGAACAGCGCGCGGTTGATGTTGCTCTCGATGGCCGCACGGTCGGGCGAGAGGGTGAAGAACAACTCGTGAAAACGCCGGATATGTTCGCGCGCCTCCACGGGGCGGTTCTGGCTCAAATCCTGCGAGAGCGCCAGCATCAGCGACTTGCCCCCGTCCAGGACGTAGATCTTCTCGCGCTGCTTTTCGGCGAAACGGAAGCTCGCGACCACGCTGAACACGGATACCAGCGCGCACAGGCAGAGGAACACGATACCGAAAAGCCGAATCTGCCTGAAACTTGTTTCGATGTTTTTTAATGACTTGAATTCCATTGTCCAAATTGTTATGAATGATTACTTTTACCTTGTGTTGCCAGGTTGCGCCCGTTGGGGGCACTGCCCGAAGCCGGGCCACCGCCGCCGTTACCGGAGGAGGAACCGCCACCGCCGCGACGCCCGAACGTGCGGCCGATCATGTTGCCGGCGATACCGCCCGCGACACCCGTGGCGAATGCCCCGGCCTTGTTGATACCGCCCATAGCCCCGCCGGCTCCGCCCGACTGGATCACCCACTCGGCAACGGTGGGGATCGTGAAATAGCCTATGATACCTATAATCAAAAAGATAATATAGACGCCGCTGCCGCTGTCGGGAATGTAGTTGGGGTCTTGCAGGGCCAGGACATCCGCCTGGAGCATCAACGTCTGGATCTTGGCCAGCACCGCGGAGAACAGGTCGGCGATGGGAAGCCAAAGGTACACGCTGATATAGCGGGAAATCCAACTCGCGAGCGTCGAGTGGAAGCCGTCGTAAATGGAGAGGGCGAACGACAAGGGCCCCAGAATCGACAGCACGACTAAAAAGAATGTCCGCAGCGTGTCGATGGTAAGCCCCGCGGCGTTGAACAACAACTCGAAAAAGTCCCGGACAAGCTGCCGGAAACCGGCCTTGATGTCGTACCACGTGCGTTCGGCCCACATGCTGATAATCTCGCCCAAATCCGTGATACCCATATCCGCAAGCCGTTGTTCATACACCTCGTCGTCCACTAACCAAGCCTTGCCCTCGCGCTTGCGGGCCTCGGCTTCCAAATCGTCCTTCTGTTGCTGGTATGCCTGCAAATCCAATGTCTGCCCCTCCAGTATGGCGTGCGTGCCCTGCACCACGGGCGACATCACGGCGTTGATCGTCCCCAGAACCACGGTGGGAAAGAACATCACGCACAAGCCGATGGCGAAAGGCCGCAGGAGCGGGAACACGTCGATAGGCTCCGCGCTGGCCAGTGCCTTCCATACCCGGTAAGCCACGTAAAAGAGCGCACCCAGGCCGGCGATACCTTTCGCCACCCCGATCATGTCGCCGCATAGCGGCATCATCTCCTGATACAGGTTCCGGAGAACCTGGTGTAAATTGTCGAAATCCATGACTGCCTCCGTTTTCAGGTTACCAATATCTGTCGTTCGGGTTCCCGTAAAGTGCCAGCACCCGGTGCGTGTCGCCCTTTTCGCGGCTGCGGATGAAGGACACGGAGATGGTCTTGCGCGTGTAATAGCGCGTGAGGTTGCGGTACTCCAGCATCTTCGTGTAAACCTGATCCACCACGTCCATCCGCTCCTTGTCCGAGAGCGAGAGGCCGTTGCCGCCGGTTATGACCGTCTTGAGTTCCGCCACCAGCGCGCCGCCCTCCTCCAGCAACCGGGCGTAACCCGCCGAGATCGCCGCCAGCTCGTCCACCGTGAAGTTCGGGTCTGAAACCATACGGTTGAATCCCGAGGTGTAGATTTCCGTGATCTCGCTGACCATTTCGAGCGTCAGCTTCACCTTCCGGGCATCCTTGATGATGTTATGCACCGATTTGAGGGCGTCGTAGTAAGCCTTGCTCTGGTTATAAATCTTGATACTCTCTTGCAGCGACTTGACCATGTTGGTCGCCGTGGTCGAGCTTTGAACCGCGCTCTTGATGTTCTGAACGAGGTTCGACGGGTCGATGACCGTCCACTGCGCTTTTGCCTGGTACGTGAAGCAAAGAAGCCCCACGAACAGCGTTAAAATCAATCGTTTCATCCTTTTCATTATTTAATTCGTGAATACTTGGGCGGTCATTCCGACGCCCGGTAATAATCCCCGTAGGCGGAGAGCTGGAGCACCTCGCGCCCCGCATCGTAGGCCAGGGCGACATACCCGTAGAGGTCGAAGTAACGGATACCTCCCCAATACTTCCTCACGGGACGGGAGAAGCGTGTCCCGTCCTTGTAGGACACCTCCACGTAAAAACCGCCGCCCCGGCGTCCCGGGTTGCGGTAGATGCGAACCCGGGGAGAACCCGAACGGCTTTCCCACTCGCCCGCCACCTCGTACAGCGCGAAGTCCAAACGCGCCGCCGTGGGGTCTGATCCGATACACTTGCGATACATGGCCTGCCCTCCCTTTAACGTTTGCCCTCGGCGAGCTGCCTGATCGCCAGTTCCATATCACCGCCCAGCTCGCCGGCAAGCCGCTGTACCTCCACTTTCTCCGTTTCCTCGGTCGTGTAGGCCAGGTACTCCGGGACGCTGACCTCCGTGGCATAGACCGCCGACTGAACGCCGCCCAGACCGATCCAGACCTCCTTGTATTTACGGGAAGGGTCGTTGGACTGGTTGATCGAGAGAATCTGCGCCTTCTCCTTGTCGGTCAGCCCCAACAAGGACTGAATCGCATCGAAACGGTTCATGAACTTGCGCTGGTCGAGCAGGATCTTGCAGTCCGAGTTGTTGATGATCGCCTCCTTGACCACCGGGCTGGAAATGATGTCCTCGACCTCCTGCGTCACAACGATGGCCTCACCGTAGTATTTGCGGACGGTTTTATACATATAACGCAGATATTCAGCCATATTGGCCGTAGAGAGCGCCTTCCAGGCCTCCTCGACGATGAGCTGTTTGCGTACCCCCTTGAGCCGTCTCATCTTGTTTATGAAAGCCTCCATGATGATGATGGTGACCACGGGAAAAAGCTCCTTGTTTTCCTTGATGGAATCCACCTCGAAGACCACGAAGCGCTTCGAGAGCAGGTCGATGTTGGCCCGGGAGTTCAGAAGGAAGTCGTAGCGTCCGCCCTTGTAATATTGCCGCAGGGTGATGAGCATGTTGTCGATGTTGAAATCCTCGCGGCTGACCCGGATCTCCCGCTCCTCCAGCTCGCGGCGGTAGTCGTCCCGCAGGTACTCGTAGAAACTGTCAAAACACGGCACGATATTCCGGTCGGCGCGGATACGCTCGATATAGGCGTTCACGGCACTGCCCAGCTCGCCGCTCTCGGTCTTCGTGATCTTGTCGTCCTCGGTTTTCCAGAGTGTCAGCAGCAGCGTCTTGATGCTGTCCTTCTTCTCCACGTCGAAATAGTAGTCGTCGGTGTAGAACGGGTTGAAACTGATGGGATGTTCCTCGGTATAGGTAAAATACACGCCGTCCTCACCTTTGGTCTTACGCCGGATCAGCTCGCAAAGACCCTGGTAGCTGTTACCGGTATCCACCAGCACGACATGCGTGCCCTGCTCCCAGTATTGGCGGACTAAATGATTCATAAAGAATGACTTGCCTGACCCCGAGCCGCCTAACACGAATTTATTCCTATTGGTAATGATCCCTTTTTTCATCGGTTCGTCCGAGATGTCCAGGTGCAGGGGCCTGCCGCTTACGCGGTCGCACAGCTTGATGCCGAAAGGGCTGGACGAGGATTTATAGTTGGTTTCCTCCGTAAAGAAACAGACCGCGGGCTCGATGAACGTGTAGAACGATTCCTCGGCGGGGAAATCCCCCGCGTTGCCCGGCATACCCGCCCAGTAGAGCGTGGCGGCGTCCACGGTGTTGTGGCGCGGGCGGCACTCCATCAGAGCGAGCTGGCTGCCCACATCATTGCGGATATGCCGGAGCTCCTGCACGTCGTCCGACCAGGCCAGCACGTTGAAATGGGCCCGGACGGATTGAAGACCGAACGAGTGCGCCTCGTTGAGATACTGGTCGATCCACTCCTTGTTTATCTGGTTCCCGCGGGAGTAGCGGGAAAGGGACTGCATGTTACGCGCACGTTTCTCGAACATACGCAGGTTTTCGTCGCTGTCTTCCAGGAACACGTACTGGTTGTAAAGGTGGTCGCAGGAAAGCAGAAGCCCCACGGGGGCCGCGAACGAGAGCAGGCAGTCCGAACGGTCGGTGGAAAGACGCTCGTAACGGGTGTCCGTACCCACGCGCCCCGGCAGGTCTTCCGTGTCCGAGAGCGTGTGCAGGCACACCCGTTTGTTACCCACGCGCAGAACCTCGGCCCCCAGCTCGATGTCCTGAAGAGAAGTCGTCTCCGAGAGCGAGAGGGAAAAGTACCGCTCCAGCAGGCCCGGACAATCCGCCGTACCCGTGATCTCGTCCCCCGTGAGGCGGACAAGGGTCAGGAAACCCGAATCGTTCAGAATACGCTCGAACTGTTCCGCCGCCTCCAGGAATTTTGTCGCCGATTCCCGGTTTACCTCTTTGGGAATGATGTTGCCCCGGCAGAGGGTCGAGAAGTCTGAACGCATGTGCATACGCTCCCTCGTCGTTTTCGTCAGGTAGAGGAAGCAGGCGTGGGTCAGGAACGGACGCTCGTTGAAATGCCGCTCGTAACTGCGGGAGAGGAAACTCATGTCCCCCTCGCCCGTGGCCGGACGGTAACGCTCGCGGATGAACCAGTCCTGCTTGTGTACCACGCTGTATTCGGGCAAGACCTTCAGGGCCTTGCACCAGGCGGCGTGGATCGCCTCGTACTCGGCGGACGTGACGGTGAACAGCTCCGGGAGTTCGACCCGATAGACGACCGTTATGTCCGCGTCCTTGCTGATGATACAACCGCCTTCCACGGCCAGGAGCGGGAACTTGCTTTCCAGCGTGGTGGCTTTCAAGATGTTTCTCATACGCGGCCCCCCTTTCTTTTCAGCAACCGGCGCAGGGACTTGCGGTTGAGCAGGTAGCGGGGATGCCGGCGCGCGGCGAGCAGCTTCATCAGCCCGTGTTCCCCGTAACGGGCGTTCAGGCGGAAGGTAAGCCAGACCAGCACCGAAGCCGCCGCAACGCCGAAAGCGATACATACCCACTGATCGACCCCTGCCATGTAGAGGATGACGAACACCACGAAGACGGCCAGCAGGCCGCCCGCGAAGATGAAGAGGTACTGCGCCTTCAGACCCCGGAACTCCACGCTCTTGCCGATTCCCTTGTTGATTCCATATTCCATAATTATTTGCATGACAGGTTGGACTACAAGAAGAAAGAGCGTAGGATCGTCGCGGCGACAATCAGGAAAATACACGCGCCGAACCAGCTCGCGGCGGTCTTCGACGTGTCGGGGTCGCCGCTCGAAAACTTGTTATAGACCTTGATGCCCCCGATAAGGCCGACCACAGCCCCCACAGCGTACACGAGTTTCGTGCCGGGGTCGAAGTAACTGGTTACCATGTTGGTAGCCTCCGTAATGCCGGCGATGCCGTTGCCCTGCGCGAAAGCGGAGGAGATGGCGGCAAAGAGAAATGCCGCCGGAAGAAGAATCTTGTTCTTTCTCATAACTCGATAATGTTTGAATTGTGGCGCGGGGATGGATAGGCCCCGCACCGGGTTAAACTTCTTGATTCGTTTTTTTTCAGTGGTTCGAGGATAGCCTCACGCGCTACCCGTAGTCTTTTTCTTTCATCGTGATGTCATTATGGGGTTAAACAAACTCACGGACGTCGAAACCCGTGGGAACCGAACCCTGCGGAGATGGGCTTTCCGCAGACCTCTCGGACATACGCCGGTGAAAGGCCGAGAGGTAGGTGTCGATCAGGGATTTTACTCTGTCGTTCCCGTCGGGGCGGCCCGAAACGATGACCTCGAACATGTCGGTCTGTTTCAGGCCCAGGAGGACACGTCCCGTTTCCTCCCTTTGCTCGTCTGTTGAAGGTGGATCGTGTACCACGTGGCGGTAGGCTTCGCCCATCTGTTCAAAACTAACCCCCTGGGCAAGCGAGCGGCCCAAAAGGGGCAGCTCTTCGGTGTCGTCTTCATCCTCGTCATAATCCGGCTCCTCCGCGTCCGCATCCGGGAAAGATTCATCGTACAGCGGAAAGTCGATTTCCAGAGGTTCGTTAGGCTCCCCCTCGGGAGCGACACCGAACACTTCATCCAAGTCTTCCGGCGGAATCTGCCGGGGGTGTTCGGGTACATTCGTGGGCACAAATATATCGGCTTTTTCCGTAACTTTTTCAGTTTCAGATTCTACGGCAGCTTGTGGCCGGGAGTGGCGCGGGTCGAGGACAAAGCGGCTCCTGCCGATGATCTCCTGCCGGCAGGGAGTGCCTTCGGCAACGATCCCGTCTGCCGGTTCGTTACGTTCCATCCGCCGCAGGCGGAAAAACGCCCACAAGGCATACCCCACGGCAAAGAGGGGCAGCAGCCACAACGCCCCGTTCATCGCTCCTCCGCTTTGGGTTGCCGGGAGGCCACGGCCTCACGCTCCTCGAAAAGCCGCTCGATGGTTTCCCGGTTATCGTCCAGGTGCGCCTTGAGAACCTTGTCCACGTAGGCCGTGATCGTCACGTCGCCACGACCGATGACACGGGTGATCTCGCGGATACGCTCGTGATACGACGGACGTATCTTCACGTGCTTGTTACCGGCGAAAGGCAGCCGCAGCAGGCAGATGTAACGGGCCAGATACTCGGTCTCGGGGGTGGGGACAGTCCCCACGGCGACCTCCCCCGAAGGGCCGTCGGGGACGATAAGGGTTTTCATCCTGCGCCGGTAGCGGCACACGCGGAAGATGAAGGGCACGGCGACGCAAAGGACGGCCGCCAGGATAACAGATAAAATAATTGCTTTGTCTGACATGATGGATTGTTTTTAATGGATTGTAAAAATATTGGGTTCATAACTAAAAAATATCGGAGTTCCGTTTCTTGTAGAGTTCCGAAATTTCCTCCTGATAGGTCGCGAAATGCTGCTCCAGCACATTGTCCAGGTAGCTATACAGCGAGAGTTCGTTCTTACCGATAACCTGCACTATCCGGGTTATACGCTCGTGAAACTCCTTGCGGATATACACCGTTTTGCCGCTTCGGGTATTGGAGGGGGCGTTCCGGATAAAAAGACGCTCGTAATCCTGGCCTTTCCCTCTTCGGCGGCGTCCCTCCTCTTTCGTAGCCGGCGAGGAGGCGGCCTCGCCGGACGGTTCCGATAGAGCCGATGCCTCCTCCTCTTTTTCCGGCGTGTAAGGATGTAATGGCCGGTTTCGGCTTTTGGCCTGGCTGATGATGAAGGAAGCATCCAAACCGTCGTCATATTCTTTTCCGCTCATGAGATCCTACTTTAACAGTTCGATCAATTCATCCACGAGTTTATCCAGGTTGCTGCCCCGGATCAAAGAACGGTCTGCCGGGAAGAGCGTGGAGCGGAAGACAGAGCGACGGCTGGCGTTCTGCTCACGACGAAAACGCTTGGTGTCAGGCAGGAAGGTCTTCAGAACAGGAAGATCCAACTCTTTCATTACCGCCTCGTAAACCTGATATAATTCTGTCTTTTCACGTCCGTCCACCATGTTCCATAGCATATACAGCCCTTTCATCCGGGACTTCTCGCGGCCCATGATATGCTCCTTTACCACAACCGCGTAATTCAGGGTGCTTTCCATGACAACCCGGTCGGCACTGATCGGGGCGACGAGATAATCCATTCCGGCCAGGGAATGAATCAGATCCTCGTTATTGATCGTACCGGGAAGGTCGAAGAACACATAATCGAAATCACCTTGCGGCAGGAGGTAGTCGGCATCGGCCAACGCCTCTTTCGTGTTGCTTTCCACGACAGGATAGGCTTTCTTTTGAAGCCGGGTGAATTGTTCGTAAGCTAACCTCTTGTAATGTTCGTCTTCGAGGGCAAGCTTCAGGTCACGTTCCCGCATCTCCACGATGGAGTGTTGGGGATAATCGCAGTCGATGACCGCGACATTGAAACCCTTTACATAGTGCAGGTAAGAGGCTGCCAGCACCGTGAGGGTGGTTTTGCCCGCTCCGCCTTTCTGGGTGGAGAAGGCCACGAATTTCGTTTTCTCTTTCATTGTTCCATGCGTTTTTAGTTATACAATCGGGTAATCGTTCATCTCTTCACGTATCCGGGCAAGTGACGGCATGAGATTTTATGCAGGTATGCCGGCACGCATATATGCTGGTGCGCTGGCAGGCTGTTACGCCGGTATGCCGGTGCATGGGCGCGTGTCCGATTTTATACTCATGCGCAACCGCATTTGCTTATCCGGACAAAGACCCGCTTTTTCCTCTGCACACGATGTTTTCTGCATCCGTCCGCACGTGTGCGGACAGGGGGATGTGTCATTGCCCGTATCCGTTCTCACGTGCAAAGTAAACCCTTAAAAACACGGGTTGTATGCTCTTTTTCCGCTATGGCCGCGTGTGGCGTCAAAGTGGACGCAAGTGGCGTAATCGCTTGTAGTACAAGCAATTGAATAGGTCGGTATCTTTGCCTCGTGAACGATCCCGACGCTAATGAAGCCGTCCTTGCCCCGTTTTACGGCGGCTCTTTCAATGTTCTGTCCGCGAGCGGGCAGAAAGTATTTGCAAAGGGCAAATAGCAAGCTGTGTTTTCTGCTGCACGATTCTCGTTTTGCAGCAGAAAACAGCTTGCCCGCAAGGGGGAGAAAGCACCTCCGGAGTCGGTGCTTTTCAGAAGGGCGGCAAGCCGCGAAGGGATCGGAATTTTCAGGAACCGGTGGGGCCCTGGCCTCTCCTTAAAATTTCGATGCGATGGAAAAGAACAGAAAGCCCCGAGGGGGCAAAGGGGGACGACCCGCGAAAAACGACCCGGCCGTTTACCGCTTTTCGGTAAACTTTTCAGCCGTGGAACATGCCCGTTTCCTCGACCTTTACGAGCAGTCCGGGCTATTGTCCAAAGCCGCTTTTATCAAAGCGAGAGTGTTCAACGAGGCGTTCCGGGTGGTAAAGACCGACCGGGGAACGCTCGAATACGTGGCGAAGCTGACCGCTTTCCACGCCCAATTCCGTGCCGTGGGAACGAATTACAACCAGGTGGTGAAGGAGCTGCACGCGCATTTTTCCGAGAAGAAAACACTCGCGCTGCTCTATAAACTGGAGAGAGCGACACGTGAACTGGCGGCCGTCGGGCAGCAGGTCGTGTCGCTCTCCGAAGAGTTCAGACAGCGATGGTAGCCAATATCACCACCGGAAAAGACGTGTACGGCGCGCTGGCGTACAACCAGGAGAAAGTCGATCGGGGCGACGGGAAGGTACTGCTGACCCACATCGTGAGGGAGCCGGCGGATGGGCGCTTCAACGTGGCCGCGACGGCAGAAGACCTCCTGCGCTGGATGCCCTCGCACTACCGGACGGAAAAACCCGTCGTGCACGTATCGCTCAACCCGGCTCCCGAAGACCGCCTCGACGACGGGCAACTCGCGGAGATAGCCGGGGCCTACATGGAGCGCATGGGCTGGGGAGGACAACCTTATATCGTATTCAAGCATACCGACATCGGACGGGAACATATCCATATCGTGTCGGTGCAGGTGGCCCAGGACGGGCGCAAGATAAACGACAGCAGGCGCAACGAACGCAGCGTGGCCGTTACCGAGGAACTGGAACGGGAGTACGGACTGCATCCCGCCAAAGGGAGAAGGCGGGAGAAAGGGCAAGGGATCGTCCCCGCCGATTACACGCGGGGCGACCTGAAACGCCAGGTGGCAGCGGTAATAAAACCGGCCGTGGCGACATACCGCTTCCAGACCCTCGGCGAGTTCCGGGCATTGCTGTCCTTATATAATATAGGTATAGAGGAAGTCCGGGGAGAGCGGAACGGAACCCCCTACCGGGGATTGCTCTACACGCTGCTGGACGAGAACGGGGACAAGGCAGTGGCCGCGCCGCTCAAATCCTCACTGTTCGGTAAAGAGGTCGGGTATGACGGGCTGGAACGGCACATGGCGCGCAGCGCCGAACGGTTCGGAAAGGACGACACGAGGAGGCAAATCCGTGGCCGGGTCGATAAAGCGCTTCGGGGAGAACCCACGGAGGAAGAACTGCGCGAACGCCTGCGGGGAGCCCGGGTGGATCTCTACATACGACGCAACGAAAACGGCCGCATCGTGGGTGTGACCTTCATTGACCACGAAACACGGACGGTCGTGAACGGATCACGGCTGGGAAAGGCATACTCGGCCAACGCCTTCGAGCTGCGCTTCGGCGGAAAACGGAATCCCGGGGAAAACACGAGGGACTTGTCCCCGAAACAAGCGCCTGCCGGACGGAACGGGCAACGGAAGCGGAATACCTCACGACGGAGGAAAGTATAACATCTCAATTATCATTCATTTATTAAATCTTACGGTTATGCAACAGGAAGACGACCTTCGGGGTCTTGCAAAAACAATGGATTTCATGCGGGCATTGAGTATCTTGTTCGTGGTTATCAACATCTACTGGTTCTGCTACGGGCAGATACGGGAATGGGGAATCAATATCGGCGTGGTCGATAGGATTCTGCTGAACTTCGACCGCACCGCGGGGCTGTTCCGGAATATACTATGGACGAAACTTTTCGCCGTCGTGTTCCTCGCCCTTTCATGCCTCGGGACAAAAGGAGTAAAAGAGGAGAAAATTACCTGGCGGAAAATCACGGCATCGCTGGCCACGGGAGGCGTGCTGTTCTTCTTCAACTGGTGGCTGCTGGACTTGCCGCTGACGGCAACGGCGAACGCGGCTTTCTACATACTGACCCTATCGGCCGGGTATATCTGCCTCTTGATGGGCGGCGTGTGGATGTCCCGCCTGCTGAAAAACAATCTCATGGATGACCCTTTCAACAACGAGAACGAATCATTCCAGCAGGAAACACGCCTGATCGAGAACGAGTACTCCATAAATCTGCCGACGAAATTTTACTATAACAAACAGTGGAACAACGGGTTCGCCAATGTCGTAAACCCGCAAAGGGCTTGCATCTGCATGGGAAGCCCGGGCAGCGGGAAGAGTTATTGTATTGTAAACCAGTTTATTAAACAGCAAATCGAAAAGGGCTATACCCAATACATCTATGACTACAAGTTTCCCGATCTTTCGGAAATCGCCTACAACCACCTGCTGAATCACCAGAAAGGTTACAAGAAAATCCCGACTTTCTACGTCATAAATTTCGACGACCCGCGCCACTCGCACCGCTGTAACCCCATTCACCCGGACTTCATGACCGATATTTCGGACGCCTACGAGAGCGCCTATACCATCATGCTCAACCTGAACCGAAGCTGGGTGCAGAAGCAGGGCGATTTTTTTGTGGAAAGCCCCATTATCCTTTTCGCGGCCGTGATCTGGTTCCTGCGCATCTACGACAACGGGCGGTATTGTACCTTCCCGCACGCCATCGAGTTCCTGAACAAGCGGTACGAGGATATTTTCCCGATTCTGACATCCTACCCGGAACTCGAAAACTACCTCAGCCCCTTTATGGATGCCTGGCTCGGAGGCGCTCAAGACCAGCTCCAGGGCCAGATAGCATCGGCCAAAATTCCGCTTTCCCGCATGATTTCGCCCCAGCTATATTGGGTCATGTCGGGCGATGACTTTACGCTCGACATCAACAACCCGGACGATCCCAAGATACTCTGCGTGGGGAACAACCCCGACAGGCAAAACATTTACGGAGCGGCTTTGGGATTGTATAATTCCCGGATTGTCAAGCTCATAAATAAGAAAGGGCAGCTCAAATCGGGCATCATCATCGACGAGCTGCCGACAATCTACTTCAAGGGACTCGACAACCTGATCGCCACGGCCAGAAGCAACAAGGTCGCCGTGCTGCTGTGCTTCCAGGATTTTTCACAGTTGAAGAGGGATTACGGGGACAAGGAGGCCGCCGTCGTGATGAACACGGTGGGCAACATCTTCTCCGGGCAGGTCGTTGGCGAAACGGCCAAGACACTCTCGGAGCGGTTCGGTAAAGTATTGCAGAAGCGGCAGAGCATGACGTTGAGCCGCAGCGACAAATCGACATCCATATCCACGCAGCTGGACAGCCTGATCCCGGCCTCGAAGATCTCGACACTCACGCAGGGAATGTTCGTCGGGGCCGTGGCGGACAACTTCGACGAGCGAATCGAACAGAAGATTTTCCATTGTGAGATTGTCGTGGACAACGAAAAAGTGAAAGCGGAAACAGCCCGGTACAAGAAGATACCACAAATTACCGACTTCACGGACGAGAACGGGACGGATCACATGAAACAGGTCGTGCAGGAAAACTACGAACGTATCAAGGCAGAGGCCGGCCGCATCGTCGCCGAGGAACTGGAACGTATCAAGAACGACCCGGTGCTTTGCAAGCTCCTGCCGGAACAGAACTAAATGAACACAAACACCCCGCAAACAACCTCCGTGACCTTAACGGGGGCTGTTTCCTGGTTTTATAACCGTAAAACAAGCGAAAATATGGTATTTGAACTATCTATTCCATTCTATTTCCAGCCTTGTCGATATAATACCATTCGTCGCTTTCCCAATAGTGATATTCTCCGTCCGAACCCGGCACTTCTTTCATCTCTCCCTTGTCGGTTACTTTTGCCTTGCCGTTCTCGAATGGGAAGCCGAAGGCGAAGCGGGGCTTGATGACCGTTCTGCCGCTTTCGTCCGCGTACCCGATACGCCCTCGCTTGTCCACGATACGGTACAATCCCTCGCTGACATAATCGTCGCCATTGTCACATTGAAACACGCTGTAGTGTTTCATGGAACTGCAACCGCATAATAACATTATCGCAATTATCGTTAGAATTTTGCTCATTGTCTAAATTTTAAAATATCAGAACCATAAACTATTACCATTCTTCCCGCTCATTGATACACAAAAAAAAGCCAATAGGCTATGCCCAAATTAATCAGAAACAGACCAAGCGGCAATAGTAACTGAAGCCAGAAATAGTTTTTATCCTTTCTTTCAGGATAAAGGCGGTAATAGGCACGCTCCCGCGCTTTGGTAAAGTACTTCTTTTCAATCTTTGAATACACCTCTACTGCTGCCCAGACCAAGCCGACAGACAAAGCTGACGGCAGCCACAACGGTATTACCCAATATAGGAATCTTATTATAAGAAGCGAAGGGACAACAGCGAAAACCCACAAGAAGATAGCATCCAACGGCATAAACCACCTGTTGTGGATGCGTCGTATGCGACCCGCATAATACAGGTAGTCTATTATACTGAACTTATATTTCCGTCTGAAACCCATCTTCGCTTTTCGTTTTCGCAAAAATACTGTTTTTGCGGCAGACAAAGGACATCCGGCACATTGTTTTTCGGCATAACGTGGTGATTGAGTGGACGAAAAACATTATTTTTGCGTTCGGAATCACGATTATCAGCTATGGCGAGTAGATTTCTGCAAGTATTATTGCCGGCAACTGTAGTGGCTTTCATTGCCGTAGGGTGTGGCAACAGAGGTTTCAATCCTCCGTCTGACGAGGATATGATTCATAATTTCTATGCCCATGAAGATGCGTTTAATGAAATAACCGAAATTCTGTTGAATTGCCCGTATGGCGACATTTACCCTTCGTTCTATCCAATCGGGAGCGCAACGGATTCATTGTGTTTGTCAAGTCTTGGCAATGAAAAATGCACGCGTCTTGATTCCCTGCTTGCATCGGTGGGAGGTAAGAGAGTGTATTTCAAAAGCCGGCATACCTTGTGGCAGATTGAACATGGCGATTTCAGCTCAATTCCTCCCATTGAGGAACTGCCCGACACCATTGTTCCAAGCATCTCTATCATTTACTATTCTGCCGGTTGGTCTGTCGGGCCGAGCGTGGACAAGCAGTATGCTTACAGGCTCGCAGAGGATTCAACTTATGCGGTCGATTGGGAACTGAACGACCTGATTGAGCTTGTTAGGAATGATCCGGATTCACCGGGCGGTATGGCATCAAGACACATTAAGGGCGATTGGTATATTGAATTATGTTATGACAAATGATAATTATGTAATGAATATGACAGTTACCGATATATACGAAGCTATGAACAGCAAGGCGGAAGCGTTTTTCGAGTGGTTGCAGGCTCATCCGAAATACGGGCTGCTGTTTGCTGCCGGACTGCTTGCCGTGTGGCTTGCAGGATTGCTGCTCCGTTGGAAATGGGCGTGTCATTGGCAATTTAACAGCTCGCTGTGGTTCTTTGACGATTGCAAGCCTGAAACACGCCGCAAGGTTCAAATGGTATTGGTCGGCATGGCGATAATTGCCTGCCTGACGATGTTTTTTGCTTGGAAATAACGGTATGGGAAAGGACAATCGGAAATACCGGTTCTGCTTCATCGACTATATGTGGTATGTAGCCGAAAAATGGAGCGATCGAGAGCATAGCAATCTCAATGGGAGAATGTTGCTTTTCCTATGCTGGCTGTTTGCCATAACCATACCGCTTGGAATACCGTTGATGTTTCGCTTTTTCAGTTGGATTGTCGCCCTTGTCATCGTAATGTTGTTCTGCCTTCTGCCCTCCATATTCTGCAAGCTCCGTTACACAGCCGGACATCGGAAAGTGATCAGTGAACATTACCGGAATATGAAACATATTGGCAGGAGACTTGCTGAAATTCTTCTTATCTCCATCGCACTGGCTGTGGGGAATGCCGTACTGATGTTTTACCTCGGATTTATATATAGGGCATGACAAAGCCTGCCGCTACCGCCACTGCAATGACAACGGCATAGTACACCGCTATCGCCTTTTTCCAGTACAAGTAACGCAAATCAAGTTCTTCCCGGACTTCCATTCTCCAATCAGAAGGTTTGAACTGAAATCCGGAAGTGCACCATGCAGCGACAACCGCCCATCCAATCAGTATGCCGGTAACGATTTTATGACCGGTACTCGGTTCGTCTTTTAATGTAAGTAATGCCACCAAAATTAAAGAGAGGTAGGGAAGCCCGATTATCCCGACAGCCCGACGTTCCACCCAATCATGCACGCCTTTCTTTCGCAGCATATCGTAAGCGAGGATGTATGCGGTTTTATGTATCATCGCAATCATATGGAAAAAATCATGTCGCCTTATCCTTGCCTTTTTCATGCTTGTGTCCATATTAAAAATCCATATCCTCCGTCCATTCCAGTCCGCTCTCTACTGGCATTGTCTTATCGGAAAAAGCGGGAAACACAATGTTCGCCGCCACCACCATAGCCACGATAACTGCCCAATAGACCACTATTGCCCGTTTCCAGTAACGGGGACGCTCACGAAGTTCCTGCCGGACTTCCTTGCATATCTTCTTGTCATCAAAAAATCCCAGAGGGATGGCTGACAGCAGCACCGCCAGACCCGCCAGACCGTAGCAGACAACCTTTTGTGGCACGTTTACCAGATGTACATACCCGTCTTGTCCCCTTGCCGCCAGAAATGTGCCGGCCAACAGGACGAATTCCGGGAGGATGCTCAGGAAGTATATTCCGGCAGCTAATGCTTTTCGCTTCCTTCTATTGTTCCATTCCGTAAAATACGCGTATGGAATTTTGTGCAACATCACCAATACGCGGAAAAATCGGCTGAAAATGTTTCTTTTATTTGTCATTTGAGTATTTCAGTTATCCATTTCAGTGCAGTTCCTAATAAAACCATTGCAGGAATAAACAACAAACAGATGGAGAAAAAGAACAAGTTACGCCGGAAGGGACTGAACTTGCGCCCCGCATAATGCTGCATGACCGCTTTCCGCCGGGAAGGCGGGTATATTTTGTTGAACAGACGGTCTGTCATGAAGACAGAAACGGAGAACACGATTAGAAGAACGGCTCCAAACACCTCGAATGCCAAGCCATCAAGAAAATGACCTGCTATGGTCAGAACCGGCATGAATATAAAAAGCGTGATACAGGCCCACAGCATATCACTCCCACGGGGTTGTTTGAAACTGACCTTGTGATAATGCTCCCATGTTATTTCTCCCAACCAGAACAGATAGTCGAAGAAATAATAATGTCGTTCTTGCTCCTTATATTCCTGTTTCTTCATTTAAGATTATCGTGAATGGTCTAACTCGATGTACAAGTCAAAAGTAGTGTTATGATGACTGTCTTCATTTCAGTTTAAGCCCCACCCTCACCATGCCATGTGCAGGTTTGGGTATTATCTTGGTGGTTATGCTGTATCCATTGCCCCGATTTCTCACCGTCGGTGTATTGTCCCTCAATGGTTATATAGGGTTTGCCCTCCCATGTTGATTCCACACGATACGAACCGTCGAGTTTTCCATTACGGTAGTGGCGTGTAGTCTTGCTGCGTATTGCGCGGCCGTCCTCGAAGATTTCCCATTCCTCGCCATCTTTTTCCCCGTCGATATAATGAGATTCAAAAATCTGCTCACCCGTCTTGTTGGCAAAGCGGCGTTCCCGTCCGTTCTCCACACTCTGCCTGTATTCTTTTTCAATCTCTATTTTTCCGTTACGGAAATAGGTCTTTACAGTTCCGTCTATCTTGCCTTGCAGCATGGGTGTTTCCTTTCGGGGAGTAACGCCGTCTTGGTAGTATTCCGTGAATGTACCGTTACGCTTGCCCTTGACATATATGCCCGACTCACGCAATACCCCGTCACGGTAACGACGATAGTCACCGTTTATCATGCCGTCTGAAAGTTTCACGTGTTCCTCGTCAAGTCCTCGTATAATGCGATATTTTCCCTGCAACGGCCGTTTACTGTCTTTTTTATAATATACCGTGCGCCGTGCGTTATCCGTTATAGTCTGTAAATCGTTCCATTCTACTATTTGTTGTGCGGAAGCCGTGCCACACAATAGCAAAAAGAGGTATAGTGTTAATATTCTATTCATTGTATTTTTTTCGAGGTTGATAATGTTATACTATCAGCCGATTTGGCTGTTATTTTCTTTAAGTATCAGACCTCGTCTTCCTCCATCAACAGATCGTCCAACGGGCTTTTGATATTGCTTTTGAAAGTGTCGGCTATGTGGACATACCTTTCCGTTGTCTTGATGTTGTTATGTCCCATAAGCTCTTTCACAATCTTGATGTCGGTTCCTTGCTCCAGCAAGTGGGTGGCGAACGAATGGCGCAGCAGGTGCGGATAAATCCGTTTCGTGATTCCCGCTTCCCGGGCCGCTGCCTTCAGCCGTTTCGACACGATACTCTCGGTGAAAGGTTCTCCCGGTCTGTGTTCAAAAAGCCACACTTTCGGTTTGTATAGTCTGTTATATTCCGTCAGCTTTTTCATCAACGGTTTTGACAGCAGGGTGTAGCGGTCCTTCTTGCCCTTTCCTTGACGCACCCGTATCAGGGAGCGGGATTCGTTGATGTCGCCGGGTTTCAGTTCCAGCAGTTCGCTGATGCGCAACCCTGCGGAGTAGAGTATGGAGAACATACAGAAGAAACGCAGGTCTGTCACCGTCACGTCGAGTATTTTCTTTATTTCCTCCTTGCTCAACACGTCGGGCAGCGTCTTCTCCCGTTTGGCACGGTTCACCTTGTAACACCGCCGTTCCTGGCCGAGAACTTTCTCGTAATAGAACTTGATGGCGTTGATACGCTGGTTTTGCTGGCAGGAGGATATGTTTTTCTCGTGGATGAGATACAGCAGGTAGTCGTTTATCTCGCCGGGAGTAACCGTTTCAATCTTACGCCCCTCGAAATGCTGTTGGAAATCGCGGAAATAGGAGGTATATACCCTTACGGTATGGTCACTGTAACGCACTTGCTGAAGTTTTTCCAGATAGCCTTCCGGCAGTGGCGGTCGTTTGTCTTCCTCTTTACGGGGTGCGGTTTCCTTGATGGCAGAATAGTCTATAAACGCCATTTTCACATAGCGGTCGAAGAACTCGGCAAGCACGAAATTCTCTGCCGGCAGATAAGCTCTGCCACCGACAAGCAGTACGTTTTCTTCCTTCGACAGCGACAAGCGGATGTCATTGTCATTACCGAAAGTCACTTCGACAAATTCTCTCCCGTTTCTTACCACAGGAGAAAGTTTGATTTTGGGTTTTGGGGTATATATTTCCATGCCTCACGTTTTGTCGGATACTGAAACCCGTTTTTGCAAATTTATAAAAAAACACGGGTTATCCATGCGTTTTATTGACATTTAACAATAGATCCCGACTACCTGACAAATAAGGTGCGGAGCCACGAAAATACCCACTGCCAAATCCGTCCTTCCCGGCACTCCGTTTCTCCGATTTCCTCTGCCCTGCGCCACAAGCGGCCACTTCTGTGCCCGATGCTTCCATAGCCGTTCCAACTATTTTACGTTCAAGCCGTTCCCCTTACTTTCGTTCCCGCATCGCTATTGGTGCTAACTAAAAACACTCGTAATTATGGACGAAAACGTAAAGAACGACGCTAAACAAGTCATGCTCGTTCAGAATGCCGACGACGGACGACTGCAAGCCGTTACCGGCGTGGATCAGGACGGCAATATCCAGACCGCCGACCCCACGGATCAGAACGTGGCGAGCCTGCTGAACGTGAACACGCAGGATTCAGCCCTCGAAGCCTTCTTCAAAAAGTTCATGGAACAGGCCCAGAACCCCGTCCACACGGGTATCTTCGTCATGACGGAGAATGCCCTGAACAAACTTATCCGCATCGACTTCGACCCGGAGATTCTGGAAAATTACCGTATCGACCCCTCCGAACGGCTCCAGACGCAGGAGCAGCGGCAGTTCGAGCCGCTGGACGTCACGAAGATAGACCTGGCGGATATGGAGAAGAAAGGTATCCGCATGGAGGACATCGAGCCGCACCTGAAAGCCATGTCTTACGGACATAAATCCAACGGGCTGGTGGAGATGAACCCCGAACTGGAGAACGGGATGCGTGTTTCCACCAAAGGGCGCGTGTCGCTCGAAGAGCAGGCGGACGGCTCGCTGCGCGTCGTGCCGCATTACTGGCAGGAACGACCCGACCTCGACGCCCCCTTCCACGGGGTGCTGCTCGATGAGGAGGCGAAAACGAACCTGATGAACACCCGTCATGCCGGGAAAGTGATCGACCTGGAGCTGGAGCCGGGCAAGCTCACGCCCTGCTACGTATCGATAGACAAATGGACGAACACGCTGGAACCCATGCCCGTTTCGTTACTCGAAAAACGTGCCCGTATCAAGGAGGCCGACCTCTCGGAAGGCAAGCAGATGGATTTCTACGGCGGTGGCAAGGTGTTGCTCGAAGGATATACCACCCGCGCGGGTTATAAGCGGGATGCCTATATCCAAATCGACGCGGCCGAACGTAACTATTCCTTTACCTACGACGGTTTGGATCGCAACCGCTACGCCCAAGAGAACAAGGAGATTTACCGCCAGAAGGCCGCCGAGAAAAACGGACGGCAGGAAACGGCGGCCTCCGAACGACAGCCCACGCTCACGATTCACCGGACAATCCTCAAAGCCTCCGTGCCCAAAGAGGCTTATGACCAATGGACAGAAGCAGTGAACGACCCCTCCAAGCGGGCGGATGTCAAGGCTTTCTACATCAAGGGCATGGTCAAGGACGGGCAGGGTGAGCCGTTCAACGCTTGGGTCAAGCCCAACTTCGAGCGTAACAAGATGGACTTCTTCCGCTGGAATCCCGACCGTGCGAAACGGCAGGGGGCGGAGGTCAAACCCGCCGTTGAAAGCCGTACCCAGGTCGCCGTCAATTCCGAGGGCAAGACCGTCGAAGCGGTCAAAGGTGTGAAAGAGCCGCTCAAGCAGGGACAGCAGGAGGCCACCCCGGCGCAGAAGAAAAATTACCGCAGCAGCAAAAAGAGCAACTCCAAAGGTGTCAAGGTATAACGTATGAAATGGTTCTACATGCAGGCCGGAGCCATGCCGCTCCTGATCGCGGCGCTGGCTGCCTTGTACCTCCGGCCGGGTAAACGCAGCCCCCCGGAGGAGGCGGACGACGGACGGCTGTATTACGACGGGAACGGCAACCATGTCTATTACGACCGCCGGCTGATCGCCCGTCCGGAAAAAGAGAAAGAAGAAGAACAACAAGAAAACAACCACTGAAAAATCCGAATCATCATGCAAGTTATTATCGCAGAAAAGCCCTCGGTGGCGCGTGAGATCGCCGCCATCGTGGGAGCCACGAACCGTAAAGACGGTTTTATCGAGGGAAACGGCTACGCCGTAACCTGGGCCTTCGGCCACCTGGTCGGGCTGGCAATGCCCCAACAGTACGGCATCGCAGGTTTCCGCCGGGAAAACCTGCCTATCCTGCCATCATCGTTCATTCTCCTGCCCCGGCAGGTTCGGGAGGGTAAAGAGTATAAGGCCGACCCGGGTGTCGTGAAGCAGCTCGGTATTCTCCGGGAATTGTTCGGCATGGCCGAGCGCATCATCGTCGCGACCGACGCGGGGCGTGAAGGGGAGCTGATCTTCCGCTACATCTACTCTTACCTGGAATGCCGTACCCCTTTCGTGCGGTTATGGATCAGCAGCCTGACCGACCGGGCCATCCGCGAGGGGTTACAACACCTCCGCCCCGGCAACGAATACGACAACCTCTACCTCTCGGCCAAAGCCCGCAGCGAAGCCGACTGGATCGTCGGTATCAACGCCTCGCAAGCGCTTGCCGTGGCTGCCGGGCGGGGCGTCTGGTCGCTCGGACGGGTGCAGACCCCCACGCTGGCGATCATCTGCTCCCGTTACCTGGAGAACAAGGCGTTCAAGCCCGCCACCTATTTCCGGCTGAAGCTCTCCACGGCAAAGGAGGGCACGGAGTTCACCGTCCTCTCCACGGAGAAATTCGACGGCAGGGAGAAGGCGGAAGCAACCCGCGCCGAGGTTATCGGCGCCCGAACGGTACGCGTCGTGAACGTGGAGCGCAAGGAGGCCAGGGAACAGCCGCCTCTCTTGTACGACCTGACGACACTCCAGAAAGAGGCCAACAGCCGGTATGGTTTTTCGGCAGAAAAAACGCTCGACATCGCCCAGTCGCTTTACGAGAAGAAGTTCATCACTTATCCCCGTACCGGCTCACGCTATATATCGGAAGATGTGGCCGAGGAGATTCCGGCACTCATCGGGAACATGACACGCTATCCCCGTTTCGCGGAATACGCGGGCAGGATGGATACCGCATCTCTCTCCCGCCGAAGCGTGGACAACGAAAAGATCGCCGACCACCACGCGCTGCTTCCCACCGAGAACCTCCCTTCCGAACTGGATGCCGACCACCGCATCGTCTATGAGATGGTCGCGGGGCGGATGCTCGAAACCTTTTCCGGGGCCTGCGTGAAAGAAAACACTTCCCTTACCCTGCAAAGCGCGGGGCATGATTTCACGGCCCGCGGCAGTATCATGGTCGAGACGGGCTGGCGGGCCGTCCTGAATGAACCTGTCGAGGAGAAAGAGGAGGACATGACCCTCCTTCCCGACATCGTGCAAGGCGACGAGCTGCCCGTCAAAGGATGCGGCACGGAACAGAAACAGACCCGGCCGCGCCCCCTTCACACGGAATCGAGCCTGCTGGCGGCGATGGAAACCGCCGGACGCGAACTGTCCGACGAGGCCGAACGCGAGGCGATGAAGGATGCCGGCATCGGCACGCCCGCCACCCGTGCCGCCATCATCGAAACGCTCTTTGCCCGCGAGTATGTCAGGCGAGAGAAAAAGTCGCTTGTACCCACGGACAAGGGACTGGCCGTGTATGCCGTGGTCAGGGACAAGAAGATCGCCGATGTCGCCATGACGGGCGGCTGGGAACTGGCCCTCTCGAAGATCGCCACCGGGGAGATGGACGCCCCGACATTCCATCGCGGTATCGAGGTCTTCGCCTCGCAAATCGCCAAAGAACTGCTGGAAGCAAGAATCGATGGCGCGGAGAGTGACACAGCCTGCCCGCGTTGCGGCAGGCCCGTGGTGTTCTATCCCAAACTCGTCAAGTGCCAGAATCCCGATTGCGGCCTGACCGTATGGAGAACCGTGGCCCGCAAGGAGCTGACCGACAAGCAGCTCGCGGAACTGCTGACCAAAGGCAAAACCGGCACGATCCGGGGATTCGTCAAAAACGGCGGCGGGACGTTCGACGCGGCCCTCACGCTCGATGACCAGTTCAAGACCTCGTTCGTATTCGAGCCGCGCGATACTCCCAGGCAGGGAAAGAGGAACAGACGGAAATAATCGTTACCTTTGCCACTGGAAAAGACCTGTCATAACGAGATACGCTTGTTTGATAAGGATTTTTTCAGTGGTCGGCGCTTCGGGTGGGAACCCGGGGCGCCTTTCTCTTCCCCGATTATCAACGACCACTAAAAATTCTTATCATGCCAGACAAGCAACACCATACCCCCACGGGGGAATTGTCCTATTACGGACTTTCGTTACTATCCTACCTCAAGGACAGCCACCCGGAACTCATCGCCGAAGGTGAATTCATCGCCGAGCGGGCCGACAGCGCCGCCCAAGCGTACAGCGAGGCGATCCGTTCGGGCTGCAACCACATCGAGGCCGAAGAAATTGCCCGCGAGGAACTCTACCGCGGACTGCACTTTTCACCCTACAACACGCTGGTAAACATCCTCTGGAGGGAATTCGAGGCGGAGATTCCCGAGGATACCGCCCGGCAGGCGGCTCTACGCCTGCTGCCCCTCTGCCGCGGGGTGCTGGAGAAGTACGACCTCACGGACGACTTCGCCGACACGCCCGACTACGAACTGTTCTATACCGAACTGACGGGAACCGTCCAAATACTTCTCGAAGATGGCATTCAATAAGAAAACCCACCTCCGCCAGAATATCGACGCGCTGAAGACGGCCTTCACGCTCGACAGGGAACGGCGGGCGCCGACTCCCGAAGAAGAAAGGACACTCGGCGCATACAGCGGCTTCGGCGCCATCAAGGAAGTGCTGGAAACCCCCACCGGGAAACCGGACAAGGACGGCATGGCAACGCTCGTGGCCGAGTTGCACGAGGTCATCAGGACGAACACCCCCGACGAACGGGAATACAAGCGCTACATGGACGGGATCAAGAACTCCGTCCTGACGGCTTTTTACACGCCCCCGAAAGTGGCAGACGCCATCGTGGAGGCGATATGGGATACGCGGATCGCCCCCAAACGTATTCTTGACCCCAGCGCGGGAACGGGGGTTTTCGTCAGTGCCGTGGATTTCCACGACCCCTACGCGGAGATCACCTGCTTCGAGAAAGACCCCGCCACGGGGTTGATCCTGAAGCACCTGCACCCCGAAAAACGGGTGCGGGTACAGGGATTCGAGCGCATCGAACCCAAATACGCCGGTTACTACGACGTGGCCGTGAGCAACATCCCTTTCGGGGACGTGGCGCTCTTCGACCCGTTCTTCTCCACCCATACCGACCCCGTGCGGCGGCAAGGCACACGGGCGCTGCACAACTATTTTTTCATGAAGTCCGTCGATATGGTACGCGAGGGCGGCCTGGTGGCATTCATCACCTCGCAGGGAGTATTGAACGCCGAGCAGGGACGCCCCGTGCGCGAGTGGCTGATGAACCGCTGCGAGCCCGTATCGGCCATCCGGCTGCCGAACAACCTCTTTACAGAACACGCGGGGACGGAGGTCGGCAGCGACCTGGTTATCCTGCAAAAGAAAGCCGCCACGGGGGAACTGTCCGAACGGCAGCGGGATTTCATCGAATCCCGCAAGCTGTCGAACGGCATCCGGATAAACAACCTTTTCCAGTCGTTCGACAGGGTGATCCATACCGAGGCCAAAGTAGGCAAAGACCCCTACGGCAAACCGGCGATGGAGTTCACCCACGCGGAGGGCGTGGACGGCATCGACCGGGAGATGCGGCGTATGCTCTCGGAGGATTTCAACCGGCATTTCAACGAGAGTTATTGCCTGGAACATGCTCCGGAACAGACACCCGGCACACCGGAGCGGGAATTGTCCCGTTCCCGTCAGGCGGAACGCCAGCGTGCCGAAAGACACGAGCCCCGCCTTGTCGGAGAAATCGTCAAGGAGATTATCGCCGACGCCCGTAACCTTCAGCAGCAACGGGAAGAGGAGGAAAAACGCCGCGTCGTCGCCGAAATGGCGGCGCAGGGCTACCATGTCGATACCGAAACCGGGGAGATTACCCGAATCGAAAACAAACCCGGACAAGCGTTACCGGATTCTGCCGCCACATCCGCCGGAGAACCGACCGGGGAGGATCTGGCCGACTTCGGGGCCTGGTCGAAAGAGCGGGAGAATCGCTTGTGGGAGCAGCACCCGCCGAAACCCGAAGATTTCGGCATGGCGGATACTCCCGTGCAGCACGTGGGCGGAATAACGGAACCGAAACCGCGGGAGGGCTTCGCCGGGTCGCTTTTCGACACGGTGGAAACGGCGGCTCCCGTACCTGCCACCCAAGCTGCCGAACCGGTAAACGTGCAGCAGGAACCGTTGCTGACGCTCTACGACCTGTTCGGCTTCAGCGCCGAGGAGCGGCGGCAGGCAGAACTCGGTATATCCAAGAAAAGGAACAGCCGCCGGGGAGCAAAGCGGAAGACGCCCCGGCAACCCTCGTTATTCGCCCCGGTCTCCTCTCCGGAGGAACAGAAGAGCGAAATGCCGAAAGCGACGCCACCGGAGCGTGATCCCGAAGACTTGTATGCCTCCCTGAACTGGGAGGACAACCCGCCGATCAACGGCTTTTACGAGATGATGATGTCGCTTACCCCGGAACGGAGGGCGGAATTGCGCCGGCAAAACGCCCGGCAGCAGGAAACCCCGGAACAGCGGGAACGGCAGGCGGTACGCCCCCCGACGGAAGCCCCGAAAGACAAACGGAAACAAGCCGCCGGTACGCCGAGAACGGGCGGCCTGTTCGACACGCCGGAAAATCCGGAGGAGGAAGAACCCGGTAAAGAAATGCCGCAGATACGGGAGGCGGATATGAAACCCCGCCCGTTCGAGGGGGAGGTCGCCCCCTATTTCCGCGAGGGGACACTCGTCACGGACGGACAAAACCGGGTCGGCTACCTGCGGGAGATTGAATCCCTGCAACCCATGTTCCACCCGCTGGAACTCACGCCTGCACAACGGACGAAAGCCTCCATGTATATCGAGATACGCGATGCCTATTACCACCTTTATAACAACGAGGCGGAAACGCTGACGGCGAACCCCGCCCTGCGGGAGATGCTCAACCGGCTTTACGACAATTTCACCGAACGCTTCGGACGGCTCAATGACAAACGCAACCTCGACCTGATCAAGATGGACGCGCGGGGGACGGAGATTCTATCGCTGGAGCGTTACATCGACGGCAAGGCACGCAAAGCCGACATCTTCGAGCGTCCCGTGGCCTTCAATCCCGATGAGATCACGCACGCCGACGACGCTTCGGAGGCCCTTGTGGCCAGCCTGAACAAGTACGGCCGGGTGGAACCGCACTACATGGCCTCACTCACGGGAACTACCGTGGAGGGAATACTCGGGGAACTGAAAGGACGCATCTATTACAACCCGGAAACGGACGGCTACGAGGTTGCCGACAAGTTCATCGCCGGCAATGTCATCGGGAAAGCCGAACGGATCGAGGCGTTCCTGCGGGAGAATCCCGACCACGCCCCGGCCCGGGAATCGCTGGAGGCTCTGCGCGAGGCGACGCCCAAACCCATCGCTTTCGACGACCTGGATTTCAACCTGGGCGAACGGTGGATTCCAAAAGGTGTTTACGAGCGTTTCGCCTCTTCGCTCTTCGATACGGAGGTGAAGATCACCTTCGCCTCCAACCTGGACGAGTACGGCGTGAAGGCGGAAGCGACGAACGTGAAGATCACGGAGCAGTATGCCGTCAGCGCGCAGACCCGTAAGTACAACGGCCTGCACCTTTTGAAACACGCCCTGCAAAACACTTCGCCCGACATCACCAAGACCGTCCTCAAATGGGTGGACGGCGAACGGCGGGAGGTCAAAGTGCGTGACGGGGAGGCCATACAGCTCGCCAACAGCAAGATAGACGAGATCCGGGGTGCTTTCCCCGAATGGCTACGCGAGCAGTCGTCCGACTTCAAAGACCGCCTGACAGACCTCTATAACCGTACTTTCAACTGTTACGTGCGCCCGAAGTACGACGGGACGCACCAGGAATTCCCCGACCTCGACCTCAAGGGGCTGGGAATAGACAATCTGTATGACAGCCAGAAGGACGCGATATGGATGGACAAACTGCTCGGCGGCGGGATAATCGACCACGAGGTGGGCGGCGGAAAAACCCTCATCATGTGCTGCGGGGCCTACGAGAAGAAACGCCTCGGACTGGCCAACAAACCCATGATTATCGGGCTGAAAGCCAACATCCATGAAATAGCCCGGACGTTCTGCACCGCTTACCCGATGGCCAAAGTCCTCTACCCGGGCAAGGAGGATTTCACGCCCCGGAAGCGTGAGCGCATCTTCCGGGAGATACGCAACAACGACTGGGACGCCGTGATCCTCTCGCACGAACAGTTCGGCATGATACCCCAGTCTCCGGAGATACAGCAGGAGATATTGCAGACCGAGCTGGACTGTGTGGAGGAGAACCTCGAAGTGCTCAAAGCACAAGGCAGGGACGTTTCCCGCGCCATGATGAAAGGGTGTCAGAAACGCAAGGCCAACCTGGAAGCCAAGTTGCAGAAGGTGGCGCACGCGCTGGAAACACGCAAGGACGACGCCGTGGACTTCCGCCTCATGGGTATCGACCACCTCTACGTGGACGAGAGCCACAAATTCAAGAACCTGACTTTCACGACCCGGCATGACCGGGTGGCGGGCCTCGGAAATCCCGAGGGGTCGCAGCGGGCGCTCAACATGCTTTTCGCGCTGCGTACCATACAGCAGCGCACGGGCCGCGACCTGGGGGCGACGTTCCTCTCGGGAACGACCATCTCCAACTCGCTCACGGAACTGTACCTGCTTTTCAAGTACCTGCGCCCGAAGGAACTGGAGCGTCAGAATATCCGCACCTTCGATGCCTGGGCGGCCATATTTGCCAAGAAAACCATCGACTACGAGTTTTCCGTGACCAACGAGGTCGTGCAGAAAGAACGGTTCCGATATTTCATCAAGGTTCCCGAACTGGCCATGTTCTACTCCGAGATTACAGATTACCGCTCGGCGGAGGATATAGGGATCGACCGACCGCAAAAGAACGAGATATTGCACAATATCCCGCCGACACCCCAGCAGACGGAGTTCATAGAACGGCTGGTGCAGTTCGCCAAATCGGGCGATGCCACGCTCCTGGGCCGCCTGCCGCTCTCGGAGCGGGAGGAAAAGGCGAAAATGCTCATTGCCACAGACTACGCCCGCAAGATGTCGCTCGATATGCGTATGATAGACCCCGAACTATACAGCGACCACGTGGACAACAAGGCGAGCCACTGCGCCCGTATGATTGCCGGTTACTACCGCCGTTTCGAGGCGTACAAAGGTACGCAGTTCGTATTCTCCGACCTGGGAACCTACAAACCCGGAGCGGGGTGGAACGTCTATTCCGAGATACGGCGTAAACTCGCGGAGGATTACGGCATACCCCAAAGCGAGGTGCGGTTCATCCAGGAGGCGACCTCGGAAAAAGCGCGCAAGGAGATGATCGCCGGTATGAACGCCGGGAAAATCCGCGTACTCTTCGGATCGACCGAGATGCTCGGGACGGGAGTGAACGCGCAGAAACGCTGCGTGGCGATACACCACCTGGACTGCCCCTGGCGTCCCAGCGACCTGGAACAGCGCGACGGGCGGGGAATACGCACCGGGAACGAGATCGCCAAACTCCATGCCGACAACAAGGTGGACGTGATATTATACGCCGTCGAGAAGTCGCTCGACGCCTACAAGTTCGGGCTGTTGCACAACAAGCAACTGTTCATCCGCCAGCTCAAGACCAACAACATGGGAAGCCGTACCATCGACGAGGGGGCCATCGACGAGAAGAGCGGCATGAATTTTTCCGAGTATGTAGCCGTCCTCTCGGGAAATACAGACCTGCTGGACAAGGCCCGCCTGGAGAAGAAGATCGCCACGCTCGAAAGCGAACGCCAGGCATTCGTGCGCGGCAAATCATCGAGCCGCTACAAGCTGGAGCAGATCACGGAGAAGATAGAGAAGAACAACGACCTGATACGGCGTATCGGCAAGGATCTGGAACACTTCAAGGCCCGCGTCGAGTTCAACGAGGACGGCTCGTACCGCAATCCCGTGAAATTGAACGGGCTGGAAACCTCCGACCCCAAGCTCATCGGGAAACAGCTCAACCGTATCGCCGAAACGGCACGCACGCTCGACAGGCTCGAACCTATCGGGAGCCTCTACGGGTTCGAGCTGCTCGTCCAGAGCGAAACGACCGGGAAAGACGGGCTCGACCTGGTGCAGAACCGTTTTTATGTCCGGGGTGAAGGGGATTATCTCTACCAGTACAACTACGGGAATATCGCCTCCGACCCGCGACTGGCGGCGATGAACTTCATCCACGCGCTCGCGACCATCGAGCCGACACTGGAGAAATTCCGGAAAAAGAACGAGGAACTGGAGAAAGATATTCCCGTCCTGCGGGAAGTAGTGGAAAGTTCCTGGCGCAAGGAGCCCGAACTGACGGCCCTGAAAGCTGACCTGACGGAAATAGACCGCAGGCTACAGCAAAGCCTCAAACCGATAGAAGAGAGCGAGGGAAAGGAGGCGGAGGAGGATAACGACGTATGCCGGGAACGGCATGACACGGCGGAAGAGCTCCCGGGGAAAGACAACACGGCGACCCGTATTCCTTCCCGGCTGCGGCAGATTGCCGACGCCTCCGGGGGGCGCATCGTGATCGCGGGCGTGGGCAGCCCGCCGGAGAACGGCCCCGCGAAGAAAGGGATCAAGATGTAAGCGAAAAGCCGACGGAAGTACAGATTTCCATCGGCTTTTTTCATATGCCCGTGAGCGTTGTCGTCACACTTCCTGCAAGAGTGTTTGCAGCTCCTCCTGCGTGGGAAGATAGGTCATGTACTGGGCGGCGAAGACCTGCTTTTCATCTTCGGGCAGCGTATAACGGACGACCGCGTCGTTTTTCTCCGCGCAGAGGACGATACCCACCGGAGGGTTATCCCCGGGATTCATCAACTCACGGGTGTAGTAATTGACATACATCTGCATCTGCCCCAAATCCTGATGGGTCAGCTCCCCGGATTTAAGGTCTATTAAAACGAAACAGCGGGCCAGGTAATTGTAAAAGACCAGGTCGATGTAGAAATGCTTGTCGTCGAAGGAGATACGCTTCTGTCGCGCAACGAAGGCGAAGCCTTTCCCGAGTTCGAGCATCAAGCGCTGCAAGCGGCTGATGAGCAGTTGCTCCAGATCGGTTTCCAGAAAATGCTCTCCCTGCGGGATACCGAGAAACTCCAGGATATACGGGTCGCGGATGATCTCTTTGGGTTCGACACGCCCGGGTTCGGTACGGGAAATCTCCTCTTTCACAGCCTTCTTGTCTCGGCTGGCCAGCAGGCGGTCATAGAAAAGCGTGTTGATTTGGCGGTCGAGCTGCCGGACACTCCAGTTTTCCTTGACGCACTCGTGCAGGTAAAAATCACGGGCGGCATCGCCCGACACCTTGAGAAGCGTGCGGCAATGCGACCAACTCAATTTATCACACAGCGTGTGATATTTCGGGTAGCACTGGTAAAACTGCCTCATGTACCGCAGGTTGGTGGCCGTGAACCCGTTTCCGAACTCCGTCACGAGCCGCCTGGAAAGGGTGTTGATGACAGCCTTGCCATATCCGGCACGGCCGGTTCCCTGCTGCTCGTACTCCACTATGTATTTCCCTACCTGCCAGTAAGCCCTCACGAGGGTCGAATTGACATGATGTATCACCTTCGCGCGCGCTTCCTGCAAGATATGGCGCACGTTATGCAGCAGCTCTTCCTCCCCTTTGTCGGCAGGATATATTTTATCAGTTTCTTTCATTGCTTCATTATTATATAGGCTTCCAAGTGCAAACATACTGATTTTACGGCAAATATCGAACGGTTGTACCGCCTTGTCGTGCCTTATTCCATGTATCTCCGCGTTTTTCCATGACGCCGGACTCTCGGGACAGGGCCTAACCGGAACCGGCAGGACGATCCTTTTTCAGCTTGCGGAAATTACTGAAGTTACGCTCGATGAACCGCAGGACGTCCGATTCCCGGTAGAAGGTCTTGTGATAGATCATCTCGTAAGGCAGCTCTCCCGAGGTACGGTAACGCTGGAGTGTGCGCTTGCTGATATTGAGCATGCGGCACAGGTCGTAATTGTCCAGAAGACGCTCCCCGTCAGGCAGGATGGAAAGCGGCTGCTCCACGTCCCCCGCGCACAGCTTCTCGATACGTTCCAGCCGTTCCGAGAGCCGCTGCATCCATCCGTCGAAATATTCCTTATCCAGAAACATGGCCTACTCCTTTGGTCGGTTCTTGCGCCGCACGGAACGCTCTTTCAGCACACGGCGGATTTCCGTGAGGGAATAATACAGCTTCCGGTTGATGGCCGAATAGGTGATCACGTGATCCGAGCGGAGGCGTTGAAGGGTACGCCCGCTGATGCCCAGGTAACGGCAGACCTGCTCGCCGTCCATCCATTCGTCGTTTATATACTCCTTATTCCATGCACGCCCCTTTTCAGGGAGAGAGGCGATTGCAGCCTCTATTTTCTCTATACGCCCGACAAGCTCGTTATAGGCTCGCGAACCGATCACTATGATTTTCATACTCCTTTGTTTTTTAGTATGTTACAAAGGTCGGGCTTATATGGACAGCTTAAAACGAGGTCGGTACGACTTTTTTTTGATAATTTGCAGTGAACTGATTCTCAATGGTTCATGCGGTGAAGAAGGCAGTGTTTTTTGCCGAAATCCGCAGCCCGTACTCGGTATTTTTATTGGCAGAAATGCGATAGAATACTGTGATTCAACGCTTAACGGTGTTCTAATCCGGACGGGGCTACAACGGAACACCCGTATCGGCTCCTTATACGGGTGCAAATACGGGCGTTCGGGAAAGTTCCTTTCGAGAGTTACGGGGGAAAACCGACCTCGGTTCTTTTGTTATATACAACGCTGATTATCAGTGTTTCTATAAGAAATAGAGAGCTTTACCGGTTCATGTTCTACTCGGAATTGCCGTTTTTCTTGTTTCGCTTCCACGTCTGCATACGTTTAAGCAGGGCCTCTTTCGCCTTGTCAAGCCACGGTGTCGGGTTGTTTCGGATTTTCATATCGCAGAATGTCCTCGAAAGGTTCATGTCGAGGTGTACGTTGAAAGCGTTGGAAATGTAGCTGGCAAGTTGCGTGAGTGGCACATTGCCGAAACAGCCTTTACTGTCGAGCAGGTAAATAAGTTCCGTCAGATCCGTCTTCGAGTCCTGCCATGTCGGACGCACGTCAGGCAATGGCAGAACCATGTTCCGGAGGTTCGTGCTCTCCAGTGATTCCAATTCGCCCATAAGATAAACCGACAACATGTCGTTGGCCAGGATTTTAGCCACCTTGAAATCTGCGTTTGTCGAAAACTGCGGGTCGAGTTCATAGTAGAAGGTTTCCAGGTATTGCTCCGTGTCGGTCTGCCCGCGCAGGAAATAGAGGCTGTCCAGGTGTGTAGCGCCGCTGCGGAAATAGCGGATAAAGTCGAGGCGTTTCTGCGTGTACGCGTTGATGGCCCGAACATGGGCGTCCAGGTACTCCCGTTGTGCCTCGATACTTCCTACCGGACGGTTCATCTCGATATTGTAGAGCTTGCGGTAATAGATCAGACGGCAAAAAAGACGGGGTTTGATTTCTTTGAAGAACTTTATTTCCTCGTCATCGTTTTGAAAACGGTAGCCGATGATATATTGTTTCAAACGGTCGAACGCTTCTCCCAGGACACGTGACGCTTCAAGCGACTTTTTCAACACGTCGGTATCCCGCGATTCGATACGTTCGATACTCCGCAGGACTTCGCTGTTTAATTTTTCTATAAATGCAATCATAATCCGTCTTGTTACTTTCGCGTATAAAGTTAGCGAATCGAAAAACCGGCGGATTACGATTTTTATCTTTCTCTTCGTTTTTTTATCACGGAGCCGATTTTAATGTCAAATCCGGCTTTCCTGACGGATGGAAGTGGGATTGCTCCCCATATTCCGCTTGCAAAAGTCCGTAAAGTGGGATTGGGCGGAGAAACCGCACATGTAGGCTATTTCCTGCAACGTGTAGTGTGTCGTCCGCAGCAACTCCCCGATACGTTCGATACGGCGCTGACGCAACCACGAGGAGGCCGAGCAGCCGAAAACCCGCTGGAAACGCCGGCGGAAGGTAATCGTGCTGGAATACCCGCAAACCCCGGCGAGTTCCGTGACGTTATCCGAGGCAAGATAATTCGATTTGACACGGGAGATGAACTCGTAATCGTCCCCCAGGTGCAACAGCTCCTCGAACTCCCCGACATCGGCGGGAGTGAGATGTTCATAAGAGGCGTCGAGCATTTTCAGCATGACAGCAGCGTTACATTCAACGGGCATACCCAGTGTCTTACGGGCTTCACGCAGGTAGTTCTTGAACCGCAGCCGCAGCGTGTCGTGATGCGGGTAGGAACACTGGGACAGAATGGTGCAAACCGTCCGCAGTTCATTGACACAACAGTAGCCGAAATACCACGTTACAAGACGCTCGACGTAATGGACGGCATGAAATTCCTCCGAAAGCATCAGAAGAAGCAGGAACGGGGTGAAATCCTGGTATTCCCCCGTTATGGGACGGGGTGCTTCGTCAAGCAAGGAGGCGATGTCCCGCATCAGCAGAGAATCTCCCGAATACGCTTTTATTTGTTCGGAACTGCGGGCATAATCCCGGTAACGCGATATGACCGCCGACAAAGAATTGAACTTCACGGCGTGAACGCCTTCTATAAAGGAAGGGCGAAGACTGTTGTAAATGGATAAGTCGGTTTGCATAAGTCATTTCTATAAAACGGAGCCGCATCCCCTTGTTGCCAAAGCTCCGCAAGTCGTTACTTATGAACCGCTTGGAACACGGTACGAATCCTAATTACAAATATATCGTATCCGACAATCCGGAACAAATATCAGCAGGTAAAAATGAAAATAAACCTCGTTATTTTTGATTTTTACCTGCAATAATATTATATTTGCAAACAAATAAGAGTTGTTTGACAGCATGAGAAATATAGTGTATCAAAGCACTTTACCAATTTCTTATCCGTTGCCCATTCTCATGCGAGTTTCTTTTAATCTATTTGTAGTCAATTAAATACCTTCAGACTACATCAAATATACTAAAATTTACTCATTTTAAATAGTAAATCTCTACTCCTTTTAAACTACAAAAACAATAAAGAAAAAGGTATAGGAAATGCATTTCCTATACCTTTTTCTTTATTGTAATCAAACAAAAATACCTTTGTCTCGTTACAAATCAAACCGATTAGTTCTGAGGTTCTACAGAAACATAAGAACGATTATCTTTTTTTCTGCGAAAAACAACAACTCCATTTACCAAAGCGAATAAAGTATGATCTTTACCCATACCAACATTCTCACCTGGATGATGGACTGTTCCTCTTTGACGAACAATTATATTGCCAGCCTTGGCAACCTGTCCACCAAAAACTTTAACACCTAATCGTTTACTTTCTGATTCTCGGCCGTTCTTTGAACTACCGACACCTTTCTTATGTGCCATTTTCTTTAAGTTTTAATAGGGTTAAGCAACAATCTCTTTAACTAACACTTCCGTAAAAGCTTGGCGATGACCGTTGCGTTTACGATAACCTTTTCTTCTTTTTTTCTTGAAGACGATAATTCTTTCTCCTTTAAGGTGAGATAATACTTCACATACAACCTTAGCACCTTCTACAAGAGGGGTTCCAACTTTTACATCTCCGTCGTTGTCTATCAACAACACCTTGTCAAATTCAACAGCAACACCTTGATCTGCTGCTAAACGATGAACAAACAATTTTTTGCCTGCTTCAACTTTAAATTGCTGTCCTTGAATGTCTACAATTACGTACATCTGTTTTTTTATTATATACAGGTTACCTTCGGAAGGTGGAAGAACTTTTCTTACTTCTCTTGTCTACCTTGCCGAAATAAAGTTGCAAAATTACATCTTTATTTTTTATACACAAATTCTTTTACTAAGAAAATTATTTGATATTCTTAGTGAAAAGGAATAATTGTTTTTTTAATTATTTCCAAATCATCCATATTCTTCCATAGAGAAAAAGAGGATTTGGACAATCATAAAAAATAAAAGAGAAAGGCATTGTGCCTGTTACAAAAGACAAAACTATATTATATAGAATAGGGATATAATGTTACATCCATTCTATTGAAACTTTGTAATGACAATCGATTTAGAAAAAATTTCTTTTAAGTAATTTGATACAAAAAAATATTTCCTAAACGACTAGGTTCTTTACTCCCATTTTTCAGAAAGACAATTTTTAAAATTAGCGTAATAATAAACAGCTCAGTTTTGTCATTGTAATCATGTTCTCTTTTAAAGATAAATTACAGAAAATGATGATGATATATATGCATCTTGCACACATCATACTCAAAATGCACCTTTACCACTATAATAAACAATATTATTATAATGGTATATTTGTAGTTTAATACCGCACTGGCTATAATCAATATATTGCTTTCCACATTTATTTATGTTATCGTTTTACTTTAAGAGACCTCTTCAGTAAGAGGACGTAGAAAAGCAAAAAACTTTCGCTTGAATTTTAAAATATATTTATATACTAAAGAATTTATTTTTAAACTAAAAGCTACTCTCTAAATAATAATTCCATTTTTAATCTAAAAACATATTTTTTCATGAGATTTTGTGAAAATTCCAAATAAATTGTTTGCGTTTGTAACGCAAAACATCAAAATAGGCGGAGGCTACTTTATATTATTAATATTAATGAGTAGCCGTGAAAAAATTTTACTCTTTATTGTTGTATTTACGCAAGTCTCGCTTAGAACACCTTTTTCAAAGCATTGTCCGGATCCTTCGGTTAAGAGCCATTGATAAAACATTGTGTATAAGGATATAAAGTTCATTCCTAAAAATCATAAAAGAGTGACGATTGAAGATCCGAATTTGAAGTTTATGAAAGAATATTTTTCAGAAACACACAATAAGGTGCCTTTATCTCCACCTTGCGGGCTAAAATTAGTAAATAAAATCATAACCGAGTCTCTAAATGAAAAATATCGTTTAGTACTAGGATTATATTTATCTAATCACAATTATCAGGAAATTGCAAAGGAAATGAATATTTCCGTTACACCCGTAAGGCAAAAAATATATTTTATTCGAAAAACTTTATTTGATAAACTACCAAAATCTTAATATATCGATACTTATTTACAAAAATACTCCTTCACTCGATATTTTCCACATTTATAATATGATTAAATATGCATCCTCAAATAGAAGAGTATAATTCACAAATAACTGAATTCCAGAAACCATACTGATGGGAACTTTCTTTTACAGAAAATTCTTCGCTCTAATACCTGATATTATAAATTCTAAAAATGCAGTCAAATAATTGGTAGATAAAGTTACCACGTTAAAAAAATAGTATTCAATCAGAAGAAGACTTGAAAAGTTTCTATATTGTTCGTTCCATTCTCTTCCTATATGTCAACATCAATCAAATAATAACATTACCTTAGATTTGCATCCGAGAATTACAGATAAAATAGAAAAGATAAATTTGTGAAGCAAAGAAAGAGAACAGGAAGTGAACCAGAAAACATTACGGAAAATCTAAGTTCCATTGCCATAAACGGACTCCCTGTTTGTTTGAACCCAGACCCAGATAGTAGGTTAACATCCATTGTTAAGGTAGTTAGGTTAAGTTCAAGCCCTTTCTTTATAGAATACTCATCAGGTATTCAGCGAGGAAAGAATGACAAGGTGGATGCTAAACGCATCGCCATCTATGCCAGTCGCTTCCAAGACAAAGTACGCTATTACGAACATCCTACAGAAGATATTGAAAGATTGAGAAACAACTTGAATTCGAACGCACCCTGTATGTGACGAATTTGGCCAAATACAAAGGACAGATGCAAGACCAGAAGGACTATATGCCCAAAGCCTTATATGAACGCAAGATGAAGCGTTTGCAGGCGTTGATGGATGACTTAGAGGAAGCCATACAAGCCATTACAGACGAAATGGACGAAGTCATAGCCTCTTGGTATTGTTCAGGCAGAGGGAACTGTTGATGTCCATAGACGGTATGGGACGTGTAGTGGCAACCAACATGATAATTGCAACGGAAGCCTTTACTAGTTTTGACGATCCGAGAAAATTCAACTGTTATACGGGAGTAGTCCCTTTCTCTTACTCTTCCGGAAGTTCCCAACACTCAAAAGCAAGAGTGTCGCATAGGGCAGATAAGGTAATGAAAAGACTGCTGCACTTGGCTGCCGTGGCCATGACACATCGTATTGGAGGTGAACTGAAGAAGTATTACGAAAGAAAAGTTGCCGAAGAAAAAACAAGATGTCCGTAATCAATGCGCTACGGGCCAAAATTGTAACCAGAATGTTTGCAGTCATCAAAAGAAATGAGAAATATAAACCTATTTTATCATAAATAATTTGCAAAAATCATAGTAGTATGGCAGACTTTTTTATTTGGGGACATTATTAAACAACCGTAAACCGATGTGCCCGCTGTATTTCAATGGTAATAATAAATACTTAGTAACCTTCTCCAAAACATGTAATAAAATATCATATCGATTGTCTCGATAATATTATAAATATGGTCAAGATATCATAAAAAATAGCTAATTATTATAAAATCAGATATATTATAAGCCTATCATGATCGAATACCCACAAACAGCAGCGACCAATTTCCTCTCCCCAATAATCATATAAGCGAATCATGTCACCATCCGGAATTATTGTTCGTTGTTTTCTATGTAACCGTTTTCCCAGAACCGAAATTCCTTCTGTCGGACATTCCTTCAAGTAAGAGTTCTGAACCAAATATGAAGAAAATACACGTAGAAAAGTCAGATAATTATCCCGAGTTTGAGCTGTATTTTCCCTGTCAATATAAACATAATCCAAAAACTCTGATACGAACAGCTTATCAAATTGGTATATGTAAGTAATCGGAACTTTACGACTTCCGTTCCATTTAACCATATTCCTAGGATAGGAAGCATAACCAACATACGTTTCTTCCCGGTAATTCCCATCGGCAAACATTTTTTCAATAAACCGACGATATTTTTCGCATACCTCTGTAAAAGTATGATATGCTCGAGAATTTTCAGACTCTATCCAGGGATTCCACCCCTGGTCAAGTTTTCGGGATATTCGTTTACATAGCTCTCCAGCATATCGTCTGCGACCAGCCGCTTTCTCTATAAAATTAATTTTGATTTTTTTTCGTCGCATTTTACCTGCAACAGGATCGAATGCATAAAAACCAATATACCACCGTTTCCCAACATATAACTTGGGATAAGTGTAACCAATAATTTCTTTTAGTGCAGTTTGGTCTTTCTTTTTTGACAACATTTTTTTTACATTCTTCGCAACTAGCAAAAAATGTAACGTTAGATATCCTATTTTATCTCTCTGCCGTACCTCTGCCGGCATATATAAACTAACACAGCCTAACTATTTATTAACTAAATAGTTAGGCTGTAATCTGTCGGGGTGAGAAGACTCGAACTTCCGACCTCCACGTCCCGAACGTGGCGCGCTGCCAACTGTGCTACACCCCGATTGGCTTTCGTGGATGCAAAGATATATATTTGTTCTTAACAAAAAAATATATATATACTTTTTTTAATGTCTTCCAAGAATTTTATTCGTAAAAAGTAAAATTATTAATGAATGTAAAAAAATAGATTAAAATTAGGTCGATTGAAAAAGTTATCATACATTTGCACTCGCAAAAACGATGGTGCCATAGCTCAGTTGGTAGAGCAAAGGACTGAAAATCCTTGTGTCCCCGGTTCGATTCCTGGTGGCACCACACTAAAAGTCAGAGAGTTACTAAAAAGTGACTCTTTTTTTATATCTTAAATCCTGTGTTTTTAGATCTAAAACTTAAACCAAATACACTACGACTACAACAGTCAACGTGATTTATTACTGCAAGTCTAAAGTCTTGAAAAAATAGAGAATCACCTATAGTAGTTCATGTAAAAAATGGGAAAACATACTACAAAAGTTTTAGCATCTCCATACATCTTAAATCCTGGTGGTTCAAGAACAACAAGCTCAAAGACAATTTCAAACAAAAATAACTATTCGATTCAGGAATTCAAAAAAACATTTACAACGATGCTATTAAAGTCAAGATTACAAAAACCACAGGGTACTATAATTCTCAACCTTTATTTATTCAACTAAATAAAAACAAAAATCTCTTATATATAGTAGATGATATTATTATCTTTAATTTTATTTACTTTTGTTTGATGATATCAAACAAGCAAATTTAATTTTAAAATTATCAAACATAACAATTATGAAGCACTTTTTTATAGTATTTATTTCCGTTATTATCGGATATACAGTTTTTGCAGCAGATAAAACTTCTATCGTATATGTTTCTACAGACGGAAATGATTTTTTAAACAATGGAACCATCAATAAGCCTTATAAAACTATAAAAAAAGCTTTGATAAGCACGGGCAACGATGCAACAATTATTATTCGAAGTGGAGACTACAGTGAATCTATTAATATTTCAGAACAAGCTAATAGAAGAAATTTAACAATAAAATCATATTCAGGAGAACGTGTTCGGTTACTATGTGGAGAACGAATAGAAAAAGCTGAAAAAGTTTCAGGATATAAAAAAGTTCTAAAAAGTTCTGTTTCATTATGTAGCAACTCTCCCAATTACAAAATATTTCAACATGACATTGCAGATAAAGAAACTCTCATTTCTCCAGAAGAACGACATCCTCTCCAAAAAGGAAAATTCTACAGATGTAATTCAACACCATTACATCACGTAACAAATATTAAAGATATTGAATCAGCTCAAAACCCGGCTTTTTATTATGATGAGAAAAACAAACTATTATATTTCAGTATTGTAGAAGGAACATCTTTAGACAAAAACCCAATTTATTTGCCTAAAGGTAATGGCCTTTATGGGGGTAACAATGAAATTGACTTAACTGTCATTGGTATTGAAATACTATATGCTCCATTTAATTTATCCAGATGTCCTGGAGCAAAAATTATAGATTGTGCCGTAAAATATGCCTTTGCCGGAGGAGGTTTTATGTACCACATGTCCACAGGAATAGAATTCATTAGATGCGAGGCAGCCCGTGTTTTTACAGAAAGTGGTAATGGAGATGGATTTAATGGGCATGCATACCTTCTACCCGAAAATCATCCTCAAGCTAAGCATACAACTGTTTCTCTAACTGATTGCTGGGCACATGATAATTATGATGATGGATATTCTAACCATGAAAGATGTGAAGGTATTGTCAGAGGTGGGCTCTTTGAATATAATGGTAAATATGGAGTTGGAAGTGGATACGGAGTTCATGAATCTGCTTTTAATGTCATAGCAAGAAAAAATCGTTATGGATTTGCTATATGTGCCGATGTTTTAGAAAATGAAGGTGGCTATGCTAGCCAAATGGTCGCCCATAATTGCATTTCTGAAAACAACACAGAAGCAGGTTATCTTATTTATACATCAAATACTCCTAATACAAACCCCAATAGCATGATTTTATATGACTGCTATTCCTTCAATAATAAAATCGGATTCGAAGTACAAGATAACTCAATACTTAAAATTATTAATTGCAAAGATTCCAACTCTAAAATTCCATATAAAGGGAATTTGATAATTGAAACTTTTGATAATCTGAAATGACATTATCACTAAATTTTATCATAAGTTTTATATAATTCTATAAATAAATATCTAAAAAAATAATTATTTATATTATTTTCTCATTAATGAAATGAAATAATAAAAATTTGAGCGAATACTTTTACTGATAAAATAAGCTTTGTAACTTTACACTCATAACAATAAAAACTAGAACATTTTATATCATGCATCCATTTGTCCATTTACACGTGCATTCCCAATACTCAATCCTCGATGGTCAGGCTAGCATACAAGCCTTGGTAGATAAAGCTATGCATGACGGTATGAGAGGTATTGCCATTACCGACCACGGAAATATGTTCGGTATAAAAGAGTTTTATAATTATGTCAACAAAAAAAATGGTCCTATAACAAATGAAATTAAAGACCTGAAAAAGAAAATAACTGCAATCGAAAAAGGCGAAATCGAATGTGAAAATAAAGAAACAGAAATTGCAAGTCTCAAAAAACAAATCGAGGAAACTAAAAAAAAACTATTTAAACCAATCATTGGTTGCGAAATGTATGTGGCCAGGAAACGATTGCAAGATAAAAACGGGAAACCAGACCAAAGCGGTTATCATTTAGTTGTCTTGGCAAAAAATGAAAAAGGATATCATAATCTAATAAAACTAGTTTCAAAAGCATGGACTGAAGGATTTTATATGCGTCCTCGTACTGACAGAGTAGAACTCGAAAAGTACCATGAAGGACTTATTGTATCATCCGCTTGTCTTGGAGGAGAAGTACCAAAAAAAATAAATAAAGGACTCATTGATGAAGCTGAAGAAGCCATAAGATGGTACAAAAATATTTTTGGTGAAGACTATTATCTTGAACTACAACGGCATAAAGCAACCGTCGAAAGGGCTAATCACGAAGCATACCCTTTACAAGTTACTGCCAATGCAAAAATACTTGAATTAGCAAAAAAATATAATATTAAAGTTATATGCACAAATGACGTGCATTTCGTTGATGAAGAAAATGCAGAAGCTCATGATCGTCTAATCTGTTTAAGTACTGGAAAAGACTTAGATGATCCTAACCGTATGCTCTACTCTAAACAAGAATGGATGAAAACCACGGCTGAGATGAATGAAGTCTTCGCTGACGTTCCTGAAGCACTAATTAATACTCAAGAAATATGTGATAAAGTAGAATTTTATTCTATCGATCATCCTCCCATCATGCCAACATTTGCCATCCCTGAGGAATTTGGGACAGAAGAAGCATATAGAAAAAAATATACTGAAGAAGATCTCTTTAATGAATTTACACAAGATGAGAATGGGAATGTCGTATTAAGCGAATCTGCAGCCCACGCTAAAATCAAAACTTTAGGAGGATACGATAAATTGTACCGCATAAAACTCGAAGCTGATTATTTGAAAAAACTAACTTTCGATGGTGCACAAAAAAGATATGGAGAACCTCTAGACCCAGAAATCCAGGAACGCCTAATATTTGAGCTACATATCATGAAGACTATGGGATTTCCAGGCTACTTTCTGATTGTTCAAGATTTTATTGCCGCTGCCCGTAATATGGGGGTATCTGTAGGTCCTGGTCGTGGTTCAGCTGCAGGTTCGGCTGTAGCATATTGCTTAGGAATAACCCAAATAGACCCTATCCAATATGATTTGCTGTTTGAGCGTTTTCTTAATCCAGATCGTATTTCATTACCAGATATTGATATAGATTTCGACGATGATGGTCGTGGAGAAGTTTTAAGATGGGTTACTGAAAAATATGGACACGAAAAAGTCGCCCATATTATTACATACGGAACCATGGCTACCAAAATGGTTATTAAAGATGTAGCTCGAGTACAGAAATTACCTCTTTCAGAAAGTGACCGATTAACCAAGTTAATACCAGACCGATTGCCAGAAGTAAATGGCAAATCCCCCAAAATAAATCTAAAAAATTGTATCGCTGCAGTTCCTGAATTGCAAAGAGCTTGTGACTCGTCCAATGAGTTAGTACACGATACAATGAAATATGCCCAAATGTTAGAAGGAAATGTTAGAGGAACGGGAGTACATGCTTGTGGAACTATCATTTGCCGAGATGATATAACTGATTGGGTTCCGGTAAGTACAGCAGACGATAAAGAAACTGGAGAAAAAATGCTGGTAACTCAGTATGAAGGTTCTGTTATTGAAGATACTGGCCTCATAAAAATGGACTTTCTTGGACTTAAAACTCTCTCTATCATAAAAGAAGCAATCAGTAATATAAAGTTACATACCGGAAAAGATTTGGACATAGACTCCATATCCATCAATGACGTTGCAACTTATAAATTATATAGTGAAGGAAAAACTGTCGGAACATTCCAATTTGAATCGGCAGGTATGCAAAAATATCTTCGTGAATTACAACCCACAACATTCGAAGATCTTATTGCCATGAATGCCCTCTATCGTCCAGGTCCTATGGATTATATACCTCAATTTATCGACCGGAAACATGGAAGAGAGCCTATCGAATACGATATTCCGGTAATGGAAAAATACTTAAAAGATACATATGGAATTACTGTATATCAAGAACAGGTGATGTTATTATCACGTTTATTAGCCAATTTTACCCGAGGAGAATCAGACGCTCTCCGTAAAGCTATGGGGAAAAAATTGAAAGATAAGTTGGATGCTTTAAAACCCAAGTTCATTGCTGGAGGGCAGAAAAATGGACATGACCCCAAAACTCTTGAGAAAATTTGGGCCGATTGGGAAAAATTTGCCTCATATGCATTTAATAAGTCTCATGCAACATGTTATTCCTGGGTAGCCTATCAAACTGCGTATTTAAAGGCGAACTACCCTTCCGAATATATGGCTGCTGTCATGAGCCGTAACATCTCAAATATCACTGAAATTACCAAACTCATGGATGAATGCAAAGCCATGGGTATATTAGTATTAGGCCCTGATATAAATGAAAGTAACTTGAAATTTACGGTCAATAAAGATGGGAATATTCGTTTTGGTCTCGGTGCAATAAAAGGTGTAGGGGAAGCTGCTGTTAATGCCATTATGGAGGAACGTAATAAAAACGGAGCATTTACAGGAATCTTTAATTTTGTACAACGAGTCAATTTAAATGCCTGTAATAAAAAAAATATAGAAAACTTGGCTTTGTCCGGAGGTTTAGATAGTTTCCCAGAACTAAAACGGGAGCAATATTTTGCAGAAAATAGTAAAGGAGAAACTTTCCTTGAAACATTAGTCCGTTATGGAAATAAATATCAGGTAGATAAAGCGACTCAGACCAACTCTTTATTTGGTGGTAGTGAAGCAATCGATATTGCCAAACCTGATATTCCGACCACAGAACCATGGACCGATTTGGAACGCTTAGAGAAAGAACGTGATTTAGTAGGGATTTATTTGTCAGCCCATCCTCTTGATGATTATGCATTAGCCCTTGAATATGGTTGTAATACAAAAATGGTTGATTTAGCAGACAAATCAGCCCTTCTAAACAAAGAAATAATAATGGGAGGTATTGTAATTGGATTTAGGGAAGGTGTTACTAAAAAGGGTAAGCCTTTCGGCATAATGAAAATAGAAGATTACTCTGGCTCTGCAGAAATTCCTTTATTCGGAAACGACTTTGTCGATTATAGGAATTATGGGTATAATGGTATGTACCTTCTCATCCGAGGACAATATCAACCTCGTAAATATAATGAGAATGAATATGACTTCCGTATTAGTTCTATTAGCCAATTACCTGATGTTAAAGACCAATTGTTGAGAAACATCACTATAAGTATTCCAATACGAGCATTACACAAAGGAAATATTGAACCTCTGGCAGATTTACTTCCAAATGAAAAAGAAGCACAGACACAGCTTTTCTTTGAACTAATTGACGAAGAAACCAACAATGTTGTAAAACTTTTTGCCCGTAATTCAACAATTAATATTACTAAAGAACTAATTAACTTTTTAAATGAAAATAATGACTTTTCATTTAAAATAAATGCACAAATAACAAATTGACATCGAAACAAATAGATATATATGTTTGTTTTTTTATAATTTTGGATCGAATTATAATTATCTGATTTATTCTAAACTAATTATTTATAGAATTATGGCTTTAAAATTTACTGACACTAACGTTAAAAATGAAATCAACTCAGGGAAACTTGTTGTTGTAGATCTTTGGGCTGAATGGTGTGGACCTTGCCGCAGTATAACTCCATCAATTGAAGAACTTGCAACTGAATATGAAGGTAAGGCTATTATCGGAAAATACAACGTAGATGAAGAAAATGAATTAAGTACGGAATATGGGGTACGGAGTATTCCTACAATTCTCTTTTTTAAAGATGGAAAACTTGCAGACAAACAAGTAGGAGCATCACCTAAAGCTTCTATAAAAGCAAAAATTGATGCTTTACTATAACTCATAAATATTTCAATCTATTTACTCACCCGGTAAGAAAAATTTTTTTTGCCGGGTGAAATATTTATAACGTCAATGAATACCATATTCAAAGAAGAAGTATATAAGCAAAAAGTACAAAAGTATCTTGTCATAGGTTCTATTTTGTTAATGGCTGGAAAATTTATAGCTTATTACCTCACAAACTCAGTAGGAATATTGACTGATGCCATGGAAAGTATTGTAAATGTATTTGCAGGCTTCATTGGACTATATAGTTTACACATTTCTACTAAACCCAAAGATAGTAACCATCCCTTTGGGCATGGTAAGGTAGAACTAATCTCAGCTTCAATAGAAGGTTTATTAATTATATTTGCCGGTATAACAATTATTTCTGAAGGAATAAAAAGATTTTTTAATCCTGGAATAGTCGAAAAACTTGATATAGGAATTATAATTATTATCCTAGCTGGAATTATCAATTTTTTTATGGGAACTTACAGCATATATATCGGGAAAAAATATAATTCTATTGCCTTAATTGCAGGAGGAAAACATTTACAATCAGACACATACTCAACTATTGGATTGACAGTAGGTCTTATTATATTATGGTTTACTAAAATTGAATGGATCGATAGTATCCTTGCTCTTATCTTTGGAGGAATAATAGTTATAACAGGGATTCTTATTTTAAAAAAAACTATAACTAATTTATTGGATACAGCTGACAGTAAAGAGCTAAACACCCTTGCCGATATTCTTGAAAAACATAGGCAAAATGATTGGATAGATATTCATAATTTAAAAATGATAAAATATGGGAATCTATTTTATATCGACTGCGATCTTACTCTTCCTTGGTATTATAGCATAAGACAAGGACATAAAGCTTGCTCTGAATTAGAGAAAATCATTTCTAACAACTATTCAAGTAAAGTGCTGTTATCTGTCCACTCTGACTCTTGTGATGAAAAATACTGCAGCTATTGTAATATTCCTATTTGCCCACATAGAAAAGCAAAATTTATTTTTCATCAACAATTTTCATTGAAAGATATCACAAAAAGTGATGAAGACAAAAATGAAAAATATTAAAAATTCTATTAATCTATTTTTCTATTTAAAACTTTTGAATTATTCAAAATTTCTTATTACTTTACAGTACTAATTCTTATACTTTCATTTATAGTATCGTACATGTAAAAATAATAAATAAAGCACAAATGATTTATATCTAGTTTCATTAAACAAAACTCTACAGTACAAAAGAAAACTTTTGACTTTTCAATAGGACTGGGCATAGGATATGAAACAGAAATCGTTTTTTTAATAGATGTATAATATAAGTGTAACGAAATTATTAAAACATACCGATGCTAAAAATAGCATATTTGCAATTAGCATTGGATGGAAATTTACAATTTCCATATTGAATTAAATGCTTAAGACAAAATTCTAAATTGTCTAGATTTTTTATTTAATCTGTAGTATCCTAAATAATTCTTTATAAATTTGTAATTTTAATTTTAGATTAAAAGAATTGTTATGTTAGTTAAAATATATCCGGAAAATCCTAATAGCAAGGAAATAGACCGGGTAGCTAATATTTTGAAAGACGGAGGAATAATCATCTATCCGACAGACACAGTATATGCCATAGGATGCGATGCTTTGAATGTTCGTGCAGTGGAACGAATATGCCGAATAAAAAATATAAATCCCCAAAAAGCGAATCTATCTATTATCTGTTATGATTTGAGTAATCTAAGCCAATATGTAAAGGTTAGTAATCTCCATTTTAAATTAATGAAAAAAAATTTACCAGGACCTTTCACTTTTATTTTACCCACAAATTCTAACCTTCCTAAAATTTACAAAAATAGGAAAACAGTAGGAATCAGAGTCCCAGATAACAATATTATTCGTGAAATTGTTAGAGTACTCGGAAATCCTGTATTAACAACATCTGTAAGAGATGAAGATGAAATTCTTGAATATACCACCGATCCAGAATTAATTGCTGAAAAATATAAAAATGAAGTAGACCTAATTATTGATGGTGGATATGGAGGTATAGAAGCCTCTACAATTATAGACTGTAGCAATGAAATTCCTGTAATTATCCGAGAAGGAAAAGGTAAACTAATAATTTAAAAACATTTTAATATCAAAAAGTAAATATCTCTCAATATATATCTTTGATAATACTATTTTTCTTAAAAAGAAGCCTATATAAGACTCAAAAAATGACATTTTTTATATATTTGCATTAGAAGAAAAAAAACTCGTCTCACACATTATCCTTTTAGTAAATTATAATTCAATTTATTAAAATAGATTACTAAATTTAATATGATTTTTTGTGTTACTTAAACAAGAGGTAACATAATTAAGAGAATATGAAAAAAGGGTTTATCAAAATTTCTCAAAATGCAGTTTCTATCCAGCATAATATTTCAAAGCTGAATGAACGAGGTGTTGCAACAGATTCAATTTTTATTGAAAAAAAATTTATATCTATCCTATCTCAATTAAAAAAAGGAGATACAATCGTAGTCAGTGCCCTTCAAGATATTTGTGGAGGGATGAAAGAGCTTCTACACCTCATAGAAAAACTGATTAACGCTGGAATTATTCTTGAATCAGCTGATGAGTACAATATCTGTATCAATCCAGACGATACAAAAACTGCAGCATTAATAAAAAGCCTTAATCTATTTCGTCTTAATATAACAGCACAAAATATACGGACAGGATTAAACAAAGCAATTGACAATGGACGTAGATTAGGACGTCCTACAGGAATGACTACAGAGATGAGTTTAAAAATAAAACAAGCCATAACTCTGTATCAATCAACTGAAATGAGTATTGCAGATATTTGTAGAAGAATAGATTTAAATAAAAGTTCTTTTTACCATTATATTAAAGCAAAAAATATAACTCGTAAAAAGAAACTTTCTGAATTTTAATACAGTAGAAACCCATTAAATATGCATTTTATTTTATGGGCTTCTACTCAAATTTATTTCAATATTGATTTGGCTATACCATATTCAAGACCTCGTAACTCCGCAAGGCCTCGTAAGCGACCAATACAAGAATATCCGGGATTCGTATTTTTACGCAAATCATCAACCATTTGATGACCATGATCTGGACGCATAGGAATAGAAACACCTCGTCTCTGTTGTACAAGTAAAAAATTCTTCATTACATTATACATATCTACGTCACCTTCTAAATGATTTGCCTCATAAAAATTACCTTCAACATCCCTTTGTGTACTACGTAAATGAACAAAATTTATCCGATCGCCCCAACGCTCCATCATACCAGCTAAATCATTATCAGGACGAACCCCAAAAGAACCTGTACACAAACATAATCCATTTGATTTATTTGGCACAGCATTCACCAATTTGGCAAAATCAGCTTCAGTGCTTAGAATCCTAGGCAACCCCAATATAGAATAAGGAGGATCATCAGGATGTATAACTAACATAACCCCTGCTTCATCAGCCACAGGAGCAATTTCTTTTAAAAAATAAATCAAATTATTTCTCAATTTTTCTGCATCTATATCCTTATATCGGTCCAATGCCTCCTGAAATTGGGATAATGTAAAACTCTCTTCAGACCCAGGTAATCCTGCAATCATATTTTTTATCAACAAAGCCTTATCATCATCTGTCATTCGTTCATAACGGTCCCTTGCTTTATTCTTTTCATCTTCCGAATAGTCTTTCTCCGCTCCAGGACGCTTTAATATAAAAAGATCAAATGCAACAAACGCCAATCTTTCAAAACGTAAAGCTTTAGAACCGTCGGGCAAAGTGTATCCCAAATCCGTACGAGTCCAATCAAGCACAGGCATGAAATTATAAGTAACAATATTTATCCCACATTTTCCTAAATTCCGAATACTTTCCTTATAATTATCAATATATTTTTGGAAATCTCCAGTTTGTGTTTTTATGTATTCATGTACAGGAACACTCTCAACGACAGACCATTTCAAGCCAACATCTTCAATCATCTGCTTACGTTTCATAATTTCTTCTACTGTCCAAACTTCGCCATTAGGTATTTGATGCAAAGCATTCACAATTCCTGTAGCTCCAGCTTGTTTAATGTCCCATAAGCTAACCGGATCATTTGGTCCATACCAGCGCCATGTTTGTTCACATAATATCATAACTAAAATCTTAAAATTAATAATCAAATAGAAAATGCATCAAAACCTCCGTCAACAACAGCAACAGTGCCACTCACAAATTTAGAAGCATCACTGATAAGATATTGTATCGTCCCTAATAACTCCTCAGGTTCTCCAAAACGGCCAAAAGGAGTATGAGATAAAATTGTATGAGAGCGCTCAGTCAATGATCCATCTGAATTAGTTAATAAAGTACGATTCTGCTCCGTCAAGAAGAAGCCTGGAGCTATAGCATTTACACGGATACCCGGACCAAATTTTAATGCCAATTCTCCAGCCATATATTTTGTAAAATTAGCAATCGCTGCTTTAGCCGCACCATATCCAACCACCCGAGTAAGAGGCCTTAAAGCTGACTCTGAACAAAAATTCACAATAGCTCCAACTTTCTGTTTTACCATTACCTCAGCAAAAACCATAGTAGGTAACACTGTTCCAAATAAATTCAAATCTACCACTTTACGAAAAGCATCAACATCTAAATCAAAAATTGTCTTATCCGGTGGTATAGTAGCTCCAGCCATATTTCCTCCCGCAGCATTTAATAATACATCTATTCTCCCGTACTTCTCGATTATTACATCTCGATTAGAAATAAGGGTATCTTTATTTAACACATCAGTGGACAAAAATATAGCTTCATACCCATTACTCTTTATTGATTTAACCAAGTCATTACCTGCAGTTTCATTACGATCAAGAAGTACCATCTTTGCTCCTTCTACAGCCAAATATGATGATATAGAACGTCCTAAAATCCCGGCTGCACCAGTCATCACAATCACTTTGTCTTTTACACTAAATAAGTCTGTCATAACATCATTACTTTTAATTTATATACTTTGATTATTATAATACTGTATATTTTCAGAGATCAAAATATCAATAGGCATATAATTAACTTTCGGAACACATTCCCCAGTAACTAAATATTTAGCTAATGCTTTAATTCCATTATATCCCTGCATTTCTGGTCTCTGAGCAATAAGATTGACTATATTTCCTTCCAATAGATGTTCTATATTGCGCGCAAGCAAATCATATCCAACCAGCTTTATTTGTTTTTCTCTATGTCGAGACAAATAATCAGCTAACACATAACAAACTGAATTAAATAAAACAGCCCCTTTTATATATTTTCCTGTTGAATTAAAAATTTCATCTAATACCTGAGTATTATATAGAGGATCATCAATACTCAAATCACAATAATAAATTTGACCCTGATAATCACATTTAGTTAAATAATCAATGAACCCCTTTTCCCGATTACATATTTGTGTAGAACAATTTTTGCATTCTCGCATAATGCGAGATATAAGAATATCTGAATTTTCTGGAATTTTTTCCATCAATAATTTAGCCGCAATATATCCACCATCATAAGAATTAGTGCCAAAATAAGCTAAACAATTCTGCCCTATGATATTCGAATCGACATACACATAGGGAATTTTCCTATTATCAAGTTCTAAAGATAAACGAACAACAGGTTCCCCAAACAAAGTTCCAATTAATATTCCCTGAAATTCTTTCTTTAACAATGTATCTACTGCCTTATTAAAAGAGAGCTCATCATATTGATTAAAAAGAATTCTCTCAATACGAACATTATATAAATCTAGTTCAGTCTCTGCACAGCTAATTCCCCGATTTATATCTTCCCAATATTCTCCAGTCTTGAAGGACGGTATCAAAGCTATAATATTAATAGTCTTTTTCATAGCTAATGAACGGGCCATCAAATTAGGTTTATAATTAACTTCTTTCAAAACGCGCTCAACACAGGCTCTTTTTTCCTTAGATACCCGTCCCCGATTATGCAATATACGATCTACTGTCCCAACAGAGACCCCTGCTAAGCGTGCAATATCTGATATTCGTATTTTTTTTTTATTATCCATTTTCAATTTGCACTCACTATGTGTGCGCACACATAGTGAGTGCAAATATAATGATTATTTTAAAATATGTTCTTATAAAAATGTGTGCGCACACATTTTTATGAAATAATTGTATATTATTAATAATTAAAATATTATTATATCCCTATAAAACCTTAAAATATCTGTATATTTTGTATATTCGCCACAAAAAATAGCACAAATGATAAAACTTGCAATATTTGATTTAGATGGAACTTTACTAAATACAATAGAAGATTTAGCCGAAAGTACCAATTATGCATTAGAGCAATGTGGCTTCCCCAAACACAATATAAAAGAATATAATTATTTTGTAGGAAATGGAATCAAAAAACTATTTGAACGAGCATTACCTCAAAAAGAAAGAAACGAAACAAATATAAATCTTATTAGAAAACATTTTTTATATCATTACAATACTCATAATACAAACCATACACGACCTTACCCCGGTATAAATGATGTATTAATACAAATGCAACAAAGCGGTATTTTAATAGCTGTAGCATCAAATAAATACCAAGAAGCTACAGAAAATCTAATACATTTTTACTTTGGAAAACATATTAATTTCATCGCTATATTAGGGCAGCGAGAAGGTATTCCAACAAAACCTGATCCCTTTATTGTTACAGAAATTCTTAACAAAGCTAACGTCTCAGCCAATAATTCAATATATATTGGAGATTCAAACGTTGATATGGAAACAGCTAAAAGCAGTAACATAATATCTGTAGGTGTTACCTGGGGGTTTCGCACTGAGAAAGAACTATTAGAGAGTGGTGCTAATTATATCGCCCATAATACAAAAGACATTATTAATATCTGCCAAAAGCTATAAACAAAAAGTATCCGTTACTCTTCACAGAGTAACGGACACATAACCAAAATATATAGAATAGTTTAATCGAAAAAATATTTATTTCATCGAGTTTTTTCATTACTTCACAGTAACATTAGAGATTGCTAATACAACTTTTACATCTCAAATGTAATTTTATTCTCTCATCTGTACAAAAACAATCGACTAATCTGCATTAGTTATCTCTTAAATCCCTCAAAATATCGTCCGATAAATAAAGATTTTAGTCCCATTTTATTGAACAAAAGGTATTATAAACCGTTTTATCTTAAAAATAGATATTTATGGATGAATTACTTTTTATACAAAAGATATCATTACTATTATATAAAACTAAAAAAGACGATTTAAAACCTCAAACCCCATTTAAAAAATTAAAAGAGTGGAATTTGATGTTTGCAACTTCATGTATAATGATGATAGAAGAAGAATACAATGTATCAATACACGGAAAAGAACTATCTGAAGCTAATACGCTAAAAGAGCTATACTCAATTATAAAGACAGCTCAATATATTAAATCTTCTAAATAAGAAAAATTTTAATCAATAGCCATGCATATTTTACTTTTAACTGATAGTTTACAGACATATCCAGAATGTATCCATTCTGGATATGCACATATAATATCTGCATTATTACACGGGAACCATCAAATTTCAATCTTATATAGTGGAAACTTCATAGACAGTCCTTCCTGGTTACAAAAAGCTAATACATATTACATGGCAGACAGTTCAGATTCTCAAAACTATTCATTAAAATCAATCCTAAAACTTATTTTTAGGCCACAAAAACATTACCTTAAAAAAATAAATCTTTGGAAACAAAACATTTGCTCTCTCTTAGAAAAACAACAAAAATTTAACCTTATATTCGTTTTACCAGGAAACAATTCAAATATAATAAACCATGCATTATCTGAAATATCCACAAATATCCCATGGATTGGAGATGCATCAAGTAATTGGGATACTTTACTCAAAGAAAAACACTTTTATTACTACAATAAAAAACTAAAATACAATATCTCAAATATCATCAATAAAGCAGCATTTTTAACTTGTCCTTCAATGCGACTATACGAACGATTACAAAAACGCATTCCTAACTTAAAACAAAAGCTACTATATATACCCTTTCCAAATTCAAATATAGAAGGTTTGCATTTGGATCCAAATGATACTAACATAAAATTTTCACCATCTACATTTACGCTATTATACCCTGGAAACTTAAACAACGGAATTTTCCAACATCGATTTCTTAACGCTTTTTCTCGATTTATCAAACAATCATACGAAGGAAAAAATCATATAAAACTTTTACTTACTGGAAACATTGACAGTAAAATAATCAAACGTATCAAAAAACATGGGTTAAAGTCAAATACTTACATAATCAACGTAAGCTATTATAAACTTCTCGAACTCTTTCAAGAAACATCTGCCCTATTGCATATAGAAGAAAACAATAATGATGCAATATTATTACCCCATTATTTACCAGCTTATATTGCCTCAGGTAGGACAATTATTGCCCTAACTCAATATCATTCCGAAACAAAACGTCTACTAAAAAACAACAATACAATATATGCAAATTCAACAGATGAAGATGATATTTATTACTCTTTCGTCAGAGCATGGTCTCAATGGAAAAATGAAGAATCTAACAAACATTATCCAGAATCCTTAACCTATTTAATAAGCGAACAAAACTTCAACAATGTAATAGATATAGCCTTACGTTGTTCCATTAATACCAACGTATCCATTAAACAATAAAAAAACAGCAATATGTGTGGAATAGCAGGAATAGCAGGAGAAGTCGAACAGATGGAACCTCTACTTAATAAAATGATAAAAGCTCAGCAACACCGAGGTCCTGATACCGTATCATTTTGGATCTCATCTTTTGTTGATGCTCAAATAGGATTAGCTCATAATCGTCTAAAAATAACAGACCTCAGTGATGATAGCAATCAGCCCTTTATAGATGAGGAAACCGGACTAATTACATTACTAGACGGTAACATATTTAATTATAAAGAATTACGAAACTATCTTTGTCATTACTATACTTTCCAGACTAATAGCATGATAGAAGTTTTATCAAAAGCATGGCATAGATGGGGTAAAACAATGCTTAATAAAATAAATGGAAATTTCGTTATAGCCATATATGACCAATCAGCACGGCACATATTCATAGCAAGAGATAGAATTGGAATAAAGCCTTTATATTTTAGTTTACAAAAAGGAAATTTTTATTTCGCATCTGAAATAAAAGCCCTTTTTGCAGCAGGAGTCAATCGCCAAATGTCATCCACCAGATGGGCCGAATATTTTGTATACTCATCTCATGGAATGCCCTACGAAACTTTTTGGGATAACATATATCAATTACCAGCAGGAAGTAGTTTACTTTTTAACGGATTCACTTTAAATATTTGTAAATGGTACGAATTAGATAAAGCTATTAAAGAAATAGAAGTTCCCCAAGATGAAAAAAAATTTATAGAACGATTCCAAGAAATAACTAATGATAGTATACGCAACAATATAGCAGCTGACGTTCCCATAGGGATGAATCTTTCTGGTAGTATCAACTCTGCTTTATTACTAGGTTTGATACATAAAAATGCACCTTATTTACCTATTAAAGCATTCTCATATTACAATGAGAATAAATTATCTAATGAAATATTGTGGACCACTGAAATGCTATCTCATACTCATTACAAACATGAACAAATAAAAATTACATCCAAGATAATACGCAAGGAAGCCTATTTTATCGCAAAAATACAAGATGAACCATTTGACGAACTAAATACCTTAGCGTATACTCATCTTTTCCGCATCGCTAAAAACAGAGGCACAACGGTTTTATGTGATGGAACCGGATTAGACGAAACTTGGGGAAGTTACCCTATTATCAAGACTAATCCGTATTATGGAAATAAAACTCCTCTATGTTTAAAAGATGAATTTATAAAACTCGCAAAAACACCTGAATATCCTAAACCTTTTCAAAATAAAATTGACAATACAAAATATAAAGACCTATTTTACGAAAAAATTCCTCATATTCTGCGCCTTAATGATCGAATAAGTATGGCCTTTTCTACCGAACTACGTAAACCTTTTCTCGATCATAGACTTATAGAATTATTCTTCATAACTCCTGAAAAAATAAAAATAAAACCTTCTACAAACAAATGGATTGTTCACCACAATGCAAAAGGACTAATGCCAACAAGCACACGTCTAATTCCCAAAGAACTTATTAACGATACTCATCAAAATAGATGGTTTACTAACGAATTAAAAGACTGGATTGATGAAACTGTATACAATTTAAGAACTGGAACAGTCTCTCATTGGGTCAAAGGAGAATCATTAGAAAAAGAATGGCAACGTTACAAGAATGGAGCATCATATGATCCATGCAGAATATTGAAGTGGATCAATTTACATATGATACTAAATCAACAAACTATTTAATAATCAAAAAACTTAATAACAAAAGAAAACTTACATCATTACATAAATCATAAAAACATCCTAAATGAAAAAAATAAATTCATTTTTTACAACTAAAGCTATGCCCACTTAAAAAATTATCATCATTTAAATTTATTTTATTCATAAGTTGATAATTAATCAAAACTATGTACATTTGCAAAAATACTATCCATGAAATTTATAGAACAAGACATACCTGGAGTTTTCATTATTGAAACCCAAATTTTTGGAGATGCACGAGGGTACTTTATGGAAACATATCGTAAAGAATTATTTGACAAATACATTGGCAAAATCGATTTTATACAAGACAATGAATCCCACTCCAAATATGGAGTACTAAGAGGTCTCCATTTCCAAAAAGGAGAATATTCGCAAGCTAAGTTGGTCCGCGTCCTCAAAGGGAGAGTACTTGATGTAGCTGTAGATTTAAGAAAAACTTCTCCAACTTTCGGCCAACATATTATAGTCGAATTATCTGGTGAAAATAAACGACAACTTTATATTCCTAGAGGATTTGCGCATGGATTCCTAGTTCTTAGTGATACTACCACATTTGTATATAAAGTAGATAACATTTATTCACCTCAAAATGAAGTAACATTACTATATAACGACCCTCAAATAAATATTCAATGGCCTATCTCCTCTGAAAACATAATATTATCAGAAAAAGATAAGCAGGGCATACCCTTTTCCCAAATAGAATATTTCAAATAATTGTGATAAAAGTAAAATTCAACTCCCTAAAAAGTAGAAACCCACAACATAATATAATAATATAGTCTCTCTAAAAATGGCAATATATTTATCCATAGATCTTCTTTCTTAGTAAATTCACCGTTACTCCCTGAATCAGGGAATATCACTACATCTGGGGGAAGTAGAATGAAAGAGGAAAAGAGATTCAACGTAAAAACCAGAGGAATAAATCCGATAAAATCGTATTATTAGCTAAAACAAACCAGCAAGGGTCATGGGAAGCAAAGGTTACCATCCTTTTCTTCCAAAAGGAACATTGGATGATTTCTTCATCTCAGATGTGAAGGAAAATAGTACAGAAATAGAGATTTACCTTGAAGAGAAAAACGCAGTTCCCAGTGAATACTCTAACCTAAAAGTTGGAAGCAAGTTTTTCTAAGATTGTGGTTCAGAATTTACTGTTCCGTATCAAGAAGCTTCTCCTTAATATCCGCCGTCACCGGTGGATTGTGAAGAATGAGAAACATTATGTAAACCGTAACTAATATGTAGAATTTGATGAAGTCTGCCTTTCACGAGGTAAGATAAACAAGGAAAAAACGGGTATTCAGTAAGTATTATTGCAATCATAAAAGGTACTGATATAAGGACTGTTACATGCATCCTATTACAGCTACCTAGAGGCAGAAGGTTCCAGTTTAGGGAGATAACCCTTGATATGGCTCCTAATATGGAGCAGACGGCACGTATCTTCTTTCCTGAGACACGCAGTGTAACAGATCGTTTCCATGCGCAGAAGTTGCATGAAGCGGTTCAGAAAATAAGGGTGAAGGCACGCTGAGAAGCTCTGGATGAGGATTCCATACAGATGACCCATGCAAAAGCTTGCGAGAAGACATATTATGCTCCGGCATTCGAGAACGGGGATTCATGGAAACAGCTGCTGGCAATAAGCATATATCTCCTCTATATGAGAAAATCCTTATGGACCGAATCACAACGTGTGCATGCTGGTATCCTGTTCAGGGAATATTCTGACATAAAGAAAACGTATTATCTTTCGATAAGACTCGGATTGATATATCATCAGTGCAAACATAAGGATACGGCATTGACAAGACCGGCTAAGTAGTATGAACAGGTAGACAAATCAGGATTCCTTGCTTTTAGTAGAGTAGCAAGACCATACAGGCACATTATCTAGAAATCATAAACTTCTTTGATAAACGTTCTACAAACGCTGCATCCGAATCGTTCAATACTAAAATAAAGAGTTTCCATTCACAGTTCAGAGTAGTAAAGGACAAGACGTTCTTTCTGTTCAGGCTAATTAAAATTTATGCTTAAACTACGAAAACCTCTGATTTTTACATTGAACCGAATGGAATGGAAGGGAAGGGGGGAAATGCATCTCCAAGGGGAAAAAAATAGGGAGGAGAGCAGGACCCTGCGGTCTTCTCTCCTCCCTATTCTCCTATAATACGGCAGCTACCTACTCTCCCACTGTGACGCAGTACCATCGGCGCGGTCAGGTTTAACTTCTCTGTTCGGAATGGGTAGAGGTGGAACCCTGACACTATAACCACCTGAATGCCTTCTTTTTTGCCATACAAAAAAAGAAAAGAAAAAGAAAAACACCAACAAACGACAGAACGATACCACGTATCCGGCACTACCGGAATCATACCTTACAGAAAGTCTCGGGTGATTAGTTTTGCTCGGCTTTGGCATTACTGCCTTTACACCTGCAACCTATCTACGTCGTCGTCTGCAACGACCCTCTAGGGAAATCTTATCTTGAGGCTGGCTTCGTACTTAGATGCTTTCAGCACTTATCCAATCCCGGCTTAGCTACTCAGCAGTGCTCCTGGCGGAACAACTGATAAACCAGCGGCCGGTCCAACACGGTCCTCTCGTACTAGTGTCAGAGCCTCGCAAATTTCCTGCGCCCACAACAGATAGGGACCGAACTGTCTCACGACGTTCTGAACCCAGCTCGCGTGCCACTTTAATGGGCGAACAGCCCAACCCTTGGGACCTTCTCCAGCCCCAGGATGTGACGAGCCGACATCGAGGTGCCAAACCGCTCCGTCGATATGAGCTCTTGGGAGCGATCAGCCTGTTATCCCCGGAGTACCTTTTATCCTTTGAGCGATGGCCCTTCCATGCGGAACCACCGGATCACTATGCTCTAGTTTCCTACCTGATCGACGTGTCGGTCTCTCAGTCAAGCACCCTTGTGCCATTACACTCTACGGCCGGTTACCAATCGGCCTGAGGGTACCTTTAGAAGCCTCCGTTACGCTTTTGGAGGCGACCACCCCAGTCAAACTACCCACCAAGCAGTGTCCTCTCTAATACAGAGTTAGAATTCAAATAATCAAAGGTCCGTATTTCAACAGCGGCTCCTCGGATACTGGCGTACCCAATTCTCTGCCTCCGGACTATCCTACACATCAAGTACCCAAATTCAATGCTAAGTTGCAGTAAAGGTTCACGGGGTCTTTCCGTCCCGTTGCGGGTAATCGGCATCTTCACCGATACTACAATTTCACCGAGCTCACGGTTGAGACAGTGTCCAGATCATTGCACCATTCGTGCAGGTCGGAACTTACCCGACAAGGAATTTCGCTACCTTAGGACCGTTATAGTTACGGCCGCCGTTTACTGGGGCTTCAATTCTACGCTTCTCTTGCGATGACGTCTCCTCTTAACCTTCCAGCACCGGGCAGGTGTCAGGCTGTATACTTCATCTTCCAATTTCGCACAGCCCTGTGTTTTTGTTAAACAGTTGCCTGGACCTATTCTCTGCGCCCGACTTCTTTCAGTCGGGACCCTTTCTCCCGAAGTTACAGGGTCAATTTGCCTAGTTCCTTAACCGTGAATCTCTCGAGCGCCTTGGTATATTCTACCCAACCACGTGTGTCCGTTTGGGGTACGGGTGAATGTAGCATATGTTTAGCGGATTTTCTTGGGAGTCTGATTACCATCGCTATCCGGTTGTCCGAGGACGCCCGGTACTATCAAGTTCGACTATCCCGGCGGATTTGCCTACCGGGACAATATCTACACTCTTCAACCTGCTATTCCGTCTGCAGGCGGATGTGTCACTGCTCCGTCTCCGCGTCACTCCTACATTCAGTAACGGAATATTAACCGTTTCTGCCATCGGCTGCGCCGTTCGGCTACGCCTTAGGGCCCGACTTACCCTGATCCGATTAGCGTTGATCAGGAACCCTTGGTCTTGCGGCGAGGAGGTTTCCCGCCTCCTTTATCGTTACTTATACCTACATTTGCTTTTCCACTGTCTCCAGTCTGTCTCAAAACAGGCCTTCTGCGACCCGTGGAATGCTCCCCTACCAATATTTGCATATTCCATAGCTTCGGTAAATAGCTTATGCCCGATTATTATCCACGCAGAATTCCTCGACTAGTGAGCTGTTACGCACTCTTTAAATGAATGGCTGCTTCCAAGCCAACATCCTAGCTGTCTTTGCAATTCTACTTCGTTAATTCAACTTAGCTATTATTTCGGGACCTTAGCTGATGGTCTGGGTTGTTTCCCTCTCGGACATGGACCTTAGCACCCATGCCCTCACTCCTCGGTCTTGAGTTGAAGCATTCGGAGTTTATCAAGACTTGATAGGCGGTGAAGCCCTCGCATCTTATCAGTCGCTCTACCTCTTCAACTCGAACCCGAAGGCTGCACCTAAATGCATTTCGGGGAGTACGAGCTATCTCCAAGTTTGATTAGCCTTTCACCCCTACCCACAAGTCATCCGAAAACTTTTCAACGTTTACCGGTGCGGTCCTCCAGTTGGTGTTACCCAACCTTCAACCTGCTCATGGGTAGATCACTTGGTTTCGCGTCTACTCCTGCTGACTATGACGCCCTGTTCAGACTCGCTTTCGCTTCGGCTCCGGGCCTGAAGCCCTTAGCCTGGCCAACAAAAGTAACTCGTAGGTTCATTATGCAAAAGGCACGCCGTCACTCCATATAGAAGCTCCGACCGCTTGTAGGCGCATGGTTTCAGGGTCTATTTCACTCCTCTGTTCGAGGTTCTTTTCACCTTTCCTTCACAGTACTGGTTCGCTATCGGTCTCTCGGGAGTATTTAGCCTTACGGGATGGTCCCCGCGGATTCATACAGGATTTCTCGTGTCCCGCACTACTCAGGTGCCGCCTCGGCTTCGCTTCGGATTCGTCTACGGGATTGTCACCTTCTTTGATCCAACTTTCCAATTGGTTCGACTTCCTCCGCTCTTGCCTTTATCGGCGGTCCTTCTACCCCGCTCCTGCCGAAACAGGAACGGTTTGGGCTCTTCCGCGTTCGCTCGCCACTACTAGCGGAATCATTGTTATTTTCTTTTCCTGTGGGTAATGAGATGTTTCAGTTCCCCACGTTTGCTCACTGACTTGCAGTGTGTCGCCTTGCGACGACGGGTTGCCCCATTCGGAGATCTACGGGTCAGCGGATATTTGCTCCTTACCGTAGCTTTTCGCAGCTTATCACGTCCTTCTTCGCCTTCGAGAGCCTAGGCATCCTCCATGCGCCCTTGTTTACTTTCTTTTCCCGGCTATTGCCGCCGATTCTCCGACGGCCCTCCGGTGTGATGTATACCTGGTTCGCTTTCTTTCTTGGTTTGCTAGGTTTTTTGTTTGTTCTTTTCTTTTTTCAGTATGTCAAAGATCTTCTTTCGTGGAGAATAACGGATTCGAACCGTTGACCCCCTGCGTGCAAAGCAGGTGCTCTAGCCAGCTGAGCTAATCCCCCAAACTTCTGCCAGTTTGGTAGTCCCAGGCAGATTTGAACTGCCGACCTCTACATTATCAGTGTAGCGCTCTAACCTACTGAGCTATAGGACTGTCAATTCATCCCTCTGCCGGGCTGCTTCTTCTCTTTTATCTTGTTACAATAGACCGTAGAAAAAAACGGGGTCGTCTCCGTCTCATTTATCGGAAAGAGGACGCCTGAGCGTTCTTTGTGGAGGATATCTTCCCTTTTACTCCAGAAAGGAGGTGTTCCAGCCGCACCTTCCGGTACGGCTACCTTGTTACGACTTAGCCCCAGTCACCAGTATTACCCTAGGACGCTCCTCGCGGTTGCATACTTCAGGTACTCCCGGCTCCCATGGCTTGACGGGCGGTGTGTACAAGGCCCGGGAACGTATTCACCGCGCCATGGCTGATGCGCGATTACTAGCGAATCCAGCTTCACGGAGTCGAGTTGCAGACTCCGATCCGAACTGGGACAGGGTTTCGAGATTGGCGCGGCATTGCTGCCTGGCTACTCGCTGTCCCTGCCATTGTAACACGTGTGTCGCCCCGGACGTAAGGGCCGTGCTGATTTGACGTCATCCCCACCTTCCTCGCAGCTTACGCTGGCAGTCTCGATTGAGTCCTCAGCTTCACCTGGTAGTAACTATCGATAAGGGTTGCGCTCGTTATGGCACTTAAGCCGACACCTCACGGCACGAGCTGACGACAACCATGCAGCACCTCGCAGGCGGCTATTGCTAGCTGCGTACTTTCATACGCATTCCTCCTGCGTTTGAGCCCGGGTAAGGTTCCTCGCGTATCATCGAATTAAACCACATGTTCCTCCGCTTGTGCGGGCCCCCGTCAATTCCTTTGAGTTTCACCGTTGCCGGCGTACTCCCCAGGTGGAATACTTAACGCTTTCGCTGTACCGCTTACTGTATATCGCAAACAGTTAGTATTCATCGTTTACGGCGTGGACTACCAGGGTATCTAATCCTGTTCGATACCCACGCTTTCGTGCTTCAGCGTCTGTTTCACCCCAGTATGCTGCCTTCGCAATCGGGGTTCTGCGTGATATCTATGCATTTCACCGCTACACCACGCATTCCGCATACCTCTTGTGGACTCTAGCCCTACAGTTTCAACGGCAGTTTCCCGGTTGAGCCGGAACATTTCACCGCTGACTTATAGGGCCGCCTACGCACCCTTTAAACCCAATAAATCCGGATAACGCTCGCATCCTCCGTATTACCGCGGCTGCTGGCACGGAGTTAGCCGATGCTTATTCGTATGGTACTTGCAATAGCCCACACGTGGACTCTTTTACTCCCATACAAAAGAAGTTTACAACCCGTAGGGCAGTCTTCCTTCACGCGACTTGGCTGGTTCAGGCTTCCGCCCATTGACCAATATTCCTCACTGCTGCCTCCCGTAGGAGTCTGGTCCGTGTCTCAGTACCAGTGTGGGGGACCTTCCTCTCAGAACCCCTATCCATCGTCGCCTTGGTGGGCCGTTACCCCGCCAACCAGCTAATGGAACGCATGATCACCTGTAACCGGTTACCCTTTCGCCGGCCTTTCATGCAAAAAACCGGCGGCATGGGGTATTAGTCCGAATTTCTCCGGGTTATCCCCCTGTTACAGACAGATTCCATACGCGTTACTCACCCGTGCGCCGGTCGCCAGCGTATCAGCAAGCTGATACCTGATGCCCCTCGACTTGCATGTGTTAGGCCTGTCGCTAGCGTTCATCCTGAGCCAGGATCAAACTCTTCGTTGTAATATCTATTTTTTTCTTTTTCTTACTCCCGTAAAAGCCGATATCATCCCCTGCTCTGATGCCCGTATCATTTCCTTATTCTCTTGACGTGGACTATTACCCCCTCCGGTTTCCCAAAGGGGCCCGTCTCTTTCTACATTTCTCTCTGTCTATCGTAATACTTTCAATGACCTCTTGCATTTCCTTGCTCCCTTAGAAGCGCGAAAGTTTTGCAAAGATAAAACTTTTTTCGTTTCCGCTCCAAATTTTTCCAAATCTTTTTTTGAACTTTTCCAGAACTATACTCTTGTGTCTTTCTTCGCTATCTCTTTACTATCTCGCTCCCCTCGCTCGAAAAGCGGTGCAAAGATAAAACTTTTTATTTATAATATACAAATCTTTGAAGAACTTTTTTTATCTTTTTTCTTATATCGCCTCTGTTTCTGACTATTACATCATACAAAAATCCAATTCTAATTATACTTTTAATAAAATAGTATTCTTATTTCATATTTTGTATTTTTGCTTATCAAAGAAAAAATATAAATATGAAACAAACTTTGGCCTTTGTAATTATTTTTTCTTTCATATTGTCAAACAATATGAGGGCTCAAAAACTATGCACACCTGAAGACAGTATATACATCGAAAACTTATTAAATGAAAATATTCATGCGAAAACAAAAAATGACTATGTCTTCTTTTATGCAAAAAAACTACAAGGAACCCCATATGCTAGTGGGACATTAGATACTTGTCTAAATGAAAGTCTAATCATTAACTTACATGCTTTTGATTGTACAACTTTTGTTGAAACAGTTTTAGCCCTAGCCACCACCAAACAAAAAGGTCAAAAATCCACAAAAGATTTTGCTCAAACATTACAACACATAAGGTATCGTAATGGTGTTATCAATGGATATGCTTCTCGACTACATTATTTTAGTGATTGGATACTAAATAATATTCAAAAAAACATAGTTAAAGAAATGACTCAAGAATATTCAATAGACAGAGTTCCTTTACATTTATACTTTATGTCAAAACACTCGGAAAGATATAATGCTCTAAAGGATAATTTAAAGGCCATCGAAGAAATCAAAAAATATGAAAATAACATAACAATCGACAGCATTTATTACATTCCTAAAAACAAATTAGAAAATATAGATTTATCTTGGATAAAAAGTGGAGATATTATTGCAATAACTACAGATCGTCCCGGATTAGATATTACCCATGTCGGAATAGCACAAAATATAAATGGACACATATATCTTATACATGCATCATTGAATGCACGTAAAGTCATAATAGAAAATGTTCCTTTATCAAAACAATTGTCTAAATTCAAGAATCAAACTGGAATACGTATAATACGCCCTTTATAAAAAGGGCCGATTCTTAACAAGCCCTAATTTAACAAATTCATCCCTATCACATATATTCTGATAAGAATGAATTTCTCTTTTAGGGATGTACTTGCTCTTCTTGACATGATTAACAAATATCACATCCTTATTTTTTTATAACCATAAACTGCATCTTTTCCTAACTCTTCTTCAATACGTAGTAACTGATTATATTTAGCCATACGATCTGAACGGCTTAACGAGCCTGTTTTTATTTGTCCAGCATTCGTCGCAACTGCAATATCAGCTATAGTCGTATCTTCTGTTTCCCCCGAACGATGAGAAATTACTGCAGTATAACTATTTCGTTGTGCCATCTCAACAGCCCTCAATGTTTCAGTTAACGTTCCTATCTGGTTAACTTTAATTAAAATCGAATTTCCACAACTTGTACGAATTCCTTTCTCTAAATATTCAACATTGGTTACAAATAAATCATCGCCTACTAACTGACATTTTTTGCCTATTAATTCCGTCAATAATTTCCACCCATTCCAATCATCTTCACTCATACCATCCTCAATAGAATCTATCGGATATTTATCAATTAACGTTTTCAAATAATCAATTTGTTCTTTTGAAGTCCGTTTAACACCTTTATCTCCTTCAAACATAGTATAATCATATATTCCATCATGATAAAATTCCGATGCTGCACAATCTAAAGCAATTGTAAGATCTTTTCCAGGTTGATACCCAGCTTTTTCTATTGCAGCCATAATTGAGTCTAAAGCATCTTCAATTCCACTTAAAGAAGGAGCAAAACCACCTTCATCACCAACAGCAGTACTTAAATTTCGTGCATGTAAAACCTTCTTCAATGTATGAAAAACTTCGGCTCCCATTCGCAGTCCTTCTTTGAAGCTCGATGCACCAATTGGACGTATCATAAATTCTTGAAAAGCTATCGGTGCATCGGAATGAGATCCACCATTTATAATGTTCATCATAGGAACCGGTAACACATAAGTATTTGTACCCCCAACATACCGATATAACGGAATATTCAAGTATGCAGCAGCAGCCTTAGCTACAGCTAAAGATACCCCTAAAATAGCATTTGCACCTAAATTTGATTTTGTTGGAGTACCATCCATCAGAATTAATTCTCTATCTATCTCTATTTGATTTAAGGATGACCTACCTATCAAATATGGAGCAATCTTTTTATTTACATTCTCTACTGCTTTAGTTACCCCTTTGCCCCCATATCGAGGACTTAAAACATCTCGGAGTTCCAATGCTTCATGCGATCCAGTAGATGCACCAGAAGGAACAGCCGCCCGCCCTATAACTCCAGATTCTAAACAAACATCTACTTCTACAGTTGGATTACCTCTTGAATCTAGAATTTCTCTTCCTACAATTTTTTTTATTTTCATAATCATAATTTAAATATTTTCCTAAATTATATAAACACTTAAACTATATGTTTTGTTTACCTTATAAATACTCTATCAAAACTGTTTATCTCTTCTAACTTCAAATAAATTCCAGATTCTTTACAAATTTGAGTTATAAGTTTGTATTAATTAATCAAATCATTTTTAACAAAAAATTCAATTGGTATATGATAACTAAATTCAAACAATCTGTCGCAAAATTATTTTGTTTTACTATTCTAATAATGTTAACAGCCTGTGATAAAGAAGAAATAATACCTACGGAAAGATTACCTGAACCTGCACAGGAATTCATTCAAAAATACTTTTCTAATAACAATATTCTGCAAGTTAAGTATGAAAAAGATGGAAGGGAAAAAAGGTACAACGTACTTTTTAATAGTGGAGACAGAATAAAGTTTTATAAAAACGGAGAATGGAAAAATATCGAATGTATAGCATCAGAAGTTCCAAATGGAATTATACCCCAAGCAATAAATAATTTTGTACAAAACCACCATCCAGACAAAAAAATAACCAAAATAGAAAAAGAAAAACGATATATCGAGATACAGTTATCAAATGATATAGAAATCAGATTCAATAAATCATATATTTTTATTGGATATGACGACTAGAAAATACATATATAAAAAGCACGACTTATAGACAAGTCGTGCTTTTTATATATGTATTTTCTGTATTTTTATTCAGCACTATTTTTTTCCGCTGCAGGAACTTCGGCAGTAGGAGCCTCCGGAGTAGCAGGAGTTGCTTCAACCGCAGCTGCAGCTTCAACAAGAGGTGTAGTCTCTTTTTTCTTTGAACGACGTGTTCTTGTTGTTTTCTTAGTAGCCTTTTCCTTCAACATATTTTCGTTATAATCAACGAGTTCAATAAAACACATCTTAGCATTATCCCCTAAACGATTACCCGTCTTTAATATGCGAGTATATCCACCTGGACGATCTGCTATTTTTGTAGCAACTTCTTTGAAAAGTTCAGTAACAGCCTCTTTATTCTGTAAATAACTAAATACTGTTCTTCTCGAAGCAGTCGTATCTTGTTTTGCTTTATTGATAAGGGGTTCAGCGTACATTCTCAATGCTTTCGCTTTTGCCAGTGTTGTGAAAATCCTTTTATGAAGAATCAAAGAACTGGCCATATTTGATAACATAGCGTCTCTATGAGATTTAGTACGACCTAAATGATTAAATTTTTTATTATGTCTCATCTTTTTACTCTTTATCTAATTTATACTTCGAGATATCCATTCCGAATGAAAGATTCAAATTGGCCAAAAGTTCATCTAATTCAGTCAAAGATTTTTTACCAAAATTTCTAAACTTCAAGAGATCTGTCTTATTGAAGACAACCAACTCTCCCAACGTCTCTACATCAGCCGACTTTAGGCAATTAAGAGCCCGAACTGATAAATCCATATCAACAAGTTTAGTTTTAAGTAACTGACGCATATGTAATACTTCCTCGTCGAATTCTTCGTTACCGTCAACATCTGTTGTTTCCAAAGTAATTTTTTCGTCAGAAAACAACATAAAGTGATAAATAAGGATTTTAGCAGCCTCTTTTAATGCATCCTTCGGATGGATTGATCCATCGGTCGTAATTTCTAATACCAGTTTCTCGTAGTCTGTTTTTTGTTCTACGCGGAAGTTTTCAACAGCATATTTCACATTCCGAATCGGAGTGAAGATTGAGTCGATAGGAATTACATTCACTTCATCGTTCGGATTCCGATTCTCATCTGCCGGAATGTAACCACGACCTTTGTTAATTGTAATATCTATCTGAAAACTTGCACTTGAATCCATATGGCAAATAACTTGGTCAGGATTCAATACTTCAAACCCTGTTAAATATTTGCCAATGTCTCCAGCCTTGAACACTTCCGAACCCGAAACAGTAATCGTTACTTTCTCATTCTCGATTTCTTCAACAATTTGTTTGAAACGAACTTTTTTCAAATTCAGAATCATATTTGTCACATCCTCGATAACACCGGGGACTGTTGAAAACTCATGTTCAACGCCATCGATCCGAATCGATGTGATAGCAAAGCCTTCAAGCGAAGAAAGGAGAATACGGCGTAAAGCATTACCAACAGTAACACCATAACCGGGCTCTAACGGACGGAATTCAAATTTACCGAAGAATGCGTCCGCCTCCAACATTAATACTTTATCGGGTTTTTGAAATGCTAATATCGCCATGGAATCAATTATTATTTAGAATACAATTCTACGATCAACTGTTCTTTGATGTTTTCAGGAATGTCTGCTCTTTCTGGTAAATGTAAAAACTTACCACTCACCGAGTTCTGGTCCCATTCAATCCAAGGATATTTACTATGATTGAAACCAGAAAGTGCATCAGCAATTACTTCAAGAGATTTTGCTTTCTCACGAACTCCAATAATCTGACCCGGTTTTACCGAATAAGAAGGAATATTCACAACTTTACCATCGACAACAATGTGCCTATGTGAAACCAATTGACGGGCAGCGGCTCTTGTAGGAGCGATTCCCATACGGAAAACCACATTGTCCAAACGTGCCTCAAGAAGCTGAAGTAATACTTCACCTTTGATACCTTTGGTACGAGATGCTTTTTCAAATAAATTACGGAATTGTTTTTCTAATACTCCGTAAGTATATTTTGCTTTTTGCTTCTCACGAAGCTGAATACCATATTCAGAAGTTTTTCTTCTTTTATTTGCTCCATGTTGTCCAGGAGGGTAATTTTTTTTCGATAGAACCTTATCAGCACCGAAAATAGCCTCACCGAATTTACGAGCGATTTTTGTTTTAGGTCCGGTATATCTTGCCATTTCTAAATTTTTTTAAATTTATAAATTATGGAACCCGGAATAGTGCAGCCGCGATTGCAGAGAGGAGAGAAATTGCAATCTATTCACAATTCTAGATTCACCAGTTTCAAAAGAAAAATTAAACTCTTCTTCTTTTAGGAGGACGACATCCATTATGTGGAAGCGGAGTAACATCTATAATTTCAGTTACCTCAATACCGGCACCATGAACGGTTCTAATCGCCGATTCACGACCATTACCCGGTCCCTTCACATAAGCTTTTACTTTTCTCAATCCGAGGTCATAGGCTACTTTAGCACAATCCTGAGCGGCCATCTGAGCAGCATACGGAGTATTTTTCTTTGAACCTCTAAATCCCATCTTACCAGCAGAAGACCAAGAAATAACCTGACCTTCACTATTGGCAAGCGATACAATAATGTTATTGAACGAAGAATGGACATGCATTTGGCCAATAGCATCAACCTTAACATTTCTCTTCTTTGCTGCGACTGTCTTTTTTGCCATACTTAATTATTATTTAGTAGCTTTTTTCTTGTTAGCAACTGTTTTCTTTCTACCCTTACGTGTACGGGCGTTATTTTTTGTACTCTGACCTCTCACAGGCAGGCCATTACGATGACGGATACCACGGTAACAGCCAATATCCATAAGGCGCTTAATGTTAAGCTGCACTTCTGAACGAAGGTCACCTTCTACTTTGTATTCTGCACCAATAATTTCTCGCACTTTTGCGGCTTGTTCATCGGTCCAGTCCTTCACTTTAATATCTTTATCAATACCGGCTTTTTCCAAAATGGTATTTGATGCACTCCGACCTATTCCATAGATATAGGTCAATGCTATTTCGCCTCTTTTATTTTGCGGCAAGTCTACTCCAACTATTCTTATAGCCATATAATAGAAAAATTATTTTGCAAAAATAATAAATTATCCTTGACGTTGTTTATACTTAGGATTTTTCTTGTTAATAATATACAAGCGGCCATTTCTTCTAACGATTTTGCAATCGGGCGTACGCTTTTTTAATGATGCTCTTACTTTCATATCTTTTTGTATTATTTATATCTAAAAGCAATTCTTCCTTTGGATAAATCATAGGGGGACATTTCTACTCTTACTTTGTCACCAGGGAGAATCTTAATATAATGCATTCTCATTTTACCTGAAATATGAGCAGTAATCTCATGTCCATTTTCTAATTCTACTCTGAACATGGCATTTGATAATGCCTCTACTATTACACCATCTTGTTCTATTGCTGATTGTTTTGCCATATAAAAATTAAATTGATTTATCTCCTAAAACTTCTTCTACAAACTGGAACGAAGACAAAATATCGGCTTTTTCCTCACGAATAGCAACCGTATGCTCAAAATGTGCCGACGGCTTACGATCACGAGTACGAGTTGTCCACCCGTCCCGTTCAACAATAATATTACGTGATCCCAAATTTATCATTGGCTCTATCGCAATACACATTCCCTTTTTTAAAAGAGGACCGCATCCACGACGTCCATAATTAGGGACCTCCGGATCCTCATGAAGTCTTTTACCAATACCATGCCCACAAAGCTCTCGAACAACACTATAACCTTTATGCTCACAATACATTTGTATTGTATGGCTAATATCTCCAATACGCTTTCCTTCAACAGCTTGCTCTATTCCGAGATAGAGTGATTCTTTTGTTGTCTTCAACAAGCGACGAATTTCATCAGTAACATCTCCTACACAAAACGTATAGGCAGAATCTCCATTGAAACCATTCTTTATAACACCGCAATCTACTGAAACTACATCTCCTTCTCTAAGTTCGTAATTTGAAGGTATGCCGTGCACCACTTGCTCATTGACAGAAATACATAAAGAATTAGGAAATCCCCCATAACCAAGAAAACCAGGAATTGCATTATGATCCCTAATAAATTCTTCGGCTATTTTATCAAGTTTCAACGTTGTAATCCCCGGAATTATCCATTTGGCAATTTCACCAAGCGTCATTCCTACTAAGAGATTACTTTCACGCATCAACTCTATTTCGTCATCTGTCTTAAGATAAATCATTACCTATAAATCTTCAATATATCAATATGCGGCAATCGAACCAGTACGCCCTTTAATCTTTCCAGATTTAAGAAGACCGTCGTAATGGCGCATCATCAAATGGCTTTCAATCTGTTGTAATGTATCGAGAACGACACCCACAAGAATGAGCAAAGATGTACCTCCAAAAAATTGTGAAAATTCAGCGCTAATTCCTGCAATTTGTGCAAAAGCTGGCATAATAGCAACAATCGCAAGGAAAATTGAACCTGGCAAAGTAATACGAGACATAATAGAGTCGAGATACGATGCAGTTTGTTTCCCCGGCTTTATTCCCGGAATGAAACCATTATTACGTTTCATATCTTCTGCCATTTGTGTAGGTTGTACTGTAATTGCAGTATAAAAATAGGTAAATACAATAATTAAAAATGCAAAGACAAAATTATACCAGAATCCAGTATTGGTCATAAACGAACGCATAAATGCACTCGTTGCATTATCTGTAGAAAAACCTACCAAAGTAATAGGAATAAACATAATAGCTTGGGCAAAAATAATAGGCATTACTCCAGCAGTATTAACTTTCAAAGGTATATACTGTCTTGCTCCACCATACTGTTTATTTCCAACTACACGTTTTGCATACTGCACAGGCACCTTACGAGTACCTTGCACCAACAAAATAGAAGCTGAAATCACAAATAATAAGAAAACAATCTCAGCAAGAAACATAACTAAACCTCCAGATGTAGTAGCTGTGCGCATAATAAATTCTTGCACAAAAGCTTGCGGAAGACGAGCAATGATACCTACCAAGATAATAAACGAAATACCGTTACCGATACCTCTGTCGGTGATGCGTTCACCCAACCACATAATAAACATACTGCCAGCGGCAAGTATTATTGTAGAAGAAACTATAAACATAAAATCTGCCGGGAAAGCTCCTTGCATCTGAACTCTTAGATTAACCAGATAAGAAGGACCTTGAATCAACAGAATAGCGACAGTAAGATAACGAGTATACTGATTAAGTTTGCGCCGACCACTCTCTCCTTCACGCTGAAGCTTCTGAAAATGTGGAAGAGCCATACCTAATAACTGGATAACAATCGAAGCGGAGATATAAGGCATAATACCCAATGCAAAAATAGAAGCATTAGAGAATGCACCTCCCGAAAACATATCCAATAACTGCATCAAACCACCACGAGTCTGGTTTTGCAATTGGGTTAAAAACTGCGGATCGATACCCGGAAGTACAACATAACTTCCTGCTCGGTACACCATCACGAAAAGAATGGTAGTGAGAATCCGATTCCTCAGATCCTCAATCTTCCATATGTTTTTTATAGTTTCTATTGCTCTCATGGGGTTAGAGTTTAACTACGGTTCCACCTGCGGCAACAATAGCAGCTTCGGCTGTCTTAGAGAAAGCATGAGCAGATACCTCTAATTTAGACGAAATTGCACCTTTACCAAGAATTTTCACCAACTGAGTACTAGAAATAAAACCAGCCTCAATCAAGTTTTCAATACCTACCTTTTCAAGGTTTTTAGCAGTAGCCAAAGCTTGAATAGTCTCTATATTGATTGCTTTATATTCTACACGGTTAATATTCTTAAAACCAAATTTCGGAACACGACGTTGCAAAGGCATTTGTCCACCTTCAAAACCGATTTTCTTTGAATATCCCGATCTTGATTTGGCCCCTTTATGACCTCTTGTAGATGTTCCCCCTAAACCAGAACCCGGACCCCGTCCGATTCTTTTTCTTGCCTTGGTAGAACCTGCTACAGGTTTTAAATTACTCAAATCCATATTACTACTTTTTTTCAATCAATGAATTACTCTACTACTACAACTAAATGTTTCACCTTTTCTACCATTCCCAAAATTTGAGGAGTAGCAGTATGCTCAACAATCTGATTCATTTTTCTCAAACCAAGAGCATCTAGGGTTCTTTTCTGAACAGCAGGACATTTAATTCTACTTCTTACTTGTTTGATCTTAATTGTTTCCATATATCCAGCCTTTCATTAACCTTTAAATACTTTTTCCAATGCTACACCACGATTTTGTGCTACGGTATAAGCATCTCTCAATTCACTTAAAGCAGCCATAGTTGCTTTTACAAGATTATGAGGATTAGACGAACCTTTAGATTTTGCAAGTACATCAGTTACTCCAACACTTTCAAGTACAGCACGCATAGCACCACCTGCTTTCACTCCGGTACCATGAGAAGCCGGTTTGATATATACCAATGCCCCCCCAAATTTAGCAAGTTGCTCATGAGGAATTGTTCCTTTACGAACCGGAACTTGAATTAAGTTTTTCTTAGCAGCTTCCACACCTTTAGCAATTGCAGTTGTTACCTCACTAGCTTTACCTAATCCCCAACCTACAATGCCGTCTTCATTACCAACTACAACGATAGCAGAGAAACTAAAAGTACGTCCTCCCTTCGTTACTTTCGTTACACGATTAATAGCAACTAATCTATCTTTCAATTCTAAATCATTGGTCGATTTTACTCTATTACTTTTTCCTGCCATGTTCATTATAATTTAAGTCCACCGTTACGTGCGGCATCAGCTAATTCTTTAACTCGACCATGATATAAGTAACCATTACGATCAAATACGACAGCTGTAATACCTGCTTCTTGTGCTTTTTTAGCAATGAGTTCCCCAACTTGGGCAGCTTGTTCTTTCTTTGTACCTTCAAGGCCTTTAGAAGAAGCTGTAGCAAGAGTTTTTCCAGCTAAATCATCAATTAACTGCACATATATCTCTTTATTGCTTCTGAAAACGGTCATACGGGGACGTTCAGCAGAACCTGAAACTTTACCACGTATGCGGGTTTTAATCTTTAATCTTCTTTCTATTTTCGTTATCATGATTATACCTATTTACGTGAATTATTTAGCACCTGCTGATTTTCCCGATTTACGACGAATAATCTCACCAACGAACTTAATACCTTTTCCTTTATAAGGTTCAGGCTTACGGAAAGAGCGAATTTTTGAACAAACTTGCCCTATCAGTTGCTTATCGCATGATTCGAGAATGATTAACGGGTTTTTATTTCTTTCAGATTTGGTTTCCAATTTGATTTCTTTCGGCAATTTCAAATATATATTATGAGAATAGCCTAGAGATAGGTCAAGTACCTGTCCATTATTGGCAGCACGATAACCCACTCCCACGAGTTCCAACTCTTTCTTATATCCTTCAGAAACTCCTATTACCATATTGTTAATCAAAGAACGATATAAACCATGTAATGCACGGTGTTCTTTATCATCACTGGGTCTGCTAACGACAACATGTCCGTCAACAATTTCCACTTTAATGCCTCCAGTAACTGTCTGAGACATTTCCCCTTTAGGCCCTTTAACTTTAACTTCGTCTCCGTTAACCGTAACTGTTACACCTGCAGGTATATTTATGGGCAATTTTCCTATTCTTGACATAATTAAACCTCCTTTTTAGTAGATATAACATAATACTTCACCACCAATCATCATTTCACGGGCCTCTTTGTTTGTCATAACACCTTTAGAGGTAGAAAGAATAGCAATACCCAAGCCGTTCAAAACGCGAGGCATATCTTTATAACCAGTGTACTGACGTAAACCCGGAGTAGAAACCCGAATAAGTTTCTTGATTGCGTTTACTTTATTAACGGGGTCATACTTCAAGGCAATTTTTATTGTGCCACGAGGACCATCTTCTACAAACTTATAATTAAGAATGTAACCTTTATCGAAAAGGATTTTCGTGATTTCTTTTTTCAAGTTTGAGGCAGGCACTTCCACTACTCTATGTTGAGCTTTAATTGCATTTCTCAATCTTGTAAGATAATCTGCTATTGGATCTGTCATAAAAATAATTTGTTTAAATTGATCCGGCCTTCCGGACAATATTTAACACTAAAAATAATTTACCAGCTTGCTTTTTTTACACCCGGTATTAAGCCTGCCGATGCCATTTCACGAAATTGAATACGAGAAATTCCGAACTGACGGATATATCCCTTCGGACGTCCTGTCAATTTACAACGATTATGCAAACGTACAGGAGAAGCATTTTTAGGCAGCGACTGAAGAGCTACATAGTTACCTTCTGCCAAATATTGAGCTCTCTTGGCAGCATATTTAGCAACTAACTTAGCGCGTTTCACTTCGCGGGCTTTCATTGATTCTTTTGCCATATCTTAGTTCTTTTTTGCATTTTTAAAAGGTAAACCAAATTCCTTCAATAAGGCATACCCTTCTTCATCTGTCTCAGCAGATGTTACAAAGGTAATATTCATTCCCAAAATTTTAGTAATACTATCAATATTTATTTCAGGAAAAATAATTTGTTCTTGAACACCAAGCGTATAATTACCTCTTCCGTCAAGCTTTCCTTCGATACCCTTAAAGTCACGAATACGAGGTAAAGCCACACGTACAAGACGCTCAAGAAATTCATACATTCTTTCACGACGAAGAGTTACCATAACTCCAATCGGCATTTTTTTACGAAGCTTGAAGTTCGAAATATCTTTCTTGGAAAGAGTAGCAACAGCTTTCTGTCCTGTTATAGCAGTTAACTCATTAATAGCTGTTTCTATAATTTTTTTGTCAGCAACAGCTTGACCGAGTCCCTGATTGATCACAATCTTTTTCAGGACCGGAACCTGCATTACCGAGCTATATTTAAACTCTTTCATCAAAGCGGGAACGATTCTTTCTTTATAATCGTTTTTAAGACTTGCAGTATTGCTCATTACTTAATCTCCTCTCCTGATTTTTTTGAATAACGCACTAAAACACCCGCTTCGTTTCTTTTACGACCAATACGAGTAGGTTTATTACTCTTTGGATCGAGCACATTTAAGTTTGAAATGTGAATCGGGGCTTCCATTTTCACTATACCTCCTTGAGGATTCTTGGCATTAGGTTTGGTGTGCTTTGACACCATATTGATACCTTCTACGACAGCACGATTATCCTTTACAAGGACACGCAACACCCGGCCCGTTTTACCTTTATCTTCACCGGCATTAACGTATACAGTATCACCTTTTTTAATGTGTAATTTACTCATTAATTTTCTTTTTTATACTATTAAAGTACTTCCGGTGCTAATGAAACTATTTTCATATTCGTAGCACGTAATTCTCTCGCCACCGGTCCGAAAATACGACTACCTCTAATTTCCCCAGCCCCGTTCAACAATACACACGCGTTATCATCGAAACGAATATAGGATCCATCCTGACGACGGATTTCCTTCTTAGTACGCACGATAACAGCCTTAGATACGGCACCTTTTTTAATGTCACTAGATGGTATTACACTTTTAATAGCGACAACAATTACATCACCTACCGATGCATAGCGTCTTCCTGTACCACCTAAAACACGTATACAAAGTGCTTCTTTAGCACCACTGTTATCAGCGACTGTAAGTCTTGACTCTTGTTGTATCATAATTACTTAGCTCTTTCGATTATTTCAACTAATCTCCATCTTTTCATTTTGCTCAAAGGGCGAGTTTCCATCAACTTTACAGTATCACCAATGTTGCACTCGTTTTTTTCATCGTGAGCATGGTATTTTTTCGTTTTATTTACGAATTTACCATAAATAGGGTGCTTTTCCTTCCATTTAACCGCAACAGTAATGGTCTTATCCATTTTGTTACTAGTAACCACCCCGATTCTCTCTTTTCTTAAGTTTCTTGTTTCCATCAGGCTCAATTGGTTATTATTTGTTAAGTTCTCTTTGGCGCAACTCACTCTTCATGCGCGCAATCATCCTGCGGCTGTGTTTAATCTGAGCAGGATTATCTAGCGGAGAGATACTGTGATTGATTTCCATACGGTTCAATGCAACACCCTCAGCTTCTATTCTCTCTACCAATTCTTTAGTAGACAACTCTTTTATTTCTGCCTTTTTCATAACTTATTTACACATTTTGAGTTGCATCGTAGTCGCGTCTCACGACAAACTTAGTAGTCACCGGAAGTTTCTGGGCTGCCAGCCTCAATGCTTCTTTAGCGACATCAAAAGGCACACCCTCGACTTCAATAATAATTCTCCCAGGAGTAACAGGAGCCACAAAACCCTCAGGCGAACCTTTACCTTTACCCATACGTACCTCAGCCGGTTTTTTGGTAATAGGTTTATCTGGAAAAATTCTAATCCAGATTTGACCTTGACGTTGCATATAACGGGTAACAGCAATACGGGCAGCTTCAATCTGACGTCCTGTTATCCATTTTGTTTGCATACATTTTATACCAAAAGAACCGAAGGCTAACTGATTACCCCTCTGAGCGTATCCTTTCATACGCCCTTTCTGTTGTCTTCTGAATTTTGTCTTCTTCGGTTGTAACATTTTCTGTTAATTCAATTCGTTTAACGATTACTTTTTTTGTTTTTTGAAGCCTTTTTTGCTTCCATTTCCAGCGTTACCGCCACGTGATTCTTTAGAGTTGCTTACAAAAGAAGGTGCCAAATCTTTTTTGCCATAAATTTCACCACGGCAAATCCATACTTTAACGCCAATTAAACCGACTTTAGTAAGAGCTTCAACCAAAGCATAATCAATATCGGCACGCAATGTATGCAAAGGAGTACGACCTTCTTTATACATTTCAGAACGAGCCATTTCTGCTCCATTCAAACGACCGGATACCTGAACCTTGATACCTTCAGCACCCATACGCATCGTTGATGCGATAGCCATTTTCACAGCGCGACGATATGCAATTTTACCCTCAATCTGTCGGGCGATATTACTAGCAACAATTACAGCATCAAGTTCCGGTCTTTTTACTTCATAAATATTGATTTGAACATCTTTATCTGTAATTTTTTTCAACTCTTCTTTCAGCTTGTCAACTTCTTGTCCACCTTTGCCAATAATAATACCTGGACGCGCAGTGCATACAGTAATAGTAATCAGTTTCAGTGTACGTTCGATGACAATACGTGAAACACTTGCTTTTGCAAGACGGGCATTCAGATATTTACGAATTTTGGTATCTTCTACCAAAGTATCGCCATAATTTTTGCCGCCATACCAATTAGAATCCCACCCACGGATGATTCCCAAACGGTTACTTATCGGATTTACTTTCTGTCCCATCCTGCTTAATTTTGGTTATCGTTTTTACTCATTGTGTCAACAAACAAAGTTACATGATTTGAACGCTTGCGTATTCTGTAACCTCTTCCCTGAGGAGCCGGACGAAGTCTTTTTAACATAGCAGCTGCATCAACATAGATTGCTGAAATATAAAGTTCTCCGCTTTCGGCTTTACGTTCGTTTTTCTGCTCCCAATTGGCAATAGCCGAACGCAATAATTTTTCCAGTCTAGCCGAAGCCTCTTTCGATGAAAACTTAAGTACTCCCAAAGCTTTGAAAACTTCCATACCTCTCACCATATCTGCAACCAAACGCATTTTACGGGGAGAAGTCGGAACATTATTCAACTTAGCGAAATACATGGTTTTCAGGGCTTCTTTTCTTTTATCGGCTGATATTCTTTTTCTTGCACCCATTTTTAATTCTGTTTTTTATTCGAAATTTTCAAACTCCCGATTAGGCCCTTATTTCTTTTTGTTACCACCATGGCCACGGAAAATACGAGTTGGAGCAAACTCTCCCAACTTGTGACCTACCATGTTTTCAGTAACATATACGGGAATAAATTTATTACCATTGTGAACGGCAAAAGTATGACCTACGAAATCCGGAGATATCATAGAAGCTCTCGACCAGGTTTTAATAACAGACTTTTTGCCTGATTCTTCCATTGCCGAAACTTTCTTTTCCAGTTTCACACTGATATATGGGCCTTTTTTTAATGAACGACTCATAGTTGCTTAATTAATCAGATTACTTTTTCCTTCTTTCAATTATATACTTTGAAGAATGCTTCTTCGGAGCTCTGGTCTTAAGACCTTTTGCGTACAAGCCCTTACGCGATCTAGGATGTCCTCCAGAAGAACGTCCTTCACCACCACCCATTGGGTGATCAACAGGGTTCATAGATACACCACGGTTACGAGGACGACGACCTAACCAACGAGAACGACCAGCTTTGCCTGAACGTTCCAATGCATGATCAGAATTCCCTACACTACCAATGGTTGCTTTGCATGTAGCAAGAATCTTTCTAGTCTCACCTGAAGGTAATTTGATAATTGCATACTTTCCTTCTCTCGAAGTCAACTGAGCGAAAACTCCGGCTGAACGAACCAGTGCGGCTCCCTGTCCAGGACGCAATTCAATATTGTGGATTACAGTACCAATAGGTATATTCTGCAAAGGCAATGAATTTCCTACTTCAGGTGCAGCATTTTCTCCCGACAATACTTTTGCGCCAACTTCAAGGCCGTTGGGTGCAATAATGTAACGTTTTTCACCATCAGCATAATAAAGTAACGCAATACGAGACGAACGGTTAGGATCATACTCAATTGACTTTACTGTTGCTGGAACACCGTCTTTATTTCTCTTGAAATCGATAAATCTAAATTTACGTTTGTGACCACCACCAATGTAGCGCATTGTCAAATGCCCTTCATTATTACGACCACCCGATTTTCTTTTACCAACTACAAGAGACTTTTCTGGCGCACTAGCAGTGATTTTATCAAATGCACCAATAATTTTGTGTCTCTGCCCCGGTGTTGTGGGCTTTAATTTACGTACTGCCATTTCCTAATTAGATATTGCTATAAAAATCAATCGTTTCACCTTTTTTTAATGTAACCAAAGCTTTCTTGTATGCTGCAGTTTTACCTACAATCAGACCAGCTTTCGTATAGCGGCTTTTTCTCTTGCCTTTGTAGTTCATCGTATTCACGTCAACTACTGTTACATTATATAATTCTTCTACTGCCTTTTTTATTTGCAGCTTGTTCGCATCCGGACAAACGCGAAAGCCATAGCGATTAAGCTTATCGGCCATTGCAGTCATCTTTTCTGTAACAATCGGTTTAATAATTATTGCCATTATTTAGCCTCCTTTACATTAAAAATTATTAATAGCAGCTACAGAACTTTCCGTTAACAAAAGACTTTTTGCATCAAGTAATTTGTAAGTGTTTAATTCTGAAACTGTTACAACTTTCGCCTTCTCTAAATTTCGAGCTGACAAATATACGTTTTTATTTTGGTCTGCTAAAACTAAAAGAGACTTTTTATCAGCAACTTGCAAGTTTTTCATAAACTCTGCATACTCTTTAGTTTTGGGAGCTTCAAAAGAAAAGTCTTCAACTACGATAATCGCATTTTCTTGAGCTTTCAAAGATAAAGCAGATTTACGAGCCAATCTCTTAACTTTCTTATTCAATTTAAAACTATAATCTCGAGGTTTAGGGCCAAAAACACGCCCCCCACCGATCATAACCGGTGAATTAATATCGCCGCTGCGAGCACCGCCGGTACCTTTCTGCTTTTTCAACTTGCGTGTACTTCCTGAGATCTCACTTCTTTCTTTCGATTTGTGAGTTCCCTGACGCTTATTAGCCATATATTGCTTCACATCCAAATAAATGGCTTGTTCGTTAGCTTCGATACCGAAAACAGAGTCATCTAGCGTAACTTTTTTCCCTGTATCCTCACCTTTAATGTTATATACGCTCAGTTCCATTATTTCTCAATTATTACGATTGAACCTTTACTTCCTGGTACAGACCCTTTAATTAATAAAAGGTTATGTTCAGGAATTACCTTTAACACTTGGAGGTTTTGTACAGTTACCCTCTCATTTCCTGTTTGACCAGCCATACGAGTTCCTTTAAACACGCGTGCAGGATAAGAACATGCACCGATAGAACCAGGAGCACGCAAACGGTTATGCTGACCGTGAGTAGTCTGACCCACTCCACCAAAGCCGTGTCGTTTAACAACGCCCTGATAACCTTTACCTTTTGAAGTACCTACTACATCAACGAAGTCTGCACCTTCAAACAAATCTACAGAGATAACATCTCCTAATTTGTACTCTGTTTCAAAACCCTTGAACTCGGCCAAGTGTCTCTTGGGAGTTACTCCAGCTTTTTTGAAGTGTCCCATTTCTGGGTTGTTGGTATGTTTCTCTTTTTTATCCATGAAACCTACCTGCACAGCTTCGTAACCATCTTTATCGATAGTCTTTACTTGAGTAACTACACAAGGACCTACTTCGATAACAGTGCATGGAACATTTTTTCCCTCGGCACTGAAAACGGATGTCATTCCGATTTTTTTTCCTAATAATCCTGGCATTTCTCTTTAATTTTAAGAATCACACTTTAATTTCTACTTCTACTCCACTTGGCAACTCCAATTTCATAAGAGCATCTACTGTCTTAGCTGTAGAACTGTAGATATCAATTAATCTTTTATACGAAGATAATTCAAACTGCTCCCTCGACTTTTTATTCACAAAAGTCGAACGATTCACAGTGAAAATACGCTTATGTGTAGGTAGAGGTATAGGGCCACTAACTACAGCACCACTTGCTTTCACAGTTTTTACAATCTTCTCAGCCGATTTATCAACCAAGTTGTGATCGTAAGATTTTAATTTAATTCTAATTTTTTGACTCATTAGTTTTGTTATTGATTTTGATATATTAAAAAACAAAAGTAAAGTAACAAGTTAAGAGTCATTCGCTAACTTGTTACTTTTATCTCATTACAATAAATCTACTCTTCCTTGTGCTTCAGTCAAGACTGCCTTGGCAATTGATGAGCCAACTTCTGCATAGTGAGAGAAAGTCATTGTCGATGTAGCACGGCCTGAAGTGATTGTACGCAAAGCCGTTACATATCCAAACATTTCGGCCAAAGGAGCATTGGCTTTTACAATACGAGCTCCAGAACGGCTTGATTCCATTCCTTCAACTTGTCCACGACGTTTATTTAAGTCTGAAATCACATCACCCATACTTTCTTCCGGTGTCACTACTTCAATTTTCATAATTGGTTCGAGCAATACCGGAGCTGCTTTTTCACAAGCTTTCTTAAATGCCTGAATAGCACAAACCTCAAACGATAACTGGTCAGAGTCAACCGGATGATAAGAACCGTCAATTACTGTTACCTTCAATTGGTCCATCGGGAATCCAGCTAATACGCCATTTTTCATTGCAGTAGTAAAACCTTTCTGAATAGAAGGAATAAATTCACGAGGGATGTTTCCACCCTTCACTTCATCTATAAATTGAAGAGCTCCTTCAAAACCTGCATCCACAGGCTCTACTCGAACAATAATATCGGCAAATTTACCACGACCACCCGTCTGTTTCTTATAAACTTCACGAAGTTCTACAGGCTTAGTAATAGCCTCTTTATAAGATACTTGGGGACGACCTTGATTACATTCTACTTTAAACTCTCGCTTCAAACGATCGATAATAATTTCGAGATGAAGCTCACCCATACCACTAATAACTGTCTGTCCAGTTTCCTCATTTGTCTTAACAGTAAATGTGGGGTCTTCTTCTGCCAGTTTCTGTAAACCAAGCCCTAACTTATCCATATCCTTTTGAGTCTTAGGCTCAACAGCAATACCAATCACCGGATCTGGGAAGTCCATAGCTTCAAGAACAATAGGAGCATTCTCATCACATAAAGTATCACCTGTACGAATATCTTTGAACCCTACACCTGCACCAATATCACCGCAACCAATAAACTCTTTCGGATTTTGTTTATTTGAATGCATCTGGAATAAGCGAGATACACGTTCTTTTTTCCCTGAACGAGTATTCAATACATAGGAGCCTGCAGCGACTTCTCCTGAATAGACACGGAAAAAGCACAATCGTCCTACATATGGGTCAACAGCAATCTTAAAAGCTAATGCAGACATCGGTTCTGACGCAGAAGGTTTACGGTCAATTTCTTTTTCCGGATCATTAGGATCATGACCTACTACTGCCGGTGTATCTACAGGGCTAGGCAAATAAGCACAAACTGCATCAAGCAAAGTTTGAACTCCTTTATTCTTAAAAGAAGAACCACAAGTCATTGGAACAATCTGCATTGCCAATGTACCTTTTCGGATTGCAACCCTAATCTCATCCTCAGTAATTGAGGAAGGATCATCGAAATATTTTTCCATTAAAGCATCATCACACTCAGCTATCTTCTCAAGCATCTTATCACGCCACTCCTGCGCTTCATCAAGCAAATTAGCAGGAATTTCTTCTTGGCTATAATCTGCTCCCATAGTTTCATCATGCCAGAAAATAGCTTTCATTTTGATCAGATCAACAACACCTTTAAATGTTTCTTCAGCGCCAATAGGAATCTGAATAGGACAAGGATTAGCACCTAACACTTCTTTTAGCTGACGGACAACTTCAAAGAAATTGGCACCAGACCGGTCCATTTTATTGACATAACCAATACGAGGCACATTATATTTATCAGCCTGACGCCATACTGTTTCAGACTGAGGCTCAACACCACCAACCGCACAAAATGTAGCTACAGCTCCATCAAGAATACGCAAAGAACGTTCTACTTCAGCAGTAAAATCTACGTGCCCCGGAGTATCGATTAAATTAATTTTATACTTTTCATTCGCATAATTCCACCATGTAGTAGTAGCAGCAGAAGTAATCGTAATACCACGTTCTTGCTCCTGCTCCATCCAGTCCATAGTAGCAGCACCATCATGCACTTCACCAATTTTATGAGTCAATCCGGTGTAAAAAAGGATACGTTCAGACGTCGTGGTTTTACCCGCATCAATGTGGGCCATAATACCAATATTTCTGGTATATTTCAATAAATCATCAGATGATTTTGCCATCGTAATATTCCTTTGTTATTTAAAATTTCAATTAAAATCTGAAATGAGCAAATGCACGGTTAGCTTCTGCCATTTTGTGCATATCTTCTTTACGTTTGAAAGCCCCCCCCTGTTCATTATAAGCGTCAACAATCTCAGCAGCCAATTTATCTGCCATCGATTTTCCACCTCTTTTACGAGCATAGAGTATTAAATTTTTCATTGAAATAGATTCTTTACGATCAGGACGGATTTCTGTAGGAACCTGGAATGTAGCACCACCAACACGGCGAGACTTAACTTCAACTTGAGGAGTAATATTATCCAGCGCTTTCTTCCAAATTTCAAGTGACGTCTTTTCCTCATTTGCCAGTTTCGCTTTCACAGCGTCTAAAGCACTATAAAAAATAGTAAAGGCAATACTTTTTTTGCCATCATACATTAAGTGGTTAACGAATTTCGTCACCTTTACATCACTGAAGACAGGATCAGGCAATACGATCCTTTTCTTTGGTTTTGCTTTTCTCATTTTTTTTACAAAATTGTTGTTCTTGTTTTTGGTTGCTTATCACATCTTCAACAAAACCCGCCGGCTTTGTTTACTCAACCGAATAGCCTATCCCATAAACTCAAACTAGCGTTTTACACTAATTTAAAATTCTCTTTTTATTAGGCGAAAGTTTCCTTACTTCTTACCTTTTGCTGCAGGAGCTGCACCTGCTTTAGGTCTCTTTGCACCATATTTGGAGCGACGTTGTGTACGACCATTCACGCCAGCAGTATCCAATGTACCACGAACGATATGGTAACGCACACCAGGAAGATCCTTCACACGACCACCGCGAACCAATACAATCGAGTGTTCCTGCAAATTATGTCCCTCTCCTGGAATATAAGAGTTTACCTCTTTCCCATTTGTTAAACGCACCCTCGCTACTTTACGCATCGCAGAGTTAGGCTTTTTCGGAGTAGTAGTATAAACCCTCACACATACGCCACGTCTTTGCGGACATGAATCCAATGCTGGAGATTTACTTTTATCTTCCAAAACGACCCGACCTTTTCTTACTAATTGCTGAATTGTAGGCATTTTTAGAACTTTTTAATCTTTTAAATTTATAAACTTTATGTCTTTTATTTCTATGTAAAATCCGCCAAACCCAGCTATTACTTTCACATAATCAGCCAATTATGCAAAACAATAGTCTTCTTTAGCGTCAAAAACGATGCAAAGATAATTACTAAATCCTTAGTAACCAAATGAAATACAAATATTTTAGTTGTTTTTTTGCAGTTTTTTCAAATCGCAAATACTAATGAATCCGATAGGCATTATTAAAGAATCACCAAAATGAAAAATCTCAACACGTCAAATTTCACGAATAAAAACGAGAGCCATATTTTCAGATACAGCCCTCATCTTCAACTTTAAATCAAACTAAACAACAACACAACACGCGTATTCAACAAACCAAACCAAAATTAAATACACGTCTCATTCGGAAAACAATTATTACAAATCTTCATTCCGAATTCTCTTTGTTAACAAATTATCCATTATTTTTGTTCATAAACTCAATTATAACAATATGCAATTATCTGGAACCAAACAAGACTGGAGTAAAATCTATGCTCTCATACAGCTTTTATCAAAAGGAACAATAGAAAATACTGATATTCAAAAAATTATTAGAAAAGATGAATCAAGAGAAATAGTATATCATATATCTTCTGATATAATCCACATAAAGCAAGGAGAAGAGTACGTACAAATATCACGACAAGCTTGTAAAGATTTCTCTTCATTTTTATTTTCTGCCATACAAAAAAGTAATGAAAAAGAATTTATTATTCCAGAAGCAGAAACAATGTTACATACATTACGTTATAATCAGTTCTATTCAATTTCTTCAGACAAAAGAGATTTTACAATCTCACTATCTGACTCCACTCATATTCCTATCATGGTAAAATCTCGAATTCCTTACTATAAATTATTACCAGCCAATCGTGCAGCAAACATTAAATATGACATTTTAAACATAAAATTTTCCAATCCTGAAGCCAATAAAATCAATCGAATAGACAATTTGGATACAAGATTATATGAAATAAAACGTCTAGGAGGAAAGCTTAAATATACAACCACAGAAAATAAAATTTTTCTATATAATCTATCCATAATAGATTTGCATCTGCCCAAGTTATTATCTGAAATAACGCGTCTTTTTTATATTACAAAAACTTGTTCGATAAAAAAATTAATAGAAGAAATAAAACATATAAATCCATACAAAATAAAAGAAGAACTTATTTCCCAATATCAGTTTTACGAATACAAAACAATCCAATTTTTACTATCTCTTATAGATGGAATGAAACCTTCAAAAATTTATAAAGGATACGGAAATTCTTTGTCACAGCTTTTTGTACAACCAGATGGAAGTATAGCATTATTTCATAATTCTGACAAAAAATACCTGGGTAGTTTCTTACTTGATAACGCATATTTATCTATACCCGATTGCGAGTCTTATAGGTTCGGATTTATCGAAAAAGAGAATAATCAATGGTATATTAAATTAAATCTCGAAATTTTTATATAATCATCATGTTATTACCTTATATTGATCCAAATAGAATAGAAGCTGGCTGCGACGAGGCTGGCAGAGGATGCCTGGCTGGAGCTGTATACGCTGCGGCTGTAATTCTCCCTACAAATTTTAGATGTGAAGCGTTGAATGATTCTAAAAAACTTTCAGAAAAACAACGATATGCATTGCGTCCTATCATTGAAAAGGAAGCGATTTCTTGGGCTATCGGAATCGTTTCTCCAGAAGAAATAGATAAAATAAACATTCTAAATGCTTCCTTTCTAGCCATGCATAGAGCAATAGAACAATTGAAAGTCATCCCTGAACATCTTCTTATAGATGGTAATAGGTTTAAACCATACCCCCAAATTGAGCATTCTTGCATTATAAAAGGTGACGGGAAATACCTTTCCATTGCAGCCGCTTCTATTCTTGCCAAAACATATCGGGACGATTACATGCTGCAACTACATCAAACATATCCTCAATATAGATGGAACGAAAATAAAGGATATCCAACCAAAGCTCATCGTAAAGCCATCAAGGAGTATGGCACTACTCCATATCACCGCATGACATTTCAATTATTGGAACGCCAACAAAGTCTTTTCTGAACTTTTTTATAAAAGGGCAGGTGTTTCTGTAATACTGGCTTTTCTAATAAAAACCAAGATATTAATGAAATTAAAATCGTACATAGAATTGACGATATCAATGCTAAATGAATATTTATCTTATCAATACCTAACCAAACAACAAATTGTATAACTGGAAAATGGAAAAGGTATATTCCATAGGCAATATTGTCATACCTACGTAAAAATGTAAACCATTGTAAATTATAAGCAAATCCTATTAATACAACAGCAAAAGCCAAGGGCTCTACATACTTACATACTATATTATCATCTCTAAACCAGAGAACTAATATCGCCAATATAATAAAATAAAGAGCATGTTTTTGAAAAAAATCAAAATATAACAATAAAAAAGTACCTGAATAAAAATACACAAGCTGCCCTCCTACTTGACGTTTAAGAATAAGGAAAATCTCTTTTTGAGTATTTGAATACATGAAAAGAAAAAATTCATTATAAATAATAGAAAAAATAAAAATAAATAAAAAGACTGACAACCTGCCATACTTCTTCATCAAAAAATAGACAATTGGGACACTGGCATAAAGCAAAACTTCAACTTTCAAAGTCCATAGAGAACCATTTATAACTGGTACCACATTATTGGAAAAAACTCCGGGCAAAGCCGGCTCTAAAAAATTAAGAAAAGTATAATTTGCAATTAAATATTTCCATGTTTGAGTTGAAGTAATATACTCCCCAAAAGATAAGCTGGAAATTATTCCTCCTAAGAAAAAACAACATGTAATTATAAAAAAATAGGGTGGTAAAATTCTTCTAATCCGTCTATTTGTATAATGTCCTACATGCGGATTACGGATATAACTCAAAAATACTAAAAAACCACTTAGCACAAAAAAGCCATGAACAGCATCTACACTCGAGGTTGGCCAAAAACAGTTCGTATTTGTCAGGATTCCAAAATGAGCAAAAAATACAGCAAAAGAAAGATAATATCTAATAATATCGAAATTATTCTTTCCTCCTAATATATGCAATGTTTTCTCCCCTATCCAATTATGCATCAAACCTCTTATTTCTGCTTAAACACTACCTCATAAATTGTATTGATTGAGGTAGTGTTTAAGTCAATAACTTTCATATAAAGTTATTTCCAAATATTATTTTCTGCTATTTTGCAATTCGCTCTAGCCACTTTAACATAAACAACATCGTACACATTGACAACAAACAGACAGTAACAAAGACTATCCATGTCAACCATATAGGTATAGACTCATATAGGACCGCCCCTATAAACAACAATTGGTTTCCTATTGCCGTTGCACCCAACCAGCCACCTTGCATAACTCCCTGATATTGTGGGGGAGCAACTTTTGTTACAAAAGATATTCCTAATGGAGAAATATATAATTCTGCCACTGTAAGAATAAAATATGTAACCATTAATAACAATGGGGTTACTTTTATCGGAGAAGTTCCTGCCGCTATAATTTCACTATGCAAGGGCAAATGTGCCGTATAAGATCCTATTGCCATAACAATATATGCTAATGCAGCAATTCCCATACCGATTGCTATTTTTTTAGGAGTAGAAGGTTCCTTTCCCCGTGAACGCTGCCATCCGAAAACCGTCATAACCAATGGTGTCAAAAATACAACAAAGAAAGGATTCAACGATTGAAATAACTCAGCAGAAATACTCATGCCAAATAAATTCAATTGCGTATATTCCTTAGCAAAGTAGGTTAAGGTCAAACCATTTTGATGGAAAGAAAACCAAAAGAAAATAACAACACCAAATACTGCAATTAATGCATATATACGCTGACGCACTTCTTTAATATCCATCTCAACTGATGTCTTTTGTTCAGTTGATATCTCTTTAGTTTTTTCTTTTGGATCCGGAAAAACCTTTTTATTAATCAAATAAATTACTAATGATACTACCATAGCAAATATAGCAACAACAAAAGCATAATGAAAGCCTGTAGTAAATACATTTAAATAATTTGCTGCAAATCCAGAAAGATCTGTAATCGACTTACCCGAAACTTCTTGCGCTAATCGCAAAAAAGTTTCAGCGGCTTCAGGTGTAAGACTATTTTCAAGATAACCATGACAAAGAGCCGGAAGATCCGCATTATACTGAAATCCACTCCGAGCCAACCACCAATTTCGTACACCTACTGCCGCCATAGGTGCAAAAATTGCTCCTATATTAATAAACATATAAAATAATGAAAAACCAGAATCTCTCATTTTCCCATATTTTTCATTATCATACATTTGCCCTACTAATGCTTGCAAATTTCCTTTAAACAGCCCATTTCCAAAGGCTATTACAAACAAGCCTGCACAAGTAATTGTCAAGAAAAGGACTTTATTCGACACTGGAGTCGGAGATGGAATAGCAACCATCAGATATCCTAAGGCCATCACAATAATGCCCACTAATATAGTTCCTTTATAATTACGTGTTTTATCAGCTATTATTCCTCCTACAAAAGCGAGAATATAAATTGAAAAATAAAATACGGAATATATCAGACCGGCATCTTTCCCACTTAATCCAAATTTAGCTTGAAGAAACAATACCAAAATAGCCATCATAGTATAGAAACCGAAACGTTCTCCCATATTGGCAAAAGCTGCCGCTATCAGTCCTTTAGGTTGATTTTTAAACATAATGTAAGATTTAGATTATAACTTTTAATTGTTTTTCATTTTAAATGCAAGAGCATAAAGATGCATTTGTTTTACCATTGAAACTAATCCATTAGAACGAGTTGGTGATAAATGCTCTTTCAATCCTATTTTATCTATGAAATATAGATTTGCATCTAATATTTCGTCTGGAGTATGATTTGACAAAACACTAATTAGCAAAGAGACTATACCTTTTACAATGACAGCATCGCTTTCTGCTTTAAATACAATTTTACCATTTTCATAATCAGCTTGTAACCAAACCCGACTCTGACAACCTTCAATCAAATTTTCAGGAGTCTTATATTTTTCTTCCAATGGTTTTAAAGAATTTCCCAAATCAATTAATAAGGCATATTTATCCATCCAATCATCAAAAGCCGAAAATTCTTCAATTATTTCGTCTTGTTTCTCATTTATTGTCATAACTTATTGCATTTTACAGCACAATATTACACTTTTTTAAAGACATATACAACAAAAAGACAAATCCAAATCTCTTTATAAAACTATCTATTCATTATATATTATTTCCAAAACTGTCTGTCCTACAGCCTTTAAGGTTTCTTTATCTATAAAATCCATAGTGTCATCTAATGTATGCCATTGCTTACAAAATCCAGTTTCTGTATTCGGGTCATATTGGATAATATCTATGCTGGGGATACCCATCCTATTGACATATACGTGATCATCTGTTATATATCCGCCCTCTGTATTCACAAAATATTTTCCATATCCTAAGCGCTGAGCAGCAGACCAAACTTTATCGTTGATACCGCTAGCATACCGTTGAGAAAAACCTTCACGAGCAAAAATAGCATCCTTTCCACCAACCATATCTAGCAAAATTCCATAACGTGCTCGATACCCAGGTCTATGAGGACGAGCAGTCCAATATTGAGTTCCTAATGCCCAACTATTCTCATTATCTGGCCCTTCATAAAAATAAGGTTGACCATAATCTTCTGCATCAAAAAATATAATATCTATGCCTATATTGGGTAATCGCTCTCCCACCAATCGTGCAATTTCAAGAAGCACACCGACCCCACTTGCTCCATCATTTGCACCCATAATAGGCTTTTGATGATTTGCTTCATCTGGATCATTATCAGCATAAGGACGTGAATCCCAATGTGCAAATAATAATACTCTGTCTTTTTTCTCAGGAGAATATGATCCTATTATATTTTTAGCATTCAAAATTGTCCCATTATAGGCTGTAACTCTAGCTTCTTGTATAAAAACATCTGCCCCATGACGTTCCAACTCCGAAGCAAGAAACTCTGCTGTAACCCTATGAGCCGGAGTATTCGGTATTCGAAAACCAAAATCAACTTGTTGTTGCATATATTTATATGCACTATCCTCTTCAAAAGCAGGAACACTCATTTCAATTCTTTTTAACTCTTCTGACTCGGCATTCATATTTTGCTTATGAGACTGCGCACCACAACTTATAAATGAGAATATTGTTCCTCCCAATAAAGCTATTTTCAATATATCCATATTCATTACAAATCTATGTCGTAAATATAAAAATTAAATGCTAAGAATCATTATTTACCAGGCTTTAATACAACATCTCTTTCTGTTACTACCAGATTCATTTTCATACCTTCCAACATAGGCCAATTATTTTTCACATGCCCTACCGGAAAATTAAAACATACCGGATAATCGTAATCTTTTACCATACCACTTATCATTTCATATACGGTCATTCCTATCGAGAGATCTTCTTCATAGTCTGTAAATTGTCCTACTATTAGTCCAGAAAGAGATTTTAATACTCCTCCTAACTTTAGATTATAAAACATTCTTTCTAAATGATATGGGCGCTCTCCTATATCCTCAACAAAAAGAATATCTCCTTTTTTTATTTGGTCATAAGGAGTGCCCCGTAAACCTAATAAAACCGAAAGATTTCCTCCAAAAAGGGCTCCACATGCATTTCCTTGGCGATTTAACATATGTTTTCCTACTGTATAACCAGCAAAGTTTCCAAAAAGTATATCACGTAACATATTTGAAGAAATATCGTCTTTTTCTTCAGCCAAATGTTTCATCATCGGTGCATGCAAAGATATAACCCCTGCCTTTCTAAAAGCTGCATGTAGAAGTGTAATATCACTATATCCAATAAGCCATTTTGGTAAAGAGGAAATCATTCTATCTGGAATTTTCTCTAACAAATGAACTGCTCCATATCCTCCTCGACTACAAAATATGGCTTTTATATTTTCAGAAAGTAACGCACTTTTCAAATCAGAAAAACGAACATTATCATCACCAGCAAAACGTCCACGCCTACTGAGGCACGCCATACCTAATATCGGATTCAACCCCCAATCAGATAAAACATTTATTCCTTTTTTTACTATTTCTTCTTCTATCTTTCCAGACGGAGAAATAACCATTACCTTATCGCCTGCTTTCAAAAATTCAGGTACTTGCATTTTTTCTTTTTTATACAATCTATACAAAGGTAAAAAAAGAAAAACGGGGAGCAAACATTCTCTCAGTTTTCTCCCCGTTTCTTGCCTGACTATAAAATTTACAACGCATTTTCTTTTATTAAGTATTCTGCTATCTGCACAGCATTTAAGGCTGCACCTTTTTTAATCTGATCGCTCACTGCCCAGAAAGTCAACCCTTTAGGATTCGATATATCTGAACGCACACGTCCTACATATACACCATCTTTTCCAGCAATATCTAATGGCATTGGATATCGCTTATTTTCAGGTTCATCCATCAATATAACACCATCGGCCTTTGCAAAAGCTTCTTTTGCTTCCTGCACAGACACCGGGCGTTCTGTCTCAATCCAAATAGACTCTGAATGAGCCCTCATTACTGGAACCCGTACACACATTGCACTGACTTTTACATCTGAATGCATAATCTTACGTGTTTCATTATACATTTTCATTTCTTCTTTTGTATAAAGGTTGTCTGTAAAGACATCTACCTGAGGTATAACATTATAAGCCAGTTGATATACGAATTTTTCTATCGTAGGAGTTTCTCCATTAATCAGCTGTTCATACTGATGTTTAAGTTCCGCCATAGCAGCTGCACCTGCACCACTAGCAGCCTGATAAGTCGATACATGTACCGTTTTTATATGTGAAATATTCTCTATTGCTTGTAAAGCTACAACCATCTGTATAGTTGTACAATTTGGATTTGCAATAATACCACGCGGACGCATCTTAGCATCAGCCCCATTTACTTCGGGAACAACCAAAGGGATATCATCTTCCATCCTAAAAGCACTTGAATTATCTATCATTACAGCACCATATTTAGTTATTGTTTGGGCAAACTCCTTAGAGGTTCCAGCTCCGGCTGATGTAAAGACAATATCTACATCTTTAAAATCGTCATTGTGCTGGAGTTCTTTTACTATAATTTCTTTATTACGAAATGTATACAAAGTTCCAGCACTACGTTTAGAACCAAATAGCAGCAACTCGTCCAATGGAAAATTTCTCTCGTCCAACACACGAAGGAACTCTTGTCCTACTGCTCCACTTGCACCTACAATAGCTACTCTCATTTTCTCTTCAATTTAGATATTTATTATTTTTCTTGTTTATTGAGGTTCCCAAAGCCTCAAATTCATTACATTATTTGCATTATTCTCGCAAAATTAAAACATTTTGCAAGATTCCAAGCAGATAACATCAAAAATTTATATATAGGCCTTTATTATATTATAAATTGTAAGTATTCTACTCTTTTTTCATTAAACATTTTTTTCTATTTTTGTCATATAAAAAATAGAAAATCTATTCAGCAAATATAAATAACTTTAACCATGGATATAGCCAGTACTCTACCTGCACTTCCATTTACCAATCCTGTGCTAATATTCTTTATAGTACTGACCATTATCTTGTTCGCACCACTTCTACTCAACAGGTTACGCATACCTCATATTATTGGACTCATTATTGCAGGAATTATCATTGGGCCATATGGATTTGGGCTACTTGAACGAGATAGTAGCTTTCAATTATTCGGAAATGTAGGGTTATTATACCTCATGTTTCTCGCAGGGCTCGAAATGGACATCAACGACTTCAAAAAAAATAAAACTCAAGGTATTGTCTTTGGATTATATACCTTTTTAGTTCCAATGATTATAGGAACTTTTATTAGTTACTATACTCTGCACTTTAATTGGACAACTTCAATTTTATTGGCAAGTATGTATGCATCCCATACTTTAGTTGCATATCCGATAGTCAGCCGATACGGGGTAGCCAGAGAAACTTCTGTAACAACGACGATTGCAGGAACTATCATAACTGTATTAGGAGCACTTATTATCCTTGCCGTAATCGCCGGAATGGCACAAGGTAATATCAATAATGTTTTCTGGATACGGCTTACTCTATCCGTAACTGTATATACCGCATTTATCATATATGCATATCCAAGGATAACCCGCTGGTTCTTTAAAAAATACAGTGATAATGTTACACAATATATTTATGTTTTAGCTTTAGTTTTTGCAGCATCATTTCTTGCCGAAATCGCAGGCTTGGAAGCAATAATCGGTGCATTTTTCGCAGGTGTAGTTCTAAATCGTTTCATACCTGCAGTTTCTCCGTTAATGAATCGAATCGAATTTGTAGGAAATGCTCTCTTTATACCCTATTTTCTTATTGGAGTGGGTATGCTTATCGACCTTCAAGTAGTATTTAATAGTAGTGATGCAATTATTGTCGCATTAAATATGTCCATCGTAGCAACTTTGTCCAAATGGATAGCAGCATGGCTCACGCAAAAGACATTCAAACTTCCTAAAGTAGACCGAGATATGATATTTGGGCTAAGTAATGCCCAAGCGGCAGCGACATTAGCAGCTGTACTCATTGGGCACGATTTAGGTATTTTCAATACTAATGTCCTCAATGGGACTATCGTTATGATATTGGTCACCTGTACTATTAGCTCATTTGTAACAGAAAAAGCTGCAAGAAAAATAGTGACTCGACAAATGACCGAAGACCAAACTACTAACTTAGATACTGGAGAAGAAAGAATATTGATCCCCGTTGCCAATCCTGCTACTATAGAAAACTTAATTAACATAGCATTATTACTAAAAAGCCCCAAAAAGAAAAGCCCTCTCTATGCCATACATGTAACCGATGACACAAATGCAGGCGATGGTCCCGGGTTTAAAGCAAAAAATGCATTACGAACGGCAGCAAAAGTTGCCTCTTCAGCTGATACCCGGCTCGAACCTATTTATCGTTTTGATATTAATATTGCCAGTGGTATACTACACTCAATGAAAGAAAAAGATATTTCGGAACTTGTTATCGGACTACATCACAAAGCAAATATTGTAGATAGCTTTTTCGGGAACAAAACAGAATCCCTACTAAAAGGGACAAATAAAATGATATTTATCGCAAAATGCATTATACCTATCAATACAATCACCAGAATTGTCATTGCGGTACCCGAAAAAGCAGAATTTGAAACTGGATTCGTAAAATGGATAGATAGAATAGCCAATATGGCAAAACAAATAGGATGTCGAGCTATCTTCTATGCTCACCCTAGCACTATTGTACAACTAAAAGCTGTATTGAAACAAGGAGGATATCGCATTAGAAATGAATTTGAAATTCTTGAAAACTGGGAAGACATTCTTATGCTTACCGGAATAGTATTACAAGATGATTTATTTATTGTTGTTAGTGCTCGAAGAACATCTGTCTCCCATAATCCTGAGTTTGATAAGTTGCCAGGATTCTTATCTCGTTATTTTGCAGGTAATAACTTAGTTGTTCTCTATCCTGAACAATTTGGTAAAGAGAGCGAATTATTATCTTTTTTTGCAGATCCCCTCTCTATCGATGTACAAAGGCATTATACACGATTTCCAGATTTACGAACATTTCTAGGACGGTTAAAATGGAATAATAAAAAAATGTGGAAACATTTAAATCGAAAAGAAAAATAATGTATGAATATCACTAATATTTCTGACAATAATAACTCTGAATATAAAAAAAACAATAAAAGATATCTATTCCTCAATAAACAAGCCAAACTTGCTTTCTTTTATATGAGTGTTTGTTACACAGCAGGAGTAATGATTGCACTTATTTTCGATACCGGAATCAACTCCGAATTTTACACTTACGGTAATATTCTACAACTTATTGTTATAGCACTTTTACACATCCTTTCTTTTACAAAAAAAGTTTCATATAGGAAAGCTATAAATGCTTTCTTATTAATTATGTCTACAGAAGTTGCAGCTGAGATGATTTACGAGGCTACCGTGAACCTACAACAATCATCTTTATTTATACTTACTCGTCTAACCATTATGATGATTTTAACTTCCGGTGCAGTATTAGCATATCTACGTTTTTCCACATTCTACATTTCTATATTGTCAGTTGTAACTTATATTGTGAGCACAATCATTACGCAAAATATCCATCTATCCCAATATACTTATATTGTAATATTAGCTTTTTTAGGATTAGCAATTCTTGGAAATAAAATATATAACACGCTCTATTTGATCGAAGATAAGGATATATCGCTTCAAGATGAAAAAAATGAAATCATAGATTTTGCCCACCTCGGCCATCAAGACTGGAATGTGCTCATAGAAAGCCTCAAAAACAAACATATCTCCGCAGATAAAACATTATCAGTACTAAAATTAATAAATAAAAATATTTCTCAGCGTATTGCTTCACAAGCCCGTCAACTAGTCAGAGATGAGCAAATATATTCTCCCATCCTTCTTTCTCACTATCCGAACTTGACTTGTGGCGAACTTGAAGTTTGCCTTTTCATTATTCGAGGAATGACGGTTTCCCAAATTAGTGCAGCATTAAACATAACCTTATCCACTGTTACTACTATACGAAGTAATATACGAACTAAAATGAATTTACCTAAAGATATAAATCTACGTCAACATATCAACTCTGTAATCCATACACAAAATTCTTCATTTCAATTTAAAGAAGGAATAAATATATAAATGGTTATTAACGGACATTTGATTCATCTTTAACAAAAAAATTGTATTATTGCAGCCGGAAAAATAGTCATTATTACGCATGGCATATCGTTCTTATATATTTCGTTTGGGGGCAATATTCATATTATTATTGTGCCTAGTTACCGGAACCCATGCCCAATTGGGAATTGGAGGTATACCTCCAAGCTTCAAATATCCACAAACGCGCAGTTCTATTTCCGATATTCATGATATTTATGTGCCTTTTAGTATCGATGATCTTTTATCTGACGATTTATTAAACGAACAAGATGGTAATCCACCTCGTATAGCCATATTATTACCTGCAGGTCTATCTATCTCCAACAATGGAATTTGGAAAACACTACCTGGAGGAGAAAAAATTTGGCAAATACATATTTCTGCAAATAATGCTCTCGCAATAGCTCTATATTATAATAAATTTTACATACCTGAAGGCGGAAAATTATATATATACAATGCTCAACATACCCAAATACTTGGAGCATTTGATCATTACACCAATCCTAAAGGCGGAAAATTCGTAACAGAGTTCGTTGCAGGTGAAGAAGTTATCCTCGAATACGTTGCCTCCAATGAACAGTCATCTTCCGATAAACCCTGCATTGAGATTGAAGAAATCGGTTATGGATATAATCATCTCGAAATAAGAGAAGACAATGATAACACTGAAAATATTTCAGGAAGTTGCATGGTTGACATTAATTGTGAAGAAGGCCAGGAGTGGCAAGATGAAAAAAAAGGGGTATGTAAAATGATCATGAAAATAGGAACTGGTTCATACTTATGTACCGGCTCTGGGTACAGAAAGAAAGGCTAAGTAATTGATAATTTATTACTTAGCTTTTTCTTTTTGTCGGAGATGTTCCCAAATTGTTCCCAATCATCCTTATGCATTCCACCAAAGATGTGGCATTTATTTCATGCCATCTATTACTTTTAGTATAGAATCGGGCTTTTCTACCATTCGCAATACAGAATCTGAATCAAATCCCATATATTCTATATAGGTTCGTATTAACTCATAATGCTCTTTGGCATATTTTGTATCTATGGCACGTGTAGCGTTGAAGCAGATAGGTTCATGATGTGCTATTCGGTTACGAAATTCACGGATGGCAGTTAGTTGGTTGTAGATGTCTGTTTGCTTTAAACCATGCGCTTTGTTGGGGAATATTTGAAGAAGTGTTTTTCCTCCTATGCGGTAATTGCGTCTTGTAAACAGATAAGTCCAGAAACCAAATGTAAAGGAAGCTACCATCTTATCGTTGTTGTACACCCCCATATTGGTATAAGTGCGCTGTATGCGTACTATTTCGGATGCTTCCTGTTCAAGCAATCCATTGGGTCTTGCTTGGTTGATTATCCAATTATCATCATTGAAGTATTGTTTGTAGTGAGCGTTTATAGCATTGCGTAGCATTATCTCAAACATACCGATAACCCCATAAAAACGTTGGCTCAACTTGATGTTATATTGGTATAGGCGCAAGGTTTTGGCTTTTTCATAGCCACTTGCTTGTGCGTATTTATTTAATCTTGCCGGGGATAGTACCTGCAAACATTCGTCATATTTCATTTGGTATAAGTTTAAAAACAAGATTTCTCTTGCAAAAATAGAAATTAATAACTATATTTGCAAACGTAAGACCCTGTTGTCCCTGCTGAACAAGCAAACTTCAGGGTTATTGTTTTTTATATATCGGTCATAATAACAATGATGGAATGGCTCGATTTGCTTCAAAAAAGAGATTTAGAATTCATTATTTGATTCCTGTAAATTTTGTATTTTGTAATCTTCTTCTTTTTCATACCATTCGTTTAAAAAGTAGCTACTTACAATTTATTACAATTCTTTTTGATTATCTTGTTGCTTCTATTGATTTTCGGATTGGATGGCAAATACACTATTGACACGGTATCTCCAATGGTTTTACTTGTCCATTCTTTACCATAGTAGGCAACGCCATCAACCTGAAATTTATAGTGCATATAACATCTCTTGCCGTTTTTATATATAACAGCCGTAGTACATATTCCGTCTCTTCCCAAACGATAATTGTTGTAGGTTTCATAACCTCCTTTTATCAAAAAAAACAGCAGAAACAGATAAAACAAAGGATTCCTCCTGAACTTGTTCCAGAAGGTCTCACGGGATTTCTTTTGTTTCTTCACTTGTATCTTTTTCTCCATAAGTATCGTTAGTAATTTCTAATTAATGTGTAACGACCTGTCGTTTAATATTTAATTTTGGTAGGGATTTAGCATCCCTTTTCATTGTTTCATTACTTTTCTGTCGAAATATCATTCTTAATCTCTTTGTTTGTATATAATAATCGTTTGGCTATATATGAAATGGCGCAAGAGAGTATAGGAACGAATATAGTCCATAACAGCATTATAATTCCGACCAGTTCATTAGCAGTAATATAAGATCCTTCGTCAGGAGGAATATTCGCAGGGCATCCACCATTATCATTCCAATCCCACACAAAGCAGAACAGTCCAAAGGAAAGAATTGCCGTTGTAATTAGGAACAAATATCCAGCTAATTTCCACCATTGGTTGCCTTTATATAACTTCCACGCTATGATGCCACCGGCAAGGAATAAAATATAAAACACAACGACCATTAAGTTAAAAAAAATGAGATGATTGATCCACATGATAAAAATGCACATCGTAGTACATGCCAACACGATTGCTTCAAATATCCAAAATCGCTTATCGGTCAGTTTCATAATCTGTCGGGAATTTAGTCGTTGATAAATCTATGCCACCGCGAAAGTCAACGTCGATCAGACTTGCTTTGGTAAAATCCACATCATGTAACTTACCTTTATTGGAAACCCAATAATAGAGCCGATTTTCATAATAATATCTATCATATTGAGGACCACAGAACACACAGTTGGCAACCTCTCCGATAAAATTGCAATGAGCAAATGAGGCAGCAATAAAGGCTGTTTGGAAATCACAATTAATGAATGTGCAGTTATAAAAATCTGCAATTCCGAAATGACGCAACTTTACTCGTTCGAATGTGCAATGATGATAAACTGTTCTACGGTGCAATACAAGTGTGGTAGAACCTATATAAAAATGCTGTAGCTTTCCTCTTTTGAAAACGCAGTCATTAAAGTAACAGCCTCTTGCTACAACACCGGTAAAGTCGCAACCTTCAAAACGACATCGTTCAAAAATCTTGTTTGTCCACCATACAACAAAGCCTCCATTATAAAACGGAGTTTTCTTGAATTCTTGATTGTAATAATGTTTATCAGTAAGCTTCATGATTTAAAACTTCGTTCTTTATCAAATAATCCTCAAAGCCGTTATACTGGGTATAACATTGAAGGTATTCCTTGTATGCAGGATAGAAGATACGGCATTCATTTATCAGAGCCTTGTCGTCATATCCTAATCTATTGGATATAACTTGAAATTCATCAACCGAAAGTAACATTCCAGAAATATCATCTATGTCCGCACCGTCCATACCATTAAGTACACCTGTCGGCATTTCGTGTAAAGAGAACTCTAAAAAGTATTTCAAAGTATGATATTTGTATTTTATAGCAAATTCATTGTCAGGATATTGATCCAATAGTTTATCTGCTAATTGTCGTGGCTGATATTCAAAACGAAGAACTTCGCAAAACATATAGAGTACATTATTAGTATTGCAATAAGTCCCTTCATGACCTTGAAAGCATCTGAATAGGAAACGAATACCCTCAATACCTCCTGCTTCAATATCCTTTTGGACCGTTTGAACAATAGCTTTCCGTACAAAAATAGGATTGAGGCAATAATTACCATGCAATTTTCTAAACTCTTCAAGTTCTTCGAGTGTAGGCAATGGCTCACTATATATATTCTTTTCCCATGTAGAAAGTAAAACATGCCGCTGCTTACGTTGCTGCTTGGAAAGTCCATTTGCAGAAAACCGTGAAAAGATTTCAAGATATTCTTTTAATAGCTTATGTTGTTCCATATGTACAAGGATACTAATTAAAATACTCCAGTTACAAAATTATAAAAAATGCCATTCATTAGCCTATAATGAAGTGCATTTCTTTTGTGATTCAGCAATATAGATGGTTTATAGCTTCATTCCTCTACTTTTTGGGGGCTCTTCCGCAAACTGTCGCAAACCTTGCCTTAGTATCTCCCATTGCTCCTTGAACCATTCACCTATTGGCTGTCGGTTTATGGTTAGTACCAACTTGTTCCCATCAACCGGACTTTGCTCAATTTTGAAAGTGGCATTTTTTATTTCAAATCTCCGTCTATACTCTTCGGAATAGATTTTTCCGCTGCACCTGATTGCTTCCCTTTTGTATAAAAGAGAATCAACCATCCCCTTGGTAAAGCCAATGACATAGCATAGTTTTTCCATTCTCAGCATTTCTTTGAGCAATGGGAACCAACAGAATGCTTTTTCGAGAATGGTACTCAATCGTGATATTTCCTTGTCTTTGGCTTCAAGTTCTTGATTATGTACTCCTTGAAGATTACGAATTTGTCTGCCATACTGTTCCTGCATTTGTTGCATCTGAACTTTTAAGTCATCAATGCTTTTGTCACGCTTGGAAATTTCATAGCGTAAACTTTCGTTGGCTTGTTCCAAATCTTTTAATTTACCACTTCCGAAAAGAGAACCGACACCGCTGGTTATGGCAGTGGCTACATCGGTAGCTGCACTTTTGAGTTTGTCCGTGCGTATCTCTGCTTTTACTTGTTTGAGTTCCTGCTCGGCAAGGCTTACCTGTTGCTCCTTGTGTCGCTTGGTTTCCTCTATACGTTGCAGTTCGGCTTTCTGTTTTTTTATGATGAAATCGTTTCGCTCCAAGTGCTCCTTACCAGTGACAGCTTTTGCCTGCCCACGTTCCATCAGCAGAATATCGGAAGCAAGGGTCTGCATGGTTGCCATATCCTCATCATTGAGCTTTCGGCTCTTTCCAGTTTCGTGGTTCATCCAGTCGAAGACGATATGAGCATGATAGTTCGGCTTAAACCATCTGCCCCCGATTTGAAAGCTCTCTTTATCTTCCGCTTCCGGCTGACCGTTCAGCCAATGTCCTTCGTCTTTGTGCAGGAAAATTTGTAGCGGAGTGATGCCCCAGCGTCTTTGGCACTCTTCACCGAATTTGCGTACATCAGTTAGTGTGGTGTCCGGTCTGATGAGCAATACTCCTTCACGGATGGGTGAACATCCCGCCACCTTGATAATCTTTCCATTCTTTCCCTTACGTTCTCTTTCCTTTTCCTGCATGGCACGTCCGGTCTTTTCCTTGACCATTTGCTTGATATTGTTATAATGAGTTCGCAGTTCGGGAGTGCCGAAGTCGGGATTTATCCACTGTTCGTTATCGGTGGAAAGTTCGGGAACGACATAGATTCTGGACTCTCCGATATTGCGCATGTATTCGGCAGTCCTTCGGTTGTGCGCCTCGCTCGATGCGATTCTGCAAGGTTTGATATGTATGCTTGATTTTGTTGCCATAGCTTCTTTTCTTTGTTTGCAATTGATTATTCTGCTCGCTTTCGCAGAGGGGTTATTTTATGAATCTCGGCTGCATTCGGCATAGGTCAAGCAAGCTTGCCTCTGCTCTCATTTGCACGAGATTTCTTAGGGGTAACCCATAAGCGGAGATTGCAAAGAGAGGGTCACTCTTTGCTCGGGGTTCTCAGGGGTGAAACGCCCTGAGTGGGTCATTAGGGCAAAGCCCTAATCCCCTCGGGAGAGCCCACAACTACGAAAGCGGAGCGTGTAGTTATAGTGGGCTATAACCGAAAGCCGTTTTTCTTTTTCGGTGACTGGCTGCTCACTTCTTTGACAGATTGGAGCTGCCCTTTTTTCTCAGCCTGTTTCTGTAAGTATTCGTTCAAGTCCTTGCATCCGCTGTAAGTCTGTGAAGCGTCACGGATGTATCGGTCTCTGCCGTATTCCTTGCGGATTTGTTGGAGGGCTTCCATGCCTGCATGGTCGTTATCAAAAAAACAGTGGATGCGTTCGTAGCTGCCCAACGGATAGAGAGCTTTATTCACATTCGATACGGAATTTAATACGATATAGTCCTGTCCGTCCAACTCCGGATAATTTGGGCAGCTCTCCTGTCTCAATGTCAGAAAGGAGAGGTAGTCCATAAATCCCTCGAACACATAACAGGTATTCCTCGCTTTCCCAGACTGTCTGATGTGGGAGATTTCCTTTGGAGCGATGCAGCCCTTGAAATAGCGGTTGCGAACCTCAAACCCACCCGAAGCATTGGGAAAGGCGATGGCAAAGTACCGCTTGCCGTTGTGGGTGAAACGGGCTTCACTACATTCTCTTTTCGCCAGTTCTGTATTTATTCCTCTACCTTGCAAGTAGGCAAGCAGGGCAGGAGATGACAGTGGAATAATCTCCAACTGTTGGAAGCTCGGCTCAGAAGAGCTTTGCTTGCCAAAAGAAAAAGATACCGGGCGCACGTGCGGTGTCTGCTCTGCTATCCGTTTCAAGATGTAAGGTACATGGTCGGTAGCGTACAGATGTGCAGCCAGTGCAATGATGTTTCCGCCCTTTCCCAAACCGAAGTCATACCATAGTTCACGTTCGGTATTCACTTTGAACGATGCTTCACTCTCTTCCCGAAACGGAGATTTGTACCAAAGGTTGATACCTTGTTGCTTTACTGGTGAATAACCCAAGCTGTGCAGGTAGTCAGCTATTCGTATGCTTTTAGCTTCTTCTATTGTCATTTTCTTGCGGATTTGTTGGTGAATGAAAAAATGATGATTTGATGAATTTGGAATTTAACACACTGTTAAACAGCGTTATATCGGCTCATCTTTTTCTCATCAGATTGCTTGCCAAAAGAGAAATGATGTTTTCTTTTTTCATCAGCAATCGTTGTTGATGAGTGTTTGATGAATACATATCTATCTGTAAGGCAATATATTACTTCCCTTATTCATCATTTCATCAAAATAATTAGATAGCGGTCAGTTGTTCTTTCGTTACCGTATAAAACCGACCAGTTTTCCTTTTCGGCTCATAGTGGCACTCACGATGGGGTGCGAACTCATAAGCGGTGTAGGATAGCGAATTGTGTGCGGAAGTAAGTTTCCATACTTCCTGCACAACTTTCCTCACTTGATACTTTTCAACCTTGACCTGTGAATAGAGTAGCAAGGTTACAAGGTCGTTCAGGCAGAATGATACGCTTTCCACGTTCATGTTCGACATGATGTCAAGCAACAACTCGGTCATTTCTATTTCCAGTCGGTTGCGGTTGCTTCGGATTATTTTCTGCAAGGCTGCGGTATGTGTCAGTCTTGGGTTGAACCACATACGGCTTTCCTGTGTTGTGGATAGTTCCCTTTGGGTCAGGAAATAAAGAAATGCGGGTATTTCCGCTTTTAGCTTTTGCAGAAAGTTGGTATCATCACTCTGCAACGGCATTATCTTCCGCACCCAGTAGCGTGTTTCTCCTGCGTCTATGAGTATGGGCAGATATTCGTTGTTGGAACATAGCACGAACTTGGCGAAGAAAGCAATCTCCGTTCGGTCTTTGCCTTTGGCTTCCATCTTGTAGGTGAAAGTGGTGCTCAGGTTTTTCAACCGTTCGCTGTCTTCCCTGCGGTTGAGCAAAACTTCGTCCACGACGATTAGCAGCTTTCCTGCCCAGTCGGAATTGAATTGGCTGCGGAAATCTTCGTTGGTGTTGAAAGTCACGTTGTTCTCAAACACGGCTTTCAGGAAGTTCAAGAACGTGCTTTTGCCTGTGTTTCGTTCTTCTGAAACAAGTAGGATAATAGGCAGCTTCTGTGTCGGCTGTAGATACAGCAGTTGCATATAGTCCATACCCAGCTCGTATTGTTCCCCGAAGATGTGCCGCATCAAGGATTGGATGTGGGAGAAGTCCCCCTGCTGCGGTTTATGCTCTATAGGCTCGTAAAGGTTCAGAAATCCCTCAATCTCCTTTTGGTAGTTCAAATGGTTGGGAACGGTGCAAAAGCCGTCATACTTGGGGACGGTGGCAAGATAGTTCTTTCCATAGTCCTGCCGTAATGTGCTGTTGTTCCATACGACACGTTTCTTTTCATAACCGCCATTAGCGCATGGCTGATTGACCACCTTGTACAAAGTTGTTCCTACGCGCATATATTCTTCCTCCTTCATAGGCTTAGATTAAAGGGTTGTGTTCACCTAAAATTCTCTGAATGTCGGATTGTCGGTATCTGACCTTGTTTCCAACCTTTACAGGCTTCAGATAGTTTTTCTTAGACCAGTGCCAGAGTGTGGTATCACAAACACCGCACATCGTTTTCACTTCCTCTTTGGTTAGATACTTCTCCTTTCTTGCTTCCGCAATGGCGGTAGAAAGTTCATGCTTCGCACGGCTGATTAACTGGTTGGAGAATAATAGCAAATCTTCTCCTGTTACTTCCAACTTGATGTTGCCGTTTCCGTTTTGGATAATTGCCAATATGTCTGTCATAGGCTTCTTGAAACTGCCGGTTGTAAGACTTCTCGTTTCGGCAGTATTATAAACGAAAAGCCACTACCCCGATTAGGATAGTGGCGCAAATATATAATGAAAAACAATCGTAAAACAATGATATTCAATTCGTTAAATTCGTAAAAACGAAAAGCGAATTAAACGAGTTTCAATTGGATAGATAGGCTTTCAATTCCTCGATGGCTTCATGGTCTTCACCAATGTCTTTTACCAGTTTCTTGCTGTTTCCGAGTGGTGAAATGAGATTTTTGTATGCTTTCTGAATGCCTCTTTCGTGGACGATTTCTTGTTCATTGAATTGCTCGTGCAGTGCGTTTCTGAAAGTCTTGATGGGACACTTCCGCATAAAGCGGTATTCCACCAGTGCGATAAACAGCCGTGCTATATCTGTTTCCGTAGCATGGGTTTTTAATCGTGTGCCAATTCTTTCAATCAGTATGTCATGCCTTTCTATCAGAAGTTCGGGCAACGTGCGTGTGTCGGCTTTGCGCCCTGCGGTCTTTGGCTGTTCTTCCTGCAACATATCTGTTTCTTCCTCGTCCATGTCTTCATCTTCTTCTATTGCCCATTCCACAAGAGTATTTTCCTCAATGGCTTTCTGTTGCTTCCTGAATACTTGCCAGTCCTCTTTGGTTCTCATGCCATTGGCGATGCTTTTTCTGATAATGAACTTGACCATGCCGGAAACAAGCCATTTGTATAAGGTGGGAATATCCTTTTTTTTGGTCAGTTCCTCACCCTGTTCCACCATGCATTCATAGCTTCGTCCGTAATAGAGCCATGCAAGCATGGCAGGAACAATGCTTCTCTTGTTCGGGGTATGAAACTCATTCACTATCTTCTCGGCAAGGTCTGATTGTAAAAGGACATTTTCCAATTCCTCGAAATCAGGGTTTCTATCATCGCCTATTCTCTTGCGTGCTGCTTCTTTATATTTCGGAACAAGCCTTACAGCCGTATTGAAAATATTGAAGAATCCTTTGAACTTCTTGTCGTTCATTTCTTCTACGAAATCGGCATATTCATCCGGATGGCTGTCGAGCCATTCCTTTATCAGTCTTTTGAAATTATCATATTCTTGTTGTCCCATACAAGTATCAGTCTAATAGTTTTACAAGGTCTTTCTTCATTTCTTCGTCAATATCTCTGTATCGTCTGAAAGCTTTACTTCCCTCCTTGTGTCCCGACAGTGCGGAAACGAGGTTCGGGTCTTTCACTTTTTTATAGATATTGCCGATAAATGTACGTCTTGCCAGATGGCTGCTTGCCACTTCATAAATTGGTCGTTTGATTTCGTTGTGCGTCAACGGGTCTAAGATTGTTACGATGCGGTCAACTCCAGCCAACTTGAATATCTTTTTTATGGCATCATTGTACTTTTGCTCGGATATGAACGGCAACAGTTTTCCCTCATATTCTTTGTAGCGTTCAAGGATTTCCTTCGCTTTGTCGTTAAGTGGAACACGTACCGTAACCGGATTCCCCTCTTTGGTTTTCTTGGGAATATACTCTATGGCTTCATTGACCACATTTAGTTTGGTCATTCGGTAGAGGTCGCTCACCCGACATCCTATCAGTGTCTGAAATATGAATATATCTCTCTGTATTGCCAGTTGTGGGGTAGCTGAAAGGTCGGCATTGAAAATTCTATCTCTCTCTTCAAGTGTTATATAATAAGGTGTACCGTATGTACATTCTTCTATCGGGAATTTGTCGAAAGGTCTGTTTGTGGTACGCTTGTTATCGAAGCACCACAAGAAGAATGTACGTATTCTTGAAAAACAGTCTATCAGCGTGTTCTTGCTTCTGGGTTGTGGTGTCCTCTTTTCGGGAATGGCTTCATAAATGCTCGGGTAAAGTTCATAGTACTGGTATTCGTTCTGAAAGAAATCCCACATATCCCGAAGCGTGTCAGGTGTTACCAAATCCACGTCAAGGATAAAGCCCTTTTGTCCTCTCTTCGTTGCCCTTACATATAGTTCATAACGTGCTAACGCACGTTGTACTACTCGAAAGTTCTTGATGCGAACTTCTGATAATTTATGCTTGACAAGAAATTCAGCAAACAAATCCAGCAAGGTGGGTTTGGTTTCCGCTGCAATCTCTTCTTCTGTTTTATATCTGTTTGGATGATGATATTTGTCTATGAGTGTGCTTAGCCATTCGCTGTCAGCTTCCGGTGTGTACTCTTGACTTATCAGGTTGATGATGTTCTGTACTTCGTTGTTCAGTGCCAGTTTCTTTTCTTCATGAACAAGGGCTACTCTGTCTTTATAACCTTGCTTCTCGCTACTCCAGTGATTTGGGTTAATTGTCAGCTCACTGGCAGCTTTAATGTCCTTTTTACCATCTCTTAATCGGAAATAGATTGTAGCTACACTATTGGTGTCGTTTTTACTTGCGGATTTTCGGATAAAGGCTGTTGCTTTCATAATCGGGATTTTTAGTAACGGTACAAATATATAAATTGTTCCCAAATTGTTCCCAATCATCCCGAATTTATTTCAATCCGATTAAATAGAATTAACTAAGTGTGTGTTTATAATGTATTGAATATTAGTGTATAATGCTTTATTTTTCTTTGATTTTCTATTTAATAGGATTGTTCCCAATTTATATATTTCAAATGCGGGTCTGGGTACTGAAGCGGAGAAAGTTGAAAAACTCTCTCCGCTTTTGTTATTTTCTTATTCTATTCCTGTCTCATTTCTTATCTATACCAATAAAATAATAACTGCTTCTCTTGGTAAAATACCATATCGGAAGTACTTTTGGGAAAAAGTACAATCAAAAAGAAACCCTCGTCAAAAAGAAATGACAGTATGTAATTACAATACAAAAACCGATATGTATACCATAAAAGAAAAATCCGTCTGTATAAATACAGACCTATACATAGAACGTTATCATAATCCTCAAAAATTTATACAATTCTGCAAAGAGTGCAAAATGTATAACTCCTGTTGGAGCTGTCCTCCGTTCGATTTCGAGACAAAAGCTTACTTACTAAAATATACCTCAATTTGGATTATAGGTACTCAAATTTTTCCTTCCCAATTTGAGCGTTCTTTTGCTACTAAAGAAGAACTCATCTTATACGAACAGAATTTATTAACCAAAGTCAGAGGCCAGCTCGACCCCCTCCTTCTTACTTTAGAAAACAAATATCCGGAAAGCCGAGCTTGTTTTGCCGGGACATGTCATTTTTGCACCCCCTCGAAATGCAAAAGAAATAAAAATCTTCCTTGCATATATCCTCAAAAAATAAGACCTTCTCTAGAGGCACTGGGATTTGATATAGAACACACTACATCCGATTTATTGGGTATTGAACTATTGTGGAGCAAAAACAATATTCTCCCAGAATATTATACCTTGGTCAGCGCATTTCTTACCAACAATAAAATCAAAAAATTAATATGACAAATCTTTATCGAAAAAAAGCTGTATTCAATTGGAGCGGAGGGAAAGATTCGGCACTCGCCTTATACAAAATATTACAAGATAAGAATTATGAAATAACTTCTTTACTCACAACCGTAAATAAAGAAACTCAATACTCATCGATGCATAGAATTCCTGTCTCTCTTCTCAAAGCTCAAGCAAAGAGTATTGGACTGCCCATCTATATTGTAAACCTCCCTCCTAAAGGTGATATCAACGACTACGAAACAAATATGGCAGAAACTGTACTTTATTTTAAATCCCTCGGTGTCAATTACTTTGTCTTCGGAGATATTTTCCTCGAAGACATACGAGCCTATCGGGAGAAACAACTAAAACCGTTCAGTATCAAAGTCGTAGAACCGTTATGGGGACAATCTTCACAAAATATTATGAAAGATTTTTTATCCTCAGGGTTAAAAACCATTATTATTACCACCGATGCCGAAAAATTAGGGAAAGAATATATCGGCCAAGAAATCAACATGGATTTACTCAATAGTTTTCCCAAGGACATTGACATTTGCGGCGAGAACGGAGAATACCATACATTCTGCTATGATGGAAAAATATTCAAATCTCCTGTTAAATTTTCATTAGATAGAGCAAAAATTCAGAATTACAAAATAAAGGACGAAAATGGAATAGAAAAAGTATTTCGTTATTGGTATGCTTCTATAGTCCCCTGAAAAGTAAAATATTTATTATTTTTACAAATAAAATAAGTTATGATAAAAGCTGCATTTTTCGACATAGATGGAACTCTAATCAGTTTCAATACCCACTTAATACCTGATTCTACCATAAATGCAATAAAAAAATTAAGGCAACAAGGGACGAAAATATTTATTGCCACAGGAAGGCCTTTATTCTTGATTTCTTTACCCACGGACATCATTATAGATGGTATCATCACATTAAATGGAGCATTCTGCATATCTTCTGACAAAAAAGTAATATACAAAACTTCTATTCCTAAAGAAGATATCAATGCAATCATTCGTTACCAAAAAGAGACCGAACATTTCCCTTGCCAGTTTACGACACAAGACAATACAGCAATAAACTTTATCAATCAACAAGTCATCGACCTTTGCAAATTAATAAATGTTCCCGTACCTCAAATTAAACCCTTAGAAGATATTGCTCAAAAAGACATCTTACAAATAAACATATATGTTGACAAACAAAAAGAAGAAGAACTTCAAAAGACTGTTTTTATCCATTGTGAAGCCAGCCGATGGAATCCCCATTTTGCAGATGTCAATGTAAAAGGCATTGACAAAAGTACCGGTATAAAACATATATTGGAATATTATCAGATAAATTTAGAAGAGACCATCTCTTTTGGAGATGGAGGTAACGATATTCCCATGCTGAAATATACCCGTATAGGTGTTGCTATGGGTAACGCTTCCGACGAAGTAAAGCAAGCCGCCTCATATATTACTGACACGGTAGACAATGAAGGTATTGCCAAAGCGTTAAAACATTTCTCTCTTATCCAGTAAAAATTTCACTGATAGCTTTATAGTTATGTATCATCTATTTTTGTTTTTTGAAATCTTTAGAAAATATATCGGTAATACAGAAAATTTTTATATTTTTGTTTCTCGACAAGTCTTAAGGCAATTTTGTATTTTACTGATTGTCAACTATGAAAATACAAAAGATTCTTAGATTAGTGATTTTTAATAACAGTTTTAGTTAAATTTGAACAATACATATAGAATTTACACACATTACAAAACATTACTATATTATTAGTCTACAAACTATTATTATAGATTCGATCCAGTTCTATATAGTACATTCATTAAAACTCGGAAAAAGACAAAAGACATATTATTGAATTATCTTTTTCAGACAAATATTTTTAATATGCTTTACAGACGAATTCTTCTGTTACTCATAATTATCAATTCTTTTTTCAATACAAAGAGTGAATCTGCTAATAATAATATACGTTACGGACTTACTTTCCGTTCCCACTCTGTTAATCAAGACCAAAGAACCGGTGTTGATTTAAGTAATTGTAACCTGTTTTTAAAACCGGGAAGTACTATTGAATTTGACCTCCGTTTAGACAATAAACCGGAAGGAACCTACGGATATATCTTCAGGCTTATTTGTAATGATACATTAAGTTTGGACTTCATTGCCAATACTTCTTTATTGAAAGTAAACTTCGTAGTGGCCAGTACCCAGCACATTTATTGCAATAAAGAGTTTCATTTAGACAGCAATTATGACGAAAAACAATGGTTTCCTGTAAAAATTCGCTTCAACATATCGGACATCGAGTGCTCTTTTAACGAAACCACTTCAAAAATACCATTTCAAATTCCTAACCTAAAAAATGCTCAATTGCATTTAGGCAAAAATCATCACGGTAATTTTTATACAACGGATGTACCCCCTATGGCAATCCGGGACTTAAAAGTATGTGATGAAAAAGGAAAAACCTTACGTCATTGGAAATTTGCAAAGCATCTCGAATCATCAGTTTTAGATGAAGTAGACGGCTGTATTGCATTAGTAAAAAACGGAGAATGGGAAATTGACAAACACATTTCATGGAAACCCGTAATATCCATACATTTCAAAGAAACTAATCCACAAATTGCTTATGATAGCGATTCAGGACGCATTTTTATCGCAACGGCAGATTCTCTAATAACTTATTCTGTTGCTACAGATATAATATCCCGAGTAAAAACAAATAAAGGTGCACCTTTTCGATGTGGAGGAGGAAGTGCCCTGTTATATGATAAAGAAAGAAACTGTCTGATTTCATATAGTACACAATTTCCAGACCTTAATATTTATAATTTCCAAAACCAAAGTTGGTCTGGTTCCGGAACTGAGATTTTACCACCTATACAACAGCACAACCATTTTATAGATTACAAAAATCATAAACTGGTTTTATTCGGCGGATATGGTATGCACCAATACAAGGCAAATTTAATTGTCCGGGACTTATTTGACGGTACATGGAAAACCACAGACCTGAAAACTCAAATAATGCCTCGCTATTTAAGTGCAGCAGGACTTTATGAAGACAGTGTCCTGATGGTAATGGGTGGCTATGGCTCCCCTTCCGGAAAGCAGGAAGAGCTGCCCCAAAACTTGTATGACCTTTACAAAATCGATTATCCAAATGCTAAATGCGAAAAAGTTACTAATTTTACAATTGCCGGAGATCCCATCGCTATGGGCAATTCACTATTAATCGATAAAAACGAGCATACAGTATATACATTAGCATACAACAATGACCGTTACAATTCATTATTGTATCTCATATCTCTTGACTGGGAATCATCACGAACAACAATTTTAGGAGACACGATATTATACCATTTTTTCGATAGTGAATCATATTGCGACCTTTTCTTAGATAAAGAAAGCAATAATCTTTATACCATAATTTTACAACAAGTACCCAACCAAAATGGATACTTTGTATCTATTTATTCTATGGCCTATCCCGTATTACAGTCCAAAGATGTTTTGCAAGCGGAGAAAACATCCCCTCAGCCCCAAGCTAAACTTATCTTTGGAGGGATAGGTATAATCTGCCTTATCTTAATCAGTTATTGGATTTGGCTTAAAAAAACAAAAAAACATTCTCAAATAATATCTCCCGAAATTATTACTTCGTCCAATACTAAAGTCAATCCTATACCTAACGAATCCTCTCCTATCCCAGCAACATCTACTATCAATTTACTCGGAGGATTTCAAGTATTCGATCGACAGGGTATAGATGTCACAGGAGGCTTCTCTTCCGTCCTGCGCCAACTATTCCTATTTATTCTCTTACATTCAGTAAAAAATGACGGACGAGGAGTCAGTTCACTAATGTTAGACGAAGCTTTTTGGTCAGGAATGGATAAAAAATCCGCATCAAATAACAGAAGTGTAAACATAAGACGCTTACGTCTCTTGTTAAATAATATAGGAGATATTACTTTGACCAATGAAAATAGTTATTGGAATATCAAGCTAGGGAAAGATGTTTTCTGCGATTATATAGAAATATGGAAACAACTAAAAAAATACCAAAAACGAAATAGCAATTATAACCGAGAGACAATAGAAACAATTATCGCTCTATCCTCTAAAGGCATGTTATTGCCAAATGTCAATGCTGAATGGGCTGACGAATTCAAATCAGAATATGTTTCTCGCGTATCGGACATTCTATTATCTGCAATAGCTCTTCCTGAATACAGTTCTGACTCCAAGCTTTCACTCCAAATAGCAGATGTCGTTTTATTACTATATCCTACTGAAGAAGAAGCCGTAAAACTAAAATGTCGCTTATTATATCAGCTGGGGCACAAAGTTCTATCAAGACAATGCTATGACAAATTTTGTGCTCAATATATGTCTTTATTAGATACTCAGCCAGACTTCAGCTATGAAGATATTATTTCTTCCAAGAATAACGATTAAAAAATAAGCATATCATATATAAAGTATCATAAGCAAGAATTTTTAGTAGTTCTTGTTTATGATTTTCATTGCTAATTTCTTCTTATAAACACTAAAATTATTCTTCCTAATAAAAAACATATATATATTTATATTACTGATAACAAATGAATTATATATACATTAATACATTTTTAAGAGGTTTTTAATCTACCTTTAAGCACCTATTAAAAAAAAATTAATTGTTCTCATATATATTTGTATGTATTTTAAATTTAAAAATTAAAATAAACCATGAAAACATAACCATATAATAAATAATAAAAAACACCAACATGACCTTATTATTATTAACCGTCTAAATTAAAACGATGCAGACGTATGAGAAAAAAAAGTAAACCTGAAAAACTCAATCACAAAGTCCTTTATCTTAGCATTTGCCTTCTATTCGTGGGGACACCACAAATAAATGCAGCCATTGGAAAAGAGGATAAATCTGAGGCCGTAGTACAGAAGGCTGAAATCATAGTAACCGGGACTATTAAAGACTCAAGTGGAGAGCCTTTGGTAGGAGCTTCTGTAGCAATACCCAAGTCAGCGATAGGAACCATTGCCGATTACAATGGGAAATTTACACTAAAAGTACCTGAAGGGACTAAAACAGTGATGGTCTCATGTGTAGGGTTTGTATCACAAACTCTGAAATTAGATGGAAAAAATACATTTTCCATTACTCTACAAGAAACAACTACAAATTTAAATGACGTAGTAGTAGTAGGTTACTCTTCCCAAAAGAAAGAGACAGTTACGGGAGCAGTAGCAGCTATTCAAACGAAGGATTTGTTGCAATCTCCTCAAGCGAACATCAGTAATGCCCTCGTCGGTCGCATGCCCGGATTACTTGCTGTTCAACGAAGTGGAGAACCGGGAAAAGACCAATCAACATTAAGAATTCGAGGTATCGGAACTTTCGCTGGAGAACAAGATCCGTTAGTTTTGGTCGACGGTATAGAGACCTCGAATTACGATAATATCGATCCTAATGAAATAGAATCGGTTTCTATTTTAAAAGACGCATCTGCTACTGCAGTATATGGAGTACGCGGAGCAAATGGTGTTTTAATCATTACAACTAAACGTGGAGAGCTAGGACGTCCCAAAGTCAGTCTATCAACGAGTGTTGGACGTGCATCCTTCACTTATTTACGCGAAAATATGAACTCCTACGAATACACGAGTTCTTATAATAAAGCTTTGATGTATGATTCTTATGTTACCGGAGGATATACCCCTAAATATTCTGATGAAGATATCGAATTATATCGTACTGGAGCCGATCCTATTTTTCATCCGAGTATCGATTGGTTTGATGAAATGTTAAAAAAGGCATCTTATCAAACTCGTACGAATTTGAATATCAGTGGAGGTACCGAACGCGTTAAATACTTCTTCTCTTTAGGTTATTTTACACAAAACGGTATGTACAATACGGCTTTATTCGATCCAGGATACGATCCACAATTGAAATACCGTCGTTACAATATGAGATCGAATTTCGATATACAAGTGACTAAACGTCTGAAAGCAAGCTTCGATTTCTCTGTACAAATGGACAATCGACGCTATCCGAACTGGGATACCCCTCTATTTATGGAAATGCTATCCTCTACACTACCTTACATTTCCCCAGGCATCATAGATAATAAAATCGTAACGATGTCGTGGCTAACACAAACAGACTTTACTCCATATGCTGCATTCAATACCGGCTTTCGAAAAGATTACGGAAACAACTTGAATGGCTCTATTCGACTGAATTACGATTTAGATTTTATTACAAAAGGATTAGGTTTACGCGGGGCCATATCTTACCGAAACTACAATACACAAGCTCAAACATTCAATCGCACCGGTCTCGGATATGAAGTAAAACCTTCGGACGAAGCCCCCGGATATGTATTGATTCCCAGTGGAGAATTGGCATCATTTCAATATGGAGAATCCGTTGCTAAAAATCGCCGCATCTATATCGAAATCGGAGCCGAATATTCCCGACAATTCGGTGGACATAATATCGGTATATTGGCCTTATATAACCAAAGCAAATATCATAGTCCCGATTTGGCATACTTAATTCCGAATGGTTACCAAGGATTAGTAGGCCGTATCACATACAATTACAAAAATAGATACTTGGCTGAATTCAATATTGGGTATAACGGTACCGAAAACTTCGATAAGGGAAACCGATTTGGTACTTTCCCGGCATATTCACTCGGATGGGTCCCGACAGAAGAGGATTTTTTCCCAAGAAACCCGTATGTTTCTTTCTTTAAGATCAGAGGATCTTATGGTGAAGTAGGTAATGACAAAGTAGGAGGAGATCGCTTTTTGTATCGTCCGACTTCATATTCTTATACTAATAACTCCTATTTTTGGGGAATACACGGAGAAAGCCAACAAGGTTACCAAGGAGCAAATGAAGGTAAACTCGGCAATCCAGATTTAACATGGGAAAAAGCAAAGAAAACAAATGTCGGTGCTGACATCAAATTCTGGGACGATCACATCGGTTTCACATTCGACTGGTTCAAAGAAAAACGCAGTAACATTCTTTGCAATCGAGGGACAATTCCCAATATCATAGGTGCAGATTTCCCGGCATACAATTTAGGCCGTATGACCAACAAAGGTATAGAATTGGAACTTACATTTAATCACAATATCGGTGATTTCTATTATTTCATAAAAGCTAACTACACGTATGCTCATAATATCGTCGATTACAAAGACGAAGCAAATTGGGATTACGATTATCGCTACGAGACAGGACATCGTTACGGCCAAAGTTTCGGATATGTAGCAGACGGGCTATTCAATAGCTGGGAAGAAGTCAATGATCCGAACCGTCCAGTTTATCAATGGAACAACAATAAAATTCAACCGGGAGATATTCGGTATAAAGATATTAATGGAGACGGAAAAATCGATAATGATGACCAAGTACCTATCGGATACTCCAATTTCCCCGAAAAAATATTTGGATTGTCTTTAGGAGGCAATTATAAAGGATTCGATTTCTCCTTATTATTCCAAGGTGCAGCAAATGTTTCAACATGGCCATCACGAAGAAGCACCCAAGGATTTTACACCAATACAGCAGCAAGCAAAGATTTATTGAATAGTTGGAGTGAAGAACGCCTTCAAAATGGAGAAAAAATCATTTATCCTCGCCTATCAGCATCTAACAACACCCACAATTATGTCGGCTCAACTTATTGGTTAGAAGATGCGAGTTACGTTCGTCTCAAGAATGCAGAAATCGGGTACACGATTCGCAATAACTTCTTGAAAAAAGTCGGAATCAGCTCCGTTCGTTTTTACCTAAACGGAAATAATTTACTTACTTGGTGTGATCTATTCCCCGGAGAAGATCCTGAATTTCCGAACGGAAGTGTAAACTCCGAACCTTATCCTGTAACACGAATCTATAATTTCGGGGTGAATATTAATTTTTAACACAAATGAACATGAGAAATATAGCTTTAACAATAATAACCAGCTTATTACTGATATCTGTTTCGTCATGTGAAGACATGATGGGCGATTTCTTGGAAAAAGCTCCGGGGGTCGATGTTACTGAAGATACGATTTTTTCATCGAAAGCTGAAGTAGAAAAATTCCTAGCATCTATTTATCAATATGGTATACATTCAACTTTCGGCTATGGCACGAACAATCTCATTGCTGGACCACAATCTACTTTAAGTGCCGGAGCAACTGATGAAGCCGAAACTTGTGCAGCTTGGTATGATACCCAAAAATGGAATAATGGCTCCCTAAGTCCTAACGATACTTATGATGGACGTTGGCCATATCGTTGGATTGCAATCCGCAAAATTACCGTTATGTTAGACCGAGTCGACGAAGTTCCCGATATTTCGAGAGAATATGCTGCGCAATTAAAAGCCGAAAGCAAAACTCTCCGTGCAATGAACTACTACGAAATGCTAAAACGATACGGTGGAGTTCCCATCATAAATCAAAGAATACAATTATCGGATAATCTGAAAATTCCACGTAGCAGTGTAGAAGATGTTGCCAATTTCATCCTCTCCGATCTAAATGATGAAACGGTAAACGCTTTGCCATTAAATCAAACAGGAGTTCTAAAAGGTCGCATACATCAAGGTGTAGCACTTGCATTAAGAGCAAAATTATATTTATTGATTGCTAGAGATCTATTCAATACGGATAAACCATATATGAACTTCGGATCGAATAATAATTTGATCTGCATGGGGAAACACGATAACGAATTATGGAATAAAGCAGCAGTAGCAGCAAAAGATGTCTTAGACTGGGCAAAAGAAGCCGGATGTTCCTTAATCACAGATCAAGGAGTTACCAAAAATTACAAATATCAATGGGAACAATATGACAATAATGAAATCATATTAGCAGAAAAAGCAAGCGGTACTTGTGGTAAATGGTCTTGGCCTTGGAATGCAATTTCTCCCCCTAATGTATACCCTGGAAACTCAGGACAAAGCGGAATTACTGTGACATTCAATTTCGTAAAAAAATACGAAAAAATAGATGGTACAGAACAAACATGGGATGAAAACGGAGGAAACGATTTACAAGCAAAAATGGCTGAATTAGATCCTCGTTTTGCCCAAACAATCGCATATAACCAATCTTATTGGAACAAAGAATTTCCGAAAATGGAGATTTACGAAGGAGGTCGTCAATATCCAACATGCTCCGGAGGATTTTGGTTGCACAAGCATTATCCAGAAATCATCAGTGAAGAAGTTTGGACTTATGTTCCTAACTCGACGATACTAAGCCTTAATGAATTCTATTTAAATTATGCAGAAGCGTTGAACGAATATAACAATGGTCCCACACAAGAAGCTTATGACGCAATCAATGAAATTCGTACACGCTCTGGAATGCCGAATATTCCCTCAGGACTGGATTATTTAGCTTTCCGTGAGAAAGTTCGCCATGAAAGAGCAATAGAGCTTGCATTCGACGATCATCGTCTATATGATGTAAGACATTGGAAAATAGCACAAAACGAAGGTGTTATGAATGGAAATATGTGGGGATTAAAAATCACCCAAATAGATGGCAGCAATGAGTTCCATTACGAACCGTATGTGTTCGAGACACGAACTTTTTCTACTAAAATGTATTTGGAACCCTTCCCGCAAGGTGAGGTGAACAAAGGGTATCTAATTCAAAATCCAGGTTATTAATTATTTAATATCCGTCTTTAATCTTACTTATTCATGGGAAAATATATAATAAAATATAAAGCTATAAGAAAGCATTCTTTAATGGCCTTGGTTATCGGTGCTTGTTGTTGCAATACATCTACAGCCCAAACACCTTCTGATAGCATAAATCAAGTCGGTTTCGGAACCCAACCCTCATGGATGACTACCGGTGCAGTATCATCCATAAGCGGAAAACAATTGGAAAAATCATTCACTACGAATATCGCCAATACGTTATTCGGACAATTACCGGGTCTTACGGTTCAACAAAACGGAGGAGAACCCGGATGGGATACACCAAGTATCAATATACGTGGACTTGGAACATTTTATGGAAGTAATGAACCATTTATCGTAATCGACGGATTTCAATCGACTTACGCCTTTTTACAACAAATGGCTCCACAAGAAATAGAGTCAATCACATTGCTTAAAGATGCTACTGCAACGGCCATTTATGGAAGTAAAGGAGCCAATGGCGTTTTATTGGTTACGACAAAACGTGGACAAGAAGGAAAGTTAAAAATCAATTTCAGTATACAAGCCGGATTTCAACAGGCTGCTCGCCTACCCGAATTTTTAGGTTCATATGATTATGCGAACCTATATAACGAAGCTTTAGCCAATGACGGGCTGGATCCACTATACTCTGCCGCAGATATAGAAGCTTATCGAACAGGTAACGATCCTCTATTTCATCCGGATGTAGACTGGTACGATGCCGTTTTACGTAAAGCGGCCCCAATCCAAAATTACAATTTCTCAGCAAGCGGTAGCAGTAAAACATTCCGCTATTATGTATTGTTCAACGTAATCAACAGCAAAGGTCTTTTCAGAAAAGCTGAGGAAATGTCGGATTACACAAAAAATTCGAATTACACACGGTATAATTTCCGAACCAATATCGATGTAAATTTATCCAAAAGGTTAACAGCCACCGTATTGTTAGGAGGATCTGTAGAAGATAAAGCCAATCCAGGTACTAATGAGGACGGAGGTTCCATATTCGACCTCATGTCTTCTGTCGCTCCCAATGCATTCCCAGTATATGTATCTCCCGGTATGTACGGAGGAAGCTCTATTTACGAAAATCCGTTGGGAAACATTATGCAAAAAGGTTATATATCCTCTAATGGTCGTTCTGTTCAAGCCGATCTCAAGTTAACCGAACAATTAGATTTCATAACTAAAGGATTAAGTATAACTGGCGCTATCGGATTCAACACCTATTTCAAATCGTACTCCAATAAGACTCGGAGCTATGCACGTTATAGCATTGACCGAGATAACGCTGGCGAAATCGTATATACCAAATTCGGAGACAACACTTCCTTATCGGGAGACGAAAGCTCTTCCAGCCAATGGAGGAACTATTCTCTACAAGCGACATTGAATTATAATCGTACTTTCGGAAAACATGGTGTAGACGCATTATTTATGGGTAGCTACAATGACTATGTCCTGACGGGAAGCGACCTCTCTCGTAAAAATATCGGTATGGGTGGACGTTTTACGTATGATTATGATAAACGTTATATTGCCGAATTCACTTTCGGATACAACGGTACAGAAAACTTTCCGAGAGGAAATCGTTTCGGATTTTTCCCTGCCGGATCCTTAGGATGGGTCATCTCCAATGAGAGCTTCTTAAAAGACAATGATATCGTAAACTATCTTAAAATCAAAGGCTCTTATGGTATGATCGGTAACGATAACATCGGAGGTTCCAGATTTATGTTCGATCAATATTACAATTGGGGAGCTTATTGGTTCGGGACATCTAATAATCAAACCGACGCAGCTTTTGAAGGGACAAAAGCCAATCCATTAGTAACGTGGGAAAAAGAAAAAAAATTGAACCTCGGATTCGAAGCTACACTACTCAACAGCATAGATTTAAGTTTCGAATATTTCAACAATCATCGTTATGACATCCTAACAGTACCTTACCGAACGATTCCTTCTTTCGCAGGATTCTCGCGTCCGATGATGAATTTAGGGAAAGTAGACAATCAGGGACTCGAAGCTATGGCCCGCTATACAAGTAATCAGAAAAAGGAATTTACCTACTATGTCGAAGCGACAGCTTGGTTAGCGAAAAACAAAATAAAATACAACGACGAAGCACTACAAGTCAATGAATATCTGTACGGAACTGGGCACCCAATCAACCAACCTTTCATGTTGGAAGCAATTGGATTCTTTAAAGACGAACAAGATATTTTAGACTCTCCTACGCAAACGTTTACCGACGTTCAACCCGGAGACATCAAATACAAAGACCAGAACAATGACGGAATCATCGATAACAACGACTATTATCCTATCGGAAAAACCTCCATGCCAGAATTAACACTAGGATTACGGGCAGGATTCAAGTTCAAAGGTTTCGATTTGAGCTTTCTTTTTCAAGGCGCGGTAAATCGTTCAGTTTATCTAAGCGGCAAATACTTCCATGCTTTCCAAAACGATGGGAAAATTTCATCGATAGCATTAGGACGATGGACTCCTGAAACAGCAGAAACAGCAACCTATCCGAGATTATCATCCAATAATAACCTGAATAACTACCAATACTCTTCATTCTGGCAACGCAATGGAGATTTCCTGAAATTAAGAAATATAGAAATCGGATATACTATTCCGAAATCATTAGCACACAAAATAAAATTAGAAAGTGCTCGTATATTTCTAAACGGAACAAATTTATTTTCCATCGACCACATGGACGGATTTACTGACCCGGAAGTACTGACCGGATATCCAGCAACGAGGGCAATCAGTATGGGTGTAAATGTTCAGCTTTAAAATTGTAACCTCTAACAGTAATATATAATGAAAAAAGTAATCTATATATACAGTCTTATTGCTTTATTAGTGACAAGTGCCTGTAACGACGCGTTAGATAGAGAAATCGTTATGAGCCTGACAGCTGATCAAGTACAAAAATCTTACGAAAGATCAAGAGCCCGGATAAACGGAATCTATACTTATCTTCCTTGGGGATTGATGTATTCCGATGGAGCAATGATGGCCTCTGCAACAGACGAGGCAGAACACACTCTCGAAACTTGCGCTATTCAAAAATTCAATACGGGAGCATGGAATCAAAAAGACAATCCCGATGGTGCTTGGAACAACAATTTTAATGGGATATATGCAGCCAATCTGTTTATTGCCAACTCTTATGATATCGAAATGGATTATTACCGACTCGACCCGGATGCCAATAAACAAGAAAGTTATCAAAGATGTTTAGCCGACATTAAACGCTGGCGTTACGAAGCTCGGTTTTTACGTGCATACTTCTATTTTGAGCTTGTTAAACGCTATGGTGGTGTACCCTTAATTACAGAGCCCATGGATGTAGAGAGTAATTTCCAGATTCCTAGAAATGCCCTCGATACCTGTTTCAAATTTATCACTGCAGAATGCGATTCGGCAGCCAAAAATTTACCCGAAGTCTATTCCGATAATGTAACAAATTTAGGACGAGTAACAAAAGGGGCAGCATTAGCATTAAAGTCCCGTGCTCTGCTATATGCAGCCAGCGATTTATTTAATAACCCGGATAAATGGGCACCCGGATACGCTCATCCCGAATACATTTCGAATAGAACGATGGATCGAGATTCATTATGGGAAGAAGCAGCAAAAGCGGCAAAAGCAGTAATCGATCTCAGAGAAGCTAACTACAGCCTATCGTCAGATTATCCCGGACTCTTCAAAACATACAATAATGCTGAAATTATCCTAACCCGTCGAGGCGGATCGAGCAATGATTTTGAAAAAGCAAATTTTCCCATCGGATACGATTTAGGAAACAGTGGAACGACCCCATCTCAAAATTTAGTAGACGCTTATGAAATGAGAGACGGAAGCGAATTCGACTGGAATACTCCTGCACACAAAGCTGCGCCGTATAGCAATCGAGACCCACGTTTAGCCTACACAGTATTGCTGAACAATACTAACTTCAACGGTCGACCGGTAGAATGCTGGACAGGCGGAAAAGACGGAAAAGGAAAATCTCGTGCAACAAAAACAGGATATTATTTAAATAAATACGTTAACTCAGAATTAGATCTGCTACAAGGTCGTACCAGCGTACATTCTTGGATTATTTTCCGTCTGGCAGAAATATATCTGAATTATGCAGAAGCATTGAATGAATACGATCCAGGAAACGCTGATATCAAAATCTATGTAGACAAAGTTCGTCAAAGATCCGGAGTAAATATGCCCGCATTGCCCAACGGCTTGGATCAATCGAAAATGAAAAAACGAATCCAACATGAACGCCGTATCGAATTGGCATTCGAAGATCATCGTTTTTGGGATGTCAGACGTTGGATGATCGCCCCAGAAACATTAGGTGCCACTCTAAGAGGTTGTGAGATTATCAGTAGAGGAGGTCTATTCGAATATAATCCGATCGATGTAGAAAAACGCACTTTTACAACCAAAATGTACTTATATCCGATACCTGAAAGCGATCTGAACATTGCTGGTTGGGATCAAAATCCGCTTTGGTAATCTTATCACAAACTATTTAAACACACAAAAATGAAAAAAAATAAGATTAATTTTATAGAAACGCTACTGTTCACATTGCTCTGTTGTACTACAATTATTTCATGCCAATATGATGAAATCGTTTCGATGGAGTACCCAGCTCAGAAAATATATCTACCAGCAGCAGCCAACGGGATTTACACTATCGACGATGTATCAGCACCGATATCTGTTCCCACTTCAGGAAACGTATATCAGTTCAAAATAGATCGAGACAATAATGCATTCAATGTAACATTAGGAGCATACCGTTCTGGGATCGAAAACAGTGGGAATGTAAACGTCGATTTGGCTATTAATAATGATACTATAAATGCTTTAATTGCTACTGGAGACTTAGAGAACGTCGAAATACTTCCCTCCGAAGAATATTCATTACCTCAAACCATAACCATACCCAACGGTAAGGATTTTGGCGAATTCAATTTAAAAATCGATTTAGATTTTCTAAAAGCGAACGAGCCCAGAAAATATGGAATAGCTTTATCTATCGTCAGTGCAGATAGAGAAGTCAATACTGAACTGAATACAGTGGTAATAGTCGTTGATACCAAAATCATGACTCCGACCTCCAGCTTCACATACAGCTCAGATGCAAATAATTGGAAAACGATTACCTTCAAAAACTCTTCTAAATATGGGATGAAATACAAATGGGATTTCGGTGATGGAGAAACATCTACAGAACAAACACCATCTCATACGTATGTTCAAGGAGGAAAATATACCGTTAGTTTAATCGTTGAAGGCCTTACGGGAGAACTTACAGATGCGTATGAACAAACTATTTCGGTATATCAAATAGAAAAAATGAATAAATCCGGTTGGAAAATCGTAGACTATGATAGTGAAGCAACAAACGAAGATCATTCAGTATACCCGAACCAAGGTTATGCATCATCTGTAATCGACGATAATTTGGAAACATTCTGGCACTCTCAATGGTCACAGCCAGTACCCCAATTCCCTCACTGGTTTATCGTTGATCTGGGTCAAGAAAAGGTAATCGGGAAATTAGTAGATTATAGACGCCAAGGAAACAGTGGGGGTCATACCGAACGCCAAATACTGGTAAGTCTAGATGGCCTGAACTGGGAAGATATGGGAACATTCGCAAGGGATCCCGGAACAGACGAAGGGCAAACAATAAACCTTAACTATCCAAGAGCCCGTTATATTAAATACGTAGCGACACAAGGACCAAATGCTTATACATTCTTAGCAGAACTTGACGTTTATGTTGCAATAGAGAATGAACAACAATAAAAATTCATTTGAACAAAAATGAACGAAAACCCTTAATTATTTCACCACATGAAAAAAATTGCCGGAATATTGATTGTATTATTCACCATAGTGTTCTCAGCTTGTAATATGGAACCTGAGACTTATGAAAATATACTTGTAAAGGAAACCATAAAAGCTCAAAGTGCCAACAAATTTCTGAATAGTATCGGAGTGAACTCTTCTATAACCAAGCGGGGTGAATATCTATACCAAACTATCGATTACATGAACTATTTGGGTGCCCGTTGGATTCGAGGCGGTTACTCGACACAAAAAGATTTAGAAGATATCATTACAGTATACAAAGCAACCGGAGCTAAAATATGTATCGGAGTCGGTAGCGGAGGCAATCTCAACAAAGAATCTATGAAATCATTCATTCTACAAACCAAATGTTTAGCTGAAGCTGGAGCATTACTCGCGTTCGAAGGACCGAATGAGCCCAATAACTGGAAAGTTACTTACAATGGAGAACTCGGAGGAGGAAACGGAAATGAAAACACATGGAAACCAATCGCAGAACTTATGAAAGATCTATGTCTAATCGTAGGAGAAGATGATGTTCTTAAAAACTATCCGGTTTTCCACACATGTGAAAATGGAGCCGAAACTGAAAATCTCGGATTACAATTTTGCATTGTTCCAGAAGGAACATCTTCCATTTATCCGGCAGGAACAAAATTCGCCGATTATGCCAACTGTCATAATTATGCATCCCATCCGTCATGGCCAGGAATCCATGATAACCAAACATGGAGAGCTTCGGATCCGTCTCCCGACTCATTTGCTGACGGATTATATAGCAATTACGGCTCCACCTGGTTAAACGGTTACAGTGGTTATGATGAAAAAACCCTATTGAATATTCCTCGAGTAACAACAGAAACAGGTATTACTGTCGGAGAACAAGGTAGCGACAATTTATCGGAAGAAATGCAAGGATGTATGTATATGAACATATATTTGTCACAATTTAAACGCGGATGGTCTTACACAGCTGTATATTTACTAAAAGCTCATGGAGACGAAGCCAACCATGAACCTTTCTCATTCTTCAATCTGGACGGTTCAGGAAAAATTGCAGCAGATTATCTCCATAATCTAACTAGTATTTTAGCAGATGATCCTAATGCAACTACAAATCCAGGATATTTGACGTTTTCTATTCCCAACAAACCTGCGACAGTACACCATTTATTATTACAAAAAAGTAATGGTAATCTCGAGTTAGTTGTCTGGGGAGAAAAATATACTGGTGGTTCAGAAAAGATCAGAGTAAATTTCGATGAAACATTTAAAGTAATCAGAATATTCGATCCGACTCAAAGCTCCGATGAAATAGAAACATTATATAATGTAAATTCTATTTTATTGACAATGACTACACATCCGTACGTAATTGAGATAGAAAAATAATATAAGAACAGAATCTAAAAATTTACATATTTCATTTACGTAACAATTTTTGACAATAAAAATTCACAATATGCGAAATAAACGAATATCGATATTACTATGTGCATTGCTTCTGGGACAGATAAGCTCTTTTGCCCAAGAAATCAAAGATAACGTATTGTATAAGATCGTAAGTCCATCAGGACTCGTTCTCGACAATCGAGAAAGTGCAAATAATCTGACAAATATATATTTGGCAAAAGATGAAAAAAATAATAAAGGACAGCTATGGAGATTAGTTCCTTACAAAGATTGTTACGTTATTTACAATCCATTCACAATTAAAAGTCTCGACATTGTAAATACAGATGGAGACAAACATCCTTTAAATATTTGGGATTATAGCCGAGCTAATGAAAATCAACATTGGATACTTTCCCGATTAGAAAACGGAAGATTTTCTATCCAACACAAAAATTCCGATCGAGTAATCTCTTTTAAAGATAAAGAGGTTTCCGGCACTCTTATATACACAATATCTAAAGCTCCGACTTCTTGGAAATTAGTGCCGACTTCAACAAAATTACCTCCCGAAAATGCACGGGGAAAACGCGAATGGGAAAATGAACAGATCTTTGCCATAAACAAAGAAGAAGGACATAATACGTACATACCTTTCCCTTCGATCGAAAGTTTAAAAAACGATCAATATTTTACCCGACCATGGTTGACACCGACGTCCTCATACTACCAATCTCTAAATGGAAATTGGAAATTCAATTGGGCCAGAAAACCATCTGAACGCCCGACCGATTTCTATAAAGCCAACTATGATGTATCGGCTTGGAAAGAAATTCCGGTTCCTTCCAATTGGGAAATGCTCGGATACGGAACACCGATCTATTCGAATGTAAATTATCCTTTTAAAAACTTCCCGTCGATGATCCTTCCACAAAAAGGATTTACCAATGAAATCGAAGAAAATCCGGTAGGTTCATACCGTCGGAATTTTACGATTCCTTTCGATTGGGACGGTAAAGAAATTTTTCTCCATTTTGATGGAGTATATAGTGGCTTTTATTTGTGGATTAACGGGAATAAGGTAGGATACAGCCAAGGAGCAAATAACGATGCAGAATTCAATATCACTCGGTATATAAAACCCGGAAAGAACACAATTGCTGTCGAAGTATATCGCTGGACTGACGGCAGTTATATAGAAGACCAAGATATGTTCAGGTTAAGTGGCATACATCGCGACGTATATTTGTATGCAACACCAAAGACTCATGTCCGAGATTATACATTAACTTCTCAATTCAAGGATGGACATTTGGATGAGGCGACATTCAAAGTTAATGCAATTGTAAGAAACTACGGAGACAAAAAAACAGCAGCCACATTAGAAATCCTGTTACTTGATCCCTCTGGAAAAACAGCTGCAACTTTGGTCCAAAAAATCGGCGATATCAAAAACGGAAAAGAAGAAAACTATGCTTTACAGACAACAATACAAAATCCTATACTTTGGTCTGCAGAATATCCCAATTTGTACAGTACCATTGTAACATTAAAAGATTATAACGGGAACGTAACAGAAGCTATGAGCACCAAATTCGGATTCCGAAAAATTGAAATCAAAAATAAACGGGTCTACATCAACGATGAACAAGTATTCTTCAAAGGGACAAACCGCCATGATATCCATCCTCAATATGGGAAAGCCGTACCAGAAGAGACCATGCTCAAAGATATCGTTCTGATGAAACAGCACAATATAAATACTGTTCGTACCAGCCATTATCCTAATAGCCCCAAAATGTATGCCATGTATGACTATTATGGATTATATGTTATGGATGAAGCAGACCTCGAAAATCACGGAAATCATAGTATCAGTGATTTTAAAAGTTGGCTTCCCGCATTTCTTGACCGGATTACTCGTGTAATTCAAAGAGACAAAAATCATCCTTCTGTAATATTCTGGTCACTTGGAAATGAAGGAGGTGCCGGAGTTAATTTCGATGAAATGTACAAACGAGCAAAAGAACTTGACCCCACCCGTCCTATCCATTATGAGGGGAAAAACGATGCTGCAGACATCGATTCCCACATGTATCCGGATATACCCCGTATGAGTAGATTCGATCAGGAAAAATCGGATAAACCATATTTCTTGTGCGAATATGCTCACTCTATGGGAAATGCTCCGGGCAATCTGGCTGAATATTGGGACTATATCGAAAACAAATCTCAAAGGATGATTGGTGCTTGTATATGGGATTGGGTAGATCAAGGAATTAACAAATTCGGAAAGCCCGAAAACCACTATTATTATGGAGGTGATTTTGGAGACAGACCTAATGACCTGGATTTCTGTTGTAATGGGCTGACTACTCCCGACAGACGGGAAACAGCCAAGTTGAAAGAAGTCAAGAAAGTATATCAATATGTCAAATTCCGGCCAATTGCTCTATCCGGAGGCAAAGTAGAAATAGAAAACAAATACGATTTTACAAATCTCAATGAATTCAATATAACTTGGGAAATATTAAGAAATGGGACAAAAATAGAAACGGGAGAATTAGATGATTTAAACTTAGCTCCAAATGAGAAAAGCGTCGTTACTTTTCCCTATAAAACAAAAATAGAAAATAACAACGAACATTTCTTAAATATCTATTTTTCACTGAAAAAAGATACACAATGGGCCCAATCCGGCCATGTTATCGCAAATGAACAATTTGCGTTGAATATGCGTCCGGCCGTAAGCATGATTGACTTATCTTCCTTGGGAAATCTTGATGTAAAAGATCAGGGAAACAGGCTAACCATAGAAAACGGCAATTTTAAGTGCATATTCAATAAAACAACAGGAACAATGATTTCTTTACAATACGACGACAAAGAAATGATTTATGAAAATAAAGGTTTTGCCTTGAACTGGTACAGAAGTGTTGGTAACGATAAATTTACAGACCAGAATTATTATGAAACTATCTGCAACCAGCCCATATTTACTTATAAAACAGATTCAAGTAAAAAATTCGTAACTCTATTAACTGATGCTCAAGTTGTTATAAATGCAAAGCAACCGGTTACCATTCCCTACGGAATAAAATATACAATATATTCCAACGGAACGATAGACATAGATGCAAACTTCATCAAACCGGACAACGCAGAAATTATACGTCGTCTCGGGCTCCAACTTATTTTGCCCAATGAATATGAAACGGTTTGCTGGTATGGATATGGTCCTCATGAAAATTACTGTGACCGTATGGTTTCCGCATCTGTAGGACTATATAAAACAACAGTAACCGACATGGCTTCAGAACATTATGTCAGAGCTCAAAGTATGGGTAACAGAGAAGGCATCAGATGGCTAACCCTGACAAACCACGAAAACAAAGGTCTAAAAATAACCGCAAAGAATCAAATGGCTTTCAGTGCTTTGCATTTTACCGATGCTGAATTATGGAATGCTAAACATGATTTCAAATTAGGACAAATAACAAAACCAGAAATCTATTTGAATTTAGACTGTATCCAACAAGGACTAGGTAATGCAACTTGTGGGCCATTACCCCTTGATAAATACATGATTCCTGTAAATGTTCCATTAAGTTACTCGTTTCGCATCGAACCGGTAAAATAAAACAGACTAAACTTTAAATATAAAAACAAATGATGAGAGTTTTCAAAAACATATTATTCTTCATTCTGCTATACTGTATACAATGTAACTATACTGTATACAGTCAAGAAAAATATGTAAAAAAGAATTCTCAAAAAGATCGCTTTATTGAAGTTGATATTAGAAAAAAGGCCGGACAGTACAATACATTTCATAATACGTGTGTCAGTACTGGCCGAGCCTATCTTCTTCTTCGAAAAGATCATCAGGAACATATACAGAAAGCAGCCCAAGAATGCGGATTCAAGTATTTACGATTCCATGGCCTATTTCAAGACGACATGGGATTATATCGAGAAAATGCAGCGGGAGAAGCCATTTACAGTTGGCAATATATAGATAAAGTATATGACTTCATTTACGACGCAGGACTTCATCCATTTGTCGTATTCGATTTTATGCCGGAAGCTTTGGCGAGCGAAAAAAAATATATTTATTGGGAACACTCCAACATAACACCTCCGAAAGACTATAAGAAATGGGGTAACTTAATTTACGAAACTGTAAAACATTTCACCGAACGATATGGTCAGGAAGAAGTAAGCCAATGGTTTTTCGAAGTATGGAATGAACCGGATAAAAACTTTTTTACCGGGACAATTGACAATTATTTAAAAATGTATGAATATGCAGCCCAAGCTGTCAAATCCGTATCTGAGAACTATCGAGTAGGAGGTCCGTCTATCGCAGGGAATAATCATTGGATAAGTCGCCTAATAGAATATTGCAATAAAAAGGACATACCCCTTGACTTTATATCTGCGCACAACTATTCAGCAAAGACGTTCTCAGAAGAAAAAACTTATAAAACATGGGAAGTCCCGTCCATTCCATCATGGAAACCTGGTCCTTCTTGGCCATTGGGAAACTTATGCTATGATCCTCATGGGACAACTGAAGCCATAGAAAATGTATACCGTACGGTCCAATCCTCCCCAATACCGACATTAGATGTTCACTACACAGAATGGGGACTATCTTGGGATTATTGGGATCCGATAAGAGACTCATATCAGGCACCTTCATTCATTCTATCAAGAATAAATTCCATTGCCAATGACCGTATAAAGTCTCTTTCATACTGCATGGTTTCCGATGTCTTTGAAGAAGATGGTCCACCCACAGATTATTTTCACGGAGGATTTGGTCTTATAAATCTTCAAGGATTAAGGAAACCGGCTTATTTTGCTTACAAATTCTTAAATGAATTAGGAAATACAAAACTTGAATGCTCCGATAAAAATACCATAGCCTGTTGCTCTGAAAATGATAGCATTCAGATTATATTTTGGGATTGTACTGTACGTCAAGATAAAGAAAATAAAGCATATTATGCCCAAAGTACCCCAGCACTACCAGCAGGAACAGCAAAAGTATCTTTTTCCGGATTAACCCCAGGCATGTATCAACTAACCTTGTACCGTGTAGGATACAGAAGCAATGATGCTTATTCCCATTATTTAGACATAAAGCACAACAATAATTTGACCCGTAGCCAGATAAGAGAGTTGGACAAACTCTGTAGTGGTTCTCCGGAACAGACCATAACTTTAGAAATCTCTCCCAACGGAAAGTACTTATTTCAAACACAGATAAAAGAAAATGATGTTTGCCTGATAAAACTGAACCGATTATAAACAAAATTATAAATACTGATATGAAATACATGCCCAATCTTTTGACACTTGCTATTTTTTCACTGTTGACATTCAATGCATGTCATCAAGAGCAAAAAGAGAAACGATTGATACAGTACGTAAATCCGTTTGTCGGAACCGCATATACGGGACACACAACCCCAGCTGCAGCCTATCCTTTAGGCTTCATGCAGCCGGGTCCACAATCTGGAAATTTCGGATGGGAACATTGTAGCGGATATAACTATGAAGATTCTCTAATATGGGGATTCACTCAAAACAAACTAAACGGCACAGGAATACCTGATATGGGAGACATCTTGATGATGCCATTCTCAGGAATTCCTACACGGAGCGATTACAAAAGTTCCGTATTAAAAGAAAAAGAGATAGCCTCTCCTGGATATTATTCTGTAGAATTGCCCGATAATCATGTAAACGTAGAGTTGACATGTACTCCCCACGTAGCTCTACATCGATATTCTTTTAAAGATGAAAATCCGGGAGTATACATCGATTTTCAAAGTGGTTCCGTAAGCACAGAAGAACAATACAATAATAGAGTATTAGATGCAAACATCGTTGTAGATGATGACTATACGATTACCGGATATCATAAGTTAAAGGGGTGGGTAGAAAGACAATTATTCTATGTCATCAAATTCGACCAGCCTATTGTTTCTCAAGAAACTATTCCCGGAAACATGGGAAATAAAGCTCCCATGAAAATATTTTATTTCAAATTAAAAAAAGGACAGCCCTTGTTGGCAAAAGTAGCATTCTCTACTGTAAGTATCGATAATGCAAAAGAGAATATGATGACGGAAATTAGTCACTGGGATTTCGAACAAATAAAAAGTGATACGGAGAACGCTTGGGAAGATCTTCTAACACGAATTCAGATTGAAGGCTCAGAAGACCAAAAAAAGAATTTTTATACCTCAATGTATCATTTATTTTTTCAACCTAACAATATTGCAGACATAAACGGGCAATATAGAGGAGCAGACGATTCTATATACACCTCCCCCTCCGGGAAATACTACTCTACATTCTCGTTGTGGGATACTTACCGAGCAGCACATCCTTTATATACAATCATAGCTCCCGATATAGTACCTGACTTGATAAATACCATGCTTATGCATAGCGATATACAAGGATTTTTACCGATATGGGCTTTATGGGGTAAAGAAAATTATTGTATGGTAGGCAATCATGGAGTCCCGGTAGTAGTCGAGGCATGTATGAAAAATATCCCTGGTATAGATATGGAAAGGGCATACGCTGCAGTAAAAAAATCTTTGACAGAAAATCATTACCGTTCAGACTGGGACATGTACAACAAATACGGATACTATCCTTTCGACCTTATTAAGGAAGAATCTGTATCTCGGACTTTAGAAGGAGCATACGATGATTATTGTGCAGCACAATTGGCAAAAAAGTTAAAGAAAGAAGACGATTATTCTTTCTTTATGAAAAAAGCCAATTATTACAAGAACCTATTCGACCCGGAAACAAAACTTATGAGAGGGAAAGACTCTAAAGGTAACTGGAGAACTCCTTTTGATAAATTCAAGCTATCCCATGCAGGTACTGCCGGAGGAGATTATACTGAAGGAAATGCCTGGCAATATACATGGCATGTACAACAAGATGTCGATTTTTTAATAAATGCAATGGGTGGAAAAGAAGCTTTTGCAACTAAATTAGATTCTCTTTTCTTTCTGGAATCTACCGCTAAAAATACCGGGTTTGTCGGAGATGTTACCGGACTTATCGGACAATATGCTCAAGGGAATGAACCAAGCCATCATGTTATCTATTTTTACAGCATGATTGGTAAAAATTGGCGTACAGCAGAATTGATGAGAGAAGTTTTCGACAAATTTTACCAACCTAAAGCCGACGGCCTATGTGGAAACGATGATTGCGGACAGATGTCGGCATGGTATATATTCGGAGCTCTCGGATTTTACCCTGTTAATACAGTAAATTGCACTTATGTAATTGGAGCTCCGCAAATACCTCAGGCAACGATTAATCTCCCGATGAATAAAACATTCACCATGAGAGCCGACAATTTGTCGGCAAAAAACAAATATGTTAAATCTGTCCGATTAAACGGACAAGAGTTGACCGAACCTCATATCACTCATGAACAGATTATGCAAGGTGGTACATTAATATTCGAAATGACCGATACACCGATTAAATAATTAAAAATAACAAACCCTTCATATGACAACCATCATGGATAGAACAAAATTAAAATGGATGCACCACTTATCTTTATTGATATGTGGACTGACTTTCAGTACATACGTAATTGCAAATACTGTAGAAAAGCCTGTAAACCCAGTAGAAATAAAATTCGATCAAGCCGGAGCCGTTTATAATCCTCAAGAAGCAGGATATGCTACCATAAAAGTAAATGATGCTTCACTGAATAAAATAAAAATAACTATTCTCGATGCAAATCATAAACCCGTGAAAAAAGCCAAAACATATATTGTAAAAGAGAATCAGGTTATATTTCCTTTCAAAATAAAAGATTTGGGGTATTACTACCTCCAAATAACTTCTGACATCAATTCTGAAAAAGCGGAAGAAGGATTTGGGGTGATTCCCAATGTTACTCTGACCCAAAAAGATTGGGATTCTCCATTCGGAATCTGTGGGCATTATCAACGCTACAAAGATTGGCGTATCGGAGATATACAAAAAAAATTGGGCATTGCCTGGGTTCGAGACGAAAGCGACTGGTATGGCGTTGTAACTAAAGGTTTGAAAAGCGACCCTTATCTTGATTATTTAGATAGTAAAAATATCTGCTGGCTGGCTCTATTTAACTACATTGACGCATTTAACGGTATACAGGGAGCAGATAGTATCTGGCGATGGGATGCCGACCTTTCTATCCTGAAAAAATACGTACAAATGCACAAAGGCCATTTTTCTGTTTACGAATCTCAAAATGAACCAAATAATTTTGGAGGGTGGTCGAAGCGATGGCCTCATCCTCAAAATCAACAATGGAGACCTCAAGGCTGGGGCAAGCCTTTCGCTGACCTCATCAAACAAATGTATGACTCAGTTAAATCTGTGGACCCCACACTAAAACTAATGTGGCCGGGAGAGGACGAATGGATAGAATATTTCGTAAAAGAAAGAGACGCAGCCCCCTATATAGACATTACATCTATCCATCCATATGTAAACAAATCTATTTACCCTGAAACGGAACAATTTGCATCCGGATTCTATTCCGAACATAAAAAAATGCTTCAAGAAGAATTGAATGTACCCACCGAAATGTGGGTAACCGAAGTCGGTTGGACGACCTACGATAGACCGGACAAAATTGATAGATATGTTCCTGTCACAGAATATGAGCAGGCTGCTTACTTGGTAAGGACTTATTTATTGCATCTCTACTATGGAGCATCTAAAGTATTCTGGTATGAGATGACCGACGAACCGTTTGGATCTCAAAATCCAGAATCCTATTTCGGTATTGTTCGTTATCCGTCGTTCTCCGTAAAACCTTCAGCCGTTGCTTATTCTAATATGGTATACAACTATCGACACGCCATTCCCGTAGGGAAATATAAAGGTTCATCATATGGCTTTGCTTACGAAAATCAGGGAGAACCTCAATTATGTATCTGGCGTGAAAAAGATACTGCTATTGAAACTCTCTTTTTACCGAAAACTAAGAAAATTTCTGTAATCGATATATTCGGACGAGAAAAAACAATGAAAGTATCTAAAGGAAAAATCGACTTAAAAATTGATATATATCCATTGACAATCAAAGGAATACAGAAAGAAGATTTTAAGAAATTATATCAATCCAAATAGATGTTAAAGTGTGTGTGGTTTTATCATTATAACAAACAAGGATGAATATGAAAAACAATAATTCCAAATTTATTATTGCAAGCCTTATTTGGATTCTGTTTACCGGCTGTAAACAAGCTTCTCCAGAAAAAGAACTTGTAGACTATGTCAATCCATACATAGGCAATATCAGTCATATGCTGGTTCCGACATACCCTACTGTCCATCTCCCAAACAGTATGTTAAGAGTATATCCCCAACGCAATGACTACACAGGGAATCAATTAAAAGGCCTGCCCATATTATTGACTGCGCACCGTGGGATACATGCGTTCAATTTAAGTCCATATCAAGGAGCAGAAAGCGGGCTACAACCCATTATTTCATATAACTACGATAACGAAGACATCAAACCTTACTATTACAATGTATATCTTGACAATATTAACGCAAACGTCAGATTTGCACCGTCTCATCAATCGGCTATCTACAATATAAACTTTTATCAACCGGACTCGAACTATCTAGTAATAAATACGAACAATGGCCGATTAACAGCGAAAGGCAATAGCATATCTGGATACCAGCAAATAGGAAATGCAAAAGCATATTTATATCTCGAAACAGAACAACAGCCAACAACAACTTATGCTCTCTCCGACGGTAAAATAAAAAATATTTCTGAAAAAGACAATTGTATTGTTTTTCACTTTGCTGATGCTCGACAAATAAATATTCGATATGGAGTATCTTTTATCAGCGAAGAACAAGCCAAAAATAATCTAATCCGGGAAATTCCAGATTACAATATCGACAAAATTATCGAACAAGGCAGAAATATTTGGAACGAGGCATTGGGAAAGATAAAAGTCAAAGGTTCGGACGAGAATCAAAAAACGATATTTTATACCTCAATGTATAGAGTATACGAACGCCCCATATGCATCTCCGAAGATGGACATTATTATAGCGGTTTCGACGGTAAAATACATGATGACGGAGGGACGCCCTTTTACACCGATGACTGGCTATGGGATACCTTTCGGGCAGCACATCCACTACGTATAATCATTGACCCCCAAAAAGAAAATGAAATTCTCAACTCCTTTATTCGCATGGCCGAGCAACGAGACAATTATTGGATGCCAACTTTCCCAGAGATAGGAGGAGACAATCATTCCATGAATTGTAATCACGGAGTGGCCTGCTTTTTAGATGCCTATGTTAAAGGCATTAAAAATTTTGATCTGAATAAAGCTTATAAAGCTTGTAAAGGAGCCATTACAGAAAAAACCTTAATCCCCTGGTCTGCAGAAAAAGCCGGTATATTAGATAAATTTTACAAAGAAAACGGGTATTTCCCTTCATTAGCTATCGGTGAAAAAGAAACGGTTGCCGAAGTTAATTCATTTGAGAAAAGGCAAGCTGTTGCCGTAACATTAGGAACTGTATATGACGAATGGTGCCTGGCTCAAATAGCAAAACAATTAGGGAATAATGAAGACTATAGATATTTCCTAAATAGAAGCTTGAATTATCACAAAATATTCAACCCCCAAACTCGATTTTTCCATCCCAAAGATAGTAAAGGCAATTTCATTGAACCATTTGATTATGGACTATCCGGAGGCATTGGATTCCGTGAATATTATGATGAAAACAACGGCTGGATATACCGCTGGGACTTACAACACAATTTCGCAGATTTAGTAAAGATGATAGGTGGCAAGAAACAATTTGTAGCAGAGCTTGAACGAATGTATAATACGCAACTTGTATTATGGAAACCCGATTTTTTTGCAACAAATGCTGATCACACAGGTAATGTCGGCCAGTTTTCAATGGGAAATGAACCTTGTCTGCATATTCCATATCTATATAACTATGCCGGAGAACCATGGCGAACACAGTATCGTATTCGTCACTTGATGAATCAGTGGTTCCGGAATGATGTAATGGGTATTCCCGGAGACGAAGATGGTGGAGGTATGTCTGCATTTGTAGTATTCTCATCTTTAGGATTTTATCCTATTACCCCAGGTCTGCCCATGTATGTAATAGGCAGTCCCATATTCGAAAATACACAAATACAATTAAATAACGGGAAAGTATTCAAGATCATCTGTAAAAATTATGCCCCAGAAAATAAATATATACAATCTGCACGGCTAAATGGACAAGAATGGAACAAATCCTGGTTTACCCATACAGACTTAATAAATGGAGGGACTCTGGAATTGACTATGGGAAAACTTCCAAATGAAAAATGGGCATCGACAGCCGAGGCCATACCGCCTTCGTTCGAAATGCCATAACTATATTTTTATTGAATTATTAACTTTAAAATTGATTATTATGAAAAAGATGACACGAAATTTATTTAGCACTACACTATTTGTCGTAATGCTGGGGAGCTCATCTAATGTGTTTTCGCAAGAAAGTTTCGTTATCGATGGAGACGACGAATTAAAAACTTTTAAAGCGACTTACGCCGAAAGGCACATGACCGTTCAGGATTTCACTCTTAAAAACATTTCTAAAGACGTTGCCACCTCCGAAATACACAATATTAACGGTTGTGTATCGACGATCAAAGGTACGGTAACGTGGGAAAATGTCGGTTATACCACAACCGAAAACTTCTTTAACAATATCAATTGTGAAGGGAGTATCATTATCAGAAATTGTCCTGAGGTAAATAATCCGAACGGATTTCAGGATTACACGACTATAAACGGGGACTTCATTATCGAAAATTGTCCCAGCATGAGAACCGGACATGGCGGTTGGCAAGATGCAGCAATACACAATCTCACAAAAATCACCGGAGATTTTAAATTAATCAATATCGGTGGAGTATCCGGCACTGGATTGAGAAATTTAAAAGAAGTAGGCGGTGATTTTGAAATTTCCGGGTTGGCACAAGAATTTTGGGATCTCAGAGGAATGCCGTTGGAAAGTATCGGAGGAAGCTTGACTCTAACAAATAACGCACTTTTCGAGAATTTAGTTGGATTCGAAAACCTGACATCGATAGGAGGTGACGTTACGATTTTCGACAATCCTAAACTCCCGAACAACTCCGGAACATGGGACAATAGTTCCACATTCTTCGGCTATGATCTGGTTGCCAAATTAATCGCGACGAATGTTATAAAAACTACAGCATCGTTCAAATTAGGGACAACAGACAATCCTGCAACAATGGGAGAAAGTTATGTCATAGACAGCCAAGAAAAAATGGATGCTTTCATTGCTGTCCAACCGGGAATTAAAGAAATCATAAAAGATTTAACAATCAGCGGAAACATTACCAGTTTAGACAAAGTCCAAAACCGAGTTTCTGCTATTACCGGTACAGTAACATGGGAAAATAACGAACTGGTAGAAAATACAGAGCACTTCTTTGACAAAATCGCATGCAAAGGTGGTATCATACTGAAAAACTGTCCGAACTTACAATGGCCGAACGGTTTCGATAATGACACTTATACCATCGTCAACGGAGATTTCGTAATCGAAAATTGTCCCAAATTTATCACTGCAGCAGGAAACGGATGGGGAGGCCACAGCTTTTCTCATTTAGAGAAAGTAGGAGGGAATTTACGATTGATCGGTATCGAAGGAAACATGAGTGAAGCAACTTTACCCAATTTAATCGAAGTAGGCGGTGATTTTGAATTGACCGGCTGTACTACTTTCTGGCAAATATACAGTCATGATAATCAAAATGGGACAATGCTCGACAGAATCGGCGGTAGTTTGATTATCAAAGATAATCCTAAATTCTGGAGTTTAGAAGGATTGAATAAATTACAAGAAATCGGTGGCGATGTAATCATCACGGGTAACGATATACCGGAAAATTCAGAAGATTGGAGACCTGGACTTTGTCTAGTAAAAAATTGGAAACAACACGGAATCGTAAAAACTACAGCTACTATCGAACTCAAAAGAGGAGACAATGTACTGGATGTTGATAATCTGCCCGACTGCGGAGATGGCTGGATCACTGCTCAGGAAATGGAAAAAGCCGATACTGATATAGTAATTTACCAAACTGCAGACAAAGCCATTCACATATCTGCACCATGGAATAACTATACCGTTACAATTTATGATATTTCCGGCTCTCTCATCAAACAATTCGTTTCTACCGAAAATGTTACAATATGCGACGGTTCGAATCTAAAATCCGGAGCCTATGCCGTACGAATAAACCACAACGGTTTATCGATCGGACGCTTAATCGTTGTAAAATGAACATAATCTAAATGCAGGAAAAGGCTCTTTATATCGAGCCTCTTCCCGCTATATAAACTCTTTTTTTAAAAGAAATACTATGAAGGTAATTTTGAGAAATTTGACAAGTATCTGCTTACTGTTTGTGATGCTATTTGCAATCGGCTGTAAAGATGATGATATAGACAGTGGGGACAACTACACCCTTACTACGCAAACAGATGTCGATAATTTTACGAGTGGAGGATCGATACAATCTTTGGTTATATCAGGAGAAGATATTTTGGATTTATCTCCTTTGAAATTTACATCGATCGGGACTTTAATCATAAAAGGGACCGGTATTCAAAAATTGGATTTATCCAACCTTACATCTGTCGCCGAAGTTCTGACGATCGAAGGTAATGCAAAACTAAAAGCAATCTCTGGTTGGCAAAATTTGAAGACACTGAATGGGACGATTCTGATCAATAACAATCCTTTGCTTACTGACATTTCTGCCTTGTTGAATGTAGAAAGAGGTAGCGGGAAGCTCAGCGTAATCAATAACGAGTCTTTAGGAAAAGACAAACCGTTGGAAAATAATGACTATTCTTACGGATTGTTTCCTTTAAAATATTTAAAAGACAATAATCTTTTCGAAGGTACGATACGTTGTTCTAACAACCATTCCGGATCAGCTCAATTAGTCGACAATATCGGGAAATTAGAAGAAGGAATATTGAGTTATGTAATCGATTCGAAAGAAGCTCTAAAGAACTTCACACCGGGAAACACAATTGTAAACAACCTGACATTAAAAGGTACAGAAATCACCGATACAGAATTATTACTCGTTTCGGAAAAGGTTAAAGAAATCAGAGGAACAGTAACATTCGAAGAGACGAAAATTACAACGACACAAGGATTCTTCAATGTCATAAAAATTAACGGAGGTATCGTATTCCGTAATAATACTCCAGCAAATGGAGATGCAATCGATAGTAATGGTATTCGTTACTATAAAAGAGTCAATGGAGACTTAATCATCGAAAATACACCGATAAAAATGTGGAATACCGGAAGCAATCAAGATAGTTTCTCCGGAATTACAGAAGTAGCAGGAGACTTTAGATTGATAAATAACTCGTACATGGGTACTCGAGGAGACGAGTTGAATGGATTCCCATTATTAGCCTCAGTAGGAGGAGATTTAGAAATCAGCGGCAACCCGAATATTTCGAACATGGATACATATAGCATGTCATTAAAATCAATCGGAGGAGATCTAATTATCAGAAACAATGCCAAAGTAAATAGTTTAGCAGGTTACGAATCCGTGAAATCGATCGGTGGTTCTGTTTTGATTGAAAAGAACGGAACCAGTGTATCCGGAATACCCGATTATGGTATGACAGGACGCCCGGGATGGTGTATGGTAAAAGCATGGATCGAAAAAGGTATCGTCGATGTTTCTCAAGTTACAGCAAAAGACTATGCCGGAAATATCGTTGATCTTTCGATCATCGATGCTTGCGATGGTATGAATCCGGTTCCCGATGACGGAACACCGAAAAGCTGGACTCTCGCCTCGCAAAAAGAATTGTTGGCATTCGTCAATGGAGGTGCCAAGACAACGGTAATCGACTTAACAATTTTAGGTCCGAACTCAGAAGCAGCATCAGACATTACATTAGAAGCTTTCAATCTAATCACAAGCCGAGTAGCAACTGTTACAGGAACTATTACAGTCGATGGAATCAATGATTGGAACACGACTTCCGGGTTCTTCGACCAAATCAATTGTCAGGGAGGTATCGTCATCAGAAACTGTCCTAATCTAGAAAACATGAATGGTTTGGAAGGCTACACCGAAATTCATGGAGACTTTATCGTCGAAAACTGTCCAAAAGCTATTACTGGTGGCGCAGCTGGATGGGCCGGACATTCCTTCTCTAATTTAGTAAAAGTAGATGGAAACTTCAGAGTTATCGGATTACATGACAAATTCATCAGCGAAAACACACTCCCCAACCTTAAAGAAGTCGGTGGTGATTTCGAATTTTCTGATTGTACGAATTTCTGGCAACTATATAATTCCGATGCAAAGAAAGGATTGACTCTCGAAAGAATCGGAGGAAGTTTGATTCTCAAAAATAATCCTTCTTTCTGGTCATTATCCCCATTCTATACTTTAACAGAGATTGGAGGAGATATTATTATAAAAGGTAATGATATTCCGACAAATTCTGAAGAATGGAGAGCCGGATTAGATATTATAAAATACTGGTTGAAACAAGGTATTGTGAAATCTACAGCAACCATTTCACTGGAAAGGAAAGATGGTTCTATCATTGATGTAAATTCCCTTCCCGACTCTAATGGTTGGACACCTGCCAATTAATCGAAATTTTTAACATAAATAATAGAGAGAGTACTATTTTCTGTAAACTCTCTCTTTATTTTCTTTACAATACACTAAAAATATAACAATGAAACACGTCATAGTCTCAATAGCAATAGCGATAATTCCTTGCCTTTGTTTTTCGAATACAAAAAACAGCAAACAAGCAAAAAGTGCCAACGAATTTCTGAATAGCATCGGTGTCAATTCCAGTATATCGAGAAGAGGAGAATCTTTGGAGAAAACACTTGAATGCGTAAAATACTTAGGCATACGCTGGTTTAGAACTGGGTACGAAGGTAACATCCCCGTGGAGGACTTAGTTTATATCTATAAAAATAGCGGAACAAAAAGTTGCTATGGACTGTTAAGTGGAGGAACAGATATAAATCGACTGATAGAAAACTCTCGAAAACTGGCTGCAGAAGGAGCCTTATTAGCTATCGAAGGGAACAACGAACCCAATAACTGGGGCGTTATTTACAACGAAGAACAAGGCGGTAGAGATAAATCTTGGATTCCCATCGCAAAACTTCAAAGAGACTTATATCAAGCTGTCAAAAATGATTCAGTATTAAAAGATTATCCGGTTTTCAGCATTTGTGAAAATGGTGCCGAAACAGATAATGTAGGACTCCAATTTTTAACAATTCCGGAAGGTGCAAACACGATTATGCCTGCTGGGACACAATATGCAGACTATGCAAATGTACACAATTACATTTCTCATCCGTCTTGGGATAACGGGGCACTACATGATAATCAATCTTGGTTAAGCGCATCTCCCAGCAAAGAATGCCCAGTCGATGGATTATATGGAAATTATGGAAAAACTTGGTTAAAAGGATATCAGGGATATTCCGAAGAAGAGTTGAAAACTTTACCAAAAGTCACGACAGAAACTGGAACGACTATTAATGAAGGTGTTTCGGAAGAGCAACAGGCTTGTTTATTCATGAATCTGTATTTATCTCAATTTAAACAGGGATGGAGCTATACAGCTCTTTATCTTCTTAGAGATCGTTCAGACGAAGACGGCAACCAAACTTTCGGTTTTTATAATACCGACTATACCCCACGAAAAGGGGCTATTACATTTCATAACCTAACGACCATATTGAACGATAACGGGACTATGGAAACCCCTGGAAAACTTTGTTACAATATTCCCGAACAACCGGAAACCGTACACGACTTATTACTCCAGAAAAGCGACGGCTCATTCAACTTAGTCATCTGGGGAGAAAATTATACAGGAGGAGCAGATACAATCAATGTCGATTTCAATAAAAAATACAACAATATAAAAATCTATAATCCGATGATTGGTACAGATGCTGTGCAAACTTTATCGAAAGAAAAATCTATAAATTTGGTTCTGACCAACCATCCTATAATCATCGAAATAAAAAAATAATATCATTGGCGATAGTCCATTTCTAAAAATATAAGATATAATCTATTTTTAGAAATGGACTACCCTATTTAGAAGACTGATTTATCACATCTAAGAAGACCATCTAAATTTATTCCCGATGAAAAAAAACATCCTATTGTCCCTAATAGAATTATTTTACTTTCCCATCCTTTTGAACATACAAGGTCAATCTAATGCCATACCGGTCTCCGACTTTTTAAACAGTATCGGAGTAAATTCATCTATCTCTACACGGGGAGAAACTCGCGATAAAACACTCGAATGCGTAAAATATATGGGAATACATTGGCTTCGAACAGGTTATGAAGGAAATATTCCGGTAGATGACTTGATTTATATTTACCAACAATCCGGTGTAAAAAGTTGTTATGGATTGCTCAGTGGAGGCAACGACATAAACCGATTACTGACTAATGCCCGGAAATTAGCAAATGCAGGAGCATTATTGGCTATCGAAGGAAATAATGAGCCTAATAACTGGGGACCGACATACGAAGGAGTGCAGGGAGGACGAGACAAATCATGGATTCCCGTAGCAAAACTTCAAAGGGATTTATACCAAACGACCAAAACTGACCCGATATTAAAAGACTATCCGGTTTTTACTATAACAGAAGGTGGTGCCCAAACCGATAATGTAGGATTACAATTTTTGACGATTCCTTCTGGTGCTAATACCTTAATGCCCAATGGGACCCAATATGCTGATTACGCTAATTGTCATAACTATATCTCTCATGGCTCTTGGCCGGGTATACACGATAACCAAACATGGCTGAGTTCTGAACCGTTAGCAAACTGTCCAGTCGACGGATTATACGGAAATTATGGTTTGACTTGGGGCAAAAAATTTCAAGGATACTCTGACCAAGAATTATTGGCACTTCCTCGAGTTACCACAGAAACCGGTATCACCATCGAAGGAGAAGTAACAGAAGAGATGCAAGCTCGCCTATATCTCAATTTATACTTATCTCAGTTTAAAAGAGGATGGGATTATACCGCTATCTATCTGCTCAGAGATCGTTCGGACGAAGCCGGTAATCAAAGCTTCGGTTTTTATAAAGCCGATTACTCCCCTCGTAAATCTGCCATATATCTGCATAATTTCACGACGATTCTCAAATCGGGAAAAGAGAACAACTTTCAAACAAGTACATTCAACTATTTCATACCCAGACAACCGGAAACCGTACATGACCTATTATTACAAAAAAGCGACACTACCTTCGCATTGATCTTATGGGGAGAAAAATACAATAACGGGAAAGATGATATTACTGTCAGATTCGATAAAAAAATGGGATCTGTCAAAATATACGACCCTACTTTAGGAACAAATTTCTATAAAGAAGAACAAAATATTTCATCTCTTGATCTCACAATGACCGATCACCCGATAATTATCGAAGTCGGGGGAAAAAATATTCAAGGTGGAGAAATCGATCCCGAAACATATCCAAGTTACTACATCGATGGCGATGAAGAATTGAATGCATTTCTAGCAGAAAAAACATACGGATACGAAATCGTAAATAACTTGACTTTAAAAAACATATCGACCCGAAATCTCGACCAAGTACAATACTGTGTATCCATTATAAAAGGAACTACCCTCTGGGACAATATATCGTCAGTACAAACTACTGAAAATTTTTTTAATAAAATACTCTGCCAAGGAAGTATCATAATAAAAAATTGCCTGAATCTGACAAATCCCAACGGATTTAAAAATTATACGACAATAAACGGAGATTTTATTCTTGAAAATTGCCCAAACCTTGTTACCGGATTCGGAGAAGGTTGGGAAAACGATGCATTTACACATATAACTAAAGTCTCTGGAAATTTCAGATTGATTAATGTGGGGCGCATCAGCGGATTATCCATAAAAGTATTAAAAGAGGTTGGCGGTGATTTCGAAATCTCCGGATGTAATACGATGTTTTGGGACTTTAAAGCAGGTATAAGTTTAGAAACTGTCGGAGGAGATTTCATTCTAAATAATAATGCTGTTTTTGAAAATCTGAAAGGTCTCGAAAATATCAAAAGTATCGGTGGAGATATCTGTATCGTAGACAATGCCAATATCTTAGGTGCTTACTCCCCTGATTGGGAAAACGGGACATTTTCTATTGCCAAAGGCTTTTGTTTATTAGCTACCTGGAAACAAAATAATGTATTCTCTACTGATGCCAAAGTAACATTAAGGAAAAAAGGTGACGAACAATATATAGATATAGATAAGCTTGTCCCATGTGGAGATGAACATGACGATGATTATTATTTAGGAATATCCTCAACTACAGCTGACCAAGCATTAGTTGTAACAACTATTAACGGATGTATATCTATTTCTGCTCCTTGGGAATCATACAATATCGAAATCTATGATATGTCCGGTTGCCAGGTTTACAAAACTATTGCTTTTGAAAGAAATTATATCTGTAATGAAATAAATTTACAGCCAGGGGCCTATGCCGTACGTGTAGGAGGAAACAAGGTTTCTATTGGCCGCCTTATTATTGTAAAATAAAATATACAATAAGAATATGGGATAGCCTAATAAAGCCATATAAAATGCCGAATCTATCATTTCTCTTAATTATTTTAATAAAATGAAATACATCTTATCTCTTATATGGATATCTCTATTTCCATATGTTTGTTTTCCCAATACCCATAAAAAAATACAAGCACAAAGTGTAAACGATTTTCTAAATAGTATTGGGGCTAATTCTTCTATAAATAAACGTGGTGAAAATTTAGAAAGAACCATCGAATGCACCCGCTATTTAGGAATCCGTTGGTTACGATCAGGATATGAAGATGGTACAACTATGGAAGTATACAAACGGCTCCGAAATGAAGCTGGAATCAAATTTACATACGGATTGGGAAGTGGAGGGAACAATATTCCCCAATTACTGAACGGAGCTCGAGAAATTGCAGCATTAGATGCCCTATTAGCAATCGAAGGCAATAACGAACCAAACAATTGGGGCATCGAATATCAAGGAGAAAAAGGTGGCAAAGCCAATACATGGATGCCATTAGCCAAATTGCAACGGGATTTATACTATGCAGTCAAAAATGATCCGCTCCTAAAAAAATACCCGGTATTCAGCATTAGCGAAAGTGGCGGAATGACGGATAACGTCGGTCTGCAATATCTACATATCCCTAAAGGAGCAAACACTTCGATGCCCGACGGGACACAATACGCAGATTATGTAAATATACATAATTATATAACACACCCCTCATGGGATAATGGTAAAATACATGACAACCAAACCTGGATTAGCTCTTCTCCTTTCAGCGATTGCAAAGTTGATGGTCTATACAATAATCATGGCTTAACTTGGTATAAAAAGCATAAAGGATATAATGAAAACGAATTGGCAACGCTCCCCAAAGTAACAACAGAGACCGGCCTTGTTATCGATGAAAACATTTCGGAGGAACAACACGGAAAATTGTTATTAAACCTATATCTGGCACAATTTAAACGAGGATGGAGTTATACGGCAATTTACATATTGAGAGACCGCTCTGACGAGGGAGGGAATCAAAAATTCGGATTTTACACCCCCAACTACACACCAAGGAAAGCAGCTATCTATTTACATAATCTAACAACGATATTAGAGGATAATAAGCCGACCCCAAAACCTGGAAGTTTATCATACTATATCCCAAACCAACCGGAAACAGTACATGACCTTTTACTACAAAAAAGCGATGGGACGTATGAATTGATAATCTGGGGAGAAAAATACACCGGAGGAACAGATGCCATCGACATACATTTTAAAAAAAGATATAAAAGTATCTCTATTTACAATCCATTAATAGGAACCGATGCAACACAAACATTATCAAAAATCAAATCACTAAAATTAAAACTAACTGATCATCCGATAATAATAGAAATAACAGAATAATCGAACCTATTTATCAATATTACAGAAATTTACACATATCCTTTATGAAAAATAAAAAAATTTATCAACAGAAAAATCAATGGTCGCAAAATCTATAGAAAGAAATATGAAAAATAAGAAACTCAGTCATATTGCTTTTGCCATAGCAGGTATATTATGTACAAGCAATGTCTGGACACAAACAGCAATCAAACCCGTATACGCAAATCAAGTATCAGTATATACTACTGCCGAGAGAAACAACCGACAGATGGTAGAAGCCAAAAATTCACTTTCTCCAGGGTCTCTGGAGCGAAATACCGTAACAATTTTGATAGATCCTAATCATCAGTTCGAAGAATGGATTGGATTTGGAGGTGCTATTACTGATGCTGCTGCAGAAACTTTAGCTAAACTGCCCAAAGAAAAACAGGATGAAATCATGACAGCCTATTTCGACCCACAGAAAGGCATAGGATATAATATGATACGTACCAATATGAATAGTTGTGACTTCTCCAGCGACACTTATGACTATGTAAAAGAAAACGACATCAAATTAGAATCTTTCGATATTGCCCACGACCGGAAATATAAGCTTCCTTTTATCAAACAAGCTCAAGAAATTATAGGAGATAACATGAAATTTTATTTCAGCCCATGGTCTCCTCCTGCTTGGATGAAAACTAATAACAACATGTTGTATGGAGGATACCTCAAAAAAGAACATTACCAAACATGGGCAAACTATTTCATAAAATTTATTCAAGCATATGAAGCGGAAAATATCCCTGTATGGGGGCTGACTGTACAAAACGAACCTATGTCTATCCAAACCTGGGAATCATGCCTTTATTTGCCAAAACAAGAACAAGAATTTCTGAAAAAATATCTGGGACCTACTTTGTGGAAAAATGACATGAAAAATAAAAAAGTTATCGTGTATGACCATAATCGAGACTTCGGATATCACTATGTATCTGATATGCTGAACGATCCTGAAACGGCAAAATATATATGGGGTGTCGGTTTACATTGGTATGACGGTGGTATGTACGAAAATGACATATGCCTAAACCGCACCTTCCCCAATATAAAAATGGGCTTTACCGAAGGTTGTGTTGAGGGATATGACCCCAATCGCCTGCAATCTATCGCTATTGGTGAAAGATATGCTACGAATATTCTGAATGACATGAACAGCGGATTCGTATTTTGGACAGACTGGAACATTGTATTGGACGAATTTGGAGGTCCCAATCACGTAAAAAATGTCTGCTTTGCACCCATACATGGTATTACCAAGACAGGAGAAGTTGTATATACTTATGCTTACTCATACATCGGACATTTTTCAAAGTTTATACGCCCGGGAGCACGGCGTCTCAACGCCGTAAGCAATAGCCGAGATTTGCAAACAACATCATTTATCAACACAGACGGACATATTGCAGTAGTCATATTAAATACCACTGGGCGCATGATCCCCTATACCCTATACATTGAAGGAAAAACAATGGAGATGGAAAGTCCAGCTCATTCCATTATGACTTGCATATTATGACACATAACAATATAGACCATCTAACACAACAATAAAACACAATGAAAAGTATGAATAATTACAAAAGGAAATGGAATTTCAAGTCTATTCTGACTATTTTAGTCGTCAGTGGAACAATAGGTACATTAAATGCTCAACAAGACCGACGTACCGAATATCCCGATTTCAGTTACGGTGAAGGTGTAGAAAACAATGAATGGATACAAGCAATAAAAGTTATAGAACCCGCATGCCGCTCCCATGTCAAAGGTAAAATCAACATATCTTTCCAAGCAAAAGGAATGAAAACCGCGAAAGCTATGTGCTGGAGCCAACCTACAGACGATAATCCCAATACTTGGGGACACGACGTAGACTTGACTCCTAAAGGTATACATCTGAAAAAAGACGGGACCGGTAAATTTTCTTTCAATGCCGACCAATTTCCAAACGGCCCAATGAATGTACGTATTTATGCACAAAATGACGTCAATAAAGATATTTTTGAATTGCAATTATATAACGACGGAGGTATAAAATGGAATCAAGGCATCCCGGCTCAAGACCCTGATATCGTAAAAGAAAAAGGACTAAGCCTCGTTTTTTCTGATGACTTTGACGGTCCGTTATCCATTTCAAATGATGGCAGAGGAGCCCGATACAATGCCCATAAGCCCTGTTCCGGAGACTTTAGCGGTTGGCCTTTTTCTGATGTAGATCATCCTTTGAAGCCATTCCGCCAGATTGATACTTACTTGCATATCGCTGCTCGTAAAGAACCGGGAACTAACGGCGCCACCGGGTTAATCGCTTCGGTCAATATGGATGGTGAAGGCTTTTGGGTAAAAGCTCCATGCTATATGGAATGCCGTTTTACAGCACAATCTGCTCCCGGCACTTGGCCGGCTTTCTGGACAATCAACCAGATACATAACGCTCCGGGTGATGAATTGGATATCATCGAAGCCTATGGAGGACAAGGCAAAGGCAATCCTAACTATTGGGGATATTCCGTCACCAGTCATTTTTGGGGACAACATAATGCCGACGGTACCCCTAAAGACGCTGTATGGAAATCTATCGATATGCTTAAATTAGGAGGAAAATCATCTTGGTCTACGACTTTCCACACATATGGCATGTATATAGGCATGGATGAAACTATATACTATTTCGACAACATGGAAGTTTTCAGACATCCGACAAATGAAATCTCAAGGGACTTTCCTCACCTATTCATGGTTAACTATGCAATAGGGGGTATTAGCGGTTGGCCTATCGACTTGGAACGATATGGCAACGGCTCGGACATGTTTGTTGATTTTGTACGTGTATACGCTAAGCCAGAAAAAGGAAAATAAATAATTATCAAAAATTGAGATAGTGTTTTTCTGTTAAATAAAAAGGTAACTTTGGTTTATAATTTGCCAAAGTTACCTTTTAACTTTTTATATCATCGGGACTTCCATCAATAATATAGTTGCTCTCTTTTGTATTTTTATCTCAACAAAAGCCGTATCGTATATACCCATTCCATCCCGCCGATACAACGGTTCCCCGGCAATTTCAACTTCACCTTCAATAATAAATATATATACCCCTGTATCTTTTCTATGCATTTTATACTCTATAACTCTTCCTGCATCAAAAGTACCCATAGAAAACCAGGCATCTTGTAAAATCGAGGCTTTTGTCTCCCCATCAGGCGAAATAAAAAGTGCCAGTTCATTCTCTTTAAGTAAAGGTCGTATATCATAATTATTATATTCCGGAGGTGTATTTTCTTTTTTAGGGAATATCCATATTTGTAGAAACTCAACAGGCTCCTCGTCACTTCCATTATACTCACTGTGATAGATACCTCGTCCGGTACTCATCACTTGTATTTCTCCGGGAACTATTGTCTGAACATTTTCTACACTGTCACCATGTCTCAACTGCCCTCTCAATGGAATAGAAACAACTTCCATATTCTTATGTGGGTGAGTATCAAATCCATTGCTTGGAGCAACCCAATCATCATTCAATACTCGCAATGCACCAAAATGCACTCTTTTGGGATTATAATAATCTGCAAAACTAAATGTATGATGTGTCTTCAACCACCCATGGTCAAAATATCCTCTCGATGCAGCCTTATCAATAATTGTTTTCATAAGCCATATATCTATTTTTCATTTATTATTTATAACAAGTAATCTTATATAAAAGTTTCTTCCAGAATACCTTATTACCTCCTTACTCAAAATCATTACTTCCATATAGATTAAGCCTTTTCCACTAAATACATTTAAAAATCTAAACTTTCATCGCAAACATCAGTTTTATCTCATAGGTATACAATTCACATAAAACAAGTATACTAATATGGACAAACAGTTTGCTTTAATTTTACTACTTATTACTTTACCCAAGATGTGGTCATACTCTCAGACTATCGTCTTGGACTCTACTACAACATATAATGCTCCTGAAACTATTGTCAAGAACAAAACCGATACTATCACCAAACGGTCTTTTTTCAAAAAATTTCTGGATTATTTTAACGATGCCAACAAAAATAAAAATCATAAGAAATTTGATTTCAGCATTATCGGAGGACCACACTTCTCTTCAGACACCAAACTAGGAATAGGAGTAGTGGCAGCTGGATTATACCGAATGGACCGCAAAGATACGATTCTGCCGCCTTCTAATATTTCCTTATACGGAGACGTATCCACAACTGGGTTCTATCTTTTGGGAATAAGGGGCAATAATCTGTTTCCTCAAAACAAATACCGATTAAATTATAACTTCTACTTTTATTCTTTTCCAAGCCTATTTTGGGGTATAGGATATAACAATGCTGTAAACAATGCTAATAAAAGCAAATACAGCCGTTTTCAAGCACAAATAAAAGTTGATTTCTTATTCAAATTGATAAAAAATCTATATGTAGGCCCACTTGCAAGTTTCGACTATATTCATGGAAAAGACTTCAAAAAACCTGAACTATTAGAAAATATGGCCAAGACAACCCGGAACATTAGTGCCGGTATGGCTCTCATCTATGATTCTCGTGATTTTCTGACCAATGCTTACAGAGGATATTATCTAAAACTCGAACAGCGTTTTAGCCCATCTTTTATGGGAAATAGATATGCCTTCAGTACGACTGACCTACGAACCAGTTATTATCATAAAATTTGGAAAGGAGGCATTCTTGCAGGAGAATTTCACACTCTTATCAATACAGGAAATCCTCCTTGGGGATTAATGGCCCTATTAGGCAGTTCCTATGCAATGAGAGGATACTATGAAGGTCGATATAGAGACAAAGATTTAATAGAAATACAGTTAGAACTAAGGCAACATATATGGAAACGCAATGGAATCGTTGTATGGATTGGTGCCGGAAATATTTTTAATTCATTCAAATCTTTTCATTTCAATCAAACTTTACCGAATTACGGATTCGGTTACAGATGGGAATTCAAGAAAAGAGTAAATGTAAGATTAGACTTAGGTTTTGGCAAAAAACAAACAGGATTTATTTTTAATATAAATGAAGCTTTTTAATTATATAAAAGAACACTATGTTAAACAGAAAACTATTTTTTTTCTGTTTATTGGGGTACTATTAATTCCCAACCTTTTCCTATTTTTTACAGAACCGGCCTCATTATTAGCTCGTTTCTGTAATATAATTATACCTTTATCTATATATTGGTTACTCCTATCATCCAGCCCAAAACCCGGAAAAATAATCTGGCTGCTCTTTCCTTTATTATTTCTTGGAGCTTTTCAACTGGTATTGCTTTACCTGTTTGAAGAGTCTATTATAGCTGTTGATATGTTTCTAAATTTATCAACAACCAACTCATCTGAAGCTCTCGAACTATTAGGCAACTTATGGCCCGCTATTATAGGAGTTCTTGTGCTCTATGTTCCAACTCTTTTTATAGGGATACTCTCCATTATGAAAAAAGAGAAACTATCATCAGTATTTTTATATCATCAACGAAAATTCGCTCTCTATATTCTCGGAATTGGACTGATATTTATAGGAATAACTTATTTTACTGATAAAAGTTTTCGAATAAAAAACGACATCTATCCAGCCAATGTAGGATATAATATCGCATTAGCATTGCAAAGAAATGCTTTCACCCGAAATTATGAAAAAAGTTCAGAAGGTTTCCTATTCTACTCTTTACCCGAACATATCAACCATAAGAAAAAAGAAATTTATGTTATGGTCATTGGCGAAACATCTCGGGCTGCAAACTGGCAATTATACGGATATAACCGAAATACCAATCCAAAACTCAGTACGGTAGAGAATCTTATCCATTTTTCTGACGTACTCACTCAGTCGAATACAACACATAAAAGCGTCCCTATGTTGTTATCAAACGCTTCAGCATTACATTATGACTGTATTTACCAAGAAAAAAGTATTATAACGGCTTTCAAGGAAGCGGGTTTCCATACTGCTTTTTTTTCAAACCAACGTCCCAACCACTCTTTCATTGATTTTTTCGGTAAAGAAGCCGACCGACATATATTTATCAAAGAACTTGTAGATGACCCTGATTACAACCCCTCAGACAATATTTTATTAGAATTGTTAGAGAATGAAATAAGAAAAGGATATCAAAAGTTATTCATTGTATTACATACATATGGTTCTCATTTCAATTACCAAGAACGTTATCCCCTATCTGCTGCATATTTTTTGCCCGACAACATTTCCGGAGCTCAGATAGATAATAGGCAACAAATGATAAATGCTTATGATAATACAATAAGATATACCGATAACTTCTTGTATCAGATAATAATATTACTCAGTCAAGATGATACACATTCAGCAATGATATATGCTTCAGACCATGGCGAAGATATATTTGATGACAAAAGAAAACTTTTTCTTCACGCATCTCCAGTTCCTTCTTATTATCAACTCCATATACCACTTATTCTTTGGATGTCAAATTCTTATAAAGAATCATTCCCAATTTGTTATGAAACTGCCAACAAAAATAAAGACAAAGCTATTTCAAGCCGCAATGTTTTCCATACCATATTGTCTTTAGGAGGAATTCATACCCCCTACCGCAATGATTCTTTATCCATAGTCAGCCCTCTTTTTGTAGAAACAAAAAGATATTATCTCAATGATCACAATCAGCCCAAGCCGTTTGATGATATCGGATTAAAGAAAGAAGATTTTATGATGTTCAAAAAAGCCGGCATCAAATATTAAAAAAAGCCGCTTACAACCAAATGCAAGCAGCTTTTCCTATTTAATTTACAGAAAAAAGTTATTCTTTGTCTTCTTTTTTAGGCTTATTGAAAGGTTTATTTCGGCGCTCAACCTTTTCAGGGCGCTCTGTACGTTCTGCTCTTTCAGGACGAGGTTGAAGAGCTTTCATTGACAACCGGAACTTTCCTGTTTTCTTATCGATTTCAATAAGTTTTACCGTTACATCATCTCCTTCTTTAATCCCCGAATTTTCCATAGAATCTATCCTATCCCAACTTATTTCTGAGATATGCAATAGACCATCTTTTCCCGGCATAAATTCGACAAATGCTCCAAACGCCAAAATTGATTTTACTTTTCCGGTATATACCTCTCCTTCTTCAGGAATAGCGACAATCCCTTTAATCTTTGCCATAGCTGCATTAATTGCATCTCGGCCGGGAGCAGAAACTTCCACACGTCCAATATTATCTATTTCTTCAATAGTCACCACAGCTCCAGTCGCTTCCTGAATACCTTGTATTATTTTTCCACCCGGGCCAATCACTGCACCAATCATATCTTTAGGAATATTGATTACTTCAATACGCGGTGCATGAGGTTTCATCTCTGCTCTTGGTTCCGGTATAGTCTCTAATATTTTACCCAAAATATGCATCCGGCCTTCACGAGCCTGAGCTAAAGCTTTTTCGAGAACTTCATAGGAAAGACCGTCCACCTTAATATCCATTTGAGTGGCAGTAATACCATCTTTCGTTCCGGTCACTTTAAAGTCCATATCTCCCAAATGGTCTTCATCACCCAATATATCTGACAAGACCGCAAATTTAGCATTACCCTTATCAGTAATCAATCCCATAGCAATACCAGATACAGGTTTCTTTATCTGTACTCCAGCATCCATAAGAGCTAATGTACCGGCACAAACCGTAGCCATAGAAGATGAACCGTTAGATTCAAGGATATCTGATACCACACGAATAACATAAGGATAATCTTCCGGAATCATTCTTTTTAGCGCCCGATTGGCCAAATTACCATGTCCGATTTCGCGACGTCCTACGCCACGGCTCGCTTTCGCTTCCCCAGTAGAGAATGGAGGGAAATTATAATGCAATAAAAAACGCTCCCGGCTCTGGTCCAAAACATCATCTACTATTTTTTCATCCAATTTTGTACCCAAAGTTACTGTTGAAAGAGACTGTGTCTCTCCACGAGTAAACACAGCCGATCCGTGAGGGCCTGGTATATAATCGACTTCTGCCCAAATAGGACGAATTTGTGTTGTGGTACGACCATCAAGACGCTTTCCTTCATCCAATATGCAACGACGCATAGCTTCTTTCTCAACATCATGGTAATAACGCTTTACTAAAGCTTCTTTCTCTGCTGCTGCCTCTGGGTCCATTGCTGCTAAATAATCTTCTACGATTCCATCAAAAGCAGCCATCCGTTCATGCTTGTTCGTGTTACCAGAACGAGCTATTTCATAAGCTTTGTCGTAACATTTCTCCCAAACGTCTTTGCGAAGTTCCTCATCATTCACCTCATGACAATATGTTCTTTTTACTGTAGAACCTACGGCCTCTGCCAATTCTATTTGGACTTGACATTGAACCTTTATAGCCTCATGTGCAAACTTCAATGCTTCTAATAATTCAGCTTCTGAGACCTCATCCATTTCTCCCTCTACCATCATGATATTGTCTATGGTGGCACCCACCATCAAATCAATATCAGCTTTGGCCAGTTCTTCAAAAGTCGGATTTATTTTAAATTGTCCATCAATACGAGCAACACGTACTTCAGAAATAGGACCGTTAAAAGGAATATCAGAAACAGCCAATGCTGCTGAAGCTGCCAAACCGGCCAATGCATCAGGCATATCTTTACCGTCTGATGAAAATAAGATAATATTTACAAATGTATCAGCATGGTAATTATCCGGGAATAAGGGACGTAATACCCGATCCACCAACCGGGATGTTAAGATTTCATAATCAGAAGCCCGACCTTCTCTCTTTGTAAAACCTCCGGGAAAACGTCCAAACGCTGAAAATTTCTCTTTATACTCTACTTGCAAAGGCATAAAATCAACACCTTCTCCTGCCTCTTGTGCAGATACTACAGTAGCCAGTAACATAGTATTACCCATACGAACTTCTACTGCTCCATCGGCTTGCTTAGCCAATTTTCCTGTTTCGATCGTGATGGTCCGTCCATCGCTCAATTCGATCGTTTTTTTAATAGGATTAATCATAAATCTTTATTTCATTTTCACTTTCTGTCCAAAATCATGCAAAGATAAACAAACTTTTATGCGCAACCGCGTGAAAATGAAAGAAAAATATAAAAACTACTTTTTTAATATAAGAAATCCGTTCCTAAAGAGCACCTTTTTATATTTTTACTTTCTTTTTAATCGCACCAAAGAATTGTGAGTACAATGAAAAAACATATCTTTGTAACAGATTATCTCAATAATCCAAACACATTTATCTATATGAAAAAATATATTTTAATACTATTTACTGCCGTATTATTTAGCGCTTGTCATCATAATGATTTCACAGTAAAAGGTGTCATTTCTGGAGCAGGCGGAGAAATGCTTTATTTGGAAGCTAATGAAATACATAGAATACAAGTCTTAGACTCTGTCAAACTGGAGACTTCTGGTGAATATGAATTTCATGCCAAAGCTCCCGAATATCCTGAATTTTATCGACTTCGTCTAAAGAACTCATATATAAATTTTTCAATAGATTCTACCGAAACAATTATCATAAATGCTCAAGAACCAGGATTTACATCCAATTATAAAGTTGAAGGCTCTGATAATAGTGAAAAAATAAGAATAATCGCATTAGCCGGTCAAGAATTAAAGAAATACGTTGATAAATACAACGAACAAATCAAAAATCCGGAGAACAATTCTCAACTGCTTGCACAACAACTACTTGAAAAAGTACAGAATTATAAAAAAGAAATTCTCCCTTTAATTTATGAAAATCCCCGTTCTACAGCCGCTTATTTCGCTATTTTCCAACAAATCAACGGGCAGGATATATTTGACCCATATGATAAAGAAGATAGTAAGGCAATCCGAGCTGTCGCTACACAATACGATTTTTACTATAAAAATTCTGTACGGGCGAAACAATTACATAATATGGCTATAGAAGCTCTAAAAATGGCTCGTATCGCTGAGAAGGGTAACACCATAAAAATAGATACCATAGCATCAGTCATCGATATATCTTTACCAGATATATATGGAAAAAAACAAACACTTTCCTCATTAAAAGGTAAAGTAGTCTTATTGGACTTCACAGCCTATCAGACTGAATATTCTCCACAATATAATTTATTATTAGCTGAAATATATCGGAAATATAAACAACAAGGAGTCGAAATCTATCAAATTTCTCTTGACAATGATGATAATTTCTGGAAAGTATCCGCTTCAAACCTGCCTTGGATATGTGTAAGAGATGCAAATAGCCTGAATTCTCGTATCGCTACCACCTACAACGTACAGCAATTACCGACGGCTTATCTTCTCGACAGAACTGGAGCCATCCGCACTCGATTGACATCTATGAAAGAGATTGAAAATGAAATAAAAAAACTTTTATAATAAAACTCCATAAATAAATATTTCTAATATAGAAAGTTAGAAAGATTTTGCTTTTTATTTGGCAAGTCAAAAAAAGAGATTATCTTTGCAATACAGAAGAACACAAAAAGGAGTTCCGGCTGAACAGCGGGGATTCTTTTTTGTTTTATAAAAAACGGAAAACAATTTAAATAATAAAAACTATAGGAGATCAAAATTATGGCAATTAGTTATATGACCGAAGAAGGTTATAAGAAAATGCTTGAAGAAATCGCTTACATGGAAAATGTAAAGCGTCCAGAAATTTCAAGACAAATCGCAGAAGCACGAGACAAAGGTGACCTTTCTGAAAATGCAGAATATGATGCAGCCAAAGAAGCTCAAGGTATGCTTGAAATGAAAATAGCTCAATTAAAAGATAAAGTAGCTAATGCTCGTTTAATTGACGAAACAAAGTTAAATACCCACACCGTCCAAATACTGAACAAAGTAAAAATAAAAAATACCAAGAATAATGCTGTTATGCAATATATGTTAGTATCAGAAAGTGAGGCAAACCTAAAAGAAGGGAAAATAGCAGTAAGCACGCCCATAGGCAAAGGATTAATCGGTAAAAAAGTAGGAGACATTGTAGAAATACAAGTTCCGTCCGGTCTAATGACATTTGAAATTATAGATATATCAATATAAAGAAAAGCGATTCAAGCACACTTCTAAGTTGGCCTGAATCGCTTTTCAAATTTAGTAAAAGAATCTCTCTTTCCATCCTATAGTTATTGGGAAAGAGAGATTTTTTTATATATTTGTAAACAGAATTCTAGCATCTGTCGTTCAATGATCTATAGTAATTTTAAATATGGCTTTAAGATTATTCATAGAGCAAAAAGTGCCGAAGTCATTTATATTGAGACTTCCAATAACATACAAAATAATACATTTGCATTTTTATAAAATAACCTAATACGCAAGACATTGAAAACAAAAGGTTTAATCTTAATCAGTTTATTATTTATTGTCTTTGCAGAGGCAAGTAAAGCTCAAGACTTTACTTTCCGACATTTGACGACTAATGAGGGTCTATCTCAAATTACAGTCAATTCTATTTACATAGATGAATACGGTTTTGTATGGATTGGGACACGCGATGGTTTATGCCGCTATAATGGCAATGACATCAAAACATTTAAATTACAAAAAGGAAACCCGAACAGCTTGTTTTGCAATACAGTAATCCAATTAGAAGGAAATCAAGAAGGATTCATCTATTTACTCTGTACAGAAGGTCTCTCTGAATTTAATTTTAAAACAGAAAAATTTACTACCCTTATAGAAGGAGATGTAAGTGCTATCTATTATAACAAGGTCCTTTACATTGGTCTCGGCAATGAACTATGTATCTTCGACCCTGACTTAAGAAAGATAGTTCCTTTTTTCAAACTGCCTGACAAACATGCAAGAATCAGCCGTTTACTGAAAGATAATAATGGTATATTCTGGATTGGCACCTCTAATAATGGCCTATACCGATTAAATACAGAAAAGAAAATATTGATAGACCAGCCAGTGAAAAAGGGGAATATAACCAGTATTTATAAAGATAAAGATGAAGGCATTTGGGTCGGCAGTTGGACTAACGGACTTTTTTGGTTCACAGAAGACTCTATAAAGAATTTTCGCTACAATCCGAAAGATAAAAATGGCTTATGCTCTGATTTTGTCCGTGATTGTTGTGAAGACAATGCTGGTTATATGTGGATCGGTACTTTCCATGGGTTAAATCGTTATGATAAAAAAACGGGAGAATTTATGCGTTTTGAAGCAGACATAAATAATCCGGAAAGCTTGACCCACTCATCTATCTGGTGTATTGTCAAAGACCAACAAGGCTCTCTTTGGATGGGAACATATTTCGGAGGTGTAAACTATTTTAATCCGGAATACGAAATCTATACCCGTTTCAAGATGTCCACCAAAGAGGAAGATGGGTTGAGTTCTCCCATTGTCAGCCACATGCTGGAAGATAAGCACGGTAACTTATGGATTGCTACCGAGGGAGGAGGATTGAATAAATATGACCCTAAAACCAAAACATTCAAATGGTATAAACATATTCCCGGACAGAATAGTATTTCTCAAAACAACATCAAAGCTCTATATTACGATACAGACCACGATTGTTTATGGATAGGTACTCATTTAGGAAGCTTGAATAAACTAGATTTAAAGACAGACCTTTTCACCAACTACCCCTCCAAAGAAGGAGATAATGAAAGTCTCCCGTCCAACATCATCCGAGACATTGTCCCTTATAAAGATAGTCTTATCATTGCAACCCAAAATGGAGTCTGTATGTTCAATCCAGCCGATGGGAAATGCCGACAAATGTTTAAAGACATTAAACTAGGACATTCCATAAAGATGGTCGCTTCTTTATTTTTCGACCACGAAGGCACCTTATGGATCGCTGCCACTGGAGAAGGTGTTTTTGCTTATCGTTTCGATACCAATGAATTGACCAATTATCGTCATGATCCAAAAGATTCGACAAGTTTAAGTAATAATAATGTAAATGACATTACCGAAAGTCATTATAATGACCTATGGTTTTCTACTTCTGGAAGCGGGCTCGACAGATACAATTACAAAACTAAAACCTTTGAAAACTTTGATATGCAAAGTAATGGATTATCCAGTGACTGTGTCTACTCTGTTTGTGAGTCCCGTTATGGTAAACTATTAGTAATTACCAACAAAGGATTTTCGCAATTCGACCAATCCAGTAAGTCTTTTTACAATTATACGATAGAAGATGGATTCCCGCTAATGACCGCTAACGAAAACGCCCTCTACCTATCCGCGGATGGTGAAGTCTTTTTAGGAGGTGTTACCGGTCTCATTTCTTTTAATGAAAAAGATCTCCGGTTTGCCCCAAAACCTTATAACATTATACTAAACCGTTTAAGTGTCAACGGAAAAGACGTAAAAATCAACGATGATACAGGCATATTACACAACTCGCTTTGTAATACAAAAGAAATTACTTTACAAAGTCAACATTCCGTATTCAGCATAGAATTTGCAGTATCAAATTTTATCCCAGCCAATAAAGATGAAATTATTTACAAATTAGAAGGATTTTCTGATAAATGGACTGAGACTCACGGCCAATATTCCATTACTTACACAAATTTAAATCCAGGCAAGTATATATTAATAATAAAAGGAAAAAATAATCCATTCACTCCTGAAGCTAAACTTTATATTAAAGTACTCCCTCCTTTTTATAAAACTATTTACGCTTATTCGATATATATTTTAGTTATCGGTATCATTCTCTTTTATTTAATAAGAACATACAAAGGGCGTATCAAGTTACAAGAGTCTTTGAAATATGAAAAAAAACATATTCAAGATATAGAACGACTGAATCAGTCCAAACTACGTTTCTTTACCAACATTTCCCATGAGTTTCGTACACCTTTGACTCTTATTACCGGTTATGCAGAAATGTTAATGCAAGTACAATCTTTTGCTCCGGCTGTGTATAACAAAATATTAGGAATTTATAAAAATTGCCTGCAACTACAAGAGCTTATCACGGAACTACTCGATTTCAGAAAGCAAGAACAAGGACATATGAAAATAAAAGTATGGCATTATGACATTGTAAATTTTTTGTATGAAAATTACTTGATATTCAAGGAATATACTGCAGCAAAACAAATACAATTTATATTCCAAAAAGAAATAGATACATTGGATGTATGGTTCGATGCAAAACAAATGCAAAAAGTAATAAATAACCTGATATCCAACGCTCTTAAACATACGAAGAAAGATGGTATAATTACTATTAAAGTACGGAAAGAAAATAACGAAGCAGTCATTGATGTTAACGATACCGGTGCAGGCATTGCTCCAGAAGATATAGATAAAATATTTGACCGATTCTACCAAAACGCACAAACCCAATCAGGCACAGGTATCGGTTTAGCCTTTGCAAAAGGTATTGTAGAACTTCACCACGGCACAATCAATGTAAATAGTGAATTAGGAAAAGGAGCTACATTTACAGTACGCCTCAAATTAGACAAAACTCATTTCAAAAAAGAGCAAATATGTGAACCCGAAAATACGACCAAACCTCTGCTCGAAATTGCCAAACCAGAGATAGACTTGAGGGAACAAGAACTGACAGATACACCAGCTTTAAAAAATAATAACGTAAAAATGCTGATTGTAGAAGATAACGATGAACTAAAAGAAATGCTCGTCAGTATCTTCTCCACTTTTTATACAGTCATAACATCTTCTGATGGTCAGGAAGGTTGGGAAAAAGTAAAAGAAGAGCTACCGGATATTGTTTTAAGTGATGTGATGATACCCAGAATGTCTGGAACGGAATTATGCAAATTGATAAAAAATGACATCGATACTTGCCATATTCCTGTCGTATTGATAACCGCCAGGACAGCAATAGAGTATAATATGGAAGGACTACGCTTAGGTGCCGATGACTATGTAACCAAGCCTTTTAATATTAATTTGTTGGTATCTCGTTGTAATAACTTGGTAAACAGCCGTATTATTCTTCAAGAAAAATTTAGCAAGCAACCCCAAACTGCGCTAAAAATGCTGGCGACCAATGCTATGGATAAAAATATACTGGACAAGGCCGTGAAAATTATAGAAAAATACATAGATAATCCCGAATTTAATATTAATATTTTCGCACGGGAAATGGGAATTGCTCGTACTAATTTATTCGCCAAAATAAAAGCTATAACGGGGCAGACACCTAATGAATTCATCTCTACAATTCGCTTGAAAAAAGCAGCAATTTTATTAAAGAACAACCCTGAACTGAACATATCCGAGATCTCTGATATGGTAGGCTTCAACTCATCTCGCTATTTCAGCAAATGTTTCAAAGCCCAATATCATATCAATCCCATATCTTATCGAAAAGGAATATCTGAGGAAGAAGAAGATAACAATGAATCAATGTCTGAAAATATGTACTGATTAACCAATATGAATAAAAAAAGTACTATTTCTGTACGATTTTTATCTCCATTTTATCGTATAGTTACCATCTTTGTGCGATAAAATCTCATATATGCTATGAAATGTAACTTATTTAAACACGGAACCGGCCTTCTATTGGCATCTTTATTTTCTTTAACAACTTCTGCTCAATTAGTACAGCATGAGCGGTTGCTCTCTTTCGAAGCTCCAGAAGTACCATCTTTTATCAGTAGTGAAAATTCGCAATTGAGCATCACTACAGAACATTATAAAGACGGAGCTCAGGCTTTAAATTGGAAATTCGAACCGGGAAGCATATTATCCATTCGGAAAGATTTGCAATTCGAGCCTAAAGACCCGACAGGGAAAGATACCTATCTATCAGGATTTGTCGTTTGGATATATAATAAAAAGGCAACAGATAAATCGTTAAATTTTGAATTCCTGAAAGACGGAAAAATCTGCTCTCACTTTCCTATGGGACTAAATTTTACCGGCTGGCGTGCTGCGTGGGTATGTTACGAACGAGATATGCAAGGAACTCCGGAAATCGGTATGAATGAAATACGTATCGTTGCCCCTGACGAAACAGGAGAACTCTGTATTGACCATCTACTGACCGCAGCCAAAATGGACCATCGCTATCAGACCGCAGACATACAAGTGCCGTTTGTCAACGCTGCAACAACCAGCCATTGGTTAGTTGTATATAAAAATTCAAAAATTCGTCCGGACATTGCTTTGGAAGCAACAGTAACACCTCAACAGAAAAAAGAAATTGCTTTATTAGAATCCCGCCTGCGTGAAATAATCTATCAACCTTCCCAACTGACTGATAAGACCATGCAAAGTATTCGTAAAGCCTATGCAAGATATGGCATTACTTACAACAATAGAGGAGAAGTAAAAGGCATGCCTTTGTTTTTCGGACGTGCTGTCGAAGCATATGAACGGATTGTACCAAACTATAATCCGAATATATTCAATGACAATCACATGGAGCTGAAAGAATATTTCAACTTAATGAATAAAATTGCAATCGCATACAACAACGCTACAGAAGAAAAAGACAAACTCGAATTGGAAAAAATGTTTTTGGCAATGTATGACCATGTAACAGACCAAGGAGTTGCTTACGGCAGTTGCTTAGGAAATTTTACTCATTATGGTTATAGTTTTCGAGGATATTATACATCTTATTTTTTAATGAAAGATGTACTCCGCAAAGCAGGTAAACTGGATGATGCCGAAAAAGGCATGCGCTGGTATTCCATTGCCAACGAAGTATTTATCAAACCAGATGTATGGGGACTGGATATGGACTCGTTCAATACAACAACCACCGGGCGCATTGCCAGCATTTTAATGATGGAAGACTCCCCCGAAAAAGTACAGTATTTAAAAGCTTTTTCTCGCTGGATCAATAATGGCTGCCTCCCTGCCGACGGGCTGCTCGGTTCGTTCAAACCGGATGGAGGAGCATTTCATCATTGTAACAATTATCCGGCCTATGCAGTAGGTGGCCTGGACGGTGCTACAAACATGATTTACCTATTAAGCCGCACAAGCTTCGCTGTCTCCGAGTTAGGTCACAATACAGTAAAGAATGTCTTGTTGGCCATGCGTTTCTACTGTAACAAATTAGACTTTCCATGGTCTATGTCCGGCCGCCATCCTGATGGAAAAGGGAAATTAGTCCCAATGCATTATGCCATGATGGCATTAGCCGGAACACCAGACAAATCCCAGACGATAGATAAAGAAATGGGCAATGCCTATTTGCGATTAGTAACAAATGTAAAAGAAAATGAAATTGATAACCCCGAATATATACCCTTCGTCCCCAGTAGCCGGGAACAAGCAATGAAAGAAAAATTGCAAGCAGAAAATTGCATTGCTGAAGGTAACCCTCAAGGCAATTGGAATTTAGGATATGGCTGTACCAATATTCAGCGCCGTGACAACTGGTCAGCAGTTGCACGAGGTCATTCCCGTTATTTTTGGGCTTCCGAACATTATCGGGGTGTAAATATTTATGGCCGTTATCTGGCACATGGTTCCTTACAACTACTGACGGCGCGTAATAAGTACGATGACGTGTCGTCTAAAACAAGCGGTTGGGTAGAAGAAGGTTTTGATTGGGGGCGTATCCCAGGAGCAACAGCCATTCATTTACCTATTGAGCAACTGAAAGCCGTTGTTTTGAATGTCGATAAGTATTCAGGATATGAAGAAATGCTCTATTCCGATGAGGCCTTTGCCGGAGGCATTACGCAGGAAAAAAAGAATGGAGCTTTCGGAATGAAACTTCATGAACACGACAAATATAACGGTTCACTTCGAGCACGTAAATCTTATCATTTTTTTGATAACAAAATTATCTGTTTAGGAAGTGATATCGAAAATATCAACAATGATTATGACACAGAAACCACGGTATTTCAATTAGCTTTGCTCAACAAACAAGACAAATCTTATTGGAATAATCCCATTATCGGGAAAAATTACTGGATTGATCATATAAATACAGGATACTACATTCCGACTATAAAAGGTTATGACACAGCAATATTGGAGACACATTATAATCAGCAATCTATGTCCAACGAAGGGAAACCAACAACCGGCGATTGGATATCTCTGACCATCAGTCATGGCAAAGCCCCACAAGGACGTGCCTACCAATACGTTATACTGCCACAAACAAGCAAAGAAACGATGGAGCAATTCATTAAAAAGCCGACTTATAAAGTTCTCCAGCAAAATAGTAAGGCTCATATCGTACAAGATTTGAATACAAATACAACTTCTTATATTTTATTCGAAACACTCGAAGTATTACCAAAAGGCTTGATTCAACACGTAGATACAGCCTGCCTAGTGATGGTACATGAATTAGGCAAAAAAGAGACAATTTTAACCGTATCTAACCCTGATTTAGCTCTCTACCGTGGAGCTCCAGATGAAAAACTGGATGCACAAGGCAAACGAATTGAGAGAAGCATTTATTCTCGGCCATGGATATCAAACAAAAGTCAAGAAATTCCGGTTCGCGTAACATTAAAAGGCAAATGGAATATAAGTGAGAATCCGGCATGTAAGGTTATTTCTTGTGACAAGAAAGCCACCACACTAGAATTTACATGTAAGGATGCGGCAAGTTTTGAAGTGAAATTGACAAAATAACTCATCCACAGCCCCCAATAGTACAAAAAAGTCCAGCCTGATTACAAGAAATCGGTTGGACTTTTTTATTTCTTTTGCACTCTCTACTTAATAAGGAATCCTATCTGATAAAATCCGCTCCTTATACCAAGGATCATCTATCTCTTTCAACAAATTACCCATCTCTTGATATAATTGCTTTACAACGTCAGGATGTTCTTCCAATGACAAATTATGCATTTGATAAGGATCATTTACATCATCAAATAATAAACTTCTGACCAGCGTCTTACTATCACGATCTATATAAAGAGCCATAGTATATTGTGCAGTTTTGATACCTCTTGATGAAGGGAAATAAGAGATAACCTTCCCTTCGCTATCTTTTTCTCCATCCAAATTTTGAATATACAAAGCTGATGCCGGACGTTCGATATCTGCATTTTCATCAAAAAACAAAGGAGCAAAGTTACGTCCTTGTACCTCATCAGGAATGGAATCTGACAGACCGCATAAACCCAGTAATGTAGGCATAATATCTGGAGAAGAAAGCATCAGATTATCTACTCGAGGAACGAGTTTATCTGGATAACGTACAAGAAAAGGCACATTCATAGATTCGGAATAAGGAGAATTCTTCGGATCATTCGTCCCTTGGCTACATAATGTTTCACCATGGTCTGACGCAAAAACAACAATGGTATTTTTATCCAATCCAAGATTTTTCAGAGCTGTTAATATCCGTCCAAAAGCTCTGTCAACTCCAGACACAGAAGCAAAGTAGTAACGGGCACAAATAGCCTTCTCCATCTTGGTATCAGCATTCGGGCGAACCAAAAGACTGTCTAACGGTACATCTTTGTATAAATTGAAGTCTTCTTCCATGCAATCATCCAACGAACGGTAAGGGCTATGTGGGGGATTCATACCTACCATAATAAAAAAAGGTTTCTTCGTATCGCGAACATTCCCTTCATTCTTTAAATAAGAGACAACTTTCTCTGCCTCATGTAATGGAGACCACATCTTTGGTTCATGACGTACTCCGCCCGTATCCCAATAATGTGGATTTTTATGTTCATCAAACGTCCCGTAAGAATACCAATAATTAAATCCATGTCTTCGTTCCTCCGGTGTATAAGCATCCCACACAGGATTCTGTTCTTCTACATATTGACCTGGATGTTCTGGATCATTCGGTGTAGGAAAATCGACATGAAGCTTACCGAAATAAGCACATTCATACCCAGACTTACGAAAAACGTCTCCGATGCATTCAGCATCTTCTCTCAAAGAACTAATCGGGCGATTAGAATTGCAGTTTAAAGGGACACCGCTCTTATTTGCATACATTCCTGTAAGCAACATCCCTCGATGGGGACTACTAAGTGGGCAATTACTTTGTGCAGAAGTCAGCACGATCGATTCACGTGCAAATTGGTCCAACACAGGAGTATGTACCGGGTCTCCTCTGAAGTTTACTTTATCCCGAAATCCTTCCTGGCTCCAGAAACCCATGGCTTGATTCCTATACTGATCAGGAAATACATAAATAATATTAGGATAAGCCATTTTCTCCGTCTGGGAAGTACTACATCCAGACAGAGAAAATAACCCTATTCCTCCTAACAATAAATTTACTGAACTCTTCATATCTTCTCACTTCTTTTCCAGTTCTCTTTTTCGTATCAACCCTTCCAAAAAGTAATAATCTGCATAATTCAACGGTACATCAATTTCATTTCCATGAGGTATACTACCCACCGAATGCATCAAGATAAAGTTCCCATTTGTCCCAACTTCAGCACGATAAGCCGGAGAACCTAAACTATACATAATCTTATCGGCAACTTCCTTATAATTCTTTTCCGGAACATAAGTGCTCAATTCATACAAAGCAGAAGCTGTACAAGCGGCAGCAGAAGCATCTCGAGGCTCATTTGGAATATTGGGGGCATCATAATCCCAATAAGGTACCAAATCTTCCGGAAGGTTCTTATTACTAAAAATAAAATCATAAATCTTCTGGGCATGTTCCAAATATCTCTTGTCTTTTGTATAACGATAGCACATTGTGTAACCATACAATGCCCAAGCTTGTCCCCTCGCCCATGAAGACTCATCTGCATATCCCTGAGCTGTCTGTTTACTCCGTACGGCTCCAGTCTCCGGATCATAATCCACCACATGGTAACAGCTGTTATCTTCTCTAAAATGATTGACCATCGTTACATCAGCATGGCTCACAGCTATATTATAAAACGTAGAATCCCCGGACAGAAGGCTCGCCTCAAACATCAATTCAAGATTCATCATGTTATCAATAATTACCGGACATGCCCATCCTCTTTGGCTCTGCCAGCCCCGGTCGGCATCCCATGATTGAATAACACCTGCTCCTAGGCGGAAACGAGTGGAAAGCGAACGCGCTGCTTCTATGACTACATCCCTATATTCAGGTATATTTGCGATACGCAACCCATTCAAATAACTGCATCCTATCATAAATCCCACATCATGATGCCATTTCAAATATTTGACCGAGTCCAATGCTTCTGTATATTTCCGAGCTAAAGGTAGCCATTTGGCATCTCCAGTCAATTTGTATGTATACCAAATATTGCCGGGGAAAAATCCACTGCACCAATCATCAATAGGAATATACTTAATGTTCCCATTTTCATCGATAGTTCTCGGATTGAGAATCTTACCAGACTTTTCGATGATGTCAGTCTGAAGTGTTTCTTGAGCCACGGCATTAGCAATATTATCTTCGATGAAATCGACTTGACGTTCCTTGGAAGATGAACATCCTATTGCCGCAAACAACGATAAACTTAAAAGACAAAGAATATTTCTCATAATTTAAAAAGTTAAAATAAAATAGATATGATTTTTGATATAAAAATAATTCTTATCTATCTATAAATAAGGCAAAATAATACGGAAATAATCCAAAATCGGAGATAATCAAAAACAAATTGGGGCACCCACAAGAAATGGATGTTTTTAGCCAATTTCCGAACGATTTTACACAATAATATTTTCGCAAAATAGGACATTTGTAGCGATACTTTTTTACATTAACTTTTAGATTACATATTATGAAAAAGAGATTACTTCTTATGTCATTACTTGTGACATCATTGGGTGCCTCTGCTCAATTCAACTGGCTATCAAACGGTGATTTTGAAGCAAGTGATAAAACTTTAGAAAGATTTACCAGCGCAGCAACACCGGCCAAAGGGGACTGGGCCATTTATGGTCAAAATGGCACCGATGCTTTTACCGGGGTATTGAAACATGAAGACGATACTTACAAAAATGTAGCAGAAATTACCGGTTCCGGTTCCGTAAGTTGGTATAAAGCCTATCTGATGCAGAACGTCCAATATCCGTTGAAAGCGGAAAAATTCCAATTGGTTTTCGATGCTAAAAACGTCAGTGGCAATACAAATATTTCAGCATGGATTTATTTGGGAGGAGGTAATACATATGCATTGAAAACAGATTTCGACGACAAAGGTGGGACATCCACTGCTTCCGGTGCTCGTTATGATTTTACCGGAACATCTGAATGGCAGACTTTCACTGCAGATTTTGACTTTACATACCAATGTAATAATATAAATGCACCAAAATCGGTAGCTGATTGGGCCAAAACAGCAACTACAACTTCAGATTTAGCAGACGCACGTGTAGTCTTCGGGACAAATGCAAAGACAGGAGCTTTTCTAATCGATAACGTACGGCTAATCCCTGTAAATCCCGAAACAACACCCGATGGTGAAGATCCGGACCCAGAACCAGACCCAACTCCGACAGTTCCCGAAGATCCTGAATTCCCGGCTTACGTAGAAGTAACAGATGAAGGAGACTTCTTAAAGGATGGGGACTTTGAACTTGATGTGGATGAAATCCAAAACTGGAGAACTCTGGACAAAGGTAAATTTTTAGGAGATATCGGCCATTGGTATTTCTATAACGAGGATAAAGATGGTGTCGACCCATATGCTTCAAGTGCAAAAATCCAAGATTCAGGAGATTCGCATGGTAAAGTGGCCGCTTTGGTAAACAAATCGCCTATTAGTAGCTGGTGGGGACACAACCTGATACAACGTATAGGTGTAAAACTACAACCTATGACTTATCGACTGAGTTTCTATGTCCGTTCCAATAGCGGTGCAAAAGGAAAGCTAAACATCGCCCTGAAAGAAAAAGATGCAGAAAAATGCACAGGCTATGCTTTACTGGATGGATTTGTTCCGGCAGATCATCCCAAATCAAGCGGAACGACGCCCGACTTCACAGCAACAACAGATTGGCAATTGATGGAATATGTCTTTGATCTCTCCAAAATGGCAACAACCATCTGGAGCCCGACATCTGGAACCACTACTGAAGAAGAAGCAAACGAAAGTATCGCCAATTACATTCAGGAAGTTACCAATGAAGAACTATGGAAAAATGCTTATCTCATAATGTGGAATGAAACTGCAAATTCTACGTTAGAAATAGACAACGTCATTTTTGAGCCGATAGACACATATACCGAAATTCAAAACCCCGGTTTCGAATCAAATACGCTACTCCCGATTATGGTAGCCGCAGAACCTGCACCTGGAGCACGCAGTGGCCAATGGGTCGTTGTCAATAAACGTGGCGGAGAAATGAATCTCTCTATTGACGAAGAAGATGCTTTCGAAGGCAAACGGTCTATGAAATTGGAAACCGTTAAAGCTGCAAGTTATCCAAGAATGGACCAATACATGGCCATGGATATCTATGAAGTACCCGAAGGAAATTATACATTTGATTTTGCAGCCAAAGCCTCTCAAGAAGGTGCTCCTATTCGTGTAGACGTATATGTTTACACCGACTCCGAAACATTTATGGCGGTAACAGGTGAAAACGGAGATGTATATGAACCCGATACTAACACTGGCCATGGGTTGAAAGTATTCAACGCAACCACAGAATGGACAGAGTATAGTCAACCGGTAAAAATCGAAGAAAATATGTTGGTACGTTTAATTATCCGCCCCAATATCAAAGGAACAAACAATACCGGTTTACCTGACGATTATACACTCCCGGTATCACATTGGTTCGACAATTTCGCACTCAACGAAGCTGTACCTTCAAGTATAGAAGCAAATACTGTCAACAACAATGTACGGGTATATGCTCTGAATGGTTCTATTCAAATTAGCACTTCAGAAAATACAAATGTCAATATCTATAACATGAATGGTGCATTGGTAGACCAACTTAACAACATAAATGGAACTATGGCACGTACAGTGGCCCCGGGATTCTATACTGTGAAAGCAGTTTCTCCTAACCATGTACAAACATTTAAAGTTCTGGTAAAATAATGACAACGTTAGAAAGAAAATAAAACTGGAAAGAAGAAGAGGGGGGCAATCATAGTCCTCCCCTTCTTTCTCCATAAATTTCTTGTCTGAACCTTTATAATATAAATACTTACACTCGTTTAAGGAGAACATTCCGATACACCGAAAACAATCAATTTCATAATATTACTTACTTAAACACATGTATATGAAAAAGTTTTTTACAATTGCCAGTGCTCTATTCTTGGCAACAAGCCTTTCGGCAAAGGTTGTCTATGTTGCTACAGACGGCAACAATAGCAACGACGGCTCTACATGGGACAATGCAGTTGCAGATATTCAGAAAGCTTATACTTTAGCTAATGCCGGTGACGAAATTTGGATAGCCGGAGGAACATACACTATGACAGATGGTTCTGCTCTTTTAGTAGACATGAAAGACCAGGTAAATGTATACGGTAGTTTCCAAAAAGGAGATGCCAGTATAGATGCTCGTGTTCGCCCAGATGCTGTAAATAAACCTTATGAGTTTGACAATCCTACAATTTTCACGACTGAAGGAGTAACACTGTCTCAACGTCCTTTCGGTCGCTCAAATACAACAGACGAATGGGTGGGGGCCATTCTTGACGGCTTGTCTTTCTCTGATATGGCAACAAGTAATGGTAAACTGCTTTTCTTACAAACAGGTGTAACCATGCAAAATTGTATTGTCAAAAATTGTGGCGGTACTGAAATTATTGTTTATTTCGAAGGTAATGGTTTGATGAAAGACTGTCTGGTAGAAGGTTGTTACTCACTTGGAAGTGACAAAACTAAATTTTATGCTGTCCGTCTTTGCGCCTCAGCGGCTTTCAAAAAAATAAACAACATAGAAAACGTTACATTTAAAAATAATAAAGACGGTTCTTCTTTGCACCTATATAACTACGCAGAAGGAAATGGCCGTAGCTACGTAAAAAATTGTACATTCGATGGAAATACCAACTATTGCTTGGCATTCAAAAATGACGGAGCCAGTACTCCTGTATTAGTAGATCACTGTTTGTTCGAAAACAACAAGTGTGCAACAGCAGCTAATACAGTAGGAGAAGGTGTCGTATTTACCGGTAATTCTGCCAGTGCTGTCGCTATCACCAACTGCATCATCCGTAACAATGAAAATACGGCTGCAGCTACTGCCGATAGTAAAAATGCCATTATCGCACTGAATGGCGGTTCTATGAAACTGGTAAACTGTTTGATTCATAATAATAAATCTAATCGCCTGAATATCTATGTTGCCGGACACATGATCAATAATACCGTTGTAAACAATATTGGTTCTGTAGGTGCAGCAACAAAGAGTATGGGCGATTATATTAACAATATCTTCGTTAATAATACACCGACAGAAGGTAATACTGTATTCACAGCTGATTCTGAATCAAACATAGAATTTATATATAATGGTATTGCAGAAACCGATGTAACCATAGCTAACGATAATGCATATGCAGACTACTATATTTCCGGAATAGACGCTTCATCTTTTGTAAATCCGACCTCTACTGCAGGATTGGTTACAAACGAAGAAGCCGTCAATGCTGATTTCTCTTTGAATGTTTCATCCCCAGCTATAAATGCCGGTCTTTGGAATTATGACGGTTACGATGCCTATCCAGAACTATATGTAGGTTATATCGACGGTACGGAAATTCATGACGAAGCAGTTGCTGCATATCAGAAAGATTTAGCTGGAAATGTACGCGTAGAAGATGGGAAAATCAGCTTAGGAGCTTATCAAGGAGCAAAAACAACTTCTGATATCGAAAATGCCGTACTTGACAATCATTCAGCTATTGTATACGGAATAGTCGGGGCTATTATTGTCGAAACAGAAGAAATGACAAACGCCTTTGTATATGATATGACAGGTTCACTCATCAAAACCGTAACCATCAATGCAGGAAGCAATACAATTCCGGTAGCAGGAAATGGATTATACTTGATCAAAGTGGGCAATGCTGCCTATAAGACAATCGTTAAATAATTAGATATTAATAAAAGGGTGCACATCAAAACGATGTATGCCCTTTTATTATTTTTATAAATATCTTAAAATATAAATTATGAAAAATACTTTTTTGTGGATTCACCGGTTGCTTAGCCTGTTTATCATTATTTGTTTCTGTACGTTACCAATATATGCACAGAATCAACAAATAACAGGTAGAGTCTTGGATAAAGGGAATGAGCCCATCATCGGAGCATCCGTTTTAGTAAAAGGAACAACAAATGGAACAATTACCGATTTAGATGGAAATTTCAGACTAAGCAATGTGGCCAAAGACGCAACCATCCAAATTTCTTATATTGGCTATAAAACACAGGAATTTAAATTGGACGGAAAAACACATTTTCCCATTATCTTGGATGAAGATACTCAAACATTGGATGAAGTTGTAGTAGTAGGTTATGGAGTACAGCGTAAGTCTGACTTAACTGGTGCCGTTGCTTCCGTAAAGGCTGCAGATGCATTGAAAGGAACCCCTGTATCTGATATCACCAATGCCCTACAAGGTCGTCTTGCCGGTGTAAGTATTATGTCCTCTTCCGGTCAACCCGGCTCCAGTGCAACCATCCGCGTTCGTGGTTCCAACTCATTAGCCTCGGAAAGTGGTCCGCTAATCGTTATCGACGGTTTGATGGGCGGTTCCCTTTCATCTTTAAATCCTTCAGACATAGCTTCTGTCGAAGTCCTGAAAGACGCTTCCGCCACAGCTATTTATGGATCAAAAGGTTCCGCTGGTGTTATTTTGATTACTACTAAAAATCCGGAAAGCGGAAAAGTCAATGTAGAATATAATGGCTATATCAATTTCAAAACTCCATATGAGCTACCGGAAATGATGTCTGCCGGTCAGTTTGCCGAGTTAGCAAATGATTATGTTAATGAAATTAACGCATCGACAGGTTCTTCCATGTCCGAATTTTATACACCGGAACAAATCCAGGAATTCTATCAAAATGGCGGATATGACTATATAGATAAAGTTTTCCGAAATATGTCTATAGAACATACTCACGAACTTTCAATTTCTGGAGGAAGTGAGAAAACGAAATTTCTATTTTCAGGGAGCTATAATGACAATCAGGGAATTGTTAATAATTCTTGGGGAAAACGTTTCAATTACCGGTTGAAAGTAGATACTGATATTCGTAAATGGTTGAAAGTCGGTTTGAATTTCTGGGGTGACTACCAAAAAAGTTCCTCCATTCGTTTTTCTCAATACAACAACCTGCTCATTGGCGCATTAACTTATCCGAATACTTTATCTCCAACAGACGAAAACGGAGACTATCGGACAAATAATTTGATCAGTCCTCAATATAATCCCTCTATCTTTGTGGATACTCCTCAAAATGATGGATATATTTATACATCTCGGTTACAAGGATATGTAGATGTGAAATTGGCCAAAGGACTGAATTTCCGTATGACACAAGGTTTCACATTCTATAATCGAAACACCCAAAACTTGTATGGAACGGGCAGTTATGAGTACTATCAGTCATATGGGCAACAAACATCAGCAGATGCACGTAGTTACCACAATTATAGCTGGATAAACACGAATATTCTGTCTTATATACGGGAATTCAACGAAGATCATCGTATCAATGCAACAGCCGTATTAGAACAACAATATGCAAATAATTATTACTTGAGAGGATTTGGCCGTGACTTGATTTCTGAGAAATTGGGTTATGACGCTCTGGGTATGTCATCACTTCATACAGTCGAATCGGAAAGAGACATTACGACTATGCTTTCTTACTTATTACGTGCCAACTACGTATTCAAGAATCGTTATATGGTAACAGCATCTTGGCGTCGCGACGGTTCTTCCGCTTTGGCAAAAGACAATCGTTGGGAAAATTTCTGGGCTATGGCTTTAGCTTGGGATATCAAGCAAGAAAAATTCATGCAACAAGTTGATTTCATGGATCAGTTCAAACTACGTTTCGGATACGGAGAAAATGGTAACCAAACAATGCCTTCCGGTCAAGATTATCTAGCTTGGACACAAATCACGGCAGAAAAAGATAAAGACGGGAATTTGAGCTTCGTCACAGAACGGTTGGCCAACCGTGATGTAAGATGGGAAAGAACCAGCCAATTTAACTACGGTCTGGATTTAGGCTTTTTCAATAATCGGTTGACTGCATCAATAGATTATTATACAAAAGAAACCAAAGATGTATTGCTATATGTAAATATGCCTATCTATACCGGATTTACTAGTCGATATGCGAATGCCGGTACAGTAACGAACAAAGGTTTTGAAATAACTTTAGGTGCAGATCCCGTAGTAACTAAAAACTTCCGGTGGAATACATCTGTTACATTGTCAAGAAACATAGGTAAAGTAAAAGAATTAGCAGACGGAAACAGTTATGCCGACTTATCCGGTAACTATGAAAACAAATATTTCAGAAACATAGTTGGCGAGAAAATAGCAACAATGTGGGGATATAGAAATGAAGGCGTATGGACTTCGGAAGAAGTAAATGCAGGCTTGGCTCCGGTAGGAACAGAGGCTGGTTCTTATAAATACAAAGATAAAGATAATAATGGGGTAATCGACGAAAATGACCGTGAAATTATCGGAAACGGACAGCCGAGTTTCCAATGGAGCTGGAATAATGCGTTGAGCTATAAAGGTTTCGATTTTAGCTTATTCGTAATTGGAGTGCACGGTTTCGACATTTACAATTATACCCGCGAAGCACGCCTTTCTACAAATGGATCAATTGTATTAAGCCCAACACCGGAATGGGAAAACCGATGGACTCCGGAAAATGATAAAAATACAGGAGTTGCAGGTTTTATTGGCAATAGAAATGCCTTAACTCCCTCTTCTCAATATGTAGAAAATGGAAGTTTTGTAAAAGTCAAAAGTATTACATTAGGTTATACTTTCCCAGAAAAGTGGATGAAGAAAGCCACCATCAACCGATTGAGAGTTTACGTATCTCTGCAAAATCCATTTTTATTCACAGGATACTCCGGTATGGACCCGGAAGTTACTTTACAAAAGTCATTGACTTCCGGTATCGACTGGGGATATTATCCCAATGGTCGTAATTATTTAGTTGGTTTAAATCTCTCATTCTAATCTATATGAAAATAATGAAGAAACAAATATTAATTGCATCCTGCTCAGTAAGCATGTTGCTATGCGGATGTGTAGACCTAATGCAGGAACCCAGAAGTTTCCTAACTCCGGAAACCATGGTTTATGACCAAAAGACAATCGAAATTATGGCCAATGGTTTATATAACGATTTATGGTTCGAGAACTATGCTTATAATTGCCGCTCACAAATATTAGGAGTAGGAGCCGATGATATAGTAACCGGAACTATGACAAAACGTTATACATTTGTTGACCAGCTAAATGTTACTAACGCACAGCATGATGCCGATGTAGAATTAATGTGGCAAAACATGTATGCTGTAATCCGTTCGGCTAATTCGATGTTGAGAGACGTGGTCAAGTCTGAAGATGTCTCCGATGAAGTAAAAAATCCATACTTGGGTGAAGCTCATTTTATGCGAGCTTTCGCTTATTTCAATTTAGTACGCTACTTTGGTCCGGTACCGGCAATCTTAGATCCAGATTGTAACGAAGATATGTATGGCAATGCTTCAGGTTCAATCATACGAGCAAGTGTAGCAGATATTTATGATAAAATTATTGTTCCCGATTTGATTGCTGCCGAAACAATGCTCCCTGAAAGGGCTCGTACCAACGATAATTCACGTGCCAGCCGGGCAGCTGCAAAAGCTTGCTTGACAGATGTATATCTGACTATGGCGGGTTGGCCTCTAAAACGTGGACACGATTATTATGTTTTGGCTCGGGATAAAGCCAAAGAAGTAATTGACCATACAGATACAAAAACTTATACATTAGTACAACCCTACGAAAATTTATGGAAAGAGGCAAACAAATCTGATGATACAGAACACATCTTTGCCTTGAATCATGATTCGAATAATGGAACGGCAAGTAACTATGGCCGTTCATACTACGCTACAGAAGAAAGTTCGTCTGCATGGAGTGACTATTTAGCAGACTCCTGCTTCTATGAACGTTATCCAAACGATACACGAAAAAGCTTCAACTTCATTGCAAATTTTAAAGTCGAAGGTACACCTCGTCCTTTAAATTATAAACGGACTTCTATGCGTTCACCGGCAATTAATAAATACAGAGACTATACTCCGCTGGATGCAAATGGGAAAGTGATTATGACTGCTCAGACAAACGGCATTACGCCCATTTACCGATATGCCGATATATTGTTGATGTATGCCGAAGCCCAAAATAAAGCAGACGGCAGTCCCAACGCATTAGCCTATCAATGTCTGAATGACATTCGTAAGCGTGCTGCAAATGGCGGAACTTATACAGAAGCAGCCAATTTATCTCCGGAAGATTTTGACAAAGCAGTTTTCGATGAACGTGGATGGGAATTTTTTGCTGAATTCAAGCGCTGGTTCCATCTGGTACGTACTGAAAAAGTATTAGAAGCCAACATGTACAACCCTCGCGTGAAAGCAGCTATCGAAAAAAACGGTATTGCAGCTAAAAGCAAAGAGGCATACTACTGGATGCCACTTCCTATACAAGAAGTCCAATCGTGTGGTTTTGAACAAAATCCCCGCTAACTACTTTTAATACAAACTCAGTAAAAGGGTATTCCGGAAGTTGTGCAATCTGTTTTAGTAAATGACAATCCGTTTTGTAAGCAGTAACTCACTACCTCAGGTATACCCTTTTTAATTCTATTAAAGAAAAAGCATATGAAAAAATTAGTATTGACAGGAATGTTATTGTTAGGAGGATGGATAACAGCCTCTTCACAACACTCCTTTACATTTGAAGATGAGGTCGTTCCCTCCCAATGGGTAGCAGAACAAGGTACACTCTCTCTAAGTACCGAACATATGACAGAAGGTACACAATCTCTATGTTGGGAAGTCCCTGCAGGACAAAAAGCGTCAATGCTTATCAACTTTACATCCTTCAGAACGTCAGTAAGCTATGCTTCCATATTTGACATTTACAGTCTACAAGCTACAGAATCTCCTCTAACTGTGGAATTTTTAAACGGAAACAAAGAAGTACAACATACAGCTAACGTTACTATCAATTTTAAAGGATGGAGAGAATTTAATAGAGCTTACGGATACGATTTTAAATCAAAGGTAGCAAAAACTCTTGCTTACGTCCGTTTCACATTGGATAATACAACACAGCTTTCCCCACAAAAACTCTTTTTCGATGACGTAAACTTCAAAGGCTCGACCGACAACAGCCGTCAAGCCATGGACTTAATGGCAAAAGATGTAGAATATATACAAAATGGCCACAAAGACCTGCTACAGACTTATGCTTTTGAGCCGGATATCGAACTGACAACTCCGACGCAAGAAGAACTGAATGATATTGCTTCTATTAAAGGAAAATATCCTTACACACCTACACCAGCCGAGACTCCACGAGTTTTAAGAGATGTAAGAAATTATGTTGGAACACTTAATATCGTTAGAAACACTGACGGCTCAGTCAAAGGAAATCCGATTATCACGAGTTCTACAGATTTAACAACGACTAAACAACGTGATTTATTGATTCAACTAAATGCCCTAGCTGCTTCTTCGACAGATGGAGACTCTGAATTATTCCGCGACTTTCTGGACTTAGTCATAGACCAAGGTATAATGTACCAATACCCTCAATTACCTTCAAATAATTATAGCGTAGTTCGTGAATATCCTCAATTACTGTTAAATCTCCTTCCCAAATCTACAGAAGAACAGCAGACTGAGATATTAAAAATGGTTCGCTGGATATCTGAAGCCGGATGGGCTTATGCCGACACAGATTATCTATCTACAGAATTCAGCTCGGATATCATGTACAATTATTTATCTCATTTCTTATCATACGCAGCCTACCAACCAGATACAAAAATTGCTGTTCGTGAACTAAAAGCAATGTCTCGGTTTATGGAGCGGATAGTAGCACCTGTATCCGGAGGATATGACACGGTAAAACCGGATGGTGTAGGATTCCATCATGGTACACATTATAATAACTATATGTATGCATATAACGGATGGACCGATGCCGTCTACAATTTGAAAGGTACAGCATTCCGTATATCAGAAACAGCATACAATTATATGAAAAAAGCTGTTTTGGCTTGTTATATAATGAGTAATCGTTCCAATACTGGCTCCAATTATTATGCAAATAGTTTGAGTGGACGTCATCCATTAGATGGAGGCCATGTGAATCAATTCTCTAAAGCTTATTTAGAAAAGTTCATTGAAATCGGGACAGACATTTTCGGGACAGAAGATACAGAATTGACTTCAGCATACAACTACTTCTTACTGAGCAATAAATACAATGCACCTGAAGCTGATTATACAGGTTTTTACCAGTTCAATTATAGTCCAATCGGAGTTTATCGAGGTAGCGATTGGGTTGTAACCATGCGTGCCCCAACAACAAGGATGTGGGGAGCTGAGATTTATAGTGGTACCAGTCGATTTAGCCGTTATCAATCACACGGAACAATGGAAGTTGTTTATAGTGGTGCATTGACAAACTCCGGATTACCTCTCTCTCCTACTGGTTACGATTGGAATGTTGCCCCTGGAGGAACAACCGTACATTATACTTCATGGAGAGAAATGATGCCTAAACAAAATACGACCCAACGGTTTGACCAATTTACAGCCACTAAAGATTTTGCAGGAGCATTAGCATGGGGGAACTATGGTATGTTTGCCTGTGATTTCGACCAAGTAGACACCTGGGGAGGACAATGCTTCACTCCTACTAACTTGGTATTCAAAAAATCGGTATATGCCTTTGACGGCATGTTGATTAGCCTGGGTTCCAACATTAGTTCTTCCGGGTCATATGGAGACGACCGTATCACGGCAACTAATCTTTTCCAAGAAGTTGGCTCTGACATGGGCAATTTGAATATAAACGGTACAATGATGAGCTCAGGTGATACTGATAAAGAACTTCCGTCCGAAACAGATACTTGGATAGTAACTCCTAAAGGCACAGGATATTTTATTCCTAAAGGAAATGATAATATTGTTGTAAAATATGGAGAACAAGAAGGTCCGAATGAGGATGGTTCCGATGTAGATTCTCCGGCAACGGCAATTGCGACGAAAGCATACATCAACCATGGAGTGAAACCTACAGATAAGAACTATACATTCGTAATGGTTCCTCAAACGACAGCAGAAAAAATGCAAAACCTGGCTTCAGAACTGGCAAATGATGGGGGAGAACGTTATACAATCTTATCCCAAACAGATAAATTCCATGCATTGACTTACAAACCCGCCGGAATCACAGCCTATGCTTTCTTCGAAGCAGTAGACGACACAAAACTAAGTGTAGTGAAAGCTGTAGGGTCTGAGATGTTATTGATGCAACGTCCTCAATCTGATGGTTCTCTCCACCTGGCTGTATGTAATCCCAATTTACGCCCTCAATCCAAAAGTACGGCTCTTGGAGACTGGTTGCCTGGTACTACCGAAACAAGTATTACATTAGAAGGAGAATGGTATACAGATATGGAAGCAGAAGGTTTTAAAATCAATGCTCCAGAAAACGGACAGACTGTAATCGAACTGACATTGAATCACGGATTACCCATTTATATACAAGTCGGGCCAGAAGGATACACCTCTTCCATCGACTCTGAAGAAATCAAAGGAGATTGGTTAAGAGCATTTCGATCAGGAGAAGAAATGGTCGTAGAACTGACAAAACCGAGTTCAAATGCTACATTCGTCGAACTTTATTCCATTGACGGAACAAAAACCAAAAGCGAAATTCTGAACCCAGGAATACAAAAAGGGAGTATAAAGTTGCAGCAAGGTAATGCCGTACAAATATTACGCGTTCGCAATGGAGATAAAGTAAAGGTTCTCAAATGTATTCACTAACCATACAAAATAGAAATAAAGATAAGGTTTGATTCATTATCATTATCTTTATTTCTATTTTGAATAATATATCAAAAACTATAATATCATATGAAAAATCGAATCATCACTATTCTTTTATTATTTTGCTGTTTATTAGTAACAACTCCAATTTCTGCAAAAAAATGGCGTGCTAAGCATACTGTGTTGATTGCATTGGATGGTTGGGGAGCATACAGCGTATCAAAAGGAAACATCCCTCATATAAAAAACTTAATGGAGCAAGGTTCTTATACTTTGCATAAACGCTGTGTTTTTCCTTCCGCCAGTGCTATCAACTGGGCATCCATGTTTATGGGTGTAGGAACAGAGCTTCACGGATACACTAAATGGGGTTCTAAAACGCCTGAAATTCCATCTCGCGTTGTAAACGAACACAATATATCTCCTACCATTTTTTCCATTATGCGTAAACAGTATCCAGATGCAGAAATTGGTGTATTACACGAATGGGAAGGAATAAAATATTTAGTGGATACTTTGGCATTAAGCCATCGCGGCCAAGCACCCTCTTATGATGATTATCCAGAAGCCCTATGCGAAATGGCAGAAACGTATATCAAAGACAAAAAACCAGCATTAGTAGCTGTATGTTTCGACCAATTAGACCATGTTGGACACAAATCCGGTCATGATACCCAAGAATACTATAATTGTCTCCATACTTTGGACGGATATATCGGTCGTATTATTCAAGCAATCAAAGATGCTGGAATCTGGGACGACACGATTATCATGTTAACGGCAGACCATGGAGGTATCAACAAAGGCCATGGAGGTATTACACTGGAAGAAGTAGAAATACCGTTTATCATTGCAGGAAAAAATATCAAACAAAGTGGAGAATTTCAGGAAAGCATGATGCAATTCGACACAGCAGCAACCATTGCTTATGTATTCCGTTTAGAACAGCCTCAAGTTTGGACAGGTCGTCCAATGAAGCAAGTTTTCAAGAAATAAGTTACCTATTTCATTTTTCCATATTTCACTTTTTTGTAGTACCTTTGGTTATAATAAACATAAAAATTTATCGACATGCCAACTATTTTTAGTCGTATTGTAGCCGGAGAAATTCCTTGCTATAAAGTGGCCGAAAACGACCGTTTTTTTGCTTTTTTGGATATCAATCCAATAACCCAAGGTCATACATTAGTTATACCTAAAAAAGAAGGGGATTATATTTTTGCCATGGATGACAAAGAATTAAGCGACTTCTCCTTATTTGCCAAAAAAGTAGCAAAGGCTATAGAAAAAGCCATACCTTGCAAACGTGTAGGAATGGCTGTTATCGGATTAGAAGTGCCACATACACATATTCACTTAATTCCTATTAATAAGGAATCCGATATGTTCTTTACTAATCCAAAACTTAAATTATCTCCTGAAGAAATGAACGACATTGCTGTTCGTATATCTTCGAAATTTGAATAATAATTTCTTATAAAAATAGCCGGAGTTTATTCCGGCTATTTTTATCTTCTGTATAAAGTATTGAAACATAAAAATTGGGATGAAGAAAACTATTTTTCAATCCTATTCCCAACAATAAAGACTGGTATCTTAGGCTTTAAAGCAATTTAGAACGCATATATCTAACAGGGTACCACGCTGATAAAAATCCCAAAAGAGAAACAATACCCATTACAGCAATGACATCAACCCACATCAATTCCACAGGATAAGCGTCTACTACAAATGCTCCAGTCCCCTCTCCCAATCGTAATAACCCGAAATGCTGCTGTAATAAACATAAAGTAATACCTAATACAAGGCCAATAACTGCACCTATCGCTGAAATCAAACAACCTTCGGTAAGGAATATCTTGGATATAAGTCTATCATCTGCACCCATACTTTGTAAGGTAAGGATATTTTCTTTCTTATCGATAATCAACATTGACAATGAGCCTATGACATTAAATGTAGCAATCATTAAAATAAAAGCCAATATCAAAAAAGTCATCCATTTCTCAATCTGCATCATTCGAAAAGAATCTTCTTGCTGCATCATACGGTCTTTTACTGTATAGCTATCTCCTAAAACTTCTTTCAAATGAGATATCATTCCTGATATATCCGCCCCCGGTTTCAATTTTATTTCTATTGCTGAGACCTCGGTTGTATAATCCAAAATTTTCCGAGCAAAATCAAGAGGGACAATAACCATCTGGTCATCATACTCCTGCTGATTGACACTGAAAACCGCTGCAACAAAAAGATTTCCCTCATTAAACGACGCTGCAGGGTTGACCATATTGACTCGAACATTTCGCTTAGGAGTATAAAATTGTAATGGATGTACAAAGCGAGCTCCTGCTTCCAACTGATTAGCTATACCAACTCCTATCGTAGCATAACCTACAATAGAATCACGAAGCATAAAATTTCCATCCAATAGAATCTTGTCTATTTCTGTCAATTGTCCGAAATTGTCAGATACCCCTTTCATTAATGCAGGCATTTGTTTATCTCTATACACTAACAGAACATTCTCTTCAAGTACTGGAGACCACACCTCAATATTCTCCCATTTAGAAATATCCGTAAACAGAGTATCTGAAATATCAAACGTTTTTCCCTTTATCGGTTCAATTTTTATATCCGGGTCAAGAGTCGAATATAAAGATGCTATCAATTCCTGAAAGCCGTTATATACTGATAAAGTACAAATCAAAGCCATTGTAGTGAGAGCAACACCACAAACCGATACCATAGAAATAATATTAATTGCACTATGTGATTTTTTAGAAAAGAGATAACGCCATGCAATTGTAGATGATAGCCCCATTTTTCTACTGGTTTCTTGTTTTCTCTACTTTTTCAACAACATATCAATATTTTCGATATAGTCAAGAGAATCATCCAAAAAGAAAGACAACTCTGGAGTTTTACGTAACTGGAACCTTATCCTCTGAGCCAATTCATATCGTATATTTCTGGCATTCAATCGTATAGAATCTAATATTTCCTGTGCTTTTTCTGAAGGGAATATACTCAGATACACTTTTGCCACACTTAAATCCGGGCTCACACGAACTACACTAACCGATATCAATACACCATGAGTCTTCCGGGTTTCATTTAAGAATATATCACTTAAATCTTTCTGTAATAAGCGACTTATTTTACTTTGTCTGGTCGTTTCCATAATAACAATTTTAAATTTTTCAAGATTTGATATTCCATTAAAAACAGGAACAAAAACCTATCTATAAAAAAAGGGTATAAATTTCACGAAGTTCAATATACGAACTTTCTATGAATTTACCCTATTTTTTATCTTATTTTATTTTTTCCAAATCAGAGTTAACCCATCTCGTAAAGGCAGAATAACTTTTTCGACCCTATTGTCTGCAGCAATCATTTCATTAAAACGAAGTATACCGACTGTCTGTGCATCTCTCGACTGAGGTTCGGTAACAACCTTACCGTCCCATAAAGTATTGTCGGCCAAAATAAAACCTCCCGAACGTACCTTATCAAATACCAAATCATAATATTCGACATAATGCCGCTTATCTGCATCAATAAAAACCAGGTCGAACACACGATCAATACTCGGGACAATATGCATGGCATCGCCTATATAGAAACGAATACGCTCCTTATATTCTGACTGTTCAAAATAAGAACGTGTGAAGTCCTCTATTTCATCATCTATCTCAATCGTATGAATTTCCCCATCAGGAACAATCCCTTCTGCCATACACAAAGCTGAATATCCTGTAAAAGTACCTAACTCAAGAACATACCTCGGCTTTATCATCCGACAGAGCATCTTAAGTATACGCCCCTGCAAATGTCCCGACAACATACGAGGTCTTAATAATTTTACATGGGTTTCCCGATTGAGCCGGCTCAATAACTCCCCTTCTTCGTCACTATGCCTGAGAATATAGTCCTCAATACGATCATCCATATCAACGATCCGATTCCTCTAAATTAGGCAATACATAGTGATGATAATCATCTAACACTCGGTCCACCTGATTTATTTCAAGGAATGTAGAACCTCCGCCTTCTCCGAAAGCTCCTCCTACATAAGCAATTAAATCATCTCGCGTAAGCCATCCCCGCCCAATCAACAAATTCAGCCCATTATAAAGATATTCACGCGATGTTTTAGTCTCAGCCTGATACATTGGGAAAACACCATAGGAGAGTGCCAACTCTCTCATTGTCCGTTCCTTATAACATACGGCCAAAACTGGATATTTGCCTCTATATGCTGCGACATAACGAGCCGTGCGTCCGGTATAACTATCTGTAATGATAGCTTTAGTTCCTAACTTCACTGAAGATTTTACTGCTTGTTTTGCCAAAAATGAAGTAACATCCATCGCTGATTCAGGTGTAACTACACGAATATCATTATCGGAAAGTTTTGTTTTCTCCGCTTCCTCTGCAACTTTCGACATAGTAGCAATAGCCTCTACAGGATATTTTCCATAAGCCGTTTCCCCACTGAGCATTAAAGCATCGGTACGATAATATATCGCATTAGCGATATCTGTAACCTCTGCCCGAGTCGGTCGAGGATTTTTTATCATAGAATGCAACATCTGAGTCGCCACAATAACCGGTTTTTTAGCCTGAACGCATTTCTTTATCAAAATACGCTGTATACCCGGTATCTTTTCTTGCGGAACTTCAATGCCCAAATCTCCACGAGCAATCATTACTCCATAAGCGACCTCAAGAATCTCATCAATATTATCAACACCTTCTTGATTCTCTATCTTCGCAATAATTTTTATTTCACTGTTATGGGCATCCAATATTTCTTGTATATCAAGAACATCTTGCTTATTACGTACAAAAGAATGTGCAATAAAATCAATATTGTGTTCTATAGCGAAAAGAATATTTCGTTTATCCTTTTCCGTCAAGGATGGTAAATTGATTCGTACACCCGGTACATTAACACTCTTTCTTGACCCCAGCTCCCCTTCATTTTGTGCTTCACACAATAAGTAATCAGGATGCTTTTCCAAGACAGCAAACTCAATTTCTCCATCATCGATAAGAATACGGCTTTGCGTCGTCAAATCCTGGACAAAATTGGGATATGAAATACCTATACATTCTTTAGTAGTAGGAATATTCGGATCCCCAACCATTTTTACCCGATCCCCAGTCACAAAATTCACTCTCCCATCATCCTCTATTGTAGTCGTGCGCATCTCAGGGCCTTTAGTATCCATCAGAATAGCTATCGTATTTGACACGGCTCTTACATTTGTAATGATTTTATTGAACCCGTCAGCATTTAAATGCGCAGAATTCATACGTACTACATTCATTCCATTATCGAACAATGCTTTGACGAATTCTACATCGCACCTCAAATCCGAAACTGTAGCAACAATTTTAGTGTGTTTAGACATATACTTATTTATTATGTTACTTTCTATTATAATTTATTTACCAAAGCTTCAACAGCCAAACGATATGAGTCAAGGCCAAAACCTATTACCGAACCTTTACAAGCTGCCGCAATCATTGATACATGACGATACGATTCCCGATTATGAATATTAGAAATATGTACTTCGACAACCGGAGCAGGAATTGCACGTATAGCATCGGACAAGGCAATTGATGTATGCGTATAAGCTCCTGCATTCAAAATAATACCATCTATGTCAAAACCATATTTATGTATTTGATCTATAAGCTCACCTTCAATATTCGACTGGAAATAATGAATAATATGATCCGGATAATGCTTTCTTAACAATTCAAGATAATCTTCAAACGAACTCTCCCCATAAACGCTCTTTTCTCGTTTTCCCAATAAGTTTAGGTTAGGGCCATTAATAATTAAAATATTCATAATTAATCATCCTTATTTATATCTTTGTAATGGCAATTGTTCTGTTTGAGCACTTTCAACAGCCCAATATCCGATTATACAAAGATGATGCAAAAGTAGATAAAAAAATTGAATATATAATCAGCTATACTATGATACTTAACGAAGAAGGAATAATAAAAAAATATACTTCTTATCTGAAAATAGAAAAAGGGTTATCTGCAAATACTGTTCACGCTTATCTCGACGATTTGAAAAAGCTGATTTCCTATATAGATAGCTGTGACATAAAAATAGAAATATTTGAATCTATAGATTTGCACAAATTCATCCACAAATTGCAACAAGATAAAGTTCAGCCTCGCACCCAAGCCCGTATCATATCGGGAATCAAATCTTTTTACGAATTTCTTTTACTTGAAAATTATATAACACATAACCCGACAGAATTAATTGAAGGTCCTAAAACCGGATTAAAATTGCCCGAAGTCCTCACCGTTAAAGAAATTGATTTACTATCATCATCTTTCGATTTATCTCAACCCGAAGGACAACGCAATAAAGCTATTATTGAAGTAATGTACGGATCGGGGCTTCGAGTATCTGAATTGATAAATTTAAAACTCTCACAAATATATCCCAAAGAAGAATTCATTATTATTGAAGGTAAAGGAGACAAACAACGCTTGGTCCCAATTTCCCAAACCGCTCTCCACGAAATAAACTTATATTTGCAAGACCGAAACAAGCTTGATGTAAAAAAAGGAGATGAAGACATTCTTTTCCTAAACCGTCGAGGTGGCCGACTCACCCGTGTAATGATTTTTTATATTATACGCAACCAATGCAAAAAATGTGGTATTTCTAAAAAAATAAGTCCTCATACTTTACGACATTCATTCGCAACACACTTATTGGAAGGTGGAGCCAATTTAAGAGCAATACAACAAATGTTAGGACATGAAAGTATTACTACCACCGAAATATATACCCACATGGATAACGAATTTTTACGAAGTGAAATTCTCACACATCATCCCAGAAATATCCACAAATAAATTTATAATAATAAAAACCCAAATTGAAAGATTATAAAAAATTTGCTGATAGGTTTTATTCAAAAAGCAACATTTATTTACAAAAATATATATATAATATCCATATCAAGGGGATTTTCTCTTTCATTTTTGTTTTTTTAAACTATTCGATGATTTAATTTTAAGACAATATATCAAAGCCTATTATACTTTTAACTATATTTGTAACGGTATTTTTTATGTATTGTTGTAAACAAATGATAATATATTTTATAGACAATAAAAACAGAAATATAGAGAACTTACTATTTTTGCAATTATAAAAGTATAAGTGTAACCAAATAAACAATTAGTTATGAACAAAAAACTTTATTTACCCTTATTGTTAGCTGTATTGGTAGCCTTTGTAGGGTGTAAAAAAATGGGAGGACTTAAAGCCGAGTACTTTACTGTAACCCCGAATCCACTTGAAGTTGTTGGTGGAGAAGTTCCAGCGACTATTACCGGCCAGTTCCCGGAAAAGTATTTTAACAAAAAAGCAACTGTAGTCGTTACTCCATATTTGGTATATGAAGGTGGAGAAACTGCAGGAACTCCGTACACCTATCAAGGTGAAAAAGTTGTTGGAAATGACCAAACTATTTCTTACAAATTGGGTGGAAATATTACAATGAAAACTTCATTTAAATATATTCCCGCTATGAGAAAATCAGATTTATATCTGGCATTTAAAGTTTCTCAAGGCAAAAAATCATATGACTTGCCTCGCGTTAAAGTTGCAGAAGGTGTTCTTTCCACAGCAGAAATATGTGACCCGAATTCCTTGACTCCAGCTCTCGCTGCAGATAAGTTCCAACGTATCATTAAAGAAAATTATCAAGCTGACATTTTATTCTTGATACAACAAGCTAACCTTCGTTCTGAAGAGCTGAAAAAAGCAGAAGTTCAAGACTTTCAGTCAAACTTGAAAGATGCAGCTGCCGCTCCTAATAAAAAAATCACAAACGTAAATATTTCGTCTTATGCTTCTCCTGATGGAGGTGTAAAATTAAATACTACTTTGGCTGAAAATCGTGAAAATGCGACAGTAAAATACATGAAAGGTCAAATGAAGAATAACAATGTAGAAGCTGACATGACAGCTGAATTTACTGCTCAAGATTGGGAAGGTTTCCAAGAATTAGTATCTAAATCCAACATTCAGGATAAAGACCTTATTCTTCGTGTATTATCTATGTACAAAGATCCAGAACAAAGAGAACAAGAAATCAAAAATATGTCTTCTACATTCCAGATCTTGGCTGAAGAAATCTTACCCAAACTTCGTTATTCCAGAATCTCTGCAGCAATCGATGTTATTGGTAAATCTGACGAAGAAATCAGCAAATTGGCTGCTTCAGATCCTAAATCTCTTACTGTAGATGAACTTCTCTATGCTGCTACTTTGACCAAAAATCCGTCAGAAAAAGCCGCAATCTACAAAAAAGCTACAGAAATCTACCCGAACGATTATCGTGGATTCAATAACTTAGGTATGGTCAACTTCGAACAAGGAGATCTTAATGGTGCAGAAAACAATTTCAAGAAAGCTGCAAAAGTAAACCCGAACTCTCCTGAAGTACAAATGAACTTAGGTTTGATCGACCTTACAAAAGATGAACTCAACAGTGCAGAACAAGCATTTGGCAAATCAGCAGGCGTCAATGAATTGAACGATGCTCTCGGTGTTCTCTACATGCAAAAAGGTGATTACACCAAAGCTGTACGCGCATTTGGTGATTCTAAAACCAACAATGCTGCGTTGGCACAAATCTTAACAAAAGATTACAATAAAGCTAAAAATACGTTGTCTGCCGTTAGTGAACCTAATGCAACTACATATTATTTGATGGCTGTTGTCGGAGCTCGTACCAATAATCAAAAAGCTGTTACTGACAACTTGAAAAAAGCTGTTAGCTTAGACAGCAACATGGCACAACAAGCTGCAACTGACCTTGAATTTGCAAAATATGATATTTCTTCTATCAAATAATAATAGAAAATAGACTTACAGAAAAGGGCCCTTCATTGAAGGGCCCTTTTCTATTTACCCCAACAATTTGATACCGATTCCATTGCATAAGCAGTATAAATATTATATCTTTACATCATATATTTTCATTAAAAATCGGCATTATGCAGGAACGCCATTTAAACAGAAAAAAATACTTTGAAGAACTAAGTATAACCAGCCAAAAATATTACATCCCATACTTAACACAACATTTCGAATTAACCCCAGAATGCTCGATTCTCGAAATCGGATGTGGTGATGGAGGTAACCTTCTTCCTTTTGCACAATACGGATGCAAAGTCACTGGAATAGACATCTCAATAAACCGAATAAAACAAGCTCAAGATTTCTTTTTAGAAGCAGGACTTAAGGCTCAATTAATAGCATCTGACATTTTTAAAATAGATGATTTTGGAAAACTGTTCGATATCATCGTTATGCATGACGTCATAGAGCATATCGCCGATAAAGAAAGATTACTAAAACAACTAAAAATCTATGTGAAAGATAATGGTATCATCTTTATCGGATTCCCTGCATGGCAAATGCCTTTTGGGGGGCACCAGCAAACTTGCAGAAACAAAATAATTTCACATCTTCCGTTTATCCATCTTTTGCCCAATCCAATATACAAAACTTTGTTAAAAGCTGGAAACGAAATCCCCGAAAAAGTAGAAGAGCTCCTTGATATAAAGTCTTGTCAGATTACCGTCGAACATTTCAGAAAACTATCTAAAAAAACCGGATACGATATACAAAAAGAAACACTCTACTTTATAAATCCTCATTACGAGGTCAAATTTGGCTTAAAACCCAGAAAGCTATCCCCAATACTTTCACACATACCCTATATCAGGAATTATTTTACAACTTCGGCATTCTTCTTATTGAAGAAACATATCTAATTATAGCTCAACATAGTAACAGATATTCATTTTTATATAGATACCCCAAAATCATCTCACATTTTTTCGTAGATTTGCAAACAAAATATTGATTACGACATGACAGAAGAATTGTTTTCACAACTGCCTTATAAAGTAGCAGATATTACATTAGCCGATTTCGGACGTAAAGAAATAGAATTAGCAGAGAAAGAAATGCCAGGATTAATGGCCCTCAGAGAAAAATATAAAAAAGATAAACCGTTAAAAGGTGCCCGAATCATGGGTTCCCTGCACATGACTATCCAAACTGCAGTATTAATAGAAACTTTAGTCGAGTTAGGAGCAGAAGTACAGTGGGTTAGTTGTAACATATATTCCACACAAGATCATGCAGCAGCGGCAATTGCGGCAACTGGAGTTCGGGTCTTTGCATGGAAAGGAGAAACTCTCGAAGACTATTGGTGGTGTACACTCCAGGCATTACGATTTCCAAACGGAAAAGGGCCGAATCTAATTGTCGATGACGGAGGAGATGCAACTTTAATGTTACATATGGGATATCGGGCAGAAAAGGACTCCTCTACATTAGATTACACACCGGAAACCCAAGATGAAATCGCACTGATAAAAATATTAAAAGCAACTTTAAATGCCGACAACAAATTATGGACTCAAATACTTCCCGAAATAAAAGGTGTCTCTGAAGAAACGACAACTGGAGTACATCGATTATATCAAATGATGGAAGAAGGTAAATTATTGTTCCCGGCTTTTAACGTAAATGATTCTGTAACTAAATCGAAATTTGATAACCACTACGGATGTAGAGAATCTTTAGCAGACGGTATAAAACGAGCTACGGATATTATGATTGCCGGAAAAGTCATCGTTGTATGCGGATACGGTGACGTAGGTAAAGGATGTGCCCAATCAATGCGTTCCTACGGGGCCCGAGTCTTAGTTACAGAAATTGATCCGATTTGTGCATTACAAGCTGCAATGGAAGGATATGAAGTAACAACAGTTGAAGACGCTTTGGCGGAGGGTGATATTTATGTTACCACTACAGGAAATTGCGATATAATACGTATCGAGCATCTATCAAAAATGAAAGATAATGCAATTGTATGCAATATAGGTCATTTTGACAATGAAATTCAAGTAGACAAATTAAAAAATTATCCGGGAATTCAATGCCGAAACATAAAGCCTCAAGTAGATCAGTATTTTTTCCCAGAAGGACACTCAATCATTTTATTGGCAGACGGGCGACTTGTAAACTTAGGTTGTGCTACAGGACACCCCTCTTTTGTTATGAGTAATTCATTTACAAATCAAACTCTTGCACAGATTGAATTATTCAAAAATAGTTATAAAATCGGGGTATACCGTTTACCTAAGATATTGGATGAAGAAGTTGCTCGTCTACACTTAAGTAAACTCGGTGTCAAACTAACAGAACTGAGCGAAAAACAGGCGGCCTATATCGGTGTTCCTAAAAACGGACCATTTAAGCCCGAACATTATCGCTATTAATTTAATAAAAGCTTTATGAATAAACAGTTGATGAAAAAAGCTCTTCCCTACATTGGGTCAGTGCTATTCATGATTTTATTGTCATATATATATTTTACTCCCGATATTTTCGAGAATAAAGTCTTATTTCAGGGAGATATGCAACAAGGCATTGCCATCGGTCAAGAAGGTATTGCATTTAAAGAAAAAACCGGAGAAACAACTCGATGGACTAACTCTATTTTTTCTGGAATGCCTAATTTCCAAATTTCTCCCAGTTATGACAATAATACTTGGATAAACCAGATTACAAACGCCTATCATCTATGGATAAAAACTCCAGCATCATTAGTTTTCATTATGATGTTAGGATTTTTCATTCTATTGATAACTTTACATATTAAATGGCCTCTGGCTCTCATAGGTGCAATTGCTTATGCCTTTTCATCCTATTTTTTTATAATCATAGCAGCCGGTCATATCTGGAAATTCATCACTCTAGCCTATATCCCCCCGACAATAGCTGGTATTTTATTGGCTTATAGAGGGAAATATTTAGCGGGAGCAGCATTAGCAGCATTCTTTGCTATGCTACAAATTGTTTCGAACCACATCCAAATGACCTATTATTTCCTATTTGTAATTGCTGCCATCGTCATCGCTTGCTTTGTAGATGCTTATAAGCAAAAACAGCTTTCTCGTTTTTTCAAAGCAACAGGGACCTTGATAATCGCAGGATTATTAGCCGTAGGAGCCAATCTGCCCAATTTGTATCATACATATGAATACTCTAAAGAAACCATGAGAGGTCAGGCCGGATTGGAACAAAAAAAGCAAAGTGCAGAAGGAGAAAAAGAAGCAAAGTCTGGTCTTTCTACGGAATACATCACACAATGGAGTTATGGTATAGGGGAAACGTGGACATTGCTTATCCCGGATACTAAAGGTGGAGCCTCGGGCTATATAGGAAACAACAAAAAAGCTTTAGAAAACGTTTCACCCAATATGCGTGAATATGTCGCTCAAATGAATCAATATTGGGGTGACCAGCCTGGAACATCAGGTCCAGTCTACGCAGGAGCCCTCATTATGTTTCTTTTCATTTTAGGCTGTTTCATAATTAAAGGGTCATTAAAATGGGCACTATTAGCAGTAACGTTTTTGTCTATCATCCTATCATGGGGGAAAAACTTTCTTCCCGTAACACAGTGGTTTATAGATTATTTTCCGATGTATAACAAATTCCGTACAGTGTCAAGTATTCTTGTCATTGCAGAGTTCTGTATACCATTATTAGCAATACTTGCATTGAAAGAACTAATCACAAAGCCAAAACTATTATTAGAACAGCGGACATATACAATCGTTGCTTTTATTCTGACAGGAGGAATGGCATTATTATTTGCACTGTTCCCATCCCTGTTCTTTAATTTTACAAGCGGATATGAAAAAGACTTTCTTGCAAAAAATATGGAATATGGCGAAATATTTGCCAATATGGAGATTGCCCGAAAAGCAATTTTTGTTTCCGACGCTTGGCGAAGTTTCATTATCATAATCTTGGGTATAGGATTCCTATGGCTTTATTCAATAGGAAAAGTTGGAAAATCGACCTTAATTGTTGCTATAGGTATTATTGTTTTAGGAGACATGTATAACGTCAATAAACGATACCTTAGCACTAAAAACTTCGTCCCTGAGCGGACAATTAAAGAGCCATTCCCAATGACTGCTGCTGACCGCCAAATACTGGCAGACCCCGACCCTCATTACAGGGTATATAATCTGACCTCTGATCCCTTTAACGATGCATCGACTTCTTACCACCATAAATCTATCGGAGGATACCACGCTGCAAAACTAAGAAGATATGATGACCTTATAAAATATCAATTAGTCAATAATAATCAGCATGTAATCAATATGCTGAATGCAAAATACTTTATTGTCCCGGGAGATAATAATGGACAACCGCAAGCCATCCCCAATCATAATGCCATGGGTAATGCATGGTTTGTTTCCAATATAAAATGGGTAAATAATTCCCATGAAGAAATGGATGCATTGACCGAATTTAATGAGAGAACAACGGCAATAGCTGACCAGTCATATAAAAATCTTTTCGGTCAATATATTTCTTCCTATACTCAAGGAGATACCATATTCTTAACCTCATATAAACCGAATGAACTACATTATAAAGCTAAGACTTCAAAAGGTGGCAGTGCTGTGTTCTCTGAAGTTTTTTTCCCTTGGGGTTGGAATATTACTATTGACGGGGAAAAAGCTGAAATGGCAAGGGTCAATTATGTTTTAAGAGGATTAGATATTCCTGCAGGGGAGCATGAAATTATATTCAGATTTGAACCTCAATCAATAACCATTACGACTTACATAGCATATGCATGTATTATAGCCATTTTCATTTTACTTTTGAGTACAGCAATAATACAAATAAAGAAAGGAAAAAATTCTGAAATAAAGACCGAATAAAAGATTTATCTCTCAATTTTTCATAAACGGGTTATCAAGTATATGTTTCAGACTGAATAATCCGTTTATTTTCTCTTTCATCAAACTAATTATATAGGATATTATAGCAAAAATCCGAATATTTTGGTTATATTTGTTTATAATATCTAAAATCAATAAAACATGGATATACATTTAATGACATACTATTAATCCGTTTATTGGGAACTTCTGCATATCGGCACTTTCAGAATTTTCATTTTAATTCTGCCGCCGCTTAACGAAAAGGTTCGTATATTTGCAAGATAAAAGAGACCCTTTTATAATAAGTGTCTTTTTACAAGCAGATATTTGTGCTTCTTATGAAAATTCTGGCTGTATTTTTAACTGGAGAAGCATAAAGAAAGTTCTGCACAACCCTTTTACTAACAGTAAATAAATCATTTGTTCTATTTGGACAAATAAGATTTTTATATAAAAAAGTAAATCGGGGGTGTAGAACTGACTTTATCTCCGGTTGGGTCTTAGCCAGAGCCTTCATAAGATAAAGCTCAGTTTCTATACCCCTTTTCTACACGTAAGATTCCAAAAATTACAATCGAATCATTATTTTATAATAAAGTTCCTTCTTTGAAGCGAATTTAGATTATTATACATCTAAATACATATATTATCATCTTCCCGATCATAACCAAGCCTTATGAACACATATTCGTATGATGAAATATCTGCTCTGATAAAAGCTCTCATCGAAATATCTGGGAGCCACACGGGAAATGATTATACAGAACGGCTTATAAAAGAAATTTGTAACCAATGCAACATTTTTCCTAATATCCTGGATATCCTTGATATCGATGTAGTCTCTACCTTTAAACAACTGACAGAAAAGCAAAAAGCAGAATTTAGTTGCTATATTCTCAACTCACTTCGGAATAGCTTAAAAGAAAATAATATTACAGAAGATATTCAAGCCCTCATAAAAATTTATATAAAAGCTTTGTCAACAAAATAAACATCCTTCCAATTATGCATTCAACTTATATTCCCGAGGCGTCATTCCTGTGTATTTTTTAAAAAACTTGCCAAAAAAAGAAGCATTCGGAAAATGAAAATAATCTGCAACCTGCTGCATAGACATGGGAGAAGATCGTAAAACTGATTTTATCCTCAACAATAAAATATGATGTATCCATTCTGCAGCGCTATATCCTGTTAAAGATTTAATATTGGATGATAAATATTTAGAAGTAAGGCTTAACTTTTGCGCATAAAATTCAAGAGCTCTTTCTTCCCGACAATTCAATTCGACCAAACGAAGAAACTCTTTTAACTGTTCCTCTTTTTTAAGACGTTCTTTCTTACCCGAAATATTATGTTCCTGTTGCTCATAAACAGCACATATTTCATACATAGCAATCAATAATATCTCCCTCATAATTTCTTTATGATACGGATGGTCAGTTCTTTCCATCTTATCAGAAAATATTTGCAATGATTGTTGTATTGTATTTAACTCTTCCGAAGGAATGGGAATTACCGGATTATTTTTATTATACAAAAAATATGTAATAGAAATATGTGTATCAAGATTTGAAATAAAATAAGAGCCTATTACAGCAATATATCCAATGAATTCCAGAGAAGATCCCTTATATTCAAATCGATTTCCGGAAAAGAATGTACACAAAGTACCTTTATCCATATGTATAGGGCTAGAGTCTATCTCTATATATAAATCTCCGTCAAAACAAACGATAGCAACACCTCCCGTTTCTTCTTGCAAAGATGCAAAAATAGACGATATATCTGCACTATTTCCAGTTACCATATAGCACTTCGACTGGAAGTCCTTTTCATCGAAAATTTGTCTGCCAAAGTTTTTAGAAACACTATCCTTCGTGTTTTTCATATATCATTTTTTTAATGAATATAAATTCTCAAGAATCACAATGCACTTTACAATGCTTGTTCGATTATTCCTCCTCCAAGTAAACGATCCCCCTTATAAAAAGCAGCAGCTTGTCCCGGAGCAATCGAATGTTCCGGCACACAAAAAAATACTTTTACTTGATTCTTTGATAGCCACTCTACCCTACACGATACAGACTGTTTACGATAACGAATACGGCATATCACCTCCTGATTATCGAAATCTTCTCTCGATACGATATTTACAGCCTTCAATAACATCGTATTACAATATAAGCCTGATAATGGAGACAATCTTATTCTATTTTTTCCCGGAATAATCGCCTGCACATACATCGGAACTTGCAAATTAATGCCAAGGCCTCGACGCTGTCCGATCGTATAGAAAGGATACCCTTCATGTTTCCCAAGTACATGGCCCGATACATCTTCATAAAATCCCACATTGAAGCTACTTTTGGGTACACGGTTTCGAAGAAACGAACGATAATCTCCAGGACAAAAACAAACACCCAAACTATCTTTTTTATCCGCCATCTTTAGTAATCCTTGCTGACGTACGAACTCCCGAACCTGACTTTTAGTAAATCTACCCAAAGGGAAAAGTGCTCGCTTCAGCAAATCCGGTCCTAATCCCCATAAGAAAAAAGACTGATCTTTGTCTTTATCCAACCCAGTATATATATAATTGGAATTATTATATAATTTGTTCCTCACATAATGCCCCGTAGCAATATAAAATATGCCTTTCTCATCTGCAATACGTGCCAAAAGTGGCCATTTGAAAGAATTATTACAAACAATACATGGAACAGGAGTACGGCCAACCATATATTCATTTATAAAATAAGATATTATTTTCTCTTCGAATTCCCGCCTTACATCAAAAATTTGATGCTTTATCCCAAGAATATGAGCCGTATCCCGAGCATCGTCAAGATAGCTTGTATCACCTTCAGGCTCATAAAAACGAAATGTAACACCTATCACTTCATAACCTTCATGTTGCAAGAAAAGGGCTGCTGCAGAACTATCTGTTCCACCACTCATCCCCAATACAACTTTTTCCTTTGATTTCATCCTATTTCTTGAAATAAGCAAAGATAAAAATATTTTGCAAAAAAGTTTTATCTTTGTAAGCTTCTATTAAAAACGATAAAATATGAAAAAATATATAAACACTATATTATTCGATGCAGATGATACACTTTGGGAAAATGAAATATTTTTTAGACAAACAGAACAAGAATTCTGCCTATTACTCGAAAAATTCGGATCCAAAGAGGTTATCTTAAAAACATTACTTAAATCAGAAATAGAAACTTTGCCTATTTATGGTTTCGGCATAAAAGGATTCATGTTAAGCATGATAGATACAGCTCTTCAATTGGGTGGAGAGAATCTGAAAAGTAACATCATATCAAGAATAATGGAATTGGGGAAAGAGCAATTAAGACGTCCTGTAAAAGTCTATGAAGGTGTCGAAGATGTACTCAATTCTTTACAATATTCATATCGTCTCGTTCTGGCAACCAAAGGCGACCCTACAGACCAAAAAAGAAAAATCGAAGCATCTGGATTAAAACCTTATTTTTCTCACATAGAAATAATGCCTGATAAGACAACTCGAAACTACGAAGAGCTATTAAAAAATATCGACTGCTGTCCAAACGAAATCATAATGGTAGGTAATTCTGTAAAATCTGACATTCTACCTATACTACAATTAGGAGGAAGAGGCATTTATATCCCTTGCCATACAACATGGATACACGAAACGGCCGAATGCCCCCAAGAGAGCCCATATTTTAAACAAATACAAAATTTCACTCAAATACCGGAGATACTGCAAACGATGACCGAACTCAATCATAAATCAGCATAGAGAGACTCTTTTCATCAAAAATATCATTGGCCACAGCCAAAATATCCGATGTTGTAACCATCTCCAAACGGTGATAAATCTCATCCATCGAATCGTAACGATTGCAATGCAAAAAAGTTTTACCCAATCCCAAAGCCAAGCTTTCCCGATTATCTGTACCTACACCAATTTGCCCCATAAGCTGCTTTTTGGCCATTGATAGTTGCATTGAAGTAAGACTCTTATCTCTGAATTTTTTCAATTCTTTCTGGATTAACTGGATACATTTATCTGTATTTTTATGATCTGTCCCAAAATAAATTACAAATACTCCTGTATCTGTATAAGATGTCAATGAAGATTCTACAGTATAAACATACCCAGTTCTTTCTCGCAATGAGATGTTCAATCGACTATTCATTCCAGGACCACCTAAAATATTATTAAGTAAATATAAAGCCGTACGCCGTTTATCATATATCGTATAAGCTCTGTTACCTATAAGAACATGCGTCTGGAATGTATCCAATTGCTTTCTTTGACAAAAAGGTATATAATCATCGGGAGAAAACCTCCTATTAAAACTCGTTCGTCCAGGTACACACTTCCAATTTTTAGAGACCAAAGATATAATTTTTTTAAAAGGCGTACTTCCCATCGAAAAGAAAACCATATTCTCCGGACAATAAAATCGGTCAAGAAAATTCCGACCAGAAAAAGAATTGAAATTTAATAAATCTTCTTTATCACCCAATATATTATGACCAAGCGGATGATTCTCAAATAATAAATTTTCAAAATCATCATAAATCAACTCTGAAGGATTGTCTCGGTAAGAATTAATTTCATCAAGTATAACTTCAACCTCCTTCTCTATTTCTGATTGAGGGAAGCAAGAATTCATTACCAAATCTGAAAGTAACTCTATAGCTCTACCCAAATGTTCTTCTAAGAAAACCGAGTAGATGAGAGTCTCCTCCTTTGCCGTATAAGCATTCAACTCTCCTCCAACATTTTCCATTCTATTCAGAATATGTAACGACCGTCGATGAGACGTGCCTTTAAATATCATATGCTCGACAAAATGAGCCAAACCAAATTCATGATTTGATTCATCACGTGTACCGGCATTTACAGCAAAACCGCAATAGGATACCGGAGATAATAATGGCAAATGAACAATACGTAGTCCATTCTCAAGAGTATGCGATTGATAATACATTACAAACCAATTAAAGCTTAAAAGTAATCATTTATAATGAGCAGAACTATAAGTTCAATAAAAAAATACCAACTTTATGGGATTGTTTATTTCCCAACTTCTATCTTTCTTTGTACTCTTCTTAAAAACAAGAAGAAAAATACATTCATAAAACTTTAGATTAATAAAAAATTATAACAAAATGAAGCAAAATAACAGTCATTTATAATAAAACTATTGGATTTTATATTATTTAGTTTTACTTTTGTCCTTTAATCTATCAAAGGAGATACTAAAAACAATTAATCACATTCATTTAATTGCACATATAACAAATATATACGAAAGTTTTTTATTTTAATTATATACTTATAAAATATAATCTTTGGAGCACTTAAAAATTTATATTAAAACAAGAATAATAATAAATGGATGCAACTTTGAATAAAATTTATAAATACATCTTTTTGGTTGTTTCAGTTCTATTCACTTATTTCCTCTTTACAACAACAGCTTCTGCCCAATCTCCTAAAGCAGAAAATAAGCCGGTTTTATATAAATTATCCGGAAAAATAATTAGCTCTGAAAACAATGAACCATTAGAAATGGCCAATATAACTATATCTACAAGTTTATGGGCTACTTCTGATACAAAAGGAAATTTTTCGATACCTCAAATAAAAGCTGGAACTTATGAATATGAGGTGTCTTATCTCGGTTTTGAAAAACAAAAAGGTAAAATTACGGTACAAGGCAATGTCGATAACTTTATCATAAAGCTAAAACCTCTTGGATTAGGATTAAAAGAAGTCGTTGTAACAGCTCAAGAACAAAAAATGGGATCTGCCTCTAAAATAGAGCAAACAGCGATACAACATATACAGCCCAAAAGCGTTGTCGACCTTTTACAACTGTTACCTGGAAATGTAACTCAAAATCCGGATATTAATTCTGTCGCACAAGCAAATATACGAGAAATATCGAGTGATGCAAATAATGCTTTGGGTACTGCAATCATCATGGACGGTGCGCCTGTATCAAACGATGCCAACATGCAAGCATTCTCGACCGCAACTTCAGGGGCCAATTCATCGCAAAAAATGAATTCTATGAATGACCAGACTACCAGCGGTCGGGGTACCGACTTACGTTCCATCTCTCCGGACAATATAGAATCTGTTGAAGTAATTCGAGGCATTCCCTCTGCAGAATATGGAAATCTCACTTCCGGTGTTGTAGTCATCAAAACAAAATCAGGAGCGACACCTCTTGAAGTAAAAGCCAAAGTCGACCCTTCATCAAAAATGTTTTATGCAGGGAAAGGATTCAATCTGAAAAACAAAGGGGGAGCAATAAACATAGCCGCCGACTATTCCCAATCATACTCTGATATTCGCAAAAAATATACCGGTTATGATCGCATTACAGGGAACTTAGGATATTCCAATGTATTTATGTCACAATCTCACCCTCTAAGTCTGAACTTAAAGCTATCTTATTTCCGTAATTTATATAGTGAAAAACAAGACCCGCAACTTCTTTCTGAAGAAAGAATAAAAAACAATAACGAAGGTTGGCGATTCAACGCGGAAGGAAACTGGAGACTCAACCAAAGCTGGATATCCAATCTTTCTTACAGTTTCATGGCCCAATACAGCCATCAATCCGACTTTTCAAAAATGCTTTCCGGGTCATCGGTTATGCCCTACTCCTCTTCATATGTATCTGGAGAATTTGTCGTCCCGTTCCTTCCCAGTGGATATTACAGTGAATATACACTTGACGGTAAACCAATCGATATTTTCGGGCAATTAAAAGCAAACAAAATATTCCAATTCTCTTCTGAAACCTATACCAATATAAAATTGGGCATAGAATGGAGAACAAACGGTAATAAAGGAAACGGATTAACATACAAAGACGGGTTGCCTCCATCAACTGGGAGCGGACAAGCTACTCGTCCCCGATCGTTCAAATCGATTCCGATGATGAACAATCTATCCATATTCTTAGAAGATAAGGCCGTATTGCGAATGAAATCAACATTATTAACTCTCCAAGCCGGTGTAAGAACTTCGACTTTGTTCGTCGACGAAAATCAAGCCAAGAGAGGAAATATCACCACAATAGAACCTCGTATAAATATCGATTATCAAATATTGAATCGAAGGAATAATAAAATATTCAATGACCTAAGTATTGTTGGAGGATTTGGTATATCATCCAAAGCACCTACCATGCTATATCTGTACCCTAATCCTACTTATTTCGATGACATTTGCTTCAATAGTTACAGTAGTGACCCGGCCAAGCAACTGGCTGTAATGAATACGTTAGCTATTGAAAACACAGCAAATGCAAATTTAAAACCGGCAACCAGCAAAAAATTTGAAATCGGACTAGCCGGGAAAATAAAAAAAATAAGTGGAAATATTACTTTCTTTTATGAAAAACATTCTAATGAATTTTCATTCAACAGTGTACCCCTTACCTCAGAATACACTAAATATAAAGTGCCCACCGGAACAACCCCATCATATCGAAATGGAGCTGTCTACTATACCGATGCAACTGGTGGTACTTTCCCAGCCGGAGCAGAATTAGATACCATGATTTATACTTATGGTACTCCTTCCAATTCCGGCAAAACAATAAAAAAAGGAGTAGAATACAGTCTCAACCTTGGACAAATCAGAGCATTGAAAACAAGTATCGTCGTCGATGGAGCATGGTTTTATATAAAAAGGACTTCGGAACAAGCTTATTATTCTTATGCCGGAGGCACTCTGAACGGAAAACGATATCCATTTCTCGCTTTGATGCCTGCGGGTAGTGGAAATATAAGCCAAAGAATCAATACCAATTTCAGATTTATCACACACATACCCTCTCTGAAAATGGTTTTTTCAACTACTGCACAAGTGGTATGGTACCAAAGCGACCAACGAATATATAAAGATAGTAATGGAAATGACGTTTTCTATCAGCGAACTGTAAAAAACGGGAATGAAGACATCACTAAATATTTTATTGACCCTATCGGCTTCTATGACAAAAAATTGGACTTCATTTCTTGGCAACCAGAATTCAGGGACAATTCCGACTATGAGCGTATGATGTCCATTTTTGCCAATAGATATTATTATGACAAAGAGGTGTATCCTCCGACAATTATGTTGAATTTCAGACTAACTAAAGAATTCGGAAAATTCATGGAATTATCATTCATGGCAAACAATTTCCTGAAACTTACAAAAACCTATAAAACAGAAGTTTTCGGAGGATATAAAGACTTAATCACACCGTTATACTTCGGAGCAGAAATAAAAATAAAAATTTAATTATTCACTAAAATAAATGTTATGAAAAAAATCTTATTTTACATTTTACCATTACTCGCCATACTGGCTGTAGTATCTTGTAGTGATGACGATGAAAAAGTCGCAAAAAATGCGACACTGAGCATAACCCTGAAGTTCCCCGAAGGCTATACTTCTGCAGACCTTAGCGAGACATCTGTAAAAGTAACAAATACTCAAACTTCGCAGACTTATGACGCGACAAAAGGAGACAACGATAAATACAGTGTCGTAGTACCTTCGGGAGAATACCAAATTTCCGTATCCGGACAACTTCCAGGCCATATAAGCTTAAATGGATTGACTAATGTATCTGTATATGCAGATACCGAAGCTACTGTTACATTAAGTAAAGGGAATTTTAGTGGTCTTATTTTTAAAGAAATATACTACTCTAAAGTAAAGAAAAACGGAAAAACACCATATAATGATGAATTTTACGAATTATATAATAATTCAGACGAAGTTGTTTATCTTGACAATGTTATTTTTGGTGTATTAGAAGGGACTCAAGGAATATTACCATCAGGTTGGATGGAAAACGGGGAATTAATGAAGATATGTGCATTGACCAGCTATATAACCGCTTTCCCCGGAAATGGAACAGACCACCCTCTACAACCTGGTAAAAGTGTTGTTATCGCAACTAAAGCTATGAACCATAAAGATGACCCTAATGGTTGCCCTGAATCACCTGTAAATTTAGAAAATGCTGACTGGGAAATATATGTAGGCGATTATAATCAAAAAGATGTAGATAATCCGGATGTTCCGAATATGAACATTATCAAACAAATAGGCTCTGTCTTAGTAGATTTCCAAGTTCCTTATACAGGAAATGCGATTATCATTGCCCGTTTACCACAAGGTACAGACTTAAACGCTTTTGCTAATGATGAATCAAACTTAATGACAAACCCGGCTTCAACAGCAGCAACCAAATATTTAATTATTCCTCAAGAATATGTTCTGGACGGAGTAGATATCGTAAATACAAACGCCAGCAAACGGGTAAAACGTTTACGTCCTGAGATTGACGCAGGTACTATCCATAATACAACAGACTATTGCGGACTGAGTATCAGACGTAAAGTTCATGAAATAAAAGACGGACGTGTCATTTACCAAGATACGAACAACTCTGAAAATGACTTTTTAATTGACCAAGTACCTACTCCGGGTATTCACCCAACAAGCGTAGACAATTAAAACAATGTTTATTAAAACCATATATGTTCCTTAAACATAAAATATTGACATTATTTGGTATTGCTTTGTTTCCGGTAGCATTATCGGCATCATCAGATGCCGATAATAACCGGCAACGGCAATATAAAGATATTCTATATTTAGAAAACATCCGATATGGAATAGATAATCCCACTTCTGTATCATATTCCCCTCTCAACCATACCGCAGACATCAAAATAGGTTATAACTATAAAAAAGGCGATTTCGTCAACATAGATAAATCTCCTAAAGAAAAAACTCTATTTATAGATATGTCTGGTACTAAGAAATTAAAAAAAACAGCTTTTGAAGGAGGCATCGGATACCAAAATACCATCGAATATGACCGTAGATGGAACAGTACCCTATATATTGCCTCTGATAATCCGTTTATTTTAGCAGATTCGGTACGTAGTAAGTATAATGTTGAGAAATTTATATTGAATGGTGGATTTTCTTGGGATGCTCTCTCCTTTATGAAGTTCGGTATCAAAGCTCACTATGAAGTCGGTAGTTCAGCTGACCAAACCGACCCTCGTCCTGACACAAAAGGTATGCGCTTCAATATTACTCCGGGTTTAGATTTTAAGTTATCAGAAAAATTAAATATAGGAGTTTCATTAGGTGGCCGATTACTGAATGAAGAAATTAAATACACAAATGTTGTTGGAACTACCAATTACAATTTCTTTCTGATGAATGGCCTTGGCTGTTTCTATCTTCAAAATGGAACTTCATACCAACGCCGCTACAAAGGAAGTGGCTGGTATGGCAATCTTCAACTTATGTGGGACAATCATTCTTTTCTAAGCAATATTGTGAGTTTAGGAATAGACAAAAATTCTGAAAGAGCTGAAGATGGAGGGACACAGCGCCTATTTATCGGAGGGAAATACAACCGTACCCAATACGATATATATGACAGATTTTCCATTCTACATGAAAATAGTGCGCACAACATAACGATTTCCGCATCCATCCATCAAATCGACGGAATATGGTATGACCAAAAAAGTGTAACTAACGACAATGGCCAAACATATTGGGAGATTGTAAACAGCTCTATTAAACATAAAGAAGATCGGTTAGAAGGAACTCTAAAGTATAGATTCGATTTATTACGACATTCCGTCCCGACTTTAACAGTAAATACAGGAATAAATTTTGTACAATCAAAAACTACTAATTATCCTGACATATACTTACAAAAATATAATAACCTGACTATCAACGCAGATATATCAAAACATTTTTCTATTAAAAAAAGCCTTTTGACTATAACTTTTTCCGGAAATTACAAGTTCAATTTATCGTCATCTCTTTATTCCGATGGCATAACTTTAGCCGAACAATATACAATCCCTATGTTTGATTATTTAACAGCTAATCATTATGGAATTTACGGAAAAATCGAAAGTAAAATTCCATTGAACATACAAAAACTACAATCATATATAGGTATTTACTTACAAGGCTCGACCCAGCAGTATATCGGGAAAAGCATCCATTACTCAAATACATCTTATAATCAAATAGAAGGAGGGATACAATTTCTCTTTTAGAAACCGTAACTATAAAAAATCAAATAATGAACAAGTCACGTATTATCCTATTATGCATATTATCGGTTCTGACTTTTATGAACATATCGGCCAAGAATCGAGGCTTTGCTATTTTTATCGATCCTATCAGTTATAAAAAAGTTCGTCCGGAAGTGGAACAGTATGCCCAGTCTATAGAAAAACAAGGACTAAAAACTTTTATAATCGAAGACAAATGGGGCATACCAGATTCCATCAGAGCATGTATACTTCAATTATATACACAAAAAAATTATCCTATCGAAGGTGCAGTATTCATTGGTGATATACCCATCCCCATGATAAGAGATGCGCAGCATATGACAACAGCATTTAAAGTAAATCAAAATCTTAAAAATTTTGAGCGTACAGCTGTCCCTTCTGACAGATTCTACGATGACTTGAATCTCAAATTCACATTCATTCAGCAAGACAAAAAGAAACCAAATTTATTCTATTATTCTCTAAATGCAGACTCTCCCCAACGTTTGGAACCAGTAATATACTCTGGAAGAATAAAGCCAGGAGATACACCAACAACATCAAAATACGAAAGATTGAAAGCATATCTTCAAAAAGTTGTCAGATTAAAAGAAGAACAAAATAAGGTTGATCAATTACTTTATTTTAGTGGTCAGGGATATAATTCTGAATCTCAATTGGCCCGTATTGATGAAAAAGAATCTTACTACGAATATTTCCCTTGGTTGAAACAACAGCGCAATGGCATACAGCATATAGACCATTTACGCGATAATTTTATCAAATATCGCATGATGGCAGAAATACAACGTAATGATTTGGACATAGCAATTTTGCACCACCACGGAGCTCCGGGTAAAGAGTATCTTAATAGATACCCTGTACCACGTAATGCAAAAGACAACCTCGAATCAGCAAAAATATTTTTCCGATCAAAAATCCGTTCTGCCGTAGACCGCAAAACACCTGCTGATACTGCTATTGCATACTATGTAAGAGAATATGACGTCCCCAAAGACTGGTTCGATGACATATTTACTAAAGCCTCTATCGACAGTGATTCCATCAGAGATTATCAACTCGACCTTCATATCGAAGATTTCGATACATATAAGCCAAATGCAAGAATTGTACTATTAGATGCATGTTTCAATGGTGCGTTTAACAATGATCGCTACATAGCAGGAGAATACATCTTCAACTCAGGAAATACCGTAGTTGCAATTGCCAATAGCGTAAATGTGTTACAAGATAAATGGACAGACCGTAATCTTGGACTTTTAGGATTAGGAATGCGTATAGGAAATATGACGAAATACAATCCATATCTCGAATCCCATACTATTGGAGATCCGACTTATTCATTTTCATCTTATGACGCATCTATCAATATCAATAAAGTACTGGCCGAAAGAAATATCGGATATTGGAAAAAACAGTTAAAAAGCCAGTATCCAGCCATGCAATTAATGGCAATACAACAAATTGCTCAAAATGGTAATTGTTCTGATTTTCTTCTGAGTACATTCAAGACCAACCCCAATTATATTGTACGTTTAGGATGTATGATGGAATTATCTCGTTATGACGATGACAATTTTGTTTCTTGCCTGGAATTGGCAACTGAAGATAGTTACGAGCTGATACAACGTTTGGGATGTATATTGGTAGGCAAGAATGGAGATCCTCGCTTGATTCCAGCAGTTATTCGTTCTTTGATAAGAAACAACAACGGAAAACGTGTTGAATTCCAACTCAAATCGGCAATGGGAATGTTCGAAACCGAACCATTACTTGCCGAGTTCGAAAAACAATTTGCAGAATGTTCTATATATTTGAATAAAGCAGAGAAAAAAGCATACTTCGAAGACTTCATCCGTTATGCAGCTGGACGATGGGATGAAAATGTACAAGTACTTTCAAATCGGGATTCTAAACCTAAAGACGTTCTGTTCTGTATACGCTCTATCAGGAATAACCCCATTCATGCAGAACTACCATTCCTTATCGATTTTTTCCAAAATTGTAATAATGAAGAATATCAACTTTTATTAGCTGAAGTATTTGGCTGGTTCGAATTATCATATAAATCACCCGAACTTCTTCAAGAACTTTTAAAAATAAGCCAAGACAATAAATACTCGGAAAAAGTCAGAAATGAAGCTTTGAAGTCAGTAAACAGACTTACCCACCGAAAACACGAATAAAAAAATAAACACTTTACAGATGGTACAAATGTATCATCTGTAATTTTTTATAAATAATTTTATACATTTTCCTTTTTAAAGAGAAAAATATATCTTCGTCCTCCAAAAAAACAATATTAATGATAAAAAATATCGGCGTTTTTTGTGCTTCTGGAAATCAAATAAACCATCAATATTTTGATGAAGCAGCTGTCTTAGGAGATTGGATAGGGAAAACCGGTCGTACATTAGTTTACGGTGGAGCAAATATTGGACTAATGGAAGAAACAGCTCAACATGTCAAAAAACATGAAGGAAAAATTATCGGAATAATCACTTACAAAATCTGTACACTCGGGAAAAAGAGCTCTCTACCTGATCAGCAGATTGTCGTAAACGATTTGAACGAACGGAAACAAAAGATGATCGACTTAGCGGATATTTTTATCGCACTTCCGGGAGGATTCGGTACTCTGGATGAAATATTTACCGTAATTGCCTCTGCTCAACTGGAATATCATCAAAAACATGTTATATTTTGTAATACAAACGGGTTTTATAACAACCTTCTCAATCAAATTGAAATATTTTACAAGCAGCGTTTTGCCTCTGAAAAGTATCTTAATAATTATACAGTAGCAAAAAACATAAGCGAATGTATCACTATTATTGAAAATATAGAATCAAAACAATAACGAACAATGTCATCTAAAGAAAATATCCGATCTATTTTGCAAAGAGAAGCTGATGCAATTTTAAATATCCCAATCACTGACGAATTCGATAAAGCTGTTGCCTTAATCGTTGATAAAGTACATTTGAAAAAAGGAAAATTAGTGACGAGTGGCATGGGCAAAGCAGGCCAAATCGCCATGAACATTGCAACCACATTCTGTTCGACAGGAATTCCCGCCGTATTCTTACATCCCAGTGAAGCTCAACACGGAGATTTAGGAGTCCTTCAAGAAAATGATATTATGCTCGTAATCTCCAATTCTGGAAAGACTAGAGAAATACTGGAATTGTTAACATTAGCCACACGGTTGAGACCAGATATCCAATTTATCGTCATCACAGGAAATAAAGACAGCGAGTTAGCCCAAAAAGCTAATGTATGTCTTTTTACAGGAGGCCCGGAAGAAGTATGTCCTTTGAAACTGACACCAACAACATCCACAACCATGATGACTGTCATCGGAGATATTCTTGTCGTAAGTACAATGGAGGCGACAGGGTTTGACTGTAAGCAATATGCATTGCGCCACCATGGCGGATATCTGGGACAACTATCCCGACAACAAAGTCTCGATAAAGAATAAATAAAAGAATATGCGTAAAGTAATTGGTATAGGAGAAACGATACTTGACATTATCTTCAAAAACAACCAGCCGACAAAAGCATTGCCCGGAGGTTCTGTATTTAATGCTATGATATCTTTAGGGCGTCTGCATACTCCGGTCTGTTTCATCACAGAATTAGGCCAAGACAGAGTTGGAGAAATGATTCAAAATTTTATGCACGAGAATAATGTAACAACTGAATATGTAGATATATTCTGTGATGGCAAATCTCCTGTTTCCCTCGCATTTCTCAAAGAAGATAACAAGACTGAATATATGTTCTATAATCAGTATCCGGAAAGCCGACTCAATGTTGTATGGCCACGAATTGATGCCGATGACATTCTTATTTTAGGTTCATATTATTCGATAAATCCATCTTTGCGTTCAAGAATAGCGGAGTTTCTCGAATACGCCCAAACCCGCAAGGCTATTATCTATTATGATCCTAACTTCAGAAAACCACATGCTCACGAAGCAATGAAAGTCATGCCGGCTGTTCTCGAAAACCTTGAATATGCAGACTTGGTAAAAGGCTCCGATGAAGATTTTGAAAATCTTTTCCATATTACCGATGGGAACAAAATCTATAAAGACAAAATAAAATTTTATTGCCCAAACTTCATTTATACCCGAGGAGAAAGAGGAGTTGAACTATTTACCCAAAGCGAACATGTCCATTATGATGTACCGCATATCACACCCATAAGTACAATAGGAGCCGGTGACAGCTTCAATGCCGGTATCATTTTCGGACTATTAAAAAACAACATTACCAGAGAACAACTTTACGAGCTACCTCAAAACGAATGGGATACAATCATAAAAAATGGTATAGATTTTGCTACGGATGTCTGCTTGTCTTATGACAATTACATTTCCTCAACATTTGCAAAAAAATATATTCTAAACGATTAATATTTCGCAAAATATAAGAGATAATGGTCCTATATATTTAAAATAATACAACACAATATCGCATTATACCTCATGATATATATATTTGTAATAAATATTATTCATCGAGAGACTTTATGCTGAAATACACTTATTCACTATTACTATTTATTTTATCAGTTTCCTGTTCTTCATCACGACCCGAAATTGAAGTAGCTTGTGAAGCTGTCGATAATTTTGAATATTTAATCAAATGGGATGTATACCCGATGGTCCAAGGGACCGTAAAAATATATAACTCCTCTGATCCTGAAAATTTTGATACAAAGAAGGAACCCATAGCTGAATCTCCTATCTCAGATCAAGCAGCTCGAGTTAAAATAAACCCAAATCTGCACCGTCAATATTTTTTAGTACGTTTTGATGATAAATATGACATGGTTACCGCAACACGAGCTCCTCAATTAAATTACATACAAAATTTTCGGGATATAGGCGGATATAGAAACAATCATCAAAAATATATTCGCTGGGGCATGATATACCGAGCAGGTAGCTTAGATTCTATGGATTATTTAAGTACAAAACGTCTTAATTTAATGGGTATTCGAACACTTATAGACTTCAGAAATCTCGAAAATTTTAGAACCCCTCCAGGAACCCTACACTTAGAGAATGTTATAAATTTACCTCTTTCCTTGCCTTGTGAAACTCCCTTATGCGACAAAATAAAAAACAACGAATTACTCCGTGGTGATGCCATTATATTTATGCAAGACCTCAACCTAGAACTGTCCGAAAAGGCAAAAAGTACTTATAAATCAATGTTCAACCAACTTATTGTTGAAGATAATTATCCCATCATTATCAGTGGTGATTTAGGCAAAGATTATGTAGGTTTTGCTATTGCACTTATTATGGTAGCCTTAGATATGCCTAAAGATGTCATTTTATACGACTACCTACTGTCCAATACCTATTTAAATAAAAGAAACGTCAGCTTAGACTGCCACAAATATCCAGTACATGTACAAGAAGCCATAACTACCTTACTGTCGGCAGACGAACGTTATTTATCATGCGGTTTAGAAAAAATTATCAGAGATTATGGCAGCATTACAAAATATCTCGAAAAAGAGCTTGGAGTGACACAGGAAAAACGTAATAAACTACGCCAGATATTACTTCAAAGTAAATAAACAGGCATAACAGTACATACTATTCAGCTATAAATTAAACAAATTCAGTTAAAATATTGCACTGGATAATAAGGATGCGAATATTTATACTTACCTTTGCCGGCACAAAAAATATCTTTAGATACATTATAGACGATTTATTCCCCTACATACAATTATTACTTTAAGGCGGAAAGGTTCTTTGCTATAACTCTAAAGTTATAACAAGCAATTATTATTAAATGAAAACATTCGAAGAATTAGGAATTTGCCCGGTGATTCTAAAAGCAATAACCGAGATGGGTTATGAGAATCCAATGCCAGTACAAGAAGAAGTAATCCCCCATTTATTGAGCGAAAATACAGATATGGTAGCATTGGCTCAGACTGGTACTGGAAAAACGGCAGCATTTGGGTTACCTGTTATCCAAAAAATAAATATAAAAACCAATCAACCTCAGGCTCTTATTCTAAGCCCGACTCGAGAATTATGCCTTCAGATAGCCAGTGATCTGACTGATTACTCAAAATATATCGATGGATTAAAAATTCTTCCTGTATATGGAGGTTCTAGCATCGAAAGCCAAATCAGGACTCTAAAAAAAGGAGTACATATAGTCGTAGCTACTCCCGGACGGCTTCTTGATTTGATGAATAGAAAAATGGTAAAACTGGAAAATGTCAATACCGTAATTATGGACGAAGCCGACGAAATGCTTAACATGGGTTTCTCCGATAGTATCAATGCGATATTGGCAGAAGTACCGGAGAACCGAAGCATGCTCCTCTTCTCTGCCACTATGCCCGCCGAGATTGCCCGCATATCAAAAAAATATATGCACAATCCGAAAGAAATAGTTATCGGGAGCAAAAACGAAGGCGCAAAAAATGTGAAACATGTTTATTACATGGTACATGCCAAAGACAAATATTTGGCTTTAAAAAGAATTGCAGACTATTATCCCAGTATATATGGTATTATATTTTGCCGTACACGACGCGAAACCCAAGAAATAGCAGACCAGCTAATACAAGACGGGTATAATGCTGATTCTTTACATGGAGAATTATCCCAAGCACAAAGGGATGCTGTCATGCAAAAATTCAGAATAAAAAATTTACAATTACTTGTAGCCACTGACGTTGCTGCCCGAGGTCTCGATGTAGATAACTTGACACATGTTATCAACTACGGACTACCTGAAGATATAGAAACATACACACACCGCAGTGGACGTACCGGCCGAGCTGGGAAAACTGGTACTTCAATAGCAATCATTCATGTCAAAGAAAAAGGCCGGATGAAAGAAATTGAACGTATAATCGGGAAGAAATTCGAAAAAGGGTATATTCCCACCGGCAAACAAATATGCGAAAAACAACTTTTCAACTTAGTCGATAGGATCGAAAAAGTCAAAGTAAATGAGGATGAAATCGCCTCATATCTGTCTCCCATATTCCGTAAATTGGAATGGCTCAGTAATGAAGATTTGATAAAACGGGTAGTTTCCCTTGAATTCAATCGTCTGCTTGACTATTACGCTGATGCCCAAGAGTTAGACATTCCTGATGAAAGGAGTCGTACCAAAGATAGCAATAGCAATGAAAAGAAACGTAGTAGACGTGCTGAGCCAGGTTTCACCCGGATGTTCATCAACATAGGGAAAACCGACGGTCTATATCCTAATACTCTTATTGACCTCATCAATAGTAATGTACAAGGGCGTGTAACCATTGGGAAAATAGACCTTATGACGAACTTTTCATTTTTTGAAATAGAAGAAAAAGAGGCTCGAAATGTTATAAACGGATTAAAAAATATTGATTTCTTCGGTCGGCGCATATCTGTAGAAGAGGCTTCTAATTCAGGATCTCCCAGAGAATCAAAACGAAAAAATAACGACAGTGCATACCGAGATCGAAAGAATAACCGGCAAGGTAGCAGTGGCCGTCGTAGAAAATACCAAGAATCTTCGTCAAAACGTAGAAGATAAATATAATCTCTATTAAAAAAAGGTCCCATAGCAAATTTTATGGGACCTTTAATATTACCATCAAAAATAATGTATTTGTAGTTGCACAGCTCATATTATTATGTAATTTTGCGTCACATGATATAGAACTTTCATGAAAATGAATACTACTAAACTTTTATCTCATATTTTCAATGCCAGGCAAAAAGAAATTGCCTTATATGGCAAATACGGTTCAAACATCCAAACCGACCAGCTCAAAAAACTTCTAAAAGCAGCAAAAAACACGGAATTGGGACAAAAATTACATTTCTCCAATATTTCCAACTACAGCCAATACTCAGAACAGGTACCCCTAATAACATACGAGGAACTAAAACCTTATGTAAAACGATTACAAAAAGGTGAGACGAATCTTATCTGGCCATCCAAAATACGATGGTTTGCAAAGTCTTCCGGAACAACAAACGATAAAAGTAAATTTATTCCTGTCAGTTATGAAGCTATGCAGGAATGTCATTATCGCGGAGGGAAAGATTGCGTTGCTCTTTATCTACAAATGAATCCCGAAAGTCGTTTTTTTTCCGGAAAAGGTTTGATTTTAGGAGGTAGTCACAATGTAAGTCCGTTATCAGCTCACTGTTACTGTGGCGATTTATCTGCCGTTCTTATACAAAATATCAGTCCTCTTATCAACATGATTCGTGTCCCGAGTAAGAAGATTGCATTGATGTCGGAATGGGAATCTAAGCTTGAAGCTATCTGTCAGTCGACCATGCATTCTCACGTAACCAATCTTTCAGGTGTACCTTCATGGTTTCTTGTTTTGATAAAGTTAATGTTAAAAAAAAGCGGAAAAACATATTTGACTGAAATCTGGCCCGACCTTGAAGTATTTTTTCATGGAGGTATTAGTTTCGATCCCTATCGTACTCAATATGAAGAACTGATACCATCTGCCAAAATGCATTATGTAGAAACATATAACGCATCTGAAGGATTCTTCGCTGTACAAAACGAATCTACTCCGGGGATGTTATTAATGCTCGATCTTGGTATCTTCTACGAATTTATCCCTCTCGAAGAAGTCAACAATGAGCACCCTCGTACTTTACCCATTTGGGATGTTGAAAAAGGGAAAAATTATGCTTTAGTCATCACCACAAACAGTGGACTATGGAGATATCAAACGGGGGATACGGTAAAAATAGTATCGACATCTCCTGTAAAAATTATTATTTCAGGACGCACAAAACATTTCATAAATGCATTTGGAGAAGAACTTATGGTCGACAATGCAGAAAAAGGCTTAGCTAAAGCCTGCTCCGAAACTGGAGCAGTAGTCTCAAACTATACAGCAGCACCCGTATATATGTCTGAAAAAAATAGAGGACGCCACCAATGGCTCATCGAATTCGAAAAAATGCCTCCTTCTTTAGACAATTTCGCAAATACCCTAGATTGTGCATTACAAGCTCTTAATTCGGATTACGAAGCTAAAAGATATAAAGGCATAGCTTTGGACCGATTAGAAGTCATCGTGGCCAGAAAAGGGCTCTTTCACGATTGGTTAAAAGAGAAAGGCAAACTTGGGGGCCAACATAAAGTCCCCAGATTATCCAACCAAAGAGAAAATATAGAAGAAATGTTATCTATGAACCATGAGTAAATGATTATCATATCAATAAATTTAACGAACTATTATTCAAATATCTTCTATTTTCCTGTCTTATAGAGGGAATTTTTTTTATGGAAAAAGAGATGACTTAACGACCTTTAATATATAAATAATATGAATAAGCTTTCTAAATTTTCTCTTCTCGCACTTTTTATTAGCCTGTCATTACCTATATACAGTAAAGGTCCTAAATACATATTCTTCTTTATCGGAGATGGTATGGGATTTGGGCATGTCGAAGCAACCCGACTATTTCTGGACGAAACAAAATCTTCAGAGAATCTTCTCTTTTTGGACTTCCCGATTGTCACCCATGCTGTAACTCAATCTGCTGACCACCGAATCACCGATTCCGCAGCTGCAGCAACCGCTTTAGCAACAGGAAGCAAAACGGCCAATTATACTGTAGGAATGGATTCTTCAAGAACATATGCGCTTACACCTATAAGCAAACAATTAAAAAAAACAGGACGGCAAATCGGGATTATTACTACTGCGACAATTGACCATGCAACTCCTGCCGGCTTCTACGCGACCCAACCAGATAGAAATTTATACTATCAAATCGGGAAACAAGCAGCAGAGAGTGGATTTGATTTTTTCGGAGGAGCTTCATTACTGAAGCCTGTAAACAATAACAACCCTCAGGATATTGATTTATATACTTATTTCAGAAAAATGGGATATACCATATGTAACGACTTTAAAAACTACGATAAATCTGCAAAAAATGGGAAAATTGTTCTATTATATGACACTCTGGGAACAAAACATATTCCCTACGAAATAGACAGAAAATCTGGGACATTATCTTTAAAAGAACTTACTCAAACATGTATAAACCGTTTCATGAATAATCCCAAACAAGGATTTTTCATGATGATAGAAGGGGGTACTATCGACTGGGCTGCACACTCTAACGATGCAGCAACTATGATACAAGAAACCATAGGCTTCAATGAAAGTATAAAAGTTGCGTATGATTTTTATTTAAAACATCCCAAAGAAACACTTATCATCGTTACTGCTGACCATGAAACGGGAGGTATCGGTTTAGGAATAAAAGACAGTAATTTACCAATTTCCCTTCTGCAAAAACAAAAAGTTTCAGAAGAAAACTTATCAAACATATTATATCAACTAAAGGAAAGAAAATCATCCCCCTCTTGGGAAGATGCTAAAGAGATACTAAAAAAGAATCTGGGTCTATGGGAATACATTCCGGTAAGCTATAGTGAAGAAGCAGAACTGATGAGAATATTTGATGCTTCTTTTATCTCAAAAAGAGCAAAAGATATTACAAATCTATACAGCACAGTTGGCCCTCTGACAAATGCTGCAATTTCTCTCATCAATCAGAAAGCCCATATCGGGTGGACATCTAATAATCATACAGGAGCTGTTGTTCCGGTATACGTAATCGGAGCCGAACAAGGACAATTTTCAGGACGACTCGACAATACGGACATCCCGAACACTATACGAAAAATTACGGGAATAAAATAAATTAATTATTTTTTCACTCGTATACGAGCATCGACAGCAATGATTCCTTGAGATGTTGCCAATAAAGGATTAATATCCATCTCTTTTATTTCCGTTGCAAAACGAAGTAAAGTGGATAACCGTACTATAATTTCAGCAAACTGAACCTCATCAATAGGAGCTTCCCCCCTTACCCCACGAAACATTTTGTACGCTCTTAAAGAGCGTATCATCGAAAATGCCTCGTTATGGCTCAAAGGAGCTAAACCGGAAGCTATATCTCGCAATACTTCCACAAATATCCCACCTAAACCACAAAGTATTATATGGCCGAAACGAGGCTCATATTTAGCCCCAACAAACAACTCTTTTCCTTGTAACATAGGCTGTATCATAACCGCTGACACATCTGGGAGCTTCATCATACGTTCAAATTCAAAAGCAAGGTGTTTCTTTGATTGTATATTTACAACCACCCCACCGATATCAGATTTATGAATAGGACCTACTACTTTGGCAACAACCGGATATCCAATCTCCTCTGCTTTACGCAATAATACCTTTTTATTATTCGACACTTCCTCTCTAACAATTTGTATTCCTGCAGCAGCTAAAAGTTGCTGAACATAATAATGAGAAAGATACCCTTCTTCTGTAATTTCATCAATAATTCTCCGAATTCTCGGAACATCAACTCCATAAAGTTCTATACCTTCATTTGTCGGCTTAGATGCATTACATACACGAGTTACGGCCGTAGCAAGTTCTACTTCATCTGAAAAATTCACATGTCCTTTATTCAAAAAATATTCTACTTCCTTACCGGCAGTTACAACCGACGGCAATACTGGAAATATCGGTTTGGAACATTCCTCCATCTTCCGATGAAGAACATCATAGGCATCATATACTTTGACTAAACCCGGGCTTCCAAATATAACAGCAATCGCATCAATCTCAGGACATTCTTTTTCACAAAAATCAATAGCCTTTTCCAGATGCTCCGGAGTTCCGGTTGCCAATATATCTATCGGATTGGCAACAGACGCACCTGGATACAGTTCAGATTTCAGCATCAGAGTCTTCTCCCCTTTTATTTCAGGTACATGCAAACCACCCTTCGACAAAGCATCAGTCAGCATCACTGCAGGTCCTCCTGCATGGGTTACAATAGCAAAATTTCGACCATAAATCTCTTTCAGCGTAAAAACACAAGAAACCGTTGTCAAATCTTCTCTACTGAAACAACGCACTATTCCTGCTTTCCTGAAAAGCGCTTCGACAGCCAAATCCGAACTGGCCATAGCCCCAGTATGCGACGATGCTGCCCGACTTCCAGACTCGGAAGAACCCGATTTGACAGCCGCAATTTTACACCCTTTCCTAATCAATGATGAAGCATGCAGCAGTAAACGATCCGGATCTTTTATATTTTCTATATAAAGCATTTTTATTCGGGGCGACGTTTCCGGCTCAAACGTTCTATCAAGATACTCAAGAACATCCTCTACCCCAATCTGAGGAGCATTGCCAACTGACCATACAGAATTAAAACGTAGTCCCTTCCCGATAGCAGACTCAAGGATATATACCGCAGTAGCGCCAGAACTTGAAACCAAGTCAACACCCTTCGCATTTAAATCTGGAATCGGCAAGGTAAAGACACTCCGATGATTACGATTCATCAAACCAATACAATTAGGCCCTATCAGAGAAGCCCCATAATAATTTACTGTATCTAATATTTGCCGTTCCAACTTTTCTCCTTCCGGAGTCTCTTCAGCAAAACCCGCAGAAATGATGACAAAAGCTTTCGTACTTTTTTCTGAGGCAAGTAATTTTACAACTGCAGGACATGAAACTGCAGGAATTGCCAATATTGCTAGTTCAACGGGAGGCAGCATATCAACAGAAGCAAAACAAGGAACGCCTTGTACCTCCGTTTCTTTAGGATTGACAGCATAAATATCACCTTTAAAATTACCCTCCAGCAAGTTTCTTATAATTTTTCCACCTGGTTTTTGCACATTATTTGAACCTCCGACAATAACAATACTTTGAGGGTCGACTAATTCTCTATTTATCATTCAAATACATTTTATACATTTATCAAACAAAACTCGCTAACAATCTTTTACCAAAGATAGTGATTTTAATTCCAGGCAGATATCCTTTGCAACAAAAATAGTATATTTGCATTTTAATTTGAAATAAATCACAAATCACAATAAATAAAATATTGTATGGAAAAGAAATTTAAACGGACCCTCGTAACAACAGCATTACCTTATGCAAACGGCCCTGTACATATAGGGCACCTTGCCGGAGTATATGTCCCAGCCGATATATATACTCGATATCTCCGATTAAAAGGTGAAGACGTGATAATGATAGGTGGTTCGGACGAACATGGCGTACCTATCACATTAAAGGCAAAAGCTGAAGGTGTCTCTCCACAGGTAATCGTTGACCGTTATCACAATATCATAAAAAAATCCTTCGAGGAATTCGGTATTTCTTTTGACATATATTCTCGTACCTCATCCGAGATACATCACAAAACAGCTTCAGATTTTTTTAAAAAATTATACGAAAAAGGCGAATTTATCGAGAAAACGTCCGAACAGTATTATGATGAAGAAGCTCAACAATTTTTAGCAGACCGATATATTATAGGGACATGCCCCCATTGCCATAACGAAAGAGCATACGGCGATCAATGTGAAGCATGTGGAACTTCTTTAAATGCAACAGACCTGATAAATCCAAAGTCTGCAATTAGTGGAAGTACTCCCGTTATGCGTGAAACCAAACACTGGTATCTCCCTTTAGACAAGCACGAAGCTTTTCTAAAAAAATGGATTCTGGAAGACCACAAAGAATGGAAACCAAACGTATACGGACAGTGCAAATCATGGCTCGACATGGGATTACAACCTCGAGCTGTTAGCCGAGACCTCGACTGGGGAGTCCCTGTTCCAGTAGAAGGGGCTGAAGGAAAAGTATTATATGTATGGTTCGACGCTCCTATTGGCTATATTTCGAATACCAAAGAACTATTGCCCGACAAATGGGAATTATACTGGAAAGATAAAAACACAAAATTGGTTCATTTCATCGGAAAAGACAATATTGTATTTCATTGTATTGTATTCCCTGCCATGCTAAAAGCTGAAGGTAGCTACATCCTTCCTGACAACGTTCCGGCCAATGAATTCCTCAATCTGGAAGGGGACAAAATATCCACATCCCGCAATTGGGCTGTATGGTTACATGAATATTTACAAGACTTTCCAGGCAAACAAGACGTATTACGTTATGTACTTACAGCCAATGCTCCAGAAACAAAAGATAACGATTTTACATGGAAGGACTTTCAAGCCCGTAACAATAATGAGCTAGTCGCTGTGTTAGGAAATTTTGTAAATAGAGCACTCGTCTTGACTCATAAATATTTCGATGGGAAAGTTCCTGCCTGTGGAGATTTGACCGAATATGATAAACAAACTTTGTCCGAATTTACCGGAGTAAAAGCCGAAATGGAATCATATTTAGAGCACTACCGATTTAGAGATGCACTGAAAGAAGCTATGAACCTGGCTCGTATTGGGAATAAATATTTAGCCGATACAGAACCTTGGAAACTGGCAAAAACAGACATGAACCGAGTGGCAACAATATTAAATTTAGCATTGCAAATCTCTGCAAACCTGGCCATTGCTTTTGAACCCTTTTTGCCTTTCTCTGCGAAAAAACTTCGCAATATGTTAAATATGCAAATCGTCGATTGGAATGTATTAGGACACACAGACATATTGCCCGAAGGATTACAATTAAATCCGGCAGAACTACTCTTTGAGAAAATAGAAGATAGTACGATTGAAGCCCAAGTACAAAAACTGTTAGATACAAAAAAGGCAAACGAACTCAAAAATCATAAAGCGGCTCCAGTTCGTGAAAATATCTCATTTGAAGATTTCTCAAAATTAGACATTCGGGTTGGCAGGGTTCTCGAATGTATAAAAGTTCCTAAAGCAGATAAACTGCTGCAATTTAAGATAGATGATGGCTTAGGAGGACGAACAATTGTATCAGGAATAGCAAAACATTATGCCCCCGAAGACTTAGTCGGTAAAAATGTATGCTTTATAGCTAATTTAGCTCCGAGAAAGCTCAAAGGAATAGAATCACAAGGTATGATTCTTTCTGCTGAAGATGCAGACGGGCGATTAATTGTTATTGAGCCTGCAGACGAAGTACGTCCTGGTTCAGAAGTAAAATAAACGTATGGAAAAATGATAGAAGACCTGGAAAAGACTACTCGGAATGCAATTATATGGAATGCATTGGATAAAGTCTCAAACCAGGTTATCTCTATTGTGATAGGAATAATACTGGCCCGCATTCTGAATTCGTCCGATTATGGTTTGATAGGAATGCTGGCCATTTTTGTTGCTATTGCCAACTCCTGCATCGACAGCGGCTTTTCGTCAGCTCTCGTTAGAAAACAAAATCCAACAGAAGCAGACTATAATACAGTCTTTTATTGCAACTTATTGATATCATTCATAATTTACATCCTCTTATTTTTAGGAGCTCCCAATATAGCCTCTTTTTTCGATCAACCCATCCTTATTCCACTCTCCCGAAGCCTTTTTTGCATATTCTTAATAAACGCTTTAGGACTTATCCAAACAGCCTATCTTGTAAAAGAAATACAATTCAGAAAAGTAACAATTATCAATTTCTTATCACTCTTTATATCGGGTCTGACAGCTCTTTATCATGCACTCCACAACTATGGTGCTTGGGCCCTTGTCGCCCAAATGCTGTCGCAATCCGTATCCAAAACAATTTTATTATGGATTATCGGGAAATGGCATCCAAAAGCAATTTTTTCGATTAAATCGTTTCGTGAACTCTTTGCATTTGGATCCAATATTTTACTGGCCAATATCTTAAATTCAATATTCCTAAATATTTATTCTGCGTTTATCGGCCGACTTTATGGAAAAACTTCTTTGGGATTTTACACCCAAGCTGCCAAATGGGCCGATATGGGAATCTCTACATTATACGGAACCATACAAAACGCGACCTATACAGTATTCAGTGCTATACAAAACGAGAAAGAAAGATTGGTCAAAGCATATCGAGATACAATGAAATTAACGGCATTTATAACATTTCCGTCATTACTCTGTTTCATATTAATAAGTAAACCATTTGTACTAATATTTTTATCGGAAAAGTGGACCGAATCAATTATTTATTTGCAATTATTATGTGCTGCGGGTATTTTTACCGTATTTACGACTATTAATGGAAACTATATAAAAATTTCAGGACATTCTCATCTTGTTTTACGCCTCGAGGTAATAAAAATAGGGCTAATATTCATAGCAATCTTCTTAACTTGGCACATGGGAATGTTACATATGGTTATAAGCTTAGTAATAGTAAGAATAATAGTATATATCCTCAGCATCATCATTATTGGGGAAAAAGTAGACTATCCTTGGTATACGCAACTAAAAGATATCTTCCCATATCTATCCGTCGGGGTTATATTATTCTTAACCAGTCTATCTTTTACAATATTTATTTCTAATATTTATTTCTTAGGAATAATTCAAATAGGATTCTTTTTCACATCTTACTATTCTATTTTTCGATACATGGATAGGCATTATTTGCTATTCAATTGACATATTTATTTTCCAGAAGACATATATTCATCCATAAGAACATTTATATTATGCTCATTCAAGTTAGGAAGACAGCTCTCTTTAAAAAAATCCATATAGCCTTCAGACATCAAATCAAGTGAAAATTTAAACGAAAATTTTCGGATGTAATCACGGTCCCAATACCGGCTAAAAGCCTCTGAAATCGCATAAGAAACAGCTTCATCGGTACGTTCTTTTATCAAGACTGTACATTTATCATCATAAATATCATAAGCAGCATCAATATCCGAAAAACAAATCGCAGGAAGGCCAAACCGATACCCCTCAATCAGAGACAATCCAAAACCTTCTTCTTTGCTAAGTAAACATGTACACCAAGACTCATTCATTAAAGAAAAAACTTCTTTATGAGGCAATGAACCTGTAAAGTGACAAAACTTATCCACACCTAAAAGTAAAGCCTGATTTTGTAACTTTCCGTGCAAATTATCATTTCCAATAAAGAAAACATGAAAATATTCTTCCATTTGTCCCTGAAGCAAAGCTATAGCCCGAATCAGCTGCTCCTGATTTTTATTTTGATTGATGTTCCCAACACAAACAATTTGTCTTTTTCTTATCACATCTAAATACGTCGTCTGCACTGAAGGAATCGCATTCAAAATCACTTTCAATGTCGGATATCGTTTCCCACCGAACTCTTCAATAATTTTTTTTTGTATTCCAGAACTGACAACAGAAACCCCCACTTGACCCTCCAACAGCAATTGAAGCATCTTAAACTCAAATGCCTTTGCAAAAGACGATAAATTGATAGATTCATTCAAAGAATTTAAGCCATGTAATGTAATTACAAATGAAACATTTCGCCTAACTGCAGCTATAATAAAAGGTAACGTATTTATAGTCAGACCATGTATATGTATATAATCAGGTGTAAGCCGTTTAATAATTTTCTCATTATAGCCGATACTAAAATAATATTTAAAAATATTATAGCGAGCCCATATAGACTCTTCTTTAGCCATTATTGCATATTTAAAACCACGAAATATATCTTTCCACTTCGAGGAAAATAACAAAGCATATAACCTCCGTGACAATAAGCAATACCCCAAACGTTTAGACGATGCACCGAAAAAACTGGAATTATTAACATATACCTCATTTCCAGACTTATACAGAGCTTCTGAAATAGATGAAACCATAAGTCCCAAACCTGTATTTGGAGAATGAGGAAAATCTGGATGGCAAAGTGTTGGCGTAGATACTAAAATTCTCATCACATTTCTTTTGACTGGTAAATATACATATAAACTACATACCTATTATATTTTCTAAAAAAGATTGAGTCAAATATTTAAAATATATTGTTATTTTGCGTCTTAAATGAAAGACGAACCACAAAATACAAACATCGACTTAAAGGCAAAAACTGCCAATACCTTGATGTGGAATACAATAGACCGTATATCTACTCAAATCTTATATGCAGTTACTGGTATAGTTTTAGCTCAAGTTCTCATGCCTGAAGATTTCGGCCTCATCGGGGCTATAACTATTTTTACAGCATTTGCCAATCTATTTATTGACAGTGGATTTTCATCGGCTCTTATTCAGAAAAAAAATGTTACACAGACCGATTTCAGCACTATTTTCTTTTTCAACATTGGAATCAGTGTAATATTATATATTCTTTTATGGTTTACAGCTCCTCTTATTGCTGATATTTTTCATGACAAAAGGCTTATAACACTCTCCCGAGTTATGTTCCTGAATTTCATAATACTGGCTTTTGGAATGGTACAAAGCACAAAGTTGATGAAAAAAATGGATGTAAAAATAATTGCCATTTCAAATTCCATCGGGCTATTTCTCTCCGGAGCCTTAGCTCTAATCATGGCACTAAACGGATACGGAGCATGGGCAATGGTAGCTCAAGCACTTGTACTTTCATCGGTAAAATCAGCAATTTTATGGAAATTCAACTCCTGGAGGCCAAGTTGGACTTTTAGCAAAAAATCTTTATCAGAAATATTCCAAATAGGTTCAGGTGTCATGATGACATCCTTGTTCAACACTATATTTCTCAACATTTATTCTTTTATCATTGGCTCTTTTTATAATCTAAAACATCTTGGATACTATACACAGGCGGATAAATGGAGCAAAATGGGAATCACAGCTTTAGGTCAGATTTTAGGTTCTTCCTTCCTACCAATTCTTGCCGATATGCAAGATAATCGAGAGCGGCTACATCGAGCAATAAGTAAAATGAATAAACTCACCTCTTTTATAATTTTTCCTATATATGCAGGTCTTATCATTGTTGCAGAACCTCTATTCAGAACATTATTCGGAAACAAATGGGATGCATCTATTTTACTCTTTCAACTCCTTATATTCAGAGGAATTTTTACTACACTGACAGTATTCCTTAATAACTGCATTCTAGGGATTGGAAAAGTAAAAATTATGTTGTATTTAGAAATTGTAAAAGATATACTGTCTCTGATAGCCATCTTTATTACACTAGAAATGGGTGTTACAATTCTCGTTTTAGGACAAGTTTTTGTCTCTATTTTACATTATCTACTTATGGCTTACATCAGCGGAAAAGTTGTTGGATATGGAATAAAAAAACAAGTAAAAGATATGATACCATATTGCGCAATTACTATAATAATTTCAATACCGTTAGTGTTACTACCCATAATCATCGATAAGGAATGGTTACTACTCATACTCCAAACACTAACAGGTGTTTTGCTATACTACGCCACCAACAAGAGTCTGAACTCTCACATTCTACAAGACATTTTGGAATACGCAAAAAGTAGAATAACCCCAAATAAGCAATGATGATTACATCTCTATATGCCGAGCCAAATCTTGTGCTCGTTTATAATCCTCTGGTTTTCCTATATCTATCCAATTTCCTGTTATTGGAAAACGAACGACCCTTTTCCCTTTCTCTATCAATAAATCGATAAAATCAGTAGCATTATAAAATGCATTCCGAGGCATAAGTTCCAATAACTCTTTTTTTATCAAATATATACCTGCATTTGCATAATAATTATATGTCGGCTTTTCCTCAAGAGCCAATACTCGTTCTGCTTCAGTTTTAAAAATAGCATAAGGAACTGATACCAGATAAGGTACAGCCGCCACTGATAAATCAGCTTTCTTATCTATATGGTGCAAATAAAAATCTTCATAATCAATATTGGTAAATAAATCAGAATTCATCAGTAAAATCGTATCATTATAAAATGAATCGATTAACGTAAGAGAGCCCATAGTACCCCAAAATTGGGGTTCTCGTACGCAATTTACCTGTACATCATTTACAAGTTTAGAAAAATGCACTTCAATCTGTTCTGCTAAATAATTTACCGTTACCGATATACGGTCTATCCCATAAGAGATAAGACGTTCGACATTATAATCGATGATACATTTATCTCCTACTTTCAACAATGGTTTTGGTGTTTTTTCAGTTAGTGGACGTAATCTTTCGCCTTTCCCTCCTGCCATTAAAACAGCATCTACCGGTAACACAGAACGTAATTCTCGTAAATTATAAACACCGGTTATACGATGTTCGTCATCCAAACAAGGAACTAAAGCTATTTGCAACTTCTTTAATTCCCTAATTGCTCTGACATCTATGCCACTGCTTTTTACATACCGAAAATGAGTAAACATGACAGAAGAAACAGGGTCATTTAATTGAGCTCCTGATATTAAACTTCTACGGATATCCCCATCTGTTAAAGTCCCGACCATTCGGTTATTTTCATCGACAATAAATAAAGTCAAAGTATTGCTCGGTAGTCGATTCAAAACTTTCAAGGCCTCAAGAATTGAAACATAATCTCGTATTACAAAACGTTCTGTATTTCCCATAACTCAAAAAGTTACAATATTTTCTTGTAGCATCATCTCTGCCACCATCCAGTCAAAAGGAGTATCTAAGTCTATAGAATACTTATCATCCATAACATATTTACGTCTACGGGGAAACTCTCCCAAACTCATCTTTCGAAGAGATGCTGTATTGATAACATATATAGCGCCATTGTATTCCCAAGCTTGAGGGGCATCCTGCCGACGAATCAATTTTCCGTTCCCTTTAGACAAATGCAGAAAATGATTACCATCTTCTTCATAACAATTATAATAAGGATTAGAAGCGGCCTCTTTTACGGACACGACCATATCAATATCTGGGGTATATAAAGTTAATGCTTCCTGAACAAACTTTTCTTTCCTAAAAGGAGAAGTCGGCTGTAACAAAACCAAAACATCATAATGTCTGCCTAAAGATTCATAATAACTAAGCGCGTGTAACAAAACTTCATAAGTTCCCACCTGATCACCGGACAACTCTTTCGGCCGTCTGAACGGAACAGCTAAACCATAATTTTCCACAACACGCACAATCTCCTCATCATCAGTGGATACACAAATATGTTCGTCAGACGTCAATTGACGAGCCAATTCAATAGAATATCCGATTAGAGGTTTTCCTCCTAATAATTTTATATTTTTATGGGGAATACCTTTACTTCCTCCTCTCGCAGGAATAACATATAATATATTCATTCCTTTATCCTTCATTTATCCGTACAAATCTTAACATCATAAAAATGCTTCTTAATAATATCTTCTAAAGGATAATTTTTTATTATCTTCCAAATATTCTCCGTAGTATTAGGCTTCTCATATGGATTTTTAGCTTCTTTAGCAGAAGCTTTCACTGTATTCGTGGCAATCATACTCAATCCTGCCGCAATAGCCTCGTAAGAAGCCTCACAATGTAGTACAGATGATGCAGCAAGGCGACCTTTTTGTCGGGCACCTATATCTAACGTCGGTATCCCAAAAGATGGAACCTCGACAATACCACTTGAAGAATTCCCAATTACCCCATCAACATATTGCAATGCAGACAAATATCGAAGATATCCTAAAGATGTGAAAGCTACTGATCTATCAGAATGACAGTTTACATATTCATCAATCATCGAGGCGATAATACGACCATTAGAATCAGAATTCGGTTTCGTAAAAATAATATGTGCATCCGTTTCATCCAAAGCTTTTAGCAGTGCGGAAAATTGTTCTCGAGCAGTCATATATTCAAGAGTAACCGGATGATACGTGACCATATAAGTTTTCTTTGAGATTTTAAATCCTATGCTCCTTTCTAAATCTTCTCTACTCAGAAGTTGTAAGTAACGAATATTATCCAATCCTATAGACCCAACATTAAATACTCGTTCTGGCTCTTCTCCTAGCTGAATCACTCGATTACGGTACTCTTCTGTCGTTGTAAAATGAAGATGGCTCATTTTGGTAATAGAATGACGAATTGCATCATCATAAGCTCCCTCCGTAACATCTCCACCAGAAATATGTGCAACAGGAATTTGAAAAAATAACGCTGTAGATGCAGCACCTAACATCTCATAACGATCACCCAAAATTACGATTAAATCGGGAGATAAATCTTGTATGGCATCTGCAAAACCTATAATTCCCAATCCCAAAGATTTTGCAATAGACGATGATGTATCAGCTGACAAAAGCATTTCTACCTTCTTATTGATAATGAATCCGTCATTTTCAATTTCTCGAAAGGTCAAACCGAATTCAGGAGATAAATGCATATTAGTAGCTATTATTTGTAAATCCAAATCCGGATCTTCCTGTATCATTTTCATTAGACGGCTCAACAATCCATATTCAGCTCTTGTCCCTGTAATTACACAAATTTTTCGCATAACCTATAATTCTAATAGTTCATCCTCTTTAAAATCACGAGGGGCAACTTTCCCAATTACCTCATACCAACGCATCGGAGAAATTCCATTTCCAGGACGCTTCACAGTCATATTATTTTCAGTGAAAACCTCTCCAGCTTTTATATCCCTGGCCGCAATCAAACTTTTACGAGCAACAATACTGTTCTTTGCCTCAGAATTAGAAACTCTTTTTACCGGACTCCCCAAACTCAATTCAATATTTCGGATAGACTCTATCATTTTCTTCAATTCTTCCGGTTCTAACGAAGCTTTGTGATCAGGCCCGGGAAGATTTCTATCCAACGTAAAATGCTTTTCTATTACAACTGCTCCCAAAGCTACCGCAGCTAACGAGACTTCTATACCCTTGGTATGGTCCGAATACCCAGTTTTTACACCAAAGCAATCGGATAATGTCTGCATTGCTCGAAGATTTACATCAACATAAGGGGTAGGATACTCAGTATTACAATGCAAAAGAGTAATCTGCTCCAAACCCAACCCCTCTTTTGTCAACACACCGAGTGCAGCCTCGATATCTCCCAAACCGGACATTCCAGTTGACATAATTACCGGACGTCCCAAACGTGCAATTTTTTGCAAATATGGTAAATTGGTAATTTCTCCAGATGGAATCTTATAATAGTCCATATCCAATGCTTCCAACACATCTATAGATTCTAAATCAAATGGTGTAGAAAGAAATTTTATCCCTATTTCATCACAAAAGTCCTTAAGTGGCTTATAATCTGTCAAAGGCAAATGAATTGCCCGGCACATATCAAGCTGCGACTCTTCTTTTTTTGTCGTACCTAACTGGTATTCCGCTTTGGGCGCATATCGGGAAATAACCCTCTCGGGACGAGCAGTCTGAAATTTTACATAATCAGCTCCGGCATCTTTAGCTGCAATAACCAATTTTCTTGCTAAATCATAATTCCCATTATGATTCACACCAGCTTCAGCTATAATAACAACCTTTCCCATGATATCACTTTTTCCTATTCTTCAAGTCTTTTATTATCTCCTGCCAATTATCCTTAAATTGTAAAGCCCTATCATCAATCCACACATCCCCTATAGGCTTTCCCATAATCAACTGATGATATTTCACTTTATGTTCCTTTAACCATGCTGTAGTCATCTCAAACTCCATCCATGTACGGGCAGAGTATATTATAATAGTATGTCCTTCGTCATACAAAGCATTTATTGACTCTACCGCATGAAGTTTAGGTACAGCCAAACAGCGGCTATACGTACGCTCTTCGGTACATATAGTACCGTCCATATCAATGATTATCTGCATAGAATATAACTTCTTTAAAATATCGCGTCATAAATATATTTTCTTTCCAGCTAACAATAGGTTCGACCGGATACTTAAGATATTCATCTAACAACGTAGAAAGAATATTAGCTCCGGCTTCGATGCTTGCAATTACCCCTCCACCCAAACGGGGATTAATTTCCATAATATATGTTTTATCGGTTGCCACATCTCGTATAAACTGTATAGTTACCGGGCCTATAAATTGCCCCGTTTGCAAAACCTTCCGAGATAAAGTTATACAAACATCATCCTTTATTGTTCGGGTTTTTATAACCTCTCCTCCGGCAACTTCGAGCCTAATTCTCGGAACTATCGATACAATATCCCGACTTTCTGATACATAACAATCCACAGTAAATTCTATTCCGTCCTGGATGTAGGTTTGTATTACATAACTGCCTAAATTTGAAATATTTCGTAAATCATCTCGGGAATAAACTATTTTTATACCTTTAGATGCAGAACCAGTTCGAGGTTTAAGAATCACGGGAAATTCGATATTCCCTATTGAAAAACACTGTGGCACAGGAATATCGTATTTTTTAAACCAATCCACAGAAAGCTGCTTGTCGAACATAACTTTACATATGTCTTCTCGGCAAACAGGGATAAAAACATCCGAGCAAATACTCCTTAATCGGCTCGCAACTTCCACGGCAGGATCGACAAATGGTAAAACAATGTGAATATCCTTTTCTCGAATGACAGATAGAAGATCTGGAATAATGTTTTCATCCTTCCACCGTAAACCAAGAATAACTGTTCCAACAGAAGCTATAGGGACAAATTCATCCAATTCATACGAATAAACTTCGACGTCAAGCCCTTTTCTCCTTGCCGTATCTATCAGATGTTCAGCTAAAGATACCCGTTTAGCACCACCTAAAAATAAGACATTTAGCTTATCATTCATAACCTGACACTACTTGGAATATTCACCACTCGTTTCTCAAAATACAGACAGTTGCTCAAATCTCCACACTGCTCTTTTTCAAACATAGGCAACTTATTCATCAATCGCCAAATAGGACGAGTCATAACTCCATTAGAATTACTATATTCAAGAAAATCATCACGTTCCTTTTCATTATCCAATAAAATGGCATTTAGCCAATAGTTTGAATGACAATGTTCTGGTTCAACAAAAAAAGAAATACCTTTTTTACTAAAATAACCTTGATAAATTTCAGCTAATTGGCGTTTTTTTTCTAAAAATAAAGGCAATGTTTCCATCTGAGCACATCCCAAAGCTGCATTAATATTAGGCATACGATAATTATATCCTATATGGTCATGCACAAACTCCCATGGGTGAGGAAGCTTAGACTGCGTAGATAGATGTTTTGCATAACTCCCCAGCTCCTCATCTTGGAAAAGTAACATCCCCCCGCCACCGGTTGTTATAGTTTTATTACCATTAAAACTCAAAACGCCAATCTTTCCAAATAACCCGGTATGCTTCCCCTTATAAAAAGAACCGATACTCTCTGCCGCATCTTCGACCAATTCAAGAGAATAACGCAGACAAATATCAGCTATAGCATCAATTTTACATGGATGCCCGAAAGTATGCATAGGCACACAAGCTTTAATCCGTCTGCCTGTACCCTTATTATACAATGCATCTCCTCTCATTTCTGCATTATCAAGAATCCACTCTTCTAATTTTTCTGGAGACAATCCCATTGTCTCCCTATCTACATCAATAAAAACCGGATGTGCCCCGCAATAACTAATTGCATTACATGTCGCAATAAAAGTCAACGGTTGAGTCAAAACTTCATCATTCTGTTCAACTCCAACTAAAAGTAAAGCCAAATGAATAGCATTAGTACCATTTACACATACAACAGCACGCTTAGCCCCCGTATAAACAGCAACCACATCTTCGAATTTATCGACATATTTACCAACACTCGAAACAAATGTAGAATCGATACAATCATTCAAATATTCCTTTTCATTACCGATAAAACACGGAGCATGTAAAGGCACAAACTCTTGATTGGGAAATAACCTTTTTATAAAACTAATCGTCTCTTTATACATTGTAAATATTTGCTTTATATCGGTTTAGATTATTCTTATCCATAAACCATTTCACTGTTTCTTCCAATCCCCTTCGTATAGGATATTCAGGTTTAAAATCTGTCAAGCTCTTTATCTTTGAATTATCTCCCCATAAACGAAATACTTCGGAACCTTTAGGCCTGATACGTTGCTCATCTTCCACAAAACAAACTTTTACACCCATTATTTCCGATATCAAATTCAAAGTATCTCTCATCGATATCTCATAATTACTGCATACATTGACTTCCTGCCCTATCGCTGCCTCACATTGTGAAAGCTGAATAAATCCCCGACAAGTATCCTTTACATAATTAAAATCACGCGTAGGACTAAGGTCTCCTAATTTTATTTCTTTAGCTCCATTGGCAATCTGAGTAATAATGGTCGGAATTATAGCTCTAGCTGACTGGCGAGGACCATACGTATTAAATGGACGGACTATTACAACCGGAAGTTCAAAAGCATTGTAAAAGCTCATGGCCAAAGCATCTGCCCCTATTTTAGTTGCTGAATAAGGAGACTGAGGCTGTTTAGGGTGGTTCTCATCAATAGGAACATACTTGGCCGTCCCGTATACTTCACTGGTAGAAGTAACCAATACACGCTTCACGCCTCTCTCTTTAGCTGCTTGGCATACATTCAGTGTTCCTTTTATATTGGTATCAACATAACTATCAGGAGCAACATAAGAATACGGAATCGCAATGAGTGCAGCCAAATGAAAAACAATATCAATCCCCTGCATAATATGTTTGCAAAAATACGGATCTCGTATATCTCCACATACAACCTCAAGACCAGGATGAGTAATACCTTCAAGCCATCCCCAATTATTAAAAGAATTATAATAAGACAGTGCTCTTACCTGAAAACCTCGGTCTAAAAGCATCTCTGTAAGGTGAGAACCAATAAAACCGTCAGCCCCTGTGACTAATACTTTTTCCATTTTTCCAATTTTTATCAGGGTATTACCCCAATGTTTAAAAAATTCGACCAGGGTCATTTTGCTTTGGGAGCATTCTCTCAAAAGCATCAATAAAAGAACCTGGAGTAATATTTATAATTTTACATCCTATACGCTCAGCATAATCCCGAATGACAAAATATGACCGAAAAGCTATATACATACTATATAGAACTTCATGCAAATGAATATTAGCATATTCAGCATCCACCTGTTTATTATGTTGTTCACTATCCTTATAAAAATGTGGTTGACGAGTAATTACTCGATTATTGTCATCCACCGACAATTGTGGAAGCCAAGAATGGTCAGCTCCGGCTAAATATATTTTTTTAAAGCCTAATCGAAAAGCCAACATGATAGAAGGTATAAGGACATTCCTGGGCCGAGGACACCCCCACCCCTTACGAAAAGCATATCTGGAAAACCATTTGTAACCCTCCACTGGTGTAATATTATATTGGACAATATGTATATGAGGATTCGTACTCAAAATTTCTTGCCACCATCTTCTTTTAAACGCAAAAACCGGAACAAATAGATACATTTTCCACGTAACCGACTCAGACAAAGCACAATATAAATCAACAGATTTTTCTTTTGACGCATCAAAAAAATAGGGATCCGCTATAACATATAGTCCAGGACACAATTGTTTGAACAAATCAGTTGACCCTGCAAAATTTACAGCCAATAATGTCTTATCTCTTAAAAATGCAGAAGAGCTCGCTACAGTCGTATTCAAAGATGGACCGTTTCCCAAAATTACAATTTCTCCTAAAGAATCGAATTCAGTAGGCATAGGAGTCCTATTTTTCGAATAAATGACAATCTTCAAAATACTCAACAACGTTTGAACGCCATCATTTATCCATTTTTGCATTTTATCTAACAAAGGATTCATATATCTCTATCCACATTAATCCAATTTTAGAGCTCTCTTCCACACAGAAAAAATAACAGCCTTTATCAGCTACCAATTTCCCGAGAACGCTTTCTGCAAATGTAACTATTTTTTTAAAATCACTTCTATCACAAAGGTATGAAAAGAAAAGTTCATTTTTCAAAGTAGAAAATAATGAGAGAAAAATCGTACCTTCGTATTCAAATCGTGATTCTGTTTTATGAAAGTTTTGCTTATCAATACATCTGAAAATACCGGTGGAGCGGCTATTGCTTGTAGCCGTCTGATGTCGGCCCTCAAAAACAACGGGGTAAATGTAAAACTACTTGTAAAAAAGAAAATTTCAAATAATCCCGATATTATTGGTGTCGAACAAAATACAATACAACGATATCTTGGACTTCTCAAATTTGTATGGGAACGTTTTATCATTTTTATTAATAATCATTTTTCAAAAAAAAATCTTTTCTCAGTATCGATTGCAAATACTGGATTTAATTTGGTTTTACGTAAAGAAGTTCGAGAGGCTGATATCATCCATCTTCATTGGATAAATCAAGGATTTTTGTCTTTATCCGATATAAAAAAACTAACGACTTTAGGTAAACCAATCATATGGACACTACATGACCTATGGCCCATAACTGCCATATGCCACCATCCGGGAACATGTAATAAATATACCTCCCTATGTCAAAATTGTCCTCAACTGCAAAAGCCTGCACCACATGATCTTTCTTATCGTATATGGAAAAAAAAAAATTTCTTAGCACAATCGTATATTACGTTCGTCAGTGTAAGTCAATGGCTATGCGATAAAGCTCGACAAAGCAATATCTCAAAAACATCATTGAACCTGGTAATCCCCAACACAATAGACACTCAAATATTTTATCAGCAAGATAGGAATAAAATAAGGGAAAAATTGTCCATTTCTAAAGATAATTTCGTTATTTTGTTTGGAGCAGCAAAACTAAATGACCCGATAAAAGGATTCGATTTACTTTGCCACGCCATATCTTTATTACCAATAGATCAAATAAAAAAGCTACATCTACTTATGTTTGGAGGAATAAAGAACGATGAGAACTTTCTCAACACTATTCCGTGTAAATACACTTATATGGGGAAATTATCAGATATCTCAATGATAGCTTCACTATACTCTGCTGCAAACGTTACTGTTGTCTCATCTCATTATGAAACATTTGGGCAAACGTTAATAGAATCTATGGCCTGTGGTACCACGGTTGTCTCCTTTGATCAAGGAGGACAAACAGATATAATAGACCACTTAGATAATGGTTATCTCGCCAAATATCCATCAGTCGAGGACTTGAGCAAAGGCATATTATGGGCATATGAGCAGAAAGACAATCCTTCTCTGCAAGACAAATGTATCGAAAAAGTTAAAAAAAACTATACAGAAGACATTATAGCAACACATTATAACCACCTTTATCAAAGGTTACTGTCAACAAAACAAAAACAATGATACAACCCTTATTTTCAATCATAACAATTACATGGAACGCTCATAAAACTATAGAAGTCACACTTAACAGCGTAGCCGACCAAACATATAAAAACTACGAATACATTGTAATAGATGGTGCGTCAGATGATGGTACAATTGATATTCTCGATAAAAACAGACATCTGATAAATATCTTAATAAATGAGCCTGATAACGGACTTTATGATGCAATGAATAAAGGTTTGAATCTTGCAACCGGTGAATATGTTATATTCTTGAATGCCGGAGACACATTTTATAATAACAAAACTTTAGAGAATATATATCATTCGATAGGCTACTCTCGTCCCGATATAATTTATGGAGAAACCGCTTTGGTTAACCTAAACCGAAATTTTATCGGGATGAGACGATTAAAGGCTCCCGAACAACTATCATGGAAAAGCTTCCGTATGGGAATGCTTGTCTGTCACCAAGCATTTATCGCCAAACGCAGCATTGCCCCAAATTACGATTTGGCTTATCGTTTTTCCTCTGATTTTGACTGGTGTATAAAATGTATGAGATCTGCCCAAACGTTATTTAACACCCACCAAATATTGATAAACTATCTGAATGAAGGGGCGACGACAAAAAACAGAAAAGCCTCCCTCCAAGAACGATATAACATTATGGTTAAATATTACGGAAAAACTACAGTAAAAATATTACATATATGGTTTGCTATACGTTTTTTATTCGCCAAAATATTCAAGAAAAATGCATAAACATATCAAAAAACAGGTATCTTAATCCAACTTTTCGGTACAATACCGACAGCATCTGTATGGTTAAACCATTTGTTTGGCGTTAAAACGATTTTGTTTTTATTCGGATTTAGCCATGCAGCCCACCAACTAAAAGAGCTATTTGCTATAATATGGTGACGGCAACAACTCATAAGATACATATCTTGCCAACTATCTTCTCCCTGATTCCAGTCTATGATACATCTGTTTTCTAACTGCAAATTTTCTTCCACCCAATTTATATCATCAGAAAATAAATAAAAACATATATTATTATCCAGACGCTGACGGATAAAATCTATTGCTTTATGATAATAATCCAGAGAACAAATACCTCCATGCATAGCCTTGGCTTCCGGAAGATTTTCATAATCTCCCCGGCGAACATGAATACTCACCGATAATTCTCGACGCATTTTAGAAGCAATAGCTTTTGTTTTTTCAGATAAAATATTTACATTAAATTGAAATGCTTCACGAATCATTGGTTCAATATCTACAAAATAACCCTCATTCTGCCAATAACCGCGATAATAACGATATGGACGCAATCCACGATAAACAGGTTCATCAAATTCACACTCAGAATGCTCATACAAAGACTTTACAAAATGTTTTGCAAAACTTCTTTTTTGCAGATTACGATGCAATCTGTTCGAGATAGGGCAAAGAGAAAGATTGAACACCTTTTCAAGTTCCAGACCATAATGTCTATCATAAGTTTTCATAGCTTCTATATCGACATATAGCCTGTCCCAGATATGACTTTTATTTTTTAAATAAAGGAAAAAAGCATATTGAAACATCTGATTTCCCAAGCCTCCTATTATCTCTACAATACGCACCATTATAAGCTTTTTTAAAGCAAAAATAATACAATTAATTTATTATATCTATATTTGCATTTAAACTCGCAATATATATGCTACATTCCATAGACCTTTCCGTAATTATACCCGTCTATAATGTTGAAAAATATCTACCGCATTGTTTAGAATCCGTATTAATACAAGCAGATAACAACATAGAGGTAATTGCTATAAACGATGGTAGTATCGATAAGTCACCAGAAATATTAGATCAATATGCAACCCAATATCCTTCTCTCAAAATAATAAATCAGCCCAATCAAGGAGTATCAGCTGCACGACAAAAAGGAATAACTGTAGCTCACGGTAAATATATTCTTTTTTTGGATGCTGATGATTTTCTTGAAGCCTCATCATTAAGTATTCTATACAAAAAAGCTATTGAAGCAGACGCTGATATGGTTCTTATGGATTATTATACCTATAATCCTGATGATCAAAAAAAAACATATATCCAACAAATCTCAATCCACCAATATAGCCAAGCATCTTTGCTAAAACAAATGTTTTGTGCAGAAAGGGCATGGGCAGTATGGTCATATATTGCTAAAAAAGAATTGCATGAAACTATAAAATATAATTTGGTATCGGACTTATCTATAGGAGAAGATGCTGTATATACCACACAAATTGTTCTCGCTGCACACAAGATAACCTCGATAAATAAGCCTCTTATCAACTATGTTTCCCGACCCGACTCTGTCACTCAACAAAAAAATATTTCTGACCGACAATTTAGCAGTTATCTAAAATTTCCACAACGCATATACGATTTGCTCTACCCTAGCTATTTATATCCGGAATTAAAGGAAAGTATTGCCTATGTATTTTTACGTGCATGTTATGAAACGTTTTACTTTCATCATTTCAAAAATGCCGCCACAATAGCTCGACTTGCATACCGGCAACAACAAGTCATCAAATCAAAAAAACTATTAAATAACTTTGGGAAATGGTTTTATAAGGCAATACGATATTATCATATACACCCTTTTTTAGGAAACTTATATATAAAAAAATGTTTGAAAAGAGGAAAAATATAATGCATTTCCAATAATCAAGCTATATATATTTATTTTTTCATAAAATAGGAACGCTCCTCTGGTGAAAATTTCTCAATAGAATAACGCAACATCGTACGGGGCATAATATGCGCACGCTGTTCTAAATAATCGACCAATATCTTTTTATTTCTTTTACCTACTTCTCGCAACATCCATCCGACAGCCTTACGAATAAGGTCTTGTTCGTGCTGCAACAATATATCAGCAATCTCCAATGTATCTCTAAACTGTCCTTCCCGTATATACAACCATGTTGAGACAATAGCAATCCTCTGTTCCCAAAAATTATCACTTTTAGCCAGACTATATAATATACTCCGGTCTTTATCTATCAAATAACGTCCAACAATTTGGTAAGCTGTCAAGTCCACTAAATCCCAATTATTTATCGCATAAGTATGTAATAAATAAGAATCAAATATGGTTTTTCTTGTTTGATTATCAGATTGTTCAAAAAGCGCAACCATCAGCAAAAGCCCCAACATCCGGCACTCATGTATAGACTCATCTAATAACACTTCAGCCTCCGACAAAGAGACTTCCTTCCTATATCGTTTTGCAATTGACCGTATAATTGGGACAGGAACTCCGATGAAACAATCTCCTTCCCCATAAGCCCCTTTACTTGTTTTAAAAAATCGACTTAAAACTTTTGATTTTTCATCATCCGAGAAAGATAAAAGTATTTCTTTTATTTGCTGTGCATTCATTGATTTTCTACTTCAAATTTACTTTTGCAACAGGACCATTCCCTTCAAAAAAATTGATAATATTTCGGGACACATAAGCTGCCATCTCATGTCGAACATCAATAGTTTGTGTTCCTGTATGCGGATTCATTACTACATTATCCATTTCTAATAATTCTGGAGAAGGATAATCTCCAAATTCAAAAACATCTAAACCTGCACCCCAAATTTTTTTACCTTTCAATGCTTCAATCAAAGCCTTCTCATCAACAAGAGGCCCTCTTGCAGTATTAATCAATACAGCCTGACTCTTCATTAACCCCAGCTCTCTCTCCCCTATCAAATGATAAGTTTCTTTACTAAACGGAGCATTTACCGATACGATATCAGACCTCATCAATAATTCATCTAAAGATAAAAAGGTAGCATTATATAAATTCTCGATAGCAGGTTCCAAACGACGACGATTATGGTACACCACCTTCATACCTGACGATAAAGCTCGTCTGGCCAAAGCCTGTCCAATACGTCCCATACCGATAATACCTATGGTTTTCCCATATAAAGAAAGGCCTAAATTTCCCAATAGCTCAACTTTCACTGCACCCGGTATACGCAAGCGACGATCTAATTCTGATATTCTACGACAAACCGAAAGTATCAACCCCATCGCTTGGTCAGCCGTAGGTTCTGTAACCGGATCTGGAGTATTCGTTACTTGAATCCCTTTCTTCGTCGCATAAGAAATATCTATATTATCATACCCCACTGCATAATTTGATATAATCTTCAATTTAGGAGCAGCATCTATCAATTGTTTATCAACAGGAAAATTAAACATAGACTGTAAAGCATCATATTCCGAAATCATATCCAAAACTTCATCATACGAAAAACTCTCTTTCCCTTCCGGAGGAAAAGTAACGTCATACTTTTTTATCAGTTCAGAATAACCCGGGCGAAACATATTATAGGTTACCAGCACTTTCTTTCTTATACCAACCATCGAATTTATATTTAGACAAAACAAAATTAATAAAAATATACTTTATCTTATACATTCAATTTTAAATACTCAATCCCATACTAAATGAAGCATCACTCGACAAATCGTAAAAATAAAAATTAGCACAAGAAAATATTATTTAACAAAATAGCTTTTATTTTTTCGGGTAGATATTCAAATAAAAATTTTTATCAAAATCTCACACTGTCATTTTAAAAATAGCACATTGTAAATCAAATATTTACTATGATTTTTACAATACAAAATCATCATCTTAAAAAATTATACATCTTATAAAAAGAAAGAATAAGGCACTAAAAAAATGGGAATCAGACAAATTTGCATAATTTTGTCATCAACCCCTAATATTAGCATACAATGATTTTAAATTACATTTGGATCGCCTTCTTCCTGATTGCATTTGGTATAGCAATTATCCAGTCCCTATTTTTTGGAAATCTCCAAATATGGTCAGATATCATGAATTCATCTTTTTCTTCAGCCAAAACTGCATTCGAAATCTCATTAGGATTAACCGGAGTTTTATCATTATGGTTAGGATTAATGAAGATTGGAGAACAGGGAGGAGTAATAGCATTTTTTTCACGTCTAATAAGCCCGTTATTTGGAAAACTCTTCCCAGATATTCCCAAAGGACACCCAGCTTTTGGGTCTATTTTTATGAACGTATCAGCCAATATGCTTGGTCTCGACAACGCAGCAACACCCTTAGGGCTCAAAGCAATGAAAGAGTTACAAGAACTGAACCCACAAAAGGATACTGCCAGTAACCCGATGATAATGTTTCTTGTACTTAATACGACAGGACTTACACTCGTTCCTTTAGGAGTTATGGTATATAGGGCCCAAATGGGAGCAGCAAACCCGTCTGACATATTCCTACCAATCTTAATTGCAACCTATTTCTCAACAATGGCAGGATTAATTGCAGTCTGCTTAAAACAAAAAATTAACCTATTTGACAAAGTCATACTTTCATCTATTTTAGGATTAACAATTATAATAGGAGGTATAATCTGCTTTTTCATAGGATTACCGCAAGAAAAAGTTTCTTTATATTCGAGCTTCGGTGCAAATTTTATTCTTTTTTGTATTATTATCGGATTTATTATCGCAGGAATACACAAACGAATAAATATATATGACGCATTTATCGAAGGAGCAAAAGAAGGTTTTAAAACAGCCGTTACTATAATTCCATATCTGGTAGCGATGTTAGTTGCTATCGCTATTTTCAGAGCCTCAGGAGCAATGGATTATATTATTTCAGGATTGTCCTCTGTCATCAATGCTTGCGGCATTGATTCAGGCTTTGTCGGAGCTCTTCCCACCGCACTAATGAAACCCCTAAGTGGAAGTGGAGCCAGAGGTATGATGGTGGACGCCATGGCGACTTACGGGGCAGATTCTTTCGTTGCTCGAGTTGCCTCCACAATACAAGGCTCCACCGATACAACTTTCTATATTCTTGCTGTTTACTTTGGAAGTGTAGGTATTCGAAATACACGATACTCTGCAGGCTATGGACTATTTGCCGATTTCGTAGGTATTGTTGCTGCAATATGTACAGCATATATTTTTTTCAAATAACCTATTATAATTTGCACTTTATAATTGAGTAAAGAAGCATTAGAGTATTTGCTTTCTATCCCTGTCTTTTCACTAAAAGATTATTATCTTTGTAGTCATAGAATTATATCTAAAAAATTATAATTATATGGCGATAAGCTACTATGCCGAAGAAGTTAGTTTCCCTGCTATAAAAAAGAGAGAAACAAGTGAATGGATACGTCGTGTTGCAGAAAAACATGGTAAAAAATGCGGAGATATAGCTTACATTTTTTGCTCGGATGAAAAAATTCTTGCTGTAAATCGAGAATATCTTCAACACGATTATTATACAGATATCATTACGTTTGACTACACACAAGGGAATCGTATCAGTGGAGACATTTTTATAAGCATAGATACAGTTTCCAGCAATGCTGAAGAATATCACACTTCTTTAGATGAGGAAATTCATCGAATAATAATACATGGTATCCTCCATTTATGTGGAATAAATGATAAAGGAGAAGGTGAACGAGAGGTGATGACCGCTCATGAGAATGACGCATTAAAAATGAGATTTCCAAGTTTGTGAAATTAAATAGTTAATACAGAAAAGAGTTATTATATGAAATTCAATTATGATGTGATAGTAGTAGGTGCAGGACACGCCGGTTGCGAAGCTGCATGTGCCGCAGCAAATCTCGGTTCAGAGACACTTCTCATCACAATGGATATGAACAAAATAGCCCAAATGAGTTGCAATCCTGCTATTGGAGGTATAGCAAAAGGGCAAATTGTAAGAGAGATTGATGCTTTAGGAGGATTTACCGGTATTGTCACTGACCAAACAGCGATACAATTCCGAATGCTAAACCGCTCGAAAGGTCCTGCAATGTGGAGTCCTCGAGCACAAAATGACCGAGCCAAATTTATTGAGACTTGGCGTAGAATAATCGAAAATACCGAACATCTTTCCATCTGGCAAGATACTGTAAACAAACTTATCATAAAAGAACATACTATTACCGGAGTGATAACTAGCATGGGTGTAACTTTCACAGCTCGATCAGTAGTCATTACATCCGGAACATTTATGAATGGTCTAATGCATATCGGTAAAACGCAACTCCCCGGTGGAAGAATTTCGGAACCTGCATCATACGGAATATCCGAACAATTAAAAGAAGAAGGTATTATTGTTGGACGAATGAAAACCGGGACTCCTGTACGCATAGATGGACGAAGTGTCGACTTCAATCTCTTGACAGAACAAACCGGAGAAAACGATTTTCATAAATTCTCATACCTCAATTTTGAACCTAGAAAATTAAAACAACAAAGTTGTTGGATTACATATACCAATGAAGAAGTACATAAAATATTGAAAGAGGGCCTGCCAGATTCTCCCCTTTTCAACGGACAAATAAAAAGTATAGGTCCTCGCTATTGCCCAAGTATAGAAACAAAAATAGTCACTTTTCCAGATAAAACTGAGCATCAATTATTTTTAGAGCCAGAAGGTGAAACAACCCATGAATTTTATCTAAATGGTTTTTCTTCCTCTCTACCTCTCAACGTACAGTTGAATGCTCTACAAAAAATACCAGCATTCCGAAATATCCAAATATATAGACCCGGATATGCAATCGAATATGATTACTTTGATCCGACACAACTAAAACACACTTTAGAAACCAAAGCAATAAACGGGTTATTTTTTGCAGGACAAGTAAACGGGACTACAGGATATGAAGAAGCCGCCGGACAAGGTCTCATTGCCGGAATAAATGCTCACTTAAAATGCCATGGGAATAATGAATTTATTTTAGGTAGAAACGAAGCATATATAGGAGTTCTTATCGATGATTTAGTAACAAAAGGTGTTGATGAACCATATCGTATGTTTACCTCACGAGCCGAATATAGAATACTATTGCGCCAAGATGACGCGGATATGCGACTAACCGAGAAATCATTTAAAATAGGATTAGCCTCTAAAGAAAGATACAGGCAATTAATCGAGAAAAAAGAACATCGAGATCGTATTATCAACTTTTCTCGCAACTACTCGGTAAAAGCTCAGTATATAAACAGCCAGTTAGAACAAATGGGAACATCTCCCTTAAAACAAGGAGTAAAACTAATAGACCTAATACTTAGGCCTCAACTGACAGTAAAATCTGTAGCCTCTATTATTCCCGCTTTACAAGATCAATTAGAAAAAATTCCTAATAGACAAGAAGAGATTATCGAAGCTGCCGAGATTTTAATGAAATACGAAGGTTATATAGAGCGAGAACAAATGATTGCCGATAAAATCAGTCGACTTGAAAATATACGAATCAAAGACAAATTTGATTATAATTCCATAAAACAAATATCAATAGAAGCAAGACAAAAATTGGCACGGATAAATCCGGATACTATTGCACAAGCATCAAGAATTCCCGGCATATCGCCAAGTGACATCAATATTCTTTTGATACTGTTAGGACGATAATGTTTCACGTGGAACAATAGAAAGAAAAGCTTTAGATAAGCCACTTAAAATACAGATAAACAAACAAATATACAACTATGTCAATAGAAAAAATTAAAAACAAAGTTCGCAGCGTACACGATTTTCCACAAAAAGGCATCGTATTTAGAGACCTAACAACCGTATTTAAAGACCCAGAGTGCTTACATGAACTCAGTATTTTATTGACTGATTTATATAAAGGCAAAAACATAACTAAAATTGTAGGTATAGAATCAAGAGGGTTCATAATGGGACCTATTTTAGCGAATAATTTAGGAGCAGGATTTATTCCAATGCGAAAACCTGGCAAACTACCTGCAGACACGTGGAGCGAGAGCTATGACAAAGAATATGGGAAAGATACAATAGAAATACACAAAGATGCATTAGACTCAAACGACATAATTGTTTTACACGACGATTTATTAGCTACTGGAGGAACAATGCTCGCTGCATATAATTTAGTAAAACGATTTAACCCCCAAAAAATATATGTAAATTTCATTATAGAATTAGAATTTCTAAAAGGGAGGAACGTCTTTCCATCTGAAATTGAAATTGAAGCTCTCATCAAATATTAAGTATCTTGACCGAAAAAAAAGAACATATTAAAAACATTCTTGCCCTCCTCCCCGATACGCCAGGGGTATACCAATATTTCGATAAAGAGGGTAAAATAATTTACGTTGGGAAAGCTAAAAATTTAAAAAGACGAGTCAGTTCCTATTTTAACAAAACTCATGACTCTATCAAAACGAATGTCTTAGTAAAAAATATTTGTGATATAAAATATATCGTAGTAAAAAGTGAAGAAGATGCATTACATTTAGAAAACAGCCTCATTAAAGAATATAAACCTCGATATAATGTATTGCTCAAAGACGATAAAACGTATCCTTGGATCACTATCAAAAATGAGCACTTTCCCCGCATATTCTTAACTCGGAAAATCATAAAAGACGGTTCTAAATACTATGGGCCTTACGCCAATGTACATATTGCTAAAACAGTACTCGAATTAATCAGAGATTTATTCCCCATACGGACTTGCCATTTAGCCCTTACTCCCGAAAATATAAAGAAAAAAAAATTCAAAGTATGCCTTCAGTATCATATCAAAAACTGTAAAGGCCCGTGTGAAAACTATGAAAATGAAACCGAATACATGGAATATATTTCTCAAATACGACAAATCCTAAATGGTAATACCCAACAATTATGTGACCACTTAGTTGCCGAAATGCAAAAACTATCTTCTGAACTAAAATTTGAAGAGGCTCAATCGGTCAAAGAAAAATATTTACTTATCGAAAAATATAGGGCCAAATCAGTCATAGTAAGTACGACCATCCATAATACAGATGTTTTCTCTTACGATGAAGACGGGAATTCTGCATTTGTAAATTATCTACACATCCGTAACGGATCCATCGTACAAAGTTTTACAATAGAATTCAAAAAACGTTTAAACGAAGCAAAAGAAGATATTTTAGCATTAGGAATAGCTGAGCTCCGTACACGATTCAAAAGCTTATCTAAAGAAATTATTGTGCCTTTTCTACCTGATTTGAAATTTGAAAATGCCGAATTTATCGTTCCACAAAGAGGAGATAAACGCAAATTACTTGAAATCTCCGAACAAAACGTAAAACAGTATAAAATCGACAAATTGAAACAATCAGAAAAAATGAATCCGGAGCAAAAAAGCACACGCCTGATGAAAGAAATACAGAAAGAACTTGGTCTACAAAAGCTCCCATTACAAATAGAATGTTTCGACAACTCAAATATACAAGGTTCTGATGCAGTCGCTGCCTGTGTTGTATTCAAAAAGGCCAGACCATCGAAAAAAGACTACCGAAAATACATTATAAAAACAGTAAATGGTCCTGATGATTATGCTTCAATGCAAGAAGTTGTAAGAAGACGTTATCAACGTGCAATAGATGAAGGAACTACGCTACCTGATTTGATAATCACCGACGGAGGTAAAGGTCAAATGGAAGTAGTGAGAAAAGTTGTTGAAGATGAACTCCATCTGAACATACCGATCGCAGGTTTAGCAAAAGATAATAGACACCGGACATCAGAATTACTATTCGGGTTCCCTCCCCTTGTAATAGGGCTTAAACAACAAACCCCACTCTTTCATCTCATGGAACAAATACAGAATGAAGTACATCGGTTCGCTATAAGCTTTCATAGAGATAAACGTAGCAAATCTCAAGTTACCTCAGAATTGGATACTATCAAAGGAATAGGACCTCAGACCAAAAACCTATTGCTCACTCATTATAAAAGCGTAAAACGCTTACGAGAAGCTTCATTAAACGAACTTACAGAACTTATAGGAAGTTCTAAAGCCAACACTCTTATAAATGCATTACAAAAAAAGAAAGAATAAATACTTTAGTTTTATAAAATAAAAGTGTATCTTCGTCTATAATGAATTAATATGAGAACTTTAATACAAAGAGTACAACATGCGTCTGTCAGCATCGACGGCAAACTAAAATCATCCATAAAAAAAGGTCTCCTTATATTAGTTGGAGTGGAAGACACAGATTCATTAGATGATGCTTTGTGGTTAGCAAAAAAGATAATAAACCTACGAATATTTGATGATAAAAATGGCATCATGAACTTATCTGTACGGGATATAGATGGAGAAATCTTAGTTGTCAGCCAATTCACGCTACATGCCTCAACCAAAAAAGGCAATAGACCTTCATACATAAGAGCATCAAAGCCTGACCATGCCATACCTATGTATGAAGGATTTTGCCAATATATATCCCAGGAAATCAACCACGATATTAAAACAGGGGAATTCGGAGCCGATATGAAAGTAGAATTGCTTAATGATGGCCCGGTCACAATTTGGATAGACTCTAAAAATAAAGAATAAAATGACAATACAAGAAGCACAAGAAACTGTTGATAAGTGGATTAAGGAGTATGGTGTTCGTTATTTTAGTGAATTAACCAATATGGCGATTCTCACTGAAGAAGTTGGTGAAGTAGCCAGAATAATAGCCAGAAAATATGGAGATCAATCCTTTAAAAATAAGGAGACAGACATGGATTTGGGAGATGAAATGGCCGATGTTTTATGGGTCCTTCTATGTCTCGCCAATCAAACGGGTATAAATTTGACTGATGCTTTACAAAAAAATTTAGAAAAGAAATCCCAAAGAGATAAAGACCGACATATCAATAACCCTAAACTTCATTAAAATGGATAAATACAACGAAGCCCTTAAAGAATACACTACTGAGTTGAACGACGAAACTGTAAAACTAAATGTAGAAAAAATCTTACATGACAACCTGAAAAAAAACAGCCGAAGCGAGATATATCAACTATTATTCAGCTGTATCGATTTGACTACATTAAAAACAACCGATTCCAATATTTCGGTAGCAGCATTTACCAAAAGGGTAAATGATTTCGAAAATGAACATCCAGACATGAAAAATGTAGCAGCAATATGTGTTTACCCCAATTTTGCTTCTACCGTAAGAATGAACTTGGAAGTATCAGAAGTAAATATAGCTGCCGTATCTGCAGGATTTCCCTCCTCTCAAACGTTTACTGAAGTAAAAGTGGCTGAAACATCAATGGCCGTCGCTGACGGAGCCGACGAAATAGATATCGTCATAAATGTTGGTGAATTTTTAGCTGGCGAATATCAAGAAATGTGCGATGAGATAGAAGAAATAAAGTCTGCTTGTCGTAATGCCCATTTAAAAGTAATTCTTGAGACCGGGGCATTAAAAACTGCATCTAACATAAAAAAAGCATCCATTCTATCTATGTATTCAGGAGCAGACTTTATCAAAACCTCAACAGGGAAATTAGAGCCTGCTGCGACATTAGAGGCTGCATACGTCATGTGCCAAGCCATTAAAGAGTATCATGACAAAACTGGCCGCATGGTAGGATTCAAGCCTGCAGGAGGAATAGTAACGACAGAAGATGCTGTAAAGTATTATTGTATTGTTTCAGAGATATTAGGTCCAGAGTGGCTCAATAAGCAATTTTTCCGGATTGGAGCCAGCCGTTTAGCAAATAATTTACTAAGCTCTATCGCTGGAAAAGAGATGAAGTTTTTCTAAAAACCTAAAATATATCCCTATGGAAAAGGATTTTTCCATAGGGATATATTTTTTTAACCTTCTTTCTTCTTCAAATCTTATTTTTTTCTCTCAATCGTATAATCGAGAATCGATTTTAAAGATGCAGTTATCGGTGTATCTCCAAAACTGGATAAAACTTCATATCCTTCATTCCTAAGATGTTCCATAACATTCTCAGCATATTGTATACCCCCATTATCCCGGGCGAACATAATCAAAGAATTTACCTCATCTGCAGATAATACATTCTTTTTAAGGAGTTCACTCATAAAGACAACCTCATCCTTATTGCCATGCTGCAATGCATAAAGTAAAGGTAAAGTTACTTTCCCTTCACGTATATCATTACCTGTAGGTTTACCAATAGAAGTATCCTCATAATAATCGAATATATCATCTTTTATTTGAAAACAAAGCCCCAATTTCTCCCCAAAAGTCATCAACTTGTGAGTCACTTCTAACGGAGCAGAAACAGACAATGCTCCCATCTGCATACAAGAAACAAACAACGATGCTGTTTTTTGTCGAATTACATCAAAGTAAGCTTGTTCGTCAATTAAATGATGCTCTACATTAGATATTTGATCAATCTCCCCTCTTGCTAATTCCCGACCTAAAGTGCCCAAAGTATCAACAATTGAAATCATCCCAGTTTTTACGGCACACTTCAAAGCACAAGATACAAAATAATCACCCACCAACACTGCAATACGGTTATCCCATACTCCATTTACTGTTTTTCGTCCTCTGCGTTGTAACGATTCGTCAACTACATCATCATGGATAAGACTGGCATTATGTAACAATTCTATACCCGCGGCTGCATTGATTGTCGATTCATTTATACTTCCACATAAACTGGCAGAAAGCATTACCAATAAAGGTCTTATCTGCTTCCCTTTTACACCCAAATAATAGTCCACAACCGAATTCATCAAATCACTATCGGTCTGTAAAGCAGCCCTAATTGTCATATTAAGGCTCTCCAGTTCATTCTGAATTGGTTGCTGTATTGTCGAAAGCTTATCCATACTAAATTAATGATGTGCAAAAATAGTAATAAAACAAAAGAATCTGCATATTTATTGTAAATTTACCCGAAATATCAGATAAAAATCTTATATTTAACTTGAAAGAAATAAAATACATTCATTACTCGTCAGAACAAATGCAAGAAAAAAAATTATTCCTTTTAGATGCATATGCTCTTATTTACAGGTCATATTACGCATTTATCAAAAATCCGAGAATCAATTCGAAAGGATTAAATACATCGGCAATCTTCGGTTTTGTAAATACCCTTGAAGATGTTTTGAAAAAAGAACAACCGACACATATCGCTGTAGGGTTTGATCCCGCAGGGCCAACCTTCCGCCATAAAGCTTACGAGCAATATAAAGCCCAAAGAGAAGCTACACCCGAAGATATTCGAAAAGCCATTCCTATTATAAAAGATATAATAAAAGCCTATAACATTCCTATTATCGAAGTAGCAGGATATGAAGCTGACGATGTAATAGGCTCTATGGCCCAACTTGCCGAAAAAGCTGGATATGACACATACATGATGACTCCCGACAAAGATTATGGGCAATTAGTCTCAGACCATATTTTTATCTACAAACCTAAATATGGAAGTAATGGCTTTGAAATAAGAGGAATAGAAGAAATCAAACAAAAGTTCGGAATCGAACAACCCAAACAAGTTATTGATATTTTGGGATTGATGGGAGATGCCTCCGATAACATACCCGGATGTCCTGGAATTGGAGAAAAAACTGCAACTAAATTGATACAAGAATTTGGAAGCATAGAAGAATTACTAAACAATACAGATAAACTTAAAGGTGCTCTCCGTAAAAAAGTAGAAGAAAATATTGAACAAATAAAATTTTCAAAATTCCTGGCCACTATAAAAACGGACGTTCCCTTGACCTTTGACGAAGAAGAACTTTGTCGTTGTCCAGTAAATGCCAACAGACTTCGCGAAATCTTCGATGAGCTTGAATTCAAAAATTTAGCAGAAAGAGTATTAAGTGAAACTATTAATAAAACAACTATTACAAATACACCTATTCAAGGCTCTCTCTTTGATGTATTTACAGCCGACTCCCAAGACGAAAAAAAATATTCAATTCTCAGTGAGTTAAAATCGACCCCTCACAACTATTATTTAATTGATAATGAGAATAAAATGCGAGATTTAGCCCAAAAATTAAATCTCGCTGATTCGTTTGCATTTGATACAGAAACAACAGGTATCGAACCGATGAGAGTAGAATTAGTCGGTTTATCCTTTTCTCTGCAAGAAAATGAAGCATATTACATACCCATTCCTCCAAACAAAGAAGAAGCAAAACTCATTGTTAACATATTTAAAGAAGCATTAGAAAATACAAATTCTTTAAAAATCGGCCAAAATATCAAATATGACTATATTGTTCTAAAAAATTATGGCGTCACTGTCAAAGGTCAATTTTTCGATACGATGATTGCTCACTATCTTTTACAACCAGAGCAAAGACACAACATGGACTACTTAGCCGAAGTATATTTACACTACAAGACTATTCCAATAGAAGATCTTATAGGTCCTAAAGGAAAAGGTCAACTATCCATGAGAGATGTTCCCCTCGAAAAAATTTGTGAATATGCAGCTGAAGATGCAGATATTACTTTAAAATTAAAAAATATACTGGAAAAAGAACTCCACAAAGAAAATCTAGAAAATCTATTTTATACTATAGAAATGCCTTTAGTCAGAGTATTAAGCGAAATGGAAATTACCGGAGTAAATGTTGATACTGAAGTTCTTTCCCAATACTCTCTCCTACTCTCAAATAAAATTGATATCCTCGAAAAAGAAATTTATGAAATGGCAGGTACGGAATTCAATGTTAGTTCAGCCAAGCAGGTCGGGGAAATTCTATTTGACAAACTCAAAATAGATGAAAAAGCAAAAAAAACAAAGACAGGCCAATATTCCACAACAGAAGAAGTTCTTGAAAAACTACGTTCTAAACATCCCATTGTCGGTAAAATCCTAGAACAAAGAGGTATTCGTAAACTTCTCAGTACATATATCAATGCATTGCCTGAACTTATAAACCCCATAACAGGGAAAATACACACTTCGTTCAATCAGACAGTCACGGCAACGGGCCGATTAAGCTCCAGCAATCCTAATCTTCAAAATATACCCATACGAGATGATGAAGGAAAAGAAATACGACGAGCATTTATCCCCGACAAAAATTGTGTGTTTTTTTCTGCTGATTATTCTCAAATAGAACTCCGAATAATGGCAGATTTAAGCGGGGACCAAAACATGATAGATGCATTCTGCTCCGGAGAAGATATACATGCTATTACCGCCTCCAAAATCTATAAAATACCTATTTCAGAAGTTAGTAAGGACATGCGAAGAAAAGCAAAAACAGCTAATTTCGGTATTATTTATGGAATATCAGTATTCGGATTGTCTGATAGACTAAATATTCCCAGAAGCGAAGCAAAAGAACTTATCAATGGGTACTTCGAAACTTACCCTCATATCAAAGAATACATGAACAAAAGTATTGATATCGCTCGTGAAAAAGGATACGTCGAAACAATAAGCGGACGCAAAAGAATGTTACCCGATATCAATTCAAAAAATGCGATAGTTAGAGGATATGCCGAACGAAATGCAATCAATGCTCCAATACAAGGAAGTGCCGCCGATATCATAAAAATAGCAATGGTACGTATTTATAATAGATTTGAGCAAGAAGGTCTTCGCTCCAAAATGATTTTACAAGTCCATGATGAGCTTAATTTCAATGTATATACCGATGAGATAGAAAAAGTTTGTAACATTGTCAAAGAAGAGATGGAAAATGCCTACAAATTAAAAGTCCCTCTAATTGCAGATTCTGGAATTGGTAAAAATTGGTTAGAGGCCCACTAAAAAAGACAAAACAGCCTATTCAATGAATAGGCTGTTTTGTCTTTTTTAGCAAAATAAATTTATTTAATCAATGTGTCAGGATTGATATTATCCTTTTCTATATCTTTAAAATATTTATAAGTCTGCACCTTCAATTCTGCTGTAGCAGCTTCATCACAAACTATGATACTATGCTTATGCATCTGTAATGCACTGATAGTCCACATTTGGGAAATACCACCTTCTACCCCGTGTTGAAGAGCGCGAGCCTTATTATGACCATTTACAATAATCAAAACGCTTTTTGCATCCATAACCGTACCTACACCAACTGTTAAAGCTGTTTTAGGGACAAGATTCACATCATTATTAAAGAAACGAGAATTTGCAATAATCGTATCTTGCGTTAAAGTCTTAACGCGTGTTCGAGAGGTCAAAGATGATCCCGGTTCATTAAATGCAATATGTCCGTCAGGACCAATTCCACCCAAGAACAAATCAATACCTCCTACTGATTTGATTTTTTCCTCATAACGCTCACATTCTTTTATCGGATCCTCAGCATTTCCATTCAAAATATTTACATTATCCGGATTAATATCGATATGATTAAAAAAGTTGTTCCACATAAAAGAATGATAACTTTCCGGATGATTCTTTGGTAAACCTATATACTCATCCATATTAAAAGTAACTACATTCTTAAAAGATACTACTCCTTTTTTATTAAGTTCAATCAAATTCTTATACATTTTTAGAGGTGAGGATCCTGTTGGAAGTCCCAAAATAAAAGGCTTTCCAGCAGTCGGATTGAACTCATTGATGCGTGCAGCTACATAATTAGCGGCCCATCGAGATACGTTCTCATAATCGGGCTGAATAATTAATCTCATAATCGTATAGTTTTAATGTGTTCCATCGATATCACGGTATATCGCTCTCATGTACTTTCTGAAAGATACACCATCTCATTATTCGTCAAAAGTAAACATTTTATATGGATTACACATAATTTTAACAGATAAAATATACAAAGGCAGAGTTTCAAAATTTTGGTACTTTTATAACACAAAAACAAGGTAAAATACCTATTATTTACTATGCTGAAATTTGTTCAAAAACACAAAAAAGATGTACCTTTGCTATTCACCTTAAAAATACACACATTTATGAAAGCTAATTTAAGTTCTCAAATCAAGCTTGACCGCACACCAAAACGATATTATCGACCGGCCAATGCTTTTGAACGGACTGCCCTTACCCGTTTTGAGAAAATTCAGACCGAAATTTATGAAAGTACAGAAGAGGGGTCATCTCAAATTGCCAAAGAAGTATCTGATCTAATTCGTAACCGTAAAAAAGAGGGGCGCTTTTGTGTAATGGCTTTAGGTTCCGGACCAGGGACTCATTCTGTATACAAAGAGTTAGTTCGCTTGCACAGAGACGAGAAATTAAGTTTTTCTAACGTCATAGTATTTAATATCAGCGAATTTTACCCTTTAGACGAAGCAGCTCCTGGTACAACTCGTATACTACAGGAAACTCTACTCAATCAAGTAGATATAGACCCTACTAACGTATTCACGCCCCGAGGAACTACAGAAAAAGAAGGTGTATTCGAATTCTGTAAAGAGTATGAAAAAAGCATCGAAAATTATGGAGGTTTAGATCTTGCTCTTCTTGAAATCGGTCCATTAGGAAATCTCGGATTCAATGAACCCGGTTCTCAAGCAAACTCATCTACCCGTCTTATGCTTATCGGAAGCGAATCTCGCCACAATGCCTCCGGGATGTTCTCTTCAACAGAAAGCGTACCCGGTAGTGCTATCACAATGGGTATCTCTACTATATTAGGAGCTAAAAAACTAATTCTTATGGCTTGGGGTGAAAATAAAGCAGCCATAGTAAAAGGTGCTATTGAAGGAAATGTCACCGATGCTTTACCCGCAAGTTATCTGCAACTTCATAAAGACGCTAAAGTCGTACTGGATTTATCAGCCGCAGAAAATCTAACCCGAATAAGTACTCCTTGGCTGGTAACTTCTTGCGAATGGAATGACAAACTAATCCGCCGTGCTATTGTCTGGTTATGCAAAATTACTGGAAAACCCATTTTAAAACTTACGAACAAAGACTATAATGACAATGGTCTTAGTGAACTGTTAGCCCTTTATGGATCAGCATACAACGTCAACATCAAAATATTCAATGACCTTCAACATACAATTACCGGATGGCCCGGAGGAAAACCTAATGCTGATGACACCTTCCGTCCCGAAAGAGCAAAACCTTATCCCAAAAAAGTAATTGTATTCAGCCCTCATCCTGACGATGATGTTATATCTATGGGTGGGACATTAAAACGTCTCGTCGACCAACATCATGATGTACATGTTGCATATGAAACTTCTGGTAATATAGCTGTAGGAGACGAAGATATGATGCGTTATGTCATGCTTATGCAAAGTATTGCTAAAGAATTTCAATTTGAAACTCCCGAAGCAATGGCTAAACTCGAAGAAATCTCCGAATTTGTAAAGCAAAAAAAAGATGGAGATATAGACTTAAAATTAATACGTTATCTAAAAGGTCAAATTCGCCAAGGCGAAGCCCGCACAGCATGTAACTATATTGGTGTCAAACCGGAAAATGTACACTTTTTACAACTTCCATTCTATGAAACAGGTACTATAAAAAAAGGAGAATTATCTGAAGCAGATCGAGACATTGTAAAAAATCTGTTATTGGAAGTAAAACCCGATCAAATTTTTGTTGCCGGAGACTTGGCAGACCCTCATGGTACTCACCGAGTTTGTTTGGATGCCGTATTAGCTGCCATAGATGATGTTAAAAATGACAAGTGGATGAAAAATTGCCGAGTATGGATGTATCGAGGAGCATGGGCTGAATGGGAAATCGACCACATAGAAATGGCAGTACCTATCAGTCCTGAAGAACTCCGTCAGAAAAGGAACTCTATTCTGAAACATCAATCTCAAATGGAAAATGCTCCATTTTTAGGCGATGACGAACGCTTATTCTGGCAACGTTCTGAAGATCGGAATCGGGCTACAGCCAATCTATATACACAATTAGGTTTAGCGTCGTACGAAGCTATAGAAGCCTTTGTTGAATATCACCCACAATAAAGCAATGTAATATCCCGAATTATAAATAACAAATCAGATTTACATAAGTGTTTTCTGTACATCAAAAAAACAGAAAACACTTTTTTTATATTTGAACTTCAGAAAAGAATATCAAAGAATGATATAAAAAATAATATTAAAAGATATCTTGATCCGAACTCTTTTTTCCCGAAAACAACGTAACCAAGCTGGATTCAAACATAAAAACAAAAAAAGCTTGTATCTCTACAAGCCTTTCTGCTCTTCAGGTAGGACTTGAACCTACGACCCTCTGATTAACAGTCAGATGCTCTAACCGACTGAGCTACTGAAGAATAAAAATATTTTAAAAAGAGCTCTTCAGGTAGGACTTGAACCTACGACCCTCTGATTAACAGTCAGATGCTCTAACCGACTGAGCTACTGAAGAAGTTCACATTTCCTTAAAAATGCAGTGCAAAAGTAATGTGTTATTTCCAATTATGCAATATATTTGCAAAAAATTTTTCGAAGATAAAAAACTTGTCATAGATTAAGCAGTATAAATATCAATCTTAAAAGACAAGTTTGTGGATATTTATGTGCTGTTAAAAATAACTTTAATGAAAATTTTAGGACTAGGAAATGCCCTGACAGATGTATTAGCAACATTACAATCTGATGAATGTATAAATGAAATGGGGTTGCTTAAAGGTGGTATGCAACTTATAGATGAAGATAAACTGTTAAAAATTATGTCTACATTTGAAGACTTCGACACGGTTTTAGCTTCGGGTGGATCCGCAGCCAATGCCATTTCCGGACTGACTCGTATGGGTATATCTGCAGGGTTCATTGGAAAAATAGGACAAGATAGCTATGGGCGCTTCTACAAAGAAGACATGGAAAACAATGGGGTTGTCACCTATTTGCAAGAAAGCAACATAGCATCAGGGTGTGCCATGACTATGATTACTCCAGACGGAGAACGTACATTTGGTACCTACTTAGGCGCAGCAGCAACACTTTCTGCCGAAGATTTACATCCAGATATGTTTTACGGGTATGATATGCTGCACATCGAAGGCTATCTTGTACAAGATCCTAAACTTATACGAAAAGCCGTAAAGTTGGCACAAAATGCCAGACTCAAAATTTCTCTCGATATGGCAAGCTATAATATCGTAAACGCTAATTTAGAATTTTTCAAAGAGCTAATACAAGAATATGTTGATATAGCTTTTGCTAATGAAGAAGAAGCACTTGCATATACAGGAGAAGAGCCACAAAAGGCAGTAAGCATATTGGCTAAAGATTGTGAAATAGCTATTGTAAAATGTGGCTCGCAAGGCTCTATTATACAAAAAGGAAACGAAATTTTTAACGTTAAAGCAACTCCAGCCAAATGTATCGATTCTACAGGAGCTGGTGATTTATATGCTGCAGGATTCATATACGCTTTATCCCAACATTATTCATTAGATACCGCCGGAGAAATAGGTTCTATTTTATCCGGTAATGTCATTGAAGTAATCGGAACAAAAATGGATGATGCTCGCTGGGAAAATATAAAAAAAGAGGTGAATATCCTGGTACAAAAGAAAGAACAGTGTAATGTTTTCGAATCTTAAAACCCTTTTTTGACTACAAAAACAATTAAATTCATTTTTTTTAGTGAAAAATAAGGGAGAAAAAGGTATTCTTTCATTTTTGACTTTTAACTTTACACGTTAACAAAAAGAATAGTTCAAATACGAAACATTTAGAATATGAAAAAAGCACATTTATTCTATAAAACTACAATATCAATTGTAATTGCTTTTCTTATCATTATGGCTGCTTCCTCAGCGGGGCCTGATAAACGCAACTTTGAAATTTCCAAAAATCTCGAAATATTCAATGCCCTTTATAAAGAATTGAATATGTTCTATGTAGATACTATCAACTCCGAAAAAACAATATCAAGAGGTATCAACTCAATGTTAAGCAGTCTCGACCCTTATACAAATTATATACCGGAATCTGAACAAGAAGATTTTCGATTTATCACTACGGGAGAATACGGTGGTATCGGGTCTCTTATCGTTACTCGAGACAGTGCGACTTATATTTCAGAACCATATGAAGGCATGCCTGCACAACTGGCCGGATTGAAAGCCGGAGACAAACTTATAAAAATAGATGGTAAGTCATTAGAAGGTCTCTCTTCATCTCAAGTCAGCGAACGGTTAAAAGGTGTGGCCAACACAGTAGTAAAAGTTACAGTAGAACGCCCAGGAACTAAAGAACCTATAACCAAAGAAATCGTTAGAAAAAAAATAGTTATGAATGCAGTTCCTTACCATGGAGTAGTAAGTGACAGCATAGGATATATATATCTTACAAGCTTTACCGATAAAGCAGCAAGTGAAGTAAAAAGTGCATTATTAGACTTAAAAAAGAACCATAATATAAAAGGCTTAATTCTCGATTTACGAGGCAATGGTGGAGGGATTTTAGATGAAGCAGTACAAATTGTAAATTATTTTGTTCCCAAAGGTAAAGAAGTCCTTTCTACTCGAGGTAAAATAAAACAATGGGACCGCACTTATAAAACGACCCAAGAACCCATTGATACAACAATACCTTTAGCTGTATTGGTCAATAGTGGCTCTGCTTCTGCATCCGAGATTGTGGCTGGTGCATTACAAGACCTCGATAGAGCTGTTATCATCGGTGAACGCACTTACGGGAAAGGCTTAGTACAATCTACCCGGTCCTTACCTTATAACGGAACATTAAAAGTGACAACTGCAAAATATTATATCCCCAGTGGACGACTTATACAAGCCATAGATTACTCTCACCGGAATCCGGACGGAAGTGTAGGCCGAATTCCCGATAGTCTTACTACGGCTTTTAAAACAGCCAATGGGCGTATTGTTCGTGATGGTGGAGGTATCAATCCAGATATTAAGACCAGAAATGATAGCATAGAAAATAAAAAAGGAAATATTGCATTCTATTTATTAAACGATATGTTATTCTTCGATTTTGCTACAGATTATGCCTTAAAACACCCTTCAATAGCTCCTGTAAAAGACTTCAAATTAACTGACCAGGATTTCGAAGATTTCAAGGTCTTTGTTAAATCCAAAAATTTCACATACGACAAGCAAAGCGAAAAAATATTAAAGAACCTGAAAGAAGTTGCTAAATTTGAAGGATACCTCGATGATGCAACCGAAGAATTTAACGCTTTAGAAAAAAAACTGAACCATAATCTGGATAAAGATTTAAATATCTCTCGCTCAGACATAGAAGAACTACTTTCATTAGAAATTGTAAAACGCTACTATTATCAAAAAGGAGAAATAATACAATCATTAAAAACCGACGACGATTCCAAAAAAGCAATAGAAATACTGAGTAACCAGACCAAATATAAAAACATACTAAATCCTGTTGCCAAAGAAACCATATCAAAAAAGAAATAAAAATTTTAACTGTGGAAACTTTTAACCATCCATTACGGCTTTTCCAATTTTGTCCTAAATGCGGCTCTGGACATTTTATTGAAAATAATAAACAGTCCAAGCGGTGTGAGGCCTGTGGTTTTGTTCTTTATTTCAATCCTAAAGGAGCTGTTGTAGGTATTATCACAAATGAGAAAGGAGATATTTTGGTCTGTCGAAGAGCCAAAGAACCAGCCAAAGGTATGCTTGACCTCCCGGGTGGTTTTATGGATTCATTTGAAACAGCAGAAGAGGCTGTCGCCAGAGAAATAAAAGAAGAAACCGGACTTTCCGTAACAAACGCTCAATACTTATTCTCATTGCCTAATACTTATCTATATTCGGGATTTGAAGTCCATACAATTGATTTGTTTTTTTTATGTCAAGTAACGTCGCTCCAGCTCCTTGTACCCCAAGATGATGTCGAATCTTGCCAGTTTATGCCTAAAGAACAGATACATCCTGAAAATTTTGGTCTTGCTTCAATCCAAAAAGGAATAAAAATTCTTCTAAATCGACAAATAATATAAGAATTTAATTCGTTTTCGGGGCATCGGTATTATCTACGTCAATAGCTTTATTTTCCTTTGTAATACTATTCAACATTATATCAGGATCTTTTCCGGCAGAAATATAGGCCTGAGCCCAATAATCTCTTCCAGACGCATTTTGAAACACATGTAATCCGAAACGGGGCATGATAGAGACAAAATGTTCCATAATTTCAGACTGTATCGATTCATAACTCTCCCATACCTTATCAGCCGAAAAACAATATACCTCAAGCGGAATGCCATTTGCATCAGGAGCAAGTGTTCGCACCATAAGTGTCAAATTCTTATTTACAAATGGATGTTGCTCTAAATAAAGAGTCATATATGCCCTGAATACCCCCAAATTTGTCTCAATCGTACCGTTTACCAAACCTGCAGAATTTTCTGTATTCTGTACCTTTCCTTCAGCTTGTTGCTCTTGCTTTTTATTTATATAATCTGTCAATAAAGGTATCTTTTTCCATTCTTCCAACATATCAGGAGTACAAAAACGTATCCCATTCATATCGATGGTATACGAACGCATGATGCGTCTTCCTCCTGAATCGGCCATTCCTCTCCAATTTTGCAACGAACCGGAAATCAATGTATAAGGAGGAATTGTCAATGTAGTATTATCAAAATTCTGTACTTTCACTGTATTCAACGTAATATCCATCACTACTCCATTTACCTGAGTTCCGGGAACAACAATCCAGTCGCCCTTTCTTATCATATCATTTTGGGCCAATTGCACTCCTGCAACAAAACCTAAAATACTATCTTTAAACACCAACATAAGAACAGCTGCAAAAGCTCCCAATCCGGTAATCAAGTTCATTGGTGATTTATTGATTAACAATGAAACAATAACAATGGTTGCTAAACCTGCAATTATACCTTTTGTAATTTGTAGCAATCCCTTCAACGGACGATTTCGCATTGCATCACTTCGCGAGAGAATATGCCAAATTGTTGTTAGGAACATATTTATATATATCACAAAAACAATTATCAAATATATCCAGCAAAACCGTGTAATCACTGACAACAAATGAGGCGACTCTTCAAACGCAAATGGCAATAAAGAAATAATCATCAATGGAGGAATAAGAGAAGCAGACCTTGAAAAGATTTTCCTTTCAACCAATATACGTAAAATGTCACTTTTACTTTTAGAAAGCAAGTGGAGAAAGATGTAATGGATAATAATGCGAGATATCCACCCAATCATAAACGATATACCGATTATTAATACGACATAAATCACTTCTTCCCATTCATCCAAATGAAAACGAGAAACTCCAAATTCTGTCAATATTTGTTTAATAAAATCTATCAAACTTCCCGCAAACTTATCTGACTTTTCTATATCCATGACTATATATTTGTATCTCTATAACACAAAATCTCCACACTAAGTTCGCAAACAAGAACTATTATGCTCTACCAACTTCATTACAATAATTAAAAATGCTCAATTATTATAACTTCCAGAACTTTTTCTTTTCAAAAACTATTAATTTTGCCGGCCAAAAAGAAAAATTTTATGAAGAAAAGTCTTATTGCATTGGCATTCGGGACCTTAGGATTAGGCATTGCCGAATTCGTCATGATGGGCATCCTTCCAGACATAGCCTCTGATTTAAACATCAGTATAGCTCAAGCCGGACATTTAATTTCAGCCTATGCCTTAGGTGTATGTGTCGGAGCTCCTATGCTCATTCTTGCTCGAAAACATCCGTTAAAACACATTTTATTAGTATTGACAAGCATCATAATGATAGGAAATATCTGTGCAGCTTTATCTCCGAACTACATTTTTATGATATTTTCCCGTTTCATTTCAGGATTGCCACACGGCGCTTATTTCGGTGTTGCATCCATTGTAGCAGAAAAACTAGCAGACAAAGGGAAAGGCTCTGAAGCCGTATCTATTATAGTTGCAGGAATGACTATTGCCAATTTATTCGGAGTTCCTTTAGGAACCTCCTTAAGTACAGCTATTTCTTGGCGAATGACGTTTTTATTGGTCGGATTTTGGGGAATTATCATTTTCTATTACATCTGGCGTTGGGTTCCTGAAGTCGAAAATATTAAAGATACAGGATTCAAAGGCCAATTCCATTTTCTAAAATCTCCTGCACCTTGGCTCCTTATCTTCGCGACCATGTTAGGTAACGGAGGCGTATTCTGTTGGTATAGTTATATAAATCCGTTACTGACCAATGTCGCAGGCTTCTCTCCACACAGTATTACACTACTAATGGTCTTTGCAGGATTTGGAATGGTAGTAGGAAACCTAATGGGAGGCAAATTTTCAGACCATTATACACCCGGACGTGTAGCAGCTTTTGCTCAAGGTTGTATCTGTATTATACTATTACTTATTTTTCTGCTATCAAATATATCCTGGCTTGCTGTTTTATTGATGTGCCTATGTACAACATGTTTATTTGCTTTATCCAGTCCTCAACAGATTTTGCTTATCAGACACTCAAAAGGCGGAGAAATGTTAGGTGCAGCCAGTGTACAAGTAGCATTCAATTTAGGGAATGCCATTGGTGCATACTGTGGAGGATTACCTCTTCAAGCCGGTATGGGATATCAGTATCCAGCACTAGTGGGAGCACCATTTGCCCTTATAGGATTTACTTTACTAACCATATTTTATCGAAAATACGAAAAGAAAACCTTAAAATTTTAAACATAAGAAATTATTAAAGTAAAGTATTAACCTAAAAGATACGGTTTAAATATTAAAAGATTGGCTATCTTTGCAGTCAAGAAATGAAAATTACAAAATATAATAAAACCGGACTCTCAAGTCTGAGTTTTTAACACAACCAAAATAAAATATAAATGGCATTACAATGTGGTATAGTAGGTTTGCCTAATGTAGGAAAATCCACTTTATTCAACTGTTTATCTAACGCAAAAGCTCAATCGGCAAATTTCCCTTTTTGCACGATAGAACCCAATGTAGGAGTAATTACTGTTCCCGACAACCGGCTCAACAAACTTGCCGAACTCGTAAATCCCCAACGCATTATTCCAACCACTGTTGAAATTGTTGACATCGCAGGTTTAGTAAAAGGCGCCAGTAAAGGAGAAGGATTAGGGAACAAATTTCTTGCTAATATTCGTGAGACAGATGCAATATTACATGTACTAAGGTGCTTTGATGATGATAATATAACGCACGTAGATGGCAGTGTCAATCCGGTAAGAGATAAAGAAATCATCGACTTTGAACTCCAGTTAAAAGACCTTGAAACTATAAATAGTCGCATCGACAGAGTCCAAAAGCAAGCACAAACAGGTGGCGATAAAAATGCAAAACTGATGTATGAAGTATTACGGAAATACAAAGAAGCTCTTGAACAAGGTAAATCGGCCCGTACTGTTACTTTTGAAACAAAAGATGAACAGAAAATAGCCAAAGAATTGTTTCTTCTGACCAGTAAACCGGTCATGTATATCTGTAATGTAGATGAAAATAGTGCTGTAAACGGAAATCACTATGTTGAAGAAGTGCGAGAAGCTATAAAGGACGAAAATGCCGAAATACTGATAGTCGCTGCAAAAATAGAATCGGAAATTGCAGAATTTGAAACTTATGAAGAAAGACAAATGTTCTTGAATGAAATAGGATTAGAAGAATCTGGAGTATCCCGTTTGATACAAGCAGCTTATAAACTATTAAATCTTGAAACTTACTTCACTGCAGGACCTCAAGAAGTACGTGCCTGGACATATATTAAAGGCAGTAAAGCTCCCCAATGCGCAGGGATAATACACACAGACTTTGAGAAAGGGTTCATTCGTGCCGAAGTTATAAAATATGATGACTATATAGCATTAGGTTCAGAAACCGCTTGTAAAGAAGCAGGAAAAATGAATGTAGAAGGCAAAGATTACATCGTACAAGACGGTGATATCATGCATTTTAGATTCAATGTTTAATTTATAAAACGAGAGTGAAGTACGTTTCACTCTCGTTTTATAAATAATGGATTGTAAATCCCGTAATAGCAGCCCGATTTGAAAGAAGGCGAATACCGAAATATCCGTCTGAATAAAGTTCCTTATCCATAAGTTCAAATAATCTCTCTCCATTTACTTCAAAAGAAGTTTTTCCTTTGGCTACAGTAATTATAACTTTATACCATCTATTGGGCTGTAACAAATGTTCAGCGTCAATATACTCCTGAATAAGAGGTTTAATTTTATTATTATCAACATTATAATATTTACCATAATATTTTCTAAAACGGGTAGTTGTATTATTATTACCCCCGTATCCGACATAATACATATTCAGAGAATTGTAACGGCTAAAAATTCCATGTCTCCAACCGGAGCGAGCGAAAAAATCATCCGGATTTAAAGGGTCCGTTGCAGCCCAAAAGCAATTCATATCAGAGAGGCGCACTCCCCCCTCTATTTGTAAAGAAATGAAATAAGATATTTGATACTCCCCCGAGAGTTTACGATTATACCACAAAGTTAGGCCTGCAGGAGATTTTATAAAAAGAGTATCATGATGAAACTCAAAAACAGCAGAATCAGACTCATCCTCAACTACCCAAGAAGATAAACCCATATCAAAAGCATCCCGAATTTCCTGTTCAACCTTTCCATTCCCAACATTACAAGCCATGACCAAAGCTACCACACCTATTATTACTAATGCCTTAATTTTTATACTTTTCATTTATAATCCTCCACAATTATTGACGGGTTTATTTTTTTCAACAAAATAATAAAAGCCTCTTTATCCCGGGGCGATACCTGTTCATGCCGTAATCGTCCACTATTCCACGTAATAACAAGACGATCAAACGAAATAGCATAACCCAATCGAGCATTCTTCGAATAACCAACCGACACTATATCGCTTATTTTTATCCGATAACGAGGAGCATACCCCGATTTTAAAAGAAGTGTTTCATCCGGCAGAACTATATACTCTGTATGTAACAACATGGATATGAACCAGATATCAATTACTGCCATAATAACAGCCCAAATGATATACCTTTCCCATATAGCTATAAAAAAGAAAAAAGAAAAAAACAGGATCAGTACATACATCCACCATCCTATTTTTGATTTAAACGTACGTTGCATAAAATAGATTTTGGGTGCAAGATACAAAATTACCAGTTATTTTGTACTTTTGTCTTTTGGAAACATACATATGACCTATAGCCATATTGTAATTGAAAATAAAGTAAAATGGTACACAAATTTGACTTTCTCGTTATCGGCTCGGGTATCGCCGGAATGAGTTTTGCTCTAAAAGTTGCCGAAAAAGGCAAAGTTGCCGTTATTTGTAAAACTGGGCTCGAAGAGGCGAACACATTTTATGCTCAAGGAGGAATTGCATCAGTCACAAACACTTTAGTCGATAATTTTGAGAAACATATCGAAGATACGATGATTGCCGGTGATTATATCAGTGACCGAGCTGCTGTTGAAAAAGTAGTACGAGAAGCTCCCGGGCAAATAGAAGAATTGATAAGTTGGGGGGTCGATTTTGATAAAAATGAAAAAGGAGAATTCGATCTTCACAAAGAAGGTGGACATTCTGAATTTCGTATACTACATCATCAAGATAACACAGGTGCCGAGATACAAGATAGCCTTATCAGAGCCTTAAAAAAGCATCCGAAAATCAAAGTATTTGAAAACCATTTCGCTATAGAAATTATCACTCAACACCATTTAGGGATAGAAGTAAACAGACATTCTGATAATATCGAATGCTATGGCGCATACGTATTGGACGAAAAAACAAATCATATTCATACCTTCCTTTCCAAAACTACACTAATCGCAACAGGTGGTATTGGTAACGTATATAGTACAACAACAAACCCTCCAGTAGCCACCGGAGACGGTATCGCTATGGTATATCGTGCAAAAGGGGAAGTAAAAGATATGGAGTTTATTCAATTCCATCCTACGGCACTCTATAATCCCGGAGAACGTCCCAGTTTCCTTATAACGGAGGCTATGCGTGGATATGGAGCTGTACTAAAAACCAAAGATGGTAAAGAATTTATGCAAAAATATGACGATCGCCGTTCTTTAGCTCCTCGCGACATCGTAGCTCGTGCTATCGATAATGAAATGAAAATTAGGGGCGACGAATGCGTTTATCTTGACGTCACTCATAAAGATCCTGAAGAAACCAAAAAACATTTCCCAAATATCTATCAAAAATGTCTGACTTTAGGCATTGACATTACTAAAGATTTCATTCCTGTAGCACCTGCATGCCATTACCTTTGTGGAGGTATCAAAGTCGATTTGGACGCCCGCTCTTCCATAGAGCACCTATACGCTGTAGGAGAATGTTCCTGTACAGGGCTTCATGGAGCAAACAGATTGGCATCGAATTCACTCATCGAAGCCGTAGTATATGCCGATGCCGCAGCAAAGCATGCTGTAAAATCTCTACCCAACATAAAAATTAAAGAAGGAATACCTGACTGGAATGATGAAGGAACTTCCTTACCTGAAGAAATGGTATTAATTACACAAAGCGTACGTGAAGTAGAGCAAATAATGTCGGCATACGTAGGTATTGTAAGATCCAATTTAAGATTAAAACGAGCCATGGATCGCCTTGAAATACTTTATCGTGAGACAGAAAATCTGTTTTCACGCTCGGTTGTTTCTCGAGAGATATGTGAACTTAGAAATCTCATAAATGTCGGTTACCTTATTATAAAACAAGCTATGGCCAGAAAAGAAAGCCGAGGATTGCATTACACAATAGACTATCCCCAAAAAAACAAAGACTAAAAATTTATATACTAAAATTCCATAGTTGGAAATCTTTGCATCAAATTTCCAACTATGGAATTTTAGTATATTGAGATTACGAATTTTAATAATTATCACGCATCGGCTCAAAAAAAGCTTTTGGATGAAGACATGCCGGGCATTTTTCTGGAGGAGTTTTCCCTTCATACACAAATCCACAATTACGACATTGCCATTTTATCGGCTCCTCTCGTTTAAAAATTATATCATCTTTAAGACGAGATAACAATTTTCGATAACGCCATTCATGGAATTCCTCCACTTTCGCAATCATTTTAAATGCGACAGAAATATCTTTAAAGCCTTCATCCAATGCAATACCCGCAGAGTCCGTATACAAAGCCGACCATTCCAGCAACTCGCCTTCAGCCGCTTCCAAAAGATTTTCTGCAGTTGTTCCTACTTTTCCGGCAGGATATTCAGCCGTTATAGAGACCATCCCCCCCTCCATAAAATCAAAAAAACGTTTTGCATGTTCTCGTTCCTGCTCTGCTGTCTCAAAAAATACTCCTGCAATTTCCTCATATCCCTCAAGCTTAGCTGTCTGAGAAAATAAATAATAGCGATTACGGGCCTGCGATTCACCGGCAAAAGCTTTTAACAGGTTCTGCTCTGTCAGCGTTCCTTTAATACTTTTCATATATCTGATTTATTTAAGAATTACAATTGAAACAACCGGTACAAAATAAATGTTCAGGCAAAACAGTCAAAATATCAGGAAAACAGATAAATTAGGCTCAAAAAAAATCTTAGTCTAAACATACAATACCTTATTGGGGTAGGATAAATTTAATTTTTATATCTTTGTATCCGAAAAAGTTACAAAATGTTTATAAAATAGATAAATAACTTCGAAAACTTAATAAATATCTTTATTTCCAAAGAATGGCCAATCGCAATGCCCATATTATTGATTTAGGTAATATTCATGTTTTTCAACAAGAATATGAAACCCACTTCACAGCATTAAAACATTTCGCCATGCAATACCATCCCGACGAAGAACAAATCTGTGATCTTTTACAAGATATATGGATGAAACTTTGGGAGAAAAAAGAAACATACATCAACGAAGCAAGCTTTAAGACTTATTTATATCGGACCGTTCGAAATAGAATGCTAAATTTTATACGGGACCAAAAGATAAACGAAGAAAGATTGAGCCAACTATCATTCGAAGAATCTGAAGACGCTATAATTAATAAAATCATAGAATCAGAAATATATGCGCTTATAAATGAAGCCTTCAGCGAACTGCCCGACTCCTGTAAACGTGTATACCTCGAAAGCCTGAAAGGGGCTTCACAAAAAGAAATTGCTGAAAAATTAAATATCTCAATCAATACGATAAAGAAACATATAAACAATGCTAATCATTATTTAAAAAAACGTTTAGAAAATATCTTATCTCTTCTTCTACTTCTCAAAGGCTATTGAGTTTTTTATGAAGCAGCAGATATTTCTTTACTCAGAATCTTATCAATCTCTCCATCATAAGCAACAAAATCAAACAAAAACTCATATTATTTAAAAAAAAACGAACTTTTTGTAATACCTAATATACTTTTTAGTGTCTTTTATATAAAGACGTAAAAAATGGAATATTCAGATATTAATAAAGTAAAACAGCTTTTAATCAAAAAATTAACTGGGCAGCTTTCTAAGAATGAAAAAAATGACTTAGAAGCATGGGAAAAATATTCCCCTGAAAACCAAAAATCTGCCCGGAAAATATCCACTTCTGAGTTCCTTGAAAGAGCTATTTTAGATAATAACAAAAACTTACGTCAAAAATCATGGAATAATTTACATTCACAAATAAAAAAGAAATATCCTTTTAGGTCAAAATCTTTTATATGGGCACGTATCGCCGCTACAGTCATTCTATTAATCGGTATAGGTACAATTGTTTATTTTTCTGTAAATTCTTCACAAAATACAGAACATACAGATACCTATACATTTCATCCAGGATGTAAAAATGCAATATTTCAATTCTCAAACGGAGAAAGTCTTGATTTAAAGGACTTATCTAATTTCACGATTGAAAAAGGAGATTATAAGCTAATCAGCCAAGAAGACACTCTCTATATAAAAAAAATCTACGAAGAAATTTACGAAGACACATATAACACAATCAAAGTTCCCCGTGGAGGAGAATATATTGTAAAACTTGATGATGAAACTGTAATATATCTTAATTCGGAATCTGAATTAAAAATTCCAACGGTATTTTCGAAAGAAAATCGTCACGCATATCTCAAAGGAGAAGCATATTTCAGTGTTACCCACGACAAAGAACATCCGTTTATCGTTGAAACATCTCAAATGAAAATAAAGGTTTTAGGGACAAAATTTAACATTCGATGCTACGAAAACGAACCAGTCTGTGCAGCGACCCTTGTCGAAGGAGCTATAAACATAGAACATAAAAATAAATCCTACAAAGTTTTACCCGGTAATCAAATATGTATAAACCAAGAAGGTTTGGTTTCAAATAAAGAAGTCGAAACTTATCTATACACAGCCTGGAAAGACGGAAGATTAGTATTTGAAAATGCCCCACTATCAACAATAATGAATGAATTGGGACGCTGGTATAATTTTGATGTCACATATAATGCTCCAGACATTGAAGATATGCATTTTACTATTGATGTCAAAAAATACGGAGATTTATCAAAAATCATATCCCTAATGGAAAAAATGAATAAAGTCAAATTCGGTTTCAAAAATCAATCTATCATTGTAGATAAAAAATAATATGTAGTTTAATAATATGTATTCTAATTGTATTAATTAACAGCCTATGATTAATGATGAAAATTAAATGTATGAAGATCTATTATGCTTAATTAAAAAAGTAACTAAACAGATTCCATGTAAAGAAAAGTAATGCGCTATGAGTAAATTATGTATTCGGCTACTTCACAAAATAGCCTTCATAGTCATATTGATAACTATGACTATTCCCGCGAATGCGGCCATAAACCAAGATGCAAAAATCAATCTACAACTACAAAATGCATCTATCAAGCAAGTATTTTCCGCTATAAAGAAACAGGCAAATGTCAGTTTCATGTATAGTAACGATGATGTTGCCAATCTTCCTCGTAAAAATTATAATTTAAGCAATGCTACCATCAAACAAGTATTAGATATTTGCTTAAAAGGGACAAACCTCATGTATGAATATACAGAAAATACAATTATAATACGTAAAAAGACAAGCAACAAAAATGTTCCATCTGGATCGATACAAGGAATCGTAAGAGACCCGGAAGGGCGTCCTCTACCTGGAGCCACAATCTTATTAGTCGGTTCTGTCAGAGGTACTTCTACCGACGCCAACGGACACTTTTCTTTATCCCTTAACGGACATGAAAACTTAGCTATTACCGTATCCTTTCTCGGTATGAAAAAACAGACTATATCTGTACATGGAGGTTCATATTATAACATCCTGATGGAAGCAGACGAACACACCACGCAAGAGGTTGTCATCACGGGTTATGGAAACATTCGAAAATCCAGTTTTACAGGTAGTTCCACAACCGTAAAAAGAGACGAATTGATGAAAGTTTCACCCACAAATGTCATAAGTGCCTTACAGACATTTGACCCGTCATTCCGTATACAAACGAATGACCAATGGGGCTCTGACCCGAACTCTTTACCGGAAATGTATATCCGTGGACGATCAGGAATCGGAATAAAGGAATTGGACAAGGACCCTCTTACAAAGTCTAACCTACAAAATAATCCGAATCTCCCGACTTTTATTATGGACGGATTCCAAGTAAGCGTAGAAAAAGTTTATGACCTCGATCCATCCCGTATAGAAAGTATTACCATCTTAAAAGATGCTGCAGCTACAGCTATGTACGGGTCTCGTGCCGCTAATGGAGTTGTCGTTATTACAACAGTTGCACCTCAACCAGGAGAAGTAAGAGTATCATACAATTTTACAGGGACCTTATCCATGCCCGATTTGTCAGACTACCGTTTAGCAAACGCCGCCGAAAAACTCGAAATAGAAAGACTTAGTGGACTATTCGAACCGGGAAATACAATTAATTCTGTGCCTTCTCACGCTGACGGTATGAACAAATACTATGAAAAATATGCTCAAATCGTAAAAGGAGTAGATACAGACTGGTTGTCTTTACCTTTACGTAATGCATTTAATCACAAGCATAGTTTATATATCGAAGGTGGAAATCAAGATCTGCGTTATGGCATCGATGCCTCCTACAATAACGATAATGGAGTAATGAAAGATTCTTATCGTAATCGGTACAGTTTTGGGTTTTCAATCGACTATCGGTTGAGTAATCTTCAAGTAAAAAATTACGTATCTTACGGACATATGAAATCTCAAGAATCTCCTTACGGAGCATTCAGTGATTATTCCAAATTGCAACCTTATGATACACCGTATGAAGACAACGGGACGCTAAAAAAGACTCTCCCCTTCTCTACTTCTGGAAACCGAACAGCGAATAACCCCCTTTATGAAGCAACATTACATAATTATGATTGGGACAGCTACGATGAATTTCTTGATAATCTAAGCTTCAACTGGTATATAAATTCTTACTGGACCATTAAAGGACAATTCAGTATCACCAAACAATTTATTAAAGGAGAGAAGTTTATCGACCCTCTATCTAATAAAGTATCAGTATTAGGAAGTTCTGAAGATGAACACCTGGCAGGAGATTTATATACAGATAAAGGAGATGATCTCAGATGGAATACAAATGCTTTCTTATACTATACCCGAACTCTCAAAAAACATAACCTAAATTTCTCTTTAGGTGTAGAGGCCTCGTCAACAAATACAAGTAGTACAAGTGCACATTATAGAGGTTTCCCGTCGGGAGAATTTCACTCATTAAATTATGCTGCTGAAATCTATAAAAAGCCAACAAAATCAGAAAATACGACTCGGCTATTCAGTACAATAGGAAGTCTAAACTATACCTATGACAATATCTATTTATTAGATGCAGCCGTCCGTTTTGACGGCTCTTCGGAATTTGGGTCTAACCAGAAATGGGCACCGTTCTTTTCTGGAGGTATAGGTCTTAACATCCATAATTACGAGTTTCTGAAAGGGAACCGATATATAAATCAATTAAAAATCCGGGGCTCCTATGGTAGAACTGGTAAAGTCAATTTTGCACCATACGCAGCGACCACAATGTATGAAGCTATGTTTGACGAATGGTACGTTACCGGATATGGAGTAACATTGAAAGCTCTGGGAAATAGAAATCTTTCTTGGGAAAAAACAGATAAATTCGATGTTGGTTTTGACTTCCAATTTTTCAATCAAAGATTGACCATTACAGGTGATTATTTCTATGAAAAAACGATTGACCTCATCAATGATGTTACCTTATCTACAACTTCCGGATTCAGCACTTACAAAAATAACCTTGGTGAAGTTGAAAACAAAGGTGTGGAATTCCAAATACGCGGAGATATCGTACAAACGAAAAATTGGAATTTGGCTTTATGGGGAAATTTATCCCATAACAAAAATAAAATCCTAAAAATTTCAGATTCACAGAAAGCATATAATGAACGAGTGCAAAAATACTACGCTGAAGCAGAACAATACCAAAATACAGTAAATGCAAGCAGTGATAGTAAATATGCTATCCCCATTCCTCAATATGCCGAAGGAGGTTCTATTACTTCTATATGGGGAGTTCAATCTTTGGGTATAGATCCTACTACAGGAAAAGAACTTTTCCTCAATCGTGACGGTTCCGTTTCCTCGACATGGCAAGCTTCTCAACAAGTCGTATTAGGAAATACAGAACCCAAAGTACAAGGCTCATTCGGATTCAATTTAGGTTATAGAAACTGGACCCTCTTTGCTTCATTCCTATATGAATGTGGCGGACAGGCATATAACCAGACATTGGTTGATAATGTCGAAAATGCCGATATAGCATATTCGAATGTTGACCTCCGTGTATTGACAGATCGCTGGCAAAAACCGGGCGATATCACTCAATTAAAGGATATTAAAGATCGTAATGCAACAACACTACCTTCTTCCCGTTTTGTCCAGACAAATAACCTTCTGAATATGAGCGCTCTTACATTAAGTTATGATTTTGAGCGCAAATGGATACAAAAAATGCACATGAACATGCTAAGGCTCGAAATCAGTACAAACGACCTTTTCTACATATCTACAGTAAAAAGAGAAAGAGGTCTTGACTATCCAAAAGCTTGGGATATAAACTTTGCTGTTAAAGTTCAATTTTAAAATTAAGGAAACAAGATGAAAATAAATAAAATCTTTATTATTGCCGGTTTATTAGGAAGTACTCTGTTAAGCTCCTGCGACGACTGGCTCAATGTAATTCCTTCTGACCAAATTAAAGAAGAAGAACTTTTCAAAACTGGTAATGGTTTTCGCAATGCTCTTAATGGTGTGTACCGGCAATTATCGATGAGAGAATTATATGGACGCAATCTCTCTTGGGGCATCATCGAATCCTTAGGCCAAGTATACGACCTGACTGTTGCCTCAGATGCTTCAACTAAGGATATGAAACGGTTATTAGACTACAAATACAAAGATAATGACGTTGTCTCTGTCACAGATGCTATGTGGGAAAAAGCATGGAATTCCATAGCCAATTGCAATAACATCATTCAAAATGTTCAAACCAAAGACAGTACTCTATTTTACGGACGAAATCGAGAAAAAAATATGATTCTCGGAGAAGCAATCGCCCTTCGGGCATATATCCATCTCGACTTATTACGACTATATGCTCCGGCACCTTCGACACACCCTACAAATGTATATATTCCTTACGTTGATGTATACCCATCATATATAAGCAATCGTAAGACAGTCGAAGAATGCTTAAGTCTAATTATTAGAGACCTGAAAGAAGCTCAGTCCATTATGCAAATAGTAGATAAAAACTCAGGGTTCAGTACTTCCAGCAGATTTGAAAACATAGCTTCAGGAGAAGAACGATTTCTCAACAGTCGAGGATATCGTATGAATTATTATGCCATCACAGGAATCTTAGCTCGAGCATATCTATATGCCCAAAAATATGATGAAGCATATACCGAAGCAATGAAAGTCATCAAGAAAAAAAGCAATTTCGCTTTTTCAGATTATTATGATATCGAATATGACGGTAATATGAAATTATATGGAGATGTAATCCTGGCTTTTTATAATACGGACTTAACCGATTGGGACCAAGAGGCCAATCACATAAATGACTCAAAAGAAGATTATGAGAAAACATTTATTGCAATTAATAATGTAGAATCTATTTTTGGAGAAGATTTAGAAGATGATTATCGTTCTAAATATCAAATGGAAGAAGTATATTATAGTTACCGAACATTGAAATATTATAAGCAAGGGCTTAGTTCCATAGTTTCCAGAACAAACAATAATCTCATCCCGGCACTGCGCCTATCAGAAATGTATTATATCGCAGCGGAATCTATTTATGATAAAAATCCGGATGAAGCCCAATCATATCTCGACATTGTAAAAGAGGCTCGTGGACTGGAAGCTTTAGATTACTCAACAGTCAATAGCAAAGACGATTTCATAAAACTGATAGTGAATGATGCCCGACGAGAATTTATAGGCGAAGGACAAATATTCTTTATGTACAAACGCCTAAATCAGCCTATACCTAAAACATCGACTACCAATGTATCTCCTACTAATGAGAATTATGTAATGCCTTTGCCTGATTCGGAAACAAATCTTAATTAAAGAATAAACCATAGAAATAATGAAAAAAATAATATTCATATTAGGATTAATAGCTTCTCTTTATTCTTGTGAAGAGAAAGACTTATTAACTAACGATAACCAAATCTCTTACGTGTCTTTTGCTTTGGATGCTACCAAAGACACCACTGTCACATCATTCGTTTTGTTTAAAGAACCGGAAGATGGCGGTGCCAAAGAAATCGATATAAAAATAGGAGTTACGGTAAATGGAAAAGTCAACCATGAGGATTTGGTATTCAATGTAAGCGCAGACCCTACGGTGACAACATTACCTTCTGACAAATATATTTTGCCAGAAAAATGCATTATCAAAGCCGGGCAATTTACCGATACCATAACGGTGCATTTTATCAATTTTGATGAGTTGAAAACAAAAAATATGTTTTTAGGATTACGGGTAAACGAAACAGAAACGATAAAAAGAGGCAACCGGGAAAACTCAATTGCTATTATTTCCGTAACCGACCGCATATTCAAACCTGAGTGGTGGACTGTTTTCAACTTCAGAGACATGTATAATATAGCTGAAGCATTTTATTTGGGTTCCTATTCCGATAAAAAATATCTGATGTTCTTGGAAGAATTACAAAAAGACGGGGTAGAATTCGATGGAAAAGATACTTATATCCTTCGTAAATATTCTCTAAGATTAAAAAATACAATTAAAGAATTCAATGAAGATCCTGAAAATATAAAAAATGGACTCGTTCCCCTATGGGATGAAGAAAACAATGAAGCAATGCAAGTTCCTGTAGCCGGATAAAATATGAAAGATATGAAAAAGATAATATTATGGATTGTTCTGGTTATAACAGCTGGGACAATAACAAGTTGTTTAGATGATAACGACTTCAATTATATAGAAATCAATGGACTAAAAGAAGACGAAAACGGTGAAACTATTCGGAATTTTGACAGTGAATACTCTCCGTTTCAGGGAGAAGAGCTCCTTTTGGCTCCAACATTTACGTTCACTATTGACAGCATAAACCCTGATGTCAGTTACGAATGGTACATTAACGGAATCAAAACGGACGTCACTACTCCAACCTATCGTTTTTCGTCGGATGTCATCGGAATTTATGAAGTAACTTTTACTATTGTCGATAATAAAACCGGAGTTAAGTTCTCGGCAAATACCAGAATCAACGTACAATCAGCATACGCTAAAGGATGGATGATTTTATCAGAAGGAGCCGATGGTAGTTCTCAACTTTCATTTGTAAAAATGAAAATAGCGACCAACGAAAGTGGTAATGACTCTATCTATTATGTAGGAGAAGACCATGATTTTGTGCCAGGATTAGGTAGTGGTCCTCAGAAGTTATTGGAAAATTTCAATTACGTAGACTATTACAATTTCGGCAATAGTGTAGTATTAAATGACGAAGTCATTGTAATGCAAAAAAACAAATGGGTAGAACTAAACGGAAACTCTTTCACAAGAGAAATATACACTGAGGAAGAATTTATGGACGGAATGCCGGCAGACTGTGAACCCGAAAATGCTGTAATGACTTATACTTCCAAATGTATTCGTGATAAAGAAGGTCGCTTATACTTCAATACAAAAGCTGCTATCAATGATTTCCACGCAGGAAAATACATGAGTGATCCTCTTTTTGGAGGGCAGGTATTCAAAGAAATATATGCAACAAATAAAGCTACTTCAAAAGCAAAATATTTCTTAGCTTTAACCAAAGATGATAATTCATTAGTAGGTATTGTAGATGATGGTCAAGCAAACAGTTCTTCCGAACCTTATGATCCAACGATGAATATGAGTTCTAACCGGCAAAATGGGAATCAAGTTCCAATAACGGAAACGGACGCTAGTAATCCGCAATTTAAGAATATTTCTTATAATATTATAAATATATTTCCACATGTTATTGGGGAATCTAAGCCTTGCAACTGGGTAGCTATTTTAGAAAAGGGGGGACAATACTGGTTTAGGGATTTTACCTTGGAACTCGCTTATGGTAACGAAAAAATAAACATCAAGGCAGATAATATGAAGGTAGTTTCTTCCTCAATGTTCACGAATTACAAAGATGCTGTGGCTTTCCCTCATAAAAAATTTATGATGATTGCAAATGGTAACCAATTATGGTATTGCCCTTTTGAAGCTGGAAGTAACGGTACTGGACTGAAGCTAAAGGACTTCCCTTCCGAAATAGCTTCTATTTCATATAAAGATATTGCTAAATATCCTTATAGTGGTTCTAAACCCGAGTATAACGGACATATAGGTATAGGATTGACTACCGGAGAGTTCTACATTTACGAGGTTATCGAAGAGAAAGACAAGAATAAAGTTCCGACTGGAACCGCAACCTTGAAACAGTTGTACCCGAATGAAAATACTGTAGACAGTAATTTTGGAAAAATAATTGATGTATTATACAAATTTGGGAAACTTTCAAATACAGTCTCTTATAGTATAAACTAAGCCTATTAATAATTCCAATCAATTACATCGGGCATAATTAATCATACCCGATGTAATTATCATTTGACAACAACACACAAAACTTAACTATGAAACTAAAAATCTGTATATTGTTGCTTATACTGTTATCGTCATCAACGATAACTTCTGCCCAGCAAAAAGCAAATTACCAACTTGCTGAAAAATTCAGACAATTTTCTTTGGGCAAACCCTTAAGTAAAATGAGTCTGACTATAACACCTAACCCAATCAACGACTCAGACAAATTTTGGTTTGACTTTACTACGTCAGAAGGTACTAAATACTACTTTGTAGACCCTGATAAAAAAGAAAAAAGTCTACTTTTTAACAACGCTGACATAGCTGAAGGTATAAGTTTAATCACTCGAGATGTCATTTCCCCATTCGATCTTAAAATCTCAGATATTAAATTCTCTAAAGACCTTTCTTCTATTACTTTCGAAAGACGAGGGAAAAAATATGAATACAACCGTAAGTCCAAAAAAGTTTCAGCTATAGTAGAAGAAGAAAAACAGGCAGATGATGACATCATTTTCTCATGGATGAATTTCTCCCCAGACGAAAAATACATCATGTATGCTAAGAACCATAATCTTTATATCAAAGGAAATAAGAAAATGGGAATAGATACAACTGAAATACAATTGACAACTGACGGAGAACGTTACTATTCGTATGCACGTAATTCTGAAAACGACGAAAAAGAAAAAGAAGTTGCAACAAATGCTCGGTGGTGCAAAGACTCCAAACATATCTATATTATACGAGAAGACACACGAAAGCTAAAAGATATGTGGGTCATAAATTCCTTGACCAAACGCCCAACATTAAAAACATACCGATACGAAATGCCCGGTGAAGAAAATCTTACTCAATTTGAACTTTGGATTGGAGATATCGAAAAGAAAAAGTTAGAAAAAGTAGACTTAGAAAAATGGCCTGATCAGTATATTATGCCTCTGACAGATACAAAAAAAGGAGAAATTTTTTTCGAACGTACCAAAAGGACTTGGGACGAAGTTGATATATGTTCTGTAAACACATCTACTCTAAAAGTAAAAGAAATTATACATGAAGAAGACAAGCCATATCGTGACCCACATGCTCGTAGTGTCGCCATTTTGAATGACGGTAAAGATATCCTATTTCGTTCCGAACGTACGGGATGGGGACATTATTATCATTATGACGGAGATGGTAACTTGAAAAACACTATCACTTCTGGGCCATGGGTATCTGGCCAAATAGCCGAAATAGATACTTTAGCTCGCACAATTTACCTCTATGGATATGGTAAAGAAAAAGGGATAAATCCGTATTACTATATGCTTTATAAAGCAAATATAGATAAAGAAGGTGTAACACCATTAAGTACAGAAGACGGACAACATAACGCACGATTCTTAAAATCAAAAAAATATTATATAGATACTTATTCAAGAGTAGACAAGGAGCCTACTATAGTATTAAAAGATAATAATGGAAGGGTTATTCTCGAATTGGCTAAACCAGATCTCAAACCAGTATATGAAGCCGGTTGGAGAAAGCCCGAAAGATTTACGGTAAAAGCAGCTGATGGTATAACTGATCTTTATGGCGTAATGTGGAAACCCGCTGATTTCGATTCGACTAAATGTTATCCGATTATTTCTTGTGTATATCCAGGACCTTATTTTGAATATGTGCCAACAGCATTTATACTGGACAACAGCTATTGTACCCGTATGGCACAATTAGGATTTATTGTTATTACAGTAGGACATCGTGGAGGTTCTCCTATGCGGGGAAAGGTATATCATCGCTTTGGTTATGGAAACATGCGTGACTACCCCTTAGCCGACGACAAAGCAGCAATAGAACAACTGGCTCAAAAATATCCATTTATCAATGGTAAAAAAGTCGGGATATACGGACATTCAGGCGGAGGATTTATGGCCGCAGCAGCCATTTGTACATACCCGGATTTCTACACAGCTGCAGTCTCGTGTTCTGGAAACCATGACAATAATATATATAACCGTGGATGGGCCGAATGCTATCATGGTGTAAAAGAAACTGTAAAAACAGTAAAAGATAGTGTTGGAGTAGAACATAAAGATTATTCCTACTCATGCAAAATTCCTACAAATATGGAAATTGCCAAGAATCTCAAAGGACATCTCCTATTGGTAACTGGAGACATGGACCACAATGTACATCCAGCTAATACTTATCGAATGGCTGACGCACTAATCAAAGCTGGTAAGAATTTTGACTTAATTGTATTGCCTGGTAGTGGACATGGATACTCCGGTGATTCTGAAAAATTTTTCGAACATAAAATGTGGAATTATTTTGCTAAATATCTTCTGCATGACGACCGCTCAGACTCCTGGGGTGAAATAAATGATTGTACTAAAGAATAAAAAACTGATCAACAATGAAAAAATATTTCGTATTCCTGCTTTTGTGTCTGGCTTCCATTTACGGCACTTATGCACAAAAAATAAAACCCAACTTTAAATTAGCTGACAAATGGAGCAATCTTAGAGCAATGAATTTAGGAGATAACTCCCTTTCTTGCTTACCAACATTTATAAATAATACTGATAAATTCTGGTACTCATTCACAACCGATGAAGGGACAAAATACTATTTAGTGGACCCCAAAAAGAAAAAATTATCTCTGCTCTTCGATCCCCAAACAGTGGCCATGCAACTCAATGAGGAAAGTCGCGAAATATTTAATGACAAAAAATTAAATATTTCCCATATAAAATTCAATAAAAAAGGGGACTCTTTTACATTCGAGCACGAAAATAACAAATATCGTTACAATCTAAAAACTCAACAAATCAATAAAATAGATACTGTCAAACCTTGGAAAGGAATAGAAAGCTGGAAACAATTTTCTCCAGACAGTACTTATATTGTCTTTTCTAAAGGGGATAATCTCTTTATGATAAAAAATAAAGAAAAAGGTGGTGATGGGAAAGAAATACAATTAACCTTCGACGGAGAAAAGAATTTTACTTATGCCTACGAACCGGTGGAAGATGATACGATCCCTACAACATCTATCGCCAAATGGTTTAAAAACTCAAAAAAAATATTTGCTTTACGGGACGATAACCGAGAACTAAAAGATTTTTGGGTTATCAATTCTCTTGAACGACCTCGGCCTAAATTAATTACCTATAAATACGACATGGCAGGCGATTCGGAAAGTTTTTATACACATCTTGATGTAATTGATGTAGAAACCCGCAAAATAACCCATATAAAACTTGAAAAATGGCACGACCAATATGTCGAGGTATTATACCCTTCAGAAGACGGTAAACGCATCTATTTTAAACGTACCAATCGAAAATTTGATACTGTGGAGATATGTGTTGGGGATACAGAAACAGGAAAGGTCAAAACTTTAATACAAGAAATCGACAAACCTTATATCGATTTTAAAATGGCAAATGTTACCTTCTTAAATGATGGAAAAGACATTTTATTTCGATCTGAGCGTACCGGATGGGGACATTTCTACCTGTATGATGGAGAAGGAAATTTCAAACACGCAGTTACTTCCGGACCATGGGTAGCCGGCCCAATCAACAAAATTGACACTTTGAAAAGAACCGTCTACTTTTTTGGTTTAGGCAGAGAAAAAAACGTAGACCCGTATTATTACATGTTATATAAAGTCAATATTGACCACCCGGAATCTCTCGAATTATTAACTCCTGGAAATGCTCACCACGCTTCTTCTTTTGTATCCAAATCAGGAAATTACATTATAGATAACTACCAACGTGTAGACCTTGCTCCCTGTCCTGTAGTCCGAAACAAGCATGGAAAAATCATTATGGAACTTCCTAAACCAGATTTAAAGAGAGTTTATGCAGCAGGATGGAAAGCTCCGGAGCGCTTTAGCGTAAAGTCTGCCGATGGAGTTACTGACCTATACGGAGTCATGTGGAAACCTTTTGATTTTGATTCGACCAAATGCTATCCGATTATCTCATATGTATATCCCGGACCTCAATTTGAATTTGTCCCAACACAATTTTCTCTTATCCATGACAGAAATACCCGTCTGGCACAATTAGGTTTCATTGTGATATCCGTCGGACATAGAGGAGGAACACCAATGCGAGGAAAAGCATATCATACATACAGCTCCGGACGCTTACGAGATTATCCTTTAGCCGACGACAAATACGCCATAGAACAATTAGCCCAAAGGTATTCATTCATCAACGGTAAAAAAGTCGGGATATACGGACATTCAGGTGGAGGATTTATGGCTACAGCAGCTATCTGCACATATCCGGATTTCTATTCAGCTGCAGTATCTGCCGCAGGGAACCATGACAATACTATCTACAATAAATGGTTTGTCGAGGTTCACAATGGAGTCACTGAAATTCCTGATACCATATCCGGAAAGAGTTCATGGGAAGTAAATGTCGGAACTAATATGCAATTGGCAAAAAATTATAAAGGAGGACTGCTACTTGTAACAGGTGATATCGATAACAATGTAAATCCTGCACATACCTTCCGCATGGCAAATGCTCTGATAAAAGAAGGAAAAAATTTTGATATGATGGTGCTACCTGGCAGCAAACATGGGTTTACCACAGCCGATGATGTTTTTTACGAACACAAATTATGGTTCCATTTCATTCGTCATCTTATGGACGACAATAGTGCCGACTGGTTCTCTGGAATAAAAGATTACAGAAATCAAAAATAAATATAAATGATTTGTCATAATAATTTACCCATATTTCTATGTTCCCGATAATCTCATTATCGGGAACATAGAAATATGGGTAAAAAATAATAAAAAAATCAAATAATAATGATGGTCAAAAACTCTTTTATTTGCGGTATTCTTTACGGTATATGCTTGACCTTCTTGTGTAATATATCTGGTCAGGCTGAAAAAAAATCATTAGAAATAGATGCCTATAAACGTTGGAAACGTGTAGAATCACCCAATATTTCTTTTTCGGGACGCTGGGTAACCTACCATATCACACCACAAGACTACAATCAAAAAAGCGAAAAGAAATTATATCTATATGACACACAAAAGAAACAATACGATTCTATTCCTAATATCGATCAAGTAATATTTTTATACAACGACCGGTATTTGATGTACGAAACATCCGACACTACAGGTAATACTCATACTATGTTAATGTCTTTGAAAAATAAGAAAACAAGAGAATGGCAATATATAGAACCACTATCTCCTGTCGGTCAGACTGTATTTTCAGCATCAACAATTTACATCCCGGAAGACTCCGTAAAAAGGACACCTCAATTTAATCGTCTGATTATCCGAAATATAGAAACTGGAGATTCTTTACATATCGATAGTATAAAAAGTTACAATTTTTACAATCACAATAAATCTATAATATTCATTCAAAAACATCAACAAGGAAACCAAATCCTTTATGGTCCTATAGCTGGTCCATATAAAGTTTTATATCAAGGAAATGAGAAGTATCCTGAACATTTCAATTTTTCAGAAAAGACTCTCACCGGTTCATTCAATATAGGAGAAGATTCTCTCTGGTACAACTTCTCCTTAAAAAATAAAAAATATAATTTATTATTAGATAAAAAAGAAATCCCTGTTCCTGCTGGAATGGAGATACATAAACTTAATCTTGCCAATAATAAAAAGTATTTTACTCTCGAACTTAAACCTATAACAACGAATAAACAAAATACGGTTAATAAGAAAAAAAATAAAAATTCTGATTCAAGTTTTGAATTAGAATTATGGACTTGGAATGAATACGAAGTACCGACAACTCAACGAAAAAGCCGGTACAACAAACAAGAATACGACAAATATATCTACATCCCCGAAAATAAAAGATTGGTCATGGTCGCCCCTGCAAAATTCGATGTATATTATCCTTACGACTGCGACGATATCCGCTTTGTCATCTCTACTGATGATGGACCTTACCTAAAGGACAAAGAGTGGGTAGATGATACTCCTTTTGATATATACTTAACTGATTTATCTACAGGAAAGCGGCAACTCGTCGGAACAAAATACCGAAAACGTCCAGAATGGGGTCCTAAAGGCAAATACGCAGTCATGTATGATCCTATAAATCACATTTGGAACAAAATAGATGGAACAACAGGAAAAGTATCTGATATATCAACTGCTACAGGCGATCAAATGTACTATAAATTATATGATAAACCTGCCCCAGCACCATCATATGGAATAGCCGGATGGATGGCTGACGGTAATTCTGTTTTATTATACGGAGAATATGATTGGTGGAAAATTGATTTGACAGGGAAAGACATGCCTGAATGTTTCACTCAAGAATACGGGCGTAAAAATAAAATGTCTATACGTAAGATTACCTCAAATTTTGATACTAAAGTTTTCTCCCCTAATGAAAATATTTTAGTCAAACTATTCAATCATATCACTAAAGAAGAAGGTATTTATTCCCTTAACGAAAATGGGAAATTGAAGAAATTAACCTATGGACCTTACCAATATTCCATTCATAAAATATCCGAAAACAAGAAATATTGTATATGGGTACGTCAAAATATTGATGAGTTTAGAGACCTGTGGTGGAGCAAAATAGATTTTTCCAACCCAACACGAATAACAAATGCTAATCCACAGCAGAGCGAATATAAATGGGGAACGGTAAAAGTTGTCAAATGGACCAATTATGAAGGAAAAGAAAACGAAGGATTACTCTACTTACCCGAAAATTATGATTCAACCAAAAAATATCCGACACTCGTACAATTTTATGAAACACATTCTAACGATGCTTATGTTTATCGTACTCCCGGACTAAGTAGCGCTATGGCCGATATTATAACCTTCGTAAGCAATGGTTATATTGTATTTACACCTGATATCCATTTTACAATTGGTATGCCCGGAAAAAGCTGTTACGACGCAGTAGTAAGTGGAACACAAATGCTAATTGATAAAGGGATTGCTACTCCTGGGAAAATAGGTTTACAAGGGCACAGTTGGTCTGGATTCCAAACGGCTTATCTGGTCACAAAAACAAACATGTTCGCTTGTGCAAATATAGGAGCACCGATAGTTGATATGGTTACCGGATATTTAAGCATTCGTAATGGCAGTGGTATGCCTCGTATGTTTATGTATGAAGAAACTCAAAGTCGAATGGGTAAAACTCTTTGGGAAGCAAAAGATAAATATTTAGCAAACTCACCTTTATTAGATGCTGATAAGATAGAAACCCCTCTGCTAATATACCACTGCGATGCTGATGAAGCCGTTCCTTATGAACAAGGACGAGCCTTGTACCTGGCCATGCGCAGACTAAGGAAACCCGCTTGGTTATTAAATTATAAAAATGAAGGTCATTTTCTTTCAGGAGAAGGTGCTCAAAGAGACTGGACTATACGAATGACACAATTCTTTGACTATTATCTAAAAGAAACAAAAGAGCCACGTTGGATGAAAGAAGGTATTAATATCAACGAACGGGGCATAGACCAAAAATATGACTTAATTCAATAAAATCTACTTTTAACATAAGAATATAAAAAGCTCAGATATAAAAATATTCTGAGCTTTTTTTATTCCCTCTATTTCCTCTTCCCTAAATTAGGAAGAAAACCGGTAACAATACCAATAAGGAGCAACCAGGAACAAACATGATACACATATTCAATGCCTCTGTCATCAGCAATGTTACCCAAGACTGCAGATGCAATACCGGCAATGCCAAATGCCAGACCAAAGAATAGACCGGCAATCATACCAACCTTTCCCGGCAACAACTCCTGTGCATAAACTAATATAGCGGAAAATGCAGAAGAAATAATCAAACCGATGAATATACTCATGATACATGTTCCCGTCAATCCCATATAAGGCATTGCTAATGTAAAAGGTGCAGCCCCTAATATCGATACCCAAATTACATATTTTCGACCCACTTTATCTCCAATAGGGCCACCAACCAATGTTCCTACCGCGACAGAAAACAAAAAAGCAAACAAATAAAATTGTGACGCTTGTACAGATATACCGAACTTATGGATCAAATAAAAAGTATAATAACTATTAATACTGGCTAAATATACATATTTTGAAAAAATGAGTATCAACAAAATGCATAAAGAAAATACTATTTTACGATGAGATAAATGTGCGTTTACTTCTTTCACTTTATTGGCTGCCCGTTGGCGCAAAAAATACAAATTTCGTTTATACCAACGGCTGATAGGGAACATTACTCCAATACATAAAAGAGCTACGACTGTAAACCATGCAACATTTCTCTGCCCAAACGGTGCTATGACTAAAGCTGCTAACAATGGACCTAAAGATCCCCCTAAATTCCCCCCTACCTGAAAAATTGATTGAGCCAAACCCGGCCGACCTCCTGATGCCAAATATGCCAAACGTGATGCTTCCGGATGAAAAATAGAAGAACCTATCCCTATTAATGTAACCGATATAAGCACCATACCCAAAGAATTTGAAAAAGCTAATAGAAATAATCCACATAAAGTAGAAGTCATCCCTACCGGTAATGAATAAGGTTGTGGTTTTTTATCTGTATACCATCCTACTACAGGCTGAAATACCGACGATGAAAACTGAAAAACCAATGTTATTAGTCCTATTTGAGAGAACGACAGAGTCAATGATTGTTTTATCAGTGGATAAATAGCTGCAATAAGAGTTTGTAATGTATCATTCAACATATGGCTCAAACCTAAAGCCAATAAAACAGAAAATGCAGTACCCCCTGCAGCAAAACTTCTCGCCTGCTTAGTCATAACTTTCTACCTTAATATCTTTTGAAAATCCAGGCAAAGGTATGAAAAAACATTATTTCAGTGCCATTTGAGATAATAGTTTATGACCTATACGACAATAAAGGCATTTACGGGAATCACAATATATTTTATGTAATTGAATCAAAGCTTGACTCTCTAATGCATTTCCAGCTTTAATTCCTGCCTCACGAAACTGACGAATAATCATATTCTCTTCAGGACGTAAAGACTCCAGAAGAAGTAAAGCCCGGTCACAATATAAATCACTACCCACTTTTATACCATAACTATACAGCAATGGAGCCACAGTATTTATCAAGATTATATCAATTGCCGTATTTCCTAAAACTTTTATTACAGAAGGAGATTGCTGCCCAAATGCATAATGGGTATCCCAATATCCACTCAATCGAAAATGAAAAATATCCCGAAATTCCTTCTCTTCCTTTCTCTCACAAATCTGAGAAAATAAAGAAAAACCTTGATGTATAATTTGAGCAAGAATTGCAATCCGCTGATGAGGAAAATTTACTGGCCGTAATCGGAAAAACTTCCAACTGTCACCATTAATCGGAGTCAAACCAAATTTATTCTTTAAAAATGCATATTCATCACACAAGCGATTATAATAAACATCATCCCCACATGCCTCTCGTTCTAAAAGACCAGCTTGTCCAAAAAGAAAAGCTTCAATCTGGAATAATGAATTAGCATGTTTTTGCATAAATAGAAGTGGCAAACTGCGGGCCAAACGTTCAAATGTATCACTATTTGTTCCAAAACCTAACGTTCTGGAAAATGTAATATAGCAGACATCTTCCCAACTACCTTTATACATGTCCAACCAGTTCAATATACGATCCGATTTCTGCTGCAAACGTTCAATAGAAAGAGCACTTATCCAATCAGACAAAAGAAGAGGTGGCAATTCGTCCAAACGGTGACCACAAGGTAAAAAAGCATCACGCTGCACCAAACGCACATAATCCTCCCGAAAGCGTGGAGAACACTCCATCTCAAGTTGGGGAATAGGCTCCCCATTCATACGAAAAATCTTACAATCAGCTTTTTCCACAACATGTAATATAACAGAATCGTATGCTTTATCCTGCTGGTGATTATGTCGCAACCAATCAGATGAACGTTGATGTATCTCTACATTACCTGCCCACAATTTCTCTCCAATCTTAATTTTAGCATTAAAAAAATCCGGTCCAGAATCTGTATTTTGCCGTCCAGGGTCAATCACTTGTACTCGTAACCCATCCGTTGTCTTCAATTCTTTTGCCGAAAATAAACGATGCAACCAAATATAATACATCAGCTTTTCCATAAAATGAACCTTTTATATCTGAAAAATCAATTGACTTTCATTATATTTGCAAGATAAACTATATCTTCGAATCTGAGAAGAAGGGTACTGATGTTTTTAAACAGAATTTGTAAAAAATGAAATTAGCACTGATAGGATACGGCAAAATGGGCCGTACAATAGAAAAAATAGCCCTATCCAGAGGGCATGAAATTGTAAGTATTATCGATGTCGACAACCAAAATGATTTTACATCTGAAGCTTTCAAAAGTGCGGATGTCGCCATAGAGTTTACCATGCCTACAGTTGCAATACAAAATTATCGCAAAGCTTTTGAGGTCCATGTTCCTGTAGTATCCGGAACTACTGGATGGCTCGAACACTTACCGGAAATAAAAAACGCGTGCGAAAATGGCGCAACATTCTTTTACGCATCAAATTTCAGTTTGGGAGTGAATATTTTCTTTGCCGTGAACAAATACTTAGCAAAAATAATGAAGGGCTTTCCCTCGTATCAGGTAAAAATAGAAGAAACCCACCATATTCATAAATTAGATGCACCCAGCGGAACAGCCATAACTTTAGCAGAAGATATAATTAAAACAATCGGAAGAAAAAACAAATGGACCGGAAACCTAGATGCTAAAGATGACGAAATAGAAATAAAATCCATACGAGAAGGAGAAATTCCCGGAATACATACAGTTATCTATGAATCGGATGTAGATACGATAAAAATTACACACGACGCAAAAAGTCGGGAAGGTTTCGCTCTCGGTGCAGTTATCGCAGCAGAATTTACATGTGGTAAAAAAGGTTTTTTGACCATGCAAGACATGCTTAAGTTTTAATTAAAAACAACAGATACAATGGAAAATCAACCCAATAATAATATAAAATCAAAACAGGAACTCCCAAAGAAATGCCCTTTCCACGGAATACCTATTTCACGGTGGATACGTTTTGGTTTGGCTTCATTAATTTTAGTAGGATTTGCCATATGGTTAAATAATTATACCGTATTGCTTCTACTTATCCTTTTTGTCGATATATATCTTACCCGATATATACCTTGGGGATTCTGGCGAAAATCCAAAAATAAAACATTCAGAAAAACAATGGAATGGGTAGATGCTATCTTATATGCCTTAGTTGCTGTATACCTTATCAACACCTTTTTCTTTCAAAACTATAAAATACCTTCTTCCTCTTTAGAAAAATCTTTATTGGTGGGAGACTATTTGTTTGTTAGCAAACTAAGCTTCGGACCTCGTGTCCCCAACACTCCCCTATCCTTCCCTCTTGCCCAACATACTCTTCCCATAATCAATACAAAATCATATATTGAAAAACCCCAATGGCCTTATCACCGATTGAAAGGAACTGGTACTGTACAACGTAACGACATTGTCGTTTTCAACTTTCCAGCCGGAGATACTGTCGCCTTAAAAATACAAAATCCAGATTATTATACCCTTTGTTACCGAGAAGGTCGAGAGGTTGTCAACAGGAATAAAGATATATTTGGAGAGATAGTTTTTCGGCCCGTAGACCGTCGAGAAAATTATGTAAAGCGATGTATCGGAATGCCCGGCGACACTTTTCAAGTCATCAATAATCAAGTCTATATCGATGGGAAAAAACTTAAAAACCCTGAAAATATGCAACTCAACTATTATGTTATGACCAATGGTGTACGATTAGGAGAACAAAATTTCAGGGACTTGGATGTAAGTGTAGATGACAGATATTTAATAAATGATGACGCCAATTACAATCAAATATTGAGCTACCTTGGATTCACGCCGAATGCTGACGGAAGCTTCAATCCCGTTTATCGATTACCTTTAACACAAAAAGCTTTGAACAAAGTAAAAGGATATAACTTTATTACTCAAATAAAAGGAGAACCGGGTGAATTTGGAGGAGAAACATATCCTTTAGGATATAACGAAAATTGGACTCGTTCCGACTATGGTCCCATATGGATTCCCAAGCGGGATGCGACACTAAACTTGACTTTAGAAAATTTACCTATATACGAACGTGTAATAAGAAATTACGAAGGTAATAGTCTCGCTATCAAAAATGATAAAATTTATATCAACGATAAAGAAACTAATCAATATACCTTTAAAATGGATTACTACATTATGTTAGGAGATAATAGGGACAACTCGGCAGACAGCCGTTCTTGGGGATTTGTTCCAGAAGATCATATTGTTGGTAAGCCATTGTTCGTATGGTTGTCCTTAGATAAGGATAGAAAATGGTTTGATGGATGGATTCGTTTCAATCGTCTTTTCAAATCGGTTGGACGAGAATAATCAACTCTCAGACTATACAGGAATACAATTGTGAAGAAAAGAATAAAAATCAATTGGAAACTGATTCTCATGATTCTGATAACTGTATGGCTTATTAGAAATATATGGGTTGAACTATATCGCATTCCTCATAACCAAATGGAAGAATCTTTATTAGGTGGAGATAATTTATTTATAAATAAATGGAGCTACGGGTTAAGATTACCTCAAACCCCAATTGCTGTCCCCTTCTTTCAAGACTCCATTACTGGAACAAAGATGAAGTCATATTCTTCAATCCCGTATTTTCCCTACTACCGTATTTTCCCAAAGGAAGTAAAACGAAATGATATTATTGTCTTCAACCGCCCGGATACAAAAAACCTTTCCATCCCTATAGACAGGAGAAAAATTGCCATAGGCCGATGTGTCGGACTACCTGGAGACACTGTGCGCATGTATAACGGGCATCTTTATATCAACAGGAGAGAAATTGCACAGCCCCCCCATGCAAAAGAATCATACTTGATACCAGATTCTTTAGAGTATAAATTTCAAAATATATTACAACAATTAAAAATTGCAGACCCAGGGTTTGAAACCATCAAAGAAAACCGAATTCGTTTTTTCCCAAAGTATCAAGCCGCCCAAATACAATCTTTTTACAATACCAACAATATACTTATTCCCATACACTTAAAGCGAAATAATTTTACAATCATATTACCTCGTGTTGATGAACCGGTGCAAATTACACCTGAAAATATAAACTTAATTTATCCGCTTCTTGTCATCCATGAAGGACGCAATATTATTAAAAAAGGCAATCATTTGTTCGAAAACGGTAAAAAAATATACTATTCCCGCTTCACTCAACCTTATTATTGGATTATGGGAGACAATAGAGAAAAAGCAACAGACTCTCGCATATTCGGAGCTGTACCACATTCTCATATTATAGGAAAAGGGTCATTTATCTGCTTTTCTTTTGACCCTCAACGACCATTTTATAAAGCATTAAGACATAACCGTATATTCAAAACTATTGACTAAAATGTATGACATAGCCTACTTATCAACAGCATATCTACCTCCAATATCATATTTTAGTAAATTATATCATTATAATCAAATTGGGATAGAAATATATAGTAACTACACAAAACAGACCTACCGAAACCGTTGTAACATTATAGGTGCAAACGGTATTATGCCTCTTTCCATACCTATCATAAAACCCCTACAGTCAAAGTGTCCAGATAAAGATATACGCATATCTGACCACGATAATTGGCAACATCTACATTGGAATGCGATTGTCTCAGCTTATGGCTCTACACCATTTTTCGAGTATTATCAGGATGATTTACTCCCATTTTATAAAAAGAATTTGAAAGGATATTTTTTACTCGACTTTAACAGTGAACTTTTAAGTACAGTATGTGAATGGCTGAACATCTCTCCTGACATTCATTTCACAAATCAATATAAAATGACATTTACATCTAAAGAGAAAGATTTCAGAGAAGCCATACATCCCAAACACTCCAATGACAAAGAATTTATACCTTTAAAATATTATCAAATCTTTAGTGGAAAATATGGATTTATACCCGATATGAGTATCATCGACTTAATATTCAACATGGGGCCTGAATCAATATTGATACTAAATAATTCAATAAAAAAACATATAAGCATATGAACAATGCTTATATGTTTATAAATATTTTAATACATAAAAAAGTCTACTCCGCTTTTTTCTTCAAACGCAAATCATATAAATCATGTCGACGATCACGAAGATTGCGCACACTACCGTAAGTATGCAACTCATTAAGTAAATCTAAATCAACATCTGAAATCAATATCATTTCCGTATTAGGTGTAGCCTCTGCCCTTTTTCCATCTGTAGGAAAAGCAAAATCACAAGGAGTAAATACTCCTGATTGGGCATACTGAATATCCATATTATGTACACGGGGCAAATTACCAACAGAACCTGCTATAGCAACAAAACATTCATTCTCAATAGCTCGTGCCTGAGCACAGACTCGAACCCGAGAATATGCATTCTGTGTATCAGTTAAAAATGGAACAAACAAAATTTGCATGCCTTGTTCTGCCATAATACGAGATAATTCGGGAAATTCTACATCATAGCAAATCAAAACACCAATTTTAGCACAATCTGTATCAAAAGTCTTTACAATATTTCCACCTGAAAGTCCCCAACTCTTCGCTTCATCCGGAGTAACATGCACTTTCTCATACATATCGTAACTTCCATCCCTACGACACAAAAAACCCACATTATACAACCCTCCGTCTTTTATCAAAGGCATACTTCCTGTTATAATATTTATATTATAGCTAATGGCCAAATTTATAAAACGGTCTCGCATATCTTCGGTATACTGAGCCAATCCTCGAATTGCTTCAGATTCACCCAAATGATTAAATTCTGCCATTAAAGGAGCATTAAAATATTCTGGAAAAAGAACAAAATCACTTTTATAATCCGATACAGCATCTACAAAATATTCAACTTGCTCAAATACATCATCTATACTTTTATACGACCGCATCTGCCACTGGACAAGACCTAACCGGACAGTAGGTTTTGTTACTTTAAATTCTGATGTTGGTGGCGTATAATATATATTATCCCATTGTAATAATGTAGCAAAATGTTTCGACTCCTCATCATTGGGTAAATAATTAGTCATTACTTTACGCACATGAAAATCATTCGAAAGCTGGAATGTAAGGACCGGATCATAAATTTCCTTCATTTTTACCTGCTGTATATATTCTTTTGGACGCATAACATCAGCATATTTATGATAATTAGGTATACGACCACCAAACATTATAGCTTTCAAATTAAGTCGTTCACACAACTCTTTACGATAATCATACATGCGTCGACCTAAACGTAATCCCCGATAATCAGGATGAATAAATACCTCTATTCCATACAAAATATTACCATTAGGATTATGAGTAGAAAATGTCTCGTTCCCCGTAACTTTTGCGTATGTATGATCATTTTTTACTAAATCATAGTCGACAATTAAAGACAAAGCACATCCCACTATCTTTTCATCTACTACTGTAACAAATTGTCCTTCAGGAAAAATCTGTATTAGTTTCTCTATTTGTTTATGAGTCCAAAATGTATCCGAACCATCCGAATACACCCGACGAAATGATTGTGATAATTGTACATAATCAGAAATTTGCAAATTTCTAATTTCGACTTTATTAATTTTATGTATAGGTTCCATTACAATAATTTTAATTATGGGTACAAAGATATATCGATATAAATAAAAGTGTGCTTTCGTTTATTTTCTTTTTCACTTTTCCAGTAAAATATCCATAAGAATTTTTAACTTTGCAAATTAGGATAACTTTATAATAAATAGGGGGAATGAACCTGCATAAATATTCGGAAATAATTACATCAACAGTAACCGAACTTTCGGAATACGAGTCTGTAAAATTATTATGCCTTCAACACCACGAAGGAGAACCTTATCCTTCCGAAACTATTCTACAAGAAATTATAAAATTATGTCGTTCATTACTCTTTCCTGGTTATTTCGGACATTCCAATGTAAATAGGCGCAATATAACTTATTATTTGGGAGTAAACACCGAAAAATTATACGAATTGCTTTCAGAACAAATTCTTGCAGGATTATGCTTCATCTGCGATCGGACTAAATATGTTAGCCTTGAAGGCATGCGGGAGGAAGCTGTAAAAATAGCAGCTGAATTCATAAAGAGTTTACCAGAACTACGCAAAATATTGACGACAGATGTCATAGCCGCTTACAATGGAGACCCAGCTGCCGAAAGTTATGGAGAAGTCATTTTCTGTTATCCGGCTATTCGTGCTATTAGTAATCATCGAATAGCCCATCAATTATTAAAATTAGGTGTCCCTCTAATTCCTCGTATGATATCTGAAATGGCTCATTCAGAAACGGGTATAGATATACACCCAGCAGCCACTATAGGCAGTTACTTTACTATAGACCATGGTACTGGCGTAGTAATTGGTGCGACAGCAATTATAGGTAATAATGTAAAAATCTACCAAGGAGTCACATTGGGTGCCAAAAGCTTTCCTTTAGACGAAAACGGTAACCCTATAAAAGGTATACCTCGCCATCCTATTATCAAGGATAATGTTATCATATATTCTAATGCTTCGATATTAGGCCGAATAACAATAGGAGAGGGTGCAACTATAGGAGGCAATATATGGGTAACAGAAGATGTTCCTGCTGGAGCCCGAGTAATGCAAAGTAAAGCTCGACAATAATTATAATATGTCTACCAAACAGTAATTCAAGTGAAAAACGAGAAATTCGAAATTATAGCAAAAACATTCCAAGGATTAGAAGATGTCTTGGCTGAGGAAATATCTATTTTAGGAGGTGAAAATATAGAGATTGGACGCCGTATGGTCTCTTTTATCGGAGATAAAGAACTCTTATACAAATCTAATTTACAACTCCGTACTGCTTTAAGAATATTAAAGCCAATCTATCAATTCACAGCAAACAATACCGACGAAGTATACGAAAAAATTAAAGAATTCAATTGGGATAAATATCTCTCCCCAAGTCAGACATTTGCCATCGATTCGGTTGTCTATTCCGAAGAATTTAAACATTCTAAGTTTGTTACATATCGTACAAAAGATGCTATTGCTGATTACTTTTCTGAAAAAACAGGAAATCGACCATCTGTACGTATCAATAATGCTGATATCATATTAAATTTACATATATCACAACATAATTGTACTTTGTCACTTGACAGCTCTGGAGAATCATTACATAAAAGAGGTTACCGTATAGAACAAACCGAAGCTCCTATAAACGAAGTATTAGCTGCCGGAATGATATTAAAAACAGGATGGAGAGGTGAAAAAAATTTTATAGATCCTATGTGCGGCTCAGGGACTCTATTAATAGAAGCTGCAATGATTGCTACCAACACGGCACCCGGAATATATCGTAAAGATTTTGCCTTCGAACGTTGGAACGACTACGATGAAGAACTATTTGACAAACTCTATAACGATGACAGCATGGAAAAAACGTTCGAATACAAAATATTCGGATCGGATATTTCCCCTAAAGCTATAGCTATAGCCGAACGTAATATAAAAAGTGCTGGAATGTCAAAATACATCGATTTAAAAGTTTTACCTTTTCAACGATATGAAGAAGCTCCAGAAAACGGTATATTAGTGACAAATCCTCCTTATGGGGAACGCATTTCGAGCCAAGATCTATTGGGCCTATATGAAATGATAGGAGAACGTCTCAAACATGTATTTAAAGGATACGACGCGTGGATAATCAGCTACCGGGAAGAATGTTTTGATAAAATTGGATTAAAACCGGCATTGAAATTAGAATTAATGAACGGAGCTTTGGAGTGTCAATACCGTAAATATGAAATCTTCAATGGTAAATACAATGACTTTAAACGGGAAACAGGGGGATTTCGTGAAAAACAAAAAGAAGATAAAATTCCGTCTTTTAGATTCAAATATCAAACCAATTTAAAAAAATCTACCGATAAGGAAAATCTCAAAAGAGGTAAGCAAAAACCCGAAATACTACATGGAGAAGAAGCCTTAGAAAAATTTGTCACATTCAAGCTTCCATCTATAGAAGACCCAACAGTGGATAATCGACCCGGATGGAAAAAATTACGAGATAAAAATATTGAACGAGAAAAAAAGTTAAAAGAGAAGAAAAGAAAACCCAATAGTGATGAACTTGGTGATAAATCTTCCAAAAAAAGAAATCACTTTTCTTCTTTTAAACAACGAGAAAATCATTTCAGAGATAAAAACAATAAATCTAATGATAGGTCTTTTGACGGCAGAAAAAAGCATAAATGACCATTCTGTATATTGATATTTTACTCTATACGAAATATTTGATGTATAATAAGATGCAAGAATCATAAAATGAAACAACTTATATATTTTATTTTATCAATCGTTATCAGCATACCGACTATGGCCCAAAAGAAAAATCTCACATTCGAGCATTTAGTTCCGGGCGGTAAACAATACACACGCTTATCTCCTCAGTTTAAGGCACCAAAACTATTGAACTTTTATGGTAATGATTACATATATCTTTTAAATGACACCGTATACAAAGTTTTTCCAAATAAAAATTTTGAAAAAAAAGTATGGTTTACTACCGAAAGCCTTAACCAAATTGTAAAAAAATATGGAATACCTCAATTAAAACAAATTCCTTCTTTCTCAATACAGAATACAGCAAAAGGTCTTGTTGTACGCATCAGTTACAAAAATTATATTTTTGACTTTTCACCGGACAATAAAAAAATAAGCAATCTTTATACTTTCAATCACGAAGATGAAAATACAGATTATAATCCCCAAAAAGAATGCTATGCATTTACACAAGGAAACGGATTGTACCTATTGACTCAAAACGGTAAACGTATCTGTATTGCCAAAGATTCAGACAAGAATATATCTTATGGCTCTAATTATATTTACCGTAATGAATTCGGACAGAAAAAAGGGACATTCTGGTCTCCCCAAGGAAATGCACTCGCTTTTTACAGAATGGATGAAAGTAATGTTGCCGAGTACCCGATTGTAAATATCTCAACCAATATTATTGCACAATCTCATCCTATAAAATATCCTATGGTCGGACAAAAAAGTCATACGACTAGTATTGGGATTTACCGACCTGAAACAAACAAAACTATTTACCTAAAAACAGGTGCTCCAGAAGAACGATATTTAACAAACCTGACATGGTCTCCTGATGAAAAAGAAATTTACCTTCAAGAACTCAATCGCCAGCAAGATACATGTCAACTTATTGCTTACAGTAGCGAAACTGGAGAAAGGCTACGAATTCTTTTTACTGAAACCCATGCGAAATATACAGAGCCTGAATTTCCCTTAACATTTATTCCAGGAAAATCAGACCAGTTTTTATTATTAAGCCGTCGTGACGGATACAGACACATTTATCTTTACAATACTTCTGGCAAACTAATACGTCAACTGACACAGGGATCTTGGGAAGTTACTAGTATATATATACCTGATAACAAAAAAAATACCGTATATATAGGAAGTACCGAATCATCTCCTTTAGAAACAAATTTTTATGCTGTAAATATAACAAATGGTAAAAGAACACCTCTCACAACAGAACATGGTGTCCATAAAATCATAGCAGATACTTCTGGACGATACATAATCGACCAATATAGTAACCATAATACACCTCTTATACAACAATTTATTGACACAAAATCTGGAAAAAAACATAAAATATTTTCAGCAGAAGATCCTTACAAAAATTATAATTATCCCCAAATTGAAACAGGGACTATAAAAGCAAACGATGACAGTACCAACCTGTATTTCCGAATGGTAAAACCTTTAAATTTCGACCCAAATCACAAATATCCAGTAATTGTATACGTTTACGGAGGGCCACATGCACAAATGATAAAAAATTCATGGAAATGGGATGTCAGAGGATTTGACATTTATATGGCCCAAAAAGGATACATTGTCTTCACATTAGACAATAGAGGTTCAGCCAACCGAGGATTAGAATTTGAAAATATAACTCACCGACAACTCGGAAAGATAGAATCAGAAGACCAAATAACCGGTATCGAATTTTTAAAAAAACAACCATTTGTCGATACAGACCGAATCGGTGTACATGGATGGAGTTTTGGAGGTTTTATGACTACATATTTATTGACTCATTATCCCCAAATATTTAAAACAGGAGTAGCCGGCGGTCCTGTTATAGATTGGTCTTTCTATGAAATTATGTATGGAGAACGTTATATGGGAACCCCTCAAAACAATCCGGAGGGATATAAAAACTCTAATCTAAACAATTTTTCTAAAAACTTAAAAGGAAGATTACTCCTCATACATGGTGATGAAGATCCAGTCGTTGTATGGCAAAATAGCCTTAGTTTTTTAAAAAGTTGTATTAAAAATCGCACTTATCCTGATTATTTTGTATACCCGGGGCATGTCCATAACGTTATTGGACCAGATAGAGTACATCTACATGAAATAATTGCTCGTTACTTTGATGATCACTTAAAATAAAATGATATAACAATGAAAACAAAGAATATACTTTTGTTAGGCTCAGGTGGCCGAGAAAATGCTTTAGCTTGGAAAATAAAACAAAGTCCAAAACTTGGAAAACTATATATCGCTCCAGGAAATGCAGGAACAGCACTTTGTGGAACTAATGTAAATATCAAAGCCACAGATTTCGTATCTATAAAAACATTTGTCTTAGATAATCATATCGATATGGTTATTGTAGGACCAGAAGACCCACTTGTAAAGGGTATATATGATTATTTTAAAAATGATGATTCTATAAAACATATCCCTGTTATTGGACCATCATGTAAAGGTGCCCAACTCGAAGGCAGCAAAGACTTTGCGAAAGCATTTATGATGCGTCATCATATTCCTACTGCTCGATACGCCAGTTTTACTGCTGATAACATAAATGAAGCATATGCTTTTCTCGATACTCTAAAAGCTCCCTATGTCCTAAAAGCTGATGGACTGGCTGCAGGTAAAGGAGTATTAATTATAGAAGATTTAAAAGAGGCTAAAGCTGAATTAAAAAAAATGCTGGCAGGTATGTTCGGTGACGCAAGTCGTACCGTTGTCATCGAAGAGTTTCTTTCAGGAATCGAATGCTCTGTATTCGTACTCACTGATGGAAAATCTTATAAAATATTACCAGAAGCAAAAGATTACAAAAGAATAGGAGTAGGGGATACCGGACTGAATACAGGAGGCATGGGAGCCGTTTCTCCTGTACCATTCGCAGATAAATTATTCATGCAAAAAGTAGAAGAACGTATCGTAAAACCTACTATAACCGGGCTTCAATCCGAAAATATAGACTATAAAGGATTCATCTTTTTAGGGTTAATCAAAGTAAACAATGAACCCATGGTAATTGAGTATAATGTACGAATGGGAGATCCTGAAACAGAAGTGGTAATGCTTCGTATAAAATCAGATTTAGTAGATTTATTAGAAGGTATTGCTGAAGAAAATCTGGACAATTGCACTTTGGAGATTGATCCCCGTTCTGCAGTTACAGTAATGCTGGTCTCTGGAGGATATCCCGGAAATTATGAGAAAGGAAAAATTATTTCCGGACTTGACAAAATAAAAGATAGTATTATCTTCCATGCAGGCACGACAAACAAAAATGGAGAAACCATAACTAATGGAGGTCGGGTTATCGCTATAAGTTCTTATGGCAATAACAAAAATGAAGCCCTCTCAATTTCATTCAAAAATGCAGAAACCGTAGCATTCGAAGGTAAATATTTTCGTTCCGATATAGGTTCTGACTTATAAAATATACAAATAGTTTGAGAGACGACCATTTAAATAAACTGGCCGATAATAATATAATAATATATTTAAGTATCGGTATTTTTCTGGTTGCTGCATTTCTTTCTTTCAGGTTTATGCCTATTCTTGAGAATATCAGCAACCACAGTCTTATATTACCAAATCAAGATTCGTGGAAACTATCACCTCTATCATGTAATATAATCAATACTGTAATTATACTATTCGGTGCTTTACTATTACAAAGAATGAATAGTATTTTTGCTCTAATCAGATCCAGATCTCTATTTCCTTTACTCTTTTTTCTTTTATTAGAAGGAAGCAATCCCAGTCTAACTTCCACCTTGAACTTAGGTAATTTATTATCTTTTATACTGATTCTTTCTTTATTTACCTTATTCTCATCATATCAAAAAGAACAAACACAACGCCACGCCTTCGGTTTATCTCTTTATATAGGATTCGGAACTTTGCTCTGGAGTCCATTTATATATTTAATACCCATATTTTGGATAGGAATGTATCAGATGAGGTCTCTAACCGGAAAAACCTTCGTTGCAACCTTATTAGGATTAATAACAGTTGGTTGGCTCATTTTAAGTGCACATTGGATATTCGGGATAACTTTATACTCTGAAAATCTTTTTGTTCCATTATCAGAAAATCATATATATGAATCGCAAAGTCCGAATTATACTCAATTATTTTATATCTTCCCCACAATAGTTTTAGGTATAATCAGTGTTATAAACAATCTCTATAACAATTTTAATGATAAAACCAGAACTCGGGCCTATAACGGATTTATTAATATATTGCTAATTGTTGCAATTATAGCCATTATCATCCATTTTAATGAAAGTAATATTTATTTACCTGTATTAAATACTTGTATTGCACTACAAGCCGCTCATCTTTTTACTAATACAAAAAATAAGCCTACAATTGTATTGTTTTATATAATACTCACTTTATATTTCTCACTATTTTTATGGAATTTATTGCAGGGTTAAGTGAATGGGGATATATAGGACTTTTTCTTTCGGCTTTTCTATCTGGTAGTATAATCCCTCTAAGTTCAGAAGTCGTACTAGGAATATTATTGGTAGCTGGGTTTCATCCTTGGGGATGCCTTCTGACAGCTACGGCAGGAAACTGGTTAGGTGGGGTTACCTGTTATTATATAGGACACCTTGGAAAAATAGAATGGATAGAAAAATATCTTCGTATAAAACACGAAAAATTAGAAAAAACTCAAAAATGGCTTCAAGGGAAAGGTGCACTAATGGCATTTTTTGTTTTTCTTCCCGGAGTAGGTGATTTAATTATTGTAGGATTAGGTCTAATGAGAGCTAATGTTTTACTTGTAAATATTTCAATGTTGATAGGTAAATTTCTTAGATATTACCTTATTATCATTGGTGTCGACTACTTTTCCTCTTTTATACAATAAATTATCCCTACGTACCTTAAAAAAACTCTATACCAAAAACCAATAATAATTCCTACCCGGCCCAATTTTCCCGGTCAAGATTTCGGTAACTAATTGCTTCTGAAATATGATTCACCTGAATATTCTTACTACCTTCCAAATCAGCTATCGTACGAGCGACCTTTAAAATTCGATCATAAGCCCTTGCCGAAAGATTAAACCTCACCATAGCTACTTTCAATCGTTCTTTTCCTGCACTATCCGGCTCTGCAAATTCATTCAATAATTTTGTATTCATCTGTGCATTACAATATACTCCCGAAATATTTTTAAAACGTATTTCCTGAACCTGCCGAGCTTTAATAACACGTTCCCTAATAGCAGCACTCGACTCAGCAGGACGAGTATCCGATATTTTTTCAAACGGGACAGGTACAATTTCAATTTGTATATCAATACGGTCAAGTAATGGACCTGATATACGATTAAGATATTTCAATACCGCTCCCGGAGGACAAATACATTTTTTTTCCGGATGATTATAATATCCACAAGGACACGGATTCATAGATGCTACCAACATCAACCCTGCCGGATATTCTATAGAATATTTAACTCTCGATATCGTTATCTTACGGTCTTCCAATGGCTGCCTCATTACTTCTAATACCTGCCTTGAAAACTCAGGAAGTTCGTCCAAAAAAAGTACTCCATTATGTGCTAAAGAAATTTCTCCTGGCTGAGGATAAGTTCCTCCGCCAACCAAAGCAACACTGGAAATAGTATGATGTGGAGACCGAAAAGGCCTTTGAGTTAATAAAGATGTACTACTACCCATCTTACCAGCAACAGAATGTATCTTTGTAGTCTCTAATGCCTCTTGAAGAGTAAGAGGAGGTAGAATAGATGGAATTCGTTTAGCCATCATAGATTTCCCTGCACCTGGAGGCCCTACCATAATAAGATTATGTCCCCCTGCAGCAGCAACTTCTAATGCCCTTTTTACATTCTCTTGACCCTTCACATCTGCAAAATCAAGATCAAAATTCTGTTGCGTTTTATAAAACTCTGCTCTGGTATCAATAATAGTAGGAGTCAAATCAACTTCACCATTAAAGAAATCTATAACTTCTTTTATATTTTCGACACCATATACATCCAAGTTATTCACAACAGCTGCTTCCATAACATTAGCTTTAGGTACAATAAGCCCTGTAAAGCCCTCTTCCCGAGCTTTAATAGCTATCGGTAATATGCCTCTTACAGGAAGTATAGAGCCATCAAGAGAGAGCTCACCCATCAACATATACTGACCTAATTTTTCATTAGAAACCATCTCCGCTGAAGCTAATATCCCAATAGCTAAAGGAAGATCATATGCCGAACCCTCTTTTTTAATATCAGCAGGAGCCATATTTATAATAATTTGCCTACGAGGAAATTTATATCCATTATGCTGCAATGCAGAGACTATACGTTCATGACTCTCTTTTACGGCAGTATCTGGTAATCCCACCATAAAAAAACGAATACCATTAGAGCAATTCACTTCTATCGTTACAATCAGTGCATCTATACCCTGCACTGCCGCGGCAAAAACTTTAACTAACATTTCTAAAACAAAATATACAACTAAAAAAGGTTCTTTCTATTATAAATATATACTATTTCCTATTATCCTTCTGTTGTTTTAAACTATCTTCCTCCCCCAACATCTTTATTAAGTAATCTTGTAATATACTTCCTTGCAAATTACGCGCTATAATTTTACCTCTTTTATCAAGAACTAATGTATAAGGAATCTGAACAATGCCACTATTTTTTACCCAAGGAGAATTCCATCCTTCTGGCAATCTTACTTGTTTCCAACTTAAAGAATCTGTTTTTAAACGATTCTTCCATGCATTCACATCCATATCAAAAGATATACCTACCATATTATAATCTTTTCTGTCGAGTTCTTTATACCAATTTTTCTGATAACGCATTTCCTTCATACTAAGTGTATCATCTATTGACCAGCAAGTAATAATAGTAGGTTTACCATTAAAAGATGTTGAATATATTATTGAATCATTTTCATTTCGTAAAGTAAAATAGGGGAGAGAGGTTCCTATTTTGCTCTTTAAAATTTTAGAAAATATTATTTCCATCTTTGCTTGCAAGTTTACAGGCTTTGCATCTGGAGGCAATGTTTTCAACAAAGAATCGCAAAAAGCATAATTATCTATATCTAATAAATATTCATATATCAAAATAGAAGACGACAGAGAAGATTTATGTTCTTGGATAAAAGCAATGGCATCTTTCTGCAAAGACGCTCTTAACTGTTTTATTGATTGGCTATATTCCGGTTTGTTCCAATGTGTAACAAAATTCTTTTCTTTTTCTCGTAAACGTTCAAGTACCAAACTATTCCTCTTTCTAAAATCACCTATTTCCTCATTTATTCTATTACCCTTTATTGCAATTTCAAAAGGCTTATTTGCATCCCCTTCTAACGTAATATGATCTCCATTCTTCAAATACAAACTCATCAATTCCGTTTTATCATTAAAATATAATTGTACGGACGTTAAAGAATTGGAAGAACCCTTTAACCTGAAAAAGTTGTTATCTGGTTGCAAGGTATCTAATTTAAAACCTTCATTATATTTATCTTGAATTACATAGATAGGCTTACCTTCTAAATTGACTATCTTAGCTTCTATAGTATAATTTTTTTTATCACTACAAGCTGATGACATAAACATTGTTGTAACGATAAAACATATATAAATAATTCTACTCATATATTTCAGATTTGGAGATATATACGCAAATTTACGCCTTTTACATTCAGTATCAAAATAAAAAGACAAATTAGACAAGTACATAAAATAAAAGGAGAATACTATATACAAGTATTCTCCAATAATTATCCCTTATATTATATTTTCTATAAATTAAACGCTTTCTTAATTGTATCTACATAATCAAGTTTCTCCCATGTAAATAACTCCACCTCACGCGTTAATGGAACAGGTTCATATTTTGAAGTAAATGTTTTCACTATTGTTTGAGGCTTTCTTCCCATATGCCCATATGCTGCTGTTTCCTCATAGATAGGATTCCTTAACTTCAATCGTTTTTCTATAGCTCTCGGTCTTAAATCAAATATTTCGGTTATCTTAGACGCAATCTCAGCATCACTCATATCAACATTTGACTTATTATATGTATCTACAAAAACACTGACTGGTTGAGCAACACCTATAGCATAAGATATTTGTACCAACATTTCATTTGAAACTCCGGCAGCAACCATATTCTTAGCTATATGGCGTGCAGCATAAGCTGCCGAACGATCAACTTTCGAAGGGTCTTTTCCTGAAAAAGCACCTCCTCCATGAGCACCTTTACCTCCATAGGTATCAACAATAATTTTACGTCCGGTAAGACCTGTATCTCCATGCGGTCCTCCAATTACAAATTTACCCGTAGGATTAACGTGCAGAATAAGATTCTCATCGAAAAGAGCTTGGACTCGTTTTGGTAACAAAGCTATTACTCGAGGAATAAGAATATTCTTTACGTCACTATAAATAATACCCAACATTTCTTCATCAGCTTTTGCCTGAGCTTCTAAAGAATTATTTTCAGGTGTAACAAAATCATCATGTTGCGTAGATATAACAATAGTATGTACCCTTACAGGAGTATGAGCATCATTATATTCAATTGTTACCTGAGATTTAGAGTCAGGACGCAAATATGTCATGACTTTCCCTTCGCGACGGATAGCAGCTAATTCTATTAGCAACAAATGTGATAAATCCAGAGAAATAGGCATATAATTATCAGTCTCATTAGATGCATAACCAAACATCATTCCTTGATCTCCGGCTCCCTGATTCATTTCATCTTCACGCTCAACACCTCGATTAATATCAGCAGATTGCTCGTGAATAGCAGAAAATACACCACAGGAATCTCCTTCAAACTTATATTCACTACGAGTATATCCAATACGATTAATTACTCGGCGAGCGACCTCCATAAGGTCAACATAGGCCGATGATTTTACCTCTCCTGCCAATACTACCTGTCCGGTAGTTACCAGAGTTTCGCAAGCTACTTTCGAGTTGGCATCATAAGCCAAAAACTCATCAAGCAAAGCATCCGATATTTGATCGGCTACTTTATCAGGATGCCCTTCAGACACCGATTCAGAGGTGAACAAATAATTCATAATAACAAATTTAAATAAGTATAAACTTAAAACTATTTATATACATATCATGTAAGGAAATAAATAAAATGTAAAGCTGAGCTATAACGCAAATGGTAGGTAACGCAGTTTTAGCATTTTTTTCTGTGGTTGCAAGCAGCCAAATCCTTCCACATTATGATGATGCAAATATATAACTTTTTCAAGTTTCAATTATTATCTTATTACAAAAATATTTCAAATTAGTAGATTAATAATACACATTCACATCTTGACCTTATAATTAAAAAAACGACATATACGATTTAAAAGCAATTTCTACTTTATATTTATTAGAATTGAAGAATGAGGTATCGATTGGTAAGATAAAAGATACACTAAACCAAATAATTAAAAATCAGGATTAATTTCTTTTAAAGGAATTCGGAAAAACAATCTATCTTTAAGTCCTGGATGTGGAAGTATCAGACGGTCAGTATTCATCTTTATATTATCATAAAGAAGTATATCTATATCTATAATTCTATCAGAATATACACCATCAACAGATTTATTCTCTCTACCCATTAATTTTTCGATTTTCTGAGTGACGTCTAATAAATCAAATGGAGCCAATTGTGTTTCTATTGAAACTACAATATTCAAAAAAGAATTTTCAGACTCAAACCCCCAAGCTTCAGAAGCATAAGGAACAGAACAGGAAATAATCTTTCCTATCTGTCCCTCTATATTTTCTAAAGCAAATCTGAGATTATCTTCTTTATCTCCCAAATTAGTTCCTATGCCTAAATATGCAACAGACATTTTTCTACCTATCTAAAATAAGCATAGCATCGCCATAAGCACCAAATCTATACTTCTCTTTCAATGCAACATCATAGGCTTCAAGGACTAGGTCATAACCTCCAAAAGCCGCTACCATCATCAACATCGTTGATAATGGCATATGAAAATTACTAATCAAACTCGTAGCAACTGTAAAATCATAAGGAGGAAATATAAACTTATTAGTCCAGCCAGAATAAGTCTTCATATGACCATCAGTACTTACAGTACTCTCAATTGCCCTCATTACAGAAGTTCCCACTGCACAAACTTGACGATTCTCATCTTTTGCTTTATTTACAAAATCAACCAGCTGTTGAGTTACCAACATCTGTTCCGAATCCATTTTATGTTTCGTAAGATCTTCCACATCTATTTCACGGAAATTTCCCAAACCAGAATGCAACGTTAAGAAATTATATTCAATACCTTTAATTTCCATACGTTTCAAAAGTTCTCTACTAAAATGTAATCCTGCAGCAGGAGCCACGACAGCTCCTTCATTTTTCGCAAAAATATTTTGATAACGCAACTCATCATCCGGTTCTACTGGCCTATTTATATAACGAGGTAAGGGTGTCTCTCCTAATTTATAAAGAGCATCCTTAAACTCCTCATGTGTACCATCGAATAAAAAGCGTAAAGTACGACCTCTCGAAGTCGTATTATCGATAACTTCTGCAACCATGGAATCATCTTCCCCGAAATACAACTTATTTCCGATACGTATCTTACGAGCAGGGTCAACTAAGACATCCCATAATCTATTTTCCTCATTTAATTCACGTAACAAGAAAACCTCTATCTTGGCTCCGGTTTTTTCCTTATTTCCATACAATCGTGCAGGAAATACTTTTGTATCATTAAATACAAATACATCTTTATCATCATAATACTCTAATATTTCCTTAAAGATACGATGCTCTATTTTACCTGTATTTCGATGAAGTACCATTAGACGTGATTCATCCCTATTTTTAGCAGGATATTTTGCAATCTGATCTTCTGGTAATTTAAATTTAAACTGCGATAATTTCATATCTCTGTATTTTTTATATTTTCTTTTTCTTCCTCTGCCAACATTTCGAGTCTAGCCTTTTCTATAATACTATCAATCTGATCAACCGTACAACAATCTTTGAGGTATACATCTCCTACTCGAGTACGGACCAAAGATACCAAATGGGCTCCACTTCCTAATGCTCGACCTATATCCCTTGCCAAAGCCCTTATATATGTTCCCTTACTGCATACAACCCTAATTTTTATTTCTGGTAAAGCATATTCGAGCAATTCTATTTCATCTATAACCAACTCCTTAGCTTTCAATACAACTTCCTCTCCATTTCTAGCAAAATCATAGGCACGACGTCCATCAACTTTACATGCTGAATAAACTGGAGGAATTTGCTGAATAGTACCAACAAAACTTTGCAAAACTTTTTCTGTTTCAGAACGAGTAATATGCTCTATCTCAAATGTCTCATCGATTTCTGTTTCCAAATCGAATGAAGGTGTAGTCGCTCCTAATCGTAATGTTGCTATATATTCCTTCGTTTGATACTGAAAACTCTCTATCAACTTGGTAGCTTTTCCTGTACAAACTATCATTACTCCGGAAGCTAAAGGATCGAGAGTTCCTGCATGGCCTACTTTTATTTTCTTTATTTTCAGCTTATATATAATCTTAGCCCGTATACGTTTTACCAGATTAAATGAAGTCCAATGCAACGGTTTGTTAAAATAGAGTATCTCTCCTTCTAAAAAATTCATTAGTCTATTTCTAAGTTATACCCCAAAAGCATGAATATAATAATAATACCACCCACTATTATACGATAATATCCAAATGCTTTAAATCCATATTTGGTGACAAAGCTTATAAAAAATTTTATTGCTAAAAGAGCCACTATAAAAGCTACAACATTACCAACAATTAAGGTAACAATATTATCCTGCAAAATTTGTAAACCATTTTCTGAAGTTACCAATTTTAACAATTTATATGCTGTAGCGGCAAACATGGTAGGTACAGCCAGAAAAAAAGAAAATTCTGCTGCATTTTTTCGTGTCAATTTTTGTGCCATACCTCCGACAATTGTAGCCATTGAACGAGAGACACCAGGGATCATAGCTATACATTGGAACAAACCTATACAAAAAGCTTTTTTAGGAGTCATCTCTTGATTTGAAGAAGATTTTGCAAACCACTTATCCACAAACAACATTACAATACCTCCTATCACAAGCATTATAGCAACTACAGTTACACTCTCAAGCATTTCATCAATTTTGTCACTAAATAATAGTCCGAAAAAAGCCGCCGGAATAAAAGCGATTAAAAGCTTCCAATAAAAATCATATTTATACAAAAAACGTTTTCCATACTCTATCCATCGAGCTGACCTATTATTATTAACAATATTCGTATCAAAAATTTTGCATTTATTTAATTTAAAGAAGCGCTTCCAATACAATACAACCACTGACAATATAGCACCAAACTGTATAATCACTGTAAAAGCTTTAACAAAATCACTACTCGGAACCCCTAACAAATGTTGTGTTATAATCATATGTCCAGTAGAAGATACCGGCAAAAATTCAGTCAATCCCTCTACAATAGCTATAATTATAGTCTGAAATAAAGATAATTCTTCCATATAATACATGTACAGCTCTGATTATTTTGACTTTTTCATTATAGCATAAATCATAAATACAAAACCGACAAAAGCAATTCCCGGAGCCAAAACTATTCTCCTAAAACTAAATATATCAGGATTATAATGCTCTGGTGTAGAACCTGGTCCTGCCATCAATGCAAAACCAATAATAATAACAACAAAAGCGATACCAATCAATATCAAATTTTGTTTACCTAATGCAAATTTTTGAGTATCCATATATAAGTTTTTAATCTTTGATAAAAGTGGTTTTTATACATAATACAAATCATCTCGATCCATACGAATATATCTATTGACAGCAAAATACGATGATATAGCTGTAATCGTAATGCCTAATAACAATACAATAACATATACCATCATTAAAGATTGAATACTCACCAAAGTATAAAAATTATCAATCTCCGACATCAAATAATATACACATCCTGTCAACATTCCAATAGCTACAAAAGCCGCAATAATTCCATTAACTATATTAGATAATATAAAAGGTTTACGAATAAAGCCCGGAGTTGCACCTACCAGCTTCATTGTGTGTATAATAAATCTTTTGGAATAAGCTGTCAATCTGATAGTATTACTTATTAAAGCAAATGATATAATCATTAAAACAATAGCTAAACATAATAATATCAATCCTATACGGCGTATATTATCGTTAACCATTTTCAATAAATCTTTCTGATAAACTATTTCATCAATAGCAGTTGTTCCCTTATTTAAACCCTTTTCTATCCATTGCAAACTATCTGGATGTGCATAATCAGCCTTCAATTTTACCTCTATAGAAGCTTTTAATGGATTAAAGCCTAATAAATCTTCAGGATTTTCTCCTATTTCTACTTCAAGCTCTTTCAATGCATCTTCTTTTGAAATAAACTGTGTTGCTTTTACGTAAGGAGCTGTATCTAATTTTTTTTGCAACCGCTTTATTTGAGATTCTTTTGCTGATTCCTTTAAAACTATAGAAAAACCTATATTTTCCTTCACATACATCGATAATTGAGTAGCTAAAACCCCCATCAAAGCAATTACACCCAATATAAACAAAACTAATGATATACTGATAGTAGAAGTGAGACGTGCATTAAAAAATGTAATATGCTTGTTACTCTTGGATTCGCTCATCTGCATCAATCTTTTTTACCACTCTGAAAATATATTTTTCAAGCTCGGCATCAATATTTAAATTTCTGAATAACAGAAATAATTAAACTCATTTACATTCAAACTCCAAAGTCTTTTTTATCTTCCTCTTTATTGAGACGATTCTTACCGGAATTTTATGCAAAAGAACAAATTAATTATGAATTTAAGCACTTTCATTTTAATATTTTAACTAATTTATAATCTAATTTATATGTATTCTTTTGTATTGAAATATATAATACGAATAAACTCATACATATTCTGAAAAATTATATCAGATATGTATGAGTTATATTACAATTTCAACAAAAAATAAGATTAGAATGACAACTTAATCTATAGCTTCTCCTAAAAGAGTTGCTGATGAAGAGTCTATAATACGTACTTGCACAAACTCTCCTATATGGTGATTTTTCTTAGGAAAAACCACTACTTTATTTTGCTCAGTCCGTCCAAAAAGATCTTCTCTTGAACGTTTTGAAAAACCCTCGACAAGGACTTCGAAAATCTTACCCATATCTCTTTTATTACTTTGAGCAGATAATTCATTTTGCAAATCAATCATTCGCTGTAAACGTTTTACTTTTATTTCCTCCGCAATATTATCAGATAAATTTTTAGAAGCATAAGTTCCGGGACGTTCCGAATATTTGAACATGAAAGAAGCGTCAAAACCAACTTCTCTCATTAGAGATAGGGTCTCTGCAAAATCTTCTTCCGTTTCTGAATGAAAACCACTAAACAAATCTGTAGTTATACCACAATCAGGAATAATACGTTTTATAGCTGCTATTCTTTCCAAATACCATTCCCTAGTATATTTTCTATTCATGAGCTTGAGTATACGAGAACTACCAGATTGAACAGGTAAATGAATATGTTTACAAATATTAGGATAACGTGCTATTGTTTCCAATATTTCATCACTCATATCCTTAGGATGGGACGTTGTAAAACGAATTCTCATCTTGGGGCCTGCAACTTCTGCAACCATAGCAAGTAATTTAGGAAAAGTTACTATTTCACCATTTTCATTTTCAAATCTAAAAGAATTCACATTCTGGCCCAACAAAGTAACTTCCTTAAATTTACGTTGTTTCAAATCACAAAGTTCTCGCAATATACTTTCCGGATCTCTACTACGTTCTCTTCCACGTGTGTAAGGTACAATACAATATGAACAGAAATTATTACATCCCCTCATAATAGAAATAAATCCGGATATACGATTTCCTCCAATACGAGCAGGTATTATTTTTTTATACGTTTCAGTCAAAGATAAATTCACATTTATGGCTTTTTCTCCCCGCTCAACAGCTCCGACTAAATTAGGCAAATCAAGATAAGCATCTGGACCAACAACCAAATCTACCTGATAATCTTTTATGAATTCATCTTTTACCCGCTCAGCCATACAACCTAATACTCCTACTATCAGTCGCTTATTTTTCCTACGTAATGCATTAAAATATTGCAATCTTGAATAAATTTTCTGTTCTGCATTATCTCTAATTGAACAAGTATTAATAAACACAGCATCGGCATCTTCCAACTTCTCACACAAATTATAACCATCCATTTCCATAATGGATGCTACAACTTCACTATCTGCTACATTCATCTGACAGCCGTACGTTTCTATAAACAATTTTTTTTCTCCGTTCCCGGTCGCAGATTTAAAGTCCGCTTCTGAACCTTCTTTCATTTATTTATTTTTTTATTAGTAAATATGATATTATGAATAAAAAATAAGTATTTATCTTACAAAAATCAACTTTTTATTTGCGATTTAATATTTTATATATATTTTTGCAAAGTAAACATTATATGAAATTTTTTCATAGTTAAGGTTTAGGTTAAATCTGTTAAGGGCAGTTGTGAAACTGTCCTTATCTATTTATAATAAGTTATTTGGACTTTCATAGAAAAATACTTATTTTTGGAAGACAAAAATACGAAAAGCATATGAATCTATGGGCGCTAATCTTTATTATTTTATTTTTTGTAATTCGTTCAGTAGTTAAAGCTAATGAACAAATAAAAAAAGATAATCAAAAAAAAATTATAAAAGAATCTTCCGATAACGAAAATAATATACCTAATAAAGAAATAAGCTGGGAAGATATCTTTTTTCCACAAAAGGAAATATCTTCTATTCCACCTACAAAAAAAGAAGATAAGAAAAAAAATATAACACCTCCACCTATACCAATCAAAGAGAAAAAGATTCCTAATTTTCAACTTCCCGTCGATAATAATGAAATTGAAAATGAAAAATGGTTCAGTAATTCAGAAGACTTACGTAGAGCTATAATTAATAATGAGATTCTATCTCGTAAATTCAATATTTAAATCTAACATAAAATTCAGACTGATGAAAATAATAATATGAATTATTTTTTCTATTTTCGTCCGACATATATAATTCTCACATTATAAATAGATCAGTCTAACACCGTTATAAAAACATTAAAAATATGTCATTAAAATTTATTACAGCAGAAGAAGCAGCTTCTTATATCGAAAATGATGAAAATGTAGGTTTTGGTGGATTTACCGCTGCAGGTACACCTAAAGTTGTATCAGTTGCTATTGCAAAAAAAGCCGAGAAAGAACATGCTGCAGGTAGACCTTTTAAAATAGGCGTATTTACTGGTGCATCAACAAGCGACAATGTTGATGGAGTGTTATCGAGAGCAAAAGCTATTAAAACAAGAACGCCTTATCAATCAACAAAAGACTCTCGTACAGCTATTAATAATAATGAAATCGACTATTTTGATATACATCTATCCCATTTGGCTCAAAATTTAAGATACGGTTTTTATGGAAAAATAAATACTGCTATAATTGAAGCTGTCGATGTAACAGAAAATGGAGAAATTACTTTAGGTATTGGAGTCGGCGCAGCTCCTACTTATTGCAATATGGCTGATAAAATCATTATAGAATTAAATCGTCATTTGCCTCAAAATTTATATGGATTTCATGATATATATGAACCTATAAATCCTCCATACAGAAAAGAAATTCCCATTTATAAACCAAGTGACAGAATAGGTTCTCCTGTTATAAAAGTAGATCCTCATAAAATTATCGGTATAGTAGAAACTAATTTACCAGACAATGTAAAAGAATTTGCTCCAGTAGATGAAGTAACAACTCGTATCGGAGATAATGTTTGTAACTTTTTAGTTTCTCAATTAAAAAAAGGTCTTATTCCAAAAGAATTTCTTCCACTACAGTCTGGAGTAGGAAATATAGCAAATGCTGTATTAAGTGGATTGGGTAACAGTCCTGACGTACCTGTATTTGAAATGTACACCGAAGTAGTACAAGATGCTGTTATCAAATTAATGAAAGAAGGAAAATGTCGTTTTGCCAGCGGTTGTTCTCTTACAATCAGTAATACTGTAGAAGAAGAAGTATTTTCTAACCTTGACTTCTTTAGAAATAAATTGGTACTTCGCCCTGGAGAAATAAGTAATAATCCCGAGATAGTTCGTCGTTTAGGTATCATCACTATAAATACAGCATTAGAAGCTGATATATTCGGAAATGTAAATAGTACACATGTAGTAGGAACCAAAATGATGAATGGTATAGGAGGTTCTGGAGATTTTACTCGAAATTCTTATATTTCTATATTTACGTGTCCTTCTGTAGCAAAAGGAGGTAATATCAGTGCCATTGTACCTATGGTTTCACATCTTGATCATAGCGAACATTCTGTGGACATTTTAATAACAGAGCAAGGTGTGGCCGACTTAAGAGGAAAATCTCCAATACAAAGAGCTAAAGAAATTATAGAAAACTGTGCAAATCCTGCTTATAAACAACTATTATGGGATTATTTAAACATGACCAAAAATGTACATACTCCCCACAATCTAAAAGCATGTTTTGGATTTCATCTAGAATTTATTAAATCAGGAAATATGGCTCTAACTAATTGGGCCGATTACAAATGATAAAATTATATTCTTTGCATTATTTACCTCTATTAATTTCTATAATAGAGGTAAATAATAATTTTATAAATATCTTTCTAAACTGACACTGTAACATTGTACCCTAAAATCCTTACCTTATCAGCTATTTCTTCTAACTCATCTTTAGACAATTTTTCCAAATTCTTTTCAGGAGTTTCTCTATCTATAGCATATATCATTATCTGACGGGGCTTTATTTCTTGTATAGCTTTTATCCAACCTTCAACTTCTTTCTCAGTAGTATTATCTATTATATGACCATTATGTATTCCCCTGACAAATAATGTTTGTATAATAAGATTTCCATTAAATTTTTTCAAATTATTTATCAACTTATCAACAGTAAAATTTTTATTGTTAGGAACATTTAATAATGCTATGGTTTCGGGAATAACAGAATCCAATTTTAATATATTATTATCTACTTTATTCAGAGCGTCAAATACAGACACTTTATCAATACATGTAGCATTTGATAGGACACTCACTTTTGCTTTAGGAAACCATTTATTCCTTAACAATAATGTATTATTTATTATATCTAAAAATTGAGGATGCAAAGTAGGTTCTCCATTACCTGCAAATGTAATAACATCTAACTCTTCTTTGTTATGAAACATTTCACTTAACTTGTTGTCCAACGATTTATAAACTTGTTCAGCCGTAGGTAAACCATGGCCTTTACCTTGAGAATTATATCCACATTCACAATAAATACAATCAAAGGAACACACTTTACCATCTATTGGTAATAAATTAACACCTAAAGAAATTCCTAACCGACGACTATGAACCGGTCCAAAAATTATACTTCCAAACAATTTTGTAGACATATCCTTATAATATTTTATATACAAAAATAACGATTGAAAATCATATCTATCTATAATTAAATAAATAGTTGTTGATAATTATATTAAATATTTAAAATTCAAATATTTAAAAATATAAATAGACAAATAATAAACAAACTATAAATAACTTATCAACAATAAACCATTTTATATATGTTAATAATAATAATTAACATATAATATACTGATAAATAGTATATTAAAATATTTATTATTATATATATTAACAACTTATATACAAGTTATACACAAGATAGAATTATAAATAAATAATGTAAAATAAGTATGATATATAACTAATAAAACTAATTTTGTAACGAATGAAAAAATTATTCATCATACTATGTACCTCATTGGTTTTTTATATATCAAATATATATAAAACCTCAGCTCAAACCCAGTTTTCAGCATTTACTGGTTCATATCACGCTATACTTCAAAATGGAGATACCGTATTGGTAATACAAATGAAAACAGTATATTGTTTTCCACCCATGAAATTCAAAAATAAAAAAGAGGAAAGATATTACTGGAAATTAGTACGTGATGTAAAAAAAACTTTACCCTATGCCAAGCTGGTAAAAGCTGCATTATTAGAAACTTATGAATATATAGAAACTTTACCTGATGATAAAGCCAAAAATGCACATTTGAGAAGAATGGAAAAAGAGCTTTTCAAAGAATATAAACCCGTTCTTAAAAAAATGACTTACAGTCAAGGAAAACTCCTAATAAGACTTATAGACAGAGAATGTAATCAATCTTCTTATAATCTTATAAAAGCTTTTTTAGGTAATTTTAGAGCAGGTTTATGGCAAACATTTGGAAGTATGTTTGGAGTCAGTTTGAAGTCTGAATGGGAACCTGAAGGAAAAGATGCCATGTTAGAAAGAATAGTTCTTTTAGTTGAATCTGGCGCACTATAAAATATAAAACTAATAATAAAGCTTTTTAAAGAAATCCCAGATAACTAGACCTGCAGTGACAGAAACATTTAAAGAATGTTTTGTTCCAAATTGAGGAATCTCTATGCTTTGATCACATTTATCAACAACTTTCTGCTGCACGCCTTTAACTTCATTACCTAGTACAACTGCATACTTATTATTTTTATCCAACTGTATATTCTGTAAGGCTACGCTATTTTCAACTTGTTCAATAGCAAACACTATATAACCTTTCTCATGTAAATAATCGATTGCAGTATTTGTATCTTCATAATACATCCATGATACACTATCTTCAGCTCCCAATGCAGTCTTATGTATTTCTTGGTGTGGCGGTGTCGCTGTAATCCCACATAAAAAAATATTTTCTATCAAAAAAGCATCTCCCGTTCTAAAAACAGAACCTACATTATTTAAACTCCTCACATTATCAAGAACTACAACAAGAGAAATTTTATCTGCTCTTCTAAATTCTTCTTGAGATAGTCTATTTAAATCAATTATACTTTTCTTCTCCATTTTTTCTTTAAATACAAAATACAAAAATAAGAAATACTTTCTACAGATTACTATTAATAAACTGTTAATAGCTTTTGATAACTTGTAGAAAACTTGAAATAAAAAAATGAGTATATATAATTCTTATTCCAAAAATAAAAGTATATCTCTATCTATATTTAAAATCAAAAGAAAAATACAAAAAGTTTTCTTTATAGTTATAAACGTCAAAAATAACAGTTATCAATAATCTTTATATAAGAAAGTTTTTAACTTTGCAAATTATAAACAATATGTGAATAAATAACGTAATCTATTCATAATAAGGTCAAATTATAGTTTATATAATATTAATAATAGAATATCTAATATTAATAACTTAATATACAATAGTTATTAGGAAATAGATATAAATACTATTAACAGTATATTATTATCATCATTTTTATTTTTAAAATTAAAAAGAAATAAAGAATATAATATATGAATAATGTGGATATCTCTAAAGGTTATATAGATATTCCTGTTGGTGGGGATATAGATTTAAAATCTGAAATAAATCGCTTAAGAAAAGAAAAAAATGCTATTATATTGGCTCACTACTATCAGAGTGGAGATATACAAGACATAGCTGATTTTGTGGGAGACAGTTTAGCCTTAGCTCAATGGGCTTCGAAGACAGACGCTTCAATTATAGTTTTATGTGGTGTACATTTTATGGGGGAGACAGCTAAAATATTGTGTCCCGATAAAAAAGTATTAGTTCCTGATTTAAATGCCGGGTGTTCTTTAGCTGACAGTTGTCCTGCTGATGATTTTAAGAAATTTGTTAGAAATAATCCAGGTTATACGGTTATTTCATATGTCAATACTTCTGCAGCCGTAAAAGCTGTAACTGATGTTGTGGTGACGTCAACTAATGCCCGTCAAATTGTTGAGAGTTTTCCTACTGAAGAGAAAATTATATTTGGACCTGACCGTAACTTAGGTAATTATATAAATAGTATTACAGGGCGCAATATGAAGCTCTGGGACGGAGCTTGTCATGTGCATGAAGAGTTTTCTTTAGAGAAAATATTAGATTTGAAAAAGCAGTATCCTGATGCTTTGATTTTAGCTCATCCTGAATGTAAAAAAGTTATATTGATGTTAGCTGATAAGATAGGTTCCACTGCTGCTTTATTGAAATATGCTACTGAATCATCCGCTAAAAAATTTATTGTGGCAACTGAATCAGGAATACTTCATGAAATGAAAAAAAGTAATCCAGATAAGACATTTATTCCAGCTCCACCTAATGATAGTACTTGTGCTTGTAATGAATGTAATTTTATGCGTTTGAATACAATGAAGAAGTTATATTTAACTTTGAAATACGAACTACCCGAAATAAAAGTAGATAAAGATATTGCTGATAGAGCTGTTCTTCCTATCAAGAAAATGTTAGATATATCTTCTAAATTAGGTTTATGAAAAAGAAAGGGACTGTCTAATCTGTCCCTTTCTCTAAATTATCTAACTCTCCACTGAAAGATATAGATTGTTTATTTCGAGATTGAACATGGATATATACATCCCCCGATAAGAAAATATCTATAAGAAATTCGTATTTATCCTCCTTGTTGTTGGCTGAAAACGATATAGTATATTTATTTTTCTTTTTGTTAATAGACTGTTTATAATTTGTATATTTTCCATTAGTCTTTATACCTCCTTCACCTCCACCATAAGGGGCAGAATAAGCCCTACCATAATAAGGTAGATATACAGAGACAGAATCATTATACATTTTGATATAATAATTGGATGTAAGATGTATGTAAGGCCCTTTTAATGGTAATGCAGATGAGACGTTTATTATATATTCTTTATTGTTTATTAATGTAATTATATTTTTTTCTTTATCTATGTCTTTATTTTGGGCAACTGATAGTGATATGGAGCAAATAATGAGACATGTAACAAAAAAAATGTGAGAGACAAATTTTTTCATAACCTCTATACTTTATGTTTTTATGCAAATATAAAAATTTTTGTATAGATTGATAACATGTTAAACTATTTTATATTAATTAGTTAACGACCATTATTTTAGTTACAACACCTTCTTTTCCTTCTTCATTGGAAGCGTAAACCAAATATATGCCGGTTTTTACTCTGTCACCGTTTTTATTTCTACCGTTCCATAATATTTGCCCACCATGAGAATAATTTTGATAAATTTGGTTTCCTGAGATATCTGTAATTTTAACTAAGGAATTTTCTTGTAATCCGGTAATAGTAATCCATCCTTCAAAATCAGGTCGTACAGGGTTAGGAAATGCATACACGTTGGAAAAATCATTTTTGCCTTCACCTGAGTCCCATCTGAAAGCTGCTAATCCATTTTCTGTACCGAAATATACTTCTCCTGTTTCTGGATTGATAACAATATTAAAGACCATATTAGAAGGCAATGGACTGTTTTGTGTAGTAAAATGATGTATAGTTTCCAATCCATCTTCACTTACTAAATATACTCCAGACTCTTTAGTTCCTATCCATTTTCTATTAGCGCCATCAATAGTAATACATAATATTGATTCATCGCTTAGTAGTAAGTCCGCATCGTTTGTTCCATCATTACGAGGAATTTTGACTCGGGTACATTTAAAATTTGAATTATTGAAATTGTCTGGGTTCGTTAATATAATAGGACCCTGATCTGTTCCAATCCATAATTGACCTTTTTTATCTTCTGTTATACAGAAAAATTGAGAAGCACTGATTTGTTTATCATCTTGGTCGATAAATGATGTAAATTTACGAGTTATATCGTCTGATAAATTATCTATTGTTTCGTTATCATTAAAAGCAAAAACCATGTTATTATATCGGTATGTAAAAAGAATCCATTTAGTTTTGGATTTTTCAGGTATTAACATTCTATCAAGATGTTGTTTATTCTTAAGTTCTGGATAGTCATAATTAACCCATTTGCCATCTCTTTTCATAACAAGTAAACCTGTATTTAAAGAATGATGAGTCATCCATAAATTTTTATCTTTATCGAATGTAAGTGCTGCTATTTTAGAGGCCCAATTATCTGCATTAGTTATAAAAGATACATTTTCGTTACCAAAATGAGCATCGAATTTATTATCTTTTACTCTGTATAAACCTTCAAGCCAAGAACCAAAATAGAGAATATTATCATTATCTGGGTCAACCACTATATTAGATAGAGCACAAAGTGGTATTTCAGGATGATAGAATGTAGGAAACTCGTTTGCTTTTATAAGACTCCAATGATTGTTTTCTAATATGGAAATATTGCTGCTTGTGAATTGATCAGTTCTATTGTATTCATTAATACCTGGATTATTGACATATAATTTGTTGTTATGAAAATATAAATTATAAGGTATCTTTATAGTAGAATTGTCAGTACAATTTATTTCTTTTGTTAGTGTGAGGATATCACCTTTCTTTTGAAAAAAACAGATACCTTTTGAAAAAAGGAAACATAAATTATTATTGTATATAGTGATATCTTTGATATCTTTATTTTTTAATGATTCGTATGTATTATAGTATAAATCTTCTGTTTTATTTAAATTTAAATCTTTGTTAGCATAAGTGTACATGTCATGATTGAAGAAAATAAAGTCTTCATTTAGTGTCTTTTTTATGTTTGAAAAATTTCCTATATATGAATAATTTTCGTTAGAATCCATTTTATAAAGACTGTTATTCATATCATGCATTAAAATACCAGTATCATTAGATAAAAGTTTCTTCAATTTTTGATCTTTATAAAATTTCCAATTTTTATATTCTAAAAGATTATCATTTAAATTTCCAATATAAATATTATCTTCTCTACCAGCATAAATAGTATTATTGAATATACATGATGATAATATTTTGATTCCTAAATTATATGTTATTTTGATTTCTTTCTTTTTTGCATTTAAGATAGTAATCCCATAATCTGTGGATAGTAATATATCATCTTGATAAAAGTTTATATCATTTATTGATTTAGAAGTATTGAATGTTGCATTTTTAATATATGGTATGTTATATATTTTATTATTTACCAATAGATCAATATTACTATTTTCGTAGATGATTACCAATATATTATTTTTTTTGTCGTATTCTATATTGATGACATTATTGTCATTTAGTAAATTTTGGGTATTGTATTCTTTATATTCATCATAATTTTTGTCGTATGAATATAGATAACCATCAGATATGAAGTAAACTAATTCTGGTGTTTCTATTATTTTAGAAGGTTCATAAAATGTTGAGAATATTTTCCATTCTCCCATACCTATTTGTGCTTGACAGGTAAGTATGGAAAAAAAGAATGTTATACAATAAAATATTTTTTTCATAAAATCTACTTTATGGATCGTAAAAATGTAATTAGTTTTTGAATGGCTATAGCTCTATGGCTAATTTTGTTTTTTATTTCTTCTCCCATTTCTGCAAAAGTTTGTTCGTATCCTTCAGGTTTAAAAATAGGGTCATAACCAAAACCTGATTTGCCGTGTTTTTCTTTTGTTATATTGCCATAGACTATTCCTTCAAACATATATGTTTTATTGTTCCATATTAATGCTATACATGTTTTGAAACGAGCACGTCGATTATCTATATTGGAAAGTTTGGATAAAACTTTTAACATATTGTTTTCAGCATTATGGTCATCACCTGCATACCTTGCTGAATAAACACCAGGTTCATTATTTAAACTTTCAATCTCGAGACCGGTATCGTCAGCAAAGCAATCATAACCATATTTTTCTTTAATAAATTGAGCTTTTAATAAAGCATTGCCTTCTATAGTATCTGCTGTTTCAGGTATCTCATCTGAGCAGTTAATATCCTCAAGACTATATAAATCAATTTCTTCATTCAATATAGAAGATATTTCTTTTATCTTATGCTTATTATTTGTAGCAAATACTAATTTTTTTTTCATTTATTTTTTATTGAATTTTTTACTTCTTATTTTTTACCAAATTGCTTTAATGCTTCAAAGTTGGAATTTAAATTTTCCTCTTCTTTTTCTAAAATATATATATGGTTTATATTTCCAGTAATTTTTACAATCACTGTTTGCCCAAAAGTGTATATCTTCAGAAATATCTTTGAAAGATATAGTTTTGGGAATATTTTTTAAAGAAAGTTCTTTTATTGAATATTCATTGTTATTATTATTATCAATAAGTTGATATCTTTTTTAAGCTGTTATTATAATTTTTAGCTTTACTTGTTACTAAATCAACGTAAGATGTGGCTATATTATTATTTATATCGAAAATATTATTGAAAACGAATATAAAGATTACTGATATATCTATATATTAATACCACAAATATTACACATATCCTTTTTTATAAATCATAATTTTAAGCTTTTATTTTATCAAATCCTTCTCCATAAACACCTACTACATTTGATTGTGATATGAAAGCATTAGGGTCTATAGATTTTACAATTCTAAATATATTGACGGATTCGTTTCGTTTAGCTAGTACACAGATAACTTTTTTGGGTTGTTTAGAATACCATCCCATACCTTCTAATATAGTTACACCTCTATCTATATCTTGATTAATTCTATTAGCAATCTCTTCGTATTTTTCGGAGAATATAAGAATCTGTACTGAACGACGTACACCATTGATAACCATGTCACATATATAAGTCATAATGACCATTGTTACTAAGCCAAATACGATTTTTTCAACACTGTGAAAAAGTAAATATGATGAAGATATAATAAGCACATCGCAATATAGAATCATTCTTCCAATAGAAACTTCTTTGTATTTATTTACAATGGCAGCAATAATGTCGGTTCCACCAGTACTTCCATTGTGTGTAAATACTATTCCTATTCCTGCACCACACAGCATACCTCCTATAACACAAGACATGAAAGGTTCACCATTTACTAAAGGTTCTTTTATTATAGATTGTAATATAGAAAGTAAAAATGTTGTTACGATTACACTGAATATAGTTCTTATACAAAATTGAAAACCGATAACTTTTATAGCTATTATTAATAATAATATATTGATAGTCGCATAAGTAAAAGCTACCGGTATATTAAATCCAAAAAATACAAGAGCTGCTATACCAGTTACTCCTCCAGTTGTTATTTCTTCTGGCAAAAGAAAGCCTGTCCATCCGAAAGCATATAGAATTAAGCCAAATACAATGAAACCGTAATCCTTTATTTCTACGAGAATACTTTTTATATGTTGATTCATAAGATTTAGATAAAAAATATAAAAACCGCATATAAAATTTATGATGAAAATTTTACTGCGGTTTTTATATTAAGATAAATGTTTAAAGAACTATATTGACTATTTTATTGGGAACGATGATAATTTTTTTAGGAGTTTTTCCATCTATCCATTTTGCAGATAAAGGGTGGTTGAGGACTTCTTTTTCTATATCTTCTTTTGAGGCCGATGTTGAAAATTCGAGATTAAAACGCGCTTTTCCATTAAAAGAAATAGCATAATTGACAGAATTTTCTTTTAAATAATTTTCATTAAGAATAGGCCATTGTGCATCACATATAGTAGATACATTACCTATTTGGTGCCATAGCTCTTCTGATATATGGGGTGCAAAAGGAGTTAACAGAATTAATAAATTTTCTAATACATGTTTATTACGGCTTTTTAAAGTAGATAATTCGTTGACACATATCATAAAAGCACTAATAGATGTATTAAATGAAAAATTTTCAATATCCCAACTAACCTTTTTTATAAGTTTATGTAAAGATTTTAATTCCTCTTTAGTTGGTTCATTATTTTTTACAGCAAGATTATTGTTATCGAAGAATAAGTTCCATAATTTTTTAAGGAAACGATGTACTCCATCTATTCCGTTTGTATCCCAAGGCTTGCTTTGTTCCAATGGACCGAGAAACATTTCGTATAATCTTAATGTATCAGCTCCGTAGCGTTCTACAATATCATCAGGGTTTACAACGTTGAACATTGATTTTGACATTTTTTCTACCGCCCATCCGCAAATATATTTACCGTCTTCAAGTATAAATTGAGCAGTATTAAATTCTGGACGCCATTTTTTAAAAGCTTCAATGTCAAGTATATCGTTGTTGACAATATTAACATCTACATGAATAGGTGTTGTTTCGTAATTATTTTTTAAATTGAGAGAGACAAATGTATTGGTATCTTTGATTCTGTATACAAAATTAGAACGGCCTTGTATCATTCCCTGATTAACCAGTTTTTTAAAAGGTTCTTCTTCACAGACTATACCAATATCATATAAAAATTTGTTCCAAAAACGACTGTAGATAAGATGACCTGTAGCATGTTCAGTTCCACCTATATAAAGATCTACATTTCTCCAGTATTCATTAATACTTTTCGATACTAATTCATTATTATTATGAGGGTCCATGTACCGTATATAGTAGGCTGACGAGCCGGCAAATCCTGGCATGGTACATAATTCCAATGGAAAATGGTCTCTGAATTTCCAATTTTTTGCACGACCTAATGGTGGTTCACCTTTTTCTGTTGGAAGAAATTTGTCAATTTCTGGTAATAGTAAAGGCAATTGATTTTCATCGAGCATGTAGGGCATATCATCTTTGTAATATACAGGAAAAGGTTCTCCCCAATAACGCTGACGGCTGAAAATAGCATCACGTAGACGATAGTTAACTTTTACTCTACCTATGTTCTTTTCTTTGATAAATTGTTTTGTTTTAGCAATAGCTTCTTTTACTTCTAAACCATTTAAATTTAAACCATTACCGCAAGAATTTATCATTTTGCCTTCTTTAGCGTCAAAGCTTTCTTTTGACACATCACAACCTTCTATTAATGGTATAATGGGCAAGTTGAAATGTTTAGCAAATGCATAATCTCTGCTATCATGTGCAGGAACTGCCATTATAGCTCCCGTTCCATATCCAGCAAGTACATAATCACTTATCCATATAGGAATTTTTTCATTATTGAGAGGATTTATGGCGTAAGCTCCTGAAAATACTCCACTGACACTTTTATCCATTAATCTTTCTCTTTCTGTACGATGTTTAATACTTTCTAAATATTCTTCAACAGCTTTTTGTTGGTCTGGTGTAGTAACTTGTTTTACATATTCACTTTCAGGCGCTAATACCATAAAAGTAACCCCAAATATCGTATCGGCACGAGTGGTAAAAATAGTGAATTCTATGTCAGAATTTACTACTTTAAATTTCATTTCTGCACCTTCGGAACGACCTATCCAATTTTTTTGAGTTTCTTTTAATGAATCTGTCCAATCTATAGTACTTAGGCCATCTAATAACCGTTGAGCATAAGCTGATACACGTAAGCACCACTGACGCATAACTTTTTGTTCGACAGGATAACCGCCTCTAACGGAGACACCTTCGCTTACTTCGTCATTTGCCAATACAGTACCCAATTGGGGACACCAGTTGACCATAGTATCTCCTAAGTAGGCTATTCTATAATTAAGTAATGTTTTTTGTTTTTCTTTTTCATCCATTACTTTCCATTCATCAGCTGTAAAATTTAGTTCTTCACTGCATGCTGCTTGTATATTGGATGTACCGTTTTGTTCGAATTTTTTGATTAATTCTGTAATAGGACGGGCTTTTTGTAAAGAGTTATCGTAATAATGATTAAACATTTGAATAAAGGCCCATTGAGTCCATTTGTAATATTCAGGATCACAAGTACGTATTTCTCTGCTCCAGTCGTAACAAAAGCCTATTTTATCAAGTTGTTCTTTATATCGGTTTATATTGTTTTGAGTAGTTATAGCAGGATGTTGCCCTGTCTGTATAGCATATTGTTCTGCTGGAAGTCCGTATGCATCGTAACCCATTGGATGTAATACGTTGAAACCTTTTAAACGCTTAAAACGAGAATAAATATCTGATGCTATGTATCCAAGAGGATGCCCTACGTGAAGTCCTGCACCTGATGGATAAGGGAACATATCTAATACATAATATTTGGGTCTATTATTATCTTCTGTTACTTTATAAGTATTGTTTTGTATCCAATACTCTTGCCATTTTTTTTCGATTTCCCTAAAATTATAATCCATGTCAATTTTTAGTTTTTAAGCATTTAGATGATTATGATCTAATACATTAGATGTGAGTTTATGTATTGATTGCAAAAGTAATAAAAAAAAAGATTGTTTGTTCTTTTTCAGCTTATTGTAGATTATAAAAAGAATAAGTACCAGTAGGTACAGGTATAAGAGATATTGCGATAGTATTGCCAATATTTGATTGCTCATAAATTTTATGGGCATGTAGATTATAATAGTGATGAAACGAAAAAAGTTTTGTACGTTTGTATTTTTAAAGCACGCTGAAGATGAAAATACATAATATTGATTTTGGAAATAAACCTGTATTATTAGCTCCGATGGAAGATGTCACTGATTCCTCGTTTCGTTTGATGTGCAAAGAATTTGGTGCTGACATGGTTTACACCGAGTTTATTTCAAGTGATGCTCTTATACGTAATGTGAGTAAGACTCAACAAAAATTGATTATCTCCGATAGGGAACGTCCAGTTGCTATTCAGATTTATGGTAGGGAAGTAGATACTATGGTAGAAGCTGCGCATATTTGTGCTGAAGCAAATCCTGATATTTTAGATATAAATTTTGGTTGTCCTGTGAAGAAAGTTGCAGGTAAGGGTGCTGGCGCTGGTATGTTAAGAGATATTCCTCGTATGATTAAAATTACAAAGGCTGTTGTTGAAGCAATAAATGTACCAGTTACTGTAAAAACTCGATTAGGTTGGGATTGTGAGTCTAAAATTATAGTAGATTTAGCAGAACGGTTACAGGATTGTGGAATAGCAGCATTGACTATTCATGGACGTACACGAAGTCAAATGTATACAGGAGAGGCCGATTGGACTTTGATAGGTAAAGTTAAGGAAAATATTCGTATGCATATACCTATTATAGGAAATGGGGATATTACTACACCTCAAATAGCAAAAGATAAATTCGACAAATATGGAGTAGATGCCATAATGGTAGGTCGAGCATCCATAGGTTGTCCTTGGATATTTAAAGAAATAAAAGAATTTTTATCTACAGGAAATATTTCTGAACTTTCAGTTAAAGATAAAATGAGTATATTGCGACGTCAATTGCAAGAAAGTGTGGAGCGAATAGATGAACGTAGAGGAATATTACATATAAGAAGACATTTGGCTGCTACACCTTTGTTTAAAGGTATACCTAATTTTAGAGATACTCGTATTGCAATGTTAAGAGCTGAAACAGTTACGGAGTTGACAAATATTTTGGATTATATAGAGAATATTGTATTGAAATCATAAATTAGTAAATAATTGATTATCATTATGAAAACATTCGGCATTTTATTTTGTAGCGTTTTAATGTTTTGTTTTTCAGTTTCTGCAAAAGAAGTTGAGGGAGACAATAATTATGTAAAAAAATCTTTTCGGGTAGATGATTTTTATAAGGTTAAGACTAATGGTGCTTTTAACATCGTTTATCATCAAAGTAAAGATTCTGCTGGTCTTATCAAAATGTATGGAGAAGAGAATATACTGAATAGTATGAAAGTAGAATCTAAAGAAGGTGTTTTGAACATTAAATTTGATTCTCCTTCGAAAAAAGATTTTGGAGTAGTGATATTGGATATATTTTCTTCGGCACTTAATGAAGTGGAAAATGATGGTGGAGCTGTATTTGAGACAGGAGGACATATTGCTGGATCGGAAGTTTATTTTTTATTAATGGGGAATGGGCAGATAAGAACTGGTGAATTAGATTATGGTATTGTGAGAGCAAAAATTCTTACCGGATCAGGTGATATATTTTTAAAAGGGAATTGTCGTACAGCAGAATTGACAATTACCGGAGGTGGAGAAATTAAAGCTCATGAACTAAAAGCTCGAGATGTAAAATGTAAAATAACAGGAAATGCTACTATAGGGTGTTTTGCTGAAGAAAATCTGAAAGCGCTTATTACGGGTTCTGGAACTGTGTATTATAATGGTAATCCGAAAATAAAGAAAAATGCAATTGGTGTAGGTAAAGTTTTACCTTTAGGCGGAGTAAAAGTGGACTAAATTATAATTTTGTCGATGAAAAGACCGGTTTTTATTAAATCCGGTCTTTTTGTATTAAAATTATTGAATAAAAATAAATACAAATTTCGAATCTTTTATAATGTAATTTAAAAACCCTGCTAACAAGATTATTGTGTTGAAAAATATGTATCTTTGATGAATAGCTATGAAAAAAGTGTTAGTATTATTATTCTGATATTCTGAGATTAATATTTGACTTTAAACCTATTTTACAAATTCCTGATAAAATGATTCATTTTGTAAAAGCAATATTTATATTACTTTTTATCTCTTTTTCATTGCATATAAATGCATTTGAAGGGAGATTCCAGCCTATCGTTGCTCAAAATTCACTACCAAATAATTCTGTTACAGCATTAGTGACCGATTCTTATGGCTTCATATGGATTGGGACAGAGTATGGTTTATCTCGTTTTGATGGTTATAATTATAATTCTTTTTTTTATCGTGGGCAAACAACAAATGAAATACCTAATAATCAAATAAAACAGTTAATAGAAACGTCTGACAAAAATATATGGGTTGCTTGTAATAAAGGTTTAGCAAAAATCAATCCTGTAACAATGGAAATAACACAACCTATTTTGGGAAATGTAGAGTTTTCAAAAAGAGTAATTCATACTATATATGAAGATGATTTTAAAAATATTTGGATAGGAACCGATGTTGGGGTATATATTTATTCTTTAAAATATAAGAAGTTAAAAAAAATAGATATAGGACTGGGTGATTCTGATAATGTAAATGTTACGTTTATCGGTTCTGATCATGAAAAAAATGTATGGATTGTAAGTAATGGAGGATATGCGAAAGTTTTACATATATATTGTACCGAGCTTTTTAATTCGAAAGTTTATGATATCATTAAATTTCCTAAAAATCAGCATATCAGTAGTTTCGGTATAGATTCGAATGGTATACTCTGGAGTAACGATGGTAACAGATTATACTATTATGATTTAGTGGAAGATCCTATGCTTTTGAAACCTCATTTAGTAACATCTAATGTCGATGGGAAAGTTATCTATTTTTTAGAAAACGATCAGTTATTTATAGGTACCAGATGGCAGGGGGGGCTTATGGTAGACTATAAGAATCTTGGTCAGACTGTTGTCGGTTTAGAAAAATATTGGATGAGTGATAATATCAGGGCAAATAGCAATACTGTCAATGTGTTTTGTACAGATAAATGGGGCAATATATGGGCCGGAACTAAAGAGGGATTATTTCTGCTTCAAAGAAAACACCAAACGCCTTTTTATAATATAACAGAAAGTAATGAAAATAAGAATACACCATCCCATCAGGCTATATCTTGTTATAGTCAGACTTCGGACGGGAAGATATGGGTAGGTGCTAATAATGGTATTAATTTGTTCGAATGGACCGATCGGAGAAATAACCAGTTTCAAATTGTTCGGTATTTAGATCCTTTGTTAGAATCGAATGGTGACATTATTCAATGTATGGTGGCGTTAGATGATAATATGTTGTTTATTGGAACAAAAAATGGTGTCATGAGTTTTGATACTGAAAAAAAAGCATACAATAAAAATTTTCGGTTAAATGATTATTTAAGAGCTAATAATAAGAAAGTATGTAAAACGATTTGTAAGGGTAATGAAGATAATCTGTGGTTGGGATTTGCCGATGACGGAACCGTTTTATTTTATAATCGAAATACAGAAGAGATTATTGAAGTCGGAACTTTTAAAGGAAAAGATATCTGGTCGATCGTTCAGAGTGATGACAGAATATGGGTCGGTACCAGGACAGGATTATCTTCATTTATATATAAACAAAATAAATTTTCTCAGTTAAAAAGTTATTTTAAAGAAAAGAATAGTCCTTATTCTTTATCGGACGAATGGGTGACGGCTCTGTATATAGATCATACGAAAAGGTTATGGGTAGGAACTGCTAATGGCTTATCTTTATATAATTCTGCTAACGATACTTTCGATGAAATATCTTTGAATCTGGCTGATAATGATGTAGCCTATATTTGTGGAATTACGGAAGATTCGGATAGTAATATATGGGTATCTACGATAAAAGGGGTATTTAAGATAACCCCATCTTTTCAGGTAACATTTTTTGAATTATCTTACGGTAAATTTTCTACGGTCAATTATGCTTTCGGCAGTTTGCTGGCAAGAGACGGTACTATTTTTTTAGGGGGAATAAACGGGATTACTTATTTTAAACCGAGTGAAATAGTACGGGATTCTATTATTTATCCGGTTTATTTTTCGGATATATTGGTTAATGGAAAAAGTATATTAGAGAAAAACGGACTTAATCAGCATAATACGTTATGTCTGAATTATGATCAGAATCATCTTCTCATTAAATTTTCTACTCTTTTCTATGCTAACCCGTCTCATGTCAGATATTATTACCGGTTGTTAGGTTATCATTCTGATTGGATTTATTCTGACCAAAAAAATTATGCATCTTTTCCTAATTTACCTCCGGGAAAGTACACTTTCGAGGTACGTTCTACCAATTTATTAGGATTTACTCAGGAAAATGTTAACTGGTTCGAAATAGAAATTTTACCGCCTTTATGGAGAACCTGGTGGGCATATATAATATATGCAATATTAATTTTGTCATTAGTAATTTATATATATTATTCTTTAATAGAAAAAAATAAGTTACTACAGGAGGACCGAAATAATTTATGGAGATTTCAGCTATATACTAACATATCTCATGGATTTAAGGCTCCTCTGATGCTAATGGAAGGACCTTTGCAGAAGCTGATAAAAGAAGGAAAAGAACTTACTGAAAAAGATAAAAATGAATTATTAAAAATATTACAGCGAAACACCAAAAGGCTGACTCATTTAATTAATCAGTTAATGGAGTTCAGACGTATCGACCGTGGGCGTTCTGTATTACATCTTACCGAAACAAATATTGTGACTTTGTTGAAAGATGTATACTCTTCTTTCTTACCTATATTGGAAAGCAAGAAAATTAATTTTAAATTCGAAACAGAAGAAGAGTGTCTGTCCGTTGTATTCGATTATGAAAAAATAGAAACCGTATTATTCAATCTTTTTTCTAATGCTCTGAAATTTACCGAACAGGGAGGTACAATAATATTGAGGTTAGAAAAAGATGAAATAAAAAATTGTATTTGGATCAGTCTGGAAGATACAGGAATAGGAATTGTAAAACAACACCAGGATAAAATATTTGAGCGTTTCTGGCAAGAAAAAAATAATCAGGACAGTCATGTACGGGGAAGCGGTATCGGATTATCGTTAGCTAAAGACTTTGTCGAGCTTCATCATGGAAAAATTACCGTAGAAAGTGAAGTCGGGAAAGGCAGTATATTCAGTTTTTCTTTATTACTGGGCAGAGATCATTTTAGAAGAGAGCCAATAGAAACATTTAATAAAGAAAGCAATTCTTATACATCTCATTTTGTCGAAATAGAACAGGGTTTAACTCAGGAAGAGGGTTATATTTTCTTACCGGAATCGAATCTTCCTCTGATATTTATAATAGACGATGATGCTGAATTACTTCAGTATTTGCAGACGGAATTAATGACGGAATTTTCTGTTCGGGCGTTTACAGGCACACAAAATGTATTTTCAGAGATTGTCCGCAGTAATCCGGTTTTGATAATTTCGGATGTAATGATTAACGGGCAGGAAGAAGGGTTCAAATTATGTAAACTGATAAAGAAAGATATTATAACAAGTCATATACCGGTCGTTTTATTAACAGGATTGACATCTGAAAGCGGAAAGCTTTCGGGTTATGAAGTCGGAGCCGATGCTTATATAGAAAAGCCTGTAGACTTGGGATTTTTGATGATGAGGATAAAACAGTTGTTGAGTAACAGGGAGAAATATAAAGAGAAAGTAAAAATGGATATAATTATTAATCCTAAAGAAATTTCGGTGACTTCTGTCGATGAAAAGTTTCTTGCAAATGCAATGGTTGTCGTAGAAGAGTATATGAATGATTCTGAATTTTCGATAGATGATTTTGCTCGGGAAATGAGTATAAGTAAAACATTATTGAATAATAAATTGCAGGCATTGAGCGGACAGTCTACGAATGAATTTGTCAAAACAGTGCGGCTTAAACGTGCGGCTAAATTACTGTTGACAAATGCCTATACTATTAGTGAAATAAGTTATATGGTAGGTTTTTCATCTCCTAAATATTTTAGTACAAGTTTTAAAAAGTTCTTCAATATGACTCCGAAAGATTATATAAAAGAACATGAAAAACAAGAAAAATAGAATTGTTCGGTTTATAAAAAGCCGGTCTTTTCAATATTGAACCATTTTTGTTTAATAATGAACCGCTTATAAATATTTATCTTCCAATTTTGTTTTTAGAAAATATTCTTAAATTAATTAAGAGCTGGAGGATATGAGGAATAGTTTAAATAAGCAGGTATTTATCGTTTTTGCTTTTAGTATTATATTTATTTTTCCATCTTTTTCTGTTGCAGAAAATAATTCGGATAAAAAGGGGAAAGATATTTATACCCCGTGGCAGAGAGGTGAATTTGAAATTCATCAGATAAGTACGAATTGCGGTGAATCGGCTTTTCTTATTTTCCCGGACGGAACGACGATGATAATCGATGCGGGAGATATGCGTACATCTCGATATTTTCCTCCGGTTCCGGATAACGATATAGATACTGGAGAAAAAATTGTGGAGTATATTTTATCGATGAATCCCCGAAAAGATAAAATAGATTTCGTTGTTCTTTCTCATTTTCATCCCGATCATACAGGGAATATAGCAGAAGGGAAAAAAAGAGAAAAAAATGAACAGGGGAATTTTTATGAAACCGGAATAAGCCGGATTGCCCGGTTTTTGAATATAGGAAAAATTATCGATCGGTCGTTTTCTGATTATAATTATCCTCAACCATATGACAAAAATGATTCGTCTTTTGTTAATTATCGTAGATTTATCGAATGGCAAAAAGAGTATAAAAATACCCGTATAGAAGGTTTTAATATCGGAAGTACCACGCAAATAAAACCTTTATACGAGGCAGATTATAATAAATATTTTTTGGTACGTAATGTTGCCTGTAACGGGAAGGTATGGAATTGGCGAAAAAATGAAATAAAAGATTATGTAAATGCCAATTCTGAAAATCTGCTAAAAAAGATAAGTGAAAATGTTCTGAGTACGGCTATGCTTTTTACTTATGGTAGATTTTCGTATTTGACAGGGGGTGATTTATGTGGAAGTTTATTGGACGAAAAAGGCAGATTAACAAATGTAGAGGCACATTTCGGTGAAGCCGCAGGTGAAGTAGACGTGTGTAAAACGAACCATCATGGCTATTTTAACGCAATGGTTCCTGAGTTTGTGAAAGAGGTAAATGCAAATGTTTATGTAATGCCTGTGCACGATTCGGCCCATTTGGGTGAAAAAGTGATTCCCTGCCTGATAAAAAGAGCAGAACTTATGCCAGATAAAAAGTCATTAATCGTTCCCACTTATGTTCCGGAAAATTTTAGAGATACTTATTCTGCGACCGATTTTATATCGCATTTTCCTCCGGTATCGGGACATGTGGTAATAAAAGTATCACCAGGGGGCGATTCATATTCTGTATATATTTTAGATACGAAATATAGAATATATGGTACTAAGTGGAAATCGGAAACATTTAAATCGAAGGGGATAAAATAAAGAATTTTCAGACTGCAATTTTTAAAGAATATATTCAATCTTTATGTTATATGTTAAATCTTTTACCATGTTTGATTTTAGACCTATATTGTTGAATATTGAACCATGAAAATTTCTTTTACACCTATCTTTGTTCTGTAAAAAGTTCAAATTTTTCATAGGACGAATTAACCTTCATAAAATATCGAGTTACAATAAAAACAGATAATACAACTAAATATTTTTAGTAAATGAAAAAACTATCTCTTAAAGTGAGTCTCTGTCCTGAACTGAACAGCAGAATCTTAATTATTTTAATATTTTTTTGCAGTACTTCTGTCTGGGCGCAGAATTCTGTATCGAAAATTATTGAGAAAAGAAATAATATAAATTTTTCTTTTAGTGAGTCGATGCCGGTACCGGATTCTGTTATGGCGCAAAGATGTGTTTCTCTCGGAGATCTGATACAGGGGCAGGTATCGAATGTGAAAGTAACCAGGACCGATGGTGCTCCCGGTGCTGCGGTAGATATAATAATAAGAGGGGGAGCTTCTGTTCGTGGCGATTTTCAACCATTATACATATTAGATGGCATAATGCTTAATCCTTCGCAATCGGATGTTGCGAATGCATGGACAACCGAAGATAAAACCGATTATCAGGCTGGCCAGGATTTGTTATGGAGTATCAATACACAGGATATTGAAAGTATTCAGGTTCTCAAAGATGCGTCGGCTACCGCTCTTTATGGCAGTAGAGGTGCTAATGGTGTGATTATTATTAAAACGAAGGTCGGGAGTGAGGGAAAAAGAGAAATAAATTGGAGCTCGAATATAAGTTTGTCGACATTGTCCCGAAAACAAGATCTGCTTTCCGGAACAGAATTTAAAAATTATTACAGGGAATTGACCGGAACAGAATTCATTGCTTCAGGCGATGAAATCGATTGGCAAAAAAATATATTCAGACCGGTCGTATCACATAGTCATAATTTGAATATTTCGGGTTCTGTTCGTCGTACAAGTTATTATGTATCGTTAATGGCTAATCAAAAGAACGGTCTTGTTTCCGGTACGAATTCTCTGGACCTTGGTTTAAGAGTAAATCTGAATCAGGTTATTTCACCGATGGTCAGTATGGGTATAAGGACATTAGTCGCAAGGAATCAGACGAATATGACGCAATCGACTTCTTTGTTGGGAGGTAGTAGCTTGATGACGGCACTTTCGGCTGTTCCTTTTGAGAATATGGGAGAAAATCCATATTCATGGCGTGATGATTATAATGACGATTCATATACCTGGAGGGTTATTCCTCAGGGATATTTCGATTTTAATTTTACTCCCTGGCTTAAAGCGAATGTAACCGCAGGAATGGATTATGTGAATAAAGAACGTTATCGCTGGATGGGGAAAAACATAGAAAAAGGCGCTTTAGAAAATGCCCGTGCCGGGCATTCCTGGATGCAGACTATGATGTACGACGTTTCTGCCGATGTTACATTTACCAAACAATTCGGAACACATTGGTTGCAGGTTATTGCAGGCGGAGAATTATTCGGTGACGATGGTATAAAATTGAGTAACTATGCTTCCGGATTTGCGATTCAGACTTTAAAAGCTAAGGCTATAAATTTTGCTTCCCGGGCAGCTAATCCGATATATATAAAAAATAGTTCTACGACATATGTCGGTTATGGTTTAGCCAATTACAAATATAGGAATTTGTTCGATGTACAAGTCGGTGTACGCGGCGATTATTTAGATGAATACGATAAGTCTATGCGGTCGTATCCATTTGCCAATTTGAAATTCAATGTAATACAAAATCGTCCGGGTTATATCAATTCTTTCTCTCTTAAAGGAGGGTGGGGTATTACTGGAAAAAACGAATTAATACCTTATTCTATAATGAACGATATTACCCTGGGTGATGCATCTTTATTTATTCCTTATGAAGATGCGTTAAGTTTTAAGGGTCGTCTTTTGACAAGAATGAGTCAGTTTAATGCCGGATTCGATACAGAGCTGATAAATAGCAGAATTAAATTGTCGGGCCAATTTTATACAGGTAAAACGAAAGACAGGTTCGATGTTCACGATTTTAGAAAACCTATATTAGTTGAAACTGCCGATAATACAGGTGCTGTCATTTCTCAATCGGTACCTTATGATAAGATATATTGGAGAAAAGATATAAAGATGGATAAGTGGGGTTTTGAAGCTGCTATATCGGCAGTGGCTATCGAAAATAAAAATGTAACATGGACAATAGATGCAAATATAGGGTTAGACCGTAGTAAAATAACTGACTGTGGTTTGTCAGAGACATCTCCTTCGTTGGGTGCTACAGGAGAAAAAGGCTTTGCCGGCCGTACGGTAAGCGGAGTGTCGGATGTAGGAGTTACAGCCTATGTCAATGGTAAGGCTCCGGGAGTATTTTATGGTTATATGACACAAGGAGTAATTACCGAAGATCATGTGTTGCTGGCACCTCCATTCGAGGGAGTGCGTTTGAAAGTGGGAGACCCTAAATATGTAGATGTTAATAAAGATGGTACAGTCGATGTAAATGATAAAGTCGTAATCGGAAATCCGAATCCAGATTTCATATTCGGATTAAATACGAATGTGAGATATAAGAAATGGAGTTTTCAGGTTCGGTTCGACGGATCGGTAGGAAATGACGTACTGAATCTGAATAAAATAATATTAGATAATGTCTCCGGTAAGAATAATGTGACGGTTGGGGCCTATGAAGATGCATATCGCGTATCTCCATCCGGAGAAAGAACCGGAAACCGTCCAATGATTGGCGCCCAATTATTAGATCAGATTTCTGATAGAATGATCGAGGATGGGAGTTTTCTTCGTTTATCGACATTTTCTGTAGAGTATGATGTTCCTTTAAGTAGTAAGGTTAGAAACTATTTAAGTGGATTGAAAGTAAATTTTATGGGATCTAATTTGTTGGTTTTGACGAAATACAAAGGGTTTGATCCTGGTTTTAATTCTTTCGGGGGAGATTGGTCCCGAAAGGGAATCGATTTGGGTGCTTATCCAGGAGCACGGACTTTTTCTTTGGGTTTTGTAGCAAAATTTTAATAACCAACCTGAATAAATGATACTAATATGAAATTCCTGTATATAAATAAAAAGATAGTAAATAAAAAAGGCCTGATAGTTTTATTAATGCTTTTTTTCATTTTGCCTGCGATGGCTCAAAGCTTCGTTGTAACCGGTACAGTGACCGATGCAAAAGGTGAAGAGCTTCCGGGAGTAACTGTCCGGGTAAAAGGTGAGAGTAATGGAACCATTACCGACATAAAAGGAAAATACTCGATACGTGTACCGTTAAAAAGTAACGAATTAATTTTTACGTATGTAGGATATGTTTCTAAAACAATATCCATACCGAAGAACAGTAAAACATTGAATGTCGTTTTGGAGGAAGACGTGAAAACGTTGGGAGAAGTTGTCGTTGTGGGATATGGTCAAATGAGAAAATCAGACCTTACCGGTGCAATTTCTTCAGTTTCGGTAAATGATGTCGAAACAATGACCAGTACCAATATCCAGTCTTTATTACAGGGTCGTGCTGCCGGAGTTCAGGTAACGGCAAGCGATGCGGCTCCGGGAGCAGCTATAAATATGAAAATCAGGGGCACAGGTTCATTGACCGGTTCGAGTGAACCTTTGTATGTGGTAGATGGAATTATTATGAATTCGACTATGGACCAGAATATTCTTTCCGGAGAATCGGGTACTACAGCTCCCAGTCAAAACGGACTCACCGGAATTAATCCTCAGGATATCGAAAGTTTTGAGGTATTGAAAGATGCATCGGCTACAGCTATTTATGGCTCGTTGGGAGCGAATGGGGTTGTTTTGATTACTACGAAGAGCGGTAAAACAGAAAAACCTAAAATGCAATATACCGGAAGTGTTTCAACATCGCATATTACAAATAAGCGTGATTTAATGACTTTGGAAGAATATATTCCATTTAAGAATGAACTGGGACTGGCACAGGGAAGCTCGAAATTACAAAATCTCGTTATCGATGGAAAAATACCGGTAGATTGGCAGGACTGGGCTACCCGTCAGGCCTGGAGCCACAGTCACCGGATGAATATTTCAGGTAAAACGGATAAAACCAAATATTATGTATCGGGTGGGTATAACGATCTTCAAGGAGTAATTCGTTCGACAGGAAGTAAAGCGATGGATATACGTATTAATTTTGATCAGGAAGTTTCGTCCCGATTGAGAATTGGTACGCGTACATCGTTCATGCACTCTAAGTTAAATATGACGTCAGGTTCGAATGCCAGTGCTTTTGCATCGTCGGGTTTGTTGAGACAGATACTGACCTTCCGTCCTTACAGGCTGGTTGCCGGTAGCGAAGACGATTATATCGATGAGAATGAGGGGGTTACAGATATGGATTCGGAAGATGCATATGGGCCGAATCCTTATTTAAAAGATTATGAGGATTTTACAAAAGAATACAGGGTACTTTCTTCTGTTTATTTAGATATTAAACTGGTCAAATGGTTGTCTATGAGAACGACCGTAGGGGTAGATTACCGATATCGTACGCGACAGCAATATTATGGAGTAACCACCTCGAACGGACGTAATAATGGGGGAATGTCTCAGGTTTCTAACAAAGAGAATATGCGATTGAATATAGACCATATGTTCAATGCGAATTACAGATTTGGAAAAAACCGTCTGGAGGGAACGTTGGGTGTGACGGCAACCACGTCTACCGATAAAAACCGTCTGAATGTAGGCCGGTCGTTTTCTGTACTGGGATTCAGAGAAGAAGGATTGATGTATAGCGGAACCATTAATCCTCCTCAATATACGTTGTCTCCGACTAATTCGTTATCCTTTTTAGGTCGTGTTATATATAATTATGATGAGCGTTATGTATTGACAGCGACTTTCCGTGCAGACGGTACGAGCAAATTTGCGCCTGAAAACCGGTTTAGCTATTTCCCGTCTTTTGCATTGGCCTACCGGTTAGACCAGGAAAATTTCTTTCGAAAATACCGATGGTTATCGAATGCCAAAATACGTTTAGGCTGGGGTATGGTCGGAAATCAGAATATTACGCCTTACCAGACATTACAATTATATGGAAGTAATACCTATTCGAATGCTTTAGGGTCGGGTTATTATGCCGGGTTTGAGCTGGAAAGAATTGCTAACCCGACATTGAAATGGGAAACGACACAACAGTATAATGTAGGTTTTGATCTCGGATTGTTGAGAAACAGAATAAATTTTACTGTCGACTTATATAATAAAAGTTCGTATGATTTATTACAGAATATAGAAATGCCTCTCTCATCCGGATATTCAAGAATGTATATAAACCGGGGATCTATCAGGAACAGAGGTATAGAGATTTCGTTAGATCTGGCTCCTGTCAGAACAAAGAAATATTCGTTGAATATTGGGGGAAATATTTCGTTCAATAAAAATAAAATAATGGATATCGGTCTTGAACAATCTCAGATAGGGGCTAATAACTGGGCTTATTTTCTGGGTACGGACGTAGGAAATGCTTCTTATTTTAAACATGCTGCAAATATTTTTATAGAAGGCCGGCCGGTCGCACTTTTCTATGGTTTGAAAACGTCCGGAATTTTAACTCAGGCCGAGGTCGATGAAGACCGGCGTGTACGTATGCAGAACTTCCTGGCTGTTCATCCGACGGTTTCTCCTGATGCTGTTACGAAAGAAAATCTTATGTCGGTGCGGGGAACATTACCGATATGGTCGGGTACACAGAATGAACTCCTGGAAGCCGGTGATTTTCGCTATTTCGATGCAGATGGGAATGGATATATCGAAGCTGATGCAGACCGTACTATAATCGGAGATCCTAATCCTAAATTTACGTATGGGTTTACTGTCGATTTTACTTATCAGGACTTTTTCGTTAATGCCGTATTTAACGGAGTGTATGGTAATCAGATAGCTAATTCGAACCGGATGCTGGAAGAAGATATTAAAACGATACATGTAAATTATAATGCTACCCGCTATATAAGAGATCACTATTGGCGTGAAGACCGGATAAGCACGACCGATCCGAGGATGAATTATGCCGGAGATGCCGGACGTTTTAGCAGTTATTATGTAGAAGACGGAAGCTTTTTAAGATTTGCGAATCTGACCATAGGATATAATATCAATCTCAGGAGAAATAAATTTATTTCCCGGGTGGGACTGAGTCTTACAGGCACTAATTTATTCGTAATAACAAAATACAGGGGATATGACCCTGAAGTGAATTCTTTTGCGAACGACCCATTCCGGGTAGGAGTCGATTGGACTTCTTATCCTAAAAACAGGACTTATGCTTTGGGAGTAACACTTGATTTTTAACAGATGATTAATAACTCGATTATGAAAACGATATATAAAAGTTTGATTATTGTCTTTAGTATTATTGCATTTACTGCCTGTAACGACTTTTTAGGAGAATCTCCTTCGACAAGTGTAAAGACAGACGACGCATATAAAGACGAAGTTGCAGTACGTACGGCATTAATTGGGTGTTACAGTAATTTCGCCCAAAATAGTTACAGGGGACAACTTTATGAATTGCAACAGTGTATAAGTCTGGCGACAGCTATGACTACCACTACCAGTACGGTAGCAGCCTCGGCTTTAGGCGAAATACCGGCGAATTCACCACATATCTTACCTTCGTTATATCAGCAGATATATAAATCTCTCGATCATGTCAATGTTTTTATTGAAAAAATAGAAAAGAGTTCTTTCGATCAGAATTTTATAGATAAAAATGCCGGAGAGGCTAAATTTTTACGGGCATGTATGATGTTCGATTTAGTCCGGTTATTCGGCCGGGTTCCTTTAAAAACGTCACCGACGACATACCTGGATACGGAAGGATATCCTCGTGAAAAAATCTCTCTGATTTATAGTCAGATAATTAAAGATTTACTGGATGCAGAAGAGACGATGAAAGAGCCCGGTGAGCAAGAAATCGGATATCCTCATAAGTGGGCTGCGACAGCATATTTAGCTAAAGTTTATTCTTGGGTAGCCTGTATGACTAAAGAACATTTACAGGCCACTTATGAAGAGGGAAAGCAGGCCGATTATACATCGGATGCCGTATTGATGCGATTCTATAATACAATAAAGAACGAAGTTTTTCCGGAAGATGCGGAGAATGCTGATTCCCGTTATTTTTGGGTAAAAGCAAAAGATGCAGCGAAAAGAGTAGTTGACGAAAATGTATATGAGCTGCTGCCGGATTATGGAAATCTTTTTCAGGGGAAAACCCGGAATACGAACGAGAGTATTCTGGAGTTACAATATTCGTTCAATGCCACGAGTTGGGGAACATCTATAAGTGCCCGAACATCACCATCGAACCGTACGGAATTTAATCCTAATCTGCTAAACAATACTTCCCGTGGGCGTACTTGTGTAGACTGGTCGACATTTGCCGAACATTGGCGTAAATATGGAGACAAAACCCCGTATCAAAAAAACAGAATGTTTGTAACGGCAGAAGAGGTTGCAAGCGGAAACTATCAGTCTAAACCTTTGGCTATACATCCTTTTAATTTTAATGAAGGAAGTTCTCCCATTAAAAGAAGCGTAAACCGCTATGACCCGAGAATAGATATTTCTTATGTGTATATGAGCTATATGCGTTACACATTGAACGATGTGAGCGGAGCCTATGATGTAGGTCCTACTGCTCAGACCTGTTTTCCTCATAGTGGATTCGGTCCGGCAGGTCGGGACCGGGCTTATCCGTTTATAAAGAAGCATCTGGACCCTACACAAACTTCGACATCGGGTTCGAATATAAATTTTATTCTCTATCGTTATGCCGACCTGTTATTATTATATGCCGAGGCCATGAATGAATTAGGAAAAACTGCCGATGCTATAAACCTTGTGAATACGACGATATTATCCCGGGCACGGAAAAGCGGTCCCGGGTCGGTCGAGCCGGCAGATTGGAATAGCGGTTTGTCTCAGGACTCTGTACGTACTTTGATTATTGGAGAGCGTGAAATAGAACTGATAGGAGAAGCTCACGAGACTTTCGAATTTCGTCGCAGAGGCTGGGAGTTTGTGAATAAGAGAATAATGATTCATGATTTCTGGTATGCCGATCCCGATTATGGAATCCGGTATGCTTTAAGAAACAGTTCGGACAGTAATGACGAAGCACTGAAGGCTTTTACGCATGGTGACTGGAACAGAATGATATACGGAACCGAAGAGAATCCTACAGAAATGAAAGATATGGGAGAGTATTCTTTACCGTTGAGGGTATATAAGTATTATAGCCCTTATGCAAATAATGTGAAAGGTTTTTGTATTAAGCAATTGTTTTTGCCTATTCCTCAACAAGAGATGAACACGAACCGGGCAATTCCGCTCGATGATCAGAATTATGGCTGGTAATAAGTAATATTAAAATTGAAATAGCACTATGTATAACATTCAAAAATATATCAGACTTTTTCTGTTTATGCTTACCGGCATACTTGTAGTTGCTTGTAATGAAGAATATCCATATACGGAAATTCCGGAAGATGAAATGCCTTTAAGACAGCTTGTCGGGAAAAATTATGGGACTCAGAATTTTTATGTGGGCATGGTTCCCGGTAATACGGCCTTTTTTGATCCGGTTCATAATGATTACCGGTTATTGTTTACAAAAGAATTTTCGGTATTATCGGTCGATACGGCATTTTTTCAGGATGCTCTTCTGAAAGGTCCGCGTGAGCAGTTCAGCGATATTTTATATCGCCCCTATTTTGCTTCTGCACGTCAATATAATATGTATATGTATGTTAAGGCCGGTCTTTCTGATAATACGTCGAAATGGATGCAGGATGACAATGACAGGCAGAATACGCCTGAGAATATAGAAATCATGGTAAACAAAATGTTTTCCCGGCTTTCGTCTGATCTGGCGGCCAATATCGATGTCGTAAAATGGATGGAAGTTATAAAAGACCCTTTTGCTCCGTCCGGATCTTCTGAATATTTTTATCAGAATCCCTGGATGAAGTTAGGATATTCCGATATAAGTTATCAGGATGGAAGTCAAACGGTTTATATTCCCCGGTATATAGTACTTGCTTTGCAGATAGCGAATCAGAATGCTCCCTCTGTAAAGAAAATTATTTCTCAGAGTGGAGAACTGGATATTGTTATTTGGGAAAGAATGCAAAAAATGCTGGCTGCTCTGAGAACTGCGGGTATAGATGTCGATGGCATGGCCTGGAATGCGACTTTTGAAGACGATGATAGCGGATCGGGATATAAATGGACTTATCCGACTCACCGTACCGAAAATGAAAAATTGTTAGGTGAGCTGATCGATTGGTGTTCTCGTAACCGATTCGAATTTCATATAACATCGATCGAATTACAGATGCGCAATTTCGATGCCATATTCGGACTTACGAATGAATTTGCCGTTGAGGTTAGCCGTGAAGATCAGAAAGAGGTTTTCCACTCTTTAATGTCTGTCGTTCTGCCTCGTATCGGAAAAGGAATTTCAACATTACAATTTAATGGATTTCAGGATATAATACCGGAAGAAGGAGATTCGGGTATTAATCCTCGGTTGTTTAATGTAAAAAACGAGCCTACGGTTTTGTATTATGAATTAAGGAATTTGCTTTCTAAATAATCAGCTAATTTGAAAGAACTATGAAGAGTATAAAGAAAATATATATCGGAAGTACGCTTATTCTGGCTACCCTGTTGTGCGCATGCCAGGAGTCTCTTCTTTTCCCGGAAGATGATTTGTACAATAAAAACACGGAAGACATTACTGTATCTGAAAATCAGCGTTCTTTAGAAATCGATGAGCAGGAACATTTTATGTTTTTCCGTTTCGAGGCATTAAAATTTTGGTGGTCGGCCGATGTCGATTATAAAATTGAAGCCCTTTCGGAAACGCAGAAAAATGAGCTGGAAGAGATGTATAGCGAAAATGGTATAGATTATTTTGCCCGTGATTGGTACGATGCCGATTTAGATGGCGATAATCGGGCCGATGGTGGGGTATTGGCCGAGATAGACTGGTTTTCGATGTCTCCGATGGACGAGAGTTTCGGTTCGAGACCTGTTACAATGAGTATTACCCGGAATATAGAGAAAGTGCCTCGTGTTATTTTTATCCGGTTTAATCCTTTGCAGGATAATGCTGAACCGATACCTTTTAAATTGATTCAAAAAGCGGCAGATCCTTTTATCGAAGTGTCTGATTCGGAGTTACAGGTTCCGGTATCATTTAATACGAATATATTACACCTGACTACGAGCGAGTCGTGGAAGGTAGAGACGGATAACGCAGAGATGTTTTCTCTGAGGGATTCGACAGAACAAAAAGAAATAGATTTAACGAATAATTCATTTACCAAAACCCGGAATAGGACATTTGTATTGTCGGTTCGGACAAATAATACGGGTGATGTGCGTACCGGCAAATTGGTTTTTAGCAGCCTTGAAGATGAAAAGGTGAAAACGGAGTTATTAGTTACGCAAATGGGAGATAAAATGCCTCCTACGGTGTCGGTAGAAAATACTCCTGATGAATTTAAGGTAAAATGGAACGCTGTGTTCGGGCATAAAGGTTATATCATTAATTTTTATAAAGTGGAGAACGGAGTTTCAACAGATACTCGTGTTGCCAGTTATAAAATGATATTGAATAAGAAAACCGAACAAAATACCGAATTTGAAATAGATGTTCCCCTTCTGGTTTCAGACTGGTCATTAGATAATGGGCAATATTATATCGGCCAGATCGAACCCCGTGTTTCTGTTTTGTATTTGCAGAACGACGACAGTGAATCTGTTGAATCGTTGCCGAATGAGGCAAATATAGTACATAATCTGTTTGATTCGGGTACAGGTTTGTCCGAATCGGACCCTCTTGTAATTAAATCATTGCGCCATCTTCAGAATGTGCAAAATGCAACTATGGCAAATGTCGGTTTTAGATATTACAGATTAGATGCGAATATCGATTTGAAGGAGGTGCCGTTTATGCCTATCGGTTCGGTATTGAGCGAACGTAAGCAATGTGCGGGAACTACAAGTGCATTGAGAGTACAGGAAACCGGAGGCCCGATATATATGTCGTCGGGAGAAATCGGAGGCTTCGAGGGTGACTTTAATGGTAACGGTAACCGGATTTCTAATTTTAGCAGTAATTTGCTGATTCCGGCATTTAACGGAAAAGGTTGTCCCACGACAGTTGCTTTATTCTCGACAGTAAGCGGAAATTCAAGGATTCATGATCTTACGGTTTCGGGTTTCGAATTTGTATTGGATGACAATGGCGGTTCGGTTACCAGCGGGCTTCCTCCTTCGTTAGAGTACTATGACTATTTGCTGATTCATGCTCCGTTGGTAGCGATATTAAGAGATGAGGCTGTTGTGGATAATTGTACGGCCGAGAATTGCAATATCCGGTATGTAAAGAATATGAGTGGTTCCCGGTATGAAAAAAATATAATAGGTGGTCTTGTCGGATTTGCACTTAATAATGCTGAAATAAAAAATTCCCGGACTGCAGGAAACGGATTCATCTTTGCAAATGACAAGGCTGCTATCGGTGGTATATTAGGAGCATCTAGACATCTCAGTGTCAAGGTTTCTGAATGTATAAACGGAATGCAATATATCGCTTCTACCGGGTGTATTGTCGGCGGAATTGTCGGACGGGGAGGCGGAACCGTCGATCGTTGTGCAAATTATGCGGTTATTCGTCCGAGTATGTATGCCGGTGGAATTATGGGGAATTGCAATGTTGTTTACGGTACCAGTGCAAATGGTGGCCATGTGAGTACTACCAATGAACTGCAGGCTACTCTGACAGTGAATTACGGAAACTTTGGTATAACGGGTACAGGGACGAATAATGTTAATAATTTCACAGAAAATAATGAAAGCGGAAACACGCTCTCTAATGGTGGATTGGTCGGAATTTTCGATAAGGGATTTTTGAAACAATGTGCTAATTACGGAGATCTGGATAACCATTTCTATAATAATAAGGGTGGTTCGGCCTCGACTGCTAAATGGGGTGGTTTGGTCGGCGAGAGCAAATATTCGAGTCCTCAGTTAAGATATATCGATTGTGCAAATTACGGTCAAATCAGGTTCAGCATAGGAAATGCCAACTCAGGAGCAGTAAACAGAACTTATCAGGTGGGAGGTTTGTTCGGTTCTTTTAATGCCGGGAACAGTTCTAATGTGGAGGTCCGGAATGTTTTGAATGCCGGAAGTATTACTCTTGTAGAAAATGTGAATCCGTCAGTATGTTTCCCGACTATGGGTAATTATATGGGATATCTTTCCGGAAATACAGGATTTATAGCCGGAAACATATTTGTACTGCAAAATTCTAATCTTAATTTAAATGGGTCCGACGGGGCCTGGTCGAATTCTCAGGTATTTGCAAAGAATGAAAATGAGTTGAAATCTTCCGGAATATATGCGGGATGGTCGAACTGGAGTGCTACTGATGGCCAATACCCTGTGATAAACGGTTTGCCGGTTAAAAGCAAGTGAGTAAATCTTAAAAAACGGAACGGATGAAAAAATATTTAATATATGGATGTTTGTTTGCCATTTTGTATTCCTGCTCTAAAGATGCGATCGTCGAGAATGATGATTCGGGCAAAACATTGAACGGAGGGGGTACAAATAATAATATTGTCGTTCCTACAGAACATCCCCGATTGTTGCTGCGTATGCATGATATGTCGGCAATCAGGGAGAATATGCGCTCTGTCGAGGCCGAAAATGCTGTGCGGGAACATGCTCTTTTATTGGCCGATTCTTTCGATGGTAATTTCCCGGATAAGGGAAGCGGAGAAGCTAATTATGAAGGGAAAAAGCTGGCGACTATCGAGTCGAAAGCGTTTGATTATTTATTTAACAATAATACCGTAAACGGGGAAAAAGCCTTACAAGCAATAAAGAATGTGTTTAATACGGTCAGTTTTACCGGATTATCGGATGTTTCGAGAGCATTAGGTCATGTAATTTTTACAGCATCGGAAGTTTATGATTGGTGTTATCCGTTATTGACGGCAGAGGATAAAACATTTATTATCGATAATTGTATCGAGCTGGCGAAGAATATGGAAATCGGCTGGCCTCCGGTTAATCAGGGGGCGATAACGTCGCATGCAGGGGAGGCTCAGTTAATGAGAGACCTCATGTCTTTTGCCATAGCAGTATATGATGAAAATCAGGATTATCTGGAGATGACGATGGGTCGATATTTATCCGAGTTCGTTCAGCCCCGGAACTATTGGTACCAGTCTTTTACGCATCACCAGGGCTCGGCTTATGGTGCTTACCGGATGATTTGGGATGCCTGGGGGCAATGGATAGCTTATCGCCTTAACGGCGGGAAGCCTCTTAACGAGGATTTCAGATATGCCATGTATAACTGGATTTATTTGAGACGGCCCGACTTGCAACTGTTCAGAGAAGGGGATGATTCTTTTGAGAATCGGAGCCGGACAGTTACATGGGGTGTTAATGATTCGAAAGCTCAAAGTAGAAGTAATACTCATGTCGGTACGGCCTCCTGGTTAATCGGTAATTTTTATAAGGACGGGGTATTAAAAAATGAAGCCCGTTTTTATGACCCAGGAAATAATATTTTTGTGTATGAAAACGCCACTCGTACTCCGGTACAGTTTTTCTTGTTTAATGCTCCGGATGTTAGTATATCCCCATCCAGTACGTTACCATTGGTAAAATATAGTCCGTCACCTTATGGCGGGATGATTGCCCGTTCGGGCTGGGACAATACTCCGCTGTCTGAAGATGTTGTCGTGTTTATGAAAATAGGAGAATTATCAGGAGGGAATCATCATCATCAGGATGCCGGAAATTTCCAGATATTTTATAAAGGAATATTAGCTTCGGAGTCGGGTTTTTATGATGGTTACGGAACACTGCATCAACTAAATTATCAGAAAGCGACTGTTGCGCATAACTGTTTGCTGATACATCATCCGGGTGAAGTATTCGGGCCGAACGGTGCTCAGGCAAACGATGGGGGGCAGAATTTAATAAAGAGCGAGGCCGATGATTATACTTCCTGGACAAAAGGTTCGTTTAATCGGGCGAAAGTGCTGGCTCATCAGTATTCGGCGACAAATATGAAGACCGATTATGCGTATATAAAAGGGGATCTTACTCAGGCATATACAAGAAAAGTCAGTAAGGTGTCGGAGGTTTTGCGTTCTATGTTGTTTGTTCCCACAGGAAAGAGAGATTTCCCAGCTCTGTTTGTGGTTTTCGATAAAGTTTCGGCGAATAATGCTTCATATAAAAAAACGTTTCTCCTTCATTGTCAGGAAGAACCGTCTTTGATTAATGCTCAAACAGTAGCTATCCGTAATACGAAGGCGGGATATAATGGTATGCTTGTCGATCAGGTTTTATTACCGGCAGATGCAACGATAACTAAAATCGGAGGAACCGGACAGGATGTTTCGTCTAATCGGTTTTGGGTAGCCGGTACAAATTATCTGCCTAGAAGTTTTGGTAAATATAGTGAAGATAAATCGGAAATCGAGTTTGGCTGGGGCCGGCTCGAGATATGTCCGGAAAGTTCGCGTGCGACCGATTATTTTTTTAATGTAATGTATGTCAAAGATGCAGATAAGTCGCTGTCGGTACAAAAGGCAGAATTGGTCGAAACTGAAGATTTTGCCGGTGCGAAGATCTTCGACAATGTTCTTTTATTCGCTAAAACGGCACGCCCGTCGGTTCGTGAATTTACTGTAGAAATACCGGGCGAAGATAAAGAATTGAATATTATTGTAGCAGGCGTGGAAGAAGGCCACTGGATCATTACGGCAGGAGGGAAAGATATATCTGTAAATGCGAGTACAGAAGGGGGACTTTTGAATTTTAAAGCTCCTGCGGGGAATTTATTATTTAAACGAAGTTCATCAACAGGAATATAAATTTAGGATATGAAAAAAATAATGTTTATTACCGGAGTTTTGTTTTTACTGGCAGTGTCGGTTTATGCGGAAAAAGAGCTTACGATAACTGATAAACCGCCTTATCCCAAGCCCTGGATAAAGGTGCCGGACGAACATCCGCGTTTGCTCATGCGCCGTTCTGATTTCGGTGTGTTAGAGAAAAACATGGATATGGAGGAAATGAAAAATGCAGTAAAAGAATATAAGAAATTATTAGAGGATAATTTTGATGGTAATTTCCCGGATTTAGGACCGGATGAAGCTAATTTTGACGGACGTAAATTAGCGGTTATAGAGGCACGCGCATTTGAATATTCTCTCTTTAATGATAAGGGAGAAGGACGATTGGCTATTTCATCGATGCGTAATGTCCTGAATACAATAACATATCATGGAATGTCTGATGTTTCTCGCCCTATCGGACAAACTATTTTTACGGTATCGGAAGTTTATGACTGGTGTTATCCGTTACTTACCAATGAAGATAAAAACTTCTTTATCGAAAAATGTCAGGAGCTGGCTAAACGGATGGAAATAGGCTGGCCTCCAGTTCATCAGGGAGCGGTAACTTCACATGCGGGAGAAGCTCAGCTTATGCGTGATTTGTTTTCGTTTTCTATCGCAGTGTATGATGAGCGTCCCGAATTTTATGATTGGGTTATGGGGCGTTATCTGTACGAGTTTATTCAACCGAGAGATTTCTGGTATCAGTCTTTTACGCATCACCAGGGAGATGGTTATGGTGCTTATCGCCAGATATGGGATGCTTGGGGACAGTGGATTATTTATCGTATGACGGGAAAGAAAGTGTTGAATCCTAATTTCGGCATGGCTATTCGTAACTGGATATATACCCGCCGTCCGGATGGACAGTTGTTCAGAGAAGGCGATTGCACTTTAGAAAATCGCAACCGGGAAGTATTCTGGGGTAAAAATGATCCGAATACTCCATATCGCAGGCAACATCACATCGGTACGGCTACATTGTTAATCGGTAATTTTTATAGAGACCCGGTTTTAAAAAATGAGGCGTTATTTTATAATAACCGGTTTAAAGATTTTGTGTACACGAATGCGACGAGGACTCCGGTACAATTTTTATTATTTAATGACCCTACGATAGGAATGGCTTCGAATAAGACATTACCTCTTGCCCGTTATAATCCTTCGCCCTATGGCGGAATCGTGGCCCGTACCGGTTGGGATAATTCTTTAACGTCGAACGATGTGATCGCTTTTATGAAAATCGGAGAGTTGAGCGGTGGAAATCATAATCATCTCGATGCCGGAAATTTTCAGATATTTTATAAAGGAATATTGGCTTCAGAATCGGGATATTATAAAGGTTATAATTCGGCTCACTGCCTGAATTATTCGAAAGCGACGATCGCACATAATTGTTTGTTGATAAAAGATCCGGACGAGATTTTCGGATACGATGGAAAAGGTCCTTTAGAAAATGACGGTGGGCAAAATCAATTAAAGAGCGAAGCCAAAAATTATGAAGAATGGACGAGTGGTACTTTCGACAGGGGAAAAGTGCTGGCTCACCAGATTGTCGGGGATGCTAAAAAATTGCAATTGGCATATATAAAAGGAGATTTGACAAAGGCTTATACGCAACGTGTAAATAAGGTTAGCGAAGTTTTGCGTTCTATGTTATTTGTTCCGACAGAGAATAAAAATTTCCCGGCAATATTCGTCGTGATGGATAAGGTGGTATCTACCAATCCGAATTTTGAAAAAACATTTTTATTGCATTGTCAGGAAGAGCCATCTATCGATGGACGGACAACAACTATTAAACGCGTAAAATTCGGATATAACGGTATGTTGGTAAACCAGACACTCCTTCCTCATGATGCCCGGTTAAAGATGATCGGCGGTACCGGCAATTCTGCTTCATCGAACCGTTTTTTAGTGAATGGTACGAATTATTTGCCGGATAATTTCGAAAAATACGATGAAGAAAAGAAAGAGGGTGAATTCGGTTGGGGTAGAATCGAGATTCAGCCCGGAGTATCGAGAGATACAGATTACTTTTTAAATGTAATGTATGTCAAAGATGCAGATAAACCGGCCCCTCTGCAACCGGCGGAATTGATAGAAACGGACCGGATAGCCGGAGTAAAACAAATGGGACAGGCTCTGATTTTTGCAAAAGATAGAGATAAGATAAAAGATGAAATAGCTTTCACTATACCGGGAAATGAAAATAAAATCAGGGTTATTATCGCCGGATTGGCTCCCGGAAAATGGAAGATAGAAGTTAACGGAAAATCGATGAAATCGGTAGAAGCGACAGAAGAAGGAGGTTTGTTGAATTTTACGGCTTCTCCGGGAACATATAAATTGAAATTATAAATAATATTGAGACGATATGTATAGGGGATTGGTTTTAATAGTTTCGTTGTTCATCCTGGCCGGTGCAATAAATGCGCAGCCGGTGTCTATCGATTTAAATGGAGAGTGGGAAAGAGGATTGAACCGTGAGTACGACAGAAGGGTGGAACTTCCTTCTATTACAGAGAATGCTGCGGAAAAGACTCCCGGAAAGTTGTGGTTCCGGCGTTCGGTGAAATTACCGAAAGGTAACTGGTCGCATGCTACCCTTTATTTAAAAGGGGCAAGGTTCAATCCGGAAGTGTATGTAAATGGAGAAATCGTATCGAAAAAAGATGGAGGAATGGCACCGACCTTTCATCCATTGGATAGTAAAAAAGTGAAACCGGGAAATAACATCGTTATTGAGATTGCACTTGCTTCTTTATCTGATTTTGATGAAACCAATGCATCATATATCGCTTTGGCCGATCAGTGGCGTTCGAATATATCTTCTTGTATCTGGGATGATATTGTACTCGAATTGCATGGTAATGCTCGTTTATCCCGGGTTATTCCGTTTACCGATATGGACAATGACCGGGTGAAAATTGCCTGTGAGACGGAGGGGAAAGGGGTATCTTTAAAGAAGCCGGTATGGATATGTTCTGTTTTTGAAAATGAAAAGTTGCTGGCTCAGGGGAAGTCAGACACTGATACGGTGATGATAGACTTTAACCGGAAAATTAAGAGTTGGAGCCCGGAGAATCCCCATTTATATAAGTTAAGAACTCAGCTTTTCGACGGTAACCGCCTTGTCGACAGTAAAGAGATGAATTATGCTCCTAAAACGTTTGAGGTAAAAGATAAGCAGTTTTATTTGAATGGAAATCCGTATAAAGTGAGAGCCGGTTCTGTCGTATGGCATCGTTGGGTTAGAAATAAAGAGGGACAGGAACTGGGTTGGGATACGACATGGTTTAAGAAAAATGTCATATTAAGGTTGAAGGAGCATGGAGCTAATACATTGCGTTTTCATCTGGGAAATCCTCCTGAACGGATTTTAGAGTTATGTGACCGGTATGGACTGTTGGTGCAATATGAATGGTTGTTTTTTCATGGTATGCCGGCGTCTGAAAACAGTTTGGTAGAACAATTTCCCGATTGGCTCGATTTGGGAATGAAACATCCCTCGACGGCTATTATTCACCCGTATAATGAGACCGAAGGAGAAGGTCAGATGGAGACGATATGGAATGCCTTAAATAAGGTTTTACCAAAATATCCCCGATTGGTTTTGGAAGACAGGGAAACATTGCATATTCATAAGTATTGGTGGAGTCTTTTTGAAAACTTAGGGGTATATTATGATAGTTACCGGCAATTTCCACGAGCTATCGTTGTAGATGAATTCGGTGGAAATTATCTGGATGGTTATGGCGAAATGGGAGGGTATCCTACACTTCCCGAATCTTATATGCGTTTTCTCGGCAAAAAGCATACCAAAGAGCAACGCATGAAACATCATGTCGTGTCGAATTCGGCTGTGGCGGAGTACTGGCGTAGGATAGGAGCCGCCGGATTTTCTCCTTTTGTTATTCTCAGTAGTTGGGAAGATGGAAATCATTGGTACACAGGAGAATTAAAAGATGGCAATCCCAAGCCTGTATGGAATGCACTTACGGCAGCTTATTCGCCGCAATCGGTAAGTATCGAATTATGGGACCGGACGTTTATTCCAAAGCAAAAAATTGATTTGCCGGTTTATTTTTTCAATGACCGGGTATCTTCCGAATTTAATGTCCGGGTTCAGGTAGTAGATACAAATGGGCGTATTTGGGAAGAGAAGATTGTTAAGGAATTTGTTTCGTCGTATACGACGAAGGTTGTCGAATTTAATATTCAGATGCCTGATAAAGTGGGCGACTACACGGTGAAAGCTGAATTGATAAACCGGCCTGAAGATGTAAAATTTCCGGTTGTTTCTTCCTGGGATATAAGGGTATTTGAAGCGAAGTGTCCACAGTCTCTTTTATCTGCCGTTGTCGGAGTTTCACCGGCAGAGAAGGAGTTGGTTTCTTTCTTGAATAATTACGGTATCGAAACGAAAGGGTTGTCTGCCCCTGATGTTAAGATTTTGTTATTGGGAATATCCGATTGGGATAAGATCGAGAGAAGAGATTCTGAAATTCTACAGATTATCGAAAAGGCGATAAATGATGGAAAATCTGTTGTCCTGACAGATGTAGGGATGCGTTGTCTGGGACAGGGATATCCTGAATCGGAAAATAATCTCGGTCCGTTACAGAGTGTTATTAAACTGACGGGAGGAAAGAAACAAACTTATGATTTGTTCGGAGGTATTAAACTCATATTTACCGAGGCATCTGAACCGGAAAGTCATATTCAGATTATGGAACCGGGTTTATGTTATAATCTTTCTCAGGAACAAGGATGGTTATGGAATGGTTTGCGGGGAGGATTAAATGTCCCGTCTGCCGATATGGAGCTGTCCGGATTGAATGATAAAAGTTTTGTATCTCAATGGAAACAGCGTGGTGCCGATGAAGTGCAGATAAAATCATCGTCTTATTATGCTTATGAATTACAGGGATTTTTTGATTTTTCATTTAAAAAGGACGATGAGGCCGTTATGAAGAAATTAAGAGAGAGAGTACATTTCCTTGTTGAAGATGCTCCGGCTTTGGCAATATCGGTAAATCCGGAAGCTCCCATAATACAAACCGATCTGGTTGCCGGATTTAAAGAATCATTAAACGGGATAGCTCAGAATCAGACGGCCCAGATTGTCGCTGGGAAAAATCTGACACGTATGCCGGTTATGGCGGTCGATTTTGGTCGGGAAAAAGGGACTTTAGTCGTTTCTCAGTTACTGACAAAAGGACGTCTGGCCCCAGGGTTCGGAGAGCCAGGGTTGTATGGTATCCGATATGATGCGTCGGCAGTGCAGCTTATGTTGAATATGTTAGATTGTGCACTGAATACTCATAGGAATTAATTTAATCAAATAAATTTTAGTATATACTTTTTAAATTGTTGGAATTATGAAAAAACTATTTTTGACTCTGTTTTTGGCGGGATGTATAGCAACATCTTTCGCGGTAACGGCTCCTGCAACAGGAATCGCAGAAGGTAATGGATCGGTCGAATCTCCTTACAAAATCGGCTCGGTAGCAGAATTGCTGTTTATGAGAGATAAAACCAATAGTTCGGACGAAGATGCGGGCAGCTATCGGTCTGCCAGTTATGTGCTAACTGCTAACCTGGATATGGCTGATGAAGCCGATTGGGAACCTATTTCTAAAACATCGTCTTTCGGCGGTAGTTTTGATGGTAACGGATATGCTATTAAAAATCTGAAATTCGGTACATCCGGGGCATGCTCAGAAATGAGTGGTGTCGATATGGGGCTGTTCGGTGTTGTTAAATATGGAAAAATTTTGAATCTAAAAGTGGAGAATGTCGGCTTTTATGGCTTTAATACATCAGAGTATCAGATTGGTGGAATTGCAGGTTCTTTACGGGCTGGAGTAGTCGATAATTGTGTCGTGAGCGGTACGTTGATGACAGAGCAGTCTAATGGTGTCGTTTGCAGTATCGGAGGAATCGCCGGAAGGATAAATACTCCGAATGAAACCGTTTCAACATTAATTGTTAACAGCTTTTCCGATATAACGATTAATGTAGTGTCTACCGCTTCTACAGCAGAGCGTATCCACGTAGGGGGAATCGCCGGTAATGTTTCGGGGTCGACCAATTCGACGGTAAATAGTAAAATCGTAAATTCTTATGCTGTAGCTACTATTTCTGTCGATGCTTCTACCAGAGAATGCTATGCGGGGGGAATTGCCGGACAATTGACAGGTACAGATATTAATATCTTGATTTCTAATTGCTATGCGTCGGGAGATGTATATGTGAAATCGGCAAATGGAAGTGTTTCCGGTATTATTGGTCGCAGCAATGCAGGAACTGCTACCGTAAAGAATTGTATCGCATTGAATAATTCGATTAAATTTGAAAAAAATACGATACCATTCCGTGTAGCTAAAAATTCGAAGTCATTGTTATTTTCTGATAATTTTGCTCTTGGAACAGATTTTATGATTCTTCAAAGGCATAATTCATCTTCTGAATGGACACCGGTCGTACCGGAATCAAATGCTACCGGTGAACATGGTGAAACGTTATCAGGCGAAACTCTGGAAGAACAAATCGGAGATGCTTTGTCGAAACTTAATAATTATGTGAGTACAACCGTAACGATGGATGAAGTAGACTTAAAAGCGTGGACATTAAAGGCGGGTAACGATTATCCGGTTTTTGAATCTCTGAATACAGGTATTTGTAATAATACGATCACCGTAGAACCTCGTATCGTTAACCTGAATGGTGGGATTGAAATAGAAGCTCCAGGGTTATCGGATGTCGAGATATATAATTTCTTGGGACAGAAGATCGCCCATTCGGAAGCGGATGGTTCGGTGTTTATAAAAGTTCCGGTAAAAGGTATCGTTATTATAGCCGGTTCTGATATCGATGGTAAACGTATATTTACCCAAAAACATCTGTTTAATAAATAAAATTGTTTTTGAATCAATTGACAGCCACCGGTTTAACTTAACCGGTGGTTGTTAATTGATTCAGATTTATTCCGGTTGCCGAACCGGTGCTAATCGGTAATAAAGTAATAGAATGAAAAAAGCGCTTTTTTTTATATTGATAATTTTATCGGCCTCCGTGTATGGCCAGGAAATGAAAAGGCCTGCTATCTGGGGCATCGCTAAAATAACTTTTTTGGTTAGCGATATGCAAATGGCAAGAGATTATTATGGCCGGTTTCTGGGTTTTGATGAAGCTTTTTCTTATGATTCTCCGCGGGGTAAAGTTGTTTCATTTAAGGTAAATGACCGTCAGTTTCTGGAATTTATAGAGGATAACGATGCGATAAATAAAAAGAGAATGGTTTCTTATTCGTTAGAGACCGACGATGTGGAAGGTATGCGTTTCTTTTTACAACAAAAAGGAATAAAAGTCCCTGATAAGGTGACAAAAGATGCTGTCGGCAACGATTCTTTTGAATTGGTAGATAATTCGGGTAATGTGTTGGAGTTTTTGAATATGAATGAAGACGGTTTGTATAAAAGGTCGAAAGGTAAATTTTTGTCAGAAAGGCGCATTTCCAAAAGAATTCATCATATAGGTATATATGCGGAGAAAATAGATGAAAATGACCCCCTTTATGTTCAGGCATTGGGGTTATATAAGATAGTTCGTTATCCTGAGGATGCTTCTTTATCTCCGAAAATTCTTTATCTCGGTTTTAATAATTGTATCGAGAATATCGAATTTTATTCTCCTAATAATCCTAATTTTTGTCATCCCTGTTTTGTGGTAGATGATATGCAAGAGACTATTTACACCCTCAAAGAACGGCAGATAAACGAAGTGCTTAATAATCCCGGTATAGGATATGGCAAACGCTGGTTGCTGAATTTAATGACACCGGATAAAACGAAAGTGGAATTTACAGAGCCATTTACAATACGATAAATAGAATAATAACATGAAACCATATATAAGTATCTCTTTGCTGGCTATCGGCGCTTTGGCATCTTGTACAAAGCCTGAGAAGAAACAGCCTAATATAGTTTTTATTTTATCGGATGATCATAGTTATCCTTATTTGGGGTGTTATGGAAGTCCGGATCTGAAAACTCCGAATATCGATAAATTGGCCGAGGATGGAGTTCTCTATCACCGGGCATATACGACAGCACCCCAAAGTGTTCCGTCCAGAGCTTCATTAATGACCGGACGGAACGTGCTGGATGTAGAAATGTCGCGATTTTCGGCGCCACTTCAACGCAAATATATCGCGTTTCCCGAAATATTGCGTGAAAATGGTTATTTTACAGGTATTTGCGGACGTAGTTATCACTTAGACGGTTCGGATACAAAAGCTCCGGAGACTATCAAAACTTTTGAGAAATATAATTTGGAGACTTTTAAAGACCGGGTCGATTATTTAAGAAAGGGCTCCGATTCTCTTGCTGTCGAGCAGTTCAGGGAATTCCTGGATTTGGTACCGGGAGAAAAGCCGTTTTTTATCCAGGTTAATTTCCATGATCCGCATCGTGACTTTACGGCATACGAATATGAACCAGATCCGGCAATCATTAAAATGCCGTCGTCGATGCCCGATAATAAAGAATTCAGGGCAGAACAAGCCGGTTTATATGGAGAGATAAACCGGCTCGATGAGAATGTCGGATATATATTGAAGGAGCTTGAAAAACGCAATTTAACGGATAATACTCTCATCGTGTTTATGGGAGATAATGGCAGTGCTTTGTTAAGGGGGAAAGGAACATTGTATGATTGCGGTTTACATGTTCCCCTGATTGTTAAATGGAAAGGAAAGACGAAGAAAAATGTTGATTCGTATTCCCTGTTCTCCGGAGAAGACTTGGGACCTACATTTCTCGATGCTGCCGGTATCGGTGTGCCGGAATATATGAGTGGAAAAAGTTTTGTTCCTACATTCACCGATCCCGATTACACGGTACGGGACGAGATGTTCGCTGTTCGGGTTTCTCATGGCTCGGGTTTACCCCGGTCTACCGACCATTTTGATTTGTCAAGAACCGTTTTTACAAAAGATTATAAGCTTATTTATAATGTTTTGTGGCGGGAACAGTATTATCCGGTCGATTTTGTAAATATGCCTTCTTGGAAATCATTAGAAGAGTTGCATAATAAAGGAATATTGGAAGCTAAGTTCGAAGAAACCATATTTCCGGAAAAACGGCCGATGTTCGAATTGTATGATCTGCGTAATGATCCGGATGAGTTTGTCAATCTTTCCGGACGACCGGAGTATAAGAGTATAGAAGATTCTCTGAAAGGGAAACTGCATGAATGGATGATTGTGTATCGGGACTATGTGCCCCTGCCTATAGAAACCGAGAAAACGAAGCCTGCGGCAAATAAAAAGTGAACGGGTTGCATTATTTTGTGAGAGGGAACTAAAATAGTTATAACAATGAACGAAAAAAATATATCGAGAAGAGATTTTTTTAAAATGGGAATAAGTGCAGGAGTGGCTGCGGTTGGCAGTAGCTTGCTGCCTGATTGCAAAGCCGCTCCCATAAATACGAAAAAATCGGTTGTTTATAATGCAAAAGGACTTCCGACGACTATTCTGGGAAAAACGGGAGTTCGTATTCCCCGGATTTGTTTTGGGTTAGGAAGCCGTTTTTGTGATATTGTATCGCCCGATGAAGCGACAAAAATACTGAATTATGCGCTTGATAACGGGTTGTATTATTGGGATACAGCCTGGGTGTACCAGAATAATAAATTGGGTATTGTCAGTGAAGAACGACTGGGAGAAACTGTGGCGCAGCGCAGGAATGAAATTTTTCTGTCGACAAAAGTTACCAGCCGGAATCCGGATGAAGGGATGCGTCAGATCGAGACCAGTTTGAAACGTTTACGTACCGATCATTTAGATCAGCTGATGATTCATGATATTCAGGATCAGGACATAGATAATTTTAAGCAGAAAGATAATCTTGTAAATCTGATAACCCGTTTGAGAGATGAGAAATTAACCCGTTTCATCGGTTTTTCCGGGCATTCCTCTGCAGAAGCGATGAAGCATATGGCCGAGCTGGGTATTTTTGATACGATGTTAATCGCGATGAATCACTGGCGGGGAGAGAGAGGTCATAAACGGGAAGAATTGGCTATCCCGGCGGCCCGGCGGCAGGGTATGGGGGTGCTTTTAATGAAGGCTGTTCGTCCGAAAGAAACGGTTCCCAAAATAACTGGAGATGAGTTGGTCCGCTTTGCCCTGTCTATAGAAGAAGCGCATGCGTTGGTATTAGGAATGGACAGTATGGAGATTGTAAAACGAAATCTGGATATTCTCCGGCATTTCGAACCGATGTCCGATGAAGAGAAACAAAAGGTTGCCATGCATATTTCTCCATTTTTTAAAAGTAAAGAATTGCCCTGGATGTTTCCTTCATACCATGATGGAAATTGGGGATAATCGAATATCGTACCGATAAGAGCATATTAATGATGAAAAATTTATTGTATATACTGTTTCCTGTTTTTTTATTGTCATCATGCTGTCAGAAACAGCCGATGGACGATGTTGTAAATAATGCTTTGAAATTTGCTGAAAAGCAAAGTCTTCTCTTAGCTGAAAAATATGCGGATAATGATACGGTTTTGCCTCGCTCTTTCGAGCATGGAGAGAATACGACTTCGGTTTCCAGGTGGTGGACAAGCGGCTTTTTCCCCGGAGTATTATGGTATCTTTATGAAGATTCCCAAAATGAAAAAATACTCGATTATGCGAAACTGTATACTTCAAGGGTAGAAAAAGAAAAATTCAATACTAAAAATCACGATGTTGGTTTTATGTTGTATTGCAGCTTTGGAAACGGTTTCCGGTTACAGAATGATTCGGCCTATAAGGCTGTTTTATTACAGGGGGCGAGTTCTTTATCTACCCGTTATAATCCGAATGTCGGGCTTATCAGATCCTGGGATTCTAAAAGAGATATCTGGGATTATCCGGTTATTATAGATAACATGATGAATCTGGAACTTTTGTTATGGGCCGGGAAAAATTCTACGGAGAAAGATTATCGTGCTATCGCGATTTCTCATGCAGATAAAACGATGGAAAATCATTATAGAAGGGATATGAGTTGTTTTCATGTAGTCTCTTACGATACTATTACAGGATTGCCACATGTGAAACAAACTCATCAGGGTTATTCGGATGAGTCGGCATGGGCCCGTGGACAGGCTTGGGGGTTATATGGCTATACATTGATGTACAGGGAAACTCGGGATATAAAGTATTTGCATATGGCTATTAAAATAGCTCGATTTATGATTCATCATAAAAATATGCCTGAAGATATGGTCCCTTATTGGGATTATGATGCTCCCGGTATTCCGAATGAACCGCGTGATGCTTCAACTGCTGCGTTAATGGCTTCTGCCCTGATAGAGCTGAGCGGTTATGTGCAGGATAAACGGCTTGAAAAAGAATATCTCGATGTCACCGAAAAACAGATACGTTCGTTGGCATCGCCGGCATATACGGCGAAATTGGGGGAGAACGGAAATTTTATATTAATGCATAGTACGGGCAATTATCCCCAGAATTCTGAAATCGATGCTCCATTAACTTATGCCGATTATTATTATATCGAAGCACTTATGCGTTGGAAAAAAAAGTTTATGAATTAGGATTGATTAAGGAATGTAGACAGAAGTTGGCTAATGAGTGTTTTCTACATTTGAAAAGTCATAATTTGTAATCGTTCAGAAAGCAAAAGTTTCGCTTTTTTTGATACTGATTTACTGTATTTTCAGAAGTCTGTGTAAGAAAAAAGAATATAATAAAGTTTAGTTTGTTCATTGTCGCTATTGTTTTGCGACAAAAATACAATTCTCGTTTCAGTTCATTTTTATTTAATTGATTATAATAAACTTATTACAGATTAGAAAGTTATTAGAAAGTTCTAGGCTTATATGGTAAAAATAAAAAAACCGGATTTTAAAATCCGGTTTTTTTATTGTGATAGGATATTTCTTAATCTTTCAATTTTGCAGATATAAATTGACGATTTAATCGAGCTATATTTGTTATAGATACATTTTTGGGACATTCAGCTTCGCAAGCTCCGGTATTGGTACAATTTCCGAATCCCAGTTCGTCCATTTTAGCCAACATTGCTTTTGCACGGCGAGCTGCTTCTACACGGCCTTGTGGTAATAAAGCGAATTGACTGATTTTTGCAGAAACAAATAGCATGGCTGAACCATTTTTACAAGCAGCCACACAAGCTCCGCAACCGATACATGAGGCTGATTCCATAGCTTCGTCAGCATCAGGTTTGGGTATAGGAATTGAATTTGCATCAGGTACGCCACCTGTATTTACTGATACATAACCTCCGGCTTGCATGATTTTATCAAAAGCACTACGGTCTACCATTAAATCTCTGATTACAGGGAATCCTGCAGAACGCCATGGTTCTATAGTAATGGTTTCACCATCATGGAATTTACGCATATGTAATTGACAGGTAGTTACGTCTTCATCGGGACCGTGAGGATGTCCGTTTACATATAATGAACACATACCGCAAATACCTTCACGACAATCGTGGTCAAATACAACAGGTTCTTGACCTTCATTAATCAATTTTTCGTTAAGAATATCCAACATTTCGAGAAATGAACTATCTACAGATATTCCTTCAAGTTGATAAGTCTGAAAAGCTCCTTTTTCCTGTGGACCTCTCTGACGCCAGACTTTAAGCGTTATATTGATTGTTTTATCCATAACTTTTAGACTGTAAAATTATTGTTTGTAATTACGTTGTTGAACCTTGATACATTCGTAGTTCAGATCTTCTTTCAACATGATAGGATCTTTGTCTTCTCCTTCATATTTCCAGCAACTTACGTACATATATTTATCGTCCTGACGTAAAGCTTCTCCTTCGTCTGTCTGATATTCGACACGGAAGTGTCCGCCACACGATTCGTTACGGTTCAGGGCGTCGAGAGCCATCAAACGGCCAATTTCAATAAAATCGGCAACTCGAAGGGCTTTTTCAAGTTCTGTATTTAATGTATTTGCTTCTCCTGGGATGCGAACATTAGTCCAGAATTCTTTTTTCACTTCTTTCAATTTTTCTAAAGCTGTTTCAAGACCTTCTTTTGAACGGGCCATACCAACAAATTCCCACATGATGAGGCCGAGTTCTTTATGAATAGAATCAACGGAACGTTTACCCTTTATGTTCATTAGCTTGTTAATGCGATCTCGAATATCTTTTTCAGCTTTGTCAAATTCTGGTAAATCTGTACTGAAGCGAGGAACTTGGATTTGATCTGCCAGATAATTTTGTATTGTATAAGGTAATACGAAGTATCCATCAGCCAATCCTTGCATAAGAGCCGATGCTCCTAAGCGATTTGCTCCGTGGTCAGAAAAGTTTGCTTCTCCAATGGCAAATAATCCTGGGATAGAAGTACTCAATTCATAATCAACCCAAATACCCCCCATTGTATAGTGGATAGCCGGATATATCATCATTGGCGTTTCATATGGATTTTCATCTACGATTTTTTCGTACATCTGAAATAAGTTTCCATAACGAGCTTCTACGGCATCTCTACCAAGACGCTCGATAGCATCTTTAAAGTCGAGATAAACAGCTAGACCTGTAGAACCTACTCCATAACCAGCATCACACCGTTCTTTAGCAGCACGAGATGCAACGTCACGAGGAACTAAGTTTCCAAAAGCTGGATAGCGACGTTCCAAATAATAGTCACGATCTTCCTCTTTTATATCTGTTGGTTTCAATTTACCGGCACGGATAGCTTCAGCATCTTTTATATTTTTAGGTGTCCAAATACGCCCGTCATTACGTAAAGACTCAGACATAAGAGTCAGTTTTGATTGGAATTCTCCATGTACAGGAATACAAGTAGGATGTATCTGGGCAAAAGCTGGGTTAGCAAAATATGCTCCTTTTTTATAGCATTGATATGCGGCAGAACCGTTTGAACCCATAGCATTGGTCGAAAGGAAGAATGTATTTCCGTAACCACCTGTTGCGATAACTACTGCATGAGCAGAGAACCTTTCTATTTTACCTGTAACCAAGTTGCGGGCAATGATACCACGGGCACGACCATCGATAACAACTAAGTCGAGCATTTCGTAACGAGTATATAATTTTACGGTACCTTTATTTACTTGGCGACTAAGAGCAGAATATGCTCCCAGAAGTAATTGCTGTCCAGTTTGTCCTTTAGCGTAGAAAGTACGTGAAACCTGTGCTCCACCAAAAGACCGGTTCGCTAAAAGACCTCCATATTCACGTGCAAAAGGAACACCTTGAGCAACACACTGGTCAATAATGGAATTTGATACTTCTGCCAGACGATATACGTTGGCTTCACGAGCTCGATAGTCTCCCCCTTTTATTGTATCGTAAAATAATCTGTATACACTATCACCATCATTCTGATAGTTTTTTGCGGCATTTATACCACCTTGAGCAGCAATGGAGTGTGCACGACGAGGAGAATCCTGGATACAAAAGTTCAAGACATTAAAACCCAATTCTCCCAGAGATGCTGCAGCGGAACCTCCGGCTAAGCCTGTACCTACTACAATGATGTCGAGACGACGTTTATTGGCGGGGTTCACCAATTTTTGATGAGCTTTATAATTACTCCATTTTTCGGCTAATGGACCTTCAGGAATTTTTGAATCTATTTGTGTCATAACAATAATTTTTCAAAGGTTTATATCAAGCTAAGCTCTTGATGTAGAAAGTAATAGTTACAATGGCAAAGCCCAAGAAAATAATGGTTGCAAAGATGTTGGAAATACACTTCCAACGGTTCATCCAAATGCGGTTATTCCAACCGATTGTCTGAATAGCGCTCCAAAATCCATGAGTGAGGTGGAACCAAATGGCTACGTACCATATCAGATATAAAATTACAAAAACGATGTTACTGAAGTAATATTTTATAAATGCTGCACCGTCAGCAGGGGATACGAACGTGTCGCCTAATGTAACCGAAACATTTCCAGTGAGTTCGGCAAACATCATTTTATACCAAAATTGGCTTAAATGCAACACAATAAAGCCTAAAATGACGATACCCAGTACAAACATGTTCTGAGATGACCATTCAACACCTTTAGGAGTCGCATTTACAGCATAACGGTCATTCCCGCGGGCTTTACGGTTTTGAAGTGTAAGCCATAAACCGTAAATGATGTGAATGATAAATCCGGCGGCTAAAATTAATGTACCTACAACTGCGTACCAATTAGCACCTAAAAATTCGCAAATCGTGTTGTACGCCTCTTCGGAAAATACCGCGGCTACATTCATCGACATGTGAAATAACAAGAACAAAATGAGGAAGATACCTGATATGCTCATTATCAGTTTTCTTCCGATTGAAGAATTCAATAACCACATAGGATTTTAATTTAAGTTATTTATTTGTGTAATTTATATACCTGCTTTTGGCGATTGCAAAATTAAATTAATATTGTATAGAAACCAAAGAATTAAAGAAATATTTCTGTAATAAAAATATTTCTTTAAAATTTAAGTAAAGTCCCTAATATAAAAAGAGAGAATTGAAATTCAATTCTCTCTTTTTATATTATTTAGATGCTTTTTTTCTTCCTGTCCGCTTTTTTTCTGAGGGAATTTTTTCATCGCTTTCTTTTATTATTTGCATACAGGCATCGAAAGAAAGCTCTTTTGGCTCAGTTCCTTTCGGAATTTTGTAGTTCTTCTTTTTGTAAGCAATATAAGGGCCATATCGTCCATTGAGTACTTCTAATTCAGAGTCTTCAGGGAAACTTTTTATTAATCTTTGGCTTTCCTGCTCGCGTTTGGCTTTTATCAGTTCTATTGCTTCATCGAGTGTTACGGAAAGCGGTTCGAGTGTTTTCGGAAGGGAAACATATTTTCCATCATGACGTATATATGGGCCAAATCGGCCTATACCGACAGAGACAAGCTTATTTTCATAATCACCTAAAGTCCGCGGTAAATCAAATAACTTGAGTGCTTCCTCTAAAGTAATTGTACTCATTGATTGCCCTTTAAGTAAAGATGCAAATTGTGGTTTTTCTTCGTCATCTGGTGTACCGATTTGTATGAGTGGACCGAATCGACCGATTTTTACTGAAACTGGTTTCCCTGATTTAGGATCTGTTCCCAATATTCGTTCACCAACTTTATGCTCCATTTTCATTTCTAGAGCATCTTTCACTACCGGATGGAATAATTTGTAAAATTGGTCTATTGCATTGGACCATGGTAATTTTCCTTCAGCAATATGGTCGAAAGTCTGTTCTACATTAGCAGTAAAATTATAATCCATAATATCTGGAAAATATTGTACTAGAAAGTCATTTACGACAATACCTATGTCTGTAGGTATTAGTTTTGCTTTTTCTGCTCCGGTTATTTCGGTTTTTGTACAGTCTTTTATATTTCCATTTTTAAGTAACAGAGTATTATATTTACGTTCTGTACCTTCACGGTCTCCCTTTTCTACATATTCACGTTGCTGTATTGTAGAGATTGTAGGTGCATAGGTTGATGGCCGTCCGATACCTAGTTCTTCCAATTTATGAACGAGGCTTGCTTCGGTATATCGGGGAGGACGTTGAGTAAACCTTTCTGTAGCCTCTATATCGTTATATTTCAGCTCTTGCTTTAGTGATAAAGGCGGTAACATTTTTTCATTGTTTTCACCTTCGTTTTCATCATCTTGAGATTCGAGGTAAACTTTCAGAAATCCGTCGAATTTGAGGACTTCTCCGGTAGCCACGAATTTTTCATTTCGTGAAGATATGTTTATTACAGCAGTTGTCTTTTCGAGTTCGGCATCGCTCATTTGTGAAGCGATAGTTCGTTTCCATATAAGTTCATACAGACGTCTTTCTTGAGAGGGTGCATCAATTTCTTTTTGACTCATATAAGTTGGACGTATGGCTTCGTGAGCTTCTTGTGCACCTTTACTTTTGGTCTGATAATGTCTTATTTTAAGATATTTTTCTCCTAAGGAAGATATAATTTCTTCTTTAGATGTATTTATTGCCAATGACGATAAATTGACAGAGTCTGTACGCATATAAGTAATAAATCCTGACTCATACAGACGTTGAGCAATCATCATGGTTTGTGCAACCGAATATCCTAATTTCCGGGCAGCTTCTTGTTGTAAAGTAGATGTGGTAAAGGGGGGGGCTGGAGACTTTTTTGCAGGACGTACAGAAATATCCTCTATTGTAAAATTTGCCTGTCGGCAAGCCTCAAGGAAATTTAAGGCTTCTTCTTTAGTCTTCAGTCGTTTATTTAATTCAGCCTTTAATTCTATCGGATTTCCGTTTTCCGACGGAATCAAAAATGTTGCGATAATCCGGTATGAGGCTTCTGAAATAAAGTTCTTTATTTCTTTTTCTCGTTCTACGATAAGACGTACGGCCACAGATTGTACTCGCCCAGCAGATAATGCTGGTTTTACTTTTTTCCATAGTACAGGTGAAAGTTCAAATCCCACAATGCGGTCGAGAACGCGACGAGCTTGTTGTGCATCTACTCTGTTAATATCTATTGCACGCGGATTTTCAATTGCATTGAGAATGGCAGATTGGGTTATCTCATGAAATACGATTCTTTTTGTATGTTCAGGTTTTAATTTTAACACTTCAGATAAGTGCCAAGCAATGGCTTCTCCTTCACGGTCTTCATCGGACGCCAGCCATACTGTTTCTGATTTTTTTGCTTCGTCTTTAAGAGTATCTACCAATTTCTTTTTGTCAGAAGGTATTTCATATATAGGAGTATAGTTATGCTCTATATCGATGCTGAAGTCTTTCTTTTTCAAGTCTCGGATATGGCCGTAACTCGATAATACTTTGAAATCTTTCCCCAGAAATTTCTCTATAGTTTTTGCTTTTGCGGGAGATTCGACTATGACTAAATTTTTTTGCATGAACAATATATTGATCTGTAATTATACTTTGTGGGCGCAAAAATAGAAAAAACGAATTGAAATAGAGAACTTTTACTACTAATTTTAATTTTTTCTAAAATAAAAAGAGGATAACGGTTATTATATACATACCTTTTAAGGCGAAGGAAATAGATATATGAAAATTTGTTACATATTTATTCTATATTTTTTAATAATAAAAATAAAATATGTCATTTCTTATATTTTTTGTATATTCGCATAGTGACTTAATAAATAGAAAGTGGATAATCGAAAAATGGAAACTGTCCGGTGTCAGAAACTCATGTCTTTGGCTCGGGTGGGCTGGTGGGAAGCCGATTTTAGAAAGCGAATATATATTTGTTCTGATTTTCTTGTTGATTTATTGGGGCTAAAGTCAGATACTGTTTCTTTTGAAGAATTTGGGTTATTGATACGTGAGGATTTTCGAGACCGTATTTCAAATGAATTTGCTTCTATTCTGGTACAGGAAGTCTATGAGCAGGTATTCCCTATTTATACTCGTTACGGGGTAACGTGGGTACGTTCTAAATTGGGAGAGAAGAATACAGATATAAATGATAATTTACGAGCTTTTGGTTTTATACAATGTATTGAAGACCGGGATGAGATTTTATCTTATGAGTCATCTTTACAGCGAGTGAATAGTCTGCTGTACCAGCAAAATTCTATTTCTTGTTCTTTAGTATCTTTTTTGAAAGAAGAGAATATCACAAATGTTATACATAAAATTTTAGGAGATATTCTTCGCTTGTTTAGAAAAGGTAGAGCTTATATCTTTAAATATGATTGGGAACGTCAAGTTCAAAGTTGTATTTATGAAGTTGTTGATGCAGACGTAATGCCTGAAATAGATAAACTTCAAAATTTGCCGTTAGATTCTACTCCTTGGTGGACAAAGCAGATGGAGTCGAAAAAACCTATTATCATATCTTCATTAGACAATCTCCCTGAATGTGCGTCTCAAGAAAAATATTATTTGAAAAAGCAGAGCATAAAGTCTATAATGGTGGTTCCGATGTTGGATACAGATAGGGTATGGGGATATATGGGAATAGACATTGTAGATACTTTTCGTCATTGGAGCAATGAAGATTATCAGTGGTTTGCCTCTCTGGCTAACATTATTAGTCTTTGTATTGAAATGAGACTTTCGGAAGAAGAGGTCGAAAAAGAGCGTTTATACTTGGAAAATTTGTATAAACATATGCCTTTGGGATATATCCGGCTTAGAGTCATTTCAGATGAAAGAAATAGTCCGATAGATTATTGTGTTCTTGATGTCAATCATGCAGCTGAAGAGTTGTCAGGGATATTATTGTCTGAATATAAAAATAGGACGATTTCAGAAATAGGTTCTTGTAAAATTGGACAATTAAAGGAAAAACTAAAATCGGCAGATTTGAGTAAGAACAAAGAATTATCGATGACATTTCCTCTTACCCAAAAAACATGTTTTACTGTTTTTTATGTGCCTCAACCGGGAGAGATAGTTGTTTTGTTTGGGGATACAACTAAAGAAATAAAGGCCCATGAGGCCCTTGATAGAAGTGAGAAAATATTGAGAAATATTTATATGAATATTCCGGTAGGTATTGAGTTATACGATAAAAATGGTGTATTGCTCGATATGAATATACGGGATGTAGAGATTTTCGGGTTGAACTGTAAGGAAGATGCATTGGGTATAAATTTATTTGAGAATCCCAATTTACCAGAAAATGTGATCGAGTCTATACGTAGGAAAGAACCTGTTTCTTTCCGTTTGAATTATCCTTTTAAGGCGGTAAAAGGGTATTATCCTACAATGAAAAGCGGATATATCGATTTATATACGAAAGTGAGCATGTTATATGATTCCCGGGGAAATCTTATCAATTATCTTTTTATTAATATTGACAATACGGAAATCAACAATGCTTATAGTAAGATCGCTGAATTTGAAAATTCGTTTTCTTTGGTAAGTCGTTTTGGTAAAGTCGGATACTGCAAATTTGATGTGGTGACACGTGAAGGATATGGTGTCCCTCAATGGTATAGGAATTTAGGAGAAGATGAGAATACTCCGTTATCTCGTATTATTGGAGTATATGAACATGTACATGAAGAAGACCGGCAAGCTTTATTTGATTTTATAACTCAGGTAAAGCAGGGAGATATTGAGAGTTTTAGTAAGGATTTACGTATTTGTTCTTCGGAAGGGAAATATAAGTGGACTCGAGTAAATGTAATTCGTAATCCGATGGACGAGAATCCTGATTCATTGGAAATGATATGTGTGAATTATGATATTACTGAGTTGAAAAATGCAGAAGATGAGTTAATCAATGCAAAGGAAAAAGCTGAGCAAAGTGATATGCTAAAGTCGGCATTTTTAGCAAATATGAGTCATGAAATACGGACACCGTTAAATGCCATAGTGGGTTTTTCTGAATTATTGTTTGATACAGAGGAACAAGAAGAAAAACAGGAATATATTTCTATTGTACGCGATAATAATGAACTTTTACTTCAGTTGATATCGGATATTCTCGACCTTTCTAAGATTGAATCTGGTACCCTTGAGTTTGTTATGGGGCGTATCGATGTGAATTTATTATGTGAAGATTTAGTACGTTCTTTGCGGATGAAGGTTTCTGAGAAGGTAGAGCTTTTATTTGAAGATTATCAGTCCGAAATGTATATAATAGGGGATAGAAATCGCATCTATCAGGTCATTTCTAATTTTGTAAATAATGCGATTAAGTTTACGACTAAAGGTAGAATTTCAGTTGGATATTATTTAGAGAGTGATTATCTGAAATTTTATGTTAGAGATACAGGGGTTGGGATTGCACCGGATAAAGTAGAGCATATTTTTGACCGTTTTATTAAACTAGATAATTTTGTTCATGGTACAGGTTTAGGCCTGTCTATTTGTAAAAGTCTGGTAGAACAGATGGGAGGACAGATAGGGGTGGAATCGGAACAGGGAAAAGGCTCATGTTTTTGGTTTACTTATCCTCTAAAAAATTTGAATCAATTGGAAGCACACTCAAATAATTTAAACACTATGGAAAAGGTGTCTGAGGTTGTAGAAAAGAAGCCTGTTATTTTGGTTGCGGAAGATACGGATAGTAATTTTTTGCTTGTATCTACTATATTGAAAAGAGATTATGAAATAATACGTGCTCATGATGGAGTAGAAGCTATTGAATTTACTGAAAAGTATATTCCTTGTGGTATTCTTATGGATATAAGGATGCCTCGTATCGATGGGATCGAAGCTACTTATAAGATACGGGAAATGGGATATGATATGCCTATCATTGCCGTTACTGCATTTGCTTTTGACCGAGACCGTCAAAAGATGTTGGATGCAGGGTGTAATGACTATATAACCAAACCTCTCTCTTCAGCAATTTTAAAATCAACGATAAAGAAATGGTTGGAAAAGGAAATTATGTTTTAAGTTTATTGTATATCCTATTGCTGATGTTTACTTTTCATTCCTAAAACTTCGCGTGGACTGATTTGGTTTACTTCTACGAATAAACGAGTAAAATGAGAATAATTTGTATAACCTATTTCATACATAGTTTCAGTTATATTCAAACCTTTTTCTTTCATTAGGTTATATGCTTTTTTCATTTTTATTTCCTTTATGTATTGTGAGGGTTTTTTATTTATAATTGCAATCATTTTGCGATATAGTTGCATGCGAGACATTGCCATAATATGGCAGATTTCATCAATTCCAAATTCTGAAGAGGAAATATTTTCAAGAACAATATTTTTGAAATTGGTAAGAAAAGACAGTTCTCGCTCATTCAATTTTTCTGTTCCATTACATATTTCTTCTTTTTTCTTTTGTGTAAGTTTTAGTAAATTGTTTACTCTTAATTTTAGGACTTGAGGGTTGAATGGTTTAGTGATATAATCGTCAGCTCCATATGATAACCCTTCTATCTCACTTTCTTGATTGGTTTTGGCAGTCAGTAATATAATTGGAATATAACTGGTACGTATATCGTTTTTGGCTTTTTGTGTAAATTCGATTCCATCCATTACAGGCATCATTATGTCACTGATAATGATATCTGGGATATTGCTAAAGGCAAGATTCAGACCTTCCTTTCCATTATTTCCCACTATAACTTTTGCGCTGTACGAAAGAAGAGTGACGATGTAATCTCTTAATTCAAAGTTATCTTCAATAACCAAAATCAAAGGCTTGTTTCTAGCTTTTTCCTGTGTATCTGTATGGTCATTTGTTGGGATGACAGAAGTATGTATATCGGGTTCCTCTTCTATCAGACCTTGATAAGCTTCTTTGGTGTTGGGTATCTCAAGAGTGAATATTGAGCCCTCGCCTATGTGACTTTTCACAGAAATATTTCCTAAATGAAGTGTTGCTAAATTTTTGCAAAGATTCAGGCCTACACCGGTGCCTCCTACTGTCCCTGGAACTTGGTAGAAACGGTCAAATATTTTATCTATTTCTTTTTCGTCAATACCGATACCTGTATCTTCTACAGAAATATGTACTGTCGAGTTGTCGCTACTCTGAGAAGAATAAATCGCTATGCGTCCATTTTCTGGAGTATATTTTATTGCATTTGAGAGTAGATTGAAACAGATTTTTCTGATGACTTCTTTATCACACCAGAAATATTCACAGACCATATCGTTGTAATATTCAAGTATTATATTTTTTTGTTGGGCGATTGCTGAGAAGTCTTCTTTGATATTTGTTAATAATTGGGGGAGATTTTCCTGTTTGATGCAAAGTGTGTATTTTTCGTTTATGACTTTTCTGAAATCTAGAAATTGGCTGATTAGTTGTAATAGTCTGTCGGCATTATTTTTTATTATTTGGAGACGTGATCTTAAAAATTCATCTTTATATGATTTTTCGATCAGCTCTTCTACTGGAGCCGAAATCAACGATAAAGGAGTACGTAACTCGTGAGTTATATTGGTATGATATTTCAATTTTACCTCGGCAATTTCCATTTCTTTTTTATGTTCGAGGTGTTCCATGAATAGTTGTTTTTTTATCTTAGCTCTATCACTAAAGTATTTGTATATAAAATATCCCGCAGAAAATATAAATATGAAATATAGTAGATACGCATATCCTGTTTCCCAAGGAGCTGGGTTTATAGTGATAGGAAGTGTTTTGGCTGTTTCATTCCAAATACCGTCGCAATTGGAACTTTTGACTAATAATTTATATTTTCCGGGGGGGATATTTGTAAATGTTGCTGACTTAATATTATTGTTTACCTCAGTCCATTCGTCACTAAAACCTTCAAGTTTGTACATGAATAGGTTTTTTGCCGGGTTACTAAAATGTAGTGCGGCAAATTCTATAGTAAAGTTATTTTCATTATACTTGAGTTCCAATTGGTCTGTAAATTCTAAGGAACTGGTAAGCAGCTCTCTTCCATTAAATTTTTCATGTGGCAAAATTCTTGTATTGTTTATTTTTAATGCGGTTAACTGAGTTTCAGGAGGTATATTATTGGTTTTGAGGGAGGGAAGGTCTATGATATCGATACCCTTGATGCTACCGATGTAGAGTTGGTCTGTTTTCGAATCGTACAAAGCCCCTTCAGATAAGATATTCGTTGAGAGTCCGTCTGTATTCAGATAATTCATTACACTGTAATCTTTTAAAGAATACCGTAAAAGCCCGAGGCTGGTACTTAGCCATAAATTTTGGGCATTATCTTCTACAATGGAGGCAATTTTATATGTTTGTACTCTGGGGTCATTGCTTTCAGTTGCCAGAGAGTATCCTCCAGTTTCATTTTTTATAAGTTTTTTGAGTCCGGAATCTGTTCCTATATAAATGTTTTGATTCGATGCTTTTAGTATCGACCATACATGTTCGTTTTTTTCTTGGCTTAATTTGCTAATCGATTCTATATTTTTAATATCACCGTTATTATATAGAGTTGCCTTTAATAATCCTGCATTTTTTGTCCCTATTAATAATGTATTGTCTTTTTCGTCAAAAAAAAGTTTGGTAATGTTATTTATTACTCTTATAGAGCTTGTCGGCTGTATATCGTTTAGTTTATATGCCAGTTTATTACCCGATTTTTTTATTTGTAAAAGACCATTTCTCATACCTATCCAAATTGTATTTTTATTATCTGTACATAATGCGTACGGGCCATCAAAGGGATAGGCATTTTGAGGTAATCCTGGTTGGTTTTTTAATGAGATTATTTTTTTTATGTTACCATCAGGAATCATATATATGTTATGTAAAGAAGTTATCCAGATATTTCCTTCTATGTCTTCTATAATGTCATATATGTTTTCATTTATTTCGTTAATACGTAATATTTTATCTGATTTGCAGTTATTTATGATAAATATTCCATTGTTGGTTCCTGCCCATATCCTATTATATCGGTCTTTTATTAAAGATTGTATAAAAAGTTTGTCGATAGCTTTTGGATGATTTAGAGAGTAATGATAGATTGATTTGGCATTCAGGTCAAATCGGGCTATGCCGTCCATAAATGAAGTTATCCATACATTCATGGTTCTGTCAAGCATAAGTGATTTCATTTCATTATTATTCCAAAAATCATTTTTGGAAAATGAGACCTTTTCAAAAGTGAAGTTATTATCGTTTTGATGTATCCAAAATAATTCAGTCGTTGTAGATAAAAGGTAAAGACGGTCGGTGATGGGTAATATTCTTCTAAAAGCTCCGGAAGGATGGAAATCTAAAATATATGGGTTTTCAAGGTAATTTTGTATTTTTTGATGTAATGTAGAATAATAATATATTTCGGAATTAGTAATTATCCAAATATTTCCAATACTGTCTTTTAATATCTGTTTTACATGGTCAGACATTTTTTTTACCAGTTTAAAATCGCTTTCACTTTTATTTTTTAAGAACAATCCTTTTGGAGTTGCAGCAATGATATTTCCATTATCATCGTGTCCGATAGATACGGTGTATTGTAATATATTCTCTTCCGAATTTCCTTTTAGAGAGTAATGTTCTATATGTATTTTGTTGTCAGTAGTGAAAGTTATCTTATGGGGCCCGTTTGTTGTTCCCACCCACATTTCGTCTCCATTTTTATCGAAGCTGCTTATTTGGTTGTCTGTCAATTGTCCTTTGTGTTTTGAATCGGCCATATAACGAGTGATACGTTCTGTTTTCAGGTTATAACAGTTCAAGCCTCCTCCGTCGGTTCCTATCCAAAGTTCGTCTCTTTCGGGCCACTCTTGCAAAGAAAGTATTCGGTTATCGCTTATTGAGTTGGTGTTTTGCGGATTGTGGCGAAATAAAAGGAAACTATTACCATCGTATCGATTGAGTCCGTCGTATGTTCCTATCCAAATAAATCCTTGTTTGTCTTGTAATATACATTCTACATCTTGTTGAGATAAGCCATCTTTACCGGAAAGGGTGATTAACCGATAATCGTTTGATAAGATATTCCCTGAAAAGCAAATAAGACTTAAAATGGTCAGAAGACGTTTCATGGTTATAATTTTGAGGTTTATAGAGTATATTTTTTGTAAAATAACAGATTAAATATATATATCTTTTTTGGTTTGGACAACTATAAAGCTCTTCTTTGATGTGATATGATACAATTGGTAATATTATTGTTTTAAATGGTAAGAATCCGAGGCTTCATTTTCTATTTTTTTATGGATGAAGGAGACAATTGGTGTCGTAACTTTTTACGATGTTACAATTGATATGAATTTCGATAATATATGTATAATCAAAAAAGTAAATAGAAATTACTTTTGATTCAGAAAAACTTTGTTTAACCTATCAACGTATCAATATGAGAAAAACATTACTTCTATTCATTTCTTTTATTTTTTGCTGGTGTGTTTATGCTGAGAATTATCCGAGTTTAAGGGATATCTTAAATAGCCAGATTAATAATTCTGTAATTGATATTCCCAAAGGAACGTATGTCCTTGATTTAGTAAATATTCAAGACGCTTATGCTTTTAGAAATAAGAAAAATGTAATAATCAATGGTAACGGTTCTACCATTATTTGTAATCGTCAATCACAAGCGTTTTATTTTGAAAATTGCGAAAATCTTACATTTTCAAATTTTTTCATTGAATATGATCCACCATGTTCTACCCAAGGCACGATTATGGCAATTAATGGCTCCACTTGGGATGTTGCTGTGCATGATGGTTATCCGGCAGAAACGGAGACGGATGATTATAGCTTAGGATTAGGGCGTGTACAAGTGTATGATAAAGATAATAGAGAATTGGTCCATAATTATACGACAACTTCTGCATCAAGTTGTACTAAGACGGGAGATCATATGTTAAGTTTGGTAGTGAATAATCCGAGTTCGTCAGTAAAGGTAGGTGATTATGTTGCCTTGGATGTTGTTGCAAAAGGTTGGGTAGGTGCTCATACCATAATATTGAGTAACTGTAAGCAAATGAAATTGGATAATATTGTCGTATATGATTCTAATTGTTTCTCTTTTTTGGAGTATGATTGTGAGCAGACGCATTATTATAGGTGCAAAGTGACACGTAAGGTTGGTGATCCTAAGTATAGTCAGGATCGGGTAAGAGCCGGTATTGCCGATGCTCTTCATAGTAAGTATGCCAAAGTCGGTCCTATTATAGAAGAATGTATTTTGGAACACAGTGGGGACGATTGTATCGCTATAAATGGTAATTTCTATCCTATTTATAAAGTGGATCAGGCAAGTGGTTATGTCTATTTTTTAACAACGGAAAGTTCATTGAATGGAGTCAGAGTAAAAGCCAAAGATAATGTAGTGTGTGTAAACAATGATGGAACTGTTAGAGGGCGTTCTGTAGCCGAAGAAATATCTTTTGTTAGCCCTTATCCGTCTCAATCGGAGATTAATGCGTGTTTTGCTAAGTTGTCTTCTGTTACGAATAAAGAAAATTATACAAAAGGGGTACGAGTGAAATTGGCTACATGGGTAAACGGCCTGGCTGTAGGAGATGTATTTTATTCTAATGATCGTATTGGCAGCGGTTTTAAGGTAATAAATAATCAGGTAGGTCACAATCGCTCAAGAGCTATTTTGATTAAAGCTTCAGATGGTATTATACAAGGCAATACGATAGAAGGGAGTGGAATGAGTGGCATAGCGATAGCTCCGGAATTTTATTGGATGGAAGCTGGGTGTTCGAGCAATGTAGAGATTGCTAATAATACGATACGTAATTGTATGTTTGATGCTAATATGGATTGGACATCTCAAGCTGGAGCTTTAGTTGTAGTAGCACAAGCTCCTAATGGTAAATTAGCTCCTGCAGGTACATTTCAAAATATACATATACATGGCAATACTATCGAAGGCTGTCCTCAGCCATGTGTGTTCTTGAATGCAATAGAAGAAGGTTATTTTTATGATAATACAATTGTACCTGACCCGAATATGATTCGTACCCATGGGTCCAGCTTTGGGGTGTCTAATTCAAGGCCGATAGAGGTAATAAACTGTGTGTATCTTCAGGAAAGCCCTCCGGTAGGTATTACAGGTTCAAGAACTGACTCAAAACACATTTTTATAGATGCAAATGGATATTTACGATTGGATGGATTATCTGGAGATGAACAGGTATTGGTTTCGATATATGATATGTTTGGCAGCATGATAAAGTCACAACGATTAGATAAGTCGGATATATTGCCAATCTCTTTGTCAAAAGGTGTGTATATAATTGTCGTTCAGGGAAGTGACACCGTTTTTTCTGAAAAGGTGATAATACCGTAATTTTATGTGAAATTTTTTCTATTAATCTTTAATTTATTATACCTATGAAAAGAATTTTATGTTTTATTTTATTATTGGGGATTGTTTCTGTATTTGCAGCAAATTCGCAAGATATATTTTATGTAGATCCAATGTCTGAAAATGCCGATGATGCAAATCTGGGAACAGAGCAAGCTCCTTGGTTTACTTTTAATTCGAGTAAATGGACTGATGGATGTACCGTTATATTAAAAAGCTTGTATATTGTTGATGGAGTTACTACTGTTGATAAGGATAATGTCACGGTAAAGGGCTTATCTAAAGACGATGTTTATATTATCGGATATGGTGATGGTGAGGAAGAAGGTGCATGTGATCGTATTTTTCAGGTTTTTGATAAAAATTTTACATTGAAAGACGTAAGTTTGAGAAACTTGATGCAGCCTAAGCCTGTATCGGATACGGAAAAACCAAAGTGGGAGGGAATGCTTTTCTGCAATAATGGGGCTACATTGAATCTTGAGAATGTGAATATAGAGAATGTTTCTTTACCGGGAGCACGAGGTGGTGCTATTTTTTCAGAAGGTACGCTGAATTGTAAAAATGTAAAGTTTGAGAATTGTTTAGCAGGTTTGGGAGCCGCTATTTATGTGAGTGGGAAGGGAAAAGTCCATTGTGAAGAATGTACTTTTTTGAATAATAGTGTAGCGGATAATTTTACTTTATGGAAATTAGGCGGAGCTATTTGCTCCCAAACGGCTGAAGCAGATATAAATATCGACAAATGTTATTTTGAAGGGAATAACGGAGATTTGTCCGATCCTCCAACAAAAGGTGGAGCCATTTATATGTTTATTTATGAAGGTGCTGATAGTAAATTGTCTATTTCCAATTCGACTTTTTATAAAAATGTTGCTACGTTGGCAGGAGCTATCATGATAGAAAGACAAAATGATGATGGGACGGGCAGTATTGATTTTTCGTCTGTAAATAATACATTTATAGAAAATCGGCAATTAGCAACGAATGATATGCACGGAACGGCAATAAAAATGCCTGGTTATTATGCTCCCGGTTACGGTGGTACTTTCAAGTTTATTAATAATACTTTTTTTAGAAATCTGCCCAGTGATAAAGCACAAGCTTCTATTGCTATGAATTCTTGGGGACAGGCAGAACTGATATTATTGAATAATTTGGTTATAGACCAAGGTACAGATGGAGAAGGAAAACCGGTTGGCTGGTCTTGGGTGTTTGACGAATTGAATGGAGAGTACCCATTTAAGTCCGTGACAATTAAAAATAACATATTTGATGATTTTGGTGGGGGATTAGGAGAAAATAGTATTCGTGCAGCGCTGGATAATCCGGATAATAATAATACGATATTTGAAGAAACAGCACAGAAAGCGACAGTAAAATTGGCTGAAACACTGGTATTTCCTGAAATAGGAATACCCTATTTGCCTATAATTGATAAAGAGTCTGTTGCTATTGATAAAGGTTTGGACCAATATTTTATTGGTAGTGATAATGTGATTCCGGCAAATGATGTTCGAGGTATTGCTATGGTCGGTAGTCATAAAGATTTGGGTGCATACGAGTATAATGGAGAAATGTTGGGAGTAGAAAAGGCTGAAATTGGGACGAAAGGTGTGAATGCATATCCCAATCCGTTTAAGGATATTATTGTTTTTAATAAGGAGATTTCTTTAGTATCTATCTTCGATACGACAGGTGCATGTGTTCTGGTATCCGAGCAAGTAGCCTCTGTTGATGTTTCTGCTCTTCCTTCTGGTTTTTATATAATTCGTATTGTTGATAACAAAGGGGCTGTATCTGTACAGAAAATGCAAAAATAGATATAACTCAAAGAAGCCAGTCATCAGGCTGGCTTTTTTGAGTTAAAGTCCTTATTTATTCATATATTAATTTTTTATACCTATGAAAAAAAATTTTTACTTTCTACTATTGTTGTTGGCATCGTTTTTTGTTTCTATACAGGCAGCCGATACTTTTTATGTAAATCCATTTGCAGAGAATACCAGTGATGATAATGCAGGTACAGAATCTGCTCCGTGGGCGACTCTGAATCCGGGAAAGTGGACTGATGGTTGTACTGTCGTTATTCAATCGTTAGTTTTTCTGGATGTTGCTCAATCTATATCTATTCCTTGTAATGTTACATTGATTGGGGAGGAGAGTGAAGACGCTCTTCCTATTATTTTGGGATACGATGATAGTGAAGAAGTACCATCGGAATGTCAGCGTTTTTTTAACGTGTCTGATGGAAAGACAATTACGATAAAGAATCTTGAAATAGCAAATATGAATAGTTCTGACGGAGCAGCGGGATGGGGCGGTATTTTCAATGTAGATGTAAACTCTACGCTAAATCTGGAAAATGTGAGCATACGTAATGTATTTTTGGGCGGAGCGACAGGCGGTGGTGCTATCTGGGTCGGAGGAAAACTGAATTGTAAAAATGTTCTTTTTGAAAATTGTGTGTCTCGTCAAGGGGGTGCTGTATTTATAAATGGAAACAGCCCGGTTTCATTTGAGGGGTGTACTTTTAAGAATAATAGTTGTGGAGATATTGATGATTATAAAATGGGGGGTGCTGTTTGTATTGATGTTGCAGACCAAGCAAATGTAACATTTGACAAGTGTTATTTTGATTCCAATATATGCCAGCATATAGATAAATATCCGGCTGGAGGAGCAATTTACTTAAGAGGGGCAAATCCTAAAGTATATATAAGTAATTCGACTTTTTATAATAATGATGGTGGAAGTGCAGGAGGAGCATTCAACTTTCAGAGAGTAGAACAAGATGAAAACCAAAACATAGATATACGTTTCATCAATAACATATTTACACGTAATAAATTATCTTATAATGCTGCGCATCACGGAATTGTAATTAATTTTAGCTGGGGATCATATGACAAAATAGGAGGTACTGTTGCATTCGTTAATAATACTTTTTATAAAAATTTTACGGATAATGCGGTACAATCTTCTTTGTTTATGAATTCGTTACCGGTTGATTTAGTCGTTGCCAATAACATAGTTTTGGATAAGAATGGAGAGTTGGGTTTTGGTCTTGTATTCAATGAAGAGAATCAGATAGCATTTAAATCGACTAAAGTTCAGAGTAATATTATGGATGCCGGTTTTGGTGGTTCTCGTCTTCCTTCTTTTGATGCAGCGGTACAGGACGAGAGCAATAAAGCTGATTTATCAAATGAAGATGTTAAGTTATCTGAAGAGCTGATAATCCCGGCAATAGGTACACCTTACCTTGCATTGAATGAAGGTTCTGTTGCTATTGATGCTGGAGTTAATAGTGTTTCTGTCGGTGGAGGAAATATTGTTCCGAATTTTGATATTAGAGGTGCTGAAATGGTAGGAGGGCACAAAGATGTCGGAGCTTATGAGTATGGGGGTGTAGTAGGAATAGAAAAAACAGAACGGGAAACAATGGTACTTGCTTATCCTAATCCTTTTGTTGATGTGATTTATCTGGCAACCGAAGCCGCCCGGGTCAATGTATTTGATATGGCAGGAGTATGTTTAATTTCTGAGACTGTTGTGACTAAAATCAATACATCTGCCTTAAATCCGGGTTTTTATATTGTACAAATTATTGATAACGCGGGTAATGTCTCCAGTAGAATAATGTGGAAATAGAATAACATAAAATGAAAAAAGAGAAATGCCCGGATATTATATTGTTTGGGCATTTTTTTTGTTTAAGAAATAATGCTATTGAAAATATATAGGATTTTACTTATTATTCTGAAAAACAATTACTAAATTGGTATCGAAAATATATGCAAATATTGATGTTATAGTTTATACCAGTTTATATTAATAATACCCATGAAACGATACATTTTATTATCAACAGTTTGTTTGGTATTGTGGAATTGTACCGGACGAAAAGATGTTCAGAATCAGGACTCTTTAAAGATGATTCGGCAGGTCGATTTTTCGCATGTAAAAATTACTGATAATTTTTGGTCACCTCGTTTAGATAAACATGTATCGGCGACTTTGCCTGTTTGTATTAATCAAATAGAAAATCAAACTGGGCGTATGCAGAATTTTGTAAATGCCGCTATAGGAAAGGGAGAGCACTCAGGAATATTTTTTGATGATTCAGATGTTTATAAAGCTTTGGAGGGAATTGCCTACAGTCTAATAAATAATCCTAATCCGGAATTAGAGAGAAAAGCTGATGAATGGATCGACAAGATTGCTGCAGCTCAACAAGAGGATGGATATATTAATACATATTATACTTTGACGGGACTTGAGAATCGTTGGACAAATATGGATAAACATGAGATGTATTGTGCCGGTCATATGATAGAGGCTGCTGTTGCCTATTATCAGGCAACGGGCAAACGTAAGTTATTAGATGTAAGTATTCGTATGGCTGATCATATGATATCTCTGTTCGGTCCGGACAAGCGGCATTGGGTTCCGGGACATGAAGAAATCGAGTTGGCCTTGGTCAAACTCTATAGAATAACTAAAGAACAGAAATATCTTGATTTTGCTTATTGGTTATTAGAGGAACGTGGTCACGGTTATGGTAGTAAGGGTAATGAGGGCGAGTGGGATCCTTTTTATTATCAGGATGCTGTCCCCGTACGGGATTTGGAAAGTATATCCGGTCATGCAGTACGTTGCATGTATTTGTATTGTGGAATGGCTGATGTTGCAGCTTTAAAGCACGATACAGCTTATATAGCAGCAATGGATCGCCTGTGGGATGATGTAGTTTTACGGAATATGTATGTTACGGGAGGTATAGGTTCTTCTAAAAATAATGAGGGATTTACAGACGATTATGATTTACCAAATTTGGAAGCTTATTGTGAAACATGTGCTTCAGTGGGGATGGTTTATTGGAACCAACGGATGAATCAGTTTACTGGTGATTCGAAGTATATAGATGTACTGGAACGGTCGATGTATAATGGGGCCTTGGCTGGGGTCTCTTTGTCTGGGGATCGTTTCTTTTATGTAAACCCATTGGAGTCGAAGGGAGACCATCATCGTCAGGAATGGTATGGTTGTGCTTGTTGTCCGAGCCAAATTTCTCGATTTTTACCGTCGGTCGGAAATTATATTTATGGAATTTCTGTAAATGCTTTGTGGGTAAATTTGTTTATTGGTAATACTACCCAGTTGGCTATAGATGGGAATGATGTTATTTTAAAGCAAGAGACAAATTACCCGTGGGACGGTTTGGTAAAGTTTTCTATTGCATCAAATCTGCCGTTGAATAAAGAGCTCCGTATTCGTATTCCAGGTTGGTGTAAAAGCTATTCTTTATCGATAAATGATAAGGATATATATGCACCTATCGAAAAAGGATATGCTGTAATTTCCAATTGGAAATCGGGTGATATTATTTCTTTAAATATGGATATGCCTGTTGAGAAAGTTGCTGCAGACCCTCGGGTAAAACAAAATGTGGGCAAACAAGCAGTACAGCGAGGACCGTTGGTATATTGTTTAGAAGAAATTGATAATAAAAAAGATTTCGATCGGTCGAAGTTAACAACTTCTACCCATTTCAAAGTACAACAAAGAACTGAATTTTTAGGAGGAATTACGACAATACAGGCTGTAACTGAAAATCAACAATTGTTATTCTTGCCTTATTATGCTTGGGATAATCGAGAAGCTGGCAAAATGAAAGTTTGGATAGATTATCAAGAATGATAATTTTACTTTTCGGCAACTATTGAGATATATAATCATGCGATTCTTCCTCGTAATATCTCTCTCTTTCCATTTAGAGGTCCGGATAGGCGTTCTACGATAAATCCTGATCGTTGGAGACGTCTGCGTACTTCTCCCTTTGCACAGTAAGTACTTAAAATTCCACCGGGAGACATTGTTGCTGCTATTTTGGAAAAAATAGCTTCTTCCCACAGTTCTGGTTGCTTTTCGGGAGCAAAAGCATCGAAGTATACCACATCATATTGTTTTTTAAAAGTATGTTGAGTAAGGTCCGTCTGTATTTTTAGAAGAGTAAATCCGGGAGTTATTGCTGTTGTTTTATTCCATTCTGTCTCGTGTAATTGCCGGAAGAGCCGATTATATTCAGGAGCGATTGTTTCTGGATATTGTAAAGGTTCGATTTCATCCCAGACCAGCGGGAAGAGTTCGAGAGTTGTATAAATCACGGGTATCTGTCTCTTTATGGTATCGAGTAATGTCAGAAAAGCATTTAGACCGGTTCCAAATCCGATTTCCAGTATCCGTACAGGACAAGAATTACTTTGGTGTAATGCTGTTTCGATATATACGTGACGGGCTTCTTCCAAAGCCCCTTTTATAGAATGATAATGTTCGTCTATTTCTGGAATATATAGTGTTGCCGAACCATCGGCAGTCATTTCTTTAATGAGCCTTTTCATGTTTGTTCTATAAAATGGAAACAAATACTTTTTTTTACGCTATTTTTGCCTTTATTTTTGTTATACAGCAAAAGTAATAAATTTATGATAAGCATGAAAAAGAGTTTATTCTTCTTTCTTCTCTGTTTATTGGCATTTTCTGCTACTGCACAGCAGGCTTATCGTATTATAGGTACGGTAACAGAACGAAACAGCCGGGAGAGAATACCCTATGTCAGTGTAGCCGTTTGGAATTCTTCTAAAGGGACTCAGACCGATAGTTTGGGCCGGTTTTCTATTACAGGAGTTACTCCGGGGATATATCGGCTCCAAGTTTCAGGGTTGGGATATAAGACTGTCATTACTCCGGAGTTTCGTTTATCATCGCATGATTATACACTGGATATAGAAGTAGAAGAAAATCGCATAAATTTGAGAGAGGTAAGTGTGACGGCATCGCCTTTTCGTCGTTCGGTAGAAAGCCCTATTGCAATGAGGGTAATCGGTTTGCAGGAAATAGAAAAAAGCCCGGGGGCCAATCGGGATATTTCCAAAGTTGTGAATTCTTTTCCCGGGGTAGCTTCTACGGTAGGTAGTGGTTATCGGAATGATTTATTGGTTCGAGGCGGAGGGCCTTCGGAAAATCGTTTCTATCTGGATGGCGTGGAGATACCTAATATTAATCATTTCAGTACACAAGGAGCTTCGGGAGGACCGATGGGAATTATTGATGCTGATTTTATTCGGGAAGTCAATTTTTATACCGGAGCATTTCCTACTAGTCGAGGAAATGCATTGAGTTCTGTACTCGATTTCAAATTGTTAGATGGAGATGCACGAAAATGTAGTGTAAAGGCTACAGTTGGAGCTTCAGAGGTTTCGTTGACTTCAAATGGACATATAGGTGATAAGACAACCTATTTGGTATCTGTTCGCCAGTCATATCTTCAGTTGTTATTCTCTATTCTCGATATGCCGTTTTTGCCCCGGTATACTGATGCTCAGTTCAAGATAAAAACTCGTTTTTCTCGGTATCATGAGTTGACGTTATTGGGATTGGGCGCGATAGATGATATGAGACTCAATAAAGATACTGACCCTGCAGATGAAGGAAAACAATATATATTGAATTATCTGCCTGTAATAAAACAGAATACGTATACATTAGGTGCTGTTTATAAACATTATGGCGGTCGGCATATACAAACGGTTGTCCTCAGCCATAGTTTTATGAATAATAAAAATACGAAATATTTGGATAATGATGAAAGCCGTCCAGAGAATCTGATATTGAGATATTGTTCAGATGAAGTAGAAAGCCATTTCCGTTTCGAAAATTTATCGACATTGAGATTGTTTAAAATTAATGCTGGTGTGAATCTCGATTATGCAATGTATCGTAATCGTACTTTGCAAAAAGCTTTTGCTCATAATCAGGCGACCGAGTATAACTATCGTACGGATATGGGGGTGTTTAAATGGGGGGTGTTTGGTACGGTTTCGTATGAAATGGATAATGGTCGGTTCTCTACCTCTTTGGGAATGAGATTGGATGCAAATAATTATTCTTCGCGAATGAATAATCCGTTGAAGCAATTTTCTCCGCGTTTATCGTTATCTTATAATTTGTGGGGAGACGTGTGGGTCAATGGAAGTATCGGCCGTTATTATCAATTACCAGCCTATACCACGATGGGATATAAGGAAAATAATGTCTTGGTAAATAAATATAATGGGTTGACGTACATTCGTTCTGATCAGGCAGTTGCCGGTTTGGAGTATCGTTTGGGTAGAGATGCCAGAGTCACTGTAGAAGGCTTTTATAAGAAATATGACCATGCACCCTTATCTCTTACCGATAGTATTCCTTTGGCTTGTAAAGGGACGGATTACGGGGCCTCGGGAAATGAAGCTGCAGCTTCGGTTTCGCAGGGTAGAGCATTCGGTATCGAAACGATGGTTCGATGGTTTGGCAGTAAACGTTTTAATATGTTGGCTTCTTATACTTTCTTCCGAAGTCAATTTAAAAGTCCGCTAACCGATCGTTACATTTCTTCTGCTTGGGATAACCGGCATTTGTTGACTTTATCAGGAACTTATAAATTGCCTAAGCATTGGGATGTAGGCTTGAAATTTCGTCTGATGGGAGGTGTGCCCTATACTCCTTATGACGAATATACATCATCGTTGGTAGATGCGTGGGATGCTACATCACGACCTTATTACGACTATGAGCGATATAATACCGGTAGATTGAAGACCTTTACGCAAGTTGACTTTCGTTTAGATAAAGTTTTCTATTTTAAGGGAGTGATGTTGGGGTTCTATATTGACTTACAAAACGTTTTAAATACAAAATATGATAATCCTCCAGTTTTGGTAAGTACGGGAAAAGAGTATACCGATGAAAATGGGGCTAGGCGTTATGAAATGAAATATATAGCCCAGCAAAGTGGTATTATATTGCCAACGTTAGGTATTACAGTAGAGTTTTAGTCTATGTCTGTTGCAACTTTTATTTGTAAAGTATTTTATAAATAAGTTTTTTAGAAAGTATGGTAAATAATTTTATACTTAAAAGAAAGTTAATTATTTGAGATAGGGACAAAGTACCCGTAAAGTTTTCTATTTTTGTTGGTTAAGAAATGTTTTTATATCAAAATCAGATATATGTGATGAGAAAAAAAGCAATTATAATTTCCGGTTTGATCTGTTGTTCCTTGGGATGGAATGCTTTTTCACAGGTTTCATACCAGTCAAATTTGTCAGAGAGTTGGTTTGAAAGAGGAAAACAGATGTTTGAAACCCGTAATTATGTGGGATGTATAGACCAGCTGACACGTTTTAAAACATTATCGAAAAATGTTTATTTGATACAGGAAGCTGATTTTATGCTCGCTGCTTCTGCTTATTATCGGAAAGACCCTCAGACAGTACAAATGTTACAAAATTTTGTACGGAGGTATCCGGGTGCTGGTCGAATAGCTGATGCGGAGTTCATGTCCGGAAACTATTATTTCTTTTCAAAAAAATATAGACAAGCCCTGAAATATTATAAAAAATTAAAGATAGAAGACCTTGTTCCTTCCGAACAAGAAACATTCTTGTTTAGGACAGGTGTTTCTTATTTGAAAAGTGGTCAGATAGTAGAGGCTAAACCTTGTTTTGTGGCATTATTAGCAGTTGGAAAAGATTATAAAGATGCTGCACAATTTTATATGGCGTATATACAATATACGGAGGGAAAATATAATGATGCACTCAAAGGATTTTTGCAAGTGCAGGATTTTTCTGAATTTAGGACGCCCGCTTCGTATTATATAGCTCAAATTCGTTTTTTTAGTGGTCAGTATTTACAGGTAATACAGACGGGAGAAAACCTATTGTCAGAGAATCCGGATAATGAATTTAATACGGAATTATATCGTCTGTTGGGTGAAAGTTATTCTCATCAGGGAGATAATAGTAAGACGATTAATTATTTGACTAAATATGTAAATAGCACGAACTCACCATTGAGAAGCAGCTTATATACATTGGGTGTTGCTCAATACCGGGAGGGAAAGTATGTCGATGCTATAAAACAGTTGAGCCGGGTCACAGATAAGGAAGATGGATTGGCGCAAAGTGCTTATTTGTATTTGGGACAGAGTTATATTAAAATTGGAGATAAAAAAAATGCAGCTATATCCTTTGATATTGCTTCTCAGTATAATTTTGATCGACAGATACAGGAAACGGCTTTGTACAATTATGCTTTGACAATCCATGAGACTTCATTGTCTCCTTTTGGGGAATCGGTTACTGTTTTCGAAAAGTTTCTGAATATGTTTCCGGCATCGAGATATGCCGATCAGATAAATGATTATCTGGTGGAAGTATATTTCAATACTCGTAATTATCAAGCGGCTTTGACATCTATTAATAAAATAAAACAGCCTGATAATAAAATACTGAAAGCGAAACAGCGCATATATTTTCAGTTGGGAATAGAATATTTTACTAATTCACAGATAGATAAGGCAATACAGAATTTTACTCAAGCTATTGTTTTGGGCATTTATGATTCTGAAATAAAAGCCCAGTCTTGTTTCTGGAGAGGAGAATGTCGTTATAGAAAGGGAGAATATGATAAAGCAGCTTCAGATTATCGGGCTTATCTTTCGACTACCGGACAAAAAGATAAAGATATATATGCTCTGGCACGGTATGATTTGGCATACGCTAATTTTAAACAACACAAATTTACCCAGGCATTGGATGAATTTCTCCGGTATGTATCCATACCTTCTGCTTCAGGAAATAAAGAAGTGTTGGCTGATGCATATAGTCGTATAGGCGATTGTCATTATTATACACGTGAGTTTGCTCAAGCTGAAGATGATTATTCTCAGGCGGTTTCTTTAGACCCTGCTGCTGGTGATTATGCTCTGTTCCAAAAGGCATTTATGGCTGGTTTGCAAAAAAAATATGAACAGAAAATTTCCGGTATGGATCGTTTGGTGTCTGATTATCCTCGTTCTGAATATGTGGATGATGCTATTTTTGAAAAAGGATTGACATACCTACAATTAAAAAACTCTGATGCTGCGATACAATCCTTTAATCAGGTAATTAGAGAGTTTCCTCAAAGTCCTATTGCTCGTAAATCCGGGATACAGTTGGGTATGATTTATTTCAATAATAACCAGCTCGAACAGTCGATAATGGCGTATAAGACGGTTGTGTCGAATTATCCCGGTAGTGAAGAAGCCCGCATTGCAGTTGATGATTTGAAGTCTGTTTATTTGGAAAAGAATGACGTCGGTTCTTATGCTTCATTTGTACAGTCGTTGAATGGGGCTGTTCCTTATCAGGTTTCTGAAATAGACTCGTTGACATATTTAGCAGCAGAACGGTCATTTATGAAAAAGCAGGATAAGTCATCATCAGAAAGTTTGATTAAGTATCTTCAAAGTTTTCCTGAGGGCGCATTTACTACACAAGCTCATTATTATTTAGGTTTATATTATTTTGATAATAAGCAATATGAAGATGCTTGGAAGGAGCTGACGGCAGTGCGTCAGCATAATGATAACCCGTTTGAAGAAGATGCTGTAGCAAAGATGGCTGAGATTAAATATCTAACTCAGGAGTATGCGGAAGCTCTTGATTTATATAAGGTTTTGGAAGGAAAAGCGACATCAGGAGATAATCGCTTGGCTGCCAGACTGGGGGCAATGAGAAGTGCACAATACATTAAAAATTACACGGAAATTATTGTTGCTGCTGATAATTTGCTTTCAGACACGAAGTTGTCACCTGAGTTAGTTAATGAAGCACGTTTTGCACGAGCAATGGCGCATTTGCAGAATGGACAGGCTATAAATGCTGTTCCGGACTTGCAGTTATTATCAAAAGACCCTCGTACCGTTTATGGTGCGGAAGCATCCTATCGGCTGGCTCAATATTATTTCGATAATGGAGATTTGAAGAATGCCGAGCATCTTATCAATGAGATGATAGAGACCGGTACACCTCATCAGTATTGGCTGGCTCGGGAATTTATTTTATTAGCAGATATAAATATCAGCCGGAAAGACAATTTTCAGGCAAAACAATATCTGTTAAGTTTGAAGAATAATTACGATGCAAGTGATGATATTGCAGAAATGATAGAACAGCGGTTAAAACAAATCGGACAGTAGGAAAAAGTATAGTTATGAAAAAAAGAAAATTATATACGGTCGCATTATTATTTATATTTATTGCGGCCTTTGCACAGAAAGAGGAAAACAATGCTCTGAATCGGGAAATGATAATCGAGAAAGATTTTACGCCTATTGTTCAGGATGCTTCTAAAATAAATATATTGCCAGGAGTAGAAACTCCCAGTATTCGGAAAACAAGCATTCTTTATTCCGATTGGACTGTGCCCGTAACTACTCCCTCTGTGTTACAGATATTACCGGCTGCTGTATATGATACAGGTTCACCCTTTTATCGTAAAAGGGGATATGCCGATTTATCTTTAGGAAATTATTTGAATGCATCGGCTTCAGTAGGTTATCGTATTTTAGATAATGAAAAAAATAGGCTGAATTTTTGGTATCAGCACCTTTCGACTCATGGGAAAGTTAAATATTTAGATACCGATGATAAGGTAAAACAAAAAAGGAATGACAATCTTTTACATGTGGGATATAAACATCGTTTCAACAACTTGATTTGGACACTGAATGGAGATTACCGTTTTAATGCATTTAATTATTATGGGAGGGAATACCTTCCTTTCTTGGGAGATGTTGTTGATGCTCCGATTGTCGATAAAAATGAAATGCAACAAATACAGCAGTTCAGTATAAGTACGGGATTCGGATCTCCAAGAGAACAAGATAGAGAGTTGTATTATTTATTGTCGGTCGGGTATCACAGATATTCTAACCGCTTAGGGTTGTATTATGGAGAAAAAGGAAATAATGAAAATCATATTGATACACGTTTCAAGTTATTGGCTCCGGTGACGGCAAATCAACGTATCGGAATAGATGGAAGTATGGACAATCTGATATTTGATAATCGTAATTCGACTGATTATAAAAATTTGGATCTAGATAATTTTACGATGATTACTTTGAATCCATATTATAGTTTGGATAAGGACCGGTTAAAATTTCGATTGGGTGCTGTTGCCAATGTTTCTTTCAATGATGGAACAATTGTTCGTTTTGCCCCGGATATTCGTATCGATTGGGAATTTACCGAGCATTTTTTCTTGTATAGTAGTATCTTGGGGGGGAAGGAGTTGAATACTTTTGCCTCTTTGTCGAAAGATAATATATATGTCGACCCGTCTACTTTGCCATATAATTCATATACTCCGGCAGATTGGACTATCGGTCTTAAGTCAAATGTTTTGAATTGTTTTACTTTTGATTTGTTTGGAGGAGTTAAATATACACAAGATGCGCTGTTTGATTATCGTTATTTGGGCATGAAATTCGATGTAGAGAGTGGAGACATTATAAAAACAGTAGATTGGATGACCCGTCCGGTTGTCAATTATGCTAATTTAGATGCTTTTGCGTGGAATGTCGGTGCACGGGTAAAATATAAGTTTGATGATATATTGAATGCCTCTTTAGAATGGAAGCATGAGATTCGGAAGGCCGATATATATGGTGGGAAAAAGAATGTTGTGGAAACGAATCGTCCGACAGATGCATTGAATGCACAAGTTGAAGTGAAGGTTTTACCTCAATTGACTCTCCATGCCGATTATTTTATGGGATTAGGCCGTGGAACGATACTTTCATTCAATACTTTTGCCGGTACGGGTTTAGAATTGTTGCCATATGTTCCTACGGTAAATGAAACCGTTACCTTAAGAGGAAAGCTGAGTGATATTCATGATTTGGGAGTAGGAGCGGTTTATCAAATAAATGATGCTGTACATCTGCGTGTGCGATTTGATAATATTCTTAATCGTAAATATGATATTTATTATGGTATGCCGGCTCAGGGATTCCATTTTATGGCCGGTGTTGGAGTCAATTTTTAAAAGGGCACAGTTAGTTTTTGCGTGTTATTTTTATTAAACTATCTTTTAGATTCTCATCTTTCTTTAAGTTCAGTTTGCTTCGTATATGGCTACGTGTACTGGTAACATTGGAAATTGATTTCCCCGTTATGGCACTTATTTCGGGGATATTCTTATCGGCCAATATCAATTCACAAATTTCCAATTCTGAAGGTGTAAGAGATTGTGTATATTTTTTTAGTCGGGAAGTATCACGTTCTTTTTGCCGCATCATTATTTTGATGTTATTTTCTATTTTTTCTCGGGCTTCTTTTCCGAGGAGTTGTAATAGTTCATCGGTTTGAGAAAGGGATAGTTCTTTCTCCTTCATTATTTTTATAAATTGTAAGAGCTGTTCTTTGTTCATATTCAGTAGAGCAAGTACGGTCTCTTGTTCCATTTTGTATTGTATGTTTTCTTTTTGCATTGTCGATACGCCTTTGGCCATACGTTTACTCATGATGGAGACGACAATAAATGCGATGAATAAAGGTGGGCCGAGCTTAATAAGAATGCTGTTGTTACTTATGTATATACAATAGAGATACGTAATTGTGGTAATTGCCGTAATAATAAAGGGCAAAAATCTGATGTAGGTAACTATCGTAACTATTAGCAACATTCCGATCAATGTGATATTTGCAAATATCAAGGATATAGCAAAAGTCGTATTGTTATATGCCATGATAATAATCTCTGTCGATATTTCTATTTGTATCAGCAGAGATAAAGTAGTAATAGCCCACGTTGTTGAAATTTTTTTGAAATAAAATAGACCCAATAAAATGAATATGCTCAGGGCATGTAACCCATTTAATAGAGTGAATAAGTCTTTTTCGTATTCAAGACCGATACCCGCTATGAAAAATAGTATGATTCCAATCAAATATCCGATAGATATATAAAGAAAAGTATATTTGCGCTGAACTTCTATAATTGATTCTTTTCCTTTTGTATATGTGTCTTTTTGCATAGTCTTCTGAATAGAGTATTTATATGCAAAAATATTAAAACATTTTTATATTAAAAAAGGTAAATTTGTATATTATAGATTGTTAGATTTTTTTATTGATATATTTCAGTATTTGTATTTTCACTTATTGACATAATTCAGTATAAATATTTCTTTTAACCATTATTTAAATCTTGTGAACTTATTGATTTTGCTTAATTTTACACAGTTTTATTGTTGAAATATCGTCTGTATCAAGTAGAGCCAGCTTCCTTTTTGTATTCATGTCATTTATATATAAATAATTTAATTGAACTAAATATATAATTAAAAAAAAACTATATATATAATCGTATTTTGGGGGCAGTATTTATTTTTGTTTGGAATCATTAATATAATATAATGGTCGATAGAAACATGTGTGGGGCTGAAAGACCACGTCTTTTTTCGAGTAAGGAATTGAAGGCGGGGGAGTCTTTGTCATTTGTGGATAAAGATTCTCTCCTATTCTTTGTTTTGTCTGGGGAGGTGGTTGTCGTTGCACATAATGCCGATTGTAAGCGTATTAGGTGTAACCAGTTCGCGTTTATTTGTCCTAAATATATATATGCTGGGAAAGTTATTGAAGATGCTCGAATATTGACGATAGATATATTTCCATCTTTGCAGGTTCATGGACTTTATCCTTTGGATTCATTACGAGGGGAGTGTTCTCATATTACTAAATATCGCTTCCAGATATATGAAATGGGGCATGTTTTTGAGCTGTTTTTGAACTATGTATATTCTTGTCTTGAATATGACATTGTCTGTAATTCTTTTGATGAGTGGAAATTGGGAGAGTTGTTTTTGCTTTTGCAAAAGTGCTATACTCAGATGGAACTGGCAAGTTTATTTTATCCTATAGTAAGTAAGACTTTTGATTTTAAAACTTTTGTTTTATCAAATTATAGGCGTGTAAAATCGGTAAATGAATTTGCTGCTTTGGCTCATTGTAGTTTATCCACATTCAAAAGACGTTTTATAGAGGAAATGCATGAAGTTCCGGGAAAATGGCTTACAGACAAAAAGATGGTTGATATTTTAGATGAACTAAAAAACGAGAATAAATCTTTTGTAGAATTATCTGAGGATTTTCATTTTTCATCGAGGGCCCATTTTTCGACATTTTGTAAGAAGCATTTTGGAAAAACACCGCAAATGTTACGAGCTGAACTTAGAACCAGTTATAAATATATAAAATAGTATTTTATTTTTCAGAAACAGCAAACTAAAAACTAAATATTAATTCCATTTATATGAAGAGATGTATACTGCTTATTTTTATTATTTGCCATGGTATATTGCAAATAAGTGCACAAAATAGTGTAAATGCTTCCGGAGGGAGTGTATCCGTTTCGTCCGGTTTTGTTAGTTTTTCGGTAGGGCAACCATTTTTTGTATCCCATATAACTTCGGGAGGATCGATTATTCCTGGGATACAGCAAGTATATGAGATTTCTACGGTAGGAGCCGATCTTTTTCCTGTGGTTTCGTTGAATGTCTACCCTAATCCTGTTATTGATTATCTAATCTTGTCTTTAGGAGTTGTATATGATATGGCGGACTATACGGCTATGCTTATCGATATAAAGGGCAACCTTTTACAAAATTATAGAATAACAGAGTCTGAGACTCGCATACAGATGTCATCTTTGCCTGCCGGAAATTATTTTCTGCGGGTTGAAAAAGATGGACGAGTTTTGAAAACATTTAAAATCCTGAAAAAATAAAATTAACATAAACCAATTTAAATGCACGAATGAAAACATCTAAGAAAATCTTGGCTGTATTCTTATGGCTTGCCATCGCTTTTTCGGTAAGGGCGCAAGCTCCCGATTTGATGAGTTATCAGGCTGTCATTAGGAATACATCTAACAATCTGGTTGTCAATAAGACAGTCGGTGTGAAAATCAGTATTCTGAAGGGCGGAGTAAACGGAACGCCGGTCTATGTAGAGACGCATACAGTACAGACTAATGTCAATGGTATGATTAGTCTGTATATTGGAAACGGGCAGATATCTCAGGGAGTTTTTTCTGCTATAGACTGGTCTTCGGGGCTGTTTTTTATTAAAACGGAAACCGACCCGAATGGCGGTAGCAATTATGTAATCAGCGGGACCAGTCAGTTGTTGAGTGTCCCTTATGCTTTGTATGCAAAAAGCGCGGGTAACAGTTTTGACGGGGATTATAATAAGTTGACCAATGCTCCGGTTTTGTCGCAAGTAGCAACGACGGGAAGTTATAATGACCTTACGGACTTGCCGGAGAAGCAACAATTGAGTATAAATGGTAATACGATATCTTTGACCGAAGGAGGGTCTGTTCAGCTGCCGGTTAGTTTTGATGGAGATTTTAATAATCTTGTGAATCTTCCCGAATTTAAAACGGTGGCGACGACCGGAAGGTATTCTGACTTGACGGGAATTCCCGAAAAACAAACGCTAAGTATAAAAGATGGGAGTTTGGTAATCTCCGGAGGGGAATATCTTGCCATAGATCCTGAATTTTTTAAATTGCCGGAAGGATTTAGCGGGAAATACTCCGACTTGTCGGGTGTCCCGGGCAAGCAGAAGCTCGCAATAAAAGACGGTAAACTCGTGTTGGAGGGGAAAGAAGACGAATTCGGATTATTGGAGTTGGATGCTGAATTTTCGGTATTGCCGGAAGGTTTCAGTGGTAAGTATGATGAATTGCTCAACAAACCTGTTAAGCAAAAATTAAGTATAAAAGAAAATAAGTTGGTACTTGAAGGCGGAAATGGGGAGAATGCCGAGACGCTTTTGGAGTTGGGAGAATCGGTGGAATTACCGTCGAATTCGTTTAGCGGAGACTATAACGATTTGCAGAATAAACCTACGGGAAATAGCGAGGGCGATATTTTGTATTGGGCAAATAATTCATGGACGATTTTGCCTATCGGACAAGAGGGACAGGTGCTGAGTGTCGCTAATGGAAAACTGACATGGATAGAACCTTCTTATGCCAATACTTCGGCTTCGACGTATAAAGTCGGGGATATCTATTATAATAGAAACGGAATGCCTGAGGGGGTGGTTATCGAAGTCTCTTCGGTGGGTCGTTACGGTAAAATCATTTCTTTGAAAGAAATTGAGAATAGAGCTTGGAGTACAGTATATGAATCGGCAAATGTTACGAGTGATACCGATGGAGCGGAGAATATGAGCACGATAAAGAGGCTTTCGGATTGGAGCACGAAATATCCGGCATTTGCAAGTGTAGCAGATGAGGGAGAACAGTGGTATCTGCCCGCTAAAAATGAATGGGCGACTGTTTTTGAGAATAAAAATCAGATAAACAGTCAGTTGTCGATGGCAGGAGGACAGCCTCTGAACGGTAATTTTTATTGGTCTTCTACTGAGAGCCTTCGGGAGAACGATGATAATGAAAGGGCGTATGCGACCGGAATCGCAATGAACGATTATGAGATAAATCTGGGTGTAGGAGAGCCGATAAAGGTTCTTGCCGGAGACGTTTTTGATGATGATAAAAAAGCTGAAGGTCGGGTGCGGGGAATACGCAGGTTGTCTTGGTCGGAAACGACCAGCAAACCGGTAGCCGGAGAGACTTATGCGGTCGGAGACCTTTATTATAAAGAGGGTGATAAGGATAATCCGATAGGTGTGGTGTATGCAGTCTCCGACGGAGGGCGGCACGGCAAGGTCATATCGCTTGATGAAACAGACTTGGTATGGAGTACCGAGAATGTGTCGGTGGGTGCTACTGACAATGATGATGGAAGCGTGAATTCAGCCGCAATTGCAAAAATAGAAGAAAATAAAACGAAATATCCTGCCAATGCATGGTGTGTCGCCAAGGGGCAGGGATGGTATATGCCTTCAATAAGTGAAATGACTGCCGTCAACAACGTTTTGTTTTTGTTGAATGTGACATTACAGGAGAAAGGAACTCCGATAGAAGCCGATGGCCGGTATTGGAGCTCTACGGAAGTCGATGCAAATAATAGTTATGTCCTTGTCAATTCGTTGGAGCCATCTACTTCTAATGTTGCGAAGTCGACATCGGCAAAAGTAAGAGCTGTGTATGTGTTTTGAAATCGAGATTAATTTTAAAATGAAATAGGATGAGTATTTATTTAGACAAAATGAAGAAAAAACCGGACTCTGTCTGTGATTTCAGAGGTCGTCCGGTGGGAAAGATTCTTACATTAATGGTTCTTTTCCTGAGTTTCGGGATACAGTATGTATCAGCCAGACATAGTTGGCCTAACGAAACGGGAGGTATTACTACAGAGTGGCATCCGGATGAAGGATACATATATTTGAAATTTCCGATTTGGGATGATGACGGTTCGGATATTTTGACCTATAATGCAGGTTTTTCTCCGAATTCGGGTTGGCTCGATTTACAGTTAGGATCTTCAACTTTCCGTATTTATTGTGATGGAGGTAATGGGAAAGGGGACAGTCCGTCGTGTTCTCGTAGTAATGGTGATGAAGATATCGATTGGGATGGAGATAAGAGTGGATCGAAAAGATTTATGAAGATTAAATGGTATATTAAAAGCTCTTTGTTGAATCAAAATGTCAATATCTCTTTTAAGGGAACATGGTGGAATGACGGGGCTACTGCTGACCAGAGTATCAGTGAATCGGTGTCTATTACATCTTCAGCAGAAATGCCTAAGTTAACGCTTACCTCTCCTGAATTCTCACAAAGTGGTGACAAGCCGCAAGTATCTATAAGATGGAACAGAAGCGGAGGTACGAGCTCAATACAAGGAAAAGGTGATATAAAATTGAGAAAAGATTCATCTACCGGAGAAGTTATTGCAACGCAGTCAGCGTCAAGCTCTTCGGGAACTTTTATACTGAATGCTTCAGATATAGATTTGAGCAAGGAAAATAAATATGTGGTTACGCAGGAATTTTCAGTGCGAAATATTTCTCTTTCATCTACCAGTAATACAGTGACATTGGATGCCTATCCTCAGGCTTCGAAAATAGAGGCTTCTTTTGACGAGTCGAACCGGCAGATAAATGTTTCCTGGTCGGTGCCCGGGACTGCCAGTTCGAATTATGTAAAAGATAATTTTATTTTGGAATATACATATACGTTGAATGGTAAGCCGTCGGAGACGGAAAAAGCGCTTATACCCTATGAATTTGGCAAGACGTCTTATTCGTATGCTATAGATGTACCCGAAAATTCGACGGGTCAGTATAGTTTTTTCCTAATTCGCGAAAAGACAGAAGATAAAGAGGCATGGAACAAGACGTATGGGAAAAGTATAGAAAAACTGGAAGTAAACACGATACACCTGACCGTGACCGATGCGCATACGGTACTGTTGGAAAACGGTAAGGCTTTGATTTATTGGAGCACTTCAGGGCAGAATTGGAGTAACGGCAGTAAGTTCGTTCTTACCCGGCAAAATATCACTTTAAATACGGTTGAGGATATAGAAATGCCGAAGGGAGAGATGTTTAATAAACCGTTGGAGAGTGAATTTACTTCACCGGAGGAATATGGCCGTTATCAAGAATACTTTGCCGGAGATGACCGGGGGGCATATATCGACGATATGTTGCAACTTTGTAATGAGTACCGGTATAAGCTTCAGGTAAAACCGAATACAAATACATATAGTCCTTTGTCGGCCGTTTATACGCCCGAAACGTTTATTCCGAGAGATCAGGGTGATTTAAAATCGGAGATGAGTGCGTCGAAAGGTTATTTTACCGACCGGGTAGAAATTTCGTGGTCGACAGAAGGCCCGGCTTTCGATAACTTCTCAGTTCGTCGTAGATTGTATAATCCAAATTATCAAGATGATAGTTCGTTTGAACAGATAGCTTCTGTATCCGGTGCTGCTACACAGTCGTTCTATTCGGTAGAGGATAAAAATTGTGTACCGGGTGTTATCTATGAATATAAAGTAGTGGGATTATCGAAATGTGCCAATGAAACGATAGAGAGTCTCACTCAGCCACAGACTATCGGTTTCAGATCTCCGACCGGACAAATCATCGGACGGGTGACATTTGAAGACGGTCAGGCTGTCGAAGGAGTAGACGTACAAGTGAGCAGCCGGGAAGACATCGGCGGGCAGAGCGTGGAATTTGAAGGTACAGCGGATTCTTATTTAGAAACTGATAATATATTGGCTCAGACCGGACTTCCGTATACGATTCAAGCTTATGTGAAGCCGGATATGGATAATGCGACTGGTATTATTTTGAAAAAAGGGAATTATGAAGTCGGTCTTGAGTCTGGAATTCCCTATTTTAAAGTTTCTCAAGATACTAAAGTTGCTACAGTAAAAGCTGATGAGAAGTTAGGAATCGGAAGATTTTCTCATATGTCAGCAGTCTATCGACAAGAAAATGGTAAAGATAGTTTGTACTTGTATCTTTGTCGGGCAAATAAAGCCGGAATAGATACGATGTTGGTATATAAATCCGATGCAACCTCTTTATCAGTTTCTGTTCAGGAGGGCAAGGCAGAAATCGGAAAAGGTTTTGCTGGATATATCGATGAAGTACGTGTATGGGATACAGCATTGACAGAGGAGGAAATTTCAGATAATTATAATCGGTTATTGGCAGGCAATGAAAATAAGCTGCAGGCATATTGGCGTTTTAACGAATCTGTTGTTTTTGAATTTTATGATTTGTCTTATCACGGTACTCAGTACAATGAAAACCATGGAAAGATATATGATGCCCGACTCAATGCAGATGTCGTGCCTGAGCCTGAACAACTGTCTTTCAGGGGAGTTACCGATAAGAGCGGTAATTACCGGATTATAGGTATCCCGTATTCGGGAGATGGTACGGAATATACATTGACACCCTATTATGGGACGCACCAGTTCTCACCGGGAGAAAAAACCATTGTAATCGGACAGTCTTCATCGATGTTCAATATCGACTTTACCGATCAGTCTTCTTTTGATTTGTCTGGTATTGTTTATTATAATAATAGTACGATTCCGGTAGAAGGCGTGATGTTCTATATTGACGGAAAAGTTGCATCGAAGAGTAATGGAGAGATAATTACCAGTGATGAAAAAGGTGTATTCGCAATACAGGTTCCGGTCGGTCAGCATGAAGTGAAAGCTGTCAAACAAAACCATACATTTGTAAATGAAGGTAAATTGCAAAATTCTTATGGAGCCGATCTTGACTATCAAGATAATATGGCGGATGTCCGTTTTTGGGATGCTACTCGAGTACGTCTTATCGGCCGTATTGCCGGAGGTGCTGTTCAAGATACCATACCTCTTGGACATTCCTTGTCAAAAAATAATCTGGGGGAGAAAATTGCTCTTACTTTGAAATTGAATGATGACAGTAAAGGCAAGATTTTTTATTACAAAGATGATAATACAGAGGAGGAACGTACTGAAGAAGAGGTTACTGTAACACATCTTCATCCCGAGCATGTAAATACGGTAAAATCGGATGCTACTTCTATTGTAATTACCCCCGATTTGGAGACTGGAGAGTTTGTTGCCGACCTTATTCCTGAACAATATAAAATTGCCAATATCTCGGTTACAGGATATTCTGATCTAAAAGATGAAAATCTGCTCGACCTTACCAGTGCATTCAATGAGCAAGAGGTTATTTATGCTCCTGAGACGGAAGGTGATGAAATTGTTAAGGAAGATACCGTGAAATATAATGAGATATATAAATATATACATCGAGTACAGCCTACTGTGACTCTTAGCCAGGTAAACGGACAAGGTAAGACTTATTTCGGTAGTCCCAATTATAAGGTTATGAATCTGGCTGGAGATATGGAATTGATATCTCTGTATGATGAGGACTCAGGAAAGTACTTGATGGGCAAACCTGTGTTTGAGAAGGGAAAGACGTATAAAATCAAAGTGGATGCTTATGAGGAATATCCATTCTACCGGGAACCGGCAAGTGGTAGTGGAAATCCGGTAGCATCGTCTTATGATAAGGTCCCAGTTAGGGGGGGTAGTGTCAATATCTCTAATGGTTTTGCTGGAATAACGAAGCAAGCCTATGTGCTTGATAGCGAAGGTTCTGTTACGGTTTCTTGCCAGACTGTAGAGCCAAGTTTGACTAATATCGAGAAAAAGATTGAAGCTAGTTTTGATTATAATAGCAATGTTATTACTGCTACGCCTATTGAAGGATACCATATCGGAGGTGTGATGGCCGGAGGTAAAAGCTTTATTACACAAGGCCCTACTGAGGCATTGATGGTATTACGAGACCCTCCCGGTTCGTTGAGTTATGCTTATGCAGAAGAAGGTACAGTTATTTCTAACAGGTCTACTGTTACTTCAGGAAAAGTAAGTGATACGAATATGCAGGATGATGTATTATTAGGTTTCGAATTGACTACCAGTGTTGGTGTAGGTGTAGAGACGGAAACAATAACGGAGAGCGAGAATTCTTTGGGGGTTGTTGTTTCCACGAAAGCTGATGAGTCCGAGTCGAATTCAACAGTTGAGTCTACCGCATTAAGTACGAGATTCCAGACCAGTGATGACCCTATGTATGTTGGTCGAAATGGAGACTTGATTGTAGCACACTCTACCAATATCAGTTACGGTATAGAAAATCTGTTGAGTATCCGCCCTATAGGACCTAATGCCGGTACTGACATAAAAGTTACTGAAGGTGATTATTGTATATCGTCTAAAGAGGCCCTTTCGGTAGGTAAAAAATTCGGTACGCTTTTGGTATATCCGCAAGCATTTATTGAGGGTACATTGATGTCGAATATTATCAATATAAGAGATAATATTTTACTTGATAAAGGAACTACTGATACATATGCTAAGCAGCTTGCCAATGAAAAGAACGAACCGGTGTATATCTCGAAAATCGATCGGGAGAGTGAAGATTTTGGAAAGACCAATACGGATGCTTCTACGTTTGATGGAGATAGTTATAAAGTTATTTTCCCGGATGGGTATGATACATCAATGGCAAAAGATACAATTGCAGCTTTGAATATTTCAATTGATTCTTGGATACAAATATTGGCCGATAACGAACAGGATAAGATTGAAGCTGTTGCATATAAGAATTTCTCTTTCCAAGCTGGTGCCGGGGTGGAACATTCCGAAGAGTTTATAGTATCAAAAGAAAAGGTTAAATCATCTGTATTTACTGTTGGTGCCGGAGTAGCGACAGAATTAGGAATGAAAGTAAACGGTTTCGGTGTTAAAATGACATTGAATGAGATGACTGAGGAATCATCTGGAAACGAAGAAGGTTCTACAGAAGAACAAGTCAAAAAAATAGGTTTTGTTTTGGCTGAAGAGGGTGATGATGATTATCTTAGTGTAGATGTTCGCAAAGAACAAGGGGTATCTTCCGGTACAAATTTCGTATATTATGTGCAGGGCGGAGCTACGGCTTGTCCATATGAAGGTGAAGAGTGGACTCAATATTATGAGCCTGGACAACATAAGTTGAGTGAAGGAACATTACGTATCGAAGTACCTAAAATAGAGGCAAATGTAACGACTGTTTCGAATGTTCCGTCTGATAAAGCTGCGGTATTTAAATTATTGTTGAGTAATGATTCTGAGGCTCAGGAAGATGTAATTTATACATTAAAGATGGATGATGCATCTAATAAGACAGGAGCAAAGTTTACTATCGATGGTGTACCTTTGAGTACCGGGCGGGATTTTATTGTTCCTTTTGGAGAAATTTTGGAAAAAACACTTGAGGTACGGATGGGCGAGGTATATGATTATGAGGGTCTGAATCTAATTTTGGCTTCTCAATGTCAGTATGATCCGACAAACGGACTTTTTGAAGATATAGCTGATTCTGTTTCTTTATCTGTTCATTTTATTCCTGCCAGTACTGAAGTGAATATTAAGTCTCCGGGGAATAATTGGGTCTTGAATTTAAATTCTCCTCAATTGACTGATGGAACTTATTATTTACCGATAACAGTGGATGGTTTTGATGTGAATTTCCGTAATTTCCACCATATTGCTGTACAGTTCAAACCATCCTCGTCTTCTGATTCTGATTGGCAGAATATCAAAACATTCTATGCTGATGAAGAGTTGTACAATCAAGCACAGGAATCATCGAAAGCGATGATAAAGGGCTCTACCGTAACATGTAATTTTGTAGGTACACTTGACCAGAATTATGATATCCGTGCGGTAAGTTATTGTTCTTTAGGTAATGATTTTGTGACTGCGGAATCTCAAGTGGTAAGCGGAGTTCGGGATTTGGTTTTGCCTAAATTGTTTGGAAACCCAAAACCGGCCAGTGGAATTTTAGGTATTGAAGATGAAATTCGTGTAGACTTCAACGAAGCTCTTGCTGAAGGATATTTTACGAATGCCAACTTTGAAGTGACCGCTGTGAAAAACGGTTCGAATGGAGACCATAATGTATCTGTAGACCTGAATGGGGAGACTGATTATTTGACGACAGAGTTCGATAAAAATATGTCGGGTAAGAGTATGACGATGGAGTTGTGGGTAAAACCTGATGACTTGAATCGTGCAGGGACCCTGTTTACTCAAGGGAATACTCCTGAGATATTTGAAGTAAGCTTTACTGCCGATAAACGTATCGAAGTACAATTAGGTACGGTAAAATATCAATCGGACGCTTTGTCCATGTCTGCCGGACAATGGGCGCATGTTGCCGTTGTATATGATAATGCCGGAAGTAACTTGAAAGCATATTATAATTATGAGTTGGTGATAAATCAAGATAATGTACCGGCTTATAACGGTATTGGAAAAATAGAGTATGGCCGTAATGTGAATGGAACGAACTATTTTGCCGGATGTATGCATGAAGCGCGTTTCTGGGACGAAGCATATACAATTGCAGATATTAAGTCGAGAAGCCTTTCTATATTGTCGGGCATGGAATCTTCATTGGTTGCCTATTTCCCGATGGATGAGGGCAAAGGTACATTGGTAGAAGATAAAGCCCGTGGCAACAATGCAACGATGTATGGTAATTGGAGTACACCTGATGGTAAAGCCGTACAATTTGGCGGTACTACGGGGATGGTTGTTGTCAATAGTTCGGAAATTCCCGTGAAAGATGACAAAGACTTTACGTTGGAATTCTGGTTCCGTACAGATGCATCGACTAAGGCAGATGCCGCATTGGTTAATAATGGAAAAGCTGACGGTAATGAGCGTGGCGAAAAAGGAAATAAGTTCTTTGTAGGATTTGAGAATAGCCAGCTTATATTCCGGACAAATGGTTATAAAGAAGTTGTAAATGGTTCGTATATGGATCAGAAGTGGCATCATTTTGCTGTTTCTGTAAACAGGAACTCTGGTAATGCTCAAATCTTTATGGATGGAGAGTTGAAAAACTATTTCAGGAGTGACAGTGTCGGAGCGATATCGGGAACAGAAATTTATTTGGGTGGATGTTCTTGGGGAGATGCACAAATACCGGATGTAAATCATAAAGATTATTTCTTTTCGGGACAAATCGACGAGTTCCGGATGTGGAACAGTGCTTTGACTCAGTCGATTATCAGCCGTAATACCAATAGGAAGATGGACGGTGATGAAATGGGACTTATAGCTTACTATCCGTTTGAGAAATATATTGTGAATACAGCCAATATTCAGGAGCTTATTTATACTCTTGAAGATCAGACTGACGGGAAACATACAGCCGTAGCAGAAGGGAATGTTGCTGAAACGAATGAAAGAGCTCCACTGAAATCAAAGGGACCGGAACAAAGTGTGAAATATAGCTTTGTAACGAGTGGCAGTGCTATTATTATCAATTTGGAAGAAGCTCCTGAAGTATTGGAGAAAACGATTGTAAATGTGGCATTGAGAGATGTTCGTGACTTGAATGGTAATATTGATCCTACTGTTTACCGTTGGAGTGCGTATATAGACCGTAACCAGTTGAAATGGGGAGAAAGTGAAGTCTCTATCGATAAGATGCAGTATGAAGAATATGAATTCGTTGTTCCTTTGAACAACATAGGTGGTAGTGTCAAGAACTTTACTATCGAAGGTTTACCAAGCTGGCTCATTGCAGACCCGATGAGTGGAGAAATAGACCCGAAAGGAACCCAGAAAATTACGTTCACTATAGATGAAGGAACCAATGTCGGTACATATGAAGAGGTTATTTATGCTCGAGGGGAAAATAATGTTACCGAACCATTGCCTCTTTCTTTGAAAGTAAATGGAGAAAAACCGGGATGGAGTGTAAATCCGGCTGATTATAAATATAATATGTCGGTATTTGGTAAAATGCGTTTCAATACAGTGTTCTCTACCGATAAGGAAGACATGCTGGCTGCATTCCAAAATGGAAAATGTATTGGAGTTGCTAATAATAGCTATGATCGTGATCATGATATGTGGTACACATTCTTAACTGTTTATAACAATGAAAAACAAGCTGATAATATCGAATTCCGTATGTGGGATGCAAGTACAGGTAAGATTTATTTGGCAACGCCGACTCCGGAAAGAACCATAACGTTTATAAACGATGGAGTGGTCGGAACGGCAAAAGAACCGATTGTGTTTGACGGTAAGGAGATATTCTTCCAGAATATTAGTTTAGTTGAGGGATGGAACTGGATTTCATTTAATCTGGCAAATTCTAATCTCTCGGATGTGTCGGCTACATTGATGAATGGAAATTGGACGAAATCAGATATTGTGAAGAGTAGAGATTTCTTTGATTCTTATTCGTCGTCAAAAGGATGGACAGGTTCATTGACTAAAAATGGAGGATTTGATAACGTATCACTCTTTATGTTACATTCTTCCAGTGACCAGTTATTAAGTACAGATGGTTCTGCTGTGGACACTAAGACAACTCCGATAACTGTACAAGGTAATCGCTGGAATTATATCGGTTATCTCCCTTCTGCAAATATTACAGTGAAGGAAGCATTGGCCGGATATGATGCAAAAGAAGGTGATATACTGAAATCTCAAAGCCAATTTGCAATGTATTCAGGTACAGGTTGGATAGGTAATTTGAAATATATGGAACAGAATAAGGGGTATATGCTTATGCGTACGGCTTCAAATGATGTAACCTTTACTTATCCGTCTACATCAGGAACGTTGTCAAATAGAAATACCTTATTGAAACGGTCGATGACTCGTAGTATGGTATCGGATGTAACGTATAGCAATAATGATTATGCCGAGAACATGAGTATCGTTGCTGTTTCTGACCAAATGGAACCGGGAGATAAGATCTTGGCTTACGTAGATGGTTCATTGAGAGGTGTAAGCGATGCTGTGGATATGGGTGAGAAACAGCTGAACTTTATATCTGTCGCTGGTGAAAATAGAGATAGAGATGTCAGCTTCGAATTAGAAAGAAATGGAGATGTGATAGCTCGTGCAAAAACGACATTCTCTTATCAGGCAAATGCTGTTTTGGGTACACTTGCTCAACCGGTAGAACTTGACTTTAGTACTCCGAAAGATAATATTTCAGTTTATCCGAATCCTTTTATTGATAAGTTGAATATACATGTAGTGGCTCAGTCGGGTGATATCATTGAAATTGCCGTGTATGATGTTCTGGGTCGTTTGATAATGAAACGTGCTCAGGAAACTGTGACCGGTAACTTCTTCCATACGACTTGGAATGGAATAGTAGAAGGTAACTCGACTTCTGCTCCGGGTATTTATCTGGTTCATGTAACCCTCAATGGAGAAACTTCGGTATATAAAGTAGAGAAACAATAATTAAAAAAAAGTATGTTTCTACCTCTTTTTTTGAAGAGGTAGAAACTGCTTAATAGTTTGAATATGAAAAATTTAATAAAATATTTTACGTTCTTGTTGTTAGCTGTTTGTATGGGCAGTTGTCAGAAAGATGAGACGTATACGGAATTTCCTGCACCGGTTTGGCAGGTTGATGATGCAAAATATTCGGTAAATATGACTGCCGTAGTAGTGTTACCTAACAATCTGTTACCTTATTTTAACGAAAATGACCAAGTTGCAGCATTTATAAATGATGAATGTCGCGGAGTGGGAATACTTGTCGATAATGCATTTTTTGTGACGATAAAAGGGACTCCCGAGGAGATTTCAAATGTATCGTTCCGGTATTATAGTACGCAAAATAAATATATGTATACGACAGATTCCTTTTTGCCTTTTGAGCAGGATGCTGTATATGGTACGGTCGATGCTCCGGAAGTGCTATCCCTGAATATAGTTCAATAATATGATAAAAATAGTTATGAAAAAGATAAATAAATATATTCTTTCCGGTGCATTATGCACCTTGTGCATATCTAATGGTTTTGCTCGTGCTGAAGGAAATGCAGAACCGATGGATATTCGTTCGAATTGGTATATTGAAATTGGTGCCGGTGCTCAACTGCTTTTTTCTGCGGATGCATCGAAACTTGATTTTGGAAAACGTATTACTCCATCGCTTTCTCTTACGGGAGGAAAATGGTTTTCGCCTTATTGGGGTACAAGATTTCAGATTCAGGGTTATGGGTTCAATGGAAATAGCACGACAGACGGGATATACTTGAATGACCCTTTGAATGGTGGATTGATTTATGGTCCTAATGACCCGGTCAGAAATGAGAGTGTTATTCGTCCGGATGGGAGCTATCGCCATTATTTGCGTTATATGAATATGCACCTCGATTTTCAGGTAAGTTTGGCAAATTTGGTAGGGGGATATAAACCGGAGAGAAAATGGGATATTATTCCGGCTGTAGGACTTGGCTATGCCCATGCTTTTTCTTATAAAGGGGCTCCGAAAGTAAATGCCATTTCTACCAATTTTTCTTTGATGGGAAAATATAAATTACCCAAAGGGTTCGATTTGAATCTGGAAGTCCAGAGCTCTTTGTTTCCCGACCAGTTTGATGGGCGTATTACCGGAGGAATGTATGAAAGTAATTGTGCAGTTACTTTGGGGGTAACTTATAATTTTGAAAATAGAGGATTCAATATAGCAGGACGTAAGGCACGTAAGCCCAGACATTCTGCAAGGAAATCAAGACGTGTCAGCTATGTACAGATTATCAATCCTGAGGCAGCCATGAGAACTGTAGAAGTGGTTAAAACGGTGAATGATACAGTTTACAAGGAGGTGAAAGTAAGAGAAGAAGTTCCAATGAAAGCAAATGAGCCGCTTATGTTGGGGTCTATTCTTTTCGATATAAATAAGACTGTACCGGTACGTGGACAAGAAATTACGTTTGTGAATATTGTAAAGTTTTTGGATGAAAATCCCAAAGCAAAACTCCGTTTGACAGGGTATGCTGACCAGCAAACTGGAACACCGGAGTACAATTTACGTCTTTCGACAAAACGTGGTGCTGCGGTTAAAGATATTTTGGTTGAGAAATATGGTATTGACCGTAAACGAGTAGAAGTTCAGGGAGTAGGTACAGATGCACAACCTTATGAACAGAATGAATGGAACAGGGTAGTTATTGTAACAGCAATACATAAATAAGACGAGATAAAACCCAAAAATAACAATGCCTGAGCAGAATTCTGCTCAGGCATTGTTATTTTTGGGTTTTATTCATATGATGTGATATTTTTTACACCTTTTATTTCTGTGTTTTTGATTTCGGAATTGAATAAATTGAACAATTCCGGTTCGGATATTTGTACATGAGGAGAAAAATGTGGGGAATCCATATATTCCAAAATAGAATTATATAATTGAGAACCCTCTGGTTTGTCCATGATGTTATCCAGATTGCACGAACATATCAGAAGCTTGCCTTTGCCCATTTGAAACTCGAAAATCAATCCTAATTTATGATTCCTTTCGATATTATCTATAACTTGTACCAGTGGAATGTAATTTTTTAGATTATTTAGAATGATGGGACGGGAATTTTTCAATATAGACCACCATTGCCAATTGGAATGGGACTCGGTGGGAAAATCTAAGAAAAGAGGATGTGATGGGTCCGTAAGTATAGAAAGTGTTCCGGGAGAAACAGTTCGGTTCAGAGATTCGGATATACTTTTGAACATTGAGAAATTCCAATAATCTGGAGAAAACATTCCTCCGACACTTACTTTTTCTATTTCTTTCGAGTCTGGAAGCAGCAAAATTTTTCGGCCTTCTTTTAATAGGTTGAACATTTGCTTGTCTATTTTTCGGCATATGGTAATATTCTGTTTTTGGAGAATATTTCTTTTGGGATATACCCATATTTTATATTTGTTTTGATATGGTGTTCCTTCGATAGAAATTGATAGAGTCAGATTAGTTGATTTTTTTACTGACTTTAGAGACACTTCGAATTCTCCTATATGATTCAGTTTTCCATTTTGCAATAGAGTATACCACTGTTGTTTCGCAATGGTATCTCCGGAGTCATTTGATAAATATGCGTTTATAGTTTGTTTTCCGACTGTTTTTTCTGCATAGTTACTTATTTTTATGGTAGATAGGAAAACTTCATCGTTGTTCCAACAATATTTATCAAATAAAGCTAAAGGTACGACCCGATTGCAAAATTGGGAAAATTCAAAAGGTTCTATGATACCTTTACTTTCCATGAAGGCATCCAGTAATCCTACCAATGCAGTCCCTTGTCCAGGAAAGTCTTGTAGGTCAAGTATTTGGAATCCTCCGAATTCAGGGGTCCGTAAAGCCATTTCTATGTCTTCTCGGTAACATATAGCTGCAAATTTTCCGGATGCAAAGTGTAAATCTTCAATTTGTTTAAGTAAATTATTTTGAGCTAATCGTTGTTTGAATATCTCTAAATTTGCAGGACGTAATATTCCGGTATATTTGTTTATTTCTTTGAAATCCGGCAATATCTGGAATTGTCCGGTCTCATGTCCGATAATCGGGACTGTACACCCCGATAAAGCTTGCGTGTATGTGCGTCGGGTAGAGGGATACATCCCGTTGATATATCCACCGTCAAATTCATCTGCAAAGGAGAAAGAGGCACGGACATTTCGTGCGTATGTTGAATCTGTAGACTGTCGCGTGCGGCATGTTACAAAGAAATCTTCTTTACCGATTCTGCCTTTATTCCCTAAAAAATTGTTTGAACCGCTGGAATATAATATTCGAGAATCTTGTTGTTGCAGATTTTCTACGATATGGGCTATGACGATGCTGTCTCCTGATAATTCATTTCCTAAAGCCATCATTACAAAAGACGGATGATTCCCATAACTCTTTAAGATTTCTTGTGAAGTCTCTTTTATATAAGAGAGTAATGGTTCGTTTCCGGTATTGACACTACCCCATATAGGGAGTTCCGGCTGAAGATATATGCCTTCTATATCTGCAGCTTCGAATGCAGCTTCAGGAGGAGTCCAAGTGTGGAAGCGATAATGATTGATACCGTATGATTTGACTATTTTGAAAATCTTTCGCCATTCTTCGGCTTCCGTGGCCGGATACCCAGTCAGCGGGAAGACGCAAGCGTCATGCTTTCCGCGTAAAAAAGTCTTTATACCGTTAATGGTAAATTGATTTTTATTGGTTTTAAATTCCCGTAAACCAAAATTTGTTATGGAGGTATCTTGCTCTGTCCCTGTAGATAGTATTGCCGTCAGACGATAAAGCTCCGGATCGAATTCGCTCCACGAAAGGGCATCTTTTCCCAGATAATAAGATAATTCGATGTTATTTATACCTTTATGTAAGGTAATAGGGTATGTTTGCTTCTTTGCGTTGTGCTTATTTTTTGTATTCCAGGTTTCGGCATGTAGAGAAATTTTGGCCTTTTCATTGTGGGTTGAAAATATTTTTACCTTTGCCGAAATGCGTTTTTTTTGATAATTGGGGGAAATCTGTATGTCAGTTATATGGTTTATCGGTTTTGCTTCAATATAAATTTTCCCAATGATGCCATTCCAGTTGGTTTGAGTATGTTCTGTCCATGCATGAGAACCTTTTGTTTCTTGAGGGAATGCTTGCTGGTCGTTGTTGACCATGATGGTTAATGTATGTTTCCCCGGTTTTAGGTTGGGGGGCAATTGGAAAATTTGGGGAGTAAGAATGCTTCTGCTACTGCCTATGAATAGGCTGTCTATCCAAACATTTGTCTCTTTTGTCCGCTCCAGAAAGAGAGTTACGTGTTTATTCGAAAAAAATTCGGGAATATAGATTTCTTTCTTATACCAGGCTGCACCGGAATAAGTATATATTCTTGAAAGATGAGCTGTAGTAAAGATTGTATTTTTATTTCCCTTTTTATTTTCGTCTGTGGTTCCCGGTAAAATGACCGTTTCGGAGAAATTTTTTAAATACCATTTGTTTTTTATACCGATAGCAGCACTATCAAGGGAAAATTGCCATTCTCCAGACAGATAAATTCTATTTTGCTTTTGAGCAGAAACCTTGGAGAATAGAAAAAATAATAATGGTATTATGATTAATAGGATTATCCGACTTGTTTTCATGTTTTTGTTGTTATACAATACAAAGATTGTTAGTTGTTATCTGCTGATAGTCGTGCTATCTCATTTTCAGAAACAATTCCTTTCCAATATATTAAACGGGCAACAAGCCCATTGAATCTGGCCATAGTCGTATTTCCGGCTGAGAGGAATAGTTCTCCTCCATTTTGGAAAACAGTACGACCAGACTTTTGTGCGATTAGTTTTCCATTAAGATATACTTTGACCTCTTTTTTGTGTAAATCATTGACAGACGCATCTCCCTCAAAGGAAAAAGCGATATCGTTCCATGTGTTTATTTTTAGTCTAGGCATATCCTGCATAAGAACGTTATCGAGGTATTGCTCCGTGAGAATTATGCCGGGAGGAATTTTATTGGGTTGAGAACCGAAGTATGAGCGTTCTCCAAATACGACATCCAAGTTTCCGTTTTTGGTGGTATATATACTCCATCTATTGGGTATGGACAATATTTCCATATCACGCCATCCGGTATTTTTGAGTAATACTCTTATCCAAACGGTAAAATTATTGTTATCATTTAATGGAGGAATTCCTGAATCAGAAAAGAAGCGAAGACTTCCGTTACTGATGTCAACGGCTCGTATGGAATCATTTCCGAAAGGTAATTTTTCAAATTTCAGTATTCCGGCGTCGTTCCAACCTTCGCTACTGATTAAAGACCGATAGGTTTCCCCTGCGTTATTTTTTAGATAGATTTCTTTTTTTTCAAAAACTTTTCCTTCGTTTATTGGGGAATTGTCAGATAGAGATGAAAAATTCCAGTCACCTATTCGCCTGGCTTTTTGAGTATATTTTTTTAAGGGCAGTAATCGTGGTGAGTCAAAAGGTGGAGGGGTAGGATAAGATGGAATGGGCTTAGGGGCTTTCTTCATTTGTCTTATCTTTCCATTTGCTAATATTTGAGTTATTGTATCGAACGGGGTAGGATTGCTTACGGCTATTGTTCCGTCAGGTAAAAATGATACCGGGTCGATGCAAAGATAGTCTTCGCATGTGGCATCGAACTTCTCATTTTTGTATGAATACCACCAATTGTTGTCGGGGCCGTCAAAAACAGAGACGTGTCCTCCCCAGAAAATTCCCGGATTTTTGTCTTGTGTCCATGGTCCCATAGGGTGGTTGGCGTAAGCGACTGTGACCCAATATTGGAATCTTTGATATGAATCTCTTCCCGGAACGTGTACTGAGTAAAAAAGATAGTATTTCCCGTTTCGTTCTTTTATCCATTGGCCTTCTTTCCAACTGTCTACCCAAAATTTATTTTGGCTTGGACTATCATCAATAGCAACTTTTTCCTCTCCAACCCAGTGTATGTCCCCTTTCTCTATTCCGCTTAAATCAACTTCTTGTACACAGATTTTATGGCCTATTTTGTAAACATATACTTTTCCGTCTTTATCTTCGAATAAATTTGCATCGCATCCGCCACCTTTAAGTTGAGTGAAGTGTTTGTAGGGACCGGTGATAGAGTCGGCAACTCCGATAAAGCAGTCAGAATTACCGTGCTTTAGATTTCCGGCACAGACAACGATATAAAATTTGTTGTGGATTTTTCTAATTTCAGGGGCCCAGAACAGGTCTTTGTAAGGGCAGTCGGTCGGGAGGTCTTCTGATTTTATAATCCATCCTTCTGCTTTCCAATCTTTAAAGTTGGCAGTGGAGTAAAGTCTTACACCTGGCGACATTCCATTATTTCGTTTTATAGGATCATATTGAGAGCCTGGGGGAATCATAGTGTGTGTGAGATAATATCGATTACCCTCTTTAATAATATGAGGATCTCGTACTAAGTCGGTGTACCATCCTGCAGCTTTGTCAAAGTGGATGGGATTTTGATATTCGAATATTACCGAGGAAGTATCTTTTTTTTGTTTGTTACATCCGAAGTGTAGCAACAAAGTACTAATAATAAAAATATAAGAAAGTCTATTCATTAGATGAAAGTTTTATAAGGTGCGGTATTTGAAGTCATCAATTTGTATTTTTCCATTTCCGTCTCCAATAACAGCGATTTTTAAAGAACCGAAATTTTCGAGAATATTTGTATGGTAACCGCTGACGTCAAATGCATCAGGATATGAAGTCCATGTTTCTCCGTCTTTGCTATAACTGATGTAGACGTTGTAGTTTAGTATGGTTAATTTGAAATAAGATGTATCGGGTATGGGGATTTTGTCTCCAAATGGCTGTCTGTTTTTGTGTATTCCATTTATTATTCCGTTTTTCAGAATCATGCCGGCATAATAATTTTTATCGTAATACAAGACGAGTCCTGTTTCAATATTTTGGTCAGGAATAATTTTGAACTGAACTTCAAAATTTTTATCACACATCGGTAACATGAGACCGTTAATATTACCTGACTTACACATTATAGTCAAACATCTATTTTGTAATTTGTAATTATTATAAGTATCTGCGTTTGTAAAAGTCCATTGTTTGTTGAGAGTACCGGATGAAAAATCATCATTTTTCGGACGGGTATTTTCTGTAAAAAAATAGTTTTTGGCTTTTTTCGTGTTTTTTATTCCGGATTTTATCCAGCCGTCTTGAGTCCAGACTACAGGTTCGAGTAAAGTCTTGCGTCCCATAGGGAGATGTCCGTTTTCATATCCATGGTATATAGCATACCATTGCTCTTTAGGACCTTCGAATATTGTTGCATGGCCTTTTGAACGCCATGTTTCAAATGGAGAAAAAGTTTTGATTAAAGGATTATATGGGCTATCTTCAAATGGGCCGAAGGGTGATTTTGAGCGAGCAACAGAGGCCATATGGCTTGTTGCCGGTCCTCCGGTTCCTCCTTGTGCCGATATGATATAATAGTACCCATTGCGGTATAGCATTTTAGGACTTTCGAGGCAGAAGCACTCTACGCCATAATTGTTGCTGAATTTCCATCCATCATATACTTTTATTTCTTTGCCTGATATAGATAGTCCGTCAGATGATAATTGTACTACTCGACCGTTATCGATATAGAGATAGCGATTACCATTTTTATCGACTAAATGTCCTGGGTCTATTCCGCTTACGCCCTCTATTATTTGAGGTTTACTCCAGGGGCCGGTCGGGTTTGTAGCGGTCATGACATAAATATGACCACCGGCAGGAAAGTAAAGGTAGAATGTGTCATTGTGCTTTATTAACTCAGGCGCCCAAACGGCGCCGGCGACAGGAGTTTTTAGTGCATAATCGAGTCGTTTCCAGTGTAGTAAATCATTCGATTGCCATATCATTAGACAGGGAAATCCTCCAAAGGAAGTTGTCATATAATAATTGTCTCCATCTTTTACTATGGTTGGGTCTGGAAAGTCTCCGTCTAATAAAATAGAAATACCATTTGGAATTTTTTTTGCATTTATTGGGGTTGTAAGGATAATGCTTTGTATGCTGAATAATGAAATAATTATCAGCCATGTTTTATAATTTAGAATGCTATTTTTCATATCACTTTTTTTAGTTCCATTGCATATGGGTATCCAGATTCTCTATCGGTTTTATAATAAATTTGTCCTTTTTATCTGTTTGGACATCTGTTTCTCTCATGTGTTCAATCAGAATGTCCCGAGTGGTATACTTGCTATCAAATACGTTTTTATTGATTTTTACGTCCCGACATCCATCTAAAAGAAATGTGGCTTGTTGCCAAGTATAAGGCTTATAATCGAATGTTTTGATAATTTTGTTACCAGTAAAGAGCAGAGCTCTTGTCGATACGGCACGTATTAGTGGTGCATCGAATACTTTAAATGTGTTATCATATATTTTTATATTTTTATGATAGGGTTCTGCATCGGCATCTTGTGGTATGTGCGATGGGGTAATTGTAATGACGGCTTCTCCCCATTCGGCTCTGGAGCCATGTTTATTCCCGGAAGTCAAACAATTGTCAAAAACATTATTTCGGATATGTACATTATTGTTGGCTCCGGATTCGAACCAATAATTAAAATCTCCTTCGATAAGTATTGCAGTTCCTGCAGTACGAAAATAATTATCTTCTATGATAACCTCTTTGGGGGTAGTTACTAATATACCTCTTGCCCTGTGGCGTTTTAATATTTGACAATTTCTAATTTCGAGCCTTGGAGTCCACGTTTTACATTCGAGAAAATCTCCGCTTTTGGTATTTGCCGGTAGTTCTCTGTCGAAAGTAATCGTATAACCGATGAGGCGGTCATTTTGGTAGATTTTGGTTTTGGATTTGACCGTACGTGTTTCCCCACGTTGTGCTAGTGTCGGGTCGATAAACCAATATTCATCACCAACGGTAATAGAGTTTCCGGAACCTTTTCCTTGCGAGGCTACTTCTATTGTATTTTTATCATTGACTTTTGTAATTTTTATGCTTGTACCGTGTACATTAATGAAATCGTCACCTTGTCCGGTGTGGACACAATTGAGGATTTTTATGGTTCCTTTACATTCAGAAAAATGGGAGGCATCGGCAATACTGCTGAAATACCGTCCTTTAGCATCGTTTACTTTCACTGAAGCATTGTCCATTGTGATATTTTCTGAGCGATATCCACTGAATCCGTTACTTAAAGTATGATATAACGTAATATTTTTTAGCAATATATCTTTACTTCTGCCTATGGAGATGCCTTGTGCAAAGTAACGAACGTGAAAGAGGGAAACCATTGTTCCTTTTGGAGGAATTATTTTGGGTTTCCCATGGAAACGGAGAATACCTTCTTGGGTTTCTTCTGCAATCTGTTCGAAAATAGAGCCTAATGTACTGTCCCATGTGTTGTAGGTTATTTCTTTTGATTTTTTATCGTACATAGTAGAATACATCGTCATAATGGGCAATTTCCAGCCTTCTCCCAAAAAGAGAACTTTTCCGTTCTCTATGGTATAAGGATAATTTTTTTTATCGACTTTTAAATCCAGATATGTATCTGTGGCTTCTATTATTTCTCCTTGAGATATCATGGGACGGTCCCAATCGACTGAAAAATTTTGTAACGTAACATTTGTGCAAGAATTGATTGCTGCTACCTGCATTTTTCCATGGTATATAAATTCAGAACCGCCACCATCGAAAGTGATATCTTTCAGATTTTGTAATGAGAAACCAATTGTTGTTTCTCTTTTCATAATATCTATTTCATCATTGATACTTTTATCCGGATAAAAGTCATACCTCCCTTGTGGAAAATAAAGTGTCGTTCCCGGTTGTTGCCGGCATATTCCCAAGGCCTTTTTTAGATATGGTCTTGTATCTTCTCCGGTGTTTGGTTTTAATCCGAAATCTGTTATCGATATGCGGTTATGAGCATTTGCCAAAAGGATACCGCTCATCCAGAATAAAAATAGGAAATGAACTTTATTTTTCATGTTATATATAATATTTGATGTTTTATTATTTATCTTTGGGTTCCATGTAGGTAATAGTTTTGCTTCCCACTGTAGGAGTGGATTTTATGACAACACCTTCTTCGTTGAAAGTAACCGGGTCGATGTTCAGCAATCCCTGGCAAATACCACCGGCCTCACCTCTATATGAGAACCACTCTTTTCCATCCGGACCTTCGAATATGGCGACATGCCCTCCTAAGAAAACTTGAGGTTCTTTTTTATAAGGTCCCCAAATGTTATCGGCTGTTGCTGTTCCTACCCAGTAACCTTCTTCCAAATCATGAATGAATTCTGAATCTGTTTTTTTTCGATAAGGAGAGCCGGTATAGAGAATATATTTTCCGTCTTTTTTCGTCATCCAGGGCCCTTCCATATAGTCCGGGTCAAAATTTTTGCCAACATCTCTATTATCTGCTGATACAATCATTTTTCGTTCACCAATAAGTCGTATGTTATTATCCTCTATACCTGTAAGGTCAACTTCTTGTATGTACATTTCCCCGAAAGGCATGATTGCATATGTTTTTCCATTTTCATCTTCAAATAAATTAGTGTCACAACCAGCACCTTCAAGATAAGTAATATGTTCATAAGGACCTGTGATATTATTCGATACACCAATAAAAGCTTTAGTACCCATCTGACCGTCAGGGTTATAAGCTTCTTTGACCCAGTTATCAGCATAGAAAATAAGATAAAATTTATTTTTTATTTTGTGTATTTCGGGTGCCCAAAAACGGTGCTTATACGGGCAATTTACTACTAATTCGCTGGATTTTACCAGCCATTTTTCAAATGTCCAGTTTTTAAGGTCTTTAGAAGAATATAATCGTATTCCCGGAGAGGAGTTCATATCAGGTTTGCTCTCATCTTTACTGGTATGGTGTGTAAATGGATAATGAGTATAGACCAGATAATATGTATCGCCTTCTCTGATTATACAGGGGTCACGTAACTCGGTTATCATTCTTTCTGTACTCCCGTCGAAATAAGGGTAAGAGAAAGTTGAAGGATTGTTAAACGTAAATGTTTTCTCTATTAACTCAGGAGGTTCAGGGTCGTTATTCTCCTGTCCATTATTGGTATTATGGTCTATAATAATATCGGGATCAGATTTACATGAACAGACAGAGAATCCTATAATGATAAGAATGGTCAGGGTACAAATTATTTTATTTGTTAATATTATTCTCATATCTTTTTATTTTATAAGAGTTTCTTCTGTTTCTGTATATTGAATTGTTTTCGGACCGGTTGTCGGTTCAAATCGGGAGATGGTCCCGTCTTCATTAAAAGGTATCGGGTCTATGCATAAAAGTCCTTGGGATTTTCCTCCAGCTTCGCCTCTATAAGAAAACCACTCTTTCCCGTCAGGGCCTTTAAATACAGCGATATGCCCTCCTAAGAATATTTGAGGTTCTTTTTTATAAGGTCCCCAAATGCTGTCAGCAATAGCTACACCTACCCAATATCCATATTCTAAATCAGGTGTAAAATTTTTATTGTTTTTAGGTTTACGATAAGGCGAACCGGTAAAAAGTATGTATTTTCCATTACGTTTTATCATCCAGGGAGCTTCCATATAATCAGGATTAAATGTTTTGCCAACATCACTATTATCTTGAGCAACAATCATTTTTCGTTCGCCGATAAGTTTTATATCTCCTTGTTCTATACCACTTAGGTCTACTTCTTGTATATATTCGTTCCCAAATGGCATGATTGCATATATTTTGCCATCGTCGTCTCCAAAGAGATTGGTATCGCATCCGGCTCCTTTTAACCAAGAGATATGTTCATAGGGTCCGTCTACTTTATCTGATACACCGACAAAAGCCACGTATCCTTTTTCTCCAGCAGCGTTGTATTTGTCTTCTATCCAATTATCTGCATAAAAAATGAGATAAAACTTGTTTTTTATTTTGTGTATTTCGGGAGCCCAAAAACGATGTTTATATGAACAATCTTCCGGTAATTCGCTGGATTTTACCAGCCATTTTTCAAATGTCCAGTTTTTAAGGTCTTTAGAAGAATATAATCGTATCCCCGGAGAAGAATTCATATCTGGTTTACTCTCATCTTTACTGGTGTGATGAGTGAAAGGGAAATGTGTAAATACCAGATAATATGTATCACCTTCTCTGATTATGCAGGGGTCACGCAACTCGGTTATCGTATCGGTAGTTTTCCCGTTATCATATATGTATGAGAATGTAGAAGGGTTTTCGTATGAGAAAGTTTTTTCTATTGTCTTTGTTGATACTTTGGGTTTGCAGGAAAAAAATGTACTGAGAATGATTGTCTCTGCAAAGAATAACCAAAAATATGAATGGAAAGTTTTCATAATATTTGTGTTTATTTTTGAATATTGATATTAGTGGAATTTTCTATATTGAAGGGTTCGGCAGTTGTATGTATGGCTGGATATGCCGTGGAATGATTTATTTTATTGTGGCGGAATATTAATCCGTCCACAGATGAAACTTTTAGTATTCTTGGGTCGAATACGTTAAATGTATTATTCTCAATGATTATGTTGTGGTTGAAACGTGGAGAGTTTCTTTTGTCTTTGGAACCTGCAGCTATTTGTATTGCAGCATCGCCCCATACTCCGTAATTGCAATTATCGAAAATGTTATTTTTGATTTCAAGATTACTTACTCCACCTTGCTCGAACCAGTATTCAGTATCTCCCCCGGTCATGATTGCGGCTCCCGGAGTGTGAAACTTGTTCCCTTCTACGATAATTTTTGTTCTTGAGCCTAATAAAACCCCTCGGGCCCTATTGTTTTGACAGATACAATTTTTTAATATAACTTCCGGATATATAGCAGAGCCTACAACATCTTTTTCTTTAAGTGCAGAGGGTAGATTTTCTTTAAATTCAACTTGATAAAACTCTTTATTATAGCGTTTTACAGATTCGACATTGTTTATGGAGTATGTTTCTACTGTCTGCGCATTGACCAGTTCTACCTTTTGCCCTTTTTTGAATATGTCCATTCCGTATTGTTCATAATGGACTAATCGGAGAAGTAAAGATGTGGATGAAAGTATTTTTTCTATTCTCATGTAAATCCCATGAATATTTGTAGCGTCATCCATCTGATTTTCGAATAGACAGTCGGTAAGAATAATTTTTCCTTCACAGTTCGCAAAATGTGTGGCATCGGCAGTACAACTTACTGTTCTGTCTTGTGCTGCGGAAACTTTCATTTTGTTTACTGTAATATTCTTGCTTCTTTGTGCTATGACTCCCATCCCTCCACAATGATATAAAGTAATATTTGCAATATTGATATCTTGGGTATTATCTATAGTTATAGCTGGACATAATCTGTGGTTAGGTGCAAATACCATGGTATTTCCAGGTGTTCCTTTGACATCTTTTAGGTGAATACGTACTTGTCTCTGACCAATATTTTCGGCTTTTAGTACTGGTCCGGTATAGTAATCGTGCACTTGGTAAGCTGTCTCTTTTTTGAGGGTATTATATTCTAACAGGCTTCCATAGGGATATTCAATCTTTTTGCCATCTGTGAAAATAAGTCGTTCATTTTCTATTTTAAAAGGATATTTTTCTGGAAAATAAACCTCAATTTCATCTTTGTGAACAGCTTTGATGATGCCTTCACTGTGGAATGTCCGGGAGAAATCTATTGAAAAATTGTTTAAAATAATATTTTTACAATTTTTTATTACAAAAGGACAGATGTAACCATGGAAAATAAATGTCGCTCCACCCCCGTCGATTTCGAAATTTTTCATGTTGTCAATGGAAAATGTAATTCTTTTTTCTCCATCGGTATTGTTACTGATATAAACAGTCTTTTCTGTCGCGAGTTTTGGATAGAAATCATATTTTCCTTTCGGAAAAATCAATTTGTTTATTTTTTTTTCTGAACAATAGTTTATTGCATTTCTTACAGCGAGGGTTGCGTCCTTTCCATTATTTGGTTCGATGCCGAAATGAGTTATTGAAATTTCTTTGTTGGGAAAGACATCGGGCAAATATAGAAATAGGCATCCACAAGTCAGTATATATATAATAATATGTCTATTCATGTCCAATTTTTATAAGTCGGTTTCTAACATATCGCAATTCTTAGTCTCGATTAGACTACTTTTTTCTCCAGTCTTTTTAGGATTGGTAATCTGGTTATTTTTAATTGTTCCTCCTAATGTTGAGCCTACATAGATGCAAGGAATGTAGCAGTCAGATATATTATTATTTTCTATTGTAATGTTTTTGTGCAGCCCTGCCGGTGGTGTATTTCCGGTAAATCCGAATCCGGTAACACATATAGCTTCCGGATGTCCGTTTCCGATAATAGTATTGTCCTTGACTACGACATTGTCTGAACATCCGGATTCGAGCCACCATGCTTCTGGAGTGATAAGAACAGCATGCATGTTGTTGCATTCTAATGTGTTTCCGGAAACTTCTCCATCACTGGCTTTTATCAAAATACCTCGTGAGCGGTTATAGCCAAAATAACAATTCTTTACGGAAAAGCCGCTTCCGACACGGTTTCTGTCACCAATGATACTTCCTAAAGGGAAATTAACGTCTTTATCGACAGTTAAGTTTATGATTTTATTGTTTGGTTGTGTCAAGTTCTTTTTATTTCCCTCGTTCTGATTTAGTCGCTTGATACCGTCTATTTCTTTTGGGGATATTGTTCCACCATCTTCAATTTTTACTATTTTTACATTAGGTAATCGATTACCGTCAATGGTCATAATTTCGAGTTCATTTCCTACTTCGAGGTCGAACGAGTGAGGTACAATAACACGGATGGTCTTGTTTTTCCCACCGGCTGTCATATAATATTTGCCACATATGTTGATACCGTCGTCTCCTTGGTATCGGGCAAAACACTCTGTAAGTTGAGGACCTACATATGCAAATTTGCTATGGAAAGCGTCGGCATCGTTTGAGCGTATTCTTTGGGGACGTTTATACAAGTCTGTTTCGGGAGGTCTCCGGTCTATTTTACACCTAATGTAATTATTCTTTGTTCCGTTTGTTTCAAAAAAACCAAAACAATTACCTGAGTATAAAGTAATATCTTCAAGGCATAAGTTCGTGCATTCATCACTATAAATTGCATGAGGCATATTTCCGTTGGGTGTATAGTCATTATTTGTTACCAGAATGTCTCCTATTTCCTCTTTGTCGATGTTCGGGTTGTATTTATAGTTTTTTCCTTTACTGACACGATAAGTACGGTCTCCAATTTTTTCAAAAGGCGTCCATCCGTAGTAAGTTTCCCGTTTGAGGTTATGAGTGTGCGCATCAAATATCTCAATTCGTTCAACAAGATTATCAGGATAGTTATCATCTAATTTAAATTCGATATAAGATTTATCCGGTGCGAGTTTAGTAATGACTCCTTGTGTGAAACATAAGGGGTCATAGTCAATGGTCATACCTTTTAAGGATATATTTTTACAGTTTTCGAATGTGATTGCGCGAGTAGTCTCTGTACAAATCATTTCTACGTCATCCGCTATAATAGAAATGTCAGATAAATCTTTTAAATATAAGTGTTGTTGGTTTTGGGGTGTTATACGATATATTCCGGGAGGAATAGTTATTGTTTTATTGCCTTTAGCAATTTCTTTATTGATAAATCCTTGTAAATCAAAATCTTTGCCTCTGTTTTTTTCTCCATGAAACTGGCATTGGATAAATAGTATAAGAGTGCTTATGATAAGAATATTTTTGAGTATTATACTTACACTGTTGTGACGATATGTGGTGCCCATATTATATTATTTTTTGTTTGTAAGATAAGAAACTTATTTTGTTTTTTGGGAAATAGCCTCCATGAATATATAAGGGAGTAAAATGCTATATTTCATGGAGGTAATTCGCTATTTCGGGATCAACTATTACCGGAATATCTTATCGGTATAAGTTGACAGAGCTTATTTGAAGACGAGATTTGGCCTGATTCGATACAATGAAACCGATGGTAACATTTTGGTTCGAGTCGAGGCTGAATTCTACGCCTTGCTCTATTTCTCCAACATCTTCATTCCAGAGATAACTTCCCAATACGTCCGGATTATTTTCTATGTTGTTTATGTCCGGTAATTCGGAACCTTTATATACTACCAGATAACAAGTATTTGTTCCAGTAAATTTGTATGGAGTAAAGGCTATTTTGTACGCACCTTGAGGTAGTTGTAATGATTGATAGATTTTAGCATTGGTTAAGTCGGCAGAAGATGAGTAGAAGTCCATGACACCTCCGTTTTCGAGATAATATCCACCTTTTCCATTTGAAGCTAATACGTTAGGAGTATAACTCCAATCCTGAAGAATACCTACTTTACCTGTAGGCCTGTCACTACGTTTAAATGGTCCCGGATTTAGGATATAGGTTTCTGTAATGTCTTCCCATAGATGTACTACACTGGAGTATTCGATAACTTCTCCTGTAACGCTTGTGGCTGATAATTTTACATTATAAGCTCCTAAAGAAGGATATGTATGGGGCTTGGGATTTTCTTCGTCAGAGGTTGTCCCGTCCCCAAAGTCCCATTTATAATTAACGCCAAATGCTGTTGTATTGGTAAATGTAACTATTGTACCGTTCTTTTCGGAAGAGTATGTAAATCCGGGCCGAGCAATCAGAAAATCGGTATCGAAATCAATGACCAGATAACTTAATGCCTCGTTGATTTTAATATTAGAGTTAATAATTTTTACAGCTGTGGCATATCGTTTGTGTAGGTTATCCAATAAGAACTGCAAATCTATAGCCAAATCGAAAGTTGCTTTTTCTTCTCCGCTTTTTATTTGTACAGAGGATGGAACCGAAAATTTATCCTGCGGTAAGATTTCTGAAGTTAGGCCACTTTCTTCATCTGTTAATTCTCCTCCTGCTATAAGTTCTTGAACGATTTGGTTTTCTATAATTATATCGACATTTACATTTCCTTTATTATTTACACCGGCACGGTAGATACCCAGGGGGACAATAACTTTTTTGTTTTCCATATCCAGTCGATAACGATATGGTGCGTTGTTTTGTGAAATTTCATTTACTCTATATATACCCGATTTAGCTCCGGGCATATATAGTATCTGATCAGAATATTCTGCGTCGGCAATTTCCTTATATTCACAAGATGTAGTTACTAATGACGCAATACATGATATAAGGAGTATCTTTATGCCGTTTTTTATATTGTTTTTCATAATCGTGTATTTTATTATTAATAGATGTTTTTACCAAAGAGGGTTTTGTTGCCAGTCTACACCTTCGGTAGATAACATAGTTTGGGGGATAGGATAAAAATACATTTTCTTTTCGAAAACTCTTTTTTCTACTTCGATTTTTTCGTATTTCATACTGATTAACCCCGGTGTTATTTCTACTCCGTATAGAGGTTCGTTCAAGTCTCTTTCAGCTGTCATCCAACGTCGTACATCCCACATGCGATGATCTTCAAAGGCCAATTCAACTCTTCTTTCATTTCGTATTTTTTCTCTCATTTCAGTTTGGCTTAAAGTTGAAGGGAAAGGTGGCATATTTACGCCATTTCGCCCTCTTGTCTTACTGGCATAAATAGCAATATCTGCATTTCCCGGGTCATACTCATTTAGTGCTTCTGCATAGTTTAGATACATTTCTGAAATACGGAAAAATATCCAAGTATGAATGCTTGTTCGGCCTTGGGCCAAGTCTAAGTCTTCATCAATGAATTTGTGTAAATAGTAACCTGTTGTTGTGGCATTCGCTACGCCTTTTCCGTTTTTCCCTCCGGCCCAGCATTCGAGGTGTGTGTCTTTGAATGCGGCTTCATTAGTGTATATTGTCATTGCCAATCGAGGGTCTCGGTTAAAATACGGTTCTGATTTATGCCTGTTGTTATTCCAGTCAAATGTGGACCCGTCTGTCATCTCATAAGCATCTACAAGATTTTGGGAAGGTGTAATGCCTCCTTCTCCATTAGGATAGCCAATGGGAAAATTTAGTCTTTCAAAATCATTCTTTGCCCAACTTCTTCGTACCATAATCAATTCTGGGTCTTCGAATGTTTTTCCTAATGATGCGTAATTTGACCCTAAATTATAACCGGCTTCACCAGACAAATCTATTACGGCTTTTGCTGCGTCAGCTGCAGCCTTCCATCTTTCTTTGCGAACTTCCGGGTTGTCTCCGTTAGGTAAAGAAATTAATTCCGGATGAGCATAACCTCCTGTCCACACTTGGTTATTCCATAAATCACTTGCAGCATATAATAATACTCGACTTTTTAAGGCTAATGCAGCTCCTTTTGTTACACGACCCAAATTATCTTCATCGTATGTTACGGGGAGTCCGTTTTCGTCATCCGATAGGTCATCACATTCGTCAACAATAAATTTGATACAATCTTCTAATGAATTTCGTTGAATGGTACCAAAATCTGTATCCAGATTGAGCGCTTCTGTGAAGATAGGGACACCTCCATAGCGTTTTATAAGTTCAAAGTAATAAAAAGCCCGTAAGAACCTGGCTTCACGGGACCAGTTTGCTATTTCTGCTGTACGGGTTTTGTAAATGGCCTGAGAGTTTTCACTTGGGTCATTTTTATATGCGTCCAGATTGACAGGTTTTTTATTCGGATCCAGGTATACATTTACTTTACGTATTGCTTTGAAATATTGGGTCCACACGTCATCTGGATTATTGAATGCATTCCACGAACCCGAATTGAATGTTTCGGCACCTCCTTTATATGTATATTCTGCCTCGTCGCATGCTGATGCTCGCATTGCGTTTCCCAATGCAAAGAATCCTTCTTCGAGATCAGTATATAATGACATTGCTTGGTATCGCGTATATTCATATTCTTTTTCGACCTGTTCTTTTGTCAAAGTTGTGCGTAACTCTCTGTCCAAGCTGTCATAACAGCTACACAAAAGGAATGCTGCCAGACTTGAAATTACGATGTTATATAACTTGTTTTTCATCTTTCCGTTCTTTAAAGGTTAAAATTGAACTTTTGCTCCAAAACTGATTGTTCTTAAGGCCGGATATCCAGACATAATTTCCGGGTCAAGATCTTTTATATGATCGATAGAGAAAAGATTAGTACCGTTGACGAAAATTCTTAAATCAGCAGTTGTCTTGGCAGTTGAAATAAGATTTTTAAAGGTATAGCCTAATTCGATATTCCGAAGTTTTAAGAAATTTCCATTTTTCAGCCAAAATGTTGACCCTTGGTAGTTATTTTGGTCGTCGGATGCTGATAACCGAGGATAAGTTGCTGTAGCTGCAGTTTCTGGAGTCCATCGGTTCAAGGCTACTTTAGAGACATTTCCCCGTCCTTGGAATGCTCTGTAATAAGGCGCATCTAAATATACATCCCTATTCAACGCACTTTGAAAAAATGCTGTAAAGTCAAATCCATAGAATGTACAGCCTAAATTAAGACCTAACGTTATTTCTGGTATTGATGTTTTACCGATAGGATACCAGTCGTTACTATCTATAATATTATCACCATTTTGGTCTTTATATTTAATGTCTCCTGCTTGTACATTTTGCCATGTAGGTTTTGCTACATCCGGGTTTTGAATATCTTCTTTGGTATAAAAACCTAAGGCTTCCAGATAATAGGGTTGATTAATTTGCCGACCTGTGCGATAGAAATAATCTTCTGTCTGTATTGATTCTGAGTTATATAATATTTTATTTTTGGCCATCCATCCATCTAATTGGGCAAAATATTGTATTTTTTTGCCAATATTATCAGACCATCGGATAGAGGCTTCAAAACCTTGATTTTTAGTTTTTCCTAAGTTCATATATGGCATATCGGCTCCTATATAAGATGGGATGTTTCGGCTGGGAATACATAATATGTCAAAACGTCGATTATAAAAATAGTCGAAAGATATATCTAGTTTTCCTAAAAGATTGGTCTCGAATCCGATATTAAATTTTCTTTCTTTTTCCCAGCTGATATCAGGATTAGCCAGGCGACCTTGCATCAAACCTCGTATTGTGTGATTTTTGCTTGTCGTACCTAAAAAATAATCTGATGTATAGATGTATTCTTGATCGTACATGAAGCGGTCGCCGCCGATTTCATCATTGCCGGTAAGCCCATAAGATGTTCTTAATTTCAGATATTTGATGATATTGTTATTTTTTAAAAAATCTTCTTGGGAAACAATCCAGCCTAAAGAACCTGCAGGGAAGAAACTATTATGTTTTAAAAAGTTTTCAGAAGCTTGAGTTCCAAAGGAAAACTCAGCGATATAACGATTGTTGTTGGTATAGGTAAAACGTCCGCCAAATCCGATATGTCTATAAGGCTGCACAGCTCCTACATATCGTTCTTCATATTCGTACATAGCCATGGCATTGAGTTGGTGTTTCCCGAAAGTTCTATCGTAGTTTAAGAAAGCTTGTAAAGTTGTATTTCTCCATTGGTCTGATTGACTTTCGTCACCGGTTAATGTTTCGTCCTGTCCTCCTGCCAATTCATATATGGGTTCTTCGTCGGCACCTTTGGTTATGGAAAATCTTTCAAAGTCTTTCGTTTTATTTGAATATCCTATATAGTAACTGTTAAATGCGATGGCTGCCGATGCACTCAATCCTGGTGTTATCATATCTAATTTCTCGGTTAGTCGGAGAGCTGAATTTAGATTACGTGCATTGTATGACCAATATCCGGTTTCAGCAATCATTCCCAACGGGTTATTGAACTTAGTATTTCCACCATAGGTCCCGTTCGGATTCTTTACCGGGAAAGAATTCGGGTTGATATAATCGAGAGTGTTGAATAAAGAGCTTGTATTTTGTCCTCCAGGGTTCACATTATCTTCAACAGATAGCCCTAATGTGACATGTGCGGAGAAGTTCTTTGTTACATTAATATCCATATTGGTTCGGACATTGTATTTTTGATAAGTTTCATTTTTAGTGTCTTCCGACAAGTCTGTTGTTCTTTTCAAAAGTCCGTTGTTACCCAACATATTCAACATAACATAGTATTTTACAATTTTATTGCCACCTCTGAAGTTTAAGTCGAAATTATACAACGGAGCTGCTTTTCGTAAGACTTGATCATACCAGTCAATATCCGGATGATACAAGGGATCGCTTCCGGTAAGATAGGCTTGAAGGTCTTCTTCCTTATAAGTCGGTGTTTTTACTCCGTTATTTGCTTCTGCTTCATTATAAAGACGTGCAAAATCATAAGCTCTTAGATATTCAGGAAGGCGAGTTGCTTGTTGAAATCCCACTTGAGTACTAAAACTTATTTTAAGAGGAGATTCTATACCTCTTTTTGTTGTGACTAATAACACCCCATTGGCCCCTCTTAAGCCATAGATTGCTGTTGCAGAGGCATCTTTTAAAAATGTTACAGTCTCGATTTCCTCTGGTACTAAATGGTTAATAGTACTTTGATATCCATCAATTAAAATTAATGGTGCATTGTTTCCGGTAAAAGTGGCTATCCCCCGACCGGCATAACTTGTGCCGAAAGAGCCGGGTTCTTCAGACCCTTGCATTACTGTAAATCCGGGCAAACGACCGATAAGAGTATTCCATATATTAGGAGTGAATGTTTTTTCTAATTCTGCTCCTGAAACAGTTGAGATTGCACTTGATACCTGATAGTCGGGTTGTGAAGCAAAGGCTATTGCCCGAGTTTGTAGGTATTTAGACTTGATACTGTCTCCTGATGTTTGGCCTGAGAGATAGAGGGAACTACCTAAAATACAGGCCGTTAATATCATATTTCTATATATATATGTCATGGTGTTTGTTGTTTATGGTTAAAATTATATAAGTGAAAATTATTCATACCCAGGGTTTTGAATCAGATATAATTTATCCATTTCGCTTTGAGGGAATGGATGTCTATACATGCGGGTCTTAAATGATCGAACTTCAAAAACATAAGGTTTATATGTATATTCGTCCGATACACCTGCAATTTTGTATATTTTTATTCCATACATATTTCCCTGCATTACACCTTCTTGTTCTGCAATTTCCCAACGACGGATATCCCATAGTCTGTGACCTTCAAATGCCAGCTCTATACTACGTTCGTTGCGAATACGTTCCCGAAATTCTGCCTGACTTAAATTTCGGGGGAAAGGAGGCATTCCAGAACGAGCTCTGATTTCGTCGACAGCGTCATAGGCTTCTGTCGGAGGAGTACTATGACATTCATTTAATGCTTCCGCATAGTTTAAATAAAGTTCTCCTAATCGTAATATAATACCGTTGGGAACTACAGACTGAACAGAAGATACGCTGTAAGGTACCGGTTTATGTACCAGTGCTCCGCCAATACAGTTATTTCTTCCATCTTTGTCGTTAGGGTCGTTGGGGTCTTTGGATGTAAAATCTAAAACTAATAAGTCGTTGTTGTCCCATTTTTGTCCTTGGTAAGCTACAGACTGAGCAAAACGAGGATCGAGTTCTTTCAATTTTGCCATTAAATCATTTCCTCCATTATCGTCCCATGTTTGCTGCGTTCCATTTTTTGTCTCATATTTTTTAAGAAAATTGTAGGTTAGAGAACTTCCTGGCCCAAAGCCTGAGGCTCCGGTGTTAGGTATACGTGGTCCCCAAGGGAAATGCCATGGGCCCATAGCTTCTTTTGATTTTTCTGCCAGTATGATTTCACTATTATCGGGAGTTTCCCATACGTACTGATAATTTTTGTCTACCCCTTTATCTTTGATTAGGGAGAAGCCACTGTTAATAGCCTCTTGTATAGCCAATCGACTGGCTTCTGCTGCAGCTTCCCAGCGTTTATCATCTTTATTCCCATAGCAGATTAGTGCGTTATTTCCTCCAAAATCCATATATGGAGTAGCTGTATTAAATGTCGGGCTGGCTGCATATAATAAGATTCTGGATTTCAGTGCTAAAGCAGCTGCTTTTGATGCTCTTCCTCGTAAATTTGAGGGGTATTCCGATGCGGAAGGCAAATCTGTATAAGCATCATCACAGTCTTGAACCATAAATTTTACAACATCATCGATTGTCCCTCTGGGTACGTAGAAATTATCGTCTAAATCAAATCTGTGCCGCAATATAGGAACTCCTCCGTATTTGATAAATAATTGCCAATAATTATAGGCTCGAAGAAATTTAGCTTCGCCTCGTACCTGTTTCTTATAATTGGGATCATCAAAAGGTGCATTATCTATAAGGTCGATAATTGTATTTGTTCTGCGTATTGCTTTCCAATGTGTTGTCCAACGAGAGTCTCTGTTGTCGGAGGCAGTCAATGAAGCGGTGTTCCAGCCTTGTGCCCAATACCAGGTATTGGCTGCTTCACATTCGTCTGTCGCTGCACCCGAAAAACAGTCACGTTTATCTCGTGCATCCCACATCGGCAAGTCGCTGAGTAGTCCCCAATAATAGGTTCCTGCCACGAAAGTCTCGAGTTGAAGTTTTGAGGAGAAAATAGTATCTTCTGTAACATCTACACCCGGGGCTTTTTCCAAATAATCACTACAAGATGAGAACGATACAAGTAGAATGATGTATAATGGTATATATCTTAGTCTTTTCATTTTTTTCTGTTTTTAGAAGTTGACATTCAGGCCCATATTTACAGTTTTGACAATAGGATAAGGTTCGTAATTACCATCATTGTAAGTAGGTATTTCAGGGTCTTCGCCAGGGAATAGGTCACACCAGGTTACTAAATTGGTTCCATTGACATAGATACGAGCAGAGTCGAGACCAATCTTTTTTAATATTTTCCCTGAAAAAGTATATCCTATTTCTACATTTTTAAGTCGGAGATAACTGGCGTCGCGTATCCAAAGTGAAGAAGCTTGATAATTATGTTCCTGTGAGGCATTTGCTGATAAATGAGGAAATTTGATTTCATCTCCGTTTGCATAGCGTTCAGGAGTCCAACTATAGTCTTTCAGATAGTCGACTGCAGAACCGTCTTCTTGGAATCCGCGATTGCTTTTTTTGGAAGCACGGAATGATACGTGCGATGAGCCTTGGAATAATATTGAGAAATCAAAGCCTTTGATATCTCCACCTAATGAGATACCGTATGATATTTCCGGGAAATCGGAATATCCGATAGGTACTTGGTCGTATGTATTGATGATACCGTCACCGTTTACATCTTTATATTTGACATCTCCGGGTTGTATTTTATTGTTGTTGTACATTGATTCCGGACGGTTTATATCATTGACTTCTTCCCAAGTATTGTAAAATCCCTCAGCAATGTAACCGAAGTATTGATTTAAACGATGGCCTGTTCTTTTTTGATAAGCATATAGTTTATTGGATTCATCCATAAATATAATTTCGTTTCGAGCAAAAGTAAATATCCCTCTTAACCAATAATTGAAAGGTCCTATATGGTCTCGGAACGTAATCTCTCCATCAAAACCCTTATTTTCCATTTTCCCCATATTATAAGCCGGAAGGTTTGCTCCTACGATGTCGGGTATAGTACCTCGATTGGCTAAAATGTCATCCCGTTTTTCTTGGAAATAGTCTGCTGTTAATTTTATCCGGTCATTCCAAAGACTGAGGTCGATTCCTATATTCATTTTTTTAGCCCTTTCCCATGTCAAATCAGGATTCCCGATTTTTCCTTCTGAGGAAGTGGTGTATAAAGTATAGTTTTGCCCGACAGTACCAAACCAATATGCACAATTGTCGTTGTTGTTACCACTTGCCGAGTTGAAGACATAAGCAGTTGGACGATAAAGAAAACGTTCCCCACCGATTTTATCATTTCCAACTTCACCATATGATCCCCTAATTTTGATAAATGATACTGCATCGTTTTTAGGAAAGAAATTTTCTTCAGACAATACCCACCCTAAAGAGAATGCCGGGAAGAATCCGAAGCGTTTGCCAGCCCGAAAGTTTTCGGTACCATTATAGCCCATATTGAATTCTGCTAAGTATCGGTTGGCATAATCATAAGTGATACGTCCGACGATACCTTGGTAAGCATTCGGAATGAGGTAGGCAAGTCCTGGGTCATAATATTTACTTTGATTATATAAGATAAGTCCGCCTACAGAATGTTTGCCAAATGTTCTGGCATAATCAAATCCGGCTTCGATATATACTTTACGGTTTTTCCCAAATATCTCATTGGTTTCAAAGTTACCGTCTTGCCCTTGAGGGATGAAGATCGGATTGTTTTTGTCTCCGATTAGTTTATATGTAACCATATTTTTTACATATCTTATCGTGTGTGTATTATAATTTTGGTACGAAATCGTTGCGTGAGTGGATAATCCTTTTGTCAGGAAATCAAGTTTGTAGTTGAAGCGTACAGAACCATTTAATTGATTTCTATATTCGTGTAAATGGCCATGCCCGATTACTAACCCTTTGAGTGGGTTTTCTATAAAACCGTATTCTCCATCAAGATTTTCAATAATTTTTCCGTCAACTACGCCAGGACCAGATGTAGGTGGATGTGCAAAGGCATTAGCCAATATATAAGGGGTACTATCACTCGGACCTTTTCTATCTTCTAATTGGTCTGATATATTTAAGTTTACACTGAACCGGTCGGTTACTTGAAAGTCAAAATTAGTACGGAAATTATACCTATTATATCGAACTTGGGTATTGAATCCGTCTATCATGTCGGTATTATTGTAGAGCCCCTGTTGAGTAAAGGCCCCTACTGAAGCAAAATATTTTACTTTCTCAGTACCACCGGTGATATTGATATTGTGTTGAGTTTGAAGACTGTGTTTCCTGAAAATAAGGCCTATCCAATCTGTATCGGAATGGAATAGCGGATCAGAATGGTCTTTATATAACTGTATGTCTTCTTCTGAATATTTAGGAGTATAATTACCGGTAAGATAACCATCATAAGAAATCGCTTCATTGAAAGAGCGTGCATAATCGTATGCATTCATTTGTTTGCGAAGATTGGCAAAAGAGGAAAGAGCAAAGTTTGTCGAAAAACTTACTTTAGGCTTGGCAACTCGACCTCTTTTTGTCGTTATGAGGATGACTCCATTTGCTCCTCGTACTCCATATACGGCTGTTGCTGAAGCATCTTTCAATATGGATACATTTTCTATTTCATTTGGATCTATATTGTTGTAATTAGGTGTTTCGATTCCATCGACCATTACAAGAGGAGCTTGCAAATCTACATTATCATCGGTGGCAAATGAGCCGATACCTCTGATGCGGATAGTGGATTGGTCATTACCAGGTTCTCCACTTTTTTGTACGGCCAATAAACCGGGCATGCGTCCTACTAAAGCATTGCTGATATTGGCTTGTGAAGATTGTACTAATTCCTTAGTTTGTACCATTGAAACAGCTCCAGTAACTGTCGCTTTTTTCTGTTTGCCATAACCGACTACCACAACTTCGTCAATATTTACAGATTCTTCTTCCATTGTCACCGTAAGATTGGTTTTGTTGGCGATAGGTACAGTTTGCTGTTTCATGCCGATAAATGTAAAGACAAGGTTAGAAACGTTAGATGGAACAGTAAGTGTAAATTTTCCATCAATATCGGTAACTGTACCGACTTTGGTTCCTTTAACGGCGACTGATACTCCGGTGATAGGAATACCAGACTTGTCTAAAACTACACCGCTAATTTTTTTTCCAGATTGTGTGTTTTCCTGAGTTGATAACTGATTCTGTATTCCAGAAAAATCATCAGCAATGGCGATATCTGTAAAAAATGGCGCCATCACAAGTACCATTGTCAACAGAATATGCATGAGCTTACTCCTTGCATGGGACAAATGAACAGTTGTATCAATTTGCATAATTAAAATAGATTTAAATGTGTATTAGATTCTAAAAGAATTTTTGTGTTTTTTAATATGTCTTCTATAACATTGAGAAGAACTGTTTTTCATGGTGACATAATTGTACCGGTTTTATTTGTTCATTTACATATTTTGATTTTTGTCGGGATTATGATTTCGATATATGCAAATGTAAAGATGTATTATTTCAGTGACCGTTTAGTATGTAACAAAAAGCATACAAATATAACGGTGTTATGATTTGTGGATAATAATTTGTATATTTAGATTATATAAAATGTGATATTGAATATGGATTTTTCAGGATTATTGTTTTAACATATATTTAGAGGTGGTGTTATAATTGAGTCTTTATCCGATACATTTGGATTATAGTAAGGGATATGACTTTTTTAATTTTGTAGCAGAAGTTTCCGTTTGTTAGGAATGTTTAGACTAGCTGATTTTTTACTTTAAAATTTAAATGCAAATGAAGAACATGAAGTTTATTGCCTTGTTTTTGATTTTGATGATTCCTTGGGGTACTATGGCAGGAAAGCGTCAAATAAATATGGCTGATTTGGGTGTTACTCCACAGACACCAGACTGTACTCCCGCTATAGTAAAATGTTTACAAGAATGTAAGGATGACAAGAATGTCACCATACTGTTCGAAAAGGGAACATATCATTTTTTTCCAGATTTTGGAAAAGATAAGTACTGTTTTGTCAGTAATAATGATGAAGGTCTAAAAAGAACTATTTTTTTACTGGAGCAAGTGCAAAATATGACGATAGATGGTCAAGGGGCAAATTTTATTTTCCATGGGTTCTCAAATCCATTTGTTATATATGATTCGAAAAATGTTACATTTAAGAATTTTTCGATTGATTATGTTCGTCCTTTTCATAGTGAAGCTATTATAATACAGAATAATTCTGATGGGATAGATGTGATGATACCAGAAAGTTTTCCATATAGAATAAATAATGGAACGTTAGTATTTACAGATGGGAAGAGTAAAGAAGAACGACAAACGACGGTGAGCCGGGAGATTGTGTATCCTTATGGAAGTTTATTGGAATTTGATACCAATAAACGTGAAACTGCATTCATGGCTCGTGATTATTATTTGGGAAATACACCGTTAGTTGCAAAAGATTTAGGGAATAGAAAAGTCCGGTTATTTTTGAAAGATTTGAAAGGGACAGTAGGCAATACACTTGTATTTGCTTCTGCAAATCGAAATTATCCGGGATTTACAGTTTCTGATAGTGAGAATTTACGATTTGAAAATATAACTATATTTCATTCAGGCGGTATGGGTATTGTCGGGCAACGTACTCATAGTGTGATAGTAGAATCGTGTAAAGTGACCCCTTCAAACGGTCGTATGATTAGTTGTACTGCCGATGCTACACATTTTTCGAATTGTACAGGGAAAATAGAATTAAGTCATTGTATTTTTGAAAATCAAATGGATGATGCTACCAATATACATGGAATATATGTACAAATTGCACGTCAGGTAGCTCCAGATGAGGTATTTGTACAGTTAAAACATACACAGCAATTGGGTTTTGATTTTCTCCAAAAAGGGGTTCCTGTAGAATTTGTTCAAGGCTTGAGTCTGATAACAAAGGGAAATGCCATTGTTCTGGAGGCAGAACGTATCAATAAAGATTTTACACGAGTTAAGTTGTCAGAACCATTACCTGAGGGCATTAAGGTTGGGGACGCTATTGGTGAATTAAGGAAGTTTCCTGTAATACATATACATGATAACTATATAGGGAAAAATAGAGCTCGGGGTATGTTGCTGAATTGTAGGGGTAAAACAATTGTTGAAAATAATATATTTCACTCTCCAGGAGCTGCAATTTTGTTTGAAGGAGATGCCAACTTTTGGTTTGAACAAGGTGGTGTCAACGACTGTACCATACGGAACAATGTGTTTGATAACTGTCTGTTTGGTGTGTGGGGTGAGGCTATTATCGATGTGCAAGCCGGAATAAAAGAGCAGAGAGATGTCAGTCGATATAATAAAAATATAAAAGTTTATAATAATACATTCCGAGTATTTGATGATGTATATTTGTTGCATGCGTATGGTGTGGAGAATATGGAATGGAAAAATAATAAACGAGTAATGACCAATGATTATCCTTCGGTCAGACAACGGGATTCTCTATATAAGATTGAATATTGTGACGATATAAAAATTTCTGAACCATAAAGTAAAAAAGACAATTATGAAAATCCGAAAATTGAAATGTATTATAACTTTATTTATAATATCAATTGGAATGTTAGATTTTGCTTCGGCAAAAAACGTATTTGAAGGGAAGCCATATATAAATCCGCCTTATGTAACGGCAATATATCCTAATACCGATTTCGTATTTGCTATTCCTACTTCAGGAGAGCGCCCTATGACGTGGACTGTGTCTGGATTGCCCGAAGGTTTGTCTTATAATGATAGTGTTGGGATAATTCGGGGGAAAGTTATGGAAAGCGGAGAATATATTGTCCATATTACGGCACAAAACTTAAAAGGAAAAGATTCAAACACTTTGACTATCAAAGTAGGTAATGATTTGGCATTGACTCCGGTGATGGGGTGGAACAGTTGGAATACATTTGGACGTAATATTAATGAGCAGTTGATACTGGAAGTTGCAGATGCAATGGTTTCTTCCGGTATGCGTGATTTAGGATATAATTATGTTTGTATTGATGATTTTTGGCAGGAAGAGAAACGGGGGGAAGACGGTCGGATTAAAGTAAATAAAGAGAAATTTCCTAATGGACTTCGTCATGTAGCCGATTACTTGCATGAGAGAGGTTTACATTTGGGCGTTTATTCGGATGCTTCTGATAAAACATGCGGAGGTGTGTGTGGCAGTTATGGTTATGAAGAATCAGATGCAAAGGATATGGCTTCATGGGGTGTAGATCTTTTGAAATATGACTATTGTGGAGCTCCTTCTGACCGAACAACAGCGATAAAAAGATATACAGCTATGAGTAAGGCTTTGAAAAAGACAAATCGCTCTATTGTTTTTTCAATTTGTGAATGGGGAGGGCGAGAACCTTGGTTATGGGCTAAATCTGTTGGTGGTCACTATTGGCGAACGACTGGAGATATTATGGATAATTGGACTCGGCCGGAATTTAACGGCATTATAGATATTGTGGCATTGAATGGGCGTTTGGCAGAATATGCAGGACCAGGAGGGTGGAATGATCCGGATATGCTTGTCGTTGGGATATCGGGGCGGAGTGAAAATATAAACTATGGAGCCGAGAGTTATGGTTGTACGAATGATGAGTATCGTACACATATGAGTCTTTGGTGTATGATGGCTTCTCCTTTATTGTGTGGAAATGATATACGTAATATGTCTCAGAAGACAAAAGATATTTTGTTAAATCCAGAGATTATAGCTATAAATCAGGACCGGTTGGGAGAACAAGGACGAATCATTCATCGCAATAGTCAATGTGTTGTATGGAAGAAAAATCTTTCGGAAGGTATAGCTATAGCAATATGTAATTTGGTGGATAGTCGGTCTACTGTGAAATTGGATTTTGATGCGCTGGGGATTCCGGTAAGAGAGTTATTGCGTGATGTATGGAGTCATAAGGATTTGAAACTTCAAAAAATATTGGATTTAGATATTGCGCCACATGGCTGTGAAGTATTTGTGGTGAAATGATAGAGTTTGTGAGAAATTTGAAAAACAGAAAAGCCTTTCAATATTTTGAAAAGCTTTTCTGTTTGTTGTCTCACCAGGATTCGAACCTAGACAGGCAGAACCAAAAACTGCAGTGCTACCATTACACCATGAGACAATCCTTTGTTGCTTGGGGTGTTCCCAAAAGCGATGCAAATATAGCAGAATATTTAATTACTGCCAAATTTTAAGCAGTTATTTTGCAATCAATAGGAAATAATTTTTTTTGCCACGTTGTACAATAAGGTATTTGCTATTTAATAAATAACTGTCATTTATTTCTTTATCGAATTCGATGAGTTTTTCTTTATTGATAGAAACACCTCCTCCTTGTGTAGTTTTTCTCATTTCTCCTTTTGATGGGAATATTGTAGCTTTCTCGGTAAAAAGCTCGACCGCTTTTATTCCTTTACTTAATTCTTCCTTGGAGATTTCAAATTGAGGAACGCCTTCAAAAACGGCAAGTAAAGTGTCTTCATCTAATTTTTTCAATTGTTCTGATGTGGAGTTGCCAAATAATATGCTTGAAGCTTCTACTGCAGCTTCATAATCGGCTTCGGAATGAACCATTATTGTTATTTCTTTAGCCAGCCGTTTTTGGAGCGGACGTAAATGAGGTGCAGCATTCTGTTCCGTAACAAGAGCTTCTATCTCTTCTCGGCTGAGAGATGTAAATATTTTGATATAACGTTCGGCGTCAGCATCACTTACATTGACCCAGAATTGATAAAATTTATAGGGAGATGTATAACGAGGATCTAACCATATATTACCTGATTCTGTTTTTCCGAATTTTCCACCATCAGCTTTTGTTATTAATGGGCATGTCAAGGCAAATGCTTCACCTCCAGTAGTTCGGCGTATAAGTTCAGTTCCCGTTGTTATGTTTCCCCATTGATCGGAACCTCCCATTTGTAATTTGCAGTTTTTGGTTTTGTTCAAGTATAGGAAGTCATATCCTTGTACAAGCTGATATGAGAATTCAGTAAAAGATAACCCGTTACTGTTTTCTCCGTTCAGACGTTTTTTTACTGAATCTTTGGCCATCATATAATTGACGGTAATATATTTACCAACATCACGGATAAAGTCAAGAAATGTGAAATTTTTCATCCAATCATAGTTGTTGACCAATTCTGCAGCATTGGGTGCATCAGATTCAAAATCCAAAAATTTGGATAGTTGTTTCTTGATTGCTTCCTGATTGTGGCGTAGAGTTTTTTCATCGAGGAGATTCCGTTCTTGTGATTTCATCGAAGGGTCTCCAATCATTCCGGTTGCACCTCCGACGAGTGCGATGGGCTTATGTCCTGCCCGTTGAAAATGTTTCAATATCATTACGCTTACAAGATGCCCGATATGTAGTGAGTCGGCAGTCGGATCGATACCGACATAGGCTGTAGTCATTTCTTTTTGCAATTGTTCTTCAGTGCCGGGCATTATATCATGGATCATGCCTCTCCATTTAAGCTCTTCTACGAAATTCATCTTCTCATATTTTTATAATAATTTCTACTTATCTTCTGTGATGGACAAAGGTAAATAATTTTATACAGAAACACTAAGAGCCTGTTTAAATTTTATCTGTTTCAAAGATTATTCTTTATTTGCATTGAAAAATCTGCCGAAAGTTTTTACGGATTTGTTCTTTTAATATTTCTGGTTTGATTTTCCATATGTTGGATATTTGAGTATAGACATCTTGAATCGAGACTTTTGAATCGTCTGTCTCTACTAATATGTGATTTGAAGCCATGACTTCCGGTAACTTTTGAGGACAATGCATACTAACGGAAATATGCAATCCATGTTTTAATAAAGATTCTGCCAATTGAGATTTTCCTCGAAATCCATGAATGATCCATGGTTGGGATGGTTTTAGTTTATTATGTAAATCGATAATTTCATTCCACGCTTTTACACAATGTATGATAACAGGCTTCTTCAATGTTTCGGAAAGTCCTATTTGTAGTCGGAAAAGTTGTATTTGTTTTTCTATCGAAGTGGTCGTTAATGTATCGATACCGCACTCTCCTATGGCAATAATTTCGGGACGGTTTAAAAGTTCTTTCATTTCCTTAATTATTTGCGGCCAGATTGTAGTTTCCGGAATATACCATGGATGTACACCTAAGGAATAGAATTTATTTTCTTTAATATCCGGAACCTGAGATTCTTTTTTGAATAGGATGTTTACTATTTCTTGCACCTTAGGATCGTTGCTTTCTTTATGTGTATGTATATTATAATATTTCATAATTCATTTGCCTTTAAGGAACAGGATCATATCCGCTGCCTCCCCAAGGATGGCAGTGTAATATACGTTTTATAGCTAAATATGTGCCTTTAAGTGGGCCATATTTTTTTATAGCTTGTATGGCATATTCCGAACAAGTTGGAACGAATCGACAGGTTGGCGGTTTTAACGGAGATATACAGGCCCGATAAAAATAAATAGGAATTAGTAGTATCCAAGAAAAGAACTTTTTCATTAGATTTTATCCGTTTTTGTATCAGTATCTGTCAAATTAATTTCTTTATTGAGGCGAACCAGTAATTCTTTCATTTTTTTTTCTATGACAGAGTAATCGTGAAGTTCATTACTAATATATAGAAAAGCAATATTTAGTGTGTGATTATTGGGTAGATTATGTAAGAGTGTGTCTTTGTTGAGACGATAGGCTTCTCGTGTTCGACGACGAAGCAAATTTCGCTTGACAGCTCGTTTAAATCTTTTTTTGGGAATGCTGATTAAGATAGAAGCTTTGGAACTGGAGTTCGAATCAGAAAACTTATAAACAATTCGGAATGGATATATGACGAAAGATTCACCGGAAGTAAATAATTTGTCAATATCATTTTTGCTACGTAATCGTTCGTTTTTTTTTAGACTGAAATTCCTCATTTTTTATATAATGAAATTCTCCCGAAAGCTTTGGTGCAAATATACGAAATATCTGTCGCAATGCTTTCGGGAGAATTAACTTTAAGAACAAATTTATAGTTTCAATAGTATTTTTGAAACCTATTTTAGTGTAACCTATTTGTTTTTTGAGGCCTTGCTGATTTCTTTGAAATAAAGTTCAAGGGCTGCTGTCATAGATGGAGCTTCTGGGCGTGGAGCTTCGACGTCGAGCCTTAATCCAGCGTCACGGACAGCTTTGGCTGTCGTTGGGCCGAAACATCCGATTTTGATTTCTTTTTGATCAAAGTTCGGAAAATTTTTTAATAATGAATTGATTCCGGAAGGACTGAAAAATACCAGCATATCATAATCGAATTTTTCTTCTGGGGTAAAATCATTACTTACCGTACGATACATGACCGCCTTAGTATAATTGATTTTATTTTTGTCAAGTAGAGCTGTATGCTCTTCGTTATGAACGTCTGAAACGGGAAAAAGATATTTCTCGTCCGAGTGCTTTACCAAAGATGGAATTAAATCGTCTAATTTACCGGAATTTCCAAAAAATATTTTACGTTTCCGGTATACGATATATTTTTGTAAATACAAAGCAACTGATTCAGTCACGCAAAAATATTTCATTGTGTCAGGGATGGTGACGCGTAATCCTTCGCACAATTTGAAAAAATGGTCAATTGCTGTGCGTGCTGTAAAAATTACAGCAGTATATTCCGGTATGGAAATTTTTTGCTGTCTGAACTCTTTAGGTGATAATCCTTCCACTTTGATAAATGGACGAAATTCAATATTCACCCCATATTTTTCTGCAATATCAAAATAGGGAGACTTCTCTGATGCCGGTTTCGGTTGAGAAACGAGAACTTTCTTGATCTTCAAAGCTAAAGCGTTTTTTTAAATTCTATATAATATTGTATAATATCACTGTCCCTTTAAATAATAAAATTAAAGGTGTGATTTCAAGGGCGCAAAGGTACAAAATAAAGTACAGTATTCCATAAATATCTCTCAAAAAAATCTTAATGCTTTTATAAATAAAGATAATACGGGAAAAAATATATAACACGACTGCAATCCAAAGAGCATCTGATGAAAGGTGGGGAATATAAATCATAACAAATACTATGGGAAATAAAAATATACCCAATAAGGAATTAATAGATATATATCCGTTTATCCATTTGGTTTCACTATTGTAGTCAGTGAAAATGCTTCCTAAAAGAAGATAAACAAGGAGCTGTAAAAAATAGTATATTGATGTGCACCCGATAGCAATGCCTGCATGTATTAATGATGTCTCGGGCTCTTGTTGTGGTTGGTTTATTTGGATTAGAAAAGCTAAAATAATACCTTCGAGTATGAGTGTGAGAATTTGGAGAAAGAAGCGAAGTCTGGATTCGGTCATGGTAATGCCAGAAAACGAATTATCACTTTCTTTTATACTAAAAAGAGAAGATAACATTTGTGATACCAACCGTACTCCAGAGCGAAAAGATGTGGCCACTAATAAAAAGGAGATGGCCAATATCAAGGTAATTCCATTATTGATACCTAAACTTGCAGGGCGAGGAGTTCCCGCTATGCCTTTTGGAATGATAAGCGTCGCTTCTTTATAATCGGTTATTGGATTGGTTACTGGTGCTGGGCAACTTTTGGCAAGACCGTATATGTACTTGGGTGTGAATGTGACAGTATCTTTAGGGATATAGTGATGCACAGACTCATATTGCAAACTATCTTGTTTAGGTATGATAGAATCGTAATCTTGCAATGTTTGGTCGATATGTAGGCTATCGGTTGTGGTCATTTATATCGCTGCAAATTTACGAACACTGCCGGTCCATTCATAGGCTTCATATAGTGCACTAATTGCCTCTTTGGGAGTATTTGCTATTTCCCACATACGGGCATGTTCTGTTCTCATAAAGGATTGAGAAATTGCTTTATTGAGCAGTTCTATCAGTGGGTCATAATATTTATTAATATTGAGTATCACGATAGGATTCATATAGAGTCCAAGTTGTTTCCAGGTTATGATTTCAAGTAACTCTTCCATTGTGCCGCAACCTCCGGGCATTGCTATAACCGCATCGGAAAGCGCAGCCATAGTTTGCTTTCTCTCATGCATATTTTCGGTAATTTTTATTTGGGTCAATTTTTTATGAGCCCATCCTTCTTCGTACATGAAGCGAGGTATGATACCTGTAACCTCTCCTCCGGAAGCCAATACGCTATTGGCTAATGTACCCATAAGCCCTTGATTTCCGGCGCCATAAATGCACTTAATTTCTTGATTGGCCAATAGTTTTCCGAGTTCTTGTGCTGCAGAAAAATAAATTTCTGGAACTTGTGAGCTCGAAGCACAATATACGCATACCGATTTTATCTTTTTCATTTTCACTTATTTAATGGGTGCAAAATTAAATTTTTCTTTAGAAAGTTAGAATAAATTGTATCGTTAAAATTATAACCATCCCGCAGTTTTGTACCAAGAGATACATTCTTCTACTCCTTTTTCCAAAGGGTAGTCGGCAGTAAATCCTAACTCTTTTTGCAATGCAGAAATATCACAAATCCAGTTTCGTTGTTTCATAATACGATATTTGTCTGGATTTAGCGTACTTGTTTTGCCTATAAGGGACGCACAAAAAGCAACGGAATAAGAAACGATTTTTAATACCCATAGCGGAAGGCGTAGTGGTAATATAAAATGTTTTTTTAGTGCTTTGGCTACGTATTTACGGAAATCTGAAGATGTATACACTGCTCCATCTGAAATAAAATAACTTTTTTGTTTGACCCCTTTATCAATCGCCAAAAACATGATTTTTACAAGGTCTTTTACATATATGAATGTAAGTGCTTGAGGTTTATAGCCAACAGAAAAATCAATTCCCCATTTTATAGATTTTATCATAAGAAAATAGTCTTTTTCCCTAGGACCATATACACCTGTTGGCCTTAATATTACATAAGGAAACCCAGGGAGAGATTGTAAATGCAGTTCTGCTTTCAATTTGCTTTTTCCATATAACGTTTCTGGTTTGGGCATATCGGTGGGGCATATAGGAGCATAGCTCTCTTCATTACCGGCGCCCCATGCGCCCAAACTGCTCATCATAATAAATTGTTCGGGTACTGTATCTGTTTCGATAAGAGTTTCAGTAAATATTTTGACAAGGCCGTAATTGATTTTGTCAAAATCTTCAGGGTGTCTGCATTTTGTTGCTCCTAAATTCCAAATAATATAGTCCCACTTGCCGAAAGTATTTTTTTTCTCTAATAATTGCTTTTTTAAATTGCTCTTATTGCTGTATTGTAAATCTATAAAATGTATACGATTATCTTGCAAATATTCACGGTTGGTGGAATTTCGTATTCCTGCCCATGTATCGTAATTTCGAGCTAGTGCCTCTTCTACAATAAAACTACCGATGAATCCTCCGGCTCCTGTAATTAAAATTTTTTTTCTCATATCATCTTTTTCGATAATACAAAAGTATATCAATATTATTCCCTATTTTTATTGGTATGATTTTGAACAAATTAATGAAGGGGTGTATGTGTCTGTATTATCAGTTAACCATTCTAAAGAAAAACAGACAAAACGCATTGAGTAACCTCCTGCAATAGATTGATCTTCAATGAGACAGCCAATAGTTCCATCAGGCAAAATGTTCAATGCAGAATATGCGGAATTTTTAGAGCAGATAGTTTTACGGTATCCCCAAGTTTTTCCTTCATCGTAGCTTATCAAAACACTTACATTGCGACGGTCTTCAGCCCAAGGAATACTGTGTAAGAGACGGTTTTTGTTGTAGCCGTCGATTGTAGAAGTATATAGAATCATATCTCCATTGCAGCTTGCTCCCCATATATCATTATTTTTCCACTGTGTCGCCCATCCTGTGCCATTACTATTTGAGATATTCATAAGGCGGTTTCCTGGATTTCGTGAACTGATAAGAATATTTCCGTTGTTTTGTTCTATTATTTTTGCTTCATCTCCATTGTGAATAGCTTTTTCGGTTATAACTTTCCAAGAAATGCCGTTATCATCAGAATATAAGAGGTAATTATGTTTTCCTTTTCCTTCGTCGCGTACAAGCATGGCTGCTATTAGCCTTCCTGAGCGGGTTTGAATAAAGGCTCCGGAACTAATAAAAAGAGATTTCCATTGTCGAGTAACAGGATTGAGACAGTTGGGGCCGTATATTTGAGAAGTGATGTCTACAGGAGTGTCCCAAGTAATGCCATTGTCGTGGCTGACTATTTTTTTTATTAAAGCGGGTTTGTCTGGAGTACCATCCCAGAAACCATTTTTTGCTGTTATCAATACGATAATATCTCCATTTTGACAAGTGACGATAGCGGGGTCTCCATGTCCATAATTTCCTCCTTTGCCAAGGGTTCCGGCGATAGTAGTCGGCTCGCTCCATGTTTTTCCATTATCAGTGCTACGACGAGTTACAATATCGATATTATTGGGTAAATCGGTTTCACTATTCCAGCGACGGTCACATACTGCTACGATGGAACCGTCTTTGGCTGTAGTGATCGCTGGTATACGATAATAACGGGAACTATTGTCCCCCGGGTGAAATACGACAGATTCGGAGAGAAAGATAGTAGCAAAGTACTCAGGATTACCATTATTTTCGTATATTGTATTGCCGTTTTCTCTTAAATAAGAATTAATTTGTAAATCGACAGTATTCCCTTCTTTGGCCGTATCCGAAATATCCGCTGTTATCCAAATATAATGATTCCCATTGTCCAGATGACAGAGGTTATTCAATTTAATATTGAAATTTCCTGTTGAATTGACTGTTGTGTTTCCTAATAAAGTTGCGTTTTGAGTATTTAAGTCATATGTATCAGGAGCTAAATAAGCTTTAATTCTTTTTATATCATTAAAGTTGGAAGTGTTTACCAGCTTGCCTCTTATCTCTTTTAAAGTTTCATTATCATTAGAACCAGAAACGATGATGGTTGTACGTAATAGAGGTACATCTATATTTCCGATTCCCGTCATGACAGTACCTTGTTGTACGATGGTGCTTATAATTTTATCAGGTGGATTTGGATAAAGGTTTTGTACTTGAGCTTGAATCATGCTATTAAAAGCTATATATCCCCCTAATAAAATAATCGATAGTTTCTGTATGAAAGTAGATATATTTCCCATATTGATAATATTTGACGAATATACATAGAATGTCTTTGTTACAAAAATAAGATTTTATTCTATTATATATGAAATTTGTAATATATCATTTTGGGTATAAGAGTGCCTTGAGAATATAAAAAGAAGAAATCAACATATAAACTTTGCCTTTTTATCTGACAATTAAAATCTTTTAAAGAGGTTGTAATCAATCTTTTTATATCTTTGCACCTACATTTATGTATCTTAATACGGATATTAAATTTTTAAAATGAAGCAATACAAATTATTAAACAATCTTTTTGGCTGGTTAGTTTTCGCTATTTCAGCTGTTGTTTACATTATGACGCTGGAACCTACGGCCAGCTTTTGGGATTGCGGAGAGTTTATCTCATCTGCGTATAAGTTAGAAGTAGGACATCCTCCTGGAAATCCGATATTTATGCTTACAGCCCGCTTTTTTGCCAATTTTGCATCAGGTCCGGACCAGGTCGCTTATATGGTAAATCTGATGTCGGGATTATTGAGCGCAGCGACCATACTTCTTTTGTTTTGGACAATCACACATTTGGCGTGTAAGATTGTTTTGAAGGAGGAGAATCAAATTTCTGTCGCACAGATGATTGTTATTTTAGGTTGTGGGCTAGTTGGTTCTTTGGCTTATGCATTTTCTGATACATTTTGGTTTTCAGCAGTTGAAGGAGAGGTTTATGCATATTCATCTTTTTGTACAGCGTTGGTATTTTGGCTTATACTAAAATGGGAACGGGTTGCCGATGAGCCTCATTCGGATCGGTACATTGTACTGATTGCCTATCTTATAGGTGTTTCTATTGCTGTCCATTTACTTAATTTGTTATGCATTCCCGCTATTGTTCTGGTATTTTATTACCGTAAATTTAAAAATACAAATGCAAAGGGTTCCCTCCTTGCTTTAATATTATCTTTTGGTATAATTGTTTTATTGTTGTACGGGCTTGTGCCGGGGTTTGTAAAAGTTGCAGGTTGGGTAGAATTGTTATTTGTCAATGTTTTGCATGCTCCATATAATACAGGTGTAGTCGTATATTTCTTTGTGGTAATAGCTGCTATTGTTTGGGGAATATATGAAACCTATAAACAGAGAAGTGATAAAAAGATAAAACTGTCGTTTTTAGTCAGTGTCATGTTGGTGGGACTGCCTTTTATTGGAAACAGTATTTGGTTAGGTATATTTTTATCTGCTATTTTAGCTATTTACTTGTTTTATTTCCAGAAAACAGTTGCTCTACGAGTGATGAATACGATTTTGGTGTGTATTATGGTAATCTTTATTGGTTATTCATCTTATGCCCTTATCGTTATTCGTTCTTCAGCAAACACCCCGATGGATCAAAATTCTCCAGAAGATGTGTTTACATTAGCAAGTTATCTGAATCGGGAACAGTATGGAGACCGGCCTTTATTGTATGGTAATACTTTTGTTTCAGATGTTGCTCGTGACAGAGATGGATCTGTTTTGGTGGATGAAGGACCTGCAATTTGGCGCAGGGCTATTAAGAATAGCGATAAGGAGCGGGATAAATATGTAATTATCGACCATAAAAAAGATTATCAATATACTCCTGAGCTGAATATGCTTTTCCCTCGTATGTACAGTACTTCACCTTCTCATGTAGAGGCATATAAGGAGTGGACCAATTTTAAAGGTAAGCCCGTACGAGTTACAGATCCGAATGGGGATTCTCGTGTGGTAATGAAACCGACTTTCAGCGAGAATTTAAAATTTTTCCTTGATTATCAATTGAATCATATGTATTGGCGTTACTTTATGTGGAATTTTGTAGGTCGTCAGAATGATATTCAGGGGCACGGAGAAGTGAATAAAGGAAATTGGATATCAGGTTTCAATTTTATAGATAAACATATTGCAGGAGATCAAAGCTTATTACCACCTGATTTGGCAAATAATAAAGGACATAATGTTTTTTATTTTTTACCTCTTATATTGGGGCTTGTTGGGTTGTTTTTTCAGGCTTATTCCGGGAAAAAAGGAATTGAAAGTTTTTGGGTGACATTTTTCTTGTTTTTTATGACTGGAATAGCAATTGTTATCTATTTGAATCAGACTCCTTATCAGCCTCGTGAGCGAGATTATGCTTATGCCGGTTCATTTTATGCATTTGCAATATGGATTGGCTTAGGTGTGGCTGCTATATATAAAGGTTTGAACCGATTTGTGCCTTCGATTCCTGCTGCAGCAATAGCTTCGTTACTGTGTTTGTTTGTCCCTATACAAATGGTGAGTCAGACTTGGGATGACCATGATCGATCTGGTAGATATGCATGTCGTGATTTTGGGAAGAATTATCTTTCTTGTATTGAGGAAGACGGTATTATTTTTACAAATGGAGATAATGATACATTCCCATTATGGTATGCACAAGAGACTGAGGGATACCGTACTGATGTTCGTGTTTGCAATTTGAGCTATTTACAGACTGACTGGTATATTGATCAGATGAAAAGCCAAGCATATAAATCTGACCCATTACCAATCTCTATGACTAAACAGCAATATGGAAATGGGAAGCGTGATTATGCTTATTTATATGATGTATATCGCCAACCTATGTCTGTTGATGAAGCATTTAGTGTCTTATTATCTGATGAAGATTGGTCTAAGACCATTCCTAATTATCCTGGGAAAATAAATTATATTCCAGCAGAAAAACTTTATATTCCGATAGATTCTGCTGCCGTTGTAAAGGCTGGTATTGTTCCGGATTCTTTACGGGACAGTATACCATCTCAGATGATTTTTGATTTCAAAGGAAAAAATACTTTGACATTGAATGAAATCGCTATTCTGGATATGATAAACACAAATGCAAAGAATGGATGGAAACGTCCGATTTATTATGCTGTTACAGTAGGTCCGGATATGTTTATGAATATGCGCCCATATTTTTCACGTGTGGGTTTGGCTTACCGTATTACTCCGGTTAAAGGGGACAATGACGGAAGTATAGATAGTGAAAAAATGTATGATAATATGATGAACAAGTTTGAGTGGGGAGGAATTGATAATCCGGATGTTTACCTTGATGAAAATATTCGTCGTATGTGTTATACATTACGTATGATGTTTGTAGATTTGATTGACCAACTTATAGCAGAAGGAAAAAATGACAAGGCTTTGAAAGCATTGGATTATTCTATGGAAAAAATTCCTTCAACAGCAATTCCTCACGATTATATATCGATACAAATGGCTAACGATTATTATCATTTGGGGCAAACGGAAAAGGCAACAGCTTTGCTTAAGGAGATTGCTGATAACTCGATGTCTTATTTAAGATGGTATACGACTTTGACGGCTAATCAGCTGAGGTCGGTCAATCGTGATATGCAAATGCATCAATTTATAATGATAAGAAATGTATTGCCGATATTTTTGGGGCAAAATCAAAAGGATTTGGCAATGAAATATATACAAGAACTTAAAGAAGTTAATCTTGACCCAACTTCGGTGTTGAAAGAGATGATTGGCGAATAAAAGAGTATAGAGTTAAGAAGGTGTCCCGAGAATAGAAAATTCAGGACACCTTCTTTTGTTCAGACAATTGGAATTTTACTATGTTGATAGAACAACCCCCATTTGTGTACCGGATGCTTTATCCTGAAACGATATGGCGTATTCCGGGAAAGGAAAAAACAGTGTATTTGACTTTTGATGATGGACCTATCCCTGAGGTGACACCTTGGGTGTTGGAAATCCTTGATAAATATAAAATAAAAGCTACTTTTTTCTGTGTAGGAGATAATGTGGCTCGTAATCTGGAGTTATATGAAGAATTGAGGAGAAGAGGACATCAGACAGGGAATCATACTATGAACCATGTACAAGGTATCAAATATTCGATAGAAAACTATATTAAGAATGTAGATAGAGCGAATGAACTTATCGATAGCTTATTATTTCGTCCACCTCATGGGCATATGAGATTGGGGCAGGTGAAAGCATTAAGGCATCGTTATCATATCATTATGTGGGATGTTGTGACGAGGGATTATAGTAAGAAATTGCCTCCCGAAATGGTGTTGGAAAATGTGAAAAAATATACTCGTAACGGTTCTATTGTTGTATTTCATGATTCGTTAAAGGCCGAAAAAAATTTGCGTTGGGCTTTGCCTCGGGCGATAGAATGGCTTTTTGAGAATGGATATAGATTTAAAACACTATGACGCAGCCGCGTTGATTAAAAGTAAAGCTAAAGAAATAGGCTTTGCTGCATGTGGAATAGCAAAAGCTGCTCCTGTAAATGAGAATGTGCGTCGGCATTTGGAATGTTGGTTGGGCGAAGGATGTCAGGATGGTATGTTGTATATGTCAAATCATTTTGAAAAACGATGTGATCCCCGGTTGTTATTGGAAGGTGCACAATCTGTAATATCGGTTGCGTTGAATTATTATCCGAAAATTCGGCAACCCGATTCTCTCCCACAATTTGCTTTTTATGCTTATGGGGTTGATTATCATAAAGTTGTGAAAGAACGTCTGTTTTTGTTGTCTGATTTTATTAAAACTCTTTATCCTGATTCGCATTTTCGATGTTTTTGTGATACTGCACCTTTATTGGAAAAATATTGGGCATGGAAAGCTGGTATTGGTTTTATAGGGAAAAATACACAGTTGATTATCCCGGGACGAGGTTCTTACTTTTTTTTAGGAGAAATAGTGACAACTGTACTTTTGCCGTTTGACAATCCATTGAATAATAGTTGTGGTCGTTGTCAACGGTGTATCGATAGTTGTCCTACGGCAGCATTGTCACAAACTACAATACCCAGTCTTGATGCTCGCAAGTGTTTATCTTGTCAAACGATAGAAAATAGAGGTGAGATATCTCCTGATATTGCTTCAAAAATGCATAATCGAGTATATGGTTGTGATACATGTCAGCAAGTATGCCCTTGGAATCGAATGGCGGAACCTTCTCAGATACCGGATTTTGTGCCGACGGAAGAATTGTTGGGTTTGACGTATGACAGGCTTTCAAGCCTTTCGAGAGAAGAATATAATCGTATTTTCAAATATTCGGCAGTTAAAAGAGCTAAGTATGAAGGACTGATGAGGAATATTCGTATATTGCTTTCTAAAAAATAACGGAAAATTATTGGAGCGTTTTATGTAAAGTACATCTTTACAATTCATTAAAGATTCTTATCTTTGTATTCTCGTATATAGAAAGAAACTTCATTAATGTTTTATGAAAATAGAAAATAAAATTACTACTGCCGTAATAAATGCATTGCAGGCATTATATGGTATTACTCCGGATACTTCGACTGTACAGTTGCAAAAAACTAAAAAAGAGTTTGAGGGACATTTGACTTTAGTCGTATTTCCTTTTTTGAAAGCTTCCAGAAAGAATCCGGAAGCTACAGCAACAGAGATTGGAGAATATTTAGTTAAGAACGAATCTGCTGTTGCATCTTATAATGTAATAAAGGGTTTTTTGAATCTGGTGATTGCCTCGAATTGTTGGATAGACCAATTAAATGATATTAATGAAAATGATCGGTATGGTTTGAAAGACGTAACCGAGCAGTCTCCTTTGATAATGGTAGAATACTCTTCTCCTAATACAAATAAACCTCTGCATCTAGGCCATGTGCGCAATAATCTTTTAGGTTATAGTTTAGCCGAAATACTGAAAGCCAATGGAAATAAAGTTGTAAAAACGAATATTGTAAATGATAGAGGTATTCATATTTGTAAATCCATGCTTGCTTGGGAAAAATGGGGTGAAGGTATAACTCCAGAAAAAGCAGGCAAGAAGGGAGACCATCTTATTGGTGATTTTTATGTCCTTTTTGATAAGCATTATAAAGCAGAATTGAAAGAGCTGGAATCGAAAGGTATGACAAAAGAAGAAGCTGAGGCTGCTTCTACATTGATGGCTGAAGCTCGGGAAATGTTACGTAAGTGGGAAGCTGGAGATAAAAAAATTGTGGAATTATGGCGTATGATGAATGAGTGGGTATACGCAGGCTTCGATGAAACTTATAGGCAAATGGGAGTTGATTTTGATAAGATATATTATGAATCGGAAACTTATCTGGAAGGTAAAGAGAAAGTACTGGAAGGTTTGGAAAAGGGAATTATGTATCGTAAAGATGATGGTTCTGTTTGGGCTGATTTGACGGCAGAAGGACTTGATCATAAATTATTATTAAGAGGAGATGGAACTTCTGTATATATGACACAAGATATTGGTACTGCAAAGTTACGTTTTAAGGATTACCCTATTGATAAAATGATCTATGTTGTGGGAAATGAACAGAATTACCATTTTCAGGTTCTTTCTATATTGCTTGATAAATTAGGTTTTAGCTGGGGTAAAGATCTTGTACATTTTTCTTATGGTATGGTTGAGCTGCCAGAAGGTAAAATGAAATCTCGGGAAGGGACAGTAGTCGATGCAGATGATTTAATGGAGGAGATGATAAATACAGCTAGGGAAACTTCTTCTGAGTTAGGACGGTTGGATAAATTTTCAGATGAAGAAATAAGTAATATTGCCCGTATAGTCGGTTTAGGTGCCTTGAAATATTTTATATTGAAAGTTGATCCCAGGAAGAACATGATGTTCAATCCTAAAGAGTCGATTGACTTTAATGGTAATACCGGACCTTTTATCCAGTATACGCATGCTCGGATATGTTCGGTTTTACGTAAAGCAGAAGAGTTGGGAATAAACCTTCCGGAAAGAATTTCTGATGATGTTATATTATCGGAAAAAGAAATATCTTTAATTCAGCATTTGGCTGAATTTGCGGCAGTTATTACAGATGCGGGGCAACAATATAGTCCGGCAATAATTGCTAATTATGTATATGATTTAGTGAAAGAATATAATCAGTTCTATCATGATTTTTCGATATTGAAAGAAGAAAATCCTGATGTTCGTATATTCCGGTTGGTTTTATCCAAAAATGTTGCAAAAATTGTCAGACTGGGGATGAAATTATTGGGCATTGAGGTACCGGATAGGATGTAAAAACTGTTCCTATGTATATAATTAAAAGGTCCACTGATATATAGAATTTTATATCGGTGGGCCTTTTTAGTAAATATTATTAAAGTGCTTTTCCTTTTGATTTTTTTTCGTGGGACAATTCTTCCGCAAGTTTATTTGCAGCAGCTACAGCTTTTGTAATATGGTCAAAAATATATTCATCCCCAATTATGGAATTAAGCCGAGCGCGTTTTATTGTTTCATGTACTTTAGGATTGACGCCCGATAATATTACATGAATTTTTTCACGATGGGAAGATTCTACCAAAATCTCAAGATTATGCAAACCTGTCGAGTCGATAAACGGTACTTTTCGCATACGGATAATACGAACCAATGGTTTGTCCCCCATATTGTGCATAAGTTCGTCGAACTTAGTTGCAACACCGAAAAAGAATGGTCCATCAATTTCATAAACTTCTATTCCTTTAGCTATATCCAATGTTTCGTGTTGTGTCGACTCTGTTCCCTGTGCTATGTCCAGTTCATCTTTTAAGACAGATACTTGAACGTTTTCCGATACACGACGTAAAAAAAGTAATACAGCTAAGAGAAGTCCTATTTCTATTGCAATCGTCAAGTTAAATACGACTGTTAAAATAAATGTTGTCAATAGTACGGCAACATCAGATTTAGGGGTTTTGAGCAGGGAACGGACAGTACGCCAACCACTCATATTGTATGAGACGATAATTAGCACACCGGCAAGACATGCCATTGGAACTAATTTGATGAGTGGCATCAAAAACAGAAATATCAAAAGTAGAACTATGGCATGTATTATCCCTGCGATAGGAGTACGCCCCCCGTTATTAATATTTGTCATTGTACGGGCAATGGCTCCAGTGACAGGAATTCCTCCGAAGAATGGAACTACGATGTTTGCAACTCCTTGTCCTATCAGCTCTGTATTGGAATTATGCTGGTCTCCTGTGACACCGTCAGCGACGGTGGCAGATAATAAAGATTCGATAGCTCCGAGTATGGCAATTGTAAAAGCTGGAGAAAGAAGCTGATTAATTGTATTCATATTGATACTGAGCGGTTGAGGTTCAGGTACGTCGTTACTGATATTGCTGAACCTATCACCGATTGTCTCGATTCCGGTAATGTTGAATGTCTCTTTTAAAATATAAGTTACAATTGTCATGATAATAATTGCGACTAATGACCCTGGTATTTTTTTTGATATTTTAGGTGTAAGTATAATGAGTAAGATGCTAACGATACCTACAATTAGAGATGACCAATTGACTGTATCAAAAGACCGAAAATATGCAATCCATTTTGAAATGAAATCAGCAGGAACTTCAGTCATTGTTAATCCGAATAAGTCTTTGATTTGTGTTGTGAATATTGTTAGTGCAATACCACTGGTAAAACCTATGACGATGGGGTAGGGAATGTATTTGATGATTGTTCCTAATCGAAAACATCCCATCAGTACGAGTATTAGGCCGGCCATAACTGTCGCAATTGCAAGCCCTTCTAATCCATAGTTCTGTATAATAGAATATACAATTACGATGAAAGCCCCTGTTGGGCCTCCTATTTGTACATTGCTGCCCCCTAAAAAAGAGACGATGAAGCCTCCGATTATGGCAGTGATTAATCCCTTTTCAGGGCTGACACCGGATGCAATACCGAATGCAATGGCTAAAGGCAGGGCAACAATGCCAACTATAATACCGGCCATAAGGTCGGCCGAGAATTTCTCTTTTGAATAATTTTTTAAAATAGAGAATAATTTGGGTTGAAAATCTAATGTACTTTTCATATAACCTGATTTCAAATAGGCTGCAAAGGTAATTATTATTTGTTAATAAAACAAAAGGGCTTTTAAATGAAAAAGGAAGAGAATTAAGATTTTGCCTATTTCTCTCCCTTTTTTAGTTTTGTCCAAGAAAATGTTATCCTAATTTCTTTAAATATGCACGTCTGCGTTTGTGTTGAATATTTTCAAAGTATTGCCATTGAGATTGTACTTTTCCGTTTTCTTCTAATTCCGGATTACTTTCTGCATATTTATACCCGTTTTTGATGAATACAGGTATAAGGTCGGAGAATAAAAGAGCATTTGCTCCTGTATTTTGATAATCGGGACGTATTGCGACGAGTAAAAGGTCGACTACATCATTTTTCCCTCTTAGAGCTTTAAGCAGATGTATAAAACCGAATGGGAAAAGTTTTCCTTTAGCTTTTTGCATAGCTTTAGTCATGGATGGAATAGCAATACCGACACCTATTAATTCTTTCTTTTCATTGATAATAAGTGTGACATTTTCTAATCGTACCATGGGGAGGTACATTTTTATATAATAATCAATTTGTCGCTGATTCAGTATTGAATATCCATATAAATTGGCATATGCATTATTAATAAGTTCGAAAATTTTTTGACCATAATCTTTTACTATTTTAGTTGCAGAATTGTATTTTACGATTTCTAGCTTATATTTAGTTTTTACGATGTTTGCAATTCGTTGATGTTTTTCTGGTATTCGTTCGGGAACAAAAATTTTAAATTCTACCCAATCAACATCTTTTTCAAAACCTAATTCAGTTATATGTTTTATATAGTAAGGATAATTGTAAATGGTAGCCATTGTACCCATTTGGTCGAAACCTTCAATAAGAAGACCTTCAGGGTCCATATCTGTGAAGCCTAAAGGCCCGTTAAGTTCGTTCATCCCTTTTGACAGGGCCCATTTTTCTACGGCGTCGAAAAGGGCTTTACTGACTTCTTTATTATCGATGAAATCGACGAAACCAAATCTCGCTGTTTTCTTTCCAGTTTTCTCATTAACTTGATGATTAATGATTCCTGCAATACGGCCGACGGGTTTTGTATTGTCGTATGCCATATAATAGACAGATTCACAATAGTCGAAGGCTGGATTTCTATCTTTACTTAGAGTTCCTACTTCGTCAAATATCAGTTGTGGAACTGCATAAGGATTATTTTTATATAAATCAATATTGAAACGTGCAAATTTTTTTAGTCCCCGTTTCCCCGAAATTTCACGAATTGTTATGGCCATAATTAAGCACTTTAAAGTTGGGGTAAATATAGGTTTATTTTAAAGTAGAACAATATTATATTATTCTTTTTCTCCATAAGCAAGATCTCCGGCATCTCCGAGTCCTGGAACAATATATGAATGGTCATCGAGTTCCGGGTCTATAGCCCCTACCCATACGGTCGTTTTATCCGATGGGAAATGCTCTTGTACGTATTCAATTGCCTTTTGGCTGGCGATTATAGATGCTATATGTACATGTTCAGGGTCACCTTTTGTCAAAAGTGCTCGATAGGCCAGTTCCATAGATCCGCCTGTAGCGAGCATGGGATCTGTCAAAATTAAAACTTTTCCATCGATACGAGGAGAGGCGATATATTCAATGAATATTTCAAAATTAAGTTTATCTTTATATTTTCTATAGGCGGAAACAAAGGCATTTTCAGCATTATCGAAATAGTTGAGAAAACCTTGATGAAAAGGAATTCCTGCACGTAAAATGGTCCCTAATACTAATTTGTCATCGGATGTATTAATTGAGATGATTCCTAAAGGAGTTTTTATTTCTTTTGGACTATAATGTAAGTCCTTGCTGAGTTCGTAAGATATTATTTCTCCGATGCGTTCTAGATTTTTCCGAAATCGTAGTCGATCACCTTGGATATTGATATCGCGAAGTTCTGCAACAAAGCGATTGAGTTCTGAATTATTTTCCGAAAAGTTGACAATTTTCATGTTGTAGGATATATTACATTTTTGCAAAAATACATAAAACCCTAAAATTATATTTCAATGTTGTCATAAAATTAGCTTTAAATGAGGTTTAGCTCATAATTTTTGAGGAAAATGAATAGTTTTGAGTCAATGTGTGAAACATTTGGCTCTCTTTTTAGAAAAAAAAGTTATTTATTATTAGTTAAAAATGAAAATAATACGGAAAAAGGAAAGGTAATTTTGTCATAGTTTAAATCTCGTAAATAAAAAATAGAACAATTACTGAAAAATTTCTTTAATTAAAGAACTACTTCATGGAATTTGTATTATTTTTGCATCGCGATTTAGAAGAGATAGTAAAATAAATAGTTAATCATTTAATTAGAAACAAGAATGGCAAATTTAGATCTTACAAAATACGGTATTAGCGGTACCGTAGAAATTGTGCACAATCCGTCTTATGACGTATTGTTCGCTGAAGAAACAAAGGCTGGATTGGAAGGCTTTGAAAAAGGTCAAGTAACAGAGTTGGGTGCTGTAAATGTAATGACTGGTATTTATACTGGACGTTCTCCTAAAGATAAATTTTTGGTAAAAGATGCTACTAGTGAAAATACAGTATGGTGGACATCAGAAGAATATAAGAATGATAATAAGCCTGTGTCAACGGAAACTTGGAACGTTTTGAAAGATTTGGCTGCTAAAGAATTGTCAAATAAGAAATTGTTTGTAGTTGATGGTTATTGTGGAGCCAATGAGGCAACTCGTTTGAAAGTCCGTTTTATTATGGAGGTTGCATGGCAAGCTCATTTTGTAACGAATATGTTTATTCGTCCTTCTAAAGAGGAATTAGAGAGTTTTGAGCCTGACTTTGTTGTTTACAATGCGTCTAAAGCTAAAGTTGAAAATTACAAAGAATTGGGATTAAATTCAGAAACAGCAGTTGTTTTCAATTTGACAACTAAAGAGCAAGTAATCTTGAATACTTGGTACGGTGGTGAAATGAAAAAAGGAATGTTCTCTATGATGAACTATTTCAACCCGTTGCGTGGCATTGCCTCTATGCATTGTTCTGCAAATACTAGCATGGATGGTTCTAGCTCGGCTATCTTCTTTGGACTTTCTGGTACAGGTAAAACTACTTTATCTACTGATCCAAAACGTAAATTGATTGGTGACGATGAGCACGGATGGGATAATGAAGGTGTATTCAACTATGAAGGTGGTTGCTATGCTAAAGTTATCAATTTGGATAAAGAAAGTGAGCCAGATATTTATAATGCAATCAAACGTGATGCTTTGTTGGAAAACGTTACGGTTGACGCTAATGGTAAGATTGATTTTGCCGATAAGAGCGTTACAGAAAATACACGCGTTTCTTATCCTATTTATCATATCAATAATATCGTTAAGCCGGTGTCTAAAGGGCCTCATGCAAAACAGGTTATTTTCTTGTCTGCTGATGCATTCGGTGTATTGCCTCCTGTATCTATTCTGACTCCGGAACAAGCTCAATATTATTTCTTGTCAGGTTTCACTGCTAAATTAGCAGGTACTGAACGTGGTATTACAGAACCAACTCCTACATTCTCTGCATGTTTTGGTGCAGCTTTCTTAACTTTACATCCTACTAAATATGCTGAAGAATTGGTTAAGAAAATGAATATGACCGGAGCTAAAGCTTATTTAGTAAACACCGGTTGGAATGGAACTGGTAAACGTATTTCTATTAAAGATACTCGTGGTATCATTGATGCTATTTTGGATGGTTCGATAGAAAAAGCTCCTACAAAAACTATCCCATTCTTTGATTTTGTAGTTCCTACAGAATTACCAGGTGTAGATCCTAAGATTCTAGATCCTCGCGATACTTATGATTGTGCTTGTAAATGGGAAGAAAAAGCTAAAGATTTAGCTGGACGTTTCATTAAGAACTTTTCTAAATTTACAGGAAATGAAGCAGGTAAAGCTCTTGTAGCTGCTGGACCTAAATTGTAATTTATTTCAAAGTGAAATAATAAATTTAAAAAGGGGTTGTCTCTAAATTTATTAGGGCAATCCCTTTTCTATATTTTTACAACTTCAAAGTTTTGAGCCAGAGAAATTTTATAAAACCTATTAAAATGTTTTTTGTAGGAAGAGTTTCTTTATTTTCAAAAATGTTTGTTGTCATTATTGGGATAAGATGAGTTCGTAGCACCAAAAAAGCCCAGTCTTTCCTGTTAAAGGAATTGTACCGCAGTGGGTGAATCCTAGGCGCTCATATAGATGTTGTGCTGAACGATTTTCTGAAAAAGTATCTAATCGTATAGATTTGTATTTGTTGTTTATAGCATATCTTATAACCCATTTCAGAATTTCTTCACCAAGATGTTTCCCTCTGAATTGAGGATCGATAAATAATCGGTGAATAATCAATGCAGGCTTCTGGCTGTGCCATATTACGTAATTATAATGTTCATCATATTCCTCGTTCAAGCATACAACTCCTATTAGTGTATCTTGTTTATAGAATAGATAGAGTTCTCCTTTATTGATATCATTTTTAAATGTTTCTTTTGTAGGATAGTCTTTGCTCCAACTGAATCCTGGATAAATGTAATCCAGTGTTTTTTGTTTAAGGGCAAAAACATCATTTAAATTCTTGATTGTTGCTTTAAGCATCATCTTTAGTCGTATCTATCCATTTAAATAATTTGTCGGAAGGTCGTATTTTTTCATCGAGCTTTATAGAAAAATGTTCACCTTTTACTGTTTCTTGTACAGGTTTTAAATTGACACGTATTTCTTCAACTTTCTTTGTAATAGCACCAGTTGTAGGGCCTGTAATTAATATTTCATCTCCAACTTTAAGAGACTGTGTTTCCATTAAGAATTCGGCAACACCCAGATTTGAGAAATACTTGATTCCTTTCCCAATATAAATTTTCCTTTTCGTTGCTCCAGAACCGTAATTTTTACTCCATTCTCCAAGCCTTTGCCCTAGATAATATCCATTCCAGAAACCTCGGTTGAAAACTGTAGAAAGGCGTTTATCCCAATCTTTTATATGTTCATCAGAAAAGTTCCCGGAAAGGTAACATTCAATAGCTTCTTTATAGCATTCAGTAACAGTACGCACATATTCGGCTCCACGAGCACGGCCTTCTATCTTGAAAACCCTGACACCAGCATCCATCATTTTATTTAGAAAATGAATTGTTTTTAAATCTTTTGGAGACATGATATACTCGTTTTCAATATCTAATTCCACTTCAGTATCACGGTCTTTTACGTTGTAAGCTCTGCGGCAGATTTGAACACAAGCTCCTCGATTTGCGGAGGCATTGGCTTCGTGTAAGCTTAAATAGCATTTACCGGAGACAGCCATGCATAAAGCTCCGTGACAGAACATTTCGATGCGGATAAGTTCGCCTTTGGGTCCTTTGATTTGTTCATTACAGATACATTTGTATATATGAACTACTTGTTCGAGATTGAGCTCTCTGGCTAAAACGACAACATCGGCAAATTGAGAATAAAATTTTAATGATTCGGCATTTGAAATATTCAATTGTGTAGAGAGGTGGACTTCTATCCCTATACTGCGAGCGTATGCCATAGCAGCTACATCACTAGCAATAATGGCCGAAATGTGAGCATCCTTGGCTGCATTGATGATGTGTCTCATAAGCTCTAAGTCGTTATCGTATATGACTGTATTAACGGTGAGGTAGCTTTTCATACCGTTTTCAAGACATATTTGAGCTATTTGATGCAAGTCATCTATTGTAAAATTATTGGAAGAACGAGCTCTCATGTTTAGCCCTTCTATACCGAAATAGATAGAATTAGCACCACCTTGTATTGCGGCCGTTAAAGATTCGTACGAACCGACTGGCGCCATGATTTCAAAGTCGGATTTTTTCATATAATTGTTACTGTAAAGTCATTTTATTTGCCGGTGATAATTTTTCGGATTTCATTTAATTTATTCAAAGCTTCTACCGGTGTAAGATTGTTTATGTCTAAATTGATGATTTCATCCCGTATTTGGCTCAAAACTGGGTCATCCAGTTGAAAGAAACTCAATTGTATTCCTTCTCGTTGAGTTGCTATTTCATGAGTTGGTTTAGAGATTCCGTTATTTCTGTTTTCTGATTCAAGTTGCTTTAATATTTGATCTGCTCTTCTTACGATGCTTTGAGGCATTCCAGCCATTTTAGCGACATGTATACCGAAACTGTGTTCACTTCCACCTTTAACAAGTTTTCTTAAGAAAATAACTTTATTGTCTACTTCTTTTACTGATACATTGAAATTAGCAATACGTTTATAAGTGCGTTCCATCTCATTTAGTTCATGATAATGGGTTGCAAATAATGTTTTTGCACGAGCTTTAGGATGTTCATGGATATGTTCTACGATAGCCCAGGCAATAGAGATCCCATCATATGTGCTCGTTCCACGACCGAGTTCATCAAATAGGACAAGACTTCTGTTCGATATATTATTTAGTATATCGGCTGCTTCATTCATTTCTACCATGAAAGTAGATTCTCCTAAAGATATATTGTCTGAAGCTCCGACTCGTGTAAATACTTTGTCTACTAATCCTATTTTTGCAGATTCTGCGGGGACAAAGCTTCCGATTTGTGCCAAAATTACAATAAGGGCAGTTTGCCGTAAAAGAGCAGATTTACCGGCCATATTAGGACCGGTTATCATAATAATTTGCTGGTTGTCGTTATTAAGAGTTATACTGTTCGAGATATATTCTTCTCCTGGAGGAAGCTGTTTTTCAATTACAGGATGGCGCCCTTCTTTGATATCTATTTCGTCGCCATCATTTATATTGGGACGAATATAGTGGTTTTCTTTTGCTGTGATGGCAAATGACAATAGGCAATCGAGTCGGGCAATTAGATTGGCATTATGTTGTATTGCAGGGATATAATCATTTAGGGCTAAGACTAAATCGTTGAAAAGTTTACTTTCAAGTGACAGAATTTTTTCTTCAGCTCCTAAAATTTTTTCTTCATATTCTTTTAGTTCTTGTGTAATATATCTTTCGGCGTTAACAAGAGTCTGTTTTCTAATCCATTCAGGAGGGACTTTATCTTTATGGGTATTACGTACTTCTATATAATATCCAAAGACGTTATTAAAACTTATTTTCAGGCTAGGTATACCAGTTCTTTCGCTTTCTCTTTGTTGTATATGTATAAGATAGTCTTTCCCGGAATAAGCCAATTCTCGAAGTTCATCAAGTTCAGCATTTACTCCTCTTGCAATGATCCCTCCTCGATTGATGAGGGAAGGGGCATCTGGACTTATTTCTCGTGCAATACGGTCCCTTATAGAAGAACAAGGATTGAGCTGTTCTCCTATTCGTTTTAGGACAGGTTCTTCGGAAGATGAACAAATATGTTGTATAGGTTCCATTGCCGACAGGGCAACACGAAGTTGTATCATTTCACGGGGAGTAATCCTCCCGACTGCAACTTTAGAAATAATACGTTCTACATCACCAATAAGCATGAGCTGCTGTTCTATATCATCTTTGATGTCTGGTTCTTTGAAAAAATATTCAACGACATTTAATCGTTCGTTGATAGGTTGTACATCTTTTAAGGGGAAAACAATCCATCTTTTTAGCAGACGAGCCCCCATCGGACTTGTTGTACGGTCGATGACATCGAGCAAACTTTTTCCGCCCTCATTCATTGTGTTTAATAATTCAAGACTACGAACAGTAAATTTGTCGAGACGTACGTAGCGTTCTTCTTCAATGCGGGCAAGGGATGTAATATGAGAGATTTGCTTGTGCTGGGTGATGTCTAAATAATAAAGTAACGAACCGGAAGCAATGATCCCGTTTTTTAAGTTTTGTACTCCGAATCCTTTTAGATTTTTTGTCTCGAAGTGTTTTAATAGTCGATCGGTTGCAGCGTCTTCTGTAAAAATCCAATCGTCGAGTTCAAAAGTAAAGAAACGGGTACCAAAGTGCTCTTCAAATAATGCTTTTTTACTTTTCTCAAATAAGACTTCTTTTGGAGCAAAATTATTTAAGAGCTTATCTATGTAATCGTAGTTTCCTTCGGCTGTAAGAAATTCACCGGTTGATATGTCGAGAAAAGCTATACCGCAAATGTTTTTATTAAAGTGAATTCCGGCCAAAAAGTTATTTTCTTTGTGATTTAAGATATTGTCGTTTATAGAAACCCCTGGAGTTACAAGCTCGATAATACCACGTTTGACTAATTTCTTTGTCATTTTAGGATCTTCAAGCTGTTCACAGATAGCTACTCGTTTCCCAGCTCGTACCAGTTTGGGAAGATAAGTGTCTAATGCATGATGTGGAAATCCTGCTAACTCTACAAATTGGGCAGCACCGTTAGCTCTTCGAGTCAGTGTTATTCCCAATATCTCGGAGGTTGTGATAGCATCTTCTGAGAATGTTTCGTAAAAATCCCCGACACGAAATAATAGAATGGCATCGGGATGCTTGGTTTTCATCTCGATATATTGTTTCATAAGGGGTGTTTCAACAATTGCTTTAGCCAAGTTCTTAATTTTTAGGAATACAAAGGTACTTATCTTTTATGAAAAATAAAAGAATAAGAGTTACTCTAAAACGTGAAAATTTATGTTGTATTTTCATTATGCCAGTTACTGAAGTTAAGATATTTAGATATAAAAAAAGAGATAACTACAGTACTTAGTTATCTCTTCCTCAAATCGAATTTATACTGATTTATTTTACCTTTTCAGCTAATTCCGCACCGGCTTTAAATTTAACAACCTTTTTCGCCGGAATAGTAATTTGTTGTTTTGTAGCGGGGTTGATACCAGTTCTTTCGCCTTTTTCATTAATAGAAAAAGTTCCAAAACCGATAAGAACAATTTTATCGCCACCGGCTAATGTTTTAGATACTGTAGATACAAAAGCATCCAAAGCTTTTTTTGCATCTGCTTTACTCAAGCCGGCTTCTTCAGCCATTGCATTGATTAATTCTGATTTGTTCATAAAGCTGTATTTTTTATAGGTTAAAAATGTAGTTTTAGCTTCTTAAAGCCTACATAGGTACGCAAATATATCATATAAAAACAAAATAACAAAAAATAGGGGTAAAAAAATGAAATAATATCACTAAAAAACTAAAGCAGAGGTACGAATATAGGGAAAATATGGAAATATTGAGTATTTTTGTCAGCAAAAATCAAAAAGAATAATATATATGTTTCAGAGCCGACAAGGTTTTTTTAGTTCTATACCTCCAGTAACCAAAAATTTAATAATAATCAATCTGTTATTTTGGTTAGCTGAGATTGTTCTTCCTCGTGTGGGAATTGATTTGGTAAAGTACTTAGGTTTGCACTATTTTGCTGCTTCTGATTTTAATGCAGTGCAGTTAGTGACTTATATGTTTATGCATGACCCGGGATCTTTTGGGCATGTATTTTTCAATATGTTTTCGGTCTTTATGTTTGGCCGTACACTGGAAATGGTTTGGGGCAGTAAACGGTTCCTTATTTATTATTTGACTACGGGTATTGGAGCAGGGCTGGTGCAAGAAGTGACATGGTTTTTCTCTTTGAAAGATGCAATTGATGCTACTATCGTTCAGGCTGGTTGGGAAACGACGCGTGCGCTATTGAATAACGTGATAACCATTGGAGCTTCAGGTGCTGTTTTTGGGATACTACTTGCTTTTGGAATGTTATTTCCGAATGCGGAACTTTTTATTATGTTTATTCCGATACCAGTCAAAGCTAAATATTTTGTTATATTTTATGGAATAGTGGAATTGTTCTTGGGTGTAGGAAACTTTAGTGGTGATAACATTGCTCATTTTGCGCACCTTGGAGGTATGCTGTTTGGATTTTTCTTAATCAAGTATTGGAAGAAAAAAGGTTTTGGTAATGGACAATATTTTTGGTAAACTAGTGCAGCTGTATCGTAATGGATCTCTCTTGATAAAGTTGATTTATCTGAATGTTGCTGTTTTTTTGATTTTGCGTTTGTCTATTGTCTTTTTGATGTTGTTCAATATTGATGGACGTATTATTTTGAATTATTTCGAGTTGCCATCCGACTTGTATTTATTGCTTGTGCGGCCATGGACTCTCGTTACTTACATGTTTCTTCATTATGATATATGGCATATTCTTTTTAATATGATATGGTTTTATTGGTTTGGCCAAATATTCCTTCTTTTTTTCAGTGAAAAACAAATGGGAGGGTTATATCTTTTAGGAGGATGGGCCGGTGCGATATTATTTCTTTTATCATATAATATTTTTCCTTATTTTGATTCTGTTGACGGATTTTTGTTAGGAGCCTCGGCTGCAATATTGGCAATTGTTGTTGCTACTGCAGTATATGCACCGGATTATAAGATAAATCTTTTATTTTTTGGTGCAATATCTCTTAAATATATAGCAATTGTAACCATTGTGATTGATTTGTTAAGTATTACATCAAGTAATGCAGGGGGACATATCGCTCATTTAGGAGGTGCTTTGATGGGTTGGTGGTTTGTCTCAAGCTGGCGTAAAGGACATGATATGACTCGTTTTATAAATCTTATAGTCGATAAATTTGTCACAATGTTTAAGCCTGGTCCTCGAAAGATGAAGATTAAAAAAATGAATATTTCTCAAAATCCTCGAAGAGAATCGGATATGGATTATAATGCTCGTAAGCATAAAGAAATGGAAGAGATAGACCATATTTTGGATAAGATAAAGCAATCAGGTTACTCAGCACTCTCTGATGCTGAAAAGAAAAAACTATTTGATGCCAGTAAAAAATAGGAAATGAAGTTTATAAAGATAACATATTTGACAATAACAGTGATGATGAACTGTATTTTTGCTGTTTTATTGATTTTGTCTTCTTATGCTTATCTTATTTCTCCTGTGAAAATGATGTTTCCTTCTTATTTAGGTTTGGCTTTTCCGGTTTTTCTATTTGCAAATGTTTTGTTCATTGTATTTTGGTTGTTACAGCGGCGTTGGCTTTTCTGCTTATCTTTAATTACGTTATTTATTTGTTTCCCAGAAGTAAAGCTATATATTCCGTTACATAGGGGGGAAGAAGTAACTATAACTGGTGACTCTTTGGTAATTTTATCTTATAATGTAGAATGTTTTCAAGGATTGAAGCCTCATTTGGATAATAAACCTAACGAAATTCTCGAGTATATAGCTAATAGCGGAGCCGATATTATTTGTATGCAGGAGTTTGCATTTGGCCGTGATAAGAGTATAATATCAGAAGTACAGATAAACCAAGCTTTAAAAGATTATCCATATCATTATTTTTCAGATAAATCTAAGAATCCATATTCTGGTTCGGGTATTGCTTGCTATTCGAAGTATCCGATTATTGAAGTGCAAGAGATAGTATATGAGAGTGTTTATAATTCTTCATATCTTTATAGAATTCAGTACAAAGGAAGGGAGTTGACGGTAGTAAATAATCATTTAGAGTCAAATAAATTTACATTGGGAGATCGAGCTTTGTACCGTCGAATGTTGAAACACTTTGAGCCGGAATTGATAGGAGAATTTAAGAACCGGTTGGTTCCTAAGTTAGATATAGCCTATATACAAAGGTCGGTACAAGCAGAAAAAGTATCTCATGCTATACGGAAAGAAGGTGATAATAATATAATTGTTTGTGGAGATTTTAATGATACGCCTCAGTCTTATGTATATCATAAAATTAGAGGAAAATTGAAAGATGCTTACGTTGAGACAGGGTTTGGACCGGGAATAACATATCATAAAAATGGGTTCCTGTTTCGGATAGATCATATATTATATAGTGGAGATTTTCATGCAGTAACTACTGAAATAGGAAAGTTAAAGAATTCTGATCATTATCCGTTAAAAGCGACTTTTGTGTGGAATGACACTATTACTTCTTTTGATTGATAAAAAGTTGCTTTTATTTTATTGACTGTTTTATTTTGAAGGTTTTAGGAAGAAGTAATATGTTATAGAGAGTATTGGATTTACAATAATAAGAAAAGCGGACCTTAAAGTCCGCTTTTCTTATTATTGTAAATTTCATTTCTTAATCTTTAAAAGCGTATTATATTTCTGTGGATCATTTATAATTTCTAATGCTTTAGAATAAGAATCATTAAATTGGTTCATTACTCTGTAATAAGCTGTCATATCGAAAATATCACGTGCTATTAATGCTTTTAACTGTTCTTTTATAATTGGTTCTGATTTTTTAAATTGTTCCTCATTATATTTCACTTTGTCTTTCTCTGCAAAAGAAATAAGCTCTTTTAATAATTTGTCATTTACAGTAAAATCATCTAAAAATGTGGTTACATTATTTTTATATGTAGTGGTCAATTCTTTCCTGTTTTTATCGATGTATGAAATAATAAACTGATTGAGTATTCCTTTGGCTATTAAATCTCGATGATAATCAGTGAATCGCGTTGTGTCCAAAGGAATGAAGTAATCGGGCATAATACCTCCGCCTCCATATACAGTGCGTTCATTTATTAGAGTTTTGTATTTCAAAGAATCAGGAAAATGGATGCTATCAGCATTGGTCAATTCTCCTTTATTGTAGCGTTCGACAATATCTTTGAAATATTCTTCAGAGTCTCCTTTTTGGTAAGGCTTCTGGATACTTCGTCCTGATGGAGTATAATAACGGGATATAGTAAGACGTATCATAGATCCATCGGGCATAGGAATAGGTCGTTGTACTAAACCTTTGCCAAAAGTCCGGCGACCTACAATAAGGCCTCGATCCCAATCTTGTATAGCACCTGAAACGATTTCACTGGCAGAAGCACTGGATTCATCTACTAGGATGATTACATTACCATCTTTGAAAAGTCCGGATGATTTTGCTTTATAATCTGTTCGTGGAGAACGTCGTCCTTGAGTATATGTTATAATTTCGTCATTGGCGAGTAATTCTTGAGCTACATCTATGGCAGCATTTAGATAACCTCCTCCATTTCCTTGTAGGTCTATAATCAGATTTTTCATCCCTTCTTTTTTCAATCTTTTCAGCGCATCGGAAAATTCTTTTCCTGTGGAAGCAGAGAAACGACTTAAACGGACGTAGCCGGTATTTTTATTGGCCATATAGCTCGCATCTATACTATAAATAGGAATTTGGCCTCGTGTAATTCGGAATGTCAGTGGCTCGTTAATTCCTCGACGCAGGATAGATACATTTACTTTCGAGCCTCGAGGTCCTCTTAGACGCTTCATAATGTCTGTGTTCTTCATCTTAACTCCGGCTATAGCAGTATCATTAACAGCAATTATGCGGTCACCAGCTAATATCCCGACTTTTTCAGATGGACCTCCGGCAACAGTCTGAACAACATATAGAGTGTCTTTTACCATATTGAATTGAATGCCTATACCATCGAAATTTCCTTGTAATGGTTCATTCATCTCTTTTGTCTCTTCTGGAGTCATGTAGCTGGAGTGAGGATCAAGCTTCTCCAACATTCCTCTTATAGCGTCTTCTACAAGTTTTGATTCATCGACATTGTCAACATATAAATTGCTTATTGCAAATTCTGCCAAACTCAATTTTTTATTTGCTTCTGATTGTCTTTGCGCACCTATACATGAAATAGTCGAAAGGGCGAGAATCAGAAGAGAAAATCTTTTTATCATTGGTCTTTGTTTATTTTATTTTTCATTTCTTTCGGGAAGAACTAATCCTGTAGGAAGAAACTGGTTAACCTTCCGTCCATATCTCAATAGTTCGCGTACGATAGTTGAGCTGATGTGTGTATGTTCGGGTTCAGTAAAAAGTACAAGGGTTTCCACTCCCGAAATTTTACGATTTACATCAGCAATAGTTTTTTCGTATTCGAAATCATTTACAGACCGAATTCCTCGTAAGATGAATCCAGCTTCACATTTTTTAGCTAAATCTACAGTTAGACAATCATATGATAATACTCGCACTCGAGGATTGTTCCGGAACAGATTTTGGAGCATATCGACTCTTTCCTCAAGCGTAAAGTATTGGCTCTTGGCTTCGTTGATACCTACTGCAACAATAATTTCATCGAGCATAGTAAGACCTCGATTTACTAAAGACATATGTCCTATAGTAAATGGATCGAAAGTTCCTGGGAAAACAGCTATTTTTTTATGCAATGTTTTCATCATCTTCTACAACTAAATTTTGAATAATGAAGTTTTGCCGTTCCATAGTATTTTTCCCCATATAAAATTCTAGTAATTCCTTAACTAAATCTTCTTTTCGTAAAGTCACTTGGTCCAGGCGAATATCTGGACCGATAAAATGCCGGAATTCATCTGGAGAAATTTCGCCAAGTCCTTTAAAACGTGTAATTTCAGGATTGACTTTAATTTTATCAAGAGCAGCTAATCTCTCCTCTTCAGAGTAACAGTATAATGTCTCTTTCTTATTTCTTACTCGAAATAGAGGTGTTTGTAAAATATAAATATGCCCTTTTTTGATAAGGTCTGGAAAAAATTGAAGGAAAAATGTGATAAGTAATAATCGTATATGCATACCATCAACGTCGGCATCAGTTGCAATAATGATTTTATTATATCGTAATCCTTCTATCCCATCTTCAACATTTAATGCAGCCTGCAACAAATTGAACTCTTCGTTTTCGTATACTACTTTGCGTGTGAGGCCATATGAATTTAGCGGTTTACCCCGAAGGCTGAAAACGGCTTGGGTTTCGACATTCCGGCTTTTTGTAATAGAACCGGTTGCAGAATCTCCCTCTGTAATAAAAATGCTTGATTCTTCGCGGTTGTCACCTTTGGAATCATTATAGTGAACACGGCAGTCTCGTAGTTTTTTATTATGCAAATTAGCCTTTTTGGCTCTTTCACGAGCCAATTTAGTAACTCCGGCAATTGCTTTTCTTTCCTTCTCTGATTCAAGAATTTTTTTTAATAAAATATCTGCTGTTTCAGTATTTTTATGCAGATAATTATCTAATTCTTTTTTCAGAAAATCTCCGATAAACTTACTTACAGAGGGGCCATCTGGCCCTATATCACGAGAGCCGAGTTTTGTTTTGGTCTGAGATTCGAAAACAGGTTCTTCGACTTTAATGCTGACAGCAGCGACAATTCCGTTTCGAATATCAGAGTAATCGAAGTTTTTATTATAAAATTCTTTTATTGTGCGTGATGCAGCTTCTCTGAATGCTGTTAGATGTGTACCTCCTTGAGTTGTATGTTGACCGTTGACAAAAGAGTAATATTCTTCTCCGTATTGATTGTTATGGGTAATAACAACTTCTATGTCTTCACCTTTTAAATGGATAACAGGGTATAGAGGATCAGAGGTCATTTTCTCATTTAGCAAATCGACCAATCCGTTACGAGAATGAAACCGTTTTCCATTAAATATAATGGTAAGTCCCGAATTGAGATATACATAGTTTTTAAGAAGTGCTTCTATAAATTCATCTCTGTAATGATATCCTTTAAAGATTGTATTATCAGGAATAAAACGAACTAATGTACCGTTTTCTTCGGTTGTCTTTTTTTCTGTACTATCTTCAATAATATTTCCTTGATTATAAAGAATGGCTTTGCATAAGCCATCTCGATGAGAACAAATGTAGAATTCAGAAGAAAGAGCGTTGACTGCTTTGATACCGACACCGTTGAGACCTACAGATTTTTTAAATGCTTTAGAATCATATTTAGCACCGGTATTCATTTTTGAAGAGACATCTTTCACTTTATCGAGAGGAATTCCTCGTCCAAAATCCCGCACTATAACAGAAGTTTCGTTGATATCTACAGTTATTTGTTTCCCAAATCCCATCATGTATTCATCAATGGCGTTGTCGAGTACTTCTTTGAGTAATACGTATATACCGTCATCTGAATGACTCCCGTCTCCCAATTTTCCTATATACATGCCAGGTCGCCGGCGTATATGTTCTTTCCAGTCGAGGGTTCGTATGGTGTCTGAGCTATATTCCAGTCCAGGAGTCTGTATTGTTTCATTTTCCATATTACAGAAATTCTTCGGTTAGCAAACAAAGATAATGCGAAAATATGGATTTTTTTAGTCTCGATACGTTAAATATGCGTGTATATGATACTTAAAGTTTCGTCTTATATAGAAATTATCACATCTTTCCACTCTCCTTTTACCAATTGTCGTACATGTGTGAATCCTTCCGATAAAAGTGCATGCAATGCGTCGATACGTCCATCATTAATTCGTGATGGATGGTGTGTATCTGCGTTTACGACTACAGGAATATTAAATTTTCTTAATAAGGAGAAATGCTGCCGATTAGGGAAAAAAAGTCTTTTTTTCTTCCATGCTTTTGTATTTATTTCGACCATACAACCTTTTTCTGCAATAAAATGAAAATAATCTTGTATGAGTTCATTGTACCATTTTTCACTGGTAATACCTTGTCGATAACTTAAAGCATTCATTGATATTTTATCAGCATGACCTATAAAATCGAAACCTCCGGTTTCTATCATTTGTACCATGGTATCAAAGTAGTGGCGCACTAATTTGATTATATCCCCATTAAAAATGGTTTCGACAGTAATCTTAAATTGTTCCGGAGAGGTATCAATATCAATAAACTGTTCATCTCCTATTTTTAGAAAATGGACTGAACCTATTCGGTAATCCAATGGTGTTGTCTGGAAGATAGATGATGCGGGATTGTAGGTTTTGTCTAAATAGTCAATTTCGAGTCCGATATAAAGTTCTATATCATTTTTATACTTTTCTTTTAACGAGTTTATTTCAACAATATAATCTGTTAATTTTTCTTGCTTCATGTTCCAACAACTCTCAAATGGAATAGGTGCATGAGAAGAAATTCCATAAGAGGAAAAACCCATAGCGATAGCTTCTTTTACAAAATCTTCAGCTGGAGCTACTCCGTCACAATAGAGACAGTGACTGTGATAGTTTGTTAGATTATTCATAAATGCTTTTACTTAAAGATATTATTTATTCGATTAGTGCGAAATCAAGTTGTTTTTTCTCCAGATTAGCACGAGCTACTTGTATTCGAATGGGATCCCCTAAGCGATAAATCTTGTGTGTGCGGCGTCCCATAAGGCAGTAATTTTTTTCGTCGAATTCATAAAAGTCATCTTCTAAATCTCGTATAGGAACCAAACCTTCGCATTTATTCTCATTTATTTCGACATAAAGTCCCCATTCTGTTACTCCTGATATGACTCCATCATATTCTTCTCCTAATCGTTCACTCAAAAATTCTACCTGTTTGTATTTTATAGATGCTCGTTCGGCATTGGCCGCAGTAAGTTCCATTTCAGAGGAGTGTTTACATTCTTCTTCAAGTTTCTTTTCATTGACACTTCGTCCTCCTTCGGAGTATCTTGCCAGTAGACGGTGAACCATCATATCTGGGTATCGGCGTATAGGGGAAGTGAAGTGGGTATAGTAATCAAAAGCTAAACCGTAATGTCCGACATTAGTGGTCGAATAAGCTGCTTTTGCCATCGTGCGTATAGCTACGGTCTCGATGAGATTTTCTTCCCGTTTTCCTTGTACATTATCAAGTAAATTATTTATTGATTTTGAAACATCATTTTTATTTCCCTCTGTTTTTAAATTGTATCCAAAGCGTCGAATAAATGTTGCTAAATTGTTCATTTTTTCAGGATCTGGTAAATCGTGTACCCGATATACAAATGCTTTTGCTTTACGACCTTTAGGAACTTTTCCTATAGCTTCGGCAACAGTTCGATTGGCTAATAGCATAAATTCTTCTATTAGTTTATTTGCTTCCTTAGAGGTTTTAAAATATACACTAATAGGTTTTCCGGTTTCATCAATTTCAAATTTTACTTCATGCCGATCGAAGTTAATAGCCCCATTCGAAAATCGTTTAGTTCTGAGTTTTTGAGCTAAGTCGTTTAAAATAAGTATTTCATCTTTGTAATCCCCTTTACCAGATTCAATTACATCTTGGGCTTCTTCATAAGTAAATCTTCGATCAGATTTGATAATAGTACGAACAATTCTTGAATTTTGAATCTCAGCTTTGTTATTTAGTTCAAAGATGACGGAATAACATAATTTTTCTTCATTGGGGCGTAAAGAACATACTTGATTGCACAATCTTTCGGGGAGCATTGGAATAACTCGGTCTACAAGATAAATAGATGTAGCCCTTTTTTCAGCCTCTCGGTCAATGATGCTATCAGGTTTTACATAGTAAGTAACGTCGGCAATGTGTACACCAACTTCCCATAATCCATTTTTCAGGTGACGTACAGATAAAGCATCATCAAAATCTTTTGCATCTTTAGGGTCAATAGTGAAGGTTGTGATACTCCGAAAATCTTCTCTGCGTTTTATTTCGTCAGGATATATAGTGTCATCTATCTTGTTTGCGGCTTTTTCGACAGTTTGTGGATAACTATAAGGAAGTCCAAATTCGGCAAGAATAGCATGCATTTCAGTATTGTTTTCTCCAGAAGTACCCAATATGTCTATGACTTCACCGTATGGGTTTTTGGCTCGTTCAGGCCAACTTGTGATTTGAACAATAGCCTTATCTCCATTTTTTGCCCCTTTTAATTTTTCTTTGGGGATAAAAATATCATTTGCCAATATTTTATTGTCAGTAAGTAAAAAAGCAAAATGCTTTTGGATTTCAAGGGTTCCGATAAAAATTTGCGGCGCTTTTTCTATAATTTCGGTTATTTCTCCCTCTAAAACATGATTTTTTCTTTTAGCATAGATTAGGACTTTTACTTTATCTCCATTCATTGCTCTAAGGGAGTTTCGTTCTGCAATAAAAATCGGATCTCCTTCGTCTTCAGTGATCACGTGATTTTTGCCATTGCTCCTACGTTCAAATATTCCCTCTACACTTGAAGTCCCACGGTTATTAAATTTATATTTTCCTGGTACAATCTCAATAAGATAATCATCGTCTTTTAAAGATTCCAAGATTTCGCAAACCATTTGTTTTTGTACTTCAGTCTTTGCTCCAATAACGTGTGATACTTGTTTATAATTGTGCGACCTTGTTGCTTCCTCACTGAAAAAAGTAATGATACGTTGTTTGATTTCTTCTTTTTTCAGCCTTTTTATTTTGCTTTTATTTTTGTCTTTTTTTCCCATATATTCATTATTAGTGTATAATGCCCGAAGATAATCGGGCAAAGAGGTTATTTTATAAATAAGCTTTTACAAAGTAAGTGATATTTTTGAGAAATCTTTTATGAGAAATGGGAAAACTTCTCTATATTATAGAGAAATGTGTGATTGAAATCTGTTATTGTAAATTTGTATAGGTCTTTATACTTGATATTATTTACTGTTTTTTTCTGTTATTTTTTTGAATATTAAATTATATGAAAGGAAAAGCATTTCTGAATTCAGAAATGCTTTTCCTTTCATATGAATGAGAATGTACTTGTTAAGCATCCACATTTGCATAGTTTGCATTTTCTTCAATAAATTCACGACGTGGACCGACGTCTTCACCCATTAACATTGAGAAAATGCGATCAGCTTCAGCTGCATTTTCTATTGTTACTTGATGCAAAATTCTATTTTCGGGATCCATCGTTGTCTCCCAAAGCTGGTGTGCATTCATTTCTCCCAAACCTTTATAACGTTGTGTATGAATTTGGTTTTCACTACCATTTCCATATTTTAAAATAAATTGTTGGCGTTGCTCGTCTGTCCAACAATATTCTTCAACTTTTCCTTTTTTACAAAGATATAGAGGTGGAGTAGCCAAATATAAATATCCATTTTCTATAAGAGGACGCATATGTCTGAAGAAGAAGGTCATAATCAATGTCGCTATATGACTCCCGTCAACGTCAGCATCAGTCATTATGATGATTTTATGATAACGTAGTTTGGAAATGTTTGCTTCTTTTGTGTCATCTTCTGTTCCAATGGTTACTCCTAATGCTGTATATATATTGCGAATTTCTTGGCTTTCGAGGACTTTATGATGCATGGCCTTTTCTACATTTAGAATTTTACCGCGTAATGGTAAAATAGCTTGAAAAGCACGGTCACGTCCTTGTTTTGCTGTTCCACCAGCAGAATCCCCTTCGACCAAGAATATTTCGCAATCCTCTGGGGTTCGTTTTGAGCAATCAGCTAATTTCCCGGGTAAACCACCTCCTGATAGTGGTGATTTACGTTGTACCATTTCTCTGGCATGACGGGCGGCATGGCGGGCAGTTGCTGCTAAAATAACTTTTTCGACAATTGCTTTTGCCGGCTTTGGATTTTCTTCCAGATAATTGCGTAAGGCTTCACTTACAGCTACATCTACAGCTCCGATTACTTCATTATTTCCTAATTTAGTTTTGGTTTGTCCTTCGAATTGAGGCTCCATGACTTTTACTGAAATAACAGCGGTAAGGCCTTCTCTAAAATCGTCACTGCTAATCTCTACTTTTACTTTTTCTAGCATTTTAGAATCTTCGGCGTATTTTTTCAAAGTACGGGTTAATCCACGCCGGAATCCAGCTAAATGGGTTCCACCTTCTATGGTGTTGATATTGTTTACGTAAGAGTAAATGTTTTCGTTGTATGAAGTGTTGTACGTCATAGCTACTTCTACAGGAACACCTTGTTTTTCTGTATTGATATGTATAATATCTTCTATTAGATGTTCTTTGGAGCTATCGATATATCGAACGAATTCTTTTAGACCTTCGATGGAATAAAATTCTTCCTTTTTGTATTCTCCATTTTCTTTTTTCTCTCGTTTATCAGTTAAAGACAGATAAATCCCTGCATTCAGAAATGCTAAATCCCGTAAACGGGAGGCTAAAATATTTGCTTGGTAAACTACCTCAGAAAAAATATCACCGTCGGGTTTGAATGTGATTGTTGTCCCGGTTTCGTTTGTTGTTCCGATGATTTCAACGTCGTGAAGCGGTTTCCCACAAGAGTATTCTTGCATGTATATTTTTCCGTTTCTTTTTATTTCTGCTCGGAGATAAGTAGATAATGCATTTACGCATGATACACCTACACCATGTAACCCTCCTGATACTTTATAAGAGCCTTTGTCAAATTTACCTCCGGCATGAAGTACAGTTAATACAACTTCGAGAGCAGATTTATGCTCTTTTTCATGCATATCGACCGGAATGCCTCGTCCATTATCTACAACTGTGATAGAATTATCTTCATTGATAAATACGTCGATGTGAGTGGCATATCCGGCAAGTGCCTCATCAATAGAATTGTCAACTACTTCATAAACTAAATGATGCAAACCTTTTACGCCAATGTCGCCGATGTACATGGCCGGACGTTTTCTTACCGCTTCGAGACCTTCAAGCACTTGAATGCTGTCGGCAGAGTACGAAGCGTTGTTAGCCTTTTGTTCTTCTGACATATTTTTTGTATGTTTTTGTTTTTTACACTGATAGATGAATCTGATGCAGAATGAGCAATCGAATTCAAGAATAAACAAAGTTAGCAAAAAAACTCGGATAGATAAAATCTGATGGATAGATTTTCGTTAAAATAACCTGCTGGAGGAATAAAGTATAAAATAAAAAAGCACTAAGAGAAATCTTAATGCTTAAAGTAGCCCATAGGGGAATCGAACCCCTCTTTCAAGAATGAAAATCTTGCGTCCTAGCCGATAGACGAATGGGCCTTCTCAATATGATAGGACTTGTATAGGTCCTATCGGATATTTTAATCTAATCAAAGCTTGTTAATATATAAAGCTAATTTAGATTTTAGATTGCTTGCTTTGTTTTTGTGAATAACATTCTTTTTTGCTAACTTATCAAGCATTGAGCTAACTTTCACATATAAAGCTGCAGCATCATCTTTAACAGTAGTAGCACGCAATTTTCTTACTGCATTTCTTGCAGTCTTTGCGTAGTATCTGTTTCGCAATTTTTTAGCTTGCGCTTGTCTGATTCTTTTGATAGATGATTTGTGATTTGCCATTCGACTAATCTCCTTATATTTTTATTAATTTTATTTGTAGCCCATAGGGGAATCGAACCCCTCTTTCAAGAATGAAAATCTTGCGTCCTAGCCGATAGACGAATGGGCCTTCTTCGGAAAGTCTATAATTATCTCTTATAGGTTTTCTCAAATGCGAGTGCAAATATAGAGCTGTTTTTTTAATTGACAAAATATTTGATAAAAAAATATGCCTAAACGGTATCTTTTTATGCATTTCCGTTATGTTTTGCCATATATATTGCCTTGTTAAAGCAGCATTGCCTCCTTTTAGTTATCATTTTGACTCTTTGATAAGAATAAATATTAATCTCTTTCTATTTTGATATTATACAAAAACATTATTTTTGTGCTAAATTATTGTAGAATGCTGGATAAAACAACTGGAATTGTTTTAAGTATAACGGCTTATAATGATAAAACGTCATTGGTTCATGTTTATACAGAAAAATATGGGCGGATTTCCTATGCATTACCTTTACAGCAAGGTAAAAAGAGCCGTCTTATGAGAACATTATTTTCTCCGTTTGCTATTTTATATATTGACGGAGAAGTTAAGCCAAGGCAGGATATTCAGCGCATTAAGGACGTCCAGACCGCTGTCCCTGTATTTCAATTGCATTATGATCCGATAAAAAATGCAATTACGCTTTTTCTTGCTGAGTTTCTCTCGAAAGTTATTCGAGAGCCTGAACCTAATAATTCTTTCTTTAGATTTTTGTTACAATCAATACAATTTCTTAATTTGATGGAGGATGGAAAGGCTAATTTCCATATTTGCTTCCTTATCGAATTGACTGGTTATATGGGTTTTTATCCCAATATTTCTGGATATAAGAAAGGTGATTTTTTTGATTTGATAAATGGAGTTTTTTCTGCTATTCGTCCCAATCATTCTTATTTTTTATCTTCTATGGAAGCTGGTGTATTTTATAAAATAATGAGAATGAATTATAATAATTTGCATTTGTTTCAGTTTAATCGAGGAGAACGATCTGAGATTTTGGATTATATAATAACTTATTTCAAATTACATCATGCTGGATTTCAGGAGTTGAAATCTTTGGATGTATTGAAAGCCCTCTTTGATTAATTCTGATTTGGCTACATGAAGATTTTATTGTATTTTTGTATCGAAATATAAAAGTCTTTGTAGTTCAATGGATAGAACGAAAGTTTCCTAAACTTTAGATCCGGGTTCGATTCCCGGCGAAGATACAAAAAAGCTGTAATGATTATCATTACAGCTTTTTTGTATCTTATAAATGAAGAGAGCCAGAGATTACTCTGGCTCTCTTCATTTATAAGATAGTTCACTAACTTACTTTTTTGAGGATGCAGCTTCTTGTGCTTGTTCCTTTTTTTGCTTACGACTTTGTAATTCATAAGCAATAGGAACAGCCATGAAGAGTGTGGAAAGAGTACCTATAATTACACCTAATAACATAGCGAATGTAAAGCTACGGATTGTATCTCCTCCTAATACAAAGATGCATATCAAAACAATTGCTGTACTCAATGATGTACTGATAGTACGAGATAATGTACTATTTAGAGCATCGTTAATGACGATAAATTTGTCTCGTTTTGGATAAATATTGGCAACTTCTCGAACACGGTCAAATACAACAACTTTATCATTTACTGAGTATCCAATCACAGTTAGAATAGCAGCAATAAAAGATTGATCGATTTCCATGGAGAATGGTAAGATTCCATAGAATATAGAATAGAAGCCGATGATAATGACAGTATCGAATGCCAATGCAACTAAGGTTCCTACACTAAACGAGATGTCTCGGAATCGTAATAAAATGTAAAGAGCAATAGCAATAAGGGAGAATAATACTGCCCAGAATGCTGCAATTTTAATATCATCAGCAATACTTGGTCCCACTTTTTGAGTACTCATGATATGCTGGTCTTTAAATTGAGCTAGAGATTCATCTCCAATTAAATTACCATTTTTGATTGAGCGATATATTTTACCTTCAATTTCTTCGTCAATTCCATCGGAACTATCCATAATTTTGTAATTGGTAGAGATACGAACTTGGTTGTCACTACCAATTGTGATTACGGATAAAGTGCTTCCTTCAAATTCCGGTTTTAGCAAGTTTGCAATTTCTTGGGTATTTACAGTTTTATCAAAACGAACTACATAGTTACGACCTCCAGTGAATTCAATACCTTGATTCAATCCTTTGATTGTAAATGAGATAGCTCCAATTACTACTAATATCCCTGCTACAGTGTATCCGATTTTGCGTTTTCCAAGGAAATTGATATTTGGATGAGCCAATAAATTTTTTGTCAAAGAAGTCGTAAATGTCAAATTCTTGAACCATCCTTTTTCAAGACCTTTTTCAAATACTAAACGCGTTAGGAATACGGCTGTAAAGAATGACATAATAATACCAATAATCAATGTGGTTGCAAAACCCTTGATCGGTCCTGTTCCGAAGAAGAATAGGATAATACCAGTAATAATAGATGTTAAGTTTGAGTCAAAGATTGCAGAAAATGCATTTTTGTAACCGTCGGTAATTGCAGATTTTAGGTTTTTGCCTAATCGGAGTTCTTCTTTTGATCTTTCAAAAATAAGTACATTTGCATCCACGGCCATACCTAATGATAATACTAACCCTGCAATACCTGAAAGTGTAAGTACAGCTTGGAATGATGCCAATACTCCTAAAGTAAAGAACATATTACAGATAAGTCCTCCATTGGCAATCAATCCTGGTACTACACCATATACGCTGATCATGTAAACCATTAACAATATAAGTGCGAAAATGAATGACATGATACCGCTTTGTATAGCTTCTTGTCCTAATGACGGACCGATAATATCTTCTTGTACAATTTTGACAGAAGCAGCCATTTTACCGGATTTCAGTACATTAGCTAAGTCTTTTGCTTCTTCTGGAGTGAAATTTCCAGATATTTGTGAACTACCTCCTGATATTTCTGTATTTACTACAGGGAAAGAATACACTTGATTGTCAAGGACAATAGCGATACATTTTCCAATATTTTCACGAGTAAGTTGTTCCCATATTTTAGACCCTTCAGCATTCATCGTCATGCTTACAACTGCTGAGTTAGTTGTACGGTCAAAATCTTCCCGGGCGTCAGTGATAACGTCTCCTTCCAATGGGGGACGACCTCCATTCGTCGCTTTTAATGCTACTAATTGATAATATTGTTCTTTTTCATCAATTGCTTTCACTGTCCATTTAAACATGATATTGGCAGGTAACAATTCACGAACTTGAGGTATTTGCAAATAACGGTTGACTGCCGCTGTATCGGAATAATGCGCTATTCCGACTGCAGGACTTTGACTGACTGCACCCTGTTGGGAAACGTTGAGTTGCAACTTAGCGAATAATGGATTCTGTTTTTTCCAAGTTTCAATTCTTTGCTGGTCGCTTTCTGTCTTATTTAATTCTTTTTTGATTTTTTGAGCAACACTATCTTGAACATTAGTTGGATTTTGTGCTAAAGTTGTACTATCAACGCTTGCTGTGGTATTTTTTACTACGGATGTGCTATCTATTGTAAGATTTTCTGCTTGAGCAATGATATCGTTTGCTGCAGCCAATTGATTGTAGAACTCACTTAAGTTATAAGTTTCCCAGAATTCAAGGTTAGCACTTCCTTGCAGGAGTTTTCTAACACGTTCAGGTTCTTTTACACCGGGAAGTTCGACTAAGATACGTCCGTCTTTTTCCAAACGTTGAATATTAGGAGCGACAACCCCGAAACGGTCTATACGCGTACGAAGAACGTTGAACGAATTGTCGATAGCGTCATCCAACTCGGAACGAAGAACTTTGAGTACTTCATCATTTGTTGCATTTGGTGTAATCTTATCTTTTAATTGATACGTGCTAAAAATAGCTGCTAAACGGACATTTGGGTCCAGTTTTCTATACTCATTGTAAAATGCTGATAAGAAATCTTTGTTTTCGGCTTGGTTAGCTGTTGCGATAGCTAAAGCTTTGTTGAAATTGGGGTCGAGGTTATTGTTCGAAAGAGATTTGAGAACGTCTGCTACAGAAATCTGTAAAGTTACATTCATACCACCTTTTAAATCTAGACCGAGGCCAATTTCCATTTCACGGCACTGTTTAAAGGTATAATACCATAAATACACTTTTTCAGTCGAAATAGAGTCCATGTATTGGGCATACTTCGTGCTATCTCCGTTTGCGTATTCTTCCGCTTTATTCGTCTGATATCGGGTTACCAGAGAGAATGATAGGTAAAATAAGCATACTAGCGTAAGTAATACCGCAAAAACTCTAATAAATCCTTTGTTTTGCATAAGATTATTACTTTATGATTTTTATTTAATTTGATTATCGCATTTTTAATAAGGTGCAAATATATGTTTTTTTTCAATTCGGCTAACAAAATGTTTGATTAATTTGTGTTTGTTATTATTATTCAAGGGTAGAAAAGATGCTTTTGTGACTTTTAATACTTCTTTTTTGTATCTTTACGGTCATTAATTTACAGGATAAAGTTATAAAAATGCGAAAAGAAAAAGATTCGATATATATTCCGATGATTTTAGTATTGGTACTAGTCGGAGGCTTTATATCATCATGTGCGAATATGGCACGACCTGGTGGGGGGCCAAAGGATGAGACACCTCCAGTGTTTGTAAAAAGCGATCCTTTGCCGAATCAAATAAATGTAAAGAAGAATAAAATAGAAATAGAATTCGACGAGATTGTTTTGGTGGAAAAGGCGACGGAGAAGGTGGTTGTTTCTCCTCCACAAAAGGAGATGCCGCTTATTCGTACTTCTGGGAGAAAAGTGATTGTAGAATTAAAAGATTCTTTGAGACCGAATACTACATATACAATAGATTTTGCAGATGCAATAGTTGATAACAATGAGAAAAATGTTTTAGAAAATTTTAGTTTTGCTTTTTCTACGGGGTCAATTATTGATACATTACAGGTTTCTGGTATATTATTAAATGCCGAAAATTTGGAACCGGTGACGGGCATGCTGGTAGGATTGCATTCGAATCTTAATGACTCGGCTTTTACTAAAACTCCATTTGAGCGTATTGCTTCTTCTGATGCTCGTGGTTATTTTTCGATACAAAATGTCTCTCCCGGAACATACCGTATATATGCATTGAAAGATTTAAATCGGGATTATCGATTTGATAATGCGACAGAAGATATAGCTTTTACAGACGTAACTGTAGTGCCATCAGTAGAAACCGTGATACGGCCAGATACAATTTGGACTGATAGTGTAACTATAGACACAATAATGATGAAGCAGGTAGTTCTTTACCATCCTGATAATATCTTATTGAAATCTTTTAATGAAAATTTTAAAAATCATTATTTGGAAAAAAGCGAGCGTCTTTCTCCTCAAAAAATGTCTTTATATTTTTCAGCTCCAAATGACACTTTGCCAAAGATGAAACCTCTTAATTTTGATAGTGAAGATTGGGCATATGTAGAGTCGAATGTAACAAACGATACAATACATTATTGGTTGAAAGACTCAGTATTATATAAACGTGATACATTGATATTTGAATCATATTATATGCGTACCGATAGCTTAAGAAAATTATCGATGTATACGGATACGCTTAAAATGATTTATCGACGTAAAAAGACTGTGGCAAAAGAAAGACGGAAAAAAGATGAAAAAGAGACTCCGGCAATTGAATTTTTGAAACTTTCGGCAATAGTGCCGTCTTCATTAAATATATATGATTTTTTACGGTTTGAATATGCAGAACCCGTAGATACCATAGATCGGAATGCTATCCATTTAGAAATAAAGAATGATACATTATGGAATCCAGTTGAGTTTACATTTAATCGGGATTCTGTAAAGATGCGTATGTATTTACTGAAGCATAAATGGAGACCGGGGGAAGAATATAGGATTTCAATAGATTCATTGGCTGGATTGAGTGTATATGGAACTCCAACAGATAAGTTTTCGCAGACATTTAAAGTGAGAGCGTTAGAAGAATATTCTAATTTGTATTTAGCTACACAAGGAGTGACAGATTCGGCCTTTGTGGAGTTATTGAACAGTAATGATACTCCGGTTCGAAAGGCTCCTGTTGTGGATGGTGGTGCAGAATTCTTGTATCTTGATCCGGGGACTTATTATGCTCGCTTAGTAATTGATAAGAACGGTAATGGAAAGTTTGACACTGGAAATTATGTAGAAAAAAGACAGCCTGAGGATGTTTATTATTATCCTAAAGTATTAAAATTGAAAGCGAATTGGGATGTAGAACAAGATTGGGATGTATTTGCTTTACCACTAGAACAACAAAAACCTCGAGCTATTGTAAAAAATAAACCTAAAGATGAGAAGGTTGCAGATGAAACAGATGAAGGATCTTCTGAAAGCGATATGCCGTTTAGTAATCAGTAGTATGGTATGGAGGGTAGAGAAGGTCTGTGCCGGATGTGCTCTGTTAATACTCTCTTTTTCGATGACGGTCTGGTCCCAGCAATTAATGACAGATAATGCACATTGGGGAGAAGAAAATTTATCATATGATGTAATTTACCAGTGGGGTTTTATTTGGAAAAAGGCGGCAAGTGCCCGCCTAATATTGAAACCTATAGTCATTAATGATGTATCATGTTATAAGTCTCAAATGGATGCTCGAACTTTAGCTTTTGCCGACCGTATTTTTCGGGTAAGAGATACATTAGTTTCAGTTATGAGGCGTGGAGATTTACGGCCATTGTATTATGCCAAAATTTCTGATGAAGATAAAACATATCGAAAAGATGAAGTAAAATATAAATATGAAAAGGGTGTAAAAGGCTGTGTGGGTGAAATTACATTATATCGCCCAAAACGTAATGCTATTGAACATTATACTGTTCCGTCAAGTAAGCTGACATATGATATGTTGAGCGTATTTTACTATTTAAGAACAATTGACTTTCCTGTAACTCCTATGTATCAGCGATTTAATTTAAATATATTTTCTGGCAATCATATAGAATATTTGTCAATTGAATTTATGGGGCGCACGATTTTAAAGTTAAAAAATAGGGAATTTCCTGCATTTCGCCTCAAACTTCACTTTTCGACGGATGAGGGTGAAAATGAAAGTGATAATATTACAGCGTGGATAAGTGATGATAATCGTAGAATACCGTTACAGGTAGAAGGAAAACTTGCTATTGGTTCTTTAAAAGCTATTTATGCTGGAAATTAAAAGATGAAAAAAAAATGGATTATGTAGATTTTTTTAAAAAAGACCATTTTGCTATGGATGCGGGGATAGAGCTAAAAGAAGTGAAACCTGGATATGCTGTAGCATGTGTGAATGTTATAGAAAAACATTTAAATGCAGGGGGAGTAGTTCAAGGTGGACTTCTTTTTACTTTAGCAGATTTGGCTATAGCTGCTGCTGCAAATGCTCATGGGTTACTTGCTTTTTCGATACAGTCAGATATCCGCTTTTTATCGAGTGGATATTTGAATGATATATTGACAGCAACAGCGACCGAAATTCTTTTGCATAAAACTGTTTGTCATTATAGGGTGGAAATAAAAAACCAGTCGGATGTACTGATTGCTGTTTGTGATGGAATATGTTACCGGAAAAACGCGACGAATGGACTGTAAATGTTGTGTAATAATAAAAGGAGAAATCTTATCTCTCCTTTTATTATATGTTCTGTTGATATTATCTTAATTTCCTCCGGACAGGACAATAAGAGATAAGCCAATGATAAATAAGATAAACATTATTGTTAATAAAAGATGGGTTTCTTTAGGATTTCCTTTGAATTCTTTCCAAATAAAAACTCCCCAGAAGGCCGCAATCATGGGGGCTCCTTGCCCTAAAGCATAAGATATGGCAGCTCCAGCTTTTCCTGCAGCAATATAGCTGAAAAGTGTTCCTATTGCCCATATACATCCGCCGAGTAATCCTACAGAATGGGTACTAAATAAACCTGAAAAATATTCTTTGTAACTAATAGGAGTGCCGATGAAGGGACGTTTCATAACATAAGTATTGAACATAAAGTTACTGAGGAATATCCCAACCGCGAATATAAAAAATGCGGTATATGGAGTAGCCTTGCCACTTGAAGGATGGACAAAATTGTCTAAATCCATAGATGCAGCGACAAATCGGTAAAATAATGACATGAGGACTCCGGCAATGATGGCAATAATAATCCCTTTTTTAGTATTAGAAGATACATTGTCGTTATTATTTTTTCCTGCTGCAATTCCATTACAGATGATGGCAATTATAATAAGTGCTACACCGATAAAGAGAGTGATAGGGTCTCCCTTAGGGGTACTGAAATAATTGATAAAAACACCTAATACTAATGCTAAACCAACACCTAATGGAAAAGCTACTGACATACCGGCAATTGAGACTGAAGCTGATAATAGAATGTTGGATGCGTTGAATATGGCTCCTCCAATAAAAGCACTGAGTATGTTAGCTGTATCTACTTGGCGGATATCTTCAATAAAACTACGTCCGTTTTCTCCAAAGCTTCCTAATGTAAAGGCCATGATGATGGAAAATAGTAAAATACCAATTACGTAATCCCAATAATAAAGTTCATATCTCCAACTTTTACTGGCAAGTTTCTGAGTATTTCCCCAAGATCCCCAGCAAAACATAGTAATAATGCAGAAAATAACTGCTAATGAATAATTGCTTACAATAAACATATGATATTATTTTAAAATGATAAAATTATAAATTGATATTTTGTTCTTTTAAAAATTTGATAACCTCTTCTTTATAGGGAATTGATGGTTGTGCCCCCATGCGAGTAACTGAAATAGCGGCGGCCGCAGATGCATATTGTAGAGCTTTGATTGACATTTCATTTTCTGCTAATGCTATAGCTAAAGCTCCACAAAAAGTATCCCCTGCGCCAGTGGTATCTATAGCCTTTACTTTAAAGCTATCTACAGTGTATTCTTTTTGATGACAAAGGCAATATACACCTTTGGAACCTAAAGTGACCACAACGCATTTAGGACCTTTAGATGATAATTCTTGAGAGATTTTTTTTATACCATCTTTTTTAATATTTAAACCGGATACGATTTCTGCTTCGGTCTCATTGACAACAAGTATATCAATGGATTTCATAAAATCTAAATCTATAGGTACTGCTGGAGCTGGATTGACCATAACTTTTACACCTTTCTTATGTGCTAAAAGAGAGATTTCTTTGATTGTTTCATAGGGGATCTCAGCTTGCATTATCACAATTGACGAAGATATTACTGCCGCCTCGAATGATTGTATTTTGTCGATAGAGAGTTCTGCATTTGCTCCTGGTGCTACAGCTATACAATTTTCTGCATCGTCTGAAACGAAGATTAATGCGGTACCGGTAGATGTATCAGAAGAGTATTGAATATAATGAGTGTCAATATTATTGTTTTTGAAATGTTCGGTTAGTAATGTTGCATACATATCATTGCCTAAAGATGTGACGAATGTTATGTTGCCGCCTAAACGTGCAGCAGCCACAGCTTGATTAGCTCCTTTCCCTCCGAAAGATTGCATATAAATTGCATTTCCTACTGTTTCTCCAGGTTTAGGCAAATGTGGAACTTGAGCGACCATATCGATATTGGAACTACCGATAATTGTTATCCTTTGTTGATTGTTCATAATTATAGGTTCTTATTTTTGATCATATATTTATATTATTGAGTTTGTTTTTAAGTAATTTTTAGTCATATATACGCAAACAAAGGTTATTTATAATAAAAGTTCTTTTTTATTGGGTATGGATGACTGGGCTCCCATTCTAGTTACAGTAATGGAGGATGCCTTATTAGCAAATTTTGCAGCACTGATAATATCTTGTCCTTCTGAAAGGGCTACGCATAAGGCTCCGCAAAAGGTATCTCCTGCAGCGGTAGTATCTACAGCCTTAACCTCATGTGCAGGAATAATATAATGATTTGATTTTGTTTTTACTAAGACACCGAGAGAGCCTAATGTAATTATTATATTCTTTAATCCTTTTTCTTCCATTTTATCTGCAGCTTTTTTGGCACTTTCCCAATCATAAACTTTTATTCCTGTCAATAGTTCGGCCTCTATACGGTTGGGAACGATTAGAGATATTGATGTTAGAAACTGTTCAGATAAGATTTGTGCAGGAGCGGGATTGAGAATAATTTTTTTATTATACTTTGACGCAAACTTTATTACGTATTCTACGGTTTGCATAGGTATTTCGAATTGTATGAGTATAATACTGGCTTCAATTAGTATTTTTTGGGCTTTATTTATATCAGAAATGTCGAGAGAGGAATTTGCTCCTGATGCGACAATAATGCAATTTTCACCTGAAGAATCGACAGATATAAGAGCAACTCCTGAAGGGTTTTTGTTGTCGGTGAAAACATAGTCGGTATCTATTCCTTCTGCTCTGAATAATTCTATTGATTGCCTGCCAAAAAGGTCATTCCCTATTTTTGAAATTAATGCTACATTTCCACCTAAACGTGCGGCTGCTACAGCTTGGTTGGCTCCTTTCCCTCCAGGATTCATCAAAAATGTACCGCCTAATACTGTTTCTCCAGGAGCAGGAAGTTTATTTGCTTTTACAACCATATCTGTGTTACAGCTTCCGACAACAACGATTTTAGGATTTTTCATTATATTGTATTTTTCTTGGTATTTTATCAAATAAAGATACAGATTTTTAATACTATATAGTTTCCAAAATTAATGTGTATATTATAATCTTAATTCTTATAATATTTATATATATACTTGATTATATGTAAATTAATTTTGTAAATTTGGAATAATATCTATATTTAAAAAACATTGAAAATATGATTCTATAAAAATATATTTTATGACAAAGGTAGATTCTGTAGTTTCTTTATTGAAATCGATGACAAAATCAGAGAAGAAACATTTTTCGGTACAAATAATTCGAAAAAATTCAAAAAAGGATTTTATTCAAATCTATGAACTGATAGAAAGAGAAGGTATAACTGACTCTTCGCTTTTGCGAGAAAGATTTAAGCAGAAGAACGGTGGTTCGTCGTTTGATATTGCATTACAATATCTTTATGATAAACTCCTGAATATGTTACTCGGATTACGGAAGGGGAGAGATGTATGTTATGATTTGTATCAGGATATACTGAAAGCTAAAATGTTATATGAACGGTCTATGTTTCATGAGAGTTTTATGTTGTTAGAAAAGACGATAGTTAGAGCTCAAAAATATGAAAATTATATGGTATTGTTATTAGCTGCTCGGATTGAACTTGATTATTTGCAAAATCTTGATTTTCCTTATCTTACAGAGAAAGAATTGTGCCATAAGCAATATATTATTACGGAATCGTTAAAAATCTTGCGGAAAATAAATGAACAATCTTTTTTATATGAATTATTGAAATATAGATTGATTTACAGAGGTCGGAATCGTTCAGAGATGCAAAAAAAAGAAATGGGAGATTTGATGATAAGCGAACTATATATTGCGTCATCATTAAGTAAAAGTAATTTTGAAATTACCAAAATACATCAACTATTTCAAGCAAATTATCTGATGAGTATAGGGGATTATGAAGCGGCATTGAATTCGTTTCAAGAATTAACTGTTTTGTTTAAAACAAATGTGAAACTTTGGGAGAATCCTCCTTATTATTATTTGTCTACATTGGAGGGAGTGTTAGGAAGCTTACGTTCTGTTGCCAATTATGAAGGAATAAGGCACTTTTTGGAGGAATTGAAAGGATTGACCACACAATCTTTTGCCGATTTTCAAATAAATGCAACTTGTTTGTTGTTTCAATATGAACTTTTTCTTTTTTTAGATAAAGGTGATTTTGAAAGCTGTATCCATTTGATAGATGAGTATGAAATTACTCTTTATAATAAATTTGAAAGTCTTAATCCAATACGGCAAGCAGAACTTTGCCTTTATACAGCGTTGGTTTATTTGGGGAATGGTAATATGAAACGAGCAAGATATTTTATCAATAAAGCAATATTGGATAGAAATCTAGATTATCTCCCTCTCTCTCATACTATTCGTCTTGTAAAGTTGATGATATATTATGAGCAAGGAGATTTTGACATAATTCGTTATGAAAGCCGTTCTCTGAAACGCCGTTTTTTAATGGATAAGGAACGATATTATCAAATAGAGCGTTATATGTTAAGTTTTTTAAATAAGGATTCTTTACCGATTTTATTACAGACTCGGCAAAGTATGTGGAATAAATTATGGGAGCAATTATCTGCCTTATATCAGGATTCTTTTGAAAAACAGCTATTGGATTTATTTGATTTTATAGCATGGATCGAGGCAAAGTTGTTGAAAAAAAAATTATCGAAGGTTCTATATGAACATTTTTTTAAACGTTCTAATTTAAATTGAATTGCAAGTATAGTCGCAAAAGTGAGTTTTCTGAATATTTTGGATTTTAATAGTTTTTTATATAATTAAGAATTCTGTCTGGCCCAGTTGTACGATGGTAAGATGTTATGATAATCGATAGAGCACAATATTAACGGTTCTATATACTTTGCATCTCTAGTGTTGTTAGTAAGTTGTTTTATCGCAAAGGTATTTAGTATTTCATATATAAAAATAACCGTCTTAGTTTGTATCCACCAAGACGATTATTATGTTGATAAAACAGATTATTACTGTTTTTTACTTATTTAATTTCCATTCGAAACCTTCTTTAGTATCTTTTATTTCAAAACCAATTTCTGTAAGCTTGTTTCGGATGAAGTCTGATGTCGCCCAGTCTTTTTTGGCTTTGGCGTCTTTACGTACATCCAGCAATACATTTATAGCTTGTTTATATGCTTCGGTGGAAGAGGAATCTATATTGCTTTTTTCTGATTTGATTCCTAATATATCAAACATAAATATCTTGAATGTATCTTTCAGCTTATTCAAGTCTTTACTGTTTAATGTAGCATTACCAGTTGAGACTGTATTGATAATACGAACACCTTCAAATAAGTGTGATATTACTATCGGGCTACTCAAATCATCATTTATGGCTTCATAACATCTTGATTTTAAATCAGGTACTTCGATAGAGCTATTTTCTGCTGGAATAATTTTGTTCAGATTTTCCCATCCATCTAATAACCGTTGTAAAGCTTTTTCTGAAGCTTGTAACGCTTCATTGCTGAAATCGACTGTACTGCGATAATGAGCTTGAAGAATAAAAAATCGGATAGTCATTGGGCTGTATGCCTGAGATAAAAGAGGGTGATTCCCAGTAAAAAATTGTTCGAGAGTGATAAAGTTACCTAATGATTTTCCCATTTTCTGCCCATTGATAGTAATCATGTTATTATGCATCCAATAATGCACGGTTTCTTTACCTTGTGCTGCTACCGATTGGGCTATTTCACACTCGTGATGAGGAAATAATAGGTCCATTCCACCGCCATGTATATCAAATTCCTCTCCTAAATATTTAGTACCCATAGCTGAACATTCGAGATGCCAACCGGGAAATCCATCACTCCAGGGTGAGGGCCATCGCATGATGTGTTCTGGTGAAGCTTTTTTCCATAGAGCAAAGTCAAAACTGTTTCGTTTTTCTTGTTGCCCATCTAATTCACGGGTAGTATTTAATAACTCATCTATATTACGTCCTGATAATTTGCCGTAGTGGTAGTCTTTATTGTATTTTTCTACATCGAAATAAACAGACCCATTGCTTTCATATGCATAACCGGCGTCAAGTATTTTTTTTATGTATTCTATTTGTTCAATAATGTGTCCTGAAGCGTGAGGTTCTATGCTGGGAGGTAAAACATTCAACGCCTCCATGGCTTTGTGGTATCGGTTAAGGTAGTATTGAACAACTTCCATTGGTTCTAGCTTTTCAAGCCGGGCTTTTTTAGCAACTTTATCTTCTCCTTCATCTGCGTCATTTTCAAGGTGACCAACGTCTGTAATATTTCGTACATATCTTACTTTGTAACCAGTGTGTTGTAAATAACGAAACAAGAGATCAAATGTTATGGCTGGGCGAGCATGTCCTAGATGAGCATCTCCATAAACTGTTGGTCCACATACGTACATGCCTACATATGGGGGATTAATAGGCTTAAATACTTCTTTTTTTCGTGAAAGGGTATTATAAATAGTTAGTTTATTTTCCATAATTGTACGGATTTGTCTATTATCATACAAAGGTAATATAAATATGTAAAACTTTCTTGTATCGTTAGAAATTGCGATTCCGTATCGAATTTCCAAATGACTTACAAGTTATCTCATCGGGTAATAGTTTTAATATTCGTACATTATTTACTGCTGGGGCACTATAGCTAAATTTTTTGTCTGTATAGTGTTCCATTAAGATATTCAGAGCTTCTACTTTCTCGTCATAATTTTCGACAAATACAATTGTACCTTTACATATTACACTTTTAGATACCATACTATAACTACATGCTACATTAGGATGTTGGTAAATCAGGCTTTCTCCAGAATTAAAAGTGAGGCATACCTTCTTATTCTTGTTTAGTAGCTGGATTTTTTTTCCGTCTGGTCCCGAATGCAGATAAAATATGTTGTTTTTGTATCCAAAATTCATAGGTACGACATAAGGACTTTGGTCATTATCTATCATGCCCAAATAACATACCTTACATTGATTTATAATAGTTTCTATCTGAGACTTTTCTTCAATAGTAAATGTTTTCATCTTCTTTTATTTAAGCTTCTCCGCCTGGAGCCATGAAAGGCGGCATGTTATTATTATTGTCGTTCATACGAATAGGTCCGAATTGCTTTTCATATTTCAGAATATTTTCTTCTATAGCAAACATTAATCTTTTGGCGTGCTCAGGAGTTAAAATAATTCGTGATTTTACTGGAGCTTTAGGTACCCCAGGCATAAGACGAACGAAGTCGACGACAAATTCGGAAGAAGAATGTGAAATAATAGCTAAATTGGAGTAAATGCCTTCTGCTATTTCAGGTGTAAGTTCAATTTGCATTTCGTTGTTTTCATTTTTCATATTCTATATTATTTTAAATTCAAAGTAAAATTTTTTTCTTTTATATTATAGCAATTAACATATATTTTGATTGTTGTGAGATTTTGTCTTATAAGTAGTGGAGAAATTCTGAATGAAGCATACCCTGCGGTAAGAAAGCCTGCAGGATCATTATTTTTGTCATGTCTTAGCTGTAAGCGTAGAGTATCATCAGGTAGTTGTTTCTCTGGTATATAAATCATCTCAAGGCTGTGAGGTATATTATTAAATTCTATTTTATATCTTAGATTAATACATTCTCCGCCATACCAAATAGAGTTTAAGTAAATGGAATCATCTTTTATTGTTGAAGCATCTTCTGCTGAAATGTTTAGTATTCCTTTATAGAGAACCTGTCCGATTGACCGGACTTTTATTATATATTCTTTGTCTGTAATTCTTTTTTCTTTTATTACATAATTCAACATGACGCGTTGCATGCTTTTTATACTTTCGGGGGTGATTGTATTATCAGGAATCAGGTAAGAGCCATTGTCTAATTGAAAATAAACAGAATTATTATTGATAAGGCACGTTACCATATCAAGGCGGAATTCTTCATAATCAAATATTTCGTCATTTTTACAAGATAAAAAAATCCCTGAGAACAGGCATAAAATGGCAATATGTTTTATCTGTAAATTCATATTATTTTAGGTTGGCTCAAGTTATAAAAGATTTTCTTCGGGCAAAATGATTAATCCGTCCTTCATTTGAATAATACGATCAGCCATTTTTGCCAGATTTTCATCGTGAGTTACAATTACAAAGGTTTGGTTAAACTCTTTTCTCAGGTCAAAAAATAATTTATGAAGCTCGATTTTATTTTGAGAGTCAAGGCTTCCTGATGGTTCATCTGCTAGAATAACGTCTGGATGATTGACTAATGCTCGAGCTACTGCGACTCGTTGTTTCTCTCCACCGGACAATTGTGCAGGTTTATGATTTATTCGGTTCGAGAGATTTAAGAACTCTAATATTTCTTTTGCCCTTTTTTCACTCTCAGATATTCGTTTTTTTTGTATCAAAGCGGGAATCATAACGTTTTCAAGAGCTGAAAATTCAGGGAGAAGCTGATGAAATTGAAAAACGAAGCCGATATGATGGTTACGGAAAGCTGCTAGTTCTTTTTCTTTTAATCGACTTATTTCAATACTGTCAATGGTTACACTTCCTGCATCTGCTTTTTCCAAAGTTCCTACGATTTGTAATAGGGTTGTTTTACCGGCACCACTAGGTCCTACAACCGCAACGATTTCACCTCTATTGATATGAGCGTTAATTCCTTTTAGAACATGTAATGGGCCATAATTTTTTTCTATGTTTTTTATTTGTATCATTCTCCAATTAATTTTCTGATAGTGTAAGATGCTAAATAACAACCAAAAATTGCGGGTAAATAAGAAATAGTTCCGACAGTTGATTTTTTGTTCCTTTCTTCATCTGTACGTATAATCGATTTTCTTTCGGTTTGTTCTGTAGAGAAAACTACTTTCAGCCCCTTTTTTATGCCAAGGGTTTGTAATCTTTTTCGGACAGCTTTTGCTAATCCACAATGATAAGTTTCTGAAATATCGGCAAATGTAATTTTGGATGGGTCAATACGTCCTCCAGCTCCCATTGATGATATAATTTTAGTCTTATTTTTTAAACAAGCAGTAATCAGAGCGATTTTGGGCGATAGTGTATCGATTGCATCTACTACAAAATCATATCTGTTATTTTTTATTATCTTGTCAATTTCTTCTTTTTCTATAAATTGGTATTGAGCATCAAGAATCAATTCAGGATTAATATCTTGTAATCGCTGTGCTAAAATATTGACCTTAGGTTGATTGAGTGTACTATGGAGTGCTATTAATTGTCGATTGATATTAGTTTTATTTATTGTATCTCCATCGATAATGGTAATATTTCCTATTCCGGCTCTACACAGCATTTCGGCAGCATAAGCCCCTACACCACCTATGCCTACGACAAGTACCTTTGACTGTTGTAAGAGAGAGAGTTTATCAAAGCCGATTAATTGTTGAGTCCGAGAAAACCAATCTTCCATTTTTAAATTGTTTTATAATTACGAAGATACGGGTTTTCTTGAAAAAAGAGTATAAGGAATAAAATAATTAAGTGTTGTAAGTATTTGAAATCTTATTGGAAGATGGATTCTCGTTTAATGAGAGTAGGTAATTTATTGTTTTTAGTAGCATTAATTAATTTGTTTTCTATAAGTAATATATACAAAAAAGGCAATAATTAGTATTGATAAATTGTGAAAAGGATAGAAAAAGTATTTTTATTAGGAAAGAGATTGGAGGTATACAGAAGGTCTTTTTAGTATTTCGATAAAAGTTTTTTAGAAAAAGATAGAATTATGTACAATGACAGAAGATAAAAAGAGTCTCAAATAGAATTTAGAGGCCATTTAAATCTATTAATAATAATAAGGGTACCTATTTGTCTGATGGTAATGATGGTAAAGATTATCTATTGAAGACGAGTAAATAGAAATTATTTACCTGTGTTTTCGGTATATTTATGTTTAGAGATAAAAGATGAAATGAAGGAATGAAAATTAATAAAGGTTTATTGTATGTATTTAAATTGGTTGTTGTATGAGAAATTAAAATATTAGTTTTAATTTTGTTAATGATAAATTAAGATAGATGAAATTATATTGGATATGATAAAGAGCATTCATTTTATATTTCTATTTAGTATTTTGAGTTGTTTTGTAACAGCTCAAAATATAACGTATCATACAATAAAAGATATTCCGTATCGTACCGACGGAGACAATTATAGTCAGGAACGATGTAAATTGGATTTGTATTATCCGGAACAGATAAAGGATTTTCCGGTAATAGTTTGGTTTCACGGTGGAGGATTATCTGGCGGAAATAAATTTGTTCCTGAGGAGTTGAAAAAATCCGGATTAGGTGTAGTTTCAGTAAATTACCGCTTGTTGCCAAAGGGGACTTTGACAGATTGTATTGATGATGCGGCAGCAGCAACAGCGTGGGTTTTTCAAAATATTGCAAATTATGGAGGTGACCCTCAAAAAATTTTTGTGTCGGGCCATTCTGCAGGAGGGTATTTAACTAATATGATAGGACTGGATAAAAAGTGGTTAAGAAAATATAATATTGATGCAGATTCTATTGCTGCATTAATCCCGTTTAGTGGACATGCCATTAGCCATTTTGCATATCGGCAATCGAAAGGGATGAAAGATACCCAGCCCAGTATTGATGAGTTTGCTCCTCTATATTATGTGCGACCAGATGCTCCCCCTTTGATTATTGTATCAGGCGACCGGGAGTTGGAGATGTTGGGGCGTTATGAGGAAAATGCATATTTTGGGCGTATGATGAAAGTTGTAGGGCATAAACAGGTATATATATATGAATTGGGAGGACATGATCATGGAGCTATGGTTAAACCTGCTTTTCATATATTAAAGAATCATGTAAAACGAATTTTAGATAAAAAGTAGAAACTTATTTTAATTAATAATGAAACTTTCTTTCTCCTTTGAGTTGAGGTTAAGTAAAGGAGCTTTTTTGTAAATAAGGTTTGTAGTACAAGGTATACCTTTATCGAAACCTATGGTGAATTTGTATGAGTTATTGTTTTCGGTCAACATATATACGGCATCGTATTCTTTATCGTCAGAGGGAATATAAAACATTCCCCAAGTCTCCTGTTCGTTTTGAACTTCATTCGTTAGAGGCATCCATCCCAAGATTTTGGGAGAATATTCTATTTCGAACGGGTAGTGTAAATAGTTGATTAGGATTAGATAGTTTGCAAATTCTATATCGTATGGGAAAGTAATGGCAAAAGTGCTGCGTTTTATTGGAGTTATTTTTAATATGGCTTGGTAGAAATCATGATTGTACATGTTACAGAATTGTATAGCAACATTGGTGATTTCTTTTTGAGAAATATTTGTAATATATATAAATTTTTTATTGTCGACAAAAGAATTTGGCAAAAGTTCTTTATTCGGGCGATGGGAATCTTTGTATTCCGGTATTTTTTCATTTGGCTTTTTCTTTGAAATTTTATATGCGAAATAAAGGAGAACTATAAATAGAAGGCCATATATCCATTGACTTATCATCTTGTCAGATTTTAAATGTTACTAATATATAGCAAATATAGTTATTCTGGTATATTTTTAGCGATAATTAGACTTTTGATGTTTGGTGGAGGGTGTAATCGGGATATTATTATAAAAACAAAAGTATTATGTAAATGAAAAAAGCCGATACAGATCTGTATATCGGCTTCTTTGTAATAGTAGTTTTGTTTTATGCTTTTCCAGATAAAGCTTGGTGCATGGATGCTGCAGCTCTTCGTCCATCTCCCATGGCAAGAATGACTGTAGCACCTCCGCGTACGATATCGCCACCTGCATACAGGTCGGGAATGTCCGAGCGCATAGTGTCTTGATCTACTATTATGGTTCCCCATTTACTTACTTGTAATCCTTTAATCGAATTTGGAATTAAAGGATTAGGAGATACTCCTACACTTACTACCACTTCATCTACGTTTATTAGCTCTGTTTTTCCGGAGATAGCTATAGGACTTCTTCGCCCTGATGCATCAGGTTCTCCTAGCTCCATCTTTTGAAGTAACATTTGCTTTACTTTTCCTTTTTCATCTCCGATATACTTGATAGGATTGTATAAAGTAAGAAATTCTACACCTTCCTCTTTAGCGTGTTTTATTTCTTCTATTCGGGCAGGCATTTCTTCTTCGGATCGGCGGTATATAATCATGGCGCGTTCTGCTCCTAAGCGGCGGGCTGTTCGAACAGAGTCCATTGCTGTGTTTCCTCCACCGATGATGGCAACATGTTTGCCTTTAATTACCGGAGTATCGGATTCAGGATTGGCAGCGTCCATTAGATTTACCCGAGTAAGGTATTCATTGCTGGACATGATGCCTATCAGATTTTCTCCAGGAATACCCATGAAGCGAGGTAGACCAGCCCCACTGGCAACGAAAATACCTTTGTAACCCATTTCATGTAAATCGTCATAAGACAATGTTCTTCCAATAATACAGTCAGTTATAAACTCAACACCCATTTTTCGCAAATTATTTATTTCTACATCGACGATAGTGTTAGGCAGTCTGAACTCTGGAATACCGTATTTTAGCACACCTCCAATTTCATGCAACGCTTCAAATACAGTTACATTATAACCATATTTTGCCATGTCTCCTGCAAAAGCAAGCCCTGCAGGGCCAGAACCGACAACAGCAATTTTAATTCCGTTGTGGATTTTTATTTCAGGGACAGATATTTGGCCGCTTTCTCGTTCGTAGTCTGCTGCAAATCGCTCAAGATATCCGATTGCAACAGCATCTTTTCCCATTTTTTGAGTGTAAAAGCACTTTGATTCACATTGTTTCTCTTGAGGACATACTCTTCCGCATACAGCAGGTAATGCACTAGTTTCTTTTAGGGTTTTGGCTGCTTCTAAAATTTCACCCCGTTCGATATTCTTTATAAATTGGGGAATGTTGATTTGTACAGGGCATCCTGTCATACATAGTGGAGTGGGGCAATCGAGACAACGCGAAGCCTCTGTCATAGCTTGCTCTTTGGTAAGTCCTTGGTTTACTTCTTCTTTATTAGTTATACGATATGCAGGAGCAAGTTCATTCATATGTACTCTTTTTATTTGAGTACGTTCTTTATTACTTTTACTTTTTCGCAATTCTTCGCGCCAAGATTGTGCGCGTTCTGATGCTAAATATTCTTTATTGTCCATGCTTGTTTTCAGATTTTATTCCATATCTTTATATGAAGAAAGGCGCATCATCATTTCATCAAAATCAACTTGATGGGCGTCGAATTCGGGTCCGTCTACGCACACAAATTTTGTCTTTCCTCCTACAGTAATGCGACAAGCGCCACACATGCCTGTACCATCTACCATTATTGTGTTCAGAGATGCGACTGTTGGTATGTTATATTTTTTTGTCAATAGCGATACAAATTTCATCATGATTGCTGGTCCTATTGTTACGCAAAGATCGATTTTTTCTCGTTTTATGACGTCTTCAACGCCTTGAGTAACCAGGCCTTTTTGTCCATAAGAGCCATCGTCGGTCATAATAATGACCTCATCAGAATTTGTTTTCATCTGTTCTTCCAGTATGATTAGCTCCTTAGTTCTTGCTGCCAATACTGTTATTACTCGATTCCCAGCTTTTTTAAAAGCTTCAACGATAGGAAGTAGAGGTGCGACTCCAACTCCACCACCACAGCAAACGACTGTTCCCACTTTTTCTATATGAGTTGCTTGTCCAAGAGGACCTACTACATCTGTAATATAATCACCTTCATTTAAAGCACATAGTTTGGATGAAGATTTGCCGACTGCTTGTACGACTAAGGTAATAGTTCCTTTATCTTTATCGGCAGAAGCAATTGTCAGAGGTATACGTTCTCCTTTTGCTCCTACACGAACGATAACAAAGTGTCCAGCCTTTCGGGAACGTGCTATTAACGGAGCTTCTACAACTAGCTTGACTACTTTTTCTGAAAAGTATTCTTTTTTGATTATTTTATTCATATTGAATATATATTGTTCTCTTTTTATGTGTTTATGTCAATTTGAAATTGAGTTACAAAGTTATGCCAAAATATTGTAAATTACAATTTTACTTGTTTGTCTCTGTTGTCGTCTCTTATTGTTTTTTATTGTTTAAATTGAATGCCAATCTTATTTTAAGACCTACTGTGATTGGCGAAATACGAGATGATACTATTGCTTTTGTTTCGTTTTCGATATTCATGTATGTATCCCATATTCCGTTTTGAATGTTATGTCCGTCTTGTTGATACAAAAGTAATTTTTTTTTGTCATGAGGGTATAAGTTGCTAAAACCATATCCGGCATATACTCCTGTATAAAGATTGATGCTAGGTGATAGATGGTAATAGACGCCAGTTTCGACAAAAGCCATCAAGTTAAGATTCATATCAATGGAAGTTGTATATTTATAGTCATTTAAAGAGTAAAATCCATGTTCCGGTAAATTGGTGTAGTATATGTCTTCATATGCAAAATATCCGGATGTAATTAATTCTTTAGCAAATGTTGTACGACGAGTTTTTATCGGAAATCCAATTTTAGCTCCTATATTAAAATAGAACCCTTGGGCTTTATTATTTCGGTATTGTAAAAAGATAGGAATATTGAGATAAGTGGCTTCCTGTGTTTCCCTAAGTTGTCTGTAATTTACAGAAAAGTCAAATTCATTGTTGGTATCACTACCTCCAAAAATCGAATTGGATATTGTTTTATATGAGTCCGAATAATTACCTAACTTGATTGCTCCTTTGTATTGTGATAATTCTAGTCCTAAGCCGTATCCCCAATTCTTATTGAAAAAAGTTGTGTAGGAGATGCCCATATCCCAACCAGCATAAGGCTTTATTGTACCGACAGAAGATTTGTAATGGAGGGTCGATAAACCTCCTGCTCCCCATATTGATATTTCACCTGTTGGCCTTTCACTATATATAGGTAAAAAAGTGAGGAAAAGTAATATGATGATAATATATTTTTTCATGGGGTACAAATGATTTTGATCTCATGTATTTTATTGGAAGGAGTTATGATTCGAACAATATAGTTACCTGCATTCCATGAGAATAAGAGATTTGTGTCAGATATAGTCGGAGTAAAATCTTTTACAATGGCTCCTAATGTATTGATAATAGAAATACGACATTGGGATAGGTCTTCTTCTTGATCGATATGAATTTTTAGAATATCTCCTTGTTTAATAAGAGTAGGGGTAACTGCTATGTTCGGAATTACGGGCAATACGTTGGACTCACAACTTCTAAGTGTTATTCCTTCGGTTGTAACAACTTCAATATGATAAGCATTTTCTAATTTATTAGGGATTATAGAAATATATGGTTGTGTCTCATCTGGTATAATGTCATTATTACAAAACCATTGGTAACTGACGAAGTTGAGACCTCCATTGTTTTTAGGATTTGTAACCAACGAAAGTATATTATCCCATCGTTGTATTATAGAATACTCTGACAATTTTAAAAGGTTAAGTGTATAATTTTTCGTATGGCTTTTGTCTTCAGACGTGATTTTTATGGATATAGGATATTTCCCACTATTTTTACCGAATGTGAAATGATAATTTGTACCTACTTCACCGTTGATTTCGGATGTCGCTCCTGAAGAAGTTTCTATACTTATTATTGCATTTTCGATATGGCAGGGAAGTCCGTGAGACCATTCTGTCTTGGATAAATCTTCTGGAGACCAAGATTCTTCCATATAACTGACTTGGAGGGATGAGATATCGGCATCCCAATTTTTTTCGCTTAGATGAAAAAATATTTCAGGGCTTTCTTTAATGATTGTCTGGTTTTCATAAAGAGCTTCTATTTTGTAACTATACCCTCCGGGTTGAAGTTCTGAGTCTGTAAAAGAAAGTGAATGTATAGGGTTAGTATTAACTAATTGCCCGTTACGATATACGTTCCATGTTGTTGGGGGGATACCTACAGGAATAGAAGAATATATTGCCAAGTCTTCAGATTGTTTTTTTAATGCTATTTTTTCTGTAATTATAGTTTTAATTTTCCCTGAAGAGTTTTTTTTCTGATAATTAAAGACGGTAGGAGTTTGGAAATTATTTTCAGAAGCTAAAGATGATGAAATGTTGGCCGCTACCAGAAAGTTAAAGTCGCTTTTAGGATCATTATCATAAATTGCAGTCCAGTTTTCTCCGTCTAAAGAAAGTAAGTTCCCTTTTCCATTTACAGCTGGTCCATTATCGCAGCAAGCTGGTCCATGTTCGGTTAAATATGATTCGGCTTTAATGGCAATAATAAGTCGCCCATTGTCTTTGCTTATAATAAATGGGGAATTTAATATGATTTCATTTAGTGTGTTTAGTTGAAAACTTTCGATTTTTTGAGTATAGCTATTTGTCCCTTGTTTTATCAACAAAGAATATTTTGCTCCTTGTGCAGGGAAGAAAGAAATAGAATGTATTATAAAATTGTCGATAGAATTTATCTCTTTTTCGTCCCAACATTGTCCGAAATAAAAAGGTTTATATTCTACTGTCCTGCAAAAGACGGTCGGTTTCATCGTTCCCCAGAATATTTGTTGTTCACTTAAAGGATTCTCCCAAGATAATGAAAGCTCTTTATTCCCGCTTCGCTCTATTTTAGGGGGAGTTGGTATTGGGTAATTATATACAGAGACTGATGCTGGGGCTGAGGCTTCTGATGATTTTCCATCAGGATATACTCCGATTATCGAATATAAGTATTTGCCTATAGGTAATTTCTTTTCCGAGAAAAAAAGATTTGTAGTATTTCCTATGGGATAACCGTTACGGAGAATAATGTATTTTATTGGTATCTCTTCGCTTTCGGGTTTACTCCATTGTAAAAATATGGTTTCCTCTGTTGCATCCCATGATGCACTCAATCCTGTGGGTATAGGTTTAGGCTCTGTTGCATATCTACCTTGGAGTTGGGAGACTCCTGTTTTATTGGGATCGAGCCATACGTCTAGCCGCTCATTGTCTTCTTTTCCGCACATATCCCAAAAATAATGAAGTTTACCGAATAGATTCCTTCCATTAGGGTTTGTACATGAAGACGTACCACCTGTCAATGTTCCTACAATTAATCCGTTTTGATTGAATAGAGGAGAACCTGAAGAACCTTTTTCTGTAACTCCATGCCCATTAACTGTTTCACTGAATTGCACATTCCAATGTCCGTTTTCTAAAGCAACATTCTCTTTTGTTCTCCATGTGTCTGAGTTTGCTGGATTCGTGAAAGTAGATATTTTTTTTACATCGCCTTGTGGATGGTGTATACATACACCTGATTGTGCCGGGGCAGGGGAACGATCCCAACCGTTATAGTAAACATTTAAACTGTCAGGAATGTCTTTACTCAATTCGAGTAAAGCTTCATCTACTCCTCCTGATAATATAGATGCCGCAAGTAGTCGGCAACCAGTTATAGTTTTGGGCTTGGTTTGGTGTTTTTCTCCACATCGTATTTTTTCATAGTTAAAATAAAATAAAAATTGCTCTAATTCTTCATTTGTTGCTGTTTCTTTTGATGCTACAAGACAATGATGGGCTGTTAGTATATACGGGTATAGTTTCCCAGATGTATTATTTATTACAGAGCCGGTACAAGCCATAGAAATAATAGGAAAACAAAAGAATTTATTTTCCTTATTATCAGTTATTTGCATATTTCCTATTTTCTCCATTTTTGCCCTATTTTGCCCATTTTCTGTTATTCAGTACACTTTTAGTACACTTTGAAATCTCATTTTCTTTTGTACCTTTGCAATATCGGAAAACAAAAGAAAATCAACTATTTAGTGTAATTACCCGGTTACGGTACCTAAATCGGGATAAAACCTCTAAACAATGGCAAAGTTAGAAAATAAAACGAAAGAGAACCCCAAGTTGGAGCAAAATAAGCTCTCGGACGGTAGAATAAGCCTTTACTTAGAGTATTATTTAGGTAGAGAGGAAAAGCCCGTATTGGATGAAAACGGTAATCAGGTGTATTACGATAGTGGGAAAATGCAAGGCAAGCCCAAGTTTGCAGTAAAGCATAACAGGCGAAAAGAAAACCTTAGCCTGTATCTGATAGACAAACCCCGTACTCCTGCGGAACGGCAACAGAACAAGGAAACTTTGGAACTCGCCATGCGCATACGTGCAGAGCGTGAACAGGAGTTTAAAGAAAGCATGTTGGGTTACCGCTTAAAGAAAGACAGGGCTGTTAATTTCTTGGACTACTTTCAAGCCTATATCAATAGCTATACCAAGAAAGATATTCGCATGGTGCAAATTGCGCTTAGCCGTTTTAAGGACTTCTTAAAAGAGCAATACCCCATGAATGAGTTTAGTATCAAACCGGAACTTATCACCAAAGAAATGATGGAGAAGTTTGTAGCCTATTTGCAATCCCGAAGTGTGGGTGAAGGTGCTAAAAGCATTTACCAGCGTTTCAAGAAAGTTATTCGATATGCGATTGACCATGATGTAATGTTGAAAGACCCATGTAAAAGTGTTACCTGTAAAGTGGATAGCCAAATGCTTCGAAAAGATGTGCTTTCTCCCGAAGAAATACAAAAGCTGATAGCTTGTCATTATGACAACGAAAACCCCACAATCAGACGAGCGTTTATCTTTTGTCTGTATTGCGGTCTGCGCTTCTGTGATGTAAAAGACCTTACTTATAAAAATGTGGATTATGCCAACCGATTATTGAAATTCGAGCAAAGCAAGACCAAGGGACATTCAGCCAGTAGCGGTGTGGTTATCCCCTTGAATGACGGTCTATTATCCATTATTGGCGAAGCTCCGGCAGATAAGAACTGTTTGATATTCGATTTGCCTACATACGAAAGCTGCTGCAAATCAGTAAAACGTTGGGTAAAGAGAGCCGGAATAGACAAGCATATAAGCTGGCATTGCGCCCGCCATTCGTTTGCCGTGAACATTCTGAACAATGGGGCAAATATCAAGACGGTAGCCAGTCTTTTAGGACATAGCGGATTGAAGCATACCGAGAAATACACCCGTGCCGTGGATAAATTGAAAGAGGAAGCAATAAACAGCCTACCCGAACTAAAGTTTTAACCACAAAAGACTTATCTTTGTAACTATGGACTTTGAAGCATTAGTAAAACATATCTGTACGATACAGAACACGTTGCAGGCACAAGCCGCACACGCTGTAAACCTTGCACTTACTTCCCGTAACTGGCTTATGGGGTGCTATATCGTAGAGTTTGAGCAGAACGGAGAAGACCGTGCCGCATACGGTGAACAACTGTTGAAAAAGCTGGAACAACGGCTGAAAACAAAAGGTCTGAATGAACGTAGATTCCGTGAATTTAGGCGGCTGTACCTTGTTTATCCACAACTGAAAGAACAAGTATTACACTACATCATGGCAGGAAATGAAATTCGGCACACGCTGTCCGCCGAATTCACGGAACCAATTCGGCACTCAGTGTGTGCCGAATTACAAACATCAGAAATACAATATAATAAGTGGAGTATTCCTGCTGAAAGGTTGTTCAATAAATTACCTTATTCTCACTTAAAGTTCATCTCCAAAATCGAAAATCCGACAAAGCGTGCTTTCTATGAAATGGAAGCAATACGTGGCTGTTGGTCTGCAAGAGAACTGGAACGGCAAATAGCGTCTTTATACTATGAACGTAGCGGACTATCCAAGAACAAAGAAGCCCTCTCCGCTTTAGTCCAGCAACAAGCAACCCTATTACAACCTAAAGATGTTATCAACACCCCTGTTACTTTAGAGTTCTTAGGATTGAATGAACGAGCCTTAGTAACAGAAAACGACTTGGAGCAATCCATTCTTGACAACCTACAACACTTCCTGCTGGAAATGGGGCATGGATTCTGTTTTGAAGCTCGGCAAAAGCGTATCTTGATTGATGAGGACTATTTCTTTGCCGACCTTGTGTTCTATCACCGCATCTTGAAGTGCCATGTTATTGTGGAATTGAAGATAGACAAGTTCCGCCATGAGTATGCTTCGCAACTGAATATGTATCTGAACTATTTCAAGGCGGAAGTGATGCAGCCGGATGATAATCCGCCTATCGGTATTCTGCTTTGCACAGAAAAGGGAGATACATTGGTTAAGTATGCCACTGCCGGATTAGACCCGAATATCTTCGTACAGAAGTACATGATAGAACTTCCAAGCGAGGAAGAAATAAAGGAGTTCATTGCTTCCTCAAATTACTAACCTATCATAAAAAGTAATACTGGCGAAAAGAAGAATACTGTTTTTCTTTTCGCCAGCAACATATAATCTGCCGACAAAAAATAGGTTTAGTCCGTTTTGGATATATAAACAAAGGTATGAACTAAACTTGTAAATGTACTGATTTTTACTTGAGTATTAAAAGTTAATTTATTCAAATACAGGAAGAAATAAATTATTTAATACGCTATTCTATTACTCATTTACATTATATTTGGATGTTGTTTATATAATTGGTTGAATGAAATATTTTCTATCCATATTATTTATATTTTCTCTCAATCTTGTCAGCCCACTTTTAGCCCAAGACAAGAATTCGGCAGATATGTCTGCTTTATTAGAGAATAAAATATGGAAATTGCAACTTCCCAAAGACAAACACTATGCTATGGAAATGGAATTCCGCAGCGCTGGATGGAAACAGACCTTTCTATATGATGAAAAACAAACTGAAATATGCGATTCTTACTCTTTGCATGGAGATACAATAAAATCTTTTCAAAAGAATTACATTATTCAAGAACTGACAGATAGTACGTTGGTTCTCCAATATCTGCCGGAAAGTTTGACAATCGGAGTTACACCTGTCAGATGTACAACAGATAACAGTGTTCAAGGACAAAGGCAGAACGAAGAACGCTTGGATAGTATTTGGCGTAAAGAGGATATTTGGAATAAAGGTGTTGCTAAAATAACCGGAGAACCAATTAAAGATTTATCCACGATAGAACCTCCCCGATGGGCGGTATGGGATTACGATTTGACAAAATACTATGTTTCCCAAATGAAATACCCAGAAGAGTTGCTAAAAAAGAATGTGGCAGGTTATTCCGTAGTGATGTTTGCTCTTGACACATTAGGGCTACCACGCTGGAATACCATTTTGACGACCATCCATGAAGATTTTGACAAAGAGGTCATCAGACTGACCAAAGAGCTTCCACACTGCCTGCCTTGCAGGAACAAAAACGGCAAACGAATGGAGTGTCTTTATACGGTATATGTCCCTTTCCTGCCCCAACATTATAGGGATAGGGTAAAGGCGGACAGCGTTAGGGAAGAAGAATTGAAACAAAGTTTTGTGGAATGGGAAGCTGTGTCTTATTTTGAAAAAGCAAATCCGTATGCAATTACCAACTACATTAATGAACGCCTAACATACGATTCCAATCTATTAAACGGTAAAAAAGAAATCAAAGGGATTTATACGATACGCATTGATTCTTACGGAGAAATAATAAAGGTAGAGACCTTACGAGGTTGTGGCATACAAGAATGGGACAACCAAGTATTGCAAATCATAAAAGGTATGCCACGGTGGACTCCTACCATCAATTTTCATGGTAAAGGTGAATATCGGAACTCTGTTTGGACTGTACCTGTTTTATTCAAGAATGATAGTCCAACAAAAAATGAAGTTAATAACTATAATTGGCTTATCAAAACTCTAAGCAAATCATGTAAGTATCCACCTAAATTACAGAAAAAGAATCGAGAAGGGATGGTCTATGTTACATATAAATTAGATGGTAACGGATATATTACCAACCCCCAAGTTATTTCGTGTAACAACCGAAAATTCAAAAGAGCTGCACTAAATGCATTCAATGCTGTAACGGGTATTTCTATAACTTTACCAGCCCCAAAGGACACTCTTGTTTTTCAATTTAAATTGGATAGACCGACAACTCCTATCAACCCTCATACTGATGTTTTGATAATCGGCTACAGTTCTTGTGACACTCCAATTCTGATGCGATATGACGCCACACTGACTGCCCATACCACAGAGCCTTATTTGGAGGTGGGTGTTCCGGTCTGTTATCTGAATGAACGGGGCGATACCATTGTGCCATACGGCAAGTACAGATACTGTCAAACAGATACTATCAAAAAAATAGGTTTTGTTTATGAGAACAAGCCAAAGGACGCTCGAATAATCTGCATCAATGATGCGGGCAAAGAACTTTTCTATGTATTCAAATATGATAATGGTCCCGACTACATACAAGAAGGGCTTTTCCGTATAATGGACGAGGATGGATTGGTAGGTTTTGCCGATTCATTGGGTAATGTAATAATTGAACCTCAATTTAAGTTTGCCTACCCATTTAAAGGAGGAAAAGCCAAAGCAACTTTAAAAGGTGAACGAAAGGTAGTTCCTGAATCAGACGGAGAAAAACATTATTGGGAAAGCGAAACTTGGTTTTATATAGATAAGAAAAACAGGCGTTTAACTGATTAAAAACAAATAAATACCTAACCATCATGAAAACAAAACTATTTTTATCCGCTATTGTCTTCTTTATGGTTCTAACTGCGCAAGCGCAAGAAGTTAATGAACACTACATTGAAGTGACAGGTACATCGGAAATAGAAATCATGCCGAACAAAATTCACTACATCATTGAAATTCGTGAATACTTCGAGGAAGAATTTGATGGAAAGTCTAAGCCCGAAGAGTATCACACCAAAGTGCCATTGTCACAAATAGAACAAGGATTGCGAAAGAAACTTTCCGAAGTAGGTATTACGCAAGATGTAATCCGTACACAAGAGATTGGCGATTATTGGCGAAAGCAAGGACAGGATTTTTTAATATCCAAGCAATTTGATATTACACTGACTGATTTCAAACAGATAGATGAAATAATCAAGCACATAGATACGAAAGGCATTAATACGATGCGCATCGGTGAATTGGAAAATAAAGATATGTTGGCATATCACCAAAAAGGAAAGATAGAAGCACTAAAAGCTGCACAGCGAAAAGCTACTTATTTGGTTGAAGCCTTGGGTAAAAGATTAGGCAATGTCATACGCATTGTGGAAAAAGATAGCGGTAATGCTTTTCCGATAGCGCAAAGCAATGTCCTATCATCGAATGTTGCCTCATTCGACAATTTCCGTACCATTAAAAAGGACTATTCCATGCTGGTGCGTTTTGAAATTGTTGATTAGTAAGCTAAGCACAAAATTACATATCAAAAACGAAATAGCTGGAGTAAGAAAGTTTTCATTTCATCACTCCAGCTTTACTTCGTTTATGGTTTACCCAACTTATCGGCTTCTTTCTTTAGCTGTTCGGCTTGCTCGTTCAACAGCCTTGCACGTTCCAATGCTTCCGCCTGTTTCTTGCTGCGATATTCAAAATCTATCACAGAATCGGTCAGAATTTGAATGAAATCATTATCCCTCTGCCAGTTGAATTTGGTTTCCAGTATATCAAGGACTTCTCCGTTTGCCCAACCCTGCATCAGCAAAAAACGGTATTTCATATCATTGTCCTGTAACTGCTGCATCCGTGTAGCCAAACGGATATTTAACCATATGGAAGCGGAACAGAGAACCAGCACTGCCGAAAAAATAAACAATCCCGGACGAATCCAAGAAGTAACCTTGTTGTAAATCCGTTGATAGAACGGCAAGGGGGCAACTTCCTCTTTATCCGTCTTGTAGGAATTCAAGGTATCAACCATTATTTTAAAATTACGATAGATTTCCAATGATATTCTCTTGGTGTCCTCGATGTGCTGCTGCTGACCTTGCATCCTGTTCCGTACATCGTCAAGTTGACTTTGGATAGTCTGCAACTTCTCCACAGGAACAGCCGGATTACTATGCAGCCTCGACAATGCCTGTTCAATCGCTCCAAACCGTTCGAGAGTTTCCTCCCGGCTAGCTGGCGTTACCTGCGCTTCCAACTTCTCTTTCAGTTCTGTTACCATAGAGAGAAGCCCCTCTAAAATCAAGTTGTCTTCCATGTCTTTACAATTTAAGTCGTTTTTTCTTTTTCTTCTTCTTTCTCAAATTCAAGTTCGGCTCTTCATCCACCGGGGACGGTGATGCAAAAAACAGACCGAGCGAACCGCTTATAAACGGACTTTCTGCGTTACTCCGTGTGGGTATTTGTTCCCGAATGGGTGCGAAAGCTGTTTGCCGTTGACTTTCGGCAACATTCAAACCTGTATCTCCGAAATATCTATCCAGTTTGGAAAAACTGAAACTGCGGTCTATCTCCGAGCCTTTGAACGTGTATTCTCCTTTGGAAAAGGATATGCCCTGTATTTCATCGGTCTGTCCCTTTCGTTTGAACTGGATAGTGATACCCTTTTCCGCTAACCTGTGCTGCAACTGCTGCCAGTTGCGGGATTTGCCGATTTCATTTTTCACAGCCGTGTAAATCTCGTATTTCGACTTGTCCGGCTCTTTCAATCGGTGCTGTTTCACCTGCTCTTTCCCCTTGGCGAAATAAAGCCCATGTTTGGCTTTCAGCTTCTTGCATACCTGTTCGTTACGGTACATATCGTTCCTGTCCGAAATAGTCTTGCCGTTGTTGTCTATACGGTTGAACACGATATGCACGTGTGGATGCTCCCGGTCTTGATGGCGCACGATGATGTACTGCGTATCGGTGATTTTCATTTCACGCATATACTCCTGTGCAAGCTGTACCACCTTCTCGTCTGTCAATTTGGGTGCGTCCACTGCCGAATAGCTTAGTGCAATATGTCCAACCGGCTTTTTCAAGTCGGGATTCATCCCGGTCTGCATACAGAAACTGCGGATTATATCGCTCCGGCTCTCGGTCAGAACCCCATCCGCATGAAGCAAAACCGCCTGCTCCTTACCAAGCACATAGTTCACACAGCCCTTAAAACCGCTTCCTTTTTTTATTTTTCCAATCATCCGACAAATGGTTTATGATTTCAACAATCCTATCTTTGAGTTTCACCAATTCCACCGCCACCAATGCGAAACCTCCGGCATTTGCCCTATGCGCCAGCTGGTTGATGTTGTTGGCTTCCCCTACCAGCTTGCGGATAGCATCTGCATCCTGCCTGTTCAGCCGGGGTATGACCTCTGCCGAAATAACTGCTTGCCGGACATATTCACTGATGCGCACCCCGGCTTCCCCGGCTCGCTTCCTGATGGCGTAATACTGCAACTCGGTCAGCTTCGTACTGACTACCTTTTTCTGCTTTTCCGTCCGTTTCTTTGCCGGACGACCGCCCGGCTTATCCTGTATCCTTTTCATGTCTTTTTACTTTTTGATGGTATCTTAGAAATTGCGACCAACGGGAGCGGTTTCCTTTGCGGTGAGCAAAGCAAGGTGGTTTCGGTCTACCGAAACATAACCTTGCTCTCCCTATGAAACCGCCAGCCGCTGGCAATCCTGCCGGATTAAATGCCCCTGCCCTTCTTTTGTCTTGGGGCGGCACGTTGTCCGGTTTTCTGCTTTATTTCCTGCACTTGGCTGGTTGCGTTTTTCTGTTCCTGCTTCCTGCCGCACAAGTAATCGTTCAAGTCCGAATACCCCCTGTAATTGTGCGAGAAGTCACGCACATGGTAGGAGTATTCCAATTCGATAGCCCGTGTCGCCTTATATCCCGTCTCGTCATTGTCAAGCATACAGTGGATACGTTCATACGGGTATAGCACGTCAATGGCTTTTGGCACATTGACAGTCGAGTTAAGAATAACATAGTCCTGCCTGTCAAGGTCGGGCATGGTCGGACAGTTCTTCATCCGGAGCGTGAGGAAAGAAAGATAATCCATAAAGCCCTCAAATACCAAACATTTCTCTCTCGGCTCTCCCTGCTGCCGTATATGGGTAATGTCTTTCGGAGCGATACACCCTTTGAAAAAGGAATTGCGAACCTCATAACCTCCTGCCATATTCGGGAAACCGATAGCAAAGAACGGTCTGCCGTTATTGGTAAAATGGAGTTCCTTACATTCTCTTTTTGCCAGCTCAATATTGATACCCCGTCCCTGCAAATAACGGAGCAATGCCGGATGAGTTAAGTCCCGGACTTCCAAATGTTGGAAACTTGGTTCTGTCCTACACTGGGGAAAAGAAAAACTGACTGGGCGAACATTCGGGGTCTGCTCTTCTATCCTCTTTAAAAGGTAGGGCAGACTGTCGGAAAAGTAAAGTTCCTTTGCCAGGGCGATGATGTTGCCGCCTTTCCCTGCGCCAAAATCATACCAAAGATTGCGGTCTGTATTCACCTTAAAGGACGCTTCGTGTTCCTCTCTTAACGGTGATTTGTACCATAAACCGTTACCCTGCCGCTTGACGGGCGAATAACCTAAACTATGCAGATAATCTGCAATGGATATTTGTTTCACATCTTCGATGTTCATAATATTTTCTTTTTGGGGATTAAAAAATCGTTGAAAAGTGCGCCAGTCCTGTTTAGTCCGTCATATATACCCGTACCATACTAAACCTGCCTGCTGTCGATACCGGGAAACAGACAGTCCGTTCCGCTTATATATACACCCGGACTAAACCAAACCGACTTTTAATAATGAAAATCGGGATTGTAGCGATAGCCCTTACCCTCTTTCACAATCATGCGCTTGTTCACAAGGAACTTGTTAAGCGACACAAGGACATTGCGTCCACGCTCGTAACCTATACTTGCGTAACCTTGTTTCAATGCCGCTATCACATTGAAATAGCCTTGTACAACCTGCTTGCCGAAACCGTTCTCCAATGCTTCCCGGTGCTGCTGTTCCGTCAGCTCTGTAAGCGGAAAGTTCCTGTCTTGCTTGGGTTGTTGGAATACATAACCGTCCATGACTTCGGGCAAAGCGTTGTCATTGATGCGAAATGCGAACGGGTCAAACTCACGGTCACGTATATGCATCGCCTTTACTTCGCTTATATTGCCGTCCTGCGTGCTTTTCGTGATTTGCAGGACGGTTTCAGCTTTGTTGTTCAGCTCTGTACCAATATGTCCTCTTGTGTTATCATCCCCCTTGTTCAAATGCAGTACGGTGTGAATATGCAGGTTATACCCACTTGACCAGCGCATCAAAAGGTTGATTAGGTCGGTCGATTCGCTCGGACTGTTGATGTCGTACATCAAATCACGGATTCCGTCAATGATGAGCAACCCCACATCGGGCATATTCTCCAACATATAGCCAATTATCTGCTTACGTTTGTCGGGGGTCTGCTCCCTTAACACAATGAAAACAAAATCATCCACATCCTTATCGGTCGGCAGTCCGGCAAGGCGCAAAATGCGCTCCATGACCTTATGGCAATGGTACTTGCTCTGCTCGGTATCAACATAGAGAATTTTGCGCTTGTTCGGTGGCAGATATGCCGAATACTTTAGAACCTCGTCATTCTTCAATGCAGCCGCAACAATGGCGGAAATGTTGAATGTCTTTTTGCTCTTGGCTTTGCCTGTGGATGCGCTGAAATTGCCCAATGTGCCGATAGTAGAACCGTTCACCCAAAGAATTTCGGGCGGTACTTCATAAGTGTCCGTCACCTTTAGACGAATGGTTTTCCAAAGGGCTGCAAAATCTTCTTTCGTCATGGCTGTGCCTTGTCCGATTTCCTCTTTCTTCTTGTTTTCCATAGCCATTATTTCTTTAGAGGACGGTTAAGGATATACTTCTGCGCTTCCTGCTCTATCTGCGCCTGCGTCTTCACCGGGTTCTGACGCAACCATGCTTCCAGTTCAGTTTTTTCAAAATAAAGCATTTTGCCCTGCGGCTTGTAATGGGGTATCAAGTTACCCGAAGTCAGCTTGTACAGGTAACTTTTAGAAAGGTTCAAGAACCTGCTCGCTTCATCGAAGCTAAGCACGTTCTTTGAAAGGAACAACATCTTTTCGAGTTCGGAAACTCTTAACTCCAAGTCTTTTTCCATATCGTTTGGGAATTTAGGTGAAACAATATGAAGGTGCGCACCCTCGTCTTTTGTGTTAACGGGGGCAAAGTTAAGAGGTTGAAAATGAAGTCTAATTGACCTTTGTTTGAGCGTTCAATCTATGCTCAACCTTTTTGCAGTTGTTTGATGTATTTGTCTATGATTTCATATCCTTTCGGATAGATGTTCTTCGCCTGGTCTGTCGCACTCGACAAGTCAGTACGTGTAAGCGGTTCTCCTTTTATCTTCTTCAATATCAACTTGTTGTTTGCTATAACTGACTGCCACTCATAAACGATGTAGTTATAACAGCTGAGTTGCATCATTAGGTAAGCCAACAGACGGGTATTATTAACTTTCAATACACCGTCCAACTTACAATTAAAAAAATCGGTAAGTATTTTGGTGCTGACAGTAGTAGTAAACATATTCGCTTCGTTCACACATTCAGTCAGAAGTTTGATTTCATTGGCTTTCAAAGTGGATTTGAAGGGATTGCTTTTACCCACAATCTTGGCTGGAGTGGTTTCTACACTTTCATCTTTTTCTTTTGGCAAGGCTTGTTCTTGGGGGGCAATAGAATCTGTATAGTATTTGCTTTCCTGTTCTTGCAGAAAGTACAAATACTTGGAAAGTACCACAAGGCTAACAATGATGGAAAAATAGGGAAGTCTTTCATCATAGCAAGACGGTTCATGCAAATATGCGTCCATATCAAAATCAGAACAGCGGAAAGCGATGTACTTTTTCCTCTCATTAGAGTTCAAGTCCTCAAAATAACCGCTTTCCCACAAAAAATCGGGAACATCCATATCCTGTACAATGTCACGCACGACACGGTATTTTTGCTGAATGGCTACTATATTTTCGGTAACACGGAAAATTTCCTGTCGCAAATAATCCTTTAGCTGAGCCTGTGTCAGATATTCACGCTTTAAAAATAGTGCATCAACCTTAGTTTTATAGCCATGCGATACGCAACTATCTAATATCTTCTGTATCTCTCTGAAATTGGTTTCTATATGATTTTCCATAACTGTACCTTATATAAATTTGTTCTCAGATACAAATATAAGGTGGAAATCGCATTTTCCGAGAAAACATCAGCAAGAATAAAACAGAAAAGAATGCATAAGAGTTAAGAAATCATAAAGATGAAAGGATGAAAACCACAAAAGTACACTCTATTCTTGTTTTTGTCGCTCAGTACACATTTAGTACGCCTTACAGAAAGGAAAAACCCTGATAATCAGTCAATTATCAGGATTTATTAGTACCCAGAGCCGGGATCGAACCGGCATGGATGTTACTCCACTGGTGTTTGAGACCAGCGCGTCTACCAATTCCGCCATCTGGGCGTAAAGACGGTGCAAAAGTAGTGAATCTTTTGAATTATCCAAAGGAAATATTGTTTTTTTTGAATAAATTGGGGAAAAAGATATGAAGATGGTTTTTATATGAGTTGTCGAACATAAAGTTTTTGACAAAAAAATATTTTTTTAAATACTATCCTCAAAATATTAGCTATCTTAGCCGAGCAGTAATACTTAAATAAAGTGGCTTTGTTCCACTTTACTTTAGAATATAATATCAGACTCATGAAAGATAGGTATTGTGTTATTATGTGCGGGGGTATTGGAAGCCGTTTTTGGCCGTTTAGCCGCACTTACCGACCGAAACAATTTCTTGATTTTTTTGGTACGGGTCGTTCATTATTACAATCGACATATGACCGTTTTAGCCGGATTATTTCTCCGGAAAATATTTTTATTTCTACCAATGAGATGTATGTCGATTTGGTTAAAGAGCAACTTCCTGAAGTTGCTGATGAGCGTATTTTGGCTGAGCCTCAACGGCGTAATACAGCGCCTTGTATTGCATGGGCGGCATATCATATACAAGCACTGAATCCGAATGCCAATATTGTAGTTACTCCGGCCGATCATCTTATTTTGAAAGAGGATTCTTTTGCCGAGTGCATTGATAAAGGCATGAAATTTGTGGAGAAATATCCGGCATTGTTGACGTTGGGAGTAAAGCCTAATCGGCCTGAAACTGGATATGGCTATATTCAGATAGAGGATGATAATAATGAAGATATAAAGACTGTAAAAACTTTTACTGAAAAGCCGAATATAGAGTTGGCCCGAGTATTTGTTGAGAGTGGAGAGTTTTTTTGGAATTCAGGCATATTTATCTGGAATGTGCAGACTGTAATTAAAGCGATGCAGCGTCATTTGCCAGAAATTGTGAATAGGTGTGAGGCTAATAAAGAGGTCTTTAATACTCCTAAAGAAAAGGAATTTGTCAATGAAAATTATATGGCATGTCCTAATATTTCTATCGATTTTGGTTTGATGGAAAAGGCCTCTAATGTGTTTGTGCTCTGCGCAGAGTTTGGATGGGCCGATTTGGGAACGTGGGGATCTGTGTATGAGTTCTCTGCGAAAGACCGGAATGGAAATGTCGGAGCTAAGGGCAAGCAGTTGAGATATGATTGCAATAATAATGTAATAGCTGTCCCTGAAAATAAATTGGTTGTGCTACAAGGATTGAATGATTGTATCGTTGTAGAGTCAGATAATGTATTATTAATTTGTCAAAAAAAAGAAGAACAGCGTATACGTAAATTTATAACAGATGCCAAAGTCAATTTTGGTGACGATTTTATTTAATGTTTTTGGGGGATGTTCTAATTTTCATTCAGGACATATATGCTTTTTGCGCCTATACGGGCTTCGAGCCATTTTTGGAATTGTTTTTCTTCTACTTGATTTAGAGGGTGAGAATATCGGGTGATGGCTGTGGTCACTGTATCGAGTCTTGACGAATCGATATTGCTGAATATCATTTGGGAGATAGCTATCTCTTTTACTTTAGGAAATAATACTTTTAGCTCAGGAGCTATGGCTATGCCGATTGAATCGTATTGACGACAATGTTCGACAACAGCTAAAAGTGAATCTATGCAGCGGTCCTGCCTTTCTATTTTTTGTTGGTTGTCTTTATAAATATCTTGGAACATCATGCTGTTCAAGTTGTTTATGTCTATGTTGTTTTGTCCGTATCCTTGAGAAATGAGCAAACGTGTACCGCCAAGTCCGTATTGGGGTAGGCGAGATTCTATCATAGCAATAGAGTCTTGAGGCACTTCTTTGCCGATAAGACTTACTTTGATGGTTCGTTGCCCGTTTATGATATTGGCTGATTTGTCTAATATCTGTGTCTCTGGAAAATTGAGTTGGGTGTTTACGAATTGGTAAGCGGCTGCTTCAAAATAGTTTTGCCGTATCATATTGTAGGTCAGTATTATGCTTGGAGCTATGGTGAGTGTAAGTATAGTGTATACTATACGCTGTACTGTTTTTTCTCGTTTAGGGTCGACAAATTGTTTTTTTGAGAAATGCATGAGTTTTACTCCCAGTGTAGTTGCAAAGGCAATAAAAACGGAGTTAATAAAAAATAGGTAAAATGCTCCAAAAAAGTAGTGAGGATTACCGTTTGCCAACCCAAAACCTGCAGTACAAAGAGGTGGCATCAATGCAGTAGCAATAGCAACACCAGGTAATACATTCCCTTTTTGTTTTGAGGACATGGCTACAATACCAGCTCCTCCACCAAAAAATGCGATAAGTACATCATAAATTGTCGGGGCAGTACGGGCCAACAGTTCAGAACGAGCCTCATTTAAAGGGGAGATGAGGAAATAAAGAGTTGAAGTCAATACACTGAATATGGTTGCTACTCCTAGATTATAAAAAGAACGTTTAATAAGCTCGAAGTCATTGATACCAAGGCCCAATCCTATTCCCATAATAGGACCCATCAATGGAGATATAAGCATGGCTCCTATAATGACAGCAGTAGAATTTGTGTTCAGCCCTAATGATGCCATAAAAATGGCAAAAATCAATATCCATATATTAGAACCTTTAAATTCTATCCCTTCTCGTATTGCTTGTACAGTAGTTTGTTCATTTTCTCGGTCTTGTTTTTGGTCGAGATAGCGTTTTAAAGATTGCTTTACGGCATTTAATGTATCGTTGAAAGTCATAATATTATCTTTTTATCCATCGATTTATGATTGGAATCTCTTTTAATGGTAAATCTCTGTGTATAAAACAGATAATAAAAATAGCTAATAAAATGGTCCTGAACAATAATCTCAATATTAAATTATCAATAGTTATTGTATTGTTTATTAAATATAATATTCCGGCCAGAGCAGTATACAAGGCTATTGACTTCAAATCGTAATTTATCGGATAATTGTGTTGGCCGATAAAATAAGAAGCCAGCATCATGCAAAGGTAACAGACAAAGGCTGCCCACGCACATGCCATGTAACCGTATTGAGGTACAAATACTACATTTATAATTATGGTAATGATAAATCCGAAAAGAGAAAACCATGCTCCCCATTGGGTTTTATCTGTTAATTTGTACCATAAAGACAAATTGAAGAATATGCCAAAAAATAATTGTCCCATCATAACAATCGGTACGACGTCTATCCCTACATAATATTGAGCAGGCATAAAGAATTGAACCAAATCAATATAGAACATTACTCCTAAAAAAATGAGTAGTCCGAAAATGATGAAATATTTCATGGCGTCAGCGTATGCTTGTTTATTGTCGTCTGTGTTTTTTTCTTTATTTTTTGCAAAAATAAAAGGTTCATAGGCAAAACGGAAAGCTTGCGTGAACATCAACATTACAATAGATATTTTATATACAGCTCCATAAATTCCGAGTTCAGACATGGGATCGGGTCGGTTGGCTGCTAATATAGGGTATAACATTTTGTCGAATGTCTGATTCATTATTCCCGCAACTCCTAATATGAGTAGAGGAAACGAGTAGCCCAGCATCTGTTTCCATATTTTTGTATCGAATCGGTAACGGACTCCAAATATTTCGGGTAAGAGGATGACGAGAATGATACTTGAACTGATGATATTAGATACCAAAATATAGCCGACCATAAATGTAGGTTCGAAAAACCAAGACACTGCTGCCGGATGATGCTGATACAGCCATGGACAAAGTAAAATGAAAAATAGATTAAAAAATATGTTGATAAATATGGATAATAATTTGACTGTAGCGAAACGAATCGGCCTTTTCTGATATCTGAGGTAAGCGAAAGGAAGTGCTGTAAAAGCGTCTATGGCGATGATAAGAGCCATCATCCATATATAGTCGGTATGTTCCGGATATCCTAGCCAGCGTGAAATTGGTTGAAGGAATATGAGTATTAAGATGAAGAAAAGTGAGGATGTGCAAGCCAGGGATATCAAGCCAGTAGTATAGACTTTGGTGGGGTCTTTGTATGTTTCGTCGTTGGCGAATCTGAAAAATCCGGTTTCCAATCCGTATGTTAGAATGATAAGCAATAGAGCCATGTAAGCATACAGATTGGTCACAATGCCATATTCTGCTGTAGTTTTGAGCACGTTGATGTATAAAAATACAAAGCACCAGTTTAAGAAACGTCCGACGATACTACTCAATCCATATATAGCCGTGTCTTTGGCTAAACTTTTCATTCCCGACATAAGCTTGATGTTCTATGAAAATGAATAAATCTGATTTTTATTAAAACAAAGACCCCTGATCTGAAAATCTGGTTCTGTGAAGATGGGTATACGCTAAGTCTGTAACTTCCCGTCCACGGGGCGTTCGTTTGATGAAGCCTTCTTTTATCAGGTAGGGTTCGTATACTTCTTCTACGGTTCCAGCGTCTTCACCCAATGCTGTTGCTATTGTTGTGAGACCTACGGGACCTCCCTTAAATTTATCGATAATTGTTGTCAGTATTTTATTGTCGATTTCATCCAGTCCGTATTTATCGATATTCAAAGCTTCTAGGGCAAAACGAGCTATACTTATATCTATTTTGCCGGAACCTTTTACTTGAGCAAAATCTCTTACTCGGCGGAGCAGGGCATTTGCAATACGAGGTGTACCCCGGCTTCGCATCGATATTTCGATTGCGGCTTCCTGTGTACATGGAACTTGCATAATTGCTGCCGATCGTAGGATGATATGGGACAGAACTTGATGGTCGTAGTATTCGAGGTGGCAATTGATACCAAATCTTGCGCGTAATGGGCTGGTCAATAATCCGCTACGGGTAGTTGCTCCGACTAAAGTAAAAGGATTCAATTCTATCTGGATAGAACGGGCACTTGGTCCTTTGTCTATCATTATATCTATCCTGTAATCCTCCATTGCAGAATACAGATATTCCTCTACGACTGGGCTTAATCGGTGTATTTCGTCGATGAATAATACATCATTAGGTTCCAGAGAAGTCAATATACCGGCAAGGTCTCCAGGTTTGTCTAATACAGGACCGGACGTAATTTTAAATCCCACGCCTAATTCATTGGCAACAATATTTGATAAGGTGGTTTTTCCAAGTCCTGGGGGGCCATGTAAGAGAACATGATCAAGAGCTTCTTTTCTCATTTTAGCGGCCATAACAAAAACTTTTAAGTTTTCGATTATTTTATCTTGTCCGCTAAAATCTTCGAAAGCTAAAGGACGTAAAGCCTTCTCAAATTCCCTTTCGGTATCTGATAAATTTTGATCTCGTATGTCAAAATCATTTTCCATTGTTCAGATTTTCTCTTTCGGATGACAAACTTAGCCAATAATTCTGGGAATATAAATGTTTCGACTTAAAAAAGTCTTTATTTGTATTGTAATATTTAAAGGTCATTTCCGTCGTATTCGTTTTTTCAGTTCCATTTTTTTTGCCCATTTCCGAAAAAAATCAGCTTGAAAATGTTGCGCGGCCTTTACTGATTTATCAATATCCCATCCCCTTTTTTTTGCATATTCTGTAACAATATAACGTATAACATTCGGATCCCAAGTCAACCGTTCGAAATTTCGTAGGCATTGTTTCGGTGTTAATTTGCCAAAATGCATACGGTTAAGGTCTACCAAGCTGAATGAAATTTTATCTTGATCTATTTTGAATAGTATATTTCCTGGCGAATAATCGAGATGCAGTATACCTGCTTCGTGTAATTTTACTGTAAAGTCGGCAAAAGCATTTAAGATATTTTCTTGGCCGTGGATTCCGTCATTGAATTCTCTCATTAAGCGAGGATAATTTTCAGTTAATGAAATAAAGTATCCTTGGTAAAAAATATGGCCACGTTTCACTTCTATATAAGCAATTGGTTCAGGTGTTCTGATGCCGCATTTTAATAAATATAATGCGTACTTATATGCTCTTTCGGCTTTACTTGGACGAAAAAATGTATATGCCAGTTGATTGATGCGTAAAGGAACTTTATATCGTTTGACGGTAAGGTCGATATCGTCGATAATGAATCTTTTTATGATATTTCGTGCACTATATATAGTTTCCCCACTGTTTTCGAATTCATATGGGAGATTTTTTATAAAGCTTCCCAATTTTTTATATTTAGGATTTATCACAATTTTCATGTGAAATAGGTTTTATTATAGTTATTTGTGTAAATTGTAGGGTGAATCTTGTCTTTTACATGGTGAGAAAATAAAAGTTCTCTTACCGTCGCAAAAATACCTATTTTAGTTACATATGCAGGCTATTACTTTATTTTTTTGAGTTTATTAATAGTTTTATTTTTTCTATTATCATTTCGGGTGTGATTTCGTAAAGGCAAGCATAATCTTTTCTCCAGCAAGGTTTGTTCCCAAATATGGAACATGGGCGGCATGGCAGCTCTATTTCTACCGTATTTGATTTGTCTTGTCTCCATCCCATAAACCCTACATAAGGATGCGTGGCCCCCCAAATAGAAATTACAGGGGTATTTACCAATGAAGCCAGATGCATGTTTGCAGAGTCCATACTGAGCATAACGTCGAGTTGGCTCATAATAGAGAGTTCTGTCTCAAAACCCAAATTTTTCCCTGCGAATGATATAGTATTACTATATTTGTTTGTCCATTCGTTTATAATAGTCTCTTCGTGCCCTTTACTGCCGAAGAAGAATATTTGATATTTGTCTGAGGAGGATAGTTGGGAAACGACAATTTCCATCAATTCTATAGGATATATTTTACCTTTGTGTTTAGCAAAGGGGGCTATACCGATTAGGCTTTTGCTGTTATCTGATATATTTATGCCATCAGGTAATGGAGGTGTGGCTATATTTTGGAATAAGGAAATAAAAGTTTCGTTAAAAGAAAATCCTAATTTATTGAATACTTCTGTATATCGTACGAATGATGACTTTAACTGTTTTTTTTGCTTGTGTTCGCGGGTGGTAAGCTTTCTTTTTTCTTTACGACCTTTATTTATATGAGCGACTTTACATCCAGAAAGTGCAAATAAAAAGCGCAAGATTTTGGATCGTAACACATCGTGTAAATCGGCTATGATATTGAAAGAGCTGTTTCTCAATTCCCTGTATAATGTATAGAGCCCTTTAATACCGGAGTGTCTCCCTCGGATTTGTGCTGATATGATAACCAGATTAGCGGGTTTTTCAATAAACAGATTCGATGCATGAGGAGATGTAAGCATCGTAAATTCTATTTGAGGATATGCACGACATACCGAATATACAATAGGTATACTCATGGCAACATCTCCTAAAGCAGATAGACGGATAATCAAGACTTTTTTTATCTTATTGATATCCAAAACTTAATTATTTTTTGTTTGCATATAACACCGGATTAAGGGCCGGATCATTGTACATTTTCATTTGTTTATAGACTTTCATGTATTTTCGTCCGGTTTCAATGTCGGCAAGTAATTGGTCGATGGCGGTTGTTAGGTCTATTCTTTGTTCGAGTAGTATTCTTAACTTTTCTCTGCATTTTTCGATATGTTCAGGAGACGCTTCTTTGCGTTCAACTTCTTGCTGCATATGGTATATCTTTAATGCAAGTATCGATAGCCGGTCGAGTGCCCAAGCTGGGCTTTCTGTATTTATTGTGGCATCAGGGGCAGGGATTACGTTTTTATATTTGTCTAAGAAGTAGCTGTCTATAAGTTCGACTAAGTCTGTCCTGTCTTGATTAGATTTATCTATTCTTCGTTTTATTTTCAGAGCTTCGACCGGATCGATTTCGGGATTTCGTATGATATCTTCAAGATGCCATTGTACGGCATCGATCCAGTTTTTGAGAAACAAATAATATTCGATGCTTTTTTCTTCAAAAGGATTATTCATTTCTGCATTGACATCATCCATTGTATGGTAATATTGAGTCGCATTCCAAAAAATGCGGTTGCTTTTTTCGCTGAAATCCATTTTATTTGTTTTTTAATTCTTTGTTACAAACATAAGAATAGTTTTACAAAATACCAAAGAACATTTGATAATGAACTAAAAAAGAAATTATCTTTACAAAAGAAAAAATGTGAGATGAAAATAATTGTTGATAATAAAATACCATATATAAAAGGTATACTTGAGCCTTTTGCTGATGTGGAGTATTATGCTCCGGCCGATATAAACCGGGAGGTAGTTTGTGATGCCGATATTCTTATTATAAGGACACGGACTCGTTGCAATAGAGAATTATTGGACGGTAGTAAGGTGCGTTATATTGGGACAGCAACTATTGGGTATGACCATATCGATACGGAGTGGTGCGGCAAAAATGGTATTGTATGGACGAATGCTCCGGGCTGTAATGCATCTTCAGTCGGGCAATATATTTTATCATCTTTGTTGTCATTGCAAGAACGAAAGGATTTTGTTCTGGAAGGTAAGGTTATCGGAATTGTAGGTGTCGGTAATGTGGGGCGTATTGTTGCCGATTATTGCCGAATGGTAGGAATGGAAGTTTTGTTGAATGACCCACCAAGAGCCCGCCTGGAGGATTCTACTTGTTTTGTCTCTCTTGATGAGGTTGCCAAGGAATGTGATATCATTACTTTCCATACTCCGTTGAATAAATCAGGTATGGATTGTACATATCATTTGGCAGGAGCGGATTTTTTTTCTCGGTTGAGGAAAAGACCTGTCATTATAAATTCTTCGCGAGGAGAAGTTGTAGATAATAGAGCTCTATATAACGCCTATCAAAGCGGCAACGTTTCGGAAATGATTTTAGATTGTTGGGAAAATGAGCCTGATGTAGATGATGTTTTGTTGTCTAATGTATTTATTGGGACTCCCCATATTGCAGGGTACTCGGCTGATGGAAAAGCGAATGCAACGAGACAGATAGTGCAGGCTGTAAGTCGATGGATGGGTATATCTATAGATACGTCTTTGATACAGCCTCCAGCTCCAGTATTTCCGGATATAGACTTAAGTCTGTGTTCTGATAATATACTGGCTTCAGCAGTATTGGCTACTTATGACCCCAGAAATGATACTGCAGCTTTACGGGCAGCTCCTGGAACTTTTGAAAAATTGCGAGGAGAATATGGCTTACGGAGAGAGTTCAACGCCTATACGGTGCATCATGCAGTTTCACGAGATATAGAGTTACTTCAAAAATTAGGTTTCCAAGTTTCTTGAGGACAATAGCAAATCGATTGTTTGGGGATAGTATTTATATTCTAATTCATGTACTCGAGCAGCGACGGTCTCTGGAGTGTCATCCGGAAAGACAGGACAGGTATACTGTGATATACATTCGCCTTCATCATAATGTTCATTTATGTAATGTATGGTAATACCAGTCTGAGTTTCACCTGCATCTATGACTGCCCGGTGTACATTATTTCCATACATACCTTTACCGCCAAAACGAGGCAAAAGTGCAGGATGTATATTTATAATTGATTTAGGATAGCTTTCGATGATGTATAATGGTATTTGCAATAGAAATCCTGCTAATACGATAAAATCTATATGTTTGTTTTTAAGTATGGACAGAACATATTCGGATTTTTGGAAATCTTCCCGAGTAATGATTTGAGTTTCTATGTCGAATTTCTTCACTCGTTCCAGGACATAAGCATTGTGTTTGTTACAAATAAGCAGAGATACTTCAACGTTGGAGGAATTTGAAAAGTATCGAATTATATTTTCTGCATTGCTTCCAGAACCGGATGCGAATATGGCGATATGTTTTGTCATAAATAATAATCAACTTGTTATTCGAAAAAACAAAATTACTAAAAAACTAAGAAAATCAGACATTTTTGAAATGTAATGTGTAAACAATAAAAATGAATATACATAAAGTTGTGCTGGAAAAGGGGCATTTTATTTGTAGTTGTCTTAATATAGTGGCTTCCAAAAGACTATATTCGAAAGAAAAAAGACGATGAAATACTAATTTGGATAGTAAAAATTGCACAAAATATGTATGTGTGTGCAATTTTAATGAAATAATACGGTAAATATTTTTTTTGTTTGGAGAAAATTGTATTTCTTTGCACTGCAAAAATAAGAAAGTAATTTATTAATTAACTAAAAACTGGAAGTTATGTCTGAAATTGCATCAAGAGTAAAAGCGATTATCGTTGATAAATTGGCCGTAGAAGAATCGGAAGTAACACCTGAAGCAAGCTTTACAAATGATTTGGGTGCTGATTCTCTTGACACCGTTGAACTGATCATGGATTTTGAAAAAGAATTCGGTGTTAGCATTCCCGATGATCAAACTGAAAAAATCCAAACTGTAGGAGATGCAATAGCTTATATTGAAGCTAATGTGAAGTAAATCCAACACTACTCTATTTGTATGGAATTGAAAAGAGTTGTAGTAACAGGTCTGGGAGCAATTACCCCATTAGGACATAATGTTGCCGATACGTGGGCAGCAGTGGTTGATGGAGTAAGTGGTGCCGGGCCTATTACTCGTTTTGATGCTTCGTTATTCAAGACGCAATTTGCATGCGAAGTGAAAGACTTCGATCCCAGTCTTTATTTTGACCGGAAAGAGGCACGTAAATATGATCGTTACGCACAATATGCAGTAATTGCTGCAAAAGAAGGTGTCGAAGATTCTGGCCTCGATTTGGAAAAGGTTAATAAAAATCGGGTAGGAGTTATTTTTGCTGCAGGCATTGGGGGTATTCGTACCTTCGAAGAAGAAGTAGGCGGTTTTTATTTGAATGAAGATAAAGGTCCCCGATTCAATCCGTTTTTCATACCGAAGATGATTGCAGATATTGCAGCTGGTCATATTTCTATGATGTATGGTTTTCATGGGCCCAATTATGCTACAGTTTCAGCTTGTGCTTCTTCGACTAACGCATTGATTGATGCATTTAATAATATTCGTTTAGGTAAGGCCGATGTGATTGTAACCGGTGGTGCTGAGGCTGCTATTACTGTAGCTGGTATCGGTGGATTCAATGCAATGCATGCTATCTCTACGCGGAACGATGATCCCAAAAGGGCTTCGCGACCATTCAGTGCAAGTCGTGATGGTTTCGTGATGGGAGAAGGTGGTGTATGCCTTGTTTTGGAAGAATTGGAACATGCATTAGCTCGTGGAGCTAAAATATATGCAGAAGTTGCCGGTGGGGGGATGTCGGCAGATGCTTATCATCTTACAGCTACACATCCCGAAGGTTTAGGTGCGACATTGGTTATGGAAAATGCTTTGGCTGATGCTGAAATGAAACCGGAAGAAGTCGATTATATCAATGTACATGGAACATCTACTCCTGTGGGTGACATTTCTGAGGTAAAGGCTATCAAGAAGGTCTTTGGACAACATGCTTATGACTTGAACATTAGCTCAACAAAGTCAATGACAGGGCATTTATTGGGAGCTGCAGGAGCTATAGAGGCAATGATTTGCGTGAAATCTGTAGAAAATGATATTGTCCCTCCGACGATTAATTTTACCGAAGGAGATGAAGATCCGGAAATTGATTATAAGCTCAATTTTACATTTAATAAAGCTCAAAAGCGTACTGTAAATGTGGCGTTGTCGAATACATTTGGTTTCGGTGGTCATAATGCAAGTATAATAGTAAAAAAATTTGTGAAGTAACGTGCTTAAAAAGATGTATAATAAAATAAGGCTCTTTAGGCTTCGGCGTAAAGAGCCTTATTCTCTATATTATCAGATTTTGGGATTTTATCCCCATGATCCGGGAATATATGAGCAGGCATGTTTGCACCGCTCTTCTTCAGTGAGAACGGAAAAGGGCCATTGGATTAATAATGAACGGCTTGAGTTTTTGGGCGATGCAGTTTTAGATGCTATTGTCGCAGATATTGTATTTAATGAATTTGAGTCGAAGAAAGAGGGTTTTTTGACGAATACCCGGTCAAAAATTGTACAAAGGGATACTTTGAATAAAATTGCTCTTAAAATAGGTTTGGATAAATTGATTGTATCGTCTACTCGGACGAGTTCACACAATAACTATATCTATGGTAATGCGTTTGAGGCATTTATTGGAGCTATTTATATTGATAGGGGATATGATGTTTGTAAAAAATTTGTGCAAGAGCGTATCATAAAGCCCTATATTGATTTATCATTGATTGCAAAAAAGGAAGTAAATTTTAAATCTAAATTGATAGAATGGAGTCAAAAGAATAAAGTTGATGTAGAGTTTGCTTTAGTCGAATCTTTTACTGACCATGAAAACAATCCGGTGTTTCAGTTTCAAGCTCTTTTAGCTGGTATTTCTGGAGGAGTAGGTATTGGCTACTCCAAGAAAGAATCTCAGCAAAATGCTGCTCAGATGGCTTTGAAGAAAATCAAAACGGATAAATCATTTTTGGAGTCTGTTCTTGAATCTCAAATATTAAGGCGTAGTAAAGTTGATGCCGAGGAAATCTCTGATGCTGATGAAAATTCGGATTTAAATGAATTATCACAAGAAAATGAGCTTGAGGAACGAGAATATCATGCAGAGATTATAACAGAGCAAAATTGATTTTCCGGAATATAAGTCTTACCGTTAAAAGGTATTTTGTATTCATAAAGACATGTAACTTGAATAAATTGGATTTTGGTGAAAATCTTCTTTTATTTGATTGATTAGAAATAATCTTGGATTTTATAGAAAGAAGATGCCAGGTTAGATAAATATATAGTGAGCAGGTTATTTTCCTTTGTAAATAAGTAGAAAGGAATATTTTTTGAGTATTTTTGTTATTGCTAAAATTGGGTACCATGGATGTTAGATTATAACAGAGGGATATATGAATAAATTTCGAGTTACATTATTGATTTCAACATATAATTGGCCAGAAGCATTATCATTAAGTATAAAGAGTGCATTGAGTCAGACTGTTTTGCCAGATGAGATTGTTGTCGCAGATGATGGCTCTACGGAGAGAACTTTGGAAGTGATAGAGCAGCTTCGAAGCGAATCGTCAATACCTATTCGTCATATTTGGCATACGGATGAAGGTTTCAGAAAAACGATAATTCTCAATAATGCTATTCGTGAAACAGATAGTGATTATATCATCCAGATAGACGGGGACATTATTTTGCATCCTAAATTTATTGAAGATCATTTATCTGAAGCTCGGAAAAATACTTTTTTAAGAGGAGGAAGGGCAATTCTATCTCCTGAACAGACAGAAAGGACAATTGTCTCGTCTGAAATAGATGCTCACATATTATCGAAAGAATTGAAAAACAGATTAAATTCTGTGCGGAATCCATTTCTTTCTCTTTTCTTGACAAGGGTATCTGCTGATATTGCTCATGTAAAGGGCTGTAATATTTCTTATTGGAAAAATGACTTTATAAAGGTTAATGGCTATAATAATATGTTGTTGGGATGGGGACATGAGGATATCGAATTGGCAGCACGTTTTTACCTTTCTGGTGTAAAGATGAAAAAAATAAAAATGAAGGGTATTGCATTTCATTTGTATCATAATATAAATTCTCGGGAACAGGAATTACGCAATTATGATGTATATCAAAAAGTTCTTGAGAAGAAAATTACATATTGTGAAGATGGATATGCGCAAGGAGAACAATATCCATATAAAGTTTTGTGATGGAGGAGATACCAGCTTTGGATAGCAATAAGAAGCAGATACAGGGACTTCAATTAAGTGTAATAGTGCCGGCTTATAATGTGTCTGAATACTTAAAAAAGTGTGTCAAATCTTTATTGAATCAGGATTTATCGGAATATGAATATGAGATTATAATAATTAATGATGGCTCTACCGATGATACAGAAAAGGTAGCACTTGAATTATCCCGGAAATATTCCCAAGTACATGTATATACTAAGAAAAATGAGGGATTAAGTCTGACTCGTAATTATGGTATAGAAAGAGCTGTTGGCAGATATATTATGTTTATAGACGCAGATGATTATGTCTTAGAGAACTGCTATGGACATATATGTAGTGAAATGGATACTAATCATCTGGATATATTGGCTCTGAATTATAATTACGTGGATGACTATGGCAAGGGGTGTCGAAATCCTTATTTTCGGAGAATGGCAAAAAATAAATCGGCTGTTTTGTCTGGTAGAGATTATATATTGACAAATTTCTTTGCTCCGATGGTTTGGGCCAACGTTTATCGAAAGGACTGGTTGATTTCTAATGATTTGTATATGTTGCCTATTGGCCATGAAGATGAAGAATTTACTCCTCGGGCAATTTATCTGTCCCGTCGGATAAAATTTATTCCGTTGGCTTTTTATCAGTATGTACAACATGAAAACTCTTATATGGCTAGGTACCGGGAAAGCAATTTTTTTGATATGATAAAGGCAATGGAAAGCCTGAATAAATTTAAAAAAAGCATACATATCTCGTCCGATAAGGAAATAAAGGATTTTTTTGATAATCGTATAGGTAAGATGTGTCTTATGATTTTTAAGCGTAGTATACGTGAGGAATATCCGATACAGAAAAAATTGCTGGATGCGATGCAAGGTGCCGGATTGTTGCCTTTGCGGATAAAACCTTCATCTTTTTATTCTCGTTTTTTTAATTGGAATCCTATACTCTTTGCCCGGTATTATTCTTTGTTGAAAAAGCGAAGATGTAGAATATAGGTATATGAAGAGGTTTAGTTGATAAGGTCTTACTTATGTTTGCTGATAAGTTTCTGTATACGGTAGCAAATACGGAGAAAGATAGGACGGGTTTTGTATCTTTGGTTAAATTCCTCCAATAGTTTGTTCTTAATGTCGGGAGTTGAGAATTTATTGTATTTTTTGATTTTTCTATATAAGGCGCCTTTTGCTGCATTTTGTATAAAAGCTGATAAGTGGAAAGATTTAGATATATGTTCTATCACAATAAAACCCTCTTTAAATTGTAGCCCGTTAGCTTCTGCTTTAGGGGAAACTTTTATATTGTGTTGTCTGAAATAGTTTAGTTTATTGTAGACAATGATAACATGGCCTTTTCGGATAAGTTCAGACCAGAAATACCAGTCGCCACAATAGTGTAGTTGCTTATATGTATTGTCAATTTCAGATAGAGCAGAGCGTCTGAATAACACTGCACTGGCATTGTATATCGCGTTGAACCATAGTAATTGGTGCGTTATGAAATGCTTGTTTTCAATGTAACTGAAATTTTTTGTTGCCTCGCTTTTCGTCCATCTGTCCCAATTTCTGGAATCTATATTTCCGGAAGCATCTATCAGAAAGGAGCCGGTAAAACACAAGCTGGCGTCGGGAAATTGATTTAAATAATTGACTGTTATATTTAGAAAATCAGGATGAGCAACATCATCGCTTTCTGCAATCCATATATATTTCCCTTTAGCAAGAGAGAAACCCTTTTCCCATTGGAGAAAAGTGCTTCCGCTATTTTGTTTATTCACAATAAAGTGGGATATTTTGGGGTGCTTGGCCCATTTGTTCAGGATACTTATACTCTGGTCTGTGGAACAGTCGTCGAGAAGTATAATCTCGAAATCCTGGAATGATTGTTTTACAATCGACCTGATACGTTCATCCAGATAAGGTGCATGGTTATAGTTGGGAATAATGACTGATACGAGAGGTGGTGTCATGATAGTTGTTTTTTGTAACGTAAAAATTTGAACCATAAAGTTAATGTTCCCCATCTGAGTGGATATTTACGTGTATGTTTTATGAGAAAGGGCTTTATTGTCTGAGGGTTAAGTTTATTGCGGATAAGCATTTTTACTAATTTTCGAGAAGTCTTTCTCTCGTCTGCCAAGATATCCTTTTTGGAAGGGGTTGATATATAGAGAGGTAAACTTTTCTCCCATTTTTTATGGAAAATGATGGAATTATTGAGCCACTCATCTGTAAAATTACCATCTGAAAAATGTATGACTTTTATTGGAAAACACACTTTGTTGGTGTATTTCTGGGCAATTTGCATGCTGAAGTCCAAATCATAAAGATGGAATCCGGTAAATGTCTTTTCATCAAAAGGCATTTTTTTCCATACATTACGACGAACGAACATGCAGAAACCGTCTAATACAATAACTTCTGGAAAATCGTTTTTTGTCGGATTGAAATAATGAGGCCTGGGACTTATTTCTTGAGGAGATTGTTGAATATAGTTGAAGCGGTCATATTGAGCAGATGAATGCCATCCCGAGATTGTAAGGGATTTGTGTGATGCTCCTGCAAATCCGATTACGCCACAATCCGGTTTACTCAGTTCTGAAATAATGATTTTTCCCCAGTCATATGTTTGAAAAGAAATATCTTCGTGAGCAAAGCAGAGGAAATCATATTTTGCTTGTCGGGCACACTCGTTATATACTTTGCAAAGACCATATTGATAGACTCTATTATCAAAAGCAATGAGCTCGAAAGGTATCCCAATAGTATCTTCAATATTTTTTTTGAAAGCTTTTAATTGCTCTGGCTTTATAGAACATGTAATTATTGAAAGCATTATGTTTTATCTACTTTTTGCAAAAGTAGTAATTATATATTTTACTTCGATAGGAATATTACCGATTTAGAAAGAAAGATAGAGGGTTAGTTGATTTTTATCTATTATATCAGGGATAAGACTATTGACTTTGGAGCAGATGTTGAAATATGGTGGCAACATTATGCCTATTATGCAGGAGACACATTCTGAATGTGGAGTAACCGTATTTTCCTAATAATAGGTTACGGAAACAATCGACTTTACGTATGCCATGTATGTTATTGAACAATCGGTATATGTTATTTTGTTCTTTGTCAGTAAGATATTTAAAGTCAGAAGCCGTTTCTGTATATGATTTTATGAGCATCTTGTGTATACGGTGCGATTCTACTCCACTTTGAATGCCGAATGATATAAGTTGTAATCTTGCAGCCAATCTGTCGAAAATAATTTTCGAAGAGGGTTTGTGGTTCAGAATGGACCCTTCTCTGAATCTGTATTTATATTCCCCTTGATTTGATAAATATATTTTATGAGCTTGTTTAAATAAGGCTGGTTGTGTATACATATCCTCATATAGTTGTCCGGTTGGGAACTGGACCGTATTGAATAGCGATTTACGATATATCTTGTCGCAAGAGGAGCTTGATATACACTCTGTAATCAATAATTTGGCAATTTCTTGTGAGTTATTGATGATTTTATCTTTGTTTTTTTTATAGCTAATTTCATGATCTGATGTCCAAAAATACAGAATTGGATATTGTAGAATGTCAATATCGGGATTTTCTATGAGAATTGACATGTTTTTGAGTAAAGCATTTTCCCCAATGGCATCGTCACTATCTATGAATGTAATGTATTGTCCGATTGCATTTTTTATTCCTGTATTGCGGGCATCGCTTAGGCCTCCATTTTCTTTTTCTATTAATTTGATTTTTCCTAAATTGGAATAGGCATGTAAGAGTTGAGTGGTTTGGTCTGTACTTCCATCATCTACAACGATGATTTCCTTATTTGGATAGGTATCAGATAGAATTGAGTCAATACAGGCATTAATGTATTTTTCTACGTTATATGCCGGAACTATGACTGACAGTAGGGGCATATCTTTTGATTTGCTTATGATTCTATTAGTTGTATCCATTGAGAAACAATTACGTCTTCATTGAATCGACCGGAACTAGTTTTTGCTCTCTGGGAGAGTGTCTCTAATAGTTCCTGATTTTTTATTAATGTAGCTAATTTATTGGCAAAGATATTCATTTTATATGGAGGAACGCATATTCCGCTATTCCCTTTTTCGAGAATATAACTGATTCCAGAACTACATTCGAAGGCAATAGGCACGGTTCCAAAAGTTTGGGCTTCGATAAGGGACATGGGCAAGCCTTCTGTTTGGGATGTCAAGCATACTATGCGTGCCGATTTATAGAATGGCTCTGGATTTTGATATCCGAGGAATGCTATATTTTTTAATTTTAGCGATTGGGCTAAAGTTTCCAGCTTATTTCTATCTTCTCCATCTCCTAATATTTTCAAAGACCAGTCGGAGCATTGAGGTTCTACGAGTTTCCATATTTTTAAAAGTCGGTCTACCCGTTTATCTGAATTACTGAGCCGCCCGACATAAAGGACTTCTTTTTTCTTTTCGGACAAATTGGGACTTTGTCCATATATCGAAGGATTAGGAATAGCTCTTAGTTTTTTTTGTATATCCGGTATATGATATTTTAGAGCGTATTCATTGATGTAGAAATCTTGTAATACGATAATATAATTACTGATTTGATATAGCTTTTTTTGATTTGATAAAGCCTTTTTTCGTGCAGTTTTGCACATGGCATTTTGGCCATAATGATTTAACCAAAGTTTTAGGTATTTAGAGATTCCCGATTTTTTTCGAATTATCTGTTCTCTCTTAAATTGTTTAGCAAGAACAGTTTCGTTCATAGGTTGGCCATGTAAGACGGAAATTATTTTTATATTATCAGGTAATTTTTTGTCGAAAAGAAGTTGTGTAATATTTTCATTACAACCTTGGTTGATTATAACATCAACTTTTTTTTCGGAAAGATATTGATTGAATAGGTCATTCTTTTCTAAAGCAAAAGTGTTTTCTGGAATGACTGTTATAGCGATGTCATTTTTTAGACCGGGTTGTCTGTCTAAAGAGGCTTCGGTTGATAAAATAGAAATGTTATATTTTTCTGATAATCGATTTGCTAATTGGGTTGTGACTGTTTCTATACCTCCGATATTTGGAAATTTATTTAATACAAAGAGGATATTTTTCATAAAGTTTGTCTTTTATTCCAAAGTGAGCCTACTTGACATGCCTTACTTTTCTCTATGAAAGTATTTTGCCAATCTTTTTTGGATACATCCAGTCTAAGAAAGATGCTATTTATCCGATGCTGCTAATTTCCGGGACTGGTAGGGTACTGTTTGTATTGCCTGTATTGGAATACGATCGTTTGCTGTGGCAAAGCATTTGTTGTATACTCGGTTCATATCGTCGGCAAGGACGTCTTCTCTGAATCTTTGCAAGTATTTGTTTCCTTCCGTTATCATTTTTTCGCGAAGTTCTTTGTCAGATAATATCCGAAGTATGGCATTAGTCATTCCTTTGACATCATCTGGATCGACATAGATGGAATGAGCGCCTCCCGCTTCTTCCAAACATGATCCGGTAGCTGCAATGACAGGAAGTTGGGAATGCATTGCTTCGATAATGGGAATTCCGAAACCTTCGAAACGTGATGGGTATACAAACATAAGAGCTTGTTGATAAACCGCAGGAAGGTCAGAGTGGGGAAGATTATGGATAAGATGCAAACGATCATTTAAGCCATTTTCATTTGCATATTCCATTAAGCTATCCACATACGGTGTTTTTTTCCCGACAGCAACTAAATGGATATCTGCGGGAATGTCTTTTAATGCCTCTAATGCTAACATTAAATTTTTCCGGGTTTCTATACTTCCGACATTCAATATGTATTTTTCCGGTAACTGGTAAGTTTCCTTTACTTGTTTTTTCTTCTGTTCACTTACGATTTCGGAATATTGAGGATCACAACCTTGGTATACTACATCTATTTTTTCTGCAGGAATCTGGTAGAAATTCATGATATCCCGTTTTGTGCATTCGCTGATAGCCACAATGCGATCGGCTACATGACACGCATATTTGAACTTGAAATTGTAAATTTTCCTGTCGATAGGTTTGTAGTATTCGGGATATCTCAGAAATATAAGGTCATGAATGGTAACGACACTTTTAATTCCCGTTTTATGAATACCAATTGGCAATTCGTTACTTAAACCATGATATAACTGAACCCCTTTTTTTAAAAGGTCTTTTTTGATAAAAAATGAACGCCAAAGAGAAGAAAATCTCTTCATCGTGGTCGTTTGTGGAAGTTCTGAATGCACGTTGACATGTGTCAATAATTTATCATAAGAACTATTCTTTTTCTTTTTGGGAATAAATAACCGGTAATTATGTCCCTCATGATAAGTAGCCAGAATGTCTACCATAAAGCGACTGTAATTTCCCAGTCCTGTATGGTTGGCAACAGCCCGTTTTGCATCCAAACCTATAATCATTTCTTTGCGATTTATACGTTTTTTCCGTTTTAGTTTTTTGTCGATTCTATTTTTCATAAAAATCTTCTACTAATAAGATGCAAATTATATTGGCTTTGCTGCATTGCCCTCAAATAAATAACAAATTTGGTGAAAAAAGTTCCTAAGTTATCTATTTCCGACCGAAATCTGCAGGGATTTCTCCCCAATCTTTAGTCTCCCATTTTAGTAATTGTGTTGTGTATGAGTTATTTGTTAACCACTTTTCGGCTCGTTTGATTAAGTCGAATATTTGTGTATTTCTTTCGGTTGGCACTAATTTTGTTTTGCATTTTTTATGGTGTACCCACAATAAGGCATTGCGACTATCCGAATAGATGGGGATATTGCTATTCTGCTGTTTCAAATAGGCTAGACCATGCACTATGGCTAAAAATTCTCCTATGTTATTGGTCCCTTCGGGCATGGGGCCGACTCTGAATAATTCTTGTCCTGTGCGTACATAGACGCCTCGATATTCCATATCTCCGGGATTTCCACTGCATGCTGCATCTACAGCTAAACTATCGACAATCCATTGCGGAGCCATAGGCGTTTGGGATTGTCTGGGTTTTGCCAGTTCAGGATGTGCAATCGCTTCTGCGACTCGATTAAGAATAAATAGGTGCTCTTCCGGATTTCCTCGGAATGCACGTATGGCGGCTTCTTTAGAGTCGAAACTTTTGTATTTTGCACCTTTAAAGTTTTCGACCTGTAATCGGCATTCTTCCCAGGATTCATAAATTCCTGGGGCGAAACCTTCCCAAACTACATAGTATTTGAATTTTCCCATTTTGCAGATGACCTATTTTGCCAGCTAAAATACAAAAATAGACATTTTTATTCATCGAAGAGATAAAATACTGTATTTTTGCCAAAATGATTGATACAAACAATTGGATATGAAACGAATATTTCTTGTCGGGTATATGGGAGCCGGGAAAACGACATTGGGGAAATTGCTGGCAGATAGATTGAATTTTGAATTTATTGATTTGGACCTTTATATAGAAAACCGCTATCATAAAACAGTAGGCTCTATTTTTGCTGAAAAAGGAGAAGAAGAATTTCGCTTGATTGAGAACAATATGTTGCATGAAGTGGGGGAGTTTGAGAATGTCCTGATTGCTACGGGAGGAGGTACCCCTTGTTTTCATGATAATATGGAATATATGAATAGGCGAGGAATAACAGTTTATTTGAAAACTACGCCTGAGGTGCTACATCGGAGATTGAAGATAGCAAAAGGAAAGAGACCTTTATTAAAAGGGAAGAGCGATCAAGAACTTATGGATTTTATTTGTATGAACTTGGAGCGTCGTTCTCCGATGTATGAGAAGTCTGTTTTGGTCTTTAATGCAGATAAACTCGATACGTATGAAGAATTAGAGCATTCGGTAAATTTATTGGCAGAGCTCATATTGGAACGTTTGGGTACAGATTATAGATAATTTGTGAAATATGTTTATTTTTCATTCTCTTTTATAAGATTTTACAGGTTGTTTTTTGTAACTTCGTTTTCCACTATTATTTGAATGCATATGAAAGACCGTTTTTTGCATATAACCCGTGAGGGATTGTGTCCTCAAGAGCATTTATGTGCTGTTTCTCAGCAAAATCATGCTCTTTGCATCGGTTTGCCTAAAGAGTCTTGTGAAAAGGAAAAAAGATTTGTTCTGACACCGGAAGCTGTTGCGTTATTGGTCAATGCGGGCCATCGTGTAATTATGGAGGCATCGGCAGGCATCGGGATAAATTATTCAGACTTGTTATATGCAGAGGCTGGAGCAGAGGTGACTGAGCGACGTGCGGAAGTCTTTCTGGCTGATATAGTACTCAAAGTATCTCCATTAACGGCTGAGGAAGCTGATATGTTGAAATCTGGTAGTACTATAGTATCATTGTTACAACCACAGTATCAAAATGCAGAAGTTTTACAATTGCTAATGCAGAAACGTGCTATTGCAATAGCATTTGATAAAATAAAAAATGATACGGGAGAGTGTTCTTTTGCCGATTGTCTGGATGAAGTTGATGGGCGGGCAGCAGTGATTGTAGCTGCTGGATTACTAACCAATCTTTATGGAGGTAAAGGTATATTGATGGGAGGAATTCCGGGAGTTTCTCCTGCTGAAGTAGTTGTCATCGGAGCCGGTTTAAGTGGACGTGCTGCGATTTGTGCAGCGAGAGGGTTAGGCGCTTTAGTAAAATTATTTGATGAAGATATTTCTCGATTGCGTATGGCATTAGACGCATGTGGACAACCCTTATTTACATCTAATTTGCATCCGAATGTGTTGACAAATGCTTTTCGTAGTGCGGATGTTGTTATTGGAACATCCTGTGACATGACTCATCAATTGTCTGAACAGTTGATACGTCAGATGAAAAAAGGAGCATTGCTGATAGATTTATGTATAGATAAGGGTGGTTGTTTTGAAACTTCTTTGTGTCCCAATAAGCCGAAAGATTCTATATTTGAGAAGTATGGGGTCTTGCATTATTGTTTATCGAGCGTAGGGTCTGCAGTAGCACGCACGGCATCAATGGCACTAAGCAATTTATTGGTTCCTATTCTTTTGGAAATTGGAGAGTGTCAGGGAGTAGAAAATATGATAAAACGCGAGCGAGGTTTCAGAGATGCAGTTTATCTGTTCAATACAAAAGTCGTAAACAGCGATATTGCCCATAGGTTTAATTTGCCTTATTGTGATATATCGCTGTTTATCAATATGTTTTAGATATTAAAAAGAACGTCCTTTGATTATATTGGATTGGCTGTAAGGGATTAGATTTCCTTCTAATGTGATACGGTTGCTGTTAAAGTTGGGGCTTATTGTAGCAGAAGCTTTGTTACTCCCTGCATATAGGGTAATATTTACTAAAGCAGAAATGCCTGCACCCATGATGTTCATAGAGTAATAGGTTGTCCCTTTCTTGTCTTTTGTGATTTTTATGTTAGAAATTTGGCCTTCGACCGTTACGCCTCCCATACCATTAGGTCCACTTGCCGGAATATTGAAACTGGTCTGTACGACTCCAAAGTTTTTGTTGAGAGATATAAAATTACTTGTTGGATTTACATAAACACTTCTTCCTCTTTTGAAGATGACTCGGTCAGCTTCTAAAACGAAAGTACTGTCTTGTAATGAAATAAGTGCATTATTGTGGTATATTGCATCCAACTTTTCTTTTTGTCCGTTTTTATTGTTTTGCTTATTCTGGGCCTGTATCGTTATCAGAGAGAGAAGAGCAAAAGTAATCGTCATAAATTTTTTCATAATCATTGAATTTTTTAAATTAATATTCTATTCATCAGCTCCTTTATATTTATATAACAGGTTTCTTACGATTTTGATTATTAGGACATTCTTTTTTATGAAAAAACAAAATTCATGCCTACTTTTTAGGTGGGGAATAAGATAAAATTAAAATTTATATAATTTAACCGGATTTCTAAAAATTGGTCAGAATCGATAAAATTTAAAGAAGAATAGTTAGGATATTAATAAATATTTTGTTCCTTTGCATTTTACGAGAAAAAAGATAGAAATTGCCCGATTTTTTTAACAAATAGAATGAAAAACAATAATTTTGCTATTGATTATGCTTCGAAAGATTCTTTTTTCTTATTAATTGAAAGATTCAAAAACAAAATAATGGGATTATGTTAGAACAAACAAAGGTGAAAACATTAGATAAAGTAGCTGTTCGCTTTACCGGAGATTCAGGTGATGGAATGCAGCTGGCGGGAAATCTTTTTTCTAATGTTTCAGCAGCAATTGGAAATGAGATTTCCACGTTCCCTGATTATCCGGCAGAGATACGAGCTCCACAAGGTACTTTAGGAGGAGTATCCGGTTTTCAGGTACATATTGGTAAAGGTGTATATACTCCGGGTGACCAAGCTGATGTTTTGGTCGCGATGAATCCGGCGGCACTGAAAACGAATGTTGCATATATTAAGCCGAATGCTGTGATTATTTATGATACAGATTCTTTTACAGCTAATGATTTAGAGAAAGCAGCTTTCGCAACGGATGATCCATTTAATGAATTAGGGCTTACAGGTATGCAGTTGGTCCCGGTTGCAATAACCAGCATGGTAAAAGATTCTTTAGCTGGATCGGGATTGGACAATAAGGCGGTCTTACGTTGTAAAAATATGTTTGCTTTAGGATTGGTATGTTGGCTTTTCGACCGCCCGCTTGACCAAGCAGCACATTTGTTAAAAAATAAATTTGCTAAAAAGCCATCGGTACTTGAAGCTAATATTAAGGTAATGACCGATGGATATAATTACGGAAATAATATACATGCAACGGTTTCGACGTATCGTATTGAAACTGCAACAGCAAAGAAAGGTATCTATACCGATATAAACGGGAATACAGCTACGGCGTTAGGATTGATTGCCGCTTCTGAAAAATCAGGCCTTCCATTATTCTTGGGTAGTTATCCTATTACTCCGGCCAGTGATATTTTGCATGAACTGGCAAAAAGAAAAGATTTGGGTGTAAAAGTCGTTCAAGCAGAAGATGAAATTGCTGGGGTTTGTACTGCTATAGGAGCAAGTTTTGCCGGAAATTTGGCTGCGACATCTACATCCGGTCCAGGGTTGGCATTGAAAAGCGAAGCTATTGGTTTGGCTGTAATGGCAGAATTACCGTTAGTTATTATTGATGTCCAGCGAGGAGGGCCTTCTACGGGGCTTCCGACAAAGACCGAACAGACCGATTTGTTACAAGCACTTTATGGTCGTAATGGTGAGTCTCCCATTGTCGTTGTGGCAGCGTCTACACCTGCTGATTGTTTTGATATGGCTTTTAATGCAGCAAAACTTGCTCTTGAACATATGACTCCGGTTATTTTACTAACAGATGGGTTCATAGCAAATGGTTCGTCGGCATGGCGTATACCTGAGATGGAAGAATATCCTGAAATAGTTCCTCATTACGTGACTCCTGATTTGTTGGAGAAAAATTGGCGACCCTATCATCGGGATACAGAGACACAAGTTCGTTTTTGGGCTAAACCCGGTATGGAGGGCTTTATGCATCGATTGGGTGGTCTGGAGAAGGATAGTGTTACAGGTGCAATTTCTACAAATCCGGCCAACCATCAAAAGATGACAGATATCCGTCAGGCTAAAATAGATTATATTTCGAAGTGTATTCCGGCTCTTGAAGTTTTAGGAAATCCGGATGCAGATTTATTGGTTGTTGGTTGGGGCGGAACATACGGGCATTTATATTCAGCTGTCGAAAAGATGAATACAGAGGGGAAAAAAGTTGCTATGGTCCATTTTAATTACATCAATCCGCTACCTGCAAATACGGCTGAAGTTTTGAAAAAATACAGGAAAGTTGTGGTATGTGAACTGAATAATGGGCAGTTAGCTACTCATTTATGTTCTAAGATTCCGGGACTGAATGTTGAAAGATTCAATAAAGTGCAGGGACAGCCTTTTATGGTAAGCGAGCTTGTCGAATGTTTTAATAAACTCATGGAGGAATAACAAATGGAAAATAATACCATATATACAGCAAAAGATTTTAAAAGCGATCAGTATGTTCGCTGGTGTCCCGGTTGTGGAGACCATGCTGTTGTGAATACTTTGCAAAAGGCTATGGCCGAATTGGGAATACCTCCTCATATGACTGCCGTAATATCCGGTATTGGGTGTTCTTCAAGGCTTCCTTATTACATGAATACATATGGTTTTCATACAATTCATGGTCGGGCATCAGCAATAGCTACAGGAGTTAAAGTCGCTAATCCTGAGCTGACGGTTTGGCAGATTACGGGAGATGGGGACTGTTTGGCTATTGGGGGAAATCATTTTATTCATGCTGTCCGTAGAAATGTCGATTTGAATATCATATTACTGAATAATAAGATTTATGGCCTTACGAAGGGGCAATATTCTCCTACGTCAGATCGAGGTGCCGTAACCAAGTCTTCTCCTTATGGAACAGTCGAAGACCCTTTTATTCCGGCAGAATTGGCGTTCGGGGCTCGGGGAACTTTCTTCGCCCGTTCTATCGATGTGGATTTGTCTGTGGCAAAAGAAGTCATGGTAGAAGCGGCTCGACATAAGGGTGCATCAGTGGTTGAGATATTACAGAACTGTGTGATTTTTAATGATAAAATTCATAGTTTTGTTGCAGATAAGGAGTTTCGGGCAGAACGTACTATCCATCTTAAACATGGAGAGAAGATGCTTTTTGGTAAAAATAACGAGAAAGGATTGGTCTTAGATGGTCTGAAGTTGAAAGTTGTTACTATCGGGAAGAATGGAGTAACATTGGATGATATCTTGACTCATGATGTTACAGACCAGGATGGGACATTACATCGTATGCTGGCTATGATGGATGGTCATGAATTACCATTGGCAGTCGGAGTAATACGTTCGGTGGAAGCTCCGGTCTATGACCAGGAAGTAAAAGCTCAAGTTGAGTCGGTAAGAGCCCAGACAAATAAACGAACATTGAGAGAATATTTGCTTACGCGTGATACTTGGGAAGTGAAATAAAGAATTTCCATATTCGTATAAAACCGGGATAAAATAGTTTTTATGTCCCGGTTTTGTTTTATGTATCTATTTGTAATGAAGAAAAGCTGTTATAGATTGGTTTTTGCCAGTGAGTATTCATGATTTTTTGTAACTTTATCACGGTTTCAATAATAGAAAGAATGAAAAAATTTGATGTAGATAGTTGGGCTCGGAAACCCAGTTATGAAGTATTTAGAAATTATGCCGATCCATCTTTTCATATTACGGCAAATGTTGATGTAACTCGTCTATACAATGATTGTAAGATAAATGGAGATAGTTTTTTTCTGGCTTCTTTGTATTATATGACGAGGGTGGCAAACGAAATTCTTGAATTTCGCTTGCGTATTATTGATGGAGAAGTTTGGGAAATAGACCATATGGATGCCGGTACTATCATATCGCATGGAGGAGGAATGATAACTTTTGCTAGTTTTGCGTATAAGGAAACTTATAAAGAATTCATGGAAGTCGCGACAAAGCATTTGCAAGAACATTTGCAACGAAAGGAACATGACGGTGACGCATTTCGGAAAGATGTGTTACAAAATTCTGTATTGCCGTGGGTCTCATTTACTGCGGTAAAACATCCGCATAGGGATTTGTCCGATGCAGATATTCCCAAAGTTACGTGTGGCAAATTGATAAAGGCTGAAGGAAAAGTTTGGATGCCGGTAAATATAGAGGCTCATCATGGTTTGATGGATGGCTATCAGATGAGCCGTTATTTTCAATTACTTGAAGAATATTGTGCTTAATATGTTAATAATTGGATTTTTATATGGGAAAAATTAAAAATATCGTATTTGATTTAGGAGGAGTTATTCTTGATCTTGACAGGGATAGAGCGGTGCGCCGTTTTGAACAAATAGGCCTATCTGATGCTGAAGAACTTATAGACCCATATCATCAGAAAGGAATTTTTCTCGATTTAGAAGAAGGACGTATCGACCGAAACGAATTTTATCGTTTATTACGGGAGCATATGGGAAAAGATGTTGCGGAAAAAGATATTGATTATGCTTGGATGGGTTTTATTGTTGCGTTGCCCGAATATAAGCTTGATTATATATTAAAGTTGAGAGAAAGTTATAACGTATATTTGTTGAGTAATACCAATCCTATTATTATGGGTTGGGCAAGGACGGGAGAATTTACCCCTGCGGGAAATCCCATAACGTATTATTTCGACAAGATATACACATCTTATGAAATGGGAGTCTGTAAGCCTGCGGCCCGTATTTTTAATTTTATGATGAAGGATGCGGATATGAATCCGGAAGAGACCCTGTTTGTCGATGATGGCAAAAGCAATACTGATATGGCCGCTGGTATGGGCTTTGTAACTTATACGCCGGCAAATGGAGAAGATTGGCGGGAAGCGTTGAATGAGATATTGAACAAAAGATGAAAATACACCATATTGGTCTTTGGGTTTCTGACTTAGAAGCATCAAGACGGTTTTATGAATATTATTTTGGCGGTAAGTGCGGTGAGCGATATGAAAATGTAACTAAAGGATTTGCTTCTTATATGCTTAGCTTTGAAGATGGGGTAGCCCTTGAGATAATGACACGTATAGATGTTTCCAGCAAAGCACCTGATGGAGAGAGACTGGGTTGGGCACATCTGGCTTTTACTCTTGGCTCTGAGCAGAGAGTAAATGAACTGGTAGAGGTGTTAAGGGCTGATGGTTATTGTGTGGTCGGTGAACCCCGTATAACAGGGGACGGATATTATGAAGCTGTAATTCTGGATAATGAGGGGAATCGGATTGAGATTGTGAAATAATAACTATTTTGAGAATTTTGTTTTTGTTATCTTGGATAAATTTTTATCCAAGATAACAAAAACTGTCTATATTGTATTACTTTAAAGGAAATTTTTTATTGTTTAGAAATCTTCTCCTCGATGAAAGTGGCTGGATGCTGTATGTAGTATTTCTTTTATTTCTCGACGCCAGAAAGGCCAGTGGTGTTGCCCGTTCCGTAAACGGAAAATAGTCGGGATATGGGTGTCATACATGGCTAAAGCTAATTGTAAATTATTCCTGTATAGGAAATCGTCATCGCCACAGGCTATATAATATTTTACTTTTTTCTTATCGGCTTTCGGATAGTTTTTCAGTATAGTGTAGATGTCATTTTCTCTCCAAGTTGGTGTAAGCCGGCTTTCTTTTGTATTTCCTCCTCCAATGATATCTTTAAAACGACGAGTGTAATCTTCCTCTGAGAAATTAAGTATATCTTCGTCAGAAAAGACGGCTGCGCTTATCGGGAAACATGCAACAAACATATCCGGATGTTTTAATGCGTAAAGCAAAGATCCATATCCGCCCATAGACAGCCCGGCAATAGCTCGTTGTTCTTTCTGGGATATAGCCCGGTAGGTAGTTTCAATATGAGGAATAAATTCTTCAAAAAACATTTTTTCCATTTGGGCTTTTCCTTTACAAGCATTTATGTACCAGCTTTGTTTTGCATCGGGCATTACGATAATCATTTCGTCGGCCTTACCTGAATCGATGACTCGATCGGCAATGGCTTGTATTTGTCCTAAGAGGCTCCACGATGTGTGGTTGTCTCCTAAACCGTGTAACAAATATAGCACAGGGTAAGATTTTTCTGAGGTCTGATAGCTTTTGGGCAAATAGATAGAGTATTTTACATCTTCTTTGAGGATGTTACTTTTCATTGATTTATTTTCGGAAAGATAACTCTGTGCGCATGCCATTCCCGGCAAAAAGAGAATTAAGCACCACATACTGAGTACTCTTGATAAAATAATTTTTTTCATGTCGGTATGATTGTTGGGTTATTTGTTTTCATACAGTGCAAAATATTTCCATAAAGGAGCTGCATGTTGGGCTTGAAGTATAGCATCATTCATCATTAACTGTTTGACTTCTTCTGCTGATAAAAGAAAAACTTCAATGTCTTCAGTTGCTTCGAGCTGTTGACTTCCTATTTTTTCTACATTAGTGGCCAGGAAACAATAAGTCAGATTGGTGTGGGTCCCGGGATTGGGGGATATTTTCATAAGAAGCTCCCATTTGCCGTTTCCATATCCGGTCTCTTCCATTAATTCCCGCTGTGCCGATATTAGAGGAGAATCATCTTCTTTTTCGCATACACCGGCACAGAGTTCATATGAGACCACTCCAGCTCCATGCCGATATTGCCGTTCAAATATAAATTTACCTTCTTTAGTAATTGCTATGACATTTATCCAGTTAGGATACTCCATAACATAGTAAGGTGTTAATATATTACCGTTTGGGAGCTTGACACTCTCTTTCCTGACAGTGAACCACGGTTCATGAGAAATATAATCACTTGAAAGTACTTCCCATTTCATATTACGTTCTTTGTCCATATAAAGTTGGATTAAAAATGGTTGAGCTAAGATAGTTATCTTTGTTATAATTTTAATATAAAAACGGATTGTTCTTTAGAATTAGTATATCGTACATTTAATAATTTTTTATATTTGCATTCATGGCAAAAAGAATTTTCAAAAAATATTATATAAAAGCAATACGCCGGTTACGGCATCGCCGGGGATTTGGTGTACATTCTCCATTTGCATTTAACTTGATAACAAAAGTGATTGAGGAGAATTTTATGTATTATAGTTATGCCGAGATAGAACAGATACGGCGTGAGAAATTACAGGGGAAACTCAATCGTAAATCTTTGAATCGGCGGGCAGAAATATCTTTTAAAAAAGGTTCGTTGTTGTTTCGTCTGGTAAATCGTTTTACACCATCATCCATTTTAGAAATAGGTACTGCATGGGGGATATCCACATTATATCTACATAATGGGCATAGTACTTCTCACTTGGTATGTATAGAGCCGGATAATGCTGTTGCGGAAATGGCAAAAAAAGTTGTTGGGGATAATAAAGAGTCAATTTCATTTTTGACAGATTCTTTGTCTCATTCGCTGGATTTATATTTTATTTCTGGAACAGAGCTGAATTTTGTGTATGTCCACCAATTAAGTAATCCGGCAGATTATACTTGGCTTATTCCCTTGCTTATTGAACATTCTGGAGATAAAACCGTTTGGGTAATAAATGGTATTCGTTCCCATGAGAGGATAGCAGCAGCTTGGAGACTTTTGATTGCTGATAATAAGGTTCGTGTGACGATGGATTTGTATGATATGGGGCTTGCATTTAATAATCCTAAACTGAATAAGCAGGATTATGTAGTGGCTTTTTGATTTGTTTTATTGTTGACCGAAGTATAATACAATTATGGAAAATTAAAAATAAAGATGTATGGCAGATAAAAGTAAAATTTATACTCGCACGGGAGATAAGGGCCAGACAGCGTTAGTTGGAGGAACAAGAATAAATAAGTGGGATACCCGGTTAGAAGCTTACGGTACGATTGACGAACTGAATTCTTTCCTTGGTTGGCTATTACAAATGCCCGAAGTAGAGGGAGAAGTAGAATTGTTGCGTTTTGTTCAAAATAAGTTGTTTGTCATAGGCTCGTATTTAGCAACAGATGTTTCGTTTGTAGAATTAAGGGATGCTAGTAAATTGAAAGTTGATGATGTGTTGCGCATCGAACAGCGTATTGATGAATTGGATGCGCAATTGCCCAAGATTACAAATTTTATATTGCCGGGAGGGACCCAAGCGGCTTCGGTTGCTCATATATGTCGGACAATATGCCGGAGGGCAGAGAGACGTATTTGTGAATTGGCATCGCAAGGCTTTGTAGATAGTAATTTGTTATGTTTTATGAACCGATTGTCTGATTATCTATTCGTTTTTGCAAGATTTAACAATTATAAAACTTCGGGAAATGAAATTTATTGGGATAAGAATTGCTAATGGGAATTTTTGTTATATTTTTGCGGAAATTTAAAAACGGAAGGAACAATTAAAATCAATATACTATGTATTGGACGTTGGAATTGGCATCAAAACTCGAAGATGCACCGTGGCCTGCCACTAAAGATGAACTGATCGATTACGCTATGCGTTCGGGTGCTCCGTTGGAAGTGATAGAAAATCTTCAGGAAATGGAAGATGAGGGTGATATTTACGAATGTATCGAAGATATCTGGCCCGATTATCCCAGCAAAGAAGACTTTTTCTTCAATGAGGAAGAATATTGAGCGTATTTTGGTAAATATGAATGGAATAAAGAGATTGAAGCAGCTTCGATGAGGCTGCTTTTTTATTAGAAAAAAGAATGCGGATACTGAGACCATTTATAATTATTTTGGTATTACTTTTTGTTTTTTGGATTTATAAATCAGATGATTATGAGTCTATTGAGGTTTCAGATATTTCAGATTCGTCTGGTTGTACTTTCAGATATGACAGTGTAAAGATTCCAAAAGAAAAAGTGTATCGAGAAATACTTTTTGAAGAAGAGACACCGGAAGAAGTGTATGAAAGAGGTTATGTTGAGGGTTTCAATAGAGCGTATGATGAAAAAAAGAATTATGATGCATCAAGTAGTTATATTGTAAATAAAGAGGAATATGAGGAAGGGTATGAAGCCGGATATAAATGGGGAAAAGATAAAATGAAAAACAAATATTAGATAATGGGGCTGTATTTAATTTATTAAAACAGTTTCTTAACATTTATTTGTCGGAGACATATCTCTTTCGTATTTTTGCCCTTTACAAATTGGCAAGAGAACCAATATAGCTGTTATTTCTTGTATAAATATGAATTTTTATGATATTTTGGACAATGAAATATTGAATTCGGAGTTTTATAAGATACAATAGTTTTTTATCGTTATGCGGTGATTGCCTTTTCCCGGATTGTAAATGCAAAAAATAAAGAGGGTTATATTGGGTATTTTGATAATGTTTGCAGGTTTAGACTTGCAGGCACAAGTCGATGCGCAATTTAGCCAGTATTGGGCATTGCCTTCATATTATAATGCAGGAAGTGTCGGGGCGAAAGAGAAGTTGAATATTTTAGCTGCAACACGTCAGCAATGGGTCGGTATGCCTGGAGCTCCTAAGACATTTTTGGTAGGAGCAGATATGCCATTGCGTTTTCTCAAACAGAATCATGGAGTGGGACTCTTATTGTCCAATGAGACTATTGGTTTGTTTTCAAATATGTCGATAGGTGCTCAATATGCTTTTAAAGTGAAATTGTGGGGAGGTAATTTGGGGCTCGGTTTGCAGATTGGTTTACTTGATCAGCGTTTTGATGGTACAAAAGTTTCGATTCCGACCAGTGATGAACATGTCTCTACAGAAGATGGGATACCTCAAACCGAATTGCAAGGTATGGCATTTGATATGGGATTTGGAGCATATTACACACATAAATACTTCTATGCAGGTTTATCTGCGTTACATTTGACAAAACCATCTATTACATTTGATGAAAAATATGAAACCTATATAGGACGATCATATTATTTTATTGCTGGAGGCAATATTCCTTTTAAAAACACGTTATTAGAGTTGCAGCCCTCTATGATGCTGAAGACAACTTTTAATATTACTCAGGTAGAATTGACGGCTCGGCTGAAATATAAAAAGTTTTTATGGGCTGGTTTGTCGTATCGATGGAAAGATGCTATGGTGGTGATGATTGGGGCTGAAATAAAAAATGTGGTTTTTGGGTATTCTTACGATTATTCATTATCACCGATAGTAAAAGCGACCAGTGGAAGTCACGAGGTATTTGTAGGATATAGTATGAAAATTGATTTTTCAGATAAGAATAAAAACAAACATAAGAGCATTCGCATATTGTAATTTATGAAAAGAATAATATTGTTTCTGGCGACGATTGCCATCCTTACATCATGTGCTCCCGGCTCTCAGGGTAATGGCGGAGAATTGGTGGGGGTTGGAGGAACGGCTTGGGCCGAACCGACTCCATATGGAATGGTATTGGTTAAACGTGGTTCGTTTGAGATGGGCCCGGCTAAAAAAGATAGCTTATGGGGAACTCATCAAGAACCTAGAGGAATTTCTATCGATGCTTTCTGGATGGACGAAACGGAGATAACTAATTCAAAGTACAAGCAGTTTGTATTTTGGGTGCGTGATTCCATTATTCGTGAACGCTTGGCAGACCCTGCTTATGGAGGTAATGAAGCTTTTAAGATAGAAGAAGATCGTGAAGGTAATCCTGTCACTCCCCATTTGAACTGGAATAAAGCGATTCCGTGGCGTAATCCGACAGAAGATGAAGCACGGGCGATAGAAAGTGTTTATAGAACTAATCCTATTACAGGCAAGAGAGAATTGGATGCCGCGCAGATGAATTATCGTTATGAGGTCTTTAATCATACAGAGGCGGCAAAGCGGAAACATCGTTTTGATGTGACTCGCCGGAATCTGAATACAGATATACGGCCTAACTATGATGAGCAGATAATGATTTCAAAAGATACGGCATTTATTGATGATGAAGGGCGTATAATACGAGAGACAATTACCCGTCCTCTACAAAGTGAATTTGATTTTCTACATACTTATATTATTAATATTTATCCTGATACGACAGCTTGGGTTAATGATTTTGATAATGCTTATAATGAGCCGTATATGCGCATGTATTTTGCCCATGCTGGTTATAATGATTATCCGGTTGTCGGGATATCTTGGGAACAGGCCAATGCATTCTGTGTATGGAGAACAAATTATTTGGTAGCTTCTTTTGCAGGTCGGGGTCCGGTATTTATAGAACCGTATCGTTTGCCTACCGAGGCAGAGTGGGAATATGCAGCCCGTGCTGGAAAAAATGAGAATAAGTATCCTTGGGAAGGAGATGCACCGATGGCAGAAAAGGGATGTTTTTATGCTAATTTCAAACCAGATAAAGGTAATTATGTAAAGGATGGAAATTTAATTACGGCAAGAGTCGGTTCATATTCTCCAAATGAATTTGGACTGTATGACATGGCTGGGAATGTTTCGGAATGGACCTCTTCTGCATATACGGAAACGGCTAATTTGCATACGAGTGATATGAATCCTGAATATCAATACAATGCGGCAAAAGAGGATCCGTATAAAATGAAGCGAAAAATTGTACGTGGTGGCTCTTGGAAGGATGTTTCTAATTTTGTCCGAGCCGATGTCAGGATGTGGGAATATCAAAACGAACAGCGTTCTTATATTGGATTCCGGTGTGTAAGGTCCCAAATAGGGTTTGCTAAAGGCCGTAAATAACCGGAATAAATATATAGTAATGATTTAATTTTTACCAATTATGGGAAAATATAAGAGATATAAAAACAGTTTAGAGAAATTTCTTTCAGGAGATTCTGGTAAACGATTTTTTAATTTTGCGTATAGCTTGGGTGCAGCTGTCGTAATTTTAGGAGCATTATTTAAAATATTGCACTTACCTGGTGGTAACGCGATGTTATGTATCGGTATGGGTACTGAAGTTTTGATGTTTATCTTGTCAGCTTTTGACCATCCGGCCAAAGAATATAATTGGGAAGAAGTTTTTCCTGTACTTGATAGTAAGAATCCGGACGATCGTCCATCCTTTGCCGGAGGTAATGGTACGGTTATTGTGAATGGTGGAGGTTCGAAAGGTGGAGTTGCCGGGGGAATATCGGGGGCTGTAAATATTACTCCTGAGATGGCCCAGCATGCCGCTGGTATACCGGGTATCCAATTAGAAGAAGAGGACTCGAAAAGTCTGACCGAAAGTATACAGAAATTGTCTGCTGCCGCTGACCAGTTATCCCGTATGGCTGAATTGACGGATGCTACTCAGCAATATCTGAGTCAATTATCTGAAATTTCGGAACAGATGACTAATTTAGGTGAGGCTACTCGTTCTTTGACTGAAGTCTCTAATGTCTTGCTCGATTCGTACAGGAGCATAACCGATAATTCCGAGGGTATTACAAATCATTCTCAAGGTTATGTAACTCAAATGGAAAATTTGAACCGGAACTTAAATGGATTGAATACAATCTATGAAATCCAGTTGAAGAGTATCAGTTCTCAACTCGACAGCATTGACAGGGTCAATGCCGGTTTGAAGAGTATTCGTGATATGTATGAAAATTCTATGGCCGACAGTTCAAGATATTGTGAAGAAACCGAAAAAATGACTCAGTATATGCAACAACTCAATTCGGTTTACGAAAAGATGTTGACAGCAATGACTGTAAATATGTATACGCGGCCTATGCCGCAGCAACCACAGGGACAACCTGTAGTTCAAAAACAAGAAATACAGAAAGAAACGGAACAGCAGTAAAATCCGATTGGGATTATAAAGTATAAAAAATATGGCTTCACCTAATTCAAACCTTTCTCCGCGGCAAAAGATGATAAACCTGATGTATATCGTCTTGACTGCCATGCTGGCGTTGAACGTGTCTTCTGATGTGCTTAATGGGTTTAAGCAGGTCGAAGAGGGTTTGGTACGTTCTACTGGTAACTCGACGGTACAGAATCAGGCGTTATATAATGAATTATCATCATTTAATCAAAAGAATCCTGAAAAGACCAAAGAGTGGTATGATAAAGCGTCTGAAGTGAAAAAACGAACGCAGGAACTTTATGATTATATTGCCGACTTGAAATTGCGCATCGTACGCCAAGCTGATGGTGATGATGGGAATGTTTTTGATATTAAGCATCAGGATGATTTGGAGGCAGCCTCTCGTATTATGTTGGCTCCTGCAAGGGGAGAAGGTAAAAAGCTCAGGCAATCTTTGACCGAATATAGTCGGGTTGTTTCGGGAATGATCCCAGATACATTACAACGGAAAGTAATTAGTGATTATTTAACACCCAGAACACCCGTATCGGGGGTGAAGAATCACAAAAACTGGGAGGAGGCTATGTTCGAAAATATGCCTGTGGCAGCCGCTGTTACCATTTTGTCGAAAATCCAGAGTGATATACGCTATGCGGAAGGAGAGGTTTTGCACACATTGTTGAAAAATGTCGATGTAGGAGATGTGAGGGTGAATCGTCTGAATGCGTTTGTTATACCTAATTCCAAAACTATTATTCGTGGAGGTAAGTACTCGGCAGATATTGTTCTGGCTGCTATAGATACGACACAAGCACCTGTAATATATATAGGTGATACTAAGTTGCCGGAAGAACAGAAGGGAAAATATGAGTTTATTTGCGGCAAGACAGGAGTTTTTGACTTCTCTGGTTATCTGGAGGTCCCACATGGAGATGGTACGCTGACACGACATGATTTTTCTTCATCTTATACAGTTGTGGAACCCACTGCTACGGTATCGGCAACCATGATGAACGTATTATATGCGGGTATTGATAATCCGATAAGTATATCGGTCCCCGGAGTCCCGATGCATTCGGTATCGGCAACCATGTCCAATGGTTCATTGACGCGTTCTGGAGACCATTGGGTTGCTCGTCCGGCGCGTGTCGGACAAGATGTGACGATTACGGTTACGGCTGTACTTGAAGGACATTCGCAAGTTGTCAATACAACCCAGTTCCGAGTACGTCAGCTGCCCGATCCTATGCCTTTTATTGCATATAAGGATGATAAGGGGTACGAGCGTCGTTATAAAGGAGGAAAACCTTTCCCAAAGAGTTTGTTATTGTCTGCACCGGGTATACAGGCAGCAATTGATGATGATTTGTTGAATGTAACTTATCGAGTGCTACAATTTGAGACAGTATTTTTTGATTCGATGGGAAATGCTATGCCTGAGATTTCGGACGGAGCATCATTTTCTGAACGTCAAAGGACAGCTTTCCGACGATTGTCACGGGGGAAACGATTCTATATATCTCGTGTAAAAGCAGTTGGTCCAGATGGAATACAACGGGATTTGTCCCCGATAGAAGTAATTGTAAACTGAAAATGAAAAGTAAAAAACAGATAGAGCGTATGAAAGTCACTGTAAAAATTGTGGCAGCTGCAGTCGCCTTTGCATGTACTATGCCGGTTCTGCATGCTCAAAATCGGTCTACGGTGCGCACCGTTTCTCCAAAAGAGGAAAAGAATGAACTTTCGGTACGGGCCCAATCATTATATGATAAAGCGGGGATAACTGAAGCCGATATCCCTTGGATGCGTGTTATATATCGGTCTGTGGATCTTACAAAGGAGAAAAATATGCCTTTGTATTATCCTGAAGAATCGATGGAAAATCAAGAGAATATGTTCCGGCTGATTGTTCGTTTGATGGCAGATGGAAAAGTTCCGGTTTATGAATATCTTGATGGCCGGGAAATATTTACCGAGGCTTATCAGTTAAAAGTGAAGGATGTACTTGACCGATATCATATCCCTTATGAGGAAAAGCAGGGGCGTACTTCCAAAACGGTGACATTTGGTATAGAAGACAGTGATATACCGACCAATGAGGTCCTGTCGTATTATATGAGGGAGAAATGGGTATTCGATCAGCGAAATTCGAAATTTTATCCGATAGTAGAAGCCCTTTGTCCGGTATTGCACCGAGCTGGAGATTTTGGGGGTGAAGCTGTAAAATATCCGATGTTTTGGGTACGTTATAATGATATCAAACCTTATTTGTCTCAACAATATATTTTGACGAATAATGAAAATAATGTACAACATTATACATTTGATGATTATTTTCAATTACGTTTGTTCGAGGGGGAAATATATAAGACGACGAATTTAAGAAATATGTCTCTTATGCAGATGTATCCGTCTGATACTGCTCGGGTGGCTGCTCAAACCAAAATAGAAAATCAATTGAAAAGCTTTGAGGATAATCTTTGGGTGAAGATGCCTGAGCAAGAGGACACTGATGTGAAATCTAAGGCCAAAGATAAAGATAGTTCAGATGTAAAGGAAGAAGATAATAATTCTAAGAAGGAGCAGAAAGCAACGGTTTCACGGTCTACTCGTTCTTCAAGAGGTACAGTGTCTAAATCTAAATCTTCCTCCAAATCGTCTAAAGTATCCCGTTCTTCTTCCCGGTCAGCTTCTAAGTCGGCACCAGTGCGCTCGGTAAGACGAACGAAATAAATTGTATTTGTAAATAAAAAGTTGAGGAGGCTATCAGTTTTCTGATTGCCTCTTTTTTGCATATAATTATAGATTTTGATACTTTTATATATGGATGTGTTATGTCGCTGTCTGGAAATATCGGTTTTTAGTCTGAAAATATTTAATATCGATAAAAGTGTTGTCTTAAAAAACGGTTTGGTTATTGTATTCTTGCTAATGGTTAGATTATATATGTTTCTATCGAAACAATTTAGTATATTTGTATTGTAAAGATAGGATTTGGTAATTTCTTTTTAGTTATCAATTACCAAGGATGTTTCGATGGAGGAGAAGGTTTCTATGACAACAAAAGAAGTAACAAATAGAGAAATAATAGATGGATAATATTGTTGTTGGAATGGGTGAGGTACTTTGGGATATCCTGCCCGAAGGAAAGAAAATAGGTGGAGCTCCTGCCAATTTTGCTTATCATATATCCCAATTTGGATTGGATAGCTGTGTTGTAAGTGCAGTAGGGGATGATAAATTAGGCTATGAAATATTGGATAACTTTGATAAGAAAAAATTGAATTATTTAATAAAAAAAGTCCCTTATCCTACCGGTACGGTACAAGTAGAACTGGATAAGACTGGAATTCCTTGTTATGAAATAAAAGAAGGTGTAGCTTGGGATAATATTCCATATACGTCTGCATTGGAAGAGTTAGCAAAGAAAACTCGGGCAGTATGTTTCGGTTCGTTGGCTCAGCGTAGTATTGTTTCCAGAGAAACAATCAATTGCTTTTTGGATGTAATGCCGGACGGAGAAGGCCAGTATAAAATATTTGATATAAATTTGAGACAAGGCTTCTATACAAAAGATACTCTTTGTAATTCAATGCAAAGATGTAATGTATTGAAGATTAATGATGAAGAATTAGTTATAGTTAGCCGCATATTTGGTTATCCTGATATTGATTTTCAAGATAAATGCTGGATTCTTCTAGCTAAATATAATTTGAAAATGTTGATATTGACTTGTGGGGTAAATGGTAGTTATGTATTTACTCCGGGAAATATTTCGTTTGTAGAAACTCCAAAAGTCGATGTCGCTGATACTGTAGGAGCAGGAGATTCTTTTACTGCAACGTTCATTACTGGCATATTAAAAGGTAAAGATGTATCTGAAGTGCATAAGCATGCCGTTGAGGTCTCGGCCTATGTTTGCACGCAAAAAGGGGCAATGCCGGAGTTACCTCCCTATTTAAGAGAACAATTATTGTAAAGAATATAATTTTAGAACTTGTTTAACGTTTGTCGGGTCAGTGAGAGAATACGGATTGAAATTGATACTCCTATGGAATCTTTCGGAAAGATATCTTTTTGATTATTGTGTGATTCTTTGTACTGTCTTGTATGCCATTATTTGAAGAGAGATACATATATGCATGAAACGGTTGTTGCCTAACCGTTTTTCTTTGTTGTTTTGTGAATCAAAACAACAAAGGTTTCTTTAGTTTTGAGATACTCATGAAATGGAAACAGAGTGAGATTGTTTGATTTATTATTTATCTTTCCAATCTCCATTTTCTTTTATCAATTCGATGAGTTTATCTACCGCATTTTCTTCGGGGATATTTTTTTCGATGCAAGTTTTTCCTTTATACAAGCTTATTTTCCCGCGAGCTGCACCCACATATCCGTAGTCTGCGTCGGCCATTTCTCCTGGACCATTCACAATACACCCCATGATACCTATTTTCAATCCTTTTAAGTGTGATGTCGCAGCTTTGACGCGTGAGATAGTCTGTTGTAAATCAAATAATGTACGGCCGCATCCCGGACATGAGATGTACTCTGTTTTACTTATCCTTTGCCGCGTTGCCTGTAAAATGCCGAACATATATTGGACTAGATTTGAAGTATCTATTTCTCCCTTATTCTTGAGCCAAATACCTTCACCAAAATAGTCCAAAAGTAAAGCACCGAAATCTGCTCCGGCTTTTAGCTGTAAATCTTCTTCTGAAGATTCGTTGTACTCATTGCGTAATATGATAGGAGCATTTATCTTATCGTTTATCAGTTGGTGAAACAATGCTCTTTGCTCTCCGACGGGATTGCTATGGGTGGAATTTAAGATGAGGACAATGTTTTTATCTTCATTTAATATATGCTGTATTGTTCCGTTATAATCGGAGAGTTGTATCGATAAAAACTTTATCGGTGCATTACAGTTTTCTATTTTGTCGATTTCATAGATGGAAAATAGAGGGTATTGGTTTTTGGCTGGTTTATAATGCGAAAAATCGATAATTCTGTTCAATGCTGCCGGAAAATTTTTATAATCATTTTTCCCGGTATAATAGAAATCTGCTTTGAAAGGATATTGGGATAGAGGAGTTCCGTTTTCATTGTAATCAGCAATAACAACAGGAACTTGTGTCCCTCCGATATTACCGGATGACCAGGTATTTCTTTTTTGGGGGTTGAAATAGTCAAATTCGAGAGCTTTTTGGGCATGGATAATAGGATGGTGATTACGTTTGTAAATGTAGTCAACCAGCTTTTTAGCAACTGGAATTTCTTGCTCAGGAGCTTCGCTAAGGGATACCCGGATTGTATCTCCGATGCCGTCGGCAAGAAGAGCACCAATGCCTACAGCCGATTTTATTCGTCCATCCTCTCCATCCCCAGCTTCTGTAACACCGAGATGTAAAGGATAGTGCATGTTTTCTTTTTCCATGGCAGCAACCAATAGGCGTACTGTACGTACCATAATGACGGTATTAGATGCTTTGATTGAAATAACGATATCGGAAAAAGACTCATCTTTACAGATACGTAAAAATTCGAGGCAAGACTCAACCATGCCTTCCGGAGTGTCACCGTACCGGCTCATAATCCTATCCGACAACGACCCGTGATTTACCCCTATGCGGATTGCAGTTTTATGTTTGCGGCATATTTGGAGGAAAGGAACCAGTCTTGCTCGTATTTTATCTATTTCAGCGGCATATTCTTCTTCAGTGTACTCGAGGTGTTTGAATTTTCGGGCACAATCAACAAAGTTGCCTGGATTGATACGGACTTTTTCAACTATCTTGGCTGCAGCTTCAGCTGCACTCGGATTGAAATGGATATCAGCAACCAGAGGGGTATAATAACCTTTTTTATGTAGGTCATTTTTGATATTTGCCAGATTTTCGGCCTCCCTTACCCCCTGAGCCGTTAGCCGGACATAATCGCCTCCCGCTTCGATAATACGAATGCTTTGTTCTACGCAAGCCAGAGTGTCCATTGTCGAAGTGTTGGTCATAGATTGGATACGGATAGGGTTGTTGTCACCCAAAGGCGTTTTTCCTATTTTTACTTCCGAGCTTTTTCTACGATGATAGTTGAAATAGTCCATATCGAGTAAGTCTATTACAAATGGTTTAGTTTGTTTTGAATTTATATTCGATTTTTGCCAATTCTGAATTAGCATCTTTTATTTTTTTCGCTAACCCGGCTTTATAGGTTTTTACTTTTTCAGCAATATCTTTATCTGTTAAAGCCAGAATCTGGGTTGCCAGTATAGCGGCATTTAAAGAGGCGTTGATACCTACTGTCGCAACCGGAATTCCCGGGGGCATTTGCACGATAGCATAAAGTGCATCGATACCTTCAAGACTCGATTTTATAGGAACTCCGATAACCGGGAGAGTGGTCATGGATGCAATGACACCGGGCAGGTGTGCTGCCATTCCTGCAGCTGCAATAATGACTTTGATACCACGTTTCTGTGCTCCGGTAGCAAATTCTTCTACTTCTGCAGGAGTTCGATGAGCCGACAGAGCGTTCATTTCGAATGGTATCTCAAAGTCATTGAGAAGTTGAGCTGCTTTCTCCATGATAGGCAGGTCGGAAGTACTGCCCATAATGATACTTACAATTGGATTCATAATGTATATATTATTTCTAAATTAGTATAATTCGTTTTTAAACGACAGGAATACCGGCACATAAAGTCATGCATCCGAATACCCAGATAAATCCGTTAAGAGTACCTGTAATTACTTGCATGAAAGTGTGGCATCCCAATCCTATACGGGAAGTCCCGAGAATCCCTGTTGCCAGAATAAGCCCGATAAATAGATATATCGGGAAAGTATGTTGCATGGACGCAAGAGCGAATGCTGCTCCTAAAACGCCTCCAATACCGGTCATATGGGCACTGATTTTCCATTGTATATTTATGAGTGCAGCGGTAATGACTGATAAAAGTCCTCCTCCTACAAATCCTAATACCCAGGGCGGTAGTAGTAATCGATATAGGAGGATACCACAACATATGTATGATATAAGACAGATGGCATAAGGGATAGGGCGGTCTTCTCTATGATTGAGTCCTATCGTTTTTATTTTTCCTGTTTTATAAAGTAAAAGTATACATAAAGCCGGGATGATGCAAGTAAATAATAGTACTCCACCTAATACAAGCCATTTATATTGAAGGGGTAGAATATAAAGGTATGAGTAATAAAACATCATAAGGATGCCGTAGAACGGCATAAGTAATGGATGTAAAATTTCTGAAAAAATTTTTGCCAGGATTTTCATATTTCTTCTCTTATGGCTGATATATTGTTATATTTCTTTTCGTAACCGGGCAACCGGTAGACCCAATTGTTCCCGATATTTGGCGACAGTACGACGTGCAATCACGTATCCTTTTTCTTTCAGCAATTCACAAAGCTTATCATCAGCTAAGGGCTTGCGTTTATCTTCGTGTTCGATGCATTCCTGTAGTATTTTTTTTATTTCCCGGGATGAGATTTCTTCGCCTGAATCGTTTTGCATGGATTCAGAAAAGAAGAACTTTAGGGGATAAATTCCGAAATTTGTTTGTACATATTTACTATTGCTGGCTCGGGATATAGTAGATATATCAAATCCGGTACGTTCTGCTACATCCTTCAGTATCATTGGTTTAAGGGTGCTTTCATCTCCGGTAAGGAAAAACTCTTTTTGTAAATCGATAATTACTTGCATTGTCTGCAATAGAGTTTGTTGCCTTTGTTTGACAGCATCAACAAACCATTGGGCAGCATCAAGTTTTTGTTTTACAAAAAGTAGAGCATCTTTACGTTCTCGGGTCTGATTTTGTTTGTTGCCCATGTAATCTTCTAACATTTGAGTATAAGAACGGTTGATTCGTAACTCGGGAAGTTGGCTATTATTCAGGCTAAGAGTAATTTCTCCATCTTGAACATCTACAATGAAATCAGGAACAACCTGACTCATCCCATCACTGAACGAATCGCCCCATATATTACCCGGTTTGGGATTTAGTGTTGTTATTTCATGAATAGCATCTTTTAATTGAGATTCGTCAATGCCATATTGCTTCAATATTTTATCATAATGTTTTTTACTAAATTCATCAAACGACTCGTCAATAATTTTATATGCCAGTAAGTTTGCTGGGGTTGCTGGTCTCCTTTCAAGTTGTAATAGCAAACATTCCCGTAAATTGGATGCTCCTACTCCAGCGGGTTCGAAATCTTGTATAAGTTGCAATAGTTCTTCGAGTTTTTCGATGCTGACATCTATTCCTACTTGAAATATAAGGTCGTCTGAAATTGCGGAAAGCGGTCGCTGTAAATAGCCGTTATCATCTATATTCCCAATAATGTATTCGGCTATTTTATACTCTTGTTCACTAAGATTTCTAAGTCCGAGTTGTTTCAAAAGATTGTCGTGAAAAGACGAGTTCCCGGAAAATGGAATTTCTTCCCGTCGGTCTTTTTGTGAAAAGTTATCGGCTTCGAGTTTATAATCAGGAATATCATCTTCACTTCTGTAATCTCCGAGCGAAATGTCTTCAGCACTCTCATTAGAGCCTTCTTCATTTTGCATATCGTCACCAAAGGTGTCGGTATCACTTTGCGGTTCATTATTGCCTTCCTCCAAAGCCGGGTTGTCGACTAACTCCTGCTTGATGCGTTCTTCCAGTTCTATGGCTGTCAATTCGAGTAATCGGATAACCTGTATTTGTTGAGGCGATAACTTCTGTTGTAGCTTTTGTTGTAATTGTTGTTTCAGCATCATTTACGGGGTAAAGATTTCTGCAAACGAAGATAGTGTTTTTTCTGTTAATATGTATCGATTAGCAGTCTTTTGCCCGTTAAAAATAGTAATCCCCTAAATTGAACTTTTTATAAGGATTATTAAATGATGATATCAGGGATTGAGCCATACTTTTCTTTTGGTATGAGAAGATAATTATAATCCAACTTACAGATTATAAGTAAGGCTGCCTCATTTTGAAGTGCCCTTCAAAAGTTTTGTGTCTAACTTTTGGAGGGCACTTCATTTTTTTATTTTGAGACAACTTCATGAATATTTATTTTATAGATTGGTCCATTTTGGACCTGGATTTAGATGTGCTGGGAGAGGAGGCTGGAAGCCAACTATCTATTAGTTCCTGATTCTCTGAAATCCAACTTTCTGCGGCTTCTCCTTCGTTTTGTATTTTGTTGAATTTAGATATTAAAGAAGGCAACTGTTTTGTATCAAGCTTTATATTTTTCAGCAATTCAGCGGCAAAGGGCTGCTTCTGCGAAAATCCTTTAGTTGCAATAGATTCTATTGTTTCAGTTTTGCCAAATGTATTTTTGGGGTCATTCAGAAATTTCAGTTTGAAGTCAGAGAACATCCAATGAGGAGACCATCCAGTAATGATAATCCATTGTTTGTTTTCAATGGCTTTTTTCAATAAAGCTGTCATTGCCGGTCCGCTGGATGGTTTGAGACGGAAGTCAAGGTCATATTCTTGAATTGCTTTTTCGGCCGATTTCATAATCCCGGCACCGACATCGATGCCTATGATTTCTCCACTGAATTTATTTTTATTGGCATTCAATTCTTCAATTGAATTTATGTTGACATAGTCTGGTACGACAAAGCCTACGCGTGCACTATCATAGATTTCACCCAACGTTTCGAGATTATTTCCGTATTGGTTTAAATAATCTTGGTGAGTAACCGGAACCCAGGCATCGAGAAAGACGTCGGCTTTCCCGTTTGACAGGGAGGCAAAGAGGGGGGCAATGTCCGCATTCATTAATGTGATATTGTATCCTTGTTTTTCGAGGATTTTTTTAGCCATGTTACTTATAGCTATACCCTCGGCCCAATTGGGATATACGATAGATATATTATTCTTTTTTTCTCCGGGAGAACATGATGGCAGACAAATAATTGTGGCCAGAATCAATAGTAAAATGTTTAATTTATAGATTTTATTCATAACGATATGGGATTAATTTGATATTTGTGTTTGGTTCATTTCTTTCGTTTTACAAATCCTTGAGTGATTCTATCCAAAATAATAGCAAGAATTACTACAGCTATACCGCCTTCGAATCCTAATCCGATTTTCATTTGAGTAATACCTTTCAGGACAACTTCTCCAAGACCACCGGCAGATATCATGGCTGCGATTACAACCATTGATAGAGACATCATAATCGTTTGGTTTATTCCGGTCATTATTGTAGGTAGGGCCAGAGGTAGCTGTATCTTAAACAGAAGTTGACTTCGGGTAGCTCCGAAAGAATATCCGGCTTCTACTATGTCTTTGGGCACTTGTTTCAGCCCTAAAGTGGTTAATCGTACAACCGGTGGCATTGCAAAAATAACAGTGGCAAATGCGCCCGGTACATTGCCCAACCCGAAGAAGAGAACAGCTGGAATTAAATAGACAAAGGCCGGCATCGTCTGCATAAGATCCAGAATCGGATGCATTATTTTTTCGACTTTTTTGTTTTCTGCAGACCAGATGCCTAATGGAAGACCTAAAATTAAAGCTATGATTGCTGAAGATAGTACAAGAGCCAAAGTTTCCATAGTGGCTGCCCAAAATCCCATTGCGTAGATGAGGAACAGACCTAATATCGTGAATATGCCGATTGCTTTTCCTGCTTTATAAAAGGCCAGTAGAGCGATTATTGCGATGGTTATGTAGAAAGGTATCCAATTGAGTCCATATTGGAAACCATTGATGAAGTTTCCCACAATATGGTCGATTCCATCGAAAAAAGATGTGAAGTTTTCGGTTATCCAGTCTATTGCAATTTCAATGTATTTTCCTATATTAATTATCATAAGTCTATAGCATTTTGTATAATTTCGTTTATTTCAACTTTGTCTTTTCCGGTCATTTCAATGATTACGGATGATGGCGAGACCATTCCGGCTAATTGACCTTTTTCATTTACTACCGGTATGGCTTGCCTTACCTTATTCAATAAGGGAAGCATGTCTTCCACTGTAGTATTTTCTAAAACAGAAGGAATTTCTGTAAATATGATCGAATCGATGTTTTTTTCTCCTTTTTCACGTAGTTTTATAACATCTCTTAATCTTATTTCTCCGATGAATTCATCATTTTTACCAATTACCGGAAGAGCAAAAAGGTTTTTTTCTCTCATTTTTCGAAGTATGGCTTCCGGACCTTCTCGTTGCAATCGGACAGTTACGGGTCTTTTTATCATGATAGAAGCTGCTGTAATTACACGTCCACGATCGACATTTTCGGTGAAGCGGGCTACATATTTATCTGCAGGATTTGTCAATATTTCTTCGGGAGTTCCAGTTTGGATAACTTCTCCATCTTTCATAATAGCGATTCTATCTCCTAATTTTATAGCTTCGTCTAAGTCATGCGTGATGAATACTATTGTTTTTTGCATTTTGCACTGTAACTCCAATAACTCATCTTGCATTTGTTCTCGGATAAGAGGGTCTAAAGCCGAAAATGCTTCATCCATTAATAGTATTTCCGGATTATTTGCCAATGCTCGTGCCAACCCTACACGTTGTTGCATTCCACCTGAAAGTTCACTTACCTTTTGTTCCTCATATCCTTTGAGACCAACGATGTCGATACTTTGCTTTGCTTTGTTTAACCGTTTTGTTTTATCTATACCTTGTAATTCGAGTCCGAATGCGACATTGCTGAGGACACTTCTGTGCGGTAATAGTCCGAAATGCTGGAATACCATTGACATCTTTTTTCTTCGAATCCCCAGTAGTTCTTTATCGGGAATTCTAATAATGTTTATATTATCGATAAACACCTCACCGGATGTGGGTTTTATGAGTCGATTGATGCAACGTAAGAGAGTAGATTTTCCGCTGCCTGATAATCCCATAATAACAAAGATTTCTCCCTCATTTATCGATAGATTGGCATTCTTTACAGCGACAGTACATCCTGTAGCTTTCAAGATGTCTTGTTTGCTTTTATGCTCGTCGAGCATTTTTCGAGCTTTTGTTTTTTCATTACCGAAAATGATAGATATATCTCTTATTTCTATTTTTGACATAAATTTATATTTAGTAAGTGTGATTAATTGCATTCGTCTCCGTTTACCGGATGAGAATAACTAAGTTTGCCATTGATGATTCGGGCAGCCCGCGTATATGGGTGTTCGATAATTTGTTCAATGCCCATAATGTGCATTACAATCCAACCTTCAGCTTTTAAATAATCAGAGATAAGCCCTCTGTGACATCGCCACCAGACAGCTTCGGCACACATAATCGCTGTTTTATAATGATTTGCAGTAGAGCTGAGCTCACGAATACCTTCTCTGAAGTTGTCCGAATCCATATAGTCGGCATATCCCTTGAATGATGGATTTTGCCAAAATTTATTTCCTGATTCAGTTTTTGGCTCTCTTCTTCCTCCTAATAAAGGTATTGTCTGATATTTGATGTTATTTTGGGGTAGGTACCTTTCAAAATGAGATTTGGAGAATTGTAGGAATTTCTCTGAACCGGGAAAACGTCTTACATCTGCTAATACTTCTATTTGGAAGTTTTCTAACATTGCAACAAATGTTTCGAAAGAATGCATAGAATGTCCGATAGTCCATATTTTTTTTGATTCTTTTTTCATTATAGTTTGTTTAACGTCAATAGTGATGAGTTGCATCTCTCGGTACAAATAGATGCCCTATAATGAAAACACTAAAAAAGAGAATTTTGTTTATTTATTTAGAGATAATGGAACTATTTGTAATAAAATGTCTTAAAAATATGGTTCGCGAAGTTGGAGCTAAATAATAAGTTATTAAAGGATTTAGGAAATTTTATATATGTGCTTAAATAAAAACAAGGATATTCTGTCATCGGAATATCCTTGTTTTTGTATAGATGAAAATGGATAATTTTATTGTAAAAGTAATTTTAAATGTTCTTCCTGATTATCGAAAAAGACAGATAAAAAATATATTCCGTTAGGTAAATTTTCGATAGAAAGGGGAATATCCTGATTAGATGCCATACCTTCTATTTTTTTGTTAAAGATGCATTTGGAAGATATATCATGCAATGCGATTTGGACTTGCCCTGATAATGTAGCTGGTAACTGTACATGTAGAATTTTTTCTTTTTGAAAAGCTCTCACATTCTTATTTGTATCAGTTTTTGTAGAGGTAAATACTGGTATCTGATAAGTTTCTGACCAGTCACTCCATTTTAAGTTATAATCGCGGAAGCGGACCCGTATCAGATAAGATTTCTCGTTGGATAATCCGGCGGGAGATATATCTATATTTTTCAGATTGACTCCAGCGTTGATATTTACAGGATTAAATTTGTTATCGACACCATAAATATTTATAGCATCTATTTTTTTGCTGTAAACAGGAGATCCGAAATTTCCATTTTTTTCATCGATTTGTATTTCTATAGTCATTAAACTATCGGTTCCATGATAATCGGATACTGTAACTATATCGGTTGCATAGGCTTCTATTGATGGCGTTTGTGGCGCGTCCTGATTTAATTTCCCATACCAGGTATCTTCAATGATACAGTCGAGAGGCTTATCGGGATTCCCGAAACTATACATGTTCCCTTCGAAAGAATTACGCTCAAGGTCTAATTCTAATAAGGCAAAATGGTAATGATCTAACGATTTTTTTACTTCATATATATCCGGGCCGGTGGAGTTGCTTCCCCAGCGGTCGAGATTTCCTCCGGCTCCACCTAAAACTATCTCCAGAAAGTCTCGTCCGGAACTGTTTTCTCCGGGCAAAACATGCCGCTCGTATCCGTGAACATGCCCTGTAATTAGCGATTGTACTTTGGGGTATTTTTTCAAAATATCGATAATCTTTCCTACAAAAGGTGTTCCCTGATATGTATCTTCTGTCAATCCTGCTCCAGAACCTCCAGGCCATAATTCGCTATAAAATACATGGTGACAAAAACCAAGTGAAAAGACGGTATTGTTATCGTCCTTACTGTTGTCGAGTTGGGTTTTGAGCCAGTCGAGTTGCGATTGCAGTCTTAACGGTGTATTACTGTTAAGCATAAGAATTTGTACTCCGTTTATATTTAGGGTATAAAAGCTTTCTGGATTTACGCCAGAGATACCATTTGCAAAGTCATCGTATTTGACATATCCATAATAGAATTTACTTTCTACTTCATGATTTCCTGGGGTAGTTGCGACGGGGATGGCATTGGTCAGAGGTGAGAATGGACGGAAGAAGCGATTTTCATATTGGTCGATTACTCCTCCACCACTTACCATATCTCCTGTATGACAAATTAAATTGATATGATTATGTAAATCTTTTCCATATTTTACTTTTAACATTTCGGTGAAGCGTTTTACCATTTGAGCAGTAACTTTGTCATTGTCTTGGGAATCACTGACAAGGATAAGCCGGACTTTAGAGGCTTTACCTTCCATAGGAGTTCTAAAAGCACAAATATCCGATTGGTAAGGTCCCGATTTACATTGATAAAAATATTCGGTGTCAGGTTCTAGTCCGGTTAATTTGACGGTATTCCAAATGTGATCTCCTACCATTTCATTACTTCCTGAAATTGTGTTATTTAGGTTGTCTTTACGGGTCCCATATACTACGGTCGGCATATTCTCTTTTTCCATAGTATGCCAGTTTATCACAATGGAATGGGGAGTTGGAGCCTGGAGGTAAGGTAACATTTCGGTTTCCTTTTCTTTTATGAAGCCTCCGAGTTCCCGAATTTCAGTATCAGTTAACCATGTGTTAAATAAAGCGAATTGAGATATTGCGACATATCCGTTTTCCTCATTGTCATCAGCGAATAACAGGAATACATCTTTTAATGACATATTCGGATTGTCTATCTCCGGTTTATCACCTTCAAAAATAAGGTTGCCATTTAAATATACGGAGAAAAAACAATTTTCACTTTTTCCTAAACGAACATTTATGACGATTCTGTTCCAGATATCTTTTTCAATATACCCTCCGTCACTATATCCGATAGTTCCGGCCAAACCTATTGCTCCGTCACTTCGGACAAAAAGACTTCCATCTTTCTGGTTGTTTGGGTCTGATTGAAAAATAGAACGGGATTTACTGATATCTGTGTATTTGATATCATACATCATACAATATTCATTTACTCTCGATATTGGCAAATTAGGCCCATTCGGGCTGATGTTATGTGTACAGATCAAAAAACTGCCAACTCCTATTTGCATAGCACCGTTTCCCACTTCCGGACCGTCGACAGCTTTTTGAAGAACTTCTTCTCCCTGCATACTGTTTAAAGTCAGATTGTTTCCTTTTTGTGCTTGGTTCAAGTCGTTTTTGTCATCGAAATTCCAGTAACCGTCGACTCGGTTATCTTGGCTGAAATCTGGTAGTTCTTGGGAAATACCTCCAATCGCTTTTATTTCTGAGTCATCTAAATGGCGGTTAAATAGCACTAATTCTGCAACATTTATATCTCCGTCGTCTCCGTTATCGTCTGCAAAAAATAAAAATTCTTTACCTAAAGAAAAACGATTGTTGTCTGGTGCAAGATTGCAGGCTGTTGTAAGGACTTTTTCTCCATCGACCCAAAATTCATAAATAGTTTTATCTCCAGCCAGACTGGCATTTATGAGAATCCGGGTCCATGTATTATTCTGGATAACTCTATTATTCGTATAATGTGTTGTTCCGCATCCGATTTTTCCGTCGGGATTAATAAATATAGTGCCGTCTACATCGTTATTTGTGTCTGTCTGGAAAAGACAGTGCCACTGAGATGCATTTTCTACCATAATGTCATATAGCATTGCGTAACTATTTACCCGTTCGAATTGACCATCATTTGTCCCGTTGGGATAAATAGTATGGCTTACTTTCAGATAATTCTTTGTCCCTTGGGGTATTTCGATAGCTTGGTCAGTTTCGGTATAGCCTCCCGTCTTGCTCCAGTTTCCATGAGGTTCAATATCTGAACCCTTAGTTGCCATAAAGGGGTTATCCAAGTTGTCGAATGTCCATAATCCTACGAGTTTATCGTTGTTGAAAACTGGGGTTGTTAAAATGGGAATAAATTCAAATTCATCCAGATATAAAGTATGAGTATTTCCGTCTGTAGCTGATTGATGGAAAAAGACACCTTTAATGCTATTAAAACCTTCGAAGTCTTTCGAAACCGTGCGGAAATCATTTATTGGAATTCGTATCTGTATCCATTTTTCAGGGGAGATAGACTGAATATAATTACTCAATTTCAATTTGCCGCATTGACCGCCATAATGGCCTTCCATATTAATGTCCGGTAAATATTCAATGTCAAAAGCTTTGGGGGCATACATCCAGAATCTGAGTTCAGATACTCCTTCCATTCTGAACATATCCCAGTTTAGACCTGCGACTAAAGCTTTCCATTCGCCATTTGGTTTAGATGTCCAGGTTAGTTCTATTGCATTGTCTCCATCTTTTTTTATCTGTGTCGATATAGGAAATTTATCGGTTTTACCTGTGGGTAGAGAAATACTGCTTGGTGCTTTGATATTGAGCCAGCTTTGGTCGTAAAATTCGGGGCTGGAACTATCGTGAAACAAGACTTGTTTTTTTATTTCAGCGTCCAAGGGCAGTGTGATTGTTGCTAAGAATGTAAATAATAACAGGAAGTTTTTCATAATTAGTATGATTTTAAAAGGTGATGATGATAAAAATTTTTTTAAATGTAAATAGATAGGCTGGAAGTATTGGGGTAAACTCTGTTATTATACTTCTACATTGAGTAATAGAATTGCAATTTTATTACTTTTTGAATTATAGATGAGGTGTTAAATATATGATAATTAGTATGATAATTTCACTCAAATTTTTAAATAAAAATTAATTGGAAATCAGGTACTGAGGGGAGGAAGTATCTGTTATATATATGAATCAGTCGTTGAAAAAGCTTTAATTTTTCCTTAATTGATGGAGACCCGGTATATTCGGTGCTTTGATAGGAAGAAGTATAATTATTCTCGGATTATTTTTATATTAATGATGAATGGCTAACGATGAACAATTAATTATTCCTTATTTATTATTATTAATTCGTATAATATAGGCGCAGAAGTTTTTTTTGTGTTGTTTCCCTGAAGATTTCTTAATAATGAATAAATTAGCAATTTGCATGTGACCTTGAAGAATTGGATAAAAAATAATCAGAATAGCGGTTTAAAATTTAGATACTGTTATATTTCTAATTTATGATATATTAATGAATTACGACAATTTTCCGGGTTAATGATTTGTTTGGTATTTGCAGAAAATAAGTACCTGGCTCAACAGAAAGGGTAAAAGGAACATTTTCTTTTATCTCGATTTCTTTTATCAACTGTCCGTCAGGAGAATAAATCAGAGCCAATACAGGCTCTTGAAGAGATGAGATACCAGATAATGTGATGGTTCCGGTAGAAGGATTGGGATAAATCAGAACGGAGTTATTGATATTGTTTTTTTCTATTCCAGACCCTTTTCCCACGATGATTTTGCCTTGGTGTGTAACTTTGTCTTGAGCAGTTATAGTGACATATAGGGTTATATCCTGTTCTATTTCCGGAAAAGAAAGAGATGCCTGTCCGTCGGTAACAGTCTGTACGTCCAATAGTTTATCGTTTGCCGACAAAGCTACGGTAGCGCCGTCTGTATCACAATCTATATTTATGGATGACGTGCCGACGGGCAAAGTTTTATCATAAACGATATTCATGTTTTGAGGGGTTCTTCTTCGTAAAAGTAGGCTGGGGTCTCCAAACAGAGACCATTGTTTCGCTGCATCAGAACCGCTGCCTTTATATACTTCGATTACTTTCTTATAAGCAGAGTTTATAACCTCTCCAAGGATTTTTGGGGAGTTGTCAGATGTCAGTATTTTTATAAATTCGTCTTGTCCTAACATAGGAGGATTCCAGTATATCTGAATGGTAAAACCTAACATTCCAATAGCTCCCACAGGCTTTCTTTCTTGAGTCTGTCCTCTCAAAAATGCTTCGGATAGGCAAGTCCCCAATCTGAAGTGCCCGTTTTGACAGCCGGCAGCAATGATGAAAGGTAACCGGTTTATATTGGTCAGCTTATTGACATCGTTGACAGAGAATCCGGTTGTTGCCCAAGATTCGGTGTAACCGTGTCCTGTATAATTGACAATGCCGCATCCTTTGTCAAGTTGTTCTACAAGGTCATTTTTTTTACTGATTTCATAGGTTGTATAGTTGTTATCTTTCAAAATATCATTTATGGTCCGGATGTGCTGGATGTCTGTTTCGTCATTATCTCCTTTTTCATTGGAGGAGGGGTCGGCAATGCCTATGCTGTTTCCCAGCCATGTTGCAGACTCATCTATGTCTCGTTCATAGTAGATAACTCTTTCTACCTGAGTACGTACATCTTCTGTTGTTTTTGCGGAAAAACGGCCTACCAGCACAGATGGCGGATATTCGTCACTGGATATATAACCGTACTCTGCGTCAGAGTAAGCGGTATTCGGGTCGGGCTTGGTAATTTCGTAACAAAAATGTACAGGTATCTGCTCGGCATCCCCGACTAATAGAAGGTAACGATTGTTATTTTTCTTGTAATAATCAGCGACGTAATTTTTAAGTTCCGCTGCCGTCGAGCCTATTTTATCCATCGTTATCAGTTCCACTTTCATGCCCTTCTGTGTTTTCCATTGGATAAAAGGTTTCATTTCATCTGCGAATTCCGGGGCGCAAACTATTAGCATTTGGGCAGACAAGACTGTCGGTATGAAACATAGTATAATGTAAAGGAATAGTTTGATAGCTTTTTTCATATTCAATGTGACTTATATATAACAAACGTACAAAAAATTGAATAAACATACGATTTCTTATTTGGATTTTTTAGGAATATGGATTATTTTGTAAAGTTTTGGATGATTTATTTTTATATTTTAAGGAAAGGAAATTGTGCATGGATGACATTTCGTTTACTTTTATAATAAATATTTTATGGTATGATAATAAGTGCGAGTCGAAGAACTGATATTCCGGCATTTTATTCTCGGTGGTTTTTCAACCGGCTAAGAGAAGGATATGTATTGGTTCCTAATCCATATAATCCCAGAATGGTAAGTCGTGTTAGCTTAAAGCCGGCTTGGATTGATTGTATTGTGTTTTGGAGTAAAAATCCGGCACCTATGATTGGTGAATTAGATCAGTTGGGGGATTATAAGTATTATTTTCAATTTACCTTGAATCCTTATGGGCAGGAAATAGAAAGAAAACTACCTTCGTTGACAGAACGTTTAAAGATATTTAAGACCCTTTCTGACAAAATTGGTAAAGAAAGAGTGATTTGGCGTTATGATCCTATATTTATAAATGAAGAATATAGTATATCTTTTCACAAAGATGCTTTTGCCCGAATTGCATTTGAGTTGAAAGATTATACGGATAGATGTACACTGGAATTTATAGATTGTTATAGTCATATTCGTCCTGCTATGGCTAAATTCAATATACATTCTTTGGAGAAAGAAGTAATTGAAGACGTAGTTTCTGCTTTTCAGGAAATTGCTTCAGAGTTTGCTATCAAATTGAATACGTGTGCTACTAAAATAAATTTAGGTTATTTGGGAGTTTCCGAAGATGCTTGTATTAGTCAGAGTCTTATTGAACAGATTACAGGTTATTCTATTTCTGCCAGGAAAGATAAAAATCAGCGCTTGTTTTGCAATTGTATCGAAAGCCTCGATATAGGCATGTATGATAGCTGCCTTAATGGTTGTGTATATTGCTATGCCAATAAGAAGTGTTACGATAAGATTCGACGTAATGGAGAAAAGCATAATGTAAATTCCCCACTTCTTATTGGAAGTGTATCTGATGAAGATATCATAAAAGACCGGAATGTTCGGAGCTTTCGTATTGAACAAAGTTCATTATTTTAATTTAGGATTTCTATTAATAGAAAAAGACTTACAATTTATTGTAAGTCTTTTTCTGATGTGGTCCCACTTGGGCTTGAACCAAGGACCCCCTGATTATGAGTCAGATGCTCTAACCAACTGAGCTATAGGACCGGCTTGAGTTTTCTCAAAAGCGATGCAATATTACTGCTTTTTTCTGAAATGACCAAATAAATATTGTGATTTTATATTGATTTCTTGTTGATGAATAAGCTAAATAGTTGGTTTACAAATAATATATCAGAACAATTTTATTGAAATTTTTTATTCGAAGTTTTCTGTCGATTTAGGGATAAAGTGTAGTTGGCAGGTTTCGGAAGAGTTTATCGGTATGAACTAATGTTCGTTTCTTTATAAAACTATATTTATGTATGAAAAAGAATTTTCTTGTATCTTTGATGCCTGATTTATGATGCGATGAAGATAATTGAGAAGCCTAATATTATTTCTCCCGGCATGTTGGTTGCCGGTATCGGTTTTTTTGATGGAGTCCATTTGGGGCATCAGGCTCTTATTGGGAATATTGTTCAGACAGCTCGTGAAAGGAATATGTCTTCAGCGGTTGTTACTTTCCGGAGTCATCCACGTCAGGTATTGCACAATAATTACTGTCCACATTTGATTAATTCTTTTGAGGAGCGGATGCAACATCTTTCGGAAACGGAACTCGATTATTGTATCGTACTTGATTTTACTCAAGATATGTCCATGTTATCTGCCCGGCAGTTTATATCTTTTTTAGCTGAGGATTATGGTATCTCTTGTTTATATGTCGGTTATGATCATCGTTTTGGACATAATCGGTTGGAAGGTTTTTCAGATTACGTACGGTATGGAAAAGAGTTAGGTGTTGATATTATTCGCGCTCAAGCCTACCATCCTGGTGGTAAACATGTGAGTTCTTCCGTAGTGCGTACGTTACTGTCTCAGGGAAAAGTTGAAGAGGCAGCTTCATTATTGACTTATTCGTATTGCCTGGAGGGAGAAGTGATTGAAGGGCATAAATTGGGTCGAGAATTGGGGTTCCCTACGGCAAATCTCAGATTGACGGACAATAATAAAATCATTCCGGCAAATGGTGTTTATGCTGTGCGGGTACAGTTGCCGAACGGTAGTTTGAAGAACGGGATGTTGAATATTGGAACACGGCCTACGGTGAGTAATGGAAGTGACAGGAGTATAGAAGTGAATCTTTTCGATTTTTCGGGAAATTTGTATGGGTGTGTCTTGAAGGTCTTTTTGATTGCGTTTTTGCGGGAGGAAGAGAGGTTTTCGAATATAGAGAAGTTGATTGCCAAAATACAAAAAGATAAGGAGCATACTCTTCGTATACTCCTTAGTCAATAGAATTTCCTCAATTTTGTTTAATTCGAGTAGAAGCTTATTATATTTATTTATCTTCTTTCTTTTTGATGGGAATCTCCCGATTCATACTTTGTTCTAAAGATATCAATGTTTCCGTAGCAGTAACACCATGTATTTCTTGTATTTTGTCGTTAAGAAGTTCCATAAGGTGTTCGTTGTCCCGTGCATATAATTTACAAAGCATCGTATACGGGCCTGTTGTAAAATGACATTCGACAACTTCAGGTATTTTCTCAAGTTCCGGAACCACATCTTTATACATAGAGCCTTTTTCAAGTTTTACCCCGATATATGTGCAAGTCCGATATCCAAGAGTTTTGGGATTGACGTGGTATCCAGAACCTATAATTACACCCATATCAATCATTCGTTGTATTCGTTGATGAATAGCAGCCCGAGAGACGCCACATTTTATCGCTACATCTTTAGATGGTATACGCGCATTGCGCATAATGATTTCTAGTATTTGTCTATCAAGGTTATCAATTTTTTCCATTACTGAAGAATTTAATCATTATGTCAGCAAAAGTAACTCTTTTTTTGGAATAAATATGCAAATTATGAATGAAATAGTTCAAAAATTCACTTTTTATCAGAAATTTGTTTGTTTTTGAGAAAGATATATTGAACTTATCTTGCTATTTCTATCCATAATTATAGTTTTAATTGTAAATATGATTTTATTTTTTGTCCGGGCAAGTGACATCTATTATTTCGATTTCGAATTCTAATACGGAATTTGGTTTTATATCTCTGCCTGCTCCTCGTTCACCATATGCTAGTTCTGCCGGTATATAGAGAATATATTTACTTCCTTTATTCATGAGTTGAAGGGCTTCTGTCCAGCCTTTAATCACATTAGTCACACCTATTTCAAGGGGTTTCCCTCGGTCATATGAGCTGTCAAATTTGGTGCCGTCGATTAATTTTCCGGTATAATGAACTTTCACTTTACAATTGGAGGTGATTAGTGGACCTTCTCCCTGTTTTAAGACCTTGTATAATAATCCCGATGCTGTTTTGATAACCTCGGGCTCTTTTTCTTTTTCAGTAAGAAAAGCTTTTCCTTCGGCTAAGTTTTTGGCGGCTTCGGCTTTTTTCTGTTCTTCTATTTCTTTTTGTTTCCTTTCACGATAAGTGTTCATAACTTCTGTCCATAACTTTTCGGCATTTTCTTTATCCAAGAGAGTTGGTTGTTCGCTCAATACTGCAATAAGGGCATCTTGGCAAGCTTGTTTATCAAGGTTAATCCCTTCTTTAGACATTTTTTCTAACTGCTCTTTTAACCCAATACCGAAATTTAATCCCATTTCGTATGAGCGTTTTGTTGTATCGGTTGTAAAAGTTGCCTTAAACCCTTTGATGAAGGCTTTCATTTCTATTTTGTGAGGAAATTTTTTTATTCCTTCAGCCATTTCTGCACCGTTGAGCAAGCCGTAAGCGTATCCGGTACTGTCGGCAGGAGTTGCCAGGGTTTTATCTTTCTTTTTGCCAAAAGCAGAAATGGAAAGCAGGCAACAGAGGATTAAGATATATTTTTTCATCATGTGGTATGTATTTATGTTATTGTTACGAACAAAAAGAGAACCGGAGTAACATCCCGGTTCTCTTTTTATTTAGACTGGTTATTTACATTTTATTTTGAAGGAGCTTCAACTTCGAGAAGGTCTATGTCAAAAATCAATGTAGAGTTTACAGGGATAGAGCCGGTCTGGCGTAACCCGTAACCTAATTCTGCAGGGATATATACTTGGTATGTAGACCCCGGAGTCATTAACATCAAAGCTTCTCTAAATCCAGGAACGACTTGGCCTACATTCATTGTAGTATTTTTATTGGCGTCAAATTGTTTTCCGTCGATTAAAGTTCCTTTGTAATTGATTTTTACATTGCTGGTAGCTGTCGGTTTTTCACCTTTACCTTCTTTGATTACTTTATAGAGCAATCCTGACGCAGTTTTTTGTACACCGGCTTCTTTCGATTTTTCTTCTAAGAATTTTTTACCTTCAGCTGCATTTTTCTTAGCTTCAGGGCTTTCAGCGATTTTCGCTTCTTCGGCTTTCATTCTTTTTTCTTGGAAAGAGGTCATAAAAGCTTGGTAAACTTGTTCTGCCTGACTTCTTGATAGGATAGTAGAATCTCCTTTTATAGATTTACTAAGGGCGGCGAGGAAAGTAGCTTTATTGATTTCGATACCTTGCTGTCCCATTTGTTCGAATTGTTGTTTCAAGTTTACACCGATGTTCATACCCAGTTCGTATGACATTTTGGTAGAATCGCTGTTCAATGTCTGTGCGATACCTTTAATCAACTCAGAAGCTTCGATTTTTTTAGGGTATTGTTTGATGCCTTCAGCCATATCGGTACCATTGAGCACACCATAAGCATAGCTGACACTATCGACATCTGTTTTTAGATTTGTACCGGCTTTGCTATCGCAAGATGTTAGCCCGAAAGCAACACAGCCAGCAGCCATAATTGAAAATAAAACTGTTTTTTTCATTTTTTGTTGTTATAATAAAGTTTATACTATATCGAGCAATTCTACTTCAAAAATCAATGTCGAATTCGGAGCTATAGCTTCACCGGCACCTTTTTCTCCATAAGCGAGATCAGAAGGAATATATAGTTTCCATTTCGAGCCTACAGGCATAAGTTGAAGAGCTTCTACCCATCCCGGAATTACCTGATTTACGCCAAATACGGCAGGTTCTCCTCTTTTGACGGAACTGTCGAATACTTGTCCGTTTATTAACTGTCCTTCATAATGGCATTTAACCCTATCTGTGGCTTTAGGCTTTGCCCCTTTACCTTCGGTTATAACCTCATATTGTAGTCCGCTGGGTAGAGTAATTACTCCTGCACGTTTTTTATTTTCTACCAAAAACTTTTCTCCTATTTCACGATTTTTTTCTGTAATCTCTTGTTGCATACGGGTAAAGAACTCATTTATAATTTGTTTGGCTTCATCGTATGACATTTCGGGTTTTATATTTTCATATATTGCTTTCACCCCGTTGGCAAAATCATCGATATTCAGAGATTGTATGCCGGAACTTTTAAAATTGTTGCCCATACTCAGGCCTAATGCATAACTTAATTTGTCCATATTTTTTTGTTAAAATTAGGATATTGTATTTTCTCTACCCATTTTATGTATTTCCGTAAATTACGGGCGAAGATAGAGTTTTTATTGTATAGTTCTCTTATTTTCTATTAAAAAAAAATATAAATTTGTGCTAACTGAATAATACAAACTTTTAAAATCAAACACATTTCAGTATAATATTGTTTTGTGCGGAAGATGTGAAAGTTGCCGGTTTATAGTTTTTATAACTTAAAAAAAGTCGATTATGAAAAAAATAGTTGTACTGACAGGAGCTGGAATGAGTGCAGAAAGCGGATTATCTACCTTTCGCAGTAGTGATGGATTGTGGGAACAACATCGTGTAGAAGATGTTGCTACTCCCGAAGGGTGGTTTAGGAATCCTGGATTGGTGCTTAATTTTTACAATATGTTACGTAAAACCCTTATTTCTTCCCAACCTAATGGGGGACATTTAGGATTGGTTGATTTAGAAAAAAATTTTGATGTATATATTATAACCCAGAATGTTGATAACCTTCATGAGAGAGCAGGAAGCCATAATGTATTGCATTTACATGGGGAGTTGATGAAAGTAAGGTCGGAAAAGGATGAAAATTTAGTCTATGAGTTATCGCCCGAACATCCGGAGATTCATTTAGGCGATGTCGCTGATGATGGGGCCCAATTGCGCCCTTATATTGTTTGGTTCGGAGAAGCTGTCCCGATGATAGAGCCGGCAATTGAGTGGGTAAAAGCTGCTGATATTTTTGTGGTAATTGGTACATCTTTGAATGTCTATCCTGCGGCAGGGTTATTGCATTATGTGCATCGGGGTACACCGGTTTATTTGATTGACCCGAATGAAGTAAAAGACCCATCCGGAAATGTAACTCGAGTTATCCGTAAAGGTGCGACGGAAGGTGTAATAGAATTGAAAAAGCTATTGTTACATAGTTAGAATGGATTATTGGAATTGAAGTTTCTGTAATTTCTAATGTAAGATTATTATATTGAAAAAGAGGTTGAGTTCTTCTGTTTTTCCTCCATTTTGCAGGCAGGAAATCTTTTGTAGTCTTGTATAAGAAAATTGTTCGATTGTGTCTTCAGAGGATATGGTAATTGAGTGATTTTTGCACAATAGGCTCTAAGACCGATGCCGTAAAATGTTTGACTGATAAGTCTCTCGGTTTGGGGGTTAAAATGTACTTGTTTTTTAATTACATGATTTTTCTAAAAAAAAATTATAAAAAGAAGAGCATGAAGAAGGGTTAATTTTATTTTTGAATCGATATAGACCGGAAATTTTTGTAATTGTCAGTTTTATTATTCTTTGAATCAGGGATTTGGGGAACGGGTAATCTGGCAATAAAAAATGCATCATAAGAGTATACCAAAATCTATGATGCATTTTTTAGTTTTTTGTATTCAATAATACAGGATTCTAATTCTTAATTCCTCGTTTTTCCTTAACGGCTTCTATAACGTTGATTACGTAATCTCCTAATTTTTCACATTCTGAAATGATATCCATGAAGTGAGTCCCGGATTGGTATTCGTATTTTTTTGAGTTTATATTTTCTATATTTTGTGTACGTAACTGATTACGATAATTATTTATCTCCATTTCTTTATTGTATGCTTTGTTGAAATCTGTATCTGTAGCATCGTTTTTATTGAGAATTATAATCATATTTTCAATAGCTTCGCTGACCAATCGGAGCATGGTATCTACATCTTGTACGATTTCGTCAGTAAACGTAGCTTTCGACTCTTGCTTGCGCAGTAGAGTCCGAGCCAGGTGGAAACAGCTGTCTCCGATACTTTCGATTTCTGAGGTCATTGTGAGCATGGCACTTACCTGAAGCTTACCTTCATAACTTAGACGTCCATCAGCTACGTTATTTAGATAATTTGCAATTTCCAGCTCCATACGATCACTTATTTTTTCGTATTTTTCTATGCGACTATATATTTTTGAATAAGCTTCACTTCCTTCTTTCTCGTGTACTAAGTCCTTGACCATACCTAACATCCTTTGGGTGCGTTCAGCATATACGGCAATTTCTTTTTTTACTTGTAGAAGAGATAATTCGGAAGTTGACAGTAGACCGCCGGATATAAATTTAAGTTGAAATTCTTCATCATCGCTGTGTTTGACGGTAATTACTCGTGTCACAATGTAAACATATAGTTTTACAAACCATACCATAATGAGTACGTTGATGATATTGAATACTGTATGGAACAAGGACAGAGCGTATGAGACGGTAACTTGAGCGGCTAAAAATTGAGACCGTAAAGCCGCTTCCCCGGAAGTAAGGTTACTTATATTCTCGGCAGAGATTTTATTTACAACCTCCGGACTTTGATGGCTGATCAGATTCATTAGGTCAGTAGGGGAACCACCGGTCATTTCATGCACCAGGAACGAGATGAAACGTGTGAATGGATAAAATAAGAGGAGAACCCAGCAGACACCGAATATATTAAACATAAAGTGTGCAAAGGCAGCCCGTTTTGCAGAGACATTACCCGATAGAGCTGCCAGATTGGCTGTAATGGTGGTGCCTATATTTTCCCCTAATACCATTGCAGCGGCTATATCGAAAGAAATCCATCCTTTGCTGCACATAATTAGAGTAATAGCCATGGTAGCGCTGGAAGACTGTACGATAATGGTAACAATAGTTCCGATTAACAGGAAAAGCAGTACTGAGAAAAATCCCATGTTGGTGTATTCTCTGAGGAACGATAGGATTTCCGGATTGCTTTGTAAGTCGGGAACCGAGTTTTTCAGAAAGTCGAGTCCCATAAACAAGAATGCAAAGCCAATAATGAATTCTCCCCAGGAACGACGTTTGCTACTGCCGGAAAAAATAAATGGGATAGATAATCCGATGAGAGGAAGGGCAAAAAGACTTATGTTGACTTTGAATCCGAAAATGGAGATAATCCAGGCTGTGACGGTGGTACCTACGTTGGCACCCATGATTACGGTGATAGACTGGGTCAGAGATAGAAGTCCGGCATTGACAAAACTGACAACCATTACGGTTGTTGCTGATGATGATTGGATAAGAGCGGTAATCAATACTCCGGTCAGTACTCCGGTCACCCGATTGGTCGTCATTGCCGTAAGTATGCTTCTCAACCGGTCGCCTGCCACTTTTTGTAACCCCTCGCTCATGACTTTCATCCCATACAAGAAAAGCCCTAAAGAGCCAATAAGGGTCAAAAAGTCGAAAAAAGTGTACTCCATTTCAATTAGTTTATTTGATTTGTTGTTTTATACAAGACTTCTTGATATATTTGATAAATAATGTGTCAAATCATTTTTTTTGCAAAAATAGCAAAAATAAGTGATTTGCCGTAAGTTTATATATTTGAATTTTAATGTAAATACAATATTTATTCAATGTAAAAAAGGAAAATAATATTTGTTTTTGAAGAAGGAGGATGCATGAAAGATATAACTATTTATTGCGTGAATTTACAGAAGTCGGTACAAGTGCGTGAAGGGTTGACTTTACTTGAGATATACCGATTGTTGGGAGTTGAATTACCCCATCAGGTTTTGTGTGCCAGAGTGAATAATAAGACAGAAGACCTTAATTATTGTGTATATAATCCTAAGCAGATAGAGTTTATAGATATTACTCACGGTTCGGGCTCCCGTGCTTATGTCCGTTCGTTATGCTTTGTTTTGTATAAGGCTATAGAAGATATAATGCCGGGGATGCAACTGCGTATTGAGCATTCTATATCGAAAGGATATTATTGTGAAATTAATGTTCAAGATAAGATTTCAGAGGAGAGCATTATCCGTATAAAACAGCGGATGAGGGAAATTGTTGATGCAGATATGCCTTTTGAACGAATTGAATGTCCGACTAAAGAAGCGCTTGAGATATTCCGAAGTCAGGGAATGGAAGATAAGGTAGCTTTATTGGAAACTTCGAGGACGTTGTATACTATCTATTATCGTCTTGATAATCTGATAGATTACTATTATAGTTGCCTTGTCCCTTCGACCGGATATTTGAAAGTGTTTGATTTGATAAAATATAATGGGGGATTGCTTCTTGTCCCTCCTTCGGTGGACAATCCGCAAGTGACATCTCAAATTGTACGACAAGAGAAAATGTTGAAGGCTTTCGAGGAATATGTACGCTTTAATCATATTGTAGGTCTCTCGAATGTTGGAAATCTGAATCAGGCTATTTTGGCTCGAAGAGCCACTGATCTTATAAAAGTTATAGAGGCTCTGCACGAAAAAAAAATTGCGGGTATTGCAGATGAGATTACAGAGAAATGTAAGAACGGGGAGGCTCGTGTTATCCTTATTTCTGGACCTTCATCTTCAGGAAAAACAACATTTTCTAAACGTTTATCTATCCAATTGATGACTAATCTGTTGCGTCCGGTAACAATCTCTTTGGATAATTATTTTGTTAATCGGGAAAATACGCCGAAAGATGAGAGTGGAGATTATGATTATGAATCACTCTATGCTCTTGATTTGGAGCTATTTAATAAAGACTTGAATCGCTTGTTAAAAGGTGAAGAAGTGGATATGCCTACGTATAATTTTGAATCGGGCAAACGTATTTATCGAGGCAATAAACTGAAGCTGGATAGAGCATCGGTTCTGATTTTAGAAGGTATACATGCGTTGAACCCTGACTTGACACCGCAGATAGAAAATAAATTGAAATATCGGGTATATGTATCGGCTTTGACATCCATATCAATAGATGATCATAATTGGATACCTACAGGTGATAATCGATTGCTTCGGCGTATCATTCGCGATTATAAATATCGGGGTAGTACTGCGCAAAGCACGATTGCTCGATGGCCGAGTGTCCGGCGAGGTGAAGAAAAATGGATATTTCCTTATCAGGAAAATGCCGACGCAATGTTCAATTCTTCCTTGTTGTTTGAACTGGCTGTAATGAAACGTCATGCAACTCCTATATTGAGTGCTGTCCCTCGTGATTGTCCAGAATATGGGGAGGCCAACCGGTTATTGAAATTTCTTGACTTCTTTTTGCCATTGGCCGAGCATGAAATACCTCCGACTTCATTGTTGAGAGAGTTTTTGGGAGGGAGCAGTTTTAAATACTAATATCGAAAGAAACAATATATAAAAATATGAAGATAAAGAATTTGCTTTTTGATTTTGGGGAAGTTTTGGTAACCCTAAGTCGAGAAAAGGCTGTTGCTGCATTTCGTGCTTTAGGTGCAGAAATTGCAGATGAGATTGTCCCGGCATCGTGGTCTTTTGACGGGATGTTTCGTGATTTGGAAAATGGAAAAATTACAGAACGTGAGTTTTTTGATAATCTGAACTTTTCCTTGGGTTTGCAGGCAACAGATGAAGAATTACGAGCTGCATGGAATGCGATAATACAAGACATTCCGTTGTATAAGCTGGATTTGCTATTGGGGCTACGTAAAAATTATTCAGTGTATATGGTGAGTAATACTAATAAAATCCATATGGATTATACCAAGGAGCATCTGTTTAAGGACGGAGGTCATACGATAGATGACTTTTTTGATAAGTTATATTTATCTTATGAAATAGGCGCTTCGAAGCCTGAAAAAGCATTTTTCGATTATGTGATAAAGGATGCTGGGTTGAAGCCTGAAGAAACTTTGTATCTGGATGACAGTCCGGCAAATATTGAGGCTGGTTGGGAAATGGGATTCAGGGTATGTCCGGTATCTCCGTTAGATGATTTGGATAAATTAGTTGAAGCCTGCTTGCATACAAATCAGAAATGATAAGGCCAGAATGATAGACATAAAAAAAGAGCGTCAACCACTTGACGCTCTTTTTTAGTTGCGGGAGCCAGACTCGAACTGACGACCTTTGGGTTATGAGCCCAACGAGCTACCACTGCTCCACCCCGCGATGTTTGTGAGTGCAAAGGTACAATAATCTGTCCTATCTGCAAGAATTTGTATGTTAAATATTTTTAATTTCAAAATATTATTCGAAATAAAATGAAAGGACTACTATCTGGGAGGTAATCTTTTTCTGAGATTGAGTATATTTATAATCGAGTGGGTCTTGTAGGTCATTTCTTTTCTTTTCAAGCATATTGCCCAATCCGAAACAGAATTTTAGTTCGGGGATAAGCTTGAAAAAGGGTAAATAGATATCACATCCAAATCCTATTTCCAAGTAAGTATCGTATGGTTTCAAACGCAATATGTCATTTTTCTTTTTGGCAAGGTCCAGAGTAGGACTTATTCCGGCAGTGATATAGGGGCGGTAATTGTTCAAGCGTTTAGCTCCATATTTTATGCTTATGGGAAGAGAAAGGTAGTTTGATTTTATATCTACGATTTTTCGTTCGTCAGAGGTATTCTCTCGCATTTCGATGGTTTTATTTCCAAAATACATAGTGGGACAAAAGCGGAGATTTAGATATTCACAAAGATATAAGTCGCTGACCAACCCTACATTAAATCCTGGAGAAAAGCTGGGAATTTCTGCATACCAGGTTTCTCCGTTATCGCCGGGTTCCCCTCTGTTTACAAAACGGAGATCTTGAACGTGAGTACCTATCGAAAATCCGAAATGTAGAAGTCTTTGGTCAATATATGGCAAACGTTGTACTTTGTTTCGTTGAGCCTGAACTCCCAACGTAAAGAATAGTAATAAAGAAAATATTAGCGAACGTTTGGACATATTATTTTCGAAAAATATACCTATTAAACGGTAAATGCTGATGCTTATTGTTTGCAAAGATAACATTTTAAAGTTGCTTTATGATTTACATAATCAGGTTTTGGAATAAATTTGAGAATCTGGGCTTACTATAAATATCGATAGAGTTTTATTATGGGCTTTACTTTTAGTCTAATTTATATTGAGATAAAATAAGGCATAAAAAGTATCTATTTTTTGGAGATAATGATAAAAATCCATTATTTTTGCAGGACATAATTAGTACTATTTATCAATAAAACTTTAAAACAATGGCTTACGTAATTAGTGAAGATTGTATTGCTTGCGGTACTTGCATTAGTGAATGTCCCGTTGAAGCTATTTCTGAAGGTGATATTTATAAAATCGATCCGGATGTTTGTGCAGATTGTGGTACTTGTGCAGACGCTTGTCCGACCGGAGCAATTCACCCTGCAGAATGATATGAAATTAAAGTAAAAAATAAGGGATGTGCCAATCGGCACATCCCTTATTTTTTGATAAATAGCTCTATGGTTTATTGTCTTAATTATTTCTTCTCTTTTTTGTTAGAGAGTATTTAAAGGATTTTTTCTTGGTATTCTATAAAATAAAAAAAATTGATTAATCGCGAGAAAATACTTAAATCTATTATTTCTGCACTATTTTTATATTAAAAATATATTTATCAGTTAAGCACAATATATATTTTTTATAATTAAAGTTATTATATTAAATATTTTTATTTATATTTGCCTCAAAAATTAATTTTTTAATTTAAAATAGTAATATCATGAAAAAAAGCACACAATTTGTATTGTTCTTTTTGTTATGTTTGTGTTCATCCTATTTAGTAGCACAAAATTTACCGGAGCGGACGTTGGTTTTTGATATGAACTATGACGGTTCCAAATATTACCGTATTCCGGCTTTGACAGTAGCTGCAGATAAATCTTTAATTGCGGTAGTAGATAAACGCGGCAATTCGTTGCAGGACTTGCCCAATACAATCAGTATTGTATCGAGACGTAGTACTGATTATGGAAAGACATGGTCGGCTCCGGTCGTGGTAGCGCAAGGTGGTAATGGTAAAACGTATGGAGACCCGGCTGTGGTATTGGATAAGAACTCCGGGCATTTACTTTGCATTTTTGTCGGTGACCAGGGTTTATGGACAGCAGCTCCTTCGAATCGGCAGGGTATTTATATCTCAAAGAGTATGGATAATGGAATTTCATGGAGTGCTCCCCGGGCTATTACCGACCAGATTTATAAAGAGCATTCCGATTGGTATGCCGCTTTTGCCGGTTCTGGCAATGCACTGCAATTGAGAGACGGGCGTTTAATGTTTGTGTTGGCTGTTCGACCGGATAGTCGCTCAAATGGTCCGCTTTATAATTATGTTTGTTATTCGGATGATGGAGGAGATACATGGGATGTGTCTGGTGTTGCGGAAACTATTGGGGATGAGGCTAAAGTTGTAGAACTTGAAAATGGAGATATATTGATGAGTATCAGAAATCCGAATAAGGGATATCGAAAATTTTGCAAATCTACAGATAGGGGGGAGACATGGGGACGGTCTTATACGGTTTCCGATTTGGACGACCCTGCTTGTAATGGGGATATTATTCGCTATTCGTATTCCTCTGATGGGCAAAGTTGCCTATTGCATTCTTTGCCGGCGAGTTCTACTACTCGTGAAAATGTTACAGTTTATTTGAGTTATGACGAAGGCCAATCTTGGAAAGTAAAAAGGCAATTATTTGAGGGATATTCGGCCTATTCTTCTCTGGCTGTTTTACCGGATGGTAGTATTGGTGCTTTGGTAGAAGAAGGTAAATGGGATTCGAGTTTGCCTGGTGATGATGGATTTAAACTTGCTTTTTATCGTTTTACGATGGATTGGTTGACGGGGAATGCAGAACCGGCTCCTCAAGTGAGTAATACATTACAATTGAATGGTGTCGACCGTTATATGCGTATTCCTAATGCCGAAGAGCTGAATCCACAAATAGGAGGTACATTTACAGTAACTTGTAAGGTAAAAATGGGGTTTACAGGTAGTACATGCCGTTTTGTAGCAAAGCGTTCTTATGAAGGAACAAACAATAGTGGTACAACCGGTTATGAATTATGGGGTGATGGTAGCGGTAATACAAAGTATTCAGTGAATTTGTCTCCTCAGGGCGATCCATGGGGAGGAAAAGGTCATGGCATTGGGATTTCTTTTCCTGAGAATACATGGGCTCATTTGACTTGGGTTTACGATGCGGTGAATAATAAAACGATAGCTTATGTTGACGGAGTAGAAAAAGAAAATAAAACATTGGACGGTGCGTTTAAAACAAAACCTTTGGCCAATAATTTTGATATTTTAGTCGGAGCCGGATGGCTCAATGAGAATGGAGCATTATCGGTTCCCTCATATTTTATGGATGGGGAGATGGATGATGTACGTTTTTATAGTAAAGCGTTGACAAGAGAAGAAGTTATTGCCGACATGACGTCTGTTGTAGGTGAGAATACGGAGGGTCTTATTGCTGCTTATGATTTTGCAAATATATCGGGCACGACGGTACCGGATATCTCGGGACATGGTCACGACGGAATTTTGGTTAATTTCCCGGATGTGGCATCTCGCTATCCGGTGACTATAACTTCACCAGATGAAGTTCAAGGTACGTTAAAGGTATTGAATGGAGATGCAGAGGTAATTAGTGGCATAAATATTGCAGAGAATACAATCCTGACAGTTGAAGCTATTCCTGCTGAAGGTTATCGATTGAAAAGTATTTTGATTAATGGCACACCTCTACCAGCAGGAGTTAACACGTTCACAGTAACAGGGATTACTACTGTTACTGTAGAATTTGAACGTTTGGAAGATGCTGGTCCGGAATATTGTATTCCCGCAGGAACGAAGATTAATGAAAGATATCTTACGGCAATTACTTCTGTAGGGGCAAAAGAAGGAACGGAAGAAATCAACTATACAGCTAATGCCCCGCTTACGGCTGTCTATACGAAATTGAATCAGGCCCTGACTGTAGAACAGTCTTCTACATTTACCATTTCTTTTGCAGGGAACAATGCCGCCAGTAATGGGTTGAAATATACACATGCTGAAATTTTTGCAGACTGGAATGGAGATGGAGACTTTACAGAAGCCGATGGCGAGCGTGTAGCAATGGTGGGTGAATGTGCTCCTTCCGTGACGAATAATTGGAGTAATGGAGAACAGATGGAAAATATCGTACAAGAGTTTCAGGTACCTGCTGATGCCAAAATCGGGAAAACTTGTATACGTATTAAATATACCGATGCATGGCATAATCGTAAAAACCCGTCAGATCCTGCATATTCGGATGGCCCTTGTAGTGAAGTAGATAAAGGTATGGTATATGATATTCCGGTGATGATAGAGGAGCATGTACAATTGCCACGTACAATTCTTATTGAAACACCAAGTCAAATAGGAGCTCATTTGGATGTGTATTATAGAAAATCGGGTTCTATTATGCCTGTAGTTGTAAATTCCGGAGATAAAATAGAGATAGGGACTAAGTTGATTATCGATGCTTATTCTGATATACCTAATAAGTTACAGTTGGTATCTGTCAAGGTAAATGGGGAAGATATAAAATCGGCAGATGGAACATATACTTATACCGTAATGGAAGGTGAGGATAATATTATGATTTCTGCAGAATTTGCAACTTTATATAGCCTGGCTATTGATGAGCCTCAAAATGGGAGCATAGAAATACGTTTGGAAGATTCGGATGAGCTTTTGCAAAATGGTGATAAGATACAGGAAAATGCGGTAGTGTTGATTAAACCCGTTTCTGATGAAAATTATAAAGTGTCTTCTTTAAAAATAAATGGTTATGAACAGATAGGATTTTTGGAGGACGGCATTTATAAGCATCAAGTTACAAAAGATTTGAGAATTTCTGTGTCATTTAAAAGAGTACATACTCTGACAATGGGAAAAGTTGAAAATGGAGTGATAGAAGTACGTATATCTGAGAACGGAGTATTAGGCGAATTGTTGGGTAATGACAGTAAAGTAGAGGATGGCACTGTATTATCAATCAAGCCCGTTGCAAATGACGGTTATGAGTTACATTCTTTGTTATTGAATGACAATGAGATAAAAGATTTATTATCAGATGGAGTTTATCTTCAGACTGTAAAAAAGAATATTGTAATTGATGCAGAATTTTCTTTAGTTAGTAGTTTGACAAATGAGTGGAACAACGGTATTCATATTTATCCAAATCCTTTTACAGGTAGTTTTATGGTCAATGGCATATCGGCAGGCTCACTGATTCAGATATATAATATGTCTGGCGTTTGTGTATTTTCGAAAGTTGCCGGTGCTAAAACTTTAGTTGTACATTCAACTGAATTTATGCCAGGAGTATATATATTAAAATTAACCGACAATAATGAAAGTCGAGATTATAAGTTGGTTAAAAAATAATTGTTAATATTTCCTTTTGTGAGGTTTCATTGATAAATTGAATCTAATTTTATACAATCTCCTTATCCAATTCAGATAGGGGGATTGTTTTATATAGTTACTGTCATTTTAGAGCACTGTATATTATCGACTGGATGCGAGGACGTATATTCAGGGTCATTAGATTTTTGTTCCATCTATGGGCATATACCCGGTTACTTAAAAATATAAATATGAGGTCGTTGTCCGGGTCGACCCAAAAAGCTGTACCGGTAAATCCTGTATGGCCGTATACGGAGGCTGGTGCTTCGGGGCAGGTAGGACTGGCTTCCGGTTTATTGGTATTGGGTTTGTCAAAGCCTAATCCTCTACGACTATTTTCACTTTTGGCCCTGGTAAAGCTTGCGACGGTATGGGCAGAAATATATCTTTCTCCACCGTATTCTCCTTGATTGAGATACATTTGTAAAAGTTTAGCCAAATCATTGGCGCTTGAGAACAAACCGGCATTTCCGCTTACTCCGCCGGAGAAGGCAGCCAACTCATCGTGTGGGTAACCGATAATAATTTGATTTCTTAGTAAAGCATCGTTCTCAGTTGGGGCGATTCGTTCTCTGCTGATATGTGTAAGCGGTAGGTATGTTGTAGTTGTAGCTCCTAAGGGGGCATAGAAATTTTTGTTTAAAAACAGATTCAGAGGTTGCTGGGTTATGTTTTCGACTGCTTTTTGTAATAGTATGAAATTAAGGCAACTGTATAAATAGTTTTTATTGTTTCTTGTTTTAGATTTTACAATGCAGGTAAATAATGTATCGGGAACTTTGGGGGTGGCATATAAGTTTTCTGCTATATTTATGGGAAAGGTATCTGACCGGCTGGTAGAAAACATATCTTTGCGTAGTCGGGCATCTTTATGCGCATATAATTGGCGGTCTATTTGTATACGATAGTCGTTGTCTCTTTTCTTTTGGTACAAATGATTTCCGTAAGAGTTTCTGTCCAGAAATAGGGGAAATACCGATAAGGTGCTTGCCAGCCCGGTTTCATGGTAAAGAGCATCTTTTATAGTGATTTGTTTTTTGTGTGTATCCGCTTTTAGCTGAGGGATGTAATTGCTTAATTTTTGATGAAAAGATAATTTATGGTCATCATATAATTTCATGATTGCAGGTAAAGTAGCTGTGGCTTTAGTGACGGATGCCAAGTCGTATACATCGGTATTTTGTACTGGATGAGTACCGGCGTAGTCGAAGTAACCAAATGATTTTGAATATATGATTTTTCCTTTGTGTGCGATTAATATCTGACATCCGGGAAAAGCTTTGGCAGAGATGCCCTCTTTTACTATAGGAGCGATTTTGTCCAAGGAGTCACTATTCATCCCTGTTGCTTCCGGCAGAGTGTATCCTAAACGGGTCGCCTGGGTTTCAGTACCTTTGCCTAAGGTGAATAGATTATTGATATTGACCGGGAGTTTGCCTTGTGCACCGTATCCCCCGAACAAAATTTGGGCAGCATATTCCTGTGCCGTTGCATTATCTTCATAGGCCAGAATTACAGCTTGTGATTTTTTTATAACATCTTGGTATCCTTTGATTTGATATGGAGAAGTGAAGAAAACGAGTATCGTATTCCTGTTCTGACAAATACGTCGGGCCAGAGTTATATCTGCTTTTTTCCCTGAATGAATACCGACAATAATTGTGTTGTATTTATCCAATTGTGATATAATTTCGGATTGTTTGGCCGTAGGCATTTTCCCGGTTAAGGAAATGGGTTCGACAGAGGCGTAGTTTCCCAGCATTTTTTGGAATGGGGTTTCATCGTTTTTTCCGACAGCTACTGCTGCGATGGTTCTTTGTCCCAGCATTTTTAACGGAAGAATCTCTTTGGTATCTTTTAGTATTGTGATGGCTGCCGCATATAGTTCCTGTATTAATAACTGGGTTTGTCTAGTGTTTAAGTCTTCGTTCAGGTTCTTTAAAGGAATGGCAGAATAGTGGTTGAGTCCGAGAATGTATTTATATCTTAAAACCTTAAGGCATTTTTCTTCAATGAGAGAATGAGGTATTACTCCGTCATCTATCGCTTTTAGCAATTCATCCATTTTAGTGATAGGGGAGAGGGGTTTCAATAAAATATCGTTTCCTGCCAATAAAGCTTTGGCTGCCAGATTTGGAAATTCTGATGCCCCCTTCATTTCCAATGCATCTGTAAAAACAAGACCCTTGAATTTCATTTTTTGTTGTAGCAAAGTATCGGTGATAGCCGGGGAAAGTGAAGCTGGGAGTTGAGAGTAATTGTCGAAAGCCGGTACGTTCAAATGGCCGACCATGAGCCCGCCCAGACCGCTGTTGATGTATTTTTTGAAAGGAACGAGTTCGAATTTTTCCAGATGGTGCCGTGTTTGGTTAACTATTGGAAGAGTCTTATGAGAGTCGTCAGAGGTATCCCCATGCCCGGGAAAGTGTTTACCTACCGACAAAACTCCTTCACTTTCAAGGCCGCGGGCGTAAGCGATGGCTTTGTGAGCTACTTTTTCAGGCGACTCTCCAAAAGAGCGACGCCCGATTACCGGATTATTTTCGTTACTGTTGACATCCAGTACCGGAGCAAAATTTACATGGATTCCCATCCGGCGGCACTGACGTCCTACTTCTTTCCCGTAAGCATATATAAGACTATCATTTTCTATTGCTCCTAATGTCATGTTTATGGGGAACTTGGGTGTGTCGGTCAGACGCATGGATAGCCCCCATTCTCCGTCAAGAGTAATCATCAGTGGGACTTTGCTCAGTGATTGACAATAGTTTGTCAGTTCGGCCTGGGCTTTTGCTGTTCCTTTAGTAAACAGAATGCCTCCGATTTTGAGTTCTTGTATGTATTTTTTTACTAACTCTTTGTTACGAGCAGAAAGGTTGACGTCTACTCCTAAAACAAAAAGTTGCCCTACTCGTTCTTTAAACGTCATGGAATCGAATACAGAGTCTACCCAATGTTCCATTTGTTTTTCATCGATATTGCGATATAACGACGGCTCTTTTCCCATAGAAAACAAATGGACCGATAAACAAATTAGATATATTATTAGTAGCCCTGCTTTTTTCATTCCGAGTAATTTCTTTTGTTTTAGGATTTATTTCTCATATATTAACCGATTATCCATCTTAGAGTTCAATGGTTTACTTGCAGCTTCCTGTTTTTTAACTTCATCGAGCATTGCATCTCTTAAATGTACGGGTATATCTTTGCGTTCTGTCGCATTTTTGAAAGCATCCATGCCATCATTGCCATTGGCCAAATAATCGATGGTGGCTATCGTATATATCCGATTATCATCGATATTTTTCCCGTTTATCGTCACATTCTTGATTTTATTATCGGAAGTGATGGTCATTTGTATTTCTTTGCTTACGCCTTCACCCTCGCGGGAAGCGATTGATTCGAATATCTTTTTTACATCATTTCCTTTTAGCTTTATCAAGCATAAGGAGTTTTCGAAAGGAAATATATTAAAAATATCTCCTATCGTAATTTCCCCTTTATTTAAGGAGGTGCGTATGCCACCGATATTCATAATAGCAAAATCACATTTTTCTTTGGAATATTCGCTGACTTTGTCACATAGTAAGTCTGATGTATAGTTTGATAAAAGACTTTGCGGCCTCTGTATATCCATGAAAATGGCGGAATGACCGATAACCTGATTGGCAATACTGTCGACTTGAGCTTTATAATTGTCTACGGCTGCAATGAAGTCTGTATCATTTGTCTCTTTCTGCAAACTATCCATAGGTATAGTGTGTCCCTCTGTTTCGATAACGCGGTAACGCGGCGAATTGCACGATGTTGTAAATGTCAGAAATATCGACAGTAGTGTGTATAGTATGGTTTTCATATTTGTTTCTCTGAATTGGTTATTTTTTGAGTTTGACTTTTATGAGTCCGATATTTAATCCGCTTTTTCCGGTTTGTCCGATAAGGACATCTTTTCCCGAAAGGTTTTTTACTTTAATGGCTTCTGAAAGTAAAGTATGGCTGTGACCGCCTATTATAATATCTATATCTTTACTGGCTGCGGCCAATTCCTTATCTCCTGGGGTTGTTTCTAATCCTAAGTGGGAAAGAATGACAATCAGGTCTACTCCCGATTTTTTTAAGTTAGCAGCCAGTTCGTTAGCCGTTTTTATGGGGTCTTTGTAAATGATTCCTTCACAGTTTTTACTATCGATTAGGCCTTTGGGGTCTACACATAAGCCAATAATCCCTATTTTCACTCCGTCTATCTCTTTTATCACGTATGGTTTTACCAGAGTGTTTAAAGGAGTGTTATTGACATCATAGTTGGCCGAAACGATGTCAAATTTGGCAGGAGTTAACATTTGAGTCAGGGCTTCTACTCCATTGTCGAACTCATGATTGCCCAAAGTAGCTATTTCATAGCCCATTTTGTTCATCAGGTCGATTTCGGCTTTCCCTTTGAAGAAATTAAAATAAGGAGTTCCCTGTACATAATCACCAGCATCGACAAGGATTACATTTTTTTCGGCAACACGCACACTGTCGATAAAAGCTTTTCTTCGTAATACCCCCCCCATGTCGGCGTTTTTAGATGCATTCTTAGAAATAGCTTCGATTTGGCTGTGTGTATCGTTTGTATGAATAAAAACAATCGTTTTATCAATAGCTTGTGCTTGAGAAAATAAGCCGAAAGCAAAGAATAAAAGCCCGTATTTAAATATGGTTTTGAACGGACTTTTCCGAGACAGAGAAAAGGTATTCATATATAATAAGAATTATTCAGTTATCGGTTAAGTATTGCGAAAATAAGAAAACTTTGTTTGGGGGAGAAGCTATTGGTCACTTATTAACTTTTATTTATTTACTGCGGTGGTTTATCTGGGAAGAGGAAAACTATCTATTTGTATTGTAAAGAGAATGAAAATAAAAGAAAAAAGTTTCTATAGAATTTGAACAGGCTTTTAAACGAGTATTAACTATTATTGTAAAATTCTCTTGCTTCTATTTGGTTTTCTGACAAATATATTGTTTCTTTGCACCGCTTTTCGTAATCTCTGTCAGGAAAGAGAGACCTGTTATATTACGTTTCAGTACAAACATTTTAAATAGCTATTAAAAATGGATTTTATTAAGATTGCAGAAGAAGCATTCGCCAGCGGTAAAGAGCATCCGAAATTCAAAAGCGGAGATACTATTACTGTTGCATACCGTATCAAAGAGGGTAACAAGGAACGTATCCAGCAGTATAGGGGCGTTGTTATCCGTATTTCGGGACACGGTGACAAAAAGCGTTTTACAGTTCGCAAGATGTCGGAAAATGTAGGTGTGGAAAGAATTTTCCCAATGGATTCTCCGTTCATTGATAGCATTACTGTAAATAAAGTCGGTAAAGTGCGTCGTGCTAAATTGTACTATTTGCGTGCCCTTACCGGAAAGAAAGCCCGTATCAAAGAAAAAAGAATATAATTTTTTCTGTCAAAGGCAAAATAAAGGCCGCTTTGAAAATTTTCAAAGCGGCCTTTATTTTATAGAGTAACCATGTGCAACACAAAAGAGAATATATTTTAATTGCTTTTCTCTTGTTTGGCATATTGCGAGGGTTTTATGCCGAATTCTTCTTGAAAACATTTACTAAAGTAACTGGTAGTATATTTCTGAATATCGCATACTTTTTCGTACCTTTGTATCCGAAAAAATAGGATATAAAACTATAAAACAGATACACAAATGAACAAGAAAGCTTTTTTGATGATTCTCGATGGGTGGGGAATAGGCGACCACGGTAAAGATGATGTTATCTTTAATACTCCTACTCCTTATTGGGATTCTTTGCTGGCAAACTATCCAAATTCTCAATTACAAGCTTCGGGCGAAAATGTAGGTTTGCCTGACGGACAAATGGGAAATTCGGAGGTAGGACATTTGAATATTGGTGCGGGACGTGTTGTATATCAAGATTTAGTTAAGATTAACCGGGCCTGTGCAGATAATAGTATATTGAAAAATCCGGAAATTATTTCTGCATTTACATATGCTAAGGAAAATGGAAAGAATATCCATTTTATGGGACTGACTTCAGATGGAGGGGTACATAGTTCTTTGGAGCATTTATTTAAACTTTGTGATATTGCTAAAGAGTATCAGATTGAAAATACTTTTATCCATTGTTTCATGGATGGCCGAGATACTGATCCTAAAAGTGGGAAAGGGTTTATAGAACAATTGTATGCACATTGCGATAAGAGTGCAGGCAAGATAGCTTCTATTATCGGTCGTTATTATGCTATGGACCGTGATAAACGTTGGGAACGGGTAAAAGAAGCATATGATTTACTAGTGAACGGTGTGGGCAAGAAAGCTGATTGTATGGTTCAGGCTATGCAAGAGTCTTATGATGAAGGAGTAACTGATGAATTTATAAAACCTATCGTAAATGCGAATTTTGACGGAACGATAAAGGAGGGTGATGTCGTTATTTTCTTCAATTACCGGAACGACCGTGCGAAAGAGCTAACGATTGTCCTTACACAGCAGGATATGCCTGAAGTTGGTATGCACACGATTCCTGATTTGCAATATTATTGCATGACACCTTACGATGCATCATTTAAGGGTGTCCATATTCTTTTCGACAAGGAAAATGTTGTGAATACTTTGGGTGAGTTTATAGCATCTAAAGGATTGAAGCAATTACATATTGCTGAAACGGAAAAATATGCACACGTAACATTCTTCTTTAATGGTGGCCGTGAAGCTCCATATGAAGGTGAAGACCGTATTCTGGTTCCTTCTCCTAAAGTAGCGACTTATGATCTTAAGCCCGAAATGAGTGTATATGAAGTGAAAGAGAAATTGGTTGCTGCTATCAATGAAAATAAATATGACTTTATCGTTGTAAATTATGCCAATGGTGATATGGTCGGTCATACAGGGGTTTATGAGGCGATAGAAAAGGCTGTGGTAGCTGTTGACGCTTGTGTAAAAGATGCTATCGAAGCGGCTAAAGCTAACGGTTATGAAGCTATTATTATTGCAGATCATGGTAATGCAGACCATGCCTTGAATGAGGACGGGACTCCGAATACCGCACATTCTTTGAATCCCGTACCGTTTGTGTATGTGACAGACAATAAGGATGCAAAAGTCGAAGACGGAATATTGGCCGATGTGGCTCCCTCAATTTGTCATATATTGGGAATAACTCCACCGAAAGAGATGACCGGACGTTGTTTGATTAAAGACTGAATAGTTATCGATGATTAAATAGTAGCGGACAACGGGCAGCGGATAAATGCCGTTACTCATTGTCCGTTATTTATTATTATACATGGAACCTGTTATGTTGGAAATAGGAGATGCATTAGTTAGTCTCGATGTTATTGAGAAGGAATTTATATGTAACTTGGAAGCCTGTCTGGGGGCTTGTTGTATTGAGGGAGATGCCGGTGCACCTTTGGAGGAAGAGGAGCGGCAAAAACTTAAAGACATATTACCGGTTATTTGGGATGATTTGTTACCTGCAGCACAGTCTGTCATTCGAGAACAAGGAGTTGCTTATATCGACCAGGAGGGAGATGTGGTTACATCTATAGTAAATGGTAAGGATTGTGTTTTTACTTGTTACGGGGCTAATGGTATGTGTTATTGTGCCATAGAAAAAGCATATAAAGAAGGGCGCATCGATTTTTATAAGCCCATATCTTGTCATTTGTATCCGATACGGACGAAGAAATATAGTGGTTTTACTGCAGTGAATTATAACCGTTGGAAAATTTGTAAAGCAGCTGAAGTTTTGGGGCGTAAAGAGGGTGTAAAAGTTTATCAGTTTTTGAAAGAACCATTGATTCGAAAGTTTGGAGAAGTGTGGTATAATGAACTTTGTGAAGTTGCTATTGAATACGAACGTCAAAAGGCTCAAGATGATTGAATTTTCAGAAAAATCGTTTAGTAGAGACGATTTTTTGGGTAAAAACTAATTTTTTTATAAATTGCCGATGTATGTAAATATTTAGTGTGATTATTATTTGCTTGATATTGGTGGATGCCGAGAGCCAACCAAATAAAAACCGCCAAAGAAATTTTTCATTGGCGGTTTTTGATGAGTATGGAACAATTGAGATTAGTCAATAATGTCAAATCCCGTATAAGGGACTAGGGCTTTGGGGATACGTATACCCTCGGGAGTCTGGTTATTTTCCAATAATGCGGCAACTATACGAGGTAAAGCTAGAGCACTGCCATTCAAAGTGTGTACCAGTCTTGTTTTTTTATCGGTGCCTTTGAAACGGCATTTCAGACGGTTGGCTTGGTAGCTTTCGAAATTGGATACCGAACTTACTTCCAGCCAACGTTTTTGGGCAGCGGAGAATACTTCGAAGTCGAAAGTAATGGCAGATGTGAAACTCATATCTCCACCGCAGAGGCGAAGGATGTGCCACGGGAGTTCGAGTTTTTCGACTAACGTTTGTACATAGTCAATCATCTCCTGAAGAGCTTCATAAGAATGGTCAGGATGTTGTATCTGGACAATCTCAACTTTATCGAACTGGTGGAGACGATTCAACCCTCGTACATCTTTACCGTAAGAGCCGGCTTCTCGGCGGAAGCATGCAGAGTATGCTGTATTTTTTATAGGCAGATCCGATTCATTTAAGATAACATCACGGTACAGATTGGTGACCGGGACTTCGGCTGTCGGTATCAAATACAAGTCGTCTTCGTTACAATGGTACATTTGTCCTTCTTTATCGGGCAATTGTCCGGTTCCGTATCCGGATGCTGCATTTACGACATAAGGAGGTTGTATTTCGAGATAACCGGCTTCCCGCGCATTGTCCAGAAAGAAACTGATGAGAGCACGTTGAAGGCGAGCTCCTTTCCCTTTATATACAGGGAATCCTGCTCCTGTGATTTTCACTCCTAATTCGAAGTCGATGAGGTCATATTTTTTTGCCAGTTCCCAGTGAGGAAGAGCGTCTTCCGGAAGGTCGGGAATTGTTCCACCGCTTTTTTCCACAATATTATCTTCGGCTGTACGGCCTTCAGGAACTGCATCACAAGGAGTATTCGGGATAGAAAGCAGAATATCAGTAATCTGTTTTTCTGCATCGTTCATAGCCGATTCTAATGCAACATTTCCTTCTTTTAAACTGGCAACTTCGGTTTTTACTTTTTCTGCTTCTTCTTTTTTACCTTCTTTCATTAATTTGCCTATTTGGCCCGAAAGGTTTTTCAGAGTTGCCAGACGTGCATCTAATTCGGATTGGGAGTTGCGTCGGGTTTTATCTAAATCTAATACTTTATTAATAAGCTCTTTGGCATCGAAATGCTTTTTGGCTAATTTCCGGACAATTTCTTCCGGATTTTCTTTTATTGCAGCCAGTGTTAACATATAAATATGATGTTTGTATTTGTGATATGTCTGATATTTATCAGGCTAATAGTTCTTTTACTTTGGCAGAGATAGCCTTCCCTTCGGCACGTCCGGCCAATTTTTTACTGGCAACACCCATTACTTTTCCCATATCTTTGGCAGATGTTGCACCTACTTCAGCGATAATATTTTTCAATTCGGCTTCCAGTTCTGCTTCAGTCATTTGTTTCGGGAGATATTCTTCAATGACTTTAGCTTCGCCTAATTCGCTTTCTGCCAATTCTGGACGATTTTGTTCTATATATATTTGAGCGCTGTCTTTACGCTGTTTTACCATTTTTACCAGTATTTTCATCGCTATGTCATCAGATAGCTCACCGTCTGAACCTTTAGCCGTTTTTGCTTCCAGAAATTCTTTTTTTATTCCTCTTAAAGTTTCCAGTCTCAGTTTGTCTTTGGCCAGCATGGCATTTTTTATGTCATTGCTGATTTGATCAAATAAATTCATTTTATATTCTGATTTTAATGATGTTATACTATTTTAAAAACGTATTGTTCCTTCTGCTGTTCCCGCTGTATTCGTATTGGCGGATGATTGGGGTGCTGACGGAGCCGATTCGTTGTTTTGTCCCGATTTGCTGTTGATGGCTAAACGGGCAGCAAATTGTGGGTCGCGATTGTATGTAGGGGACTTATCGAGCAATTCAAGTAAAGCATCGTCGTCCATTTGCTCAGCTTTTAATATCATAAAAGATGCTCTGACCCTGTTCCTTTCTATTTCCTTTGCAGCTTCGGGTCCATACATCTCTGTGATAGAATCTTGTGTATCATTGAAGGATTCTTCGTTTTGCTGTTCGAACGGATCGATAAAGTTTTGTGAAGCCATGGATGCCCCGTCTTTGAATCCTGTAGCCAGTATGATAATCTTTACGGTTTCTTCCAGACTGTCATCAATGGCTGCTCCCCAAATAACTTCAACATTTTTCCCAAATTTTGCCATGAAAGAGTTTACCTCGTTTATTTCTTCCATTTTTATCTGGTTGGTACTGCTAAAATAGAGGTTGAATAGTATCTTTTTAGCGTCGTATATATCGCTGTCGTTGAGAAGCGGAGAATTAAGGGCATCTTGAATAGCTTTTGATACACGTTTCTCTCCGGAGCCGTAACCAGAGCTCATGATGGCTTTACCTCCGTTTTTGAGAATAGAGTTTACATCGGCAAAGTCCAGATTGATATGTCCCTCTACTGTGATAATTTCTGCAATACTTTTGGCTGCGATAGTCAGTGTATCATCGGCTTTGCCGAAGGCGTTAAGAAAGTCAAGGTCGGGATATATCTTTCGTAGATTCTCATTATTGATAACCAATAGCGCGTCGACATATTGTTCCATTTCTTTCACTCCTTCGCGTGCTTGCAATATTTTGCGTTCTCCTTCAAACAGGAAAGGTATGGTGACGATACCGACAGTAAGAATATCTAGTTCTTTTGCTATTTTTGCAATGACCGGTCCGGCTCCGGTTCCTGTTCCTCCTCCCATACCGGCAGTGATGAATACCATCTTGGTGCCATCGTTGAAAAGGTCTTTTATTTCATCGATGCTTTCTTCAGCTGCCAGTCGAGCTCGTTCAGGCCGGTTCCCTGCTCCAAGGCCTTCGGTCGTTGTTTTCCCCAGTTGCACTTTGCGGGGGACTTCGGATCGTAACAAGGCTTGGTTATCGGTATTACATAAGACGAACGTTACATCTTGTATACCTTCTTTATACATATGGCTTACAGCATTTCCACCTCCACCTCCAACTCCGATTACTTTTATAATGGAAGGAGTACTTTGTGGTCCGGGGAAATCCCACGGTAAGTTATCCGTCAATTCGTCCATGGTTGTATATTGTTAAATTACTTTTTTGTTTTTATGATTCGTTATTAAGAAAGTTTGGCATCATTTTCGTCAAAAAGTTGTTCTGCCTTGTTTTTTAGATTTTTCCACCAAGAAGGACCGTCTGGATCTTTAGGTGGCTTGGGCGTTTTTTTCGGTTTTTCTTTTTGAACCGGAGGTGTAACGACTTCTGATTCAGTCTCGGTTACGGAGACTTTTTTAGTCATACAGTTTTCTTCTCCGAGCAATAATAGTCCTATTGCTTGAGAGTATGCCGGATTTCCTGCTTCGGTACGGTTGGCGAATGATATATTCTTTTGCAAAGTACCTCTTTTTACTTCTAATCCGGTTTTTTGGTGAAGCAATTCGGGTAGTTCTCGTAACTGGGATGCCCCACCGGTAATAATAATTCCAGCCGAAAGCTGGTCGGCGTATCCCGAAGCGTCAATTTGCTCTTTTACATTCTCCACAATTTCTTCGATACGGGCTTCTATTACATGGCAGAGGTCCTGGTATTTTATTTTTGAGGAATCGAGTCCGTCTATGCCTAATTGCCGAATGCCTTTTTCCGTAATAGGAGTGCTGATTGCACTACCGAATGCAATTTTAAGTTTTTCAGCATCGGTATCCAAAACATTTAATGTCCCGATGTCTTTCGTTATATTTTTCCCTCCGAATGGGATTGTTATCATATATCGGAGCAAATCGTCTTTATATATGGACAAAGTAGTTGTTCCGGCCCCGAAATCAATTAATGCGCAGCCCAAGCTTTTTTCATTACTGGTAAGCAATGCTGCTGCTGTGGCTTGTGCAGAGATGATGTAGCCGGCAATTTGCATTTTGCTGCGTTCGAATAGGCACCGTTCTATATTTTTCTTTATAGATGGTCTCCCGATAATAAGTTTCAAATTGGCTTCAATATCGGAGCAAAATGTACCTACAGGATTAGTTTCAAGATGATTGTCTATTAAATATTCATTTGGGACGACATCCATGATTTCAGCGTTGAATACCGGGAATGTACGACTTTCGGCATGTAAAGAGTTTATCAATACTTCTGTTACCGGAGTATCTTCGGCCAGGCGCCTGCGTACTTTGTGGCTGATTGTACGTACCGATTGTCCTCCGACACCAACATACATTTTATTGATGGAGCCAGGGACTCGATTCCCTAACTTTGTAATGATTTTTTTTACCCGGTTGGCCGCTTCTTCTACGTTTTGAATACATCCGCGTTTTATGCATCCCGATGATTCTTCTCGTTCGATTGCCAACACCTGTAGAGTGCCATCCTCGTTTTTTTGTCCTACTATACCTATGATTTTCGAGGTTCCGAGTTCAATTGCTGCAATATATTTTTCTGCGTCCATAGCGTTTTGTTATAAAGCTCTCCGGGTGCATATCACCTGGTTTTCGTATTTAATGTTTATAGTATCGTATTTGTTCCAACCTACTTTAGGCAGAGCTTGTTCATAAAGACAACGTAAATTTGCCAGTTTCCGTTCAAAGTTATCTATTTTTCCTAAAAGTATCAAATTATCACCCACTCTTGGTATTAATTCAATCTCTTGTTCAGGAGAGACATAGATTTGCTCTATTTGAGCATTCCAGAACTCATCTTGGTCAAGAAAACAGGCTAAAGGATATAATTTGTTTTTTGCATATGCTTTATTTATGTATCCTGTAGCAAGTGGAAGATATGCAGTAAAGTTTCCCGAAGTAGGCATTATCTGGGCATCTTTGTCGATATAATAATTTTCCCCGTTACTTATGACTCTGAGTATGGGTATCCGTTGGGTCAGTCTTATATGTACAGTGCCGCATGGAGTTTTGAAGCATTCGGCAGAGGCAATAAGTTGATTTTTTTTAAGTACATTTTCCATTTTTTCGGTGTTTATTCGTGAATAAAGTTTTCCTATCGGGTTTATTCCTTTATCCATAATTTCCCGTTGAATCTCTTTTACTGAAGTGAAATGGGTCTCCAGACTGTCTGCTAGCTCGATGTGAACGCGTGTGCATTTTATGTTCCCGGTTTCGGGAGCATAAAGGGCCAGTGTTACAATCAAATAGATAGGCATCAGGCTTACGAGTATGTACTTAAATATCTTTTTCATCAGGCTGACAATATCTCCTTTATCGCCGGTAACATCCGGTCTATGTCTCCGGCACCAAGAGTTATTAGGACCTCAAAGTTACGTTGTTTTATTTTTTCTAACAACATATCTTTATGGCAAAGTTCTTTATTGCTGCATGTTACTTTGTCAAAGATGAGCTTGGATGTAACTCCGGGGATGGGTTGTTCCCTGGCCGGATATATATCTAATAAGATTAGTTCGTCAAGGAGTGACAGTGCTGCTGCAAATTCTTTGTAAAAGTCCCTTGTACGGGTATATAGGTGCGGTTGGAAGATACCGCTGATTTTTTTGTCAGGATATAAAGCTCGGACAGAGGTGATGCTGGCTTTTAGTTCGTCGGGATGATGAGCGTAGTCGTCTATCATCACTATATTGGCAGTTTTCAGCCAAAAGTCGAAACGCCGTTTTGCTCCTTTGAAAGATGCCATGGCCTTGCGTATATCTACTGCGTCAACACCATTTAGCCAGGCGATGGCCATGGCAGCGACACTATTTTCTATATTGATTTTCACCGGAACTCCCAGCTCTATATCTGAAATAACTTCTTTGGGAGTAACAAAATCAAATATAATCGTTCCTTTTCCGATGCGAATATTCTGGGCATGGAAGTCACCCCCGTTGTCTGCCGAGTATTGGTATATAGTCACTCCCTTTTGCACGTCGGGCTGTACTTTGATACCTTTTTTTATGACTAAGGCTCCTCCTGGTTGTATCAATGATGTAAAATAGCGGAAACTCTCAAGATATGCCTCTTCCGTACCGTAAATATCCAGATGGTCGGGGTCAGTAGCTGTAATTACAGCCATATATGGAGATAATTGATGGAACGACCTGTCGTACTCGTCTGCTTCGATTACGGTAAATTCGCTGGTATTGGAAAGTATCAGGTTGCTGTTATAATTTTTCAAAATACCGCCAAGGAAAGCATTACATTCGAGGGGTGATTGAGCCAATATATGCGCGGCCATGCTCGAAGTTGTTGTTTTTCCGTGAGTACCGGCAAAGCATAGCGCTTTGCTTGTACGGGTAATCATACCTAAAAGTTTGGCTCTCTTTACAATAGTAAATCCGTTTTCTCGAAAATATGAAAATCCATTGTGGCTTTCCGGTACAGCAGGGGTATATACGACCAGTGTTGTTTTAGGATGGCGACAGTATTCGGGGATGAGTGCGGAGTTTTCATCATACACGATTTCTGCCCCTTCATTTATTAGGGCTTCGGTGAGGTCGGAGGGAGTACGGTCATATCCGGCTACATGGTATCCTTTTGCTAAAAAATAGCGTACCAAGGCACTCATGCCGATACCTCCGGCTCCTATAAAATAAAGAGATGTAAAATTTTCCATTTTTATTTTTTCCTTTCGTTGACAATTTGGATGATAATATCAGCGATTCTTGCAGCAGAATTTTCTTGAGCCAACGTTTTTATATTGTCTTGCATATTTTTCAGCTTATCGTTGTCCCTTATGACGGCCAATGCTGTTTGCATGAGCTTGTCTCGAGCTTCGTTGTCTCGAATGAGAATGGCAGCACCTTTGTATTCCAAGGCTTGTGCATTTTTTGTCTGGTGGTCTTCTGCTACATTGGGAGATGGAACTAAAATGACCGGCTTTTCTAATAGGCAAAGTTCGGATATGGAGCTTGCTCCAGCTCGGGAAATGACCAAATCTGCAGCTTTATACGCCATATCCATATGGGATATGAAAGGCATTTGCTTTATGTGGTGACTAATTTTTTGAGATAAAGCTTTTTGAGCTTTTGCATCAAAGTTTTTTCCGGTTTGCCAGATGATTTGTACTTCATCGGATTTTGACCGAGTTATCCAATCAAGTATGCTTTCATTTATAGTGCGGGCTCCCAGGCTCCCTCCTATGACTAATATTGTTTTTTTCTCTGGGTCAAGGTTGAAGAAACGTACAGCTTCTTCCTGGCTGATTGTCTTGTTAAGTAATTCCTGTCTAACCGGATTTCCTGTTATTACAATTTTTTCTTTCGGAAAAAATTTTTCCATATTGTCATAAGCGACACAAATTTTTTTTGCTTTGGATGCTAGCAATTTATTTGTCACTCCTGCGTACGAATTCTGTTCTTGGATGACTGTCGGTATTTCCATGTGTGCAGCAGCCCATAGTGTGGGACCACTGGCATAACCTCCAACTCCAACAGCAATATCGGGTTGGAATCGTTTTACTGTTTTTCGGGCTTTATTTATACTTTGTAATAGTTTAACAACGACTTTGCAGTTTTTAAGCACGTTTTTCCTATCAAATCCACAAACAGGTAGACCTATGATATTATATCCGGCTGCCGGAACTTTTTCCATCTCCATCCGATTTTCTGCTCCTACAAAGAGGATATCGGCATCAGGTATTTTTGCTTTTATAGCATTGGCGATAGAGATGGCCGGAAAAATATGTCCTCCGGTACCACCGCCGCTAATGAGTACTTTGATATGATTTTCCATATATATTTTACATCATATTGGGATTGGGAGCCGAAAGATCTTCTGGGATTTCGGTTACAGTCCCGGTTAATTTTTTCTCTTCTTCAATACCTTCGATTGTTGCATATCTGCTGATACTTAGCATAATGCCGAAGTAAAGACATGTAATGATGGTGGAAGTCCCGCCTCGGCTGATAAGTGGTAGTGGTTGCCCGGTAACAGGAATCAACCCCACAGCGACAGCCATATTTATAATTGCCTGAAATACAATCATTAAAGCAATTCCTAATATGAGAAATGCTGGAAATGCCCGAGTACATTTTTTCGCTATCATGCCTGCTCGTATCAGTAAAGAGATATACAGGAACATAACAAATATGCCACCAATGTATCCCATTTCCTCAATTATAATTGCATAAATAAAGTCGGAATAAGCTTGTGGCAGGAAATCACGTTCCCGGCTGTTTCCCCAGAATTTACCGAAAACTCCACCGTTGGCGATGGCCATACGGGCATGATGTACCTGATAATTTCCATCTACGGTTTTGACTTCATATTCGGGTATTTCACTGCCGTGAAAGAACTGGTCGACACGGTTTTCCCAAGTGGTCACACGATCAAAGAGTGTCCATTCCTTAGGTAAATGAGGTACGAGGAGATATGTAAGTACTCCCACAAGAACGATGATTCCTACCATGCCGAAAAGTTTTTTCAGTTCTACGCGACCTATAAGCATCATACAGAATATGACAGATGCTAGAAGAAATGCTGTTGAAAAGTTTTCCGGAAAAATCAACAGGCAGAATACTCCGGCTGTGCAAGAAATAATTGTGAATGTGTTTTTTTCTACACCGTTTGGCCGTTGTTTGTTAGCCAGAATGAAAGCTGTGAATATTACCATTCCTAATTTGGCAAACTCAGATGGTTGAAGGGATATTCCGAAAAAGGAAATCCACCGTTTGGCATCGTTTACGACTTGTCCGGCAACTAAGGCATAAATAAGCAAGATGAAAGAAATCAGCAAGAGGAGCAGACCTACTCCCTTGAACCATTTATAATGGATATTTTGTATAATGAGCACACCTATTGTTCCGCAAAACAGAAATAATGCATGTCTTACAGTGGGTGCAAAATAATCCTGTATCTTGTAAGTCAGGGTGCTCGATGCACTATATATCTCCAAAATGGAAATAATGCAAAGGACAAAATAAATACCCCAAATATATTTATCTCCTTTGGGGATAGATTTGATTCCTTCCATATCTATTGTTGAGTTTATAAGTTCTTAACGCATTCTTTGAACTGAGTACCTCGGTCTTCGTAACTTTTGAATAAGTCGAAACTGGCGCAGCAAGGAGATAGTAATACGGTATCACCCGGTTGAGCCACGGCAAAAGCTTTATCGACGGCTTCTTTCATGGATGAGGCATCTTGTATTGTATCTACTTTTCCGTCAAAAAAAGCATGAAGTTTGCTATTATCGACTCCCAGACAAATGATAGCTTTTACTTTATCGTGTACCAGTGATTCTATTTCGGTATAATCGTTACCTTTATCTTTCCCTCCTAAAATCAGGACCACTTTGGTTCTCATACTTTCTAATGCATACCAGCAGGAGTTTACATTGGTCGCTTTTGAGTCATTGATGAATTCTACTCCCCGGATACGTGCAACTTTTTCAAGCCGGTGTTCCACTCCCTGGAAATCACTCAATGCTGCGCGGATGTCTTCTTTCTTTATGTCCAGGACATTGGCCGAAATGCTGGCAGCCATTGAGTTGAACAGGTTGTGCCTGCCTTGTAATGCGAGTTCCTGGTCAGTTATAGAAAAAGTGGTATCTGGAGCCTCTATAATGATATCATGATCTTTTTTATAAGCCTTGACTCCATCTTCGTGGGTTTCCGCAAACGGGAATAGCTTTGCTTTGAGATGATGGGCTTTCAATTCTTTTGATATGACTGGATCGTCATTCCAATAAATGAATACATCGTCTTCCGTTTGGTTCTGAGTGATACGGAATTTTGCATCTATATAGTTTTGCATATTGTATCCATATCGGTCAAGGTGGTCGGGGGTTATGTTCAGTAAAATGGCAATATTGGCTTTAAAATTGTACATGTTATCAAGTTGAAAACTGCTCAACTCTATGACATAGTAATCGTAATTTTGTGTCGCTACCTGGTAAGCAAGGCTCTGCCCTACGTTTCCGGCAAGCCCTACATTGAGCCCGGCGTTTTTGAGTATATGGTAAGTCAGTAATGTTGTCGTTGTTTTGCCGTTACTGCCGGTTATGCATATCATTTTGGCATGCGTGTATCGTCCGGCAAATTCTATTTCTGAAATGACAGGGATATTCCGTTCCCGTAAAGCCTCTATTATAGGGGCGTTTTCGGGTATTCCGGGACTTTTTATTACTTCATCGGCGTTGAGTATCAGTTCTTGTGTGTGATGCCCTTCTTCCCAAACGATATTATACTGATTGAGAAGGTTTTTATATTTGTCTTTGATAAGCGACATATCTGACACAAAGACGTCGAATCCTTTTACCTTGGCCAGTACGGCAGCACCTGCACCGCTTTCTCCAGCTCCTAAAACAACAATTCGTTTACTCATTTTTTCTTATCTTAAAAAACGTTGTTTTTATTATCGCATTTTTAATGTTACGATAGTGATTACAGCCAATATAATGCCTACAATCCAAAATCGCACTACAATTTTAGATTCGGGAATAGCTCGGAAGGGCCGTTGTATAATGGCATCTATTCCCGAATTTCCTTGTTTTTGAAAATGGTGATGTAAGGGAGCCATTTTGAAAAACCGTCTGCCTTCTCCGTATTTTTTCTTGGTAAATTTGAAGTAGGCTACTTGTATCATTACCGAAAGGTCCTCTACCAAGAAAATGGCGCAAAGAACCGGAATTAATAATTCTTTGTGTATCAGTATGGCAAATACAGCGATTATACCACCTAACGTAAGACTTCCGGTATCACCCATGAACACTTGTGCTGGGAATGCATTGTACCATAGGAACCCGATTGTCGCTCCGATAAAAGCGCTTGCGAATACGACAAGCTCCTCTGTCCCGGGAATATACATAATATTCAAGTATGACGCATAGGCAATATGTCCTGAGAGGTAGGCCAAAATGCCAAGTGTAACTCCGATTATGGCAGAGCTTCCGGTAGCTAATCCGTCGAGTCCATCTGTAAGATTTGCTCCGTTGGAGACTGCTGTTACAATGAAAATAGTTACTAATATGAAAATTATCCATCCGGCTATTTGAGCATTTTCTCCTAAAAATGGAACCAAATCAGCATAGTCAAAATTGTTATTTTTTAAAAATGGAATGGTGGTCTGTGTGGATTTTATATTTTCGGGCATGTATTTTATAACCTCTTCGTTATTGGTATTTTTGGCATATACATTTTCTCGAATTACAACATCGGGACTTAAATATAAGGTTAGCCCTACGATTAATCCTAAGCCGACTTGTCCGATGATTTTGAAGCGCCCGTGCAGCCCTTCTTTATCTTTTTTGAATACTTTTATATAATCGTCGAGGAATCCGATAGCACCCAGCCATACCGTTGTGATGAGCATTAAAAGCATATATATATTTTCGAGGCGACCAAATAGAAGGCATGGTATGATTATGGCAATGATAATGATAATTCCACCCATAGTTGGGGTTCCTTTTTTACTCATCTGCCCTTCTAATCCGAGGTCTCTGACTATTTCTCCAATTTGCATGTATTGGAGTTTATCGATAATTTTTTTCCCGATAATCGTAGATATAAACAGCGAAAAGATAAGTGCCATTCCTGAACGGAAAGAAATATATTTGAACATCCCCGCTCCGGGAAAGTCTAATTGGTCAAGGTAATGGAACAAATAGTATAACATATTCGTATATATTTTTATTTTTTTACATCGATATTACATTTCTCCCCGAAAAATTTTTTCTACTTCTTCTTTATCGTCAAAATGGTGTTTCACACCTTTTATCTCTTGGTAGTCTTCATGTCCTTTTCCGGCAATTAAAATGACATCTCCGGGTTGTGCAAACTGAGTTGCGGTACGTATGGCTTCTCGCCGGTCTGCAATGGAAAGAACTTTTTTCCTTTGAATAGAATCCAATCCGGCTAACATATCGTTCAGTATATCTCCGGGTTCTTCAAAGCGGGGATTGTCAGATGTCAATATTACTTTGTCACTGGCATTTACGGCTTCTTGGGCCATAAGAGGGCGCTTTCCTTTATCTCGGTTTCCTCCTGCTCCTACTACAGTAATGATATGACCTTTGTCTCCAATAACTTCCTTGATGGACCCGAGTACGTTGTTTAATGCGTCGGGAGTGTGAGCATAGTCTATGATAGCTGTATATTTTTCAGGGGCATGTAATGTTTGAAAACGTCCGGCAACCGGAACCAGCAGACTCATTTTTACAAGGATGTCCTCGACATCTTTTCCTAAAAGGCAGGCAGCACCATAAACAGCCAGTAAATTGTAGGCATTGAATTTTCCCACAAATTGTACTTCTACTTCTCGCCCGTTTAGTTCGAGTGTAGTACCGTCGAGACGACTTTCGATAATGCGTCCTTTAAAATCTGCCAATGTGCGTAGAGAATATGTATGTTTTTGGGCTCGGGTATTTTGTAGCATGACCAGCCCTGATTTGTCATCCAGATTGACGAGGGCAAAGGCCTCTTTTTTCAGATCATCAAAAAACATCTTTTTTGCTTTCAAATAGGCATCTACTGTTTTGTGATAATCCAGATGGTCGCGAGTCAGATTTGTAAAAATGGCACCATCAAAGTCGAGTCCAGCGATTCTTTTCTGATGGGCAGAGTGAGAGCTTACTTCCATAAAAGCATAGGTACACCCTGCATCTACCATTTCTCTCAATAATTTGTGCAGGCTGAGGGGGTCGGGTGTCGTGTGTGTCGCTGGTATGGCAAGGGTGTCGATATAGTTGCATACAGTAGACAGTAACCCGACTTTTTCACCGAAAAGACGGAACAATTCATATAGTAAAGTAGCCGTTGTCGTTTTACCGTTAGTACCGGTTACACCGACCAATGTCAGTTCTTTTGATGGCTTTCCATACCAGGCCGAGGCCAATCGCCCTAATGCTTCGGCACTGTCATTCGTCTGAATATAAACAACTTTGTCTGATATTTTTTGTGGCAAGCTTTCACATACGATTGCAGTTGCTCCTTGTTCTATTGCCTTATCGATAAATTCATGTCCGTCGACCGATGTACCTTTTACGGCAATAAAAAGATATTTGTCTTTGATATTTCGGGAATCGGAATCTATACCTTCTATATTTATGTCAGGTTTACCATAAATTTGTTTTACGGTAATGTGTTGTACTAATCTTTCTAATGTCATTCCTATATTCATTTATTATATAAAACCAGAATATCTCCGGTGTGAATTTTTTATTTTAAAACTATTGCAATCGTCTGCCCTTTGACAATGTTACGTCCTGGAGGAATGGATTGGCTTATTACTCGCCCTTTTCCTGAAAAAGAGACTTTCAATCCTGTTTGCTCCAGTAAATATATGGCATCCCGAGCTCCCATACCCATAACATCTGGTGCGGTTTTCGGTTCTATCGATAGTCCTTTTAGGAGGACTTTATGAGTGTCGTCACTGACTTTTGTCCAGCTCTCGTCTCGGACGAAATCTTCGTAAGAGAGATTCATTTTATCGCAGGCGAAGACCGTTTGCTTGAAATTACCATTTTTGATACGGGGCAAATGGCTGTGAACAGTGTCCGGTTGGTTGGGGGTAATGGCGGATTGTATTCCTTGGGCATAAATCTGCTCAGCGATGTTTTTTACTACTCCACCAGACATCGTTCCTCCGGAAGGATAACCGATACGGGGGGCTGTTATTACTACGATTGCCGAATATTGGGGATTATCTGCAGGAAAATATCCGCAAAACGATACACGATGTTTTTTCCCGGCACCGCGATATCCGGCGCTTCCTTGAGCTATTTGCGCCGTACCTGTTTTCCCTGCAATTTTTATATAGTCAGAAAGCACGGCTTTAGCTGTACCTTTCGTTACGACGTCTTCCAGCATTTGTTGGATAATCGACAATGTTGCAGGTTTGCATATTTGCGGGTTTATAATTTCAGTACTCATCTTTTGTAAGCTTACCCCGTCTTTGCATATTTCTTTTACGAAGATGGGTTTTATCATTTTTCCTCCATTAGCGATGGCATTATAAAACATTAGGGTATAAATAGGAGGAATCTGGGTTTCGTATCCGAATGACATCCACGGCAGAGATGTCATGGACCAGTTTTTCCGGTCTTTTATCGGATGTTTGATGATTGGATGCCCCTCTCCCGGTATGTTTAATTTTACCGTTTTGTTCAGACCTATGGCATACAGACCGTCAACGAAATCTTGCGGCCTTTTCCCGAATCCGTTGAGGATGATTTTAGCTACACCTATGTTTGAAGAATACCAGATTGATTGAGCTGCGGTTATTACATGGTAACCTCCTTTGTGTGCATTATGGTCGGTCATTCGTGAGCCTGCATACATAAATATTCCGTTCCCAGTATCTACCGGATCGTCGGGTCTGACAACACCTGCATCTAATGCGACCATCATGGATGCGACTTTGAACGTTGATCCCGGCTCCAATTCGTCAGCGACGGCATGATTCCTTGTTTCTGCATAGACTCCGGCATAATTTTTACCTATATTGGTAATTGCTTTTACCTCTCCGGTTTTTACATCCATAACCACAGCAGTGCCAGATTCTGCGTCTGTTTTTGTTAACATCTCAATAAGGGATTTCTCGGTAATATCCTGGATGTTGATATCGATGGTCGTATGGATATCTAATCCATTGATAGGTTCTTTATTGGCTATATTTACCCATCTGCCTCGTATTTTTTGTTTGGTGCAAGAGCCCGGTTTCCCTCTTAAGAGAGAGTCATAGGCCAATTCGATGCCATTTTTCCCACCCTTTTCATATTCACCGTATATGTCACCGATTGTCCGGGAAGCTAATGAACCGAAAGGTTTGATTCTTCTTACCATGCGTTTGGTATAAAAACCGCTTTTATTAGGACTCATTCTTAGGAATGGGAAAGTCTTTATTTCTTTCATGTCGGTATATGAAACTCTTTTTCTGCAAATCGGATATTGGCGGCTTCCTTTTCTATATCCGTTCAACAAATGTTTTTCATACCCGAGAGGGGAACGGTCTCCGAGTTTTTTGGATAGGGCCTCACTCAGAGGTTTGATGTATTTCATCAATGTGTCTTTCTTCAACCCGTCGGCTTTAAAATCGATATACAGATAATATTGGGGTATGCTGCTTGCCATCAGGCGACCGTCGGCCGCGTATATATTCCCTCGATTGGGATAGAGAGTAACATTTTCGATTTTTAGGGAGTCGGCTTTCTTCTGCCATTCCTCTCTTTCGACGAAAATAGTCCGTCCGGCACGTGTCAATATTGCTATACAGACAATAAGAATGCATATGATGATAATAGAATAACGGAGCAATATGTTACCTTTATCTGCTGTCATTTATCTGTCGCTTTTTTTATCAATTTAAATGGTGGCTGTTTCGATTCTTCTAAAGAAATTCCTTTGGATTCTATCAGTGCTTGTACTTGTGATTGGCGACTGCTGCCCATTAATTCAGAAGACAAGGTTAGAGCTTCGTACCGGATATCTGTCAATTGCTTTTCCAAACTGCCTATTTCGGCTATTTTTTGCTGGCAGGTATATCTGTTACTTATATAAATGAGCACAAGAATCATAAATACGGCAATGCTTCTCCATCTATTTATAAGGACTTCATTTGAAATACCTCGTCCTTTGAAAATATCGGTCATGGCTTTATATAAAATTTTTATATAATGCATAAACGTTTTTTTCTCTTCTGGCGCATCATTATTTATTGTCTCTTTATTATTTGTTGTCTCTTCTTCCATATGTCGAAACTGATAGTTATATTTTTTCTGCTATTCTGAGCTTTGCACTTCTGGAACGAGGATTTTTTTCTATTTCCTCTTCCGTGGGGGTGATTACTTTATTATTGATTTGTTTTAACGGAGTATTTATCCGTCCATAAAAATCGGTTTCTATTTTTCCTTCAAAGTTTCCGGTTTTAAAATAATTTTTTACTATTCGGTCTTCGAGAGAGTGATAGGTAAGAACGACAAGTCTTCCCCTTGGTTTCAGTAATTCTGTCGACTGTATTAGCAATCGTTTCAAACTATCCATTTCGTGATTTACTTCGATGCGTAGAGCTTGAAATAGTTGAGCCAGTTCTTTTTTTTCCTGTTTTCGGTTGATGAATGGCTGTATAATTTCTAAAAGCTCATGAGTTTCGGTTATCTTTCTGTTGTTTCGAGCCTTGACTATGGCAGATGCGATTTTTCGTGAAGATTTTAACTCTCCGTAGAGATAAAAAATATCTGAGAGTTGTTCCTCATTGTAGTTATTGATTACGTCGGCTGCCGATTCTCCCCCTCGATTGTTCATCCGCATGTCAAGTTTCCCATCGAAACGGAATGAAAATCCCCTTTGAGCATCGTCAAAATGATGAAAAGAAACTCCTAAGTCTGCTAATAGGCCGTCGATTTCTTGTACATTATGATAACGCATAAAGTTTTTCAGAAATCGAAAGTTACTTCTTATAAAAGTAAATCTGGAATCTTTGATAATATTTTTTTCGGCATCTTTATCCTGGTCAAATGCATAGAGATGCCCTGATGCATTGAGCTGTGTCAGGATAGCATTGGAGTGACCACCGCCACCGAATGTAACATCAACATATGTCCCGGAAGGAGAAATGTGTAGTCCGTCTATGCATTCATTGAGCAAAGCAGGTATGTGATATATAGGATTTTGCGTCATTTTCACCTAAAAATAAAACTATCTCGGATTTAGCAGGTAAAGTTAGAAATAATTCTTTTATCTGTCTTTACGAAAAGAGCGATTTTTTATGTAAAAGTTATCAACAGTTAGTTTTTGATAATTAAGGATTTCGCAATGTTTATTTTCTGTAAAGATTTAAAAAAAAGGCGATATGAAAAATGGTATAAAAAGTCGTTGAAAAGAGGCAAATCGATAATAATTTCCGAAAAAAAGAACAGAATTGTGTAATACTGGCATTTTTCTAAAAAAAATAATGTACTTTTGTGCACTTTCTTTTTGTATAAAGGTCAAATGGATAAAGAATTACCGCTACAATTAGACATTGAGCGAATTATAAAGACGAAAGCCCCGGGGCTGGGGAAAAAACTCCCTGGGTTCGCTTACCGTTTTCTTGAAAAGACAATTTGCCAGGAGCGCATGAATTACATCTTACGTACTTATAACGGAGATGAAGGTGTGGACTTTGCAAATTCATTACTTCATGAATTAAATGTAACCGTCAACCTTGTCGGCACAGAAAATATCCCGGAAAAGGGACGTTTTACATTTGCCTCTAATCATCCTTTAGGAGGCCTCGACGGTATAAGTTTAGTTTCTGTTTTAGGAAGCAAGTATAATTCTAAAATAAAATTTCTGGTCAACGATTTATTGATGAATGTGAAGCCCTTAGCTCCTGTTTTTCTGCCTATTAATAAGTATGGAGGACAGGCAAAGGACTCGGCCGAAGAGATACGAAAGGCTTATGAGTCAGATGATCAGATTTTAGTATTTCCTGCCGGATTGTGTTCGCGGTTGCAGCCGGGAGGAGTACAAGATTTAGAGTGGAAGAAAACATTCATCGCAAAAACGATTCAATATCAACGGGATGTGGTTCCGGTATATTTTGATGGTCTTAACTCAAAATTCTTTTATCGTTTTGCAAGAATTCGGAAAATGTTAGGGCTGAAATTCAATATTGAGTTGATATATTTACCCAGCGAAATGTTTAAAAGTGAAAATAAAACGTTTACTATATATTTTGGTAAACCGATACCTTGGCAGACATTCGACCGGACCAAGACTTTGGGACAGTGGGCTACGGAGGTAAAAAAACAGGTTTACGATTTAAAAAAATGATAGAAAAATTATCAGTATTATGGAAGAGATAATAGCACCGGTGGATAAAAAACTGATAAAGGCAGAACTTACTCCGGAACGTTTTATGCGCCAAACGCGTAAGGCAAACAATGAAATTTATATCGTTAATTGTTATAATGCTCCCAATGTTTTGAAAGAAATAGGGCGTTTACGTGAAATTGCATTCCGTTATGCGGGAGGTGGTACGGGAAAGCCGTGTGATATTGATGAGTATGATACTATGGAGGAGCCGTGCCAGCAGCTCATTGTCTGGAATCCTGAGGCTGAGGAGATATTGGGTGGATATCGTTTTATTTTGGGGGAGAATGTCAAATATGACTCTCTCGGAAGGCCGATAATTGCAACCTCCCATATGTTTGATTTTTCTAAAAAATTTATAGAGGAATATATGCCTTATACTCTTGAACTCGGACGTTCGTTCGTAACTTTGGAGTATCAGTCATCCCGGGCGGGAACAAAGGGCTTATATGTTTTAGATAATCTTTGGGACGGATTGGGAGCTCTGACCGTAGATTACCCGCAGATAGAATATTTTTTCGGAAAGGTAACTATGTATCCGAGCTACTCAACACGTGGACGGGATATGATTCTCTATTTTTTGAATAAACATTTCCCTGATAAGGAAAAGTTGGTATGGCCGCGTACTCCTTTACAGACTACTACAGATGTTAAGGAAATGGAGAAGCTTTTCCCCTCTGATGATTTTAAGGAAAATTATAGGATATTGAATCAAGAGGTTCGGGCTTTGGGATATAATATTCCTCCGTTGGTAAATGCATATATGGGATTGTCTCCTATGATGAAAATGTTTGGGACGGCAATCAATGATGAGTTTGGTGATGTAGAGGAATCGGGCATATTGATTGCGGTAAATGAAATTTTGGAAGAAAAGAGAAATAGACATATTGAGACTTATGATAAAGTAGGTACAATCAAGCTTGTATAGCATTTTTATAAAGGAAAGAGTTTTGTGAGCGGAGGGTAAAAATGTATTACTCTCCGTTTTTGTGTTGAAAAAAGATGTATCTTTGTATAGGCAGGTGATATGTATAATATTTTATTTTCTCATAAATAATAAGTCCTATGGTTGTTCTTGGAAAAAAAAGTTTTTTATCTTTATTTTTGCTGATAGTGTTCGGAGCTTTTTCTTGTGGAGATAAAGGTAAAAGTCGCATCGATTCTGTTTCGTTGGTACCTGTATGGGCAGAAGATACATGCCGTTATATCAACGATAATGACGAATCAGTTTTTGGGGGAAAGTATTCGGAAAGTTCTCTTTTTAGGGAAAATCTGGCACTTGTACAGACACAGGGTCGAGAACAGGAATATGGGTATATTGATGAAGACGGGGAGTTTGTTATAGCGCCTCTTTACAAACGAGCTACGGTATTTAGCGAAGGCCTTGCATGGGTCGTTAAGCAGGGGGAGGCTCCGTGTGCCATCAATAAGAAAGGTGAGTTGAAGTTTACTCTCCGTGAGGCAGAGAATGTATTATGTTTCAGTGAGGGTATGGCGGCCTATTCTATAAAAGAGCCCAAAGGCTCTTTTTGGGGATTTGTAAATCGTAATGGGGAAACAATTATTGATACTCATTTTAAGAATGCCGGAAGTTTTTCTTTTGGGAAAGCTGCAGTAATGAATGAAAAAGGTAAATGGGGATATATCGATAAAACAGGAGAGGTGATTATCGATTATATGTTTGATAAAGTGAAGCCTTTTTATCGGGAAGATCGGGCAATTGTCTGTGTGAATGGATTATGGGGAGTAATTAATGAAAAAGGTGAGGGTGTTGTAGCTCCCGAATACAGTCATATGCGTGCGGACGGGAAATGGCTTTTGATAGAAAAGAACAAAAAATGGGGATGGTGCAATGAAGATGGTTCTATAGTTATAGAGCCTCGTTTTGAGAAAGGTTTTAATTTTTATGATGCACCGTTGGCTCCTGTACGGATAGATGGGAAATGGGCCTATATTAACAGAAAGGGAAAAATCAAGATAAAACGTCAGTTTGATATGGCGTTGCCTTTTGTAGGGAAACAGGCTGTTGTGTGGACCAGTACTCGTATAGGCTTTATAAATGAGGATGGACGTTATGTAATAAATCCTCAATATGATAAAATCAGTAGGGATTATATTTCTAATGCATTGGATGGTCAATCATATTATGTCATAGTGGATACAGACCATTCTTACCATCGGTAAATATGAAAATTATGATGGATTTTATAACCCGAAGTTTGATTTTGGGATACTTTTGTATTCTTTGGGGTTGTACAGGTGAAAAGAATCGGATAGAGCTGTATCCTGTGCAGACTGGAGAATATTGGCAATATATTGATGCAGATGGAAATGTTGCCATTGATAAAAATTTTTGTTCTGCATCTTTGTTCAGAGAGGGCCTTGCGGTCGTATCCATAGAAGAAGGGAATAACACATATTATGGCTATATTGATAGGGAAGGTGATTTTGTGATACCTGCCCGATACAGCCAGGCGACGTGCTTTAATGAAGGTTTGGCATGGGTGGTTCTTCCGGGGGATGTACCTCAAGCGATTAATACGTCAGGAGAAGTTGAGATAGTTTTGGACAGTGCTTTTTCTGTAAGTACTTTTTTTGATGAGATGGCCCTTTTTTCAGTTATAAAAAATCGAAATGCTCCACTTTTCGGGTATATCAATAAAAAAGGAGAAATTATAGTTATACCCCAATATATTGATGCCGATTTGTTTTCTCATGGTTTGGCTGCTGTGCGTACGGTGGAAGGGAAGTGGGGATTTATAGATTGTTCGGGAGCGATGGTTATCCCTGCTTTATTTGAGAAAGATTTTAATAGGGTAGATTATAATAACCCATATGAATCGGGGAATCTGAGGTTTGACTCTAACCAAAGGGCGATTGTCCAAGTTGGAGGAAAATGCGGGCTGATAGGTCGTGACGGGAAATATGTCGTTACTCCTCGTTTTGATGCAATGTCTGTAGATGGTAATAATTATATGATTCGGCAAGGAAAGAAGTGGGGTTGGTGTGATGAAGATGGTCGCGTAATTATTGATGCCGTATATGATGCTGTACGGCCGTTTAATGGGTTTGCATTGGCTCCTGTTCTACTGAACGGAAAGTGGGGCTTTATCGATAAAAAGGGTAAAATGAAGATAATGCCTCAATATGAAAATTCTGTATCCTTTACCGGGAAAGTAGCGGTTGTTCAGAGTGATAATAAGATTGGGTTTGTCAACGGACAGGGAGAGCTACATGTACCTTTGTGTTTTGATGATATAAATGATGATGTGTATTGCCTGCCTTACGGATATTCGTCGTATTTGTATGTGCAAAACGAACGGTTGGCAAACTCAATATCGGAAACATCTGTTTATGGAGAGTCTCAAAGTATCGATAATTGATAGAGTGAGCCTATTTACGGCTCAGGTCTCTACCTTCGTATTGACTTATACATTTTCTCCAGTTTTCAGAGATTTCTTTAGCAGTAGATAGTTTGACGTCGAACCCGACCATGATAGTACTGCATTCAGCTTTTATTTCGTTTGTTTGGGTGTTGATAATTTGTTGTAAAACCCGCATACTCTTATTGCCTATTTCTGCGACGGTGGTTTGTACGGCGATGGTATCTTTAAAAAATACCGGAGAGAAGAAGTCTGCGTGTATATTAGCAATGACGATATCTGCATCTTTCCAGTCGATTTCTTTTCCTTTTACCGTTTCGAAGTAAGAGGCTTTTCCCAAATCGTAAAAAGAAAAATATACAGAATTGTTGAGATGCCCTAAGGCATCGATATCATTGAATCTTATTTGTAGGGGGACGATATGTCTAAATTTTGGAGTTTCCATTTTATAATTGTTTTTATTTAAAGATTATGTCAGTAATAACTTCCGTGCCTATGTATTTGTTCAAACGTTGTATCAGCATATTTCGACACATGCTCAATTCGTTACGAAGTACTGCAGATGATAGTTGCACATATAATATGCGATTGTGTATATAGAGTTTTGTCGTATAGCGGGCGACAGAATCGCCGAGAAGACTATTCCAAGACTTTATGAGTTTCGTTTCGTTTAACTTTACATCGAGATTTTGGTCTTTTAATAGCTGGGAAATTATTTCACCGATAGATTGAGCTTCTTGTTTTTTCATAAAGCATCCTCCTTGTTTCGAGTTATATTTCCGTTATTGACATTATACAAATGATAACTGTTTCCTGTCTGTTTGATAATTTCGTCGAGATATTTCCGGTTAGTATCTGTAATGAATATTTGGCCAAAACGCTCCCCTGAGACGAGTTTTATGATTCTTTCTACTCGGTGGGCATCTAACTTGTCGAAGATATCATCGAGAAGAAGTATAGGAGTTGTGCCGTTTTTATTTAGGAAATCAAACTGAGCAAGTTTAAGAGCTACTAAAAACGTTTTGTTTTGTCCTTGTGACCCAATTCGTTTCATAGGATATTCGCCTAACCTCATCTCCAAATCATCCCGATGAATACCCCGGGTAGTATAACCTAAAATACGGTCTCTGTCTCTGACTGACGCGAGTTGCTTTGATAGGTCACCTTGCGCAATGTCGGATGTATATTCTAATTTTACTTCTTCACTACCGATGGAAATATAATTGTAAAATTCTTGAAAAACGGGGATAAACTCTTGTAAGAAGGCCTTGCGTGAGTTATAGATTGACAAGCCATATAGAGCCATTTGTTCTTCCCAGATTTCGTATAGCGATGCTTCGGTAACTTCGTCTTTCAGTAAGGCATTGCGTTGGGCCAAAGCTTTATTATACCGGATAAGTGTGTTTAGGTAATCTTTATCGAATTGAGAAATTACCAAATCGAGGAATTTCCGTCGTTCGTCACTCCCGCCTCTTATAAGTTCGGAATCGGCCGGTGAGACCAATACCAAGGGCACGAATCCAATATGGTCAGACAAGCGGCTGTATTCTTTCTTATTTCGTTTGAACTGTTTTTTTTGTTTTCGTTTCAACCCGCAGTATAGTTCTTCAGGCACTCCGTCTCTGTCATAATATCCTTGCAGCATGAAAAAGTTCTCTTCATGTTTGATATTTTGCGAATCGATGACATTCGTACTGCTTTTACAGAATGAGAGGTAGTATACTGCATCGAGAAGATTTGTTTTGCCCATTCCATTATTACCTAAAAAACAGTTGATACCCGATGATAATTCCAAATCGGCTTGCGCAATATTTTTGAAGTTTAGAATAGAAAGGCGATTCAATATCATTTTTAATAAAATTTATTGTTGCAAACGTACATAAAGTTTTTTACTTTTTGAGTTTCCAATATGTGAAAACAGGCTAAAAACGAGATATTAAGGTAGCAGATATAAAAAAGTAGGGCGGAAATTTTATTTATATACAGAAATAAATTACTTTTGTCAACCAATTAAACCTTTATACTTACAGTTTTATAGAAATAAATAAAAAGAAATATGTCACACGAAAAGAAAGAATTAGACGAGTTGGATAAAGTAAACGCCGCTCTTAGCAGTTCAGAACAATTTATACAACAGTATCAGAAACCTATTTTATTGGGACTTTTAGCTATTGTTATTATTGTATCGGCAATTATCGGTGTTCGTCATTTTTATGTTTTGCCTCGCGAAAATAAAGCTCAGGCAGAAATGTATAAAGGAGTATTTTATTTCGAAAAAGATTCATTCCAATTGGCATTACAAGGAAATGGAGCCGATTTTATTGGTTTTAAGGCAATAGCAGATGAATATAGTTCTACCAAAGCCGGAAATTTGGCTGCTGCATATTCAGGGTTGAGTTTATATAATCTGGGTAAATATGATGAGGCTATTACTTATTTGAAAAATTTTGATGCTGATGAAGAGTTTATCTCTCCGGCAATTATCGGTACAATAGGAGATTGCTATGTGAATATGGATAAATATGAAGAAGGTGTCGGATATTTTGAAAGAGCAGCGAAGAAAGCCGATAATGATATGCTAAGCCCTATTTATCTGAAAAAAGCAGCAACTGTTTATGAAAAGTTGGGAAATAAGAAAAAGGCATTGGAAATGTACCAGAAAATAAAAGATTCTTATCCAAAATCAATGTCAAATCAGGATATAGAGAAGTATATCGTTCGTGACGAAGAGGCAGGAAAATAAAATTGAATTTTTAAAATAAGTACAAAAAAGCTACCTTTGCCAAGGTGGCTTTTTTATTGAGTTAAAATTAAATTATTATAGATACAATTTTTATGGCAACAGCTTATCAAAATCTGTCTTCTTATGATCCGGCTTCGGTTCCCGATGCATCGGATATGCGTGTAGCAATCGTGTGTGCAGAATGGAATGCAAATGTGACTGAAAAGCTGCTTGAAGGAGCATGTGATGCATTGGAAAAAAATGGTGTGAAAAGTGAAAATATTTTGGTCGCACGGGTTCCCGGGACATTTGAACTGACATTTGGCGCTCAACAGATGGCTGAGACATATGAGCCTGATGCCGTAATCGTGTTAGGTTGTGTTGTCCGGGGTGATACGCCACATTTTGATTATGTATGCCAGGGAGTGACGATTGGCATTACAAAATTGAATACAATGTTTGGTATTCCCTTTATATTTGGGGTGTTAACTACCGATACGATGCAACAATCTCTTGATAGAGCCGGAGGTGTTCATGGTAACAAAGGAGTCGAAGCAGCAATTACTGCAATAAAAATGCACGATTTTGTTTGCAAGTTAAAATAAAATTTCTACCTTTGCTCCGCATTTGGGACGGGCGAATACCAGAGTGGCCAAATGGGGCAGACTGTAAATCTGCTGTCTTACGACTTCGGTGGTTCGAATCCATCTTCGCCCACATTTTTGCGGGAATAGCTCAGTTGATAGAGCATTAGCCTTCCAAGCTGAGGGTCGCGGGTTTGAGTCCCGTTTCCCGCTCTGATAAGCGCACTAATAGTTGTTAGTGCGCTTTCTTTTTATTATTTTTTGCTATATCGATAAGAACTTTGACCGGATAATGGTCGGAGGGTACACGTATTTCATATTGTTTTAAAGAAACTTCTTTGGGAAAATTTCCAGATTTTAGATTTTTATTACTTTCTGCTACCGGAACGCGATATGTATCAGTCAATACACTGTATGATTTTACTTTTACAGGTGTTGTTACAAAAATATGATCTATTCGGCTTTCAGTGAATAGAGTAGGGTTGAAGTCATTAAATGTTCCGTTCGGAGCGTAACGTATGTCTGCTACTTCGTGAGAATCATTTAGTAGATTAGAGTTGTGCAGTAGTTTGTAACTGTCGCTATGCTGGTCTACATTAAAATCACCGGTGAGGATAACGATATCGTCATCGCACATTTCTTTTACCTTTTTCAATATAAGTTTGGCACTTTCTTTTCGAGCTTCTATTCCTATATGATCCATATGTAAATTGAAAAACCAAAAGTGCTTTTTGCTTTTTATTTCTTGAAATTTTCCCCATGTGCAAATCCTTGGCAAGGACGCATCCCAACCTTTATTGGGGCGGTCGGTGATTTCGGATAACCAGAAATTCCCATTTTCTAATAGTTTCAAACGACTTTTTCTGTAAAATATAGCCGCATATTCTCCTTGGGTTTTACCATCATCTCGGGCTACACCGATATAGTTGTACTCGGGTAGACCTTTTAGTAAGTCATTTAGTTGACTATTAAGAACTTCTTGGGTCCCTATGATGTCAAAAAAATTGGTACGTATCAATCCACAGATGTAGGGTAGGCGTTGGTCCCATCCGTTGCCGTTGGAGGTATCCCAGTCATTTTTGTTTCTTAGGTTGTAGCTGCCAATGGTAAGAGTCTGGGCACACAAAGAACCAGTACAATAGAGCAAAAGAAAAATTATAAATTTAGTTTTCATGATAAATAAAAATATTAGATATTTATTTCAATAGGTAGTCATAAGGTTGATTTCATTTTTTTTGATAAAGTAATTTAGTCTGTTTTCTGACTTTTTTTCCGGTCTTTATCCTTGATTCTGTTTGTCGCACTGCTTATTGTTTCCTTCTCCAATTTAAGAATTATCCTTGAGAGGATTTCTCAAAATAGTTTTTATAAATTTAGGAAAAGTCCTGAAGATAAATCAAAAATAAAGAATTAATTTCATAGTGTAGGCCTGTTTTTGAAATTTCGTCGATTAGAATAAAGTTCTTACATTTGTATGGAAGGTAATGGATTATACAAAGGCGAAACAATGAATGAGAGTAAAGGTCTGGATAAGAGAGTTTTAGTGGGAATGAGCGGAGGTGTCGATAGCTCGGCAGTGTGCATGTTGCTGCAGGAGCAAGGATATGATGTTGTGGGGGTCACACTACGCATGTGGGATTTACCCAAGCATTTTCCACACTCGGGACAAATGGAGCCTGTCCATGTTTTAGAGGCGCGGACTTTGGCCGAAAAATTGGGAATAGAACATCATTCAATGGATGTCAGATCGGATTTTAGACAGACTGTCATTCAGGATTTTATCGAAGAATATATGCAGGGGCGTACTCCCAATCCTTGTGTTATGTGCAATTTATATTTTAAATGGAGGTATCTTCTTGAAGCGGCCGATCGTTATGGGTGTAAATGGGTTGCAACGGGTCATTACGCCCGTATTGGGAAGGAGAACGATATGTTTTATCTATTAAAAGGTATCGACCCGTTGAAAGATCAGTCTTATTTTCTGTGGAGATTGGGACAGAAAGAATTGTCTCGTACGTTGTTTCCTTTAGGAGAAATGAAGAAAGAAGACATAAAAAAATATGTATTGTCGAAAGGTTTCAAAGAGAAAGTCGAAAAAAAAGAAAGTATGGAGGTTTGCTTCATAGAAGATGATTATAGGGAATTTTTGAAACAGGAGGTTCCGGAATTGCCGGAAAAAGTCAATGGAGGTTTTTTTGTCGATAAGGAGGGTCGAAAAATAGGTCGTCATAAAGGTTTTCCTTTTTATACTGTCGGCCAGAGAAAGGGTTTGGAAATAGCTTTGGGACATCCGGCATATGTTATTAAAATAAATGCGCGGAAGAATACAATTCGCTTGGGGGATAAGAGTGAGCTGTTGGCGAAAGAGATGTTGGTTAGGGATGTTCTTCTTCCGATTCCGCTGTCTCCGGAAGAAGAAATATCAGTACGTATCCGTTACCGCAGTGCTGCTCTTCCTGCAACTTTGCGTTCTGTCGTAGAAGGACGGGCTATTGTCCGTTTTTGTGATGAAGCTTCGGCAGTGACCCCCGGGCAATCGGCCGTGTTTTATAGAGGAGACAGGGTATTGGGTGGAAGTATAATTGATGACCAGCGGTATTTGAAAAAGTATATATAGGTCGATGAGGTATATATGTATCATAGGTCTTCTGTTTTGTCTGGTTTTTGGTTACGGTCAGGAGCAGTATAAGTTCAGGGTTTGGCTTACTGATAAGAAAGATACGGCTTTTTCTTTGGAAAAGCCGGAAAGAATTCTTTCATCTAAGGCTTTAGCAAGAAGAGCGAGGTATGGTATTCCTATCGATTCGACAGATTTGCCTGTCAGCCGCCGGTATGTGGAACAGCTGAAAATGGCAGGATTCCCTGTGATTACACGGTCGAAGTGGCTGAATACTGTAGTTGTTTCAGTATCGGACAGTAGCCGGTTGGATGCTCTGCGGGAATTCCCTTTTGTTCGTGAAATTGAACTGGTATGGGAAAATACGGCTGTAGGAGGAGATTTTTTTGTTGATACGACGGTTCCAATCAAAAAAGAGAAAGGCATGTCGTCTCCATACGGAGCAGCTTTGTGGCAAATATCTCATCTTGAAGGAGATAGATTGCATTCTGCAGGTTTTAGAGGTAAAGGTATTACGATAGCCGTAATAGATGCGGGATTTTTGAATGTCGATAGAAATCCGGGAATTGATAAAAGCAGGATTTTGGGAACTCGTGATTTTGTGGAATCGAATTCTGATATATACAGTGTACATAATCATGGAGCTTTGGTTTTGTCGGCTATGCTTGGAGAGATTGAGAATGTTTTTTGCGGTACGGCACCGGAGGCTGATTATTGGCTTTTAAGGTCTGAGGATAGTAATTCGGAGTATCCTGTCGAAGAAGATTATTGGGCTGCTGCTGCGGAGTTTGCTGATAGCGTGGGTGTCGATGTCATTAATAGTTCGTTAGGGTATTTTGAATTTGACGATCCGTTGCTGAATCATTCTTATAAAGATTTTAACGGAGAGTCGGCGTTTATTTCTAAAGCTGCTAAAAAGGCAGTAGAGAAAGGGATGATTGTCGTTAATAGTGCCGGTAATGAGGGAAGACGTCCATGGCGTAAAATAATATTTCCTTCTGATGTGTATGGCGTATTGGCCGTAGGCGCTATAGATGGAGAAGATGTTTCCAGTGATTTTACCGGTCATGGCTATACGAAAAATGATACGGTAAAACCGGATATTGTGGCATTAGGGACACAAACGGCGCTTTTGGGAGTGGGTGGTGAAGTTGTGAAAGCAGACGGGACATCATTTTCTGCTCCGGTTGTGGCAGGATTGACCGCTTGTTTGAGACAAGCGTTACCGCATCTGTCTAACAAAGAAATTGTTGAACGGATACGAAAGAGTGCCACCTTATATAACCGACCGGATACTTTGCTGGGATATGGTCTGCCTCGTTTTTATGAAGTGTATGCTCGGGAGTCTGCCTTATTGTCTCAGGAACATCCGGGGGAAAAAATTTGTGTAGTTTCGGCTCCGGAGGAGATATTATTGTTAAGAGATTTACCGTATTCGTCTCATCCTTACACGATTGATATATATTCTGCTTATGGAGAGCAATTGCATCGCTATTTCCATGAGAGTGGAGAGCAAGTAATTCCATTGCAATCATTGCCTTCGGGATTATATTTTATTTTGGTAATGGGTGATAACTTTAGGAAAATACAAAAAATGATAAAGAAATGATATATGCCTCAGAATGAATTGTCTTTATATGAACTGAATAACTTATTACGACATGTTGTAAATAAGAGTTTTCCCGACCGTTATTGGGTACGGGCCGAATTGAGTGAGGTTAGAGAGAATTTGTCATCCGGGCATTGTTATTTGGAGTTTGTCGAGAAATCGTCTTCCGGACAGATAATAGCTAAAGCTAAGGGGATGATTTGGTCTACTACTTATCGATTGTTAAAACCCTATTTTGAGGGAGAGACAGGACAGGCTTTTTCCTCCGGAATAAAAATTTTAGTTGAAGTCAGCATGGACTTTCATGAGTTATACGGATATAGCCTTACTGTGCATGATATCGACCCGTCTTATACGTTGGGTGATATGGCTCGTCGCCGGGCCGAGATATTACGACAACTCGAGGATGAAGGCGTGCTGGATATGAATAAAGAATTGGAATGGGACATGCTACCTCAGCGTATTGCCATCATATCTTCTCCTACTGCTGCCGGTTATGGAGACTTTATGAACCAGTTACATCACAATCGGAACGGTTATTGCTTTTATACCTCCTTGTTTCATGCCATTATGCAGGGAGAGCAGGCAGAAGAATCTGTTATTGCTGCATTGGAAAGAATTTATGAATGTGCCGATTGTTTTGACGGGGTAGTCATTATTAGGGGGGGGGGAGCTACTTCGGATTTGAGTTGTTTTGACAGTTATAACTTGGCTTTACATATAACCCAGTTTCCGTTACCTGTTATTACCGGTATCGGTCATGACCGGGATGATACGGTGATAGACAGTGTTGCAAATGTCAGAGTAAAGACGCCTACTGCTGCGGCTGAATGGTTGATTGATAGGATGGAAATGGCCGATGTATGCAGGCAGAAACTTCGTGATTCGATTGTTTTATTTGCTGGGCAAAAAATGGACAATGAAAAACATAATATTCAGAATATGGCTCGATGGCTTCCTTTGCTGGCGGAGAGGATATTGGCCGGAGAGCGTACTCATTGTCTGCAAATACAGCATGACTTGCAGAATAGTGCAGGTAAGTGTATAGAAAATGGCAGTCGTTATCTTCAATCTTTGGCAGCTCAGTTTCCGTTGCTTTCGGAAAGGATTTTAACCGGAAAATTTGCTCAATTGGAGCGGTTGACCATTTCGTTGAAAATGCAATTGCCGAGGTATGTGAAAGATGAGCAGAACAAGTTGAGTATGATTGAAAAAACGGTCGAACTGGTTTCTCCGGAAAGATTGTTGGAAAAAGGGTATACGTTGACTTTGAAAAATGGAAAAATTGTTAAATCGACTCAAGAAGTTACTTCAGGCGATGAGCTGTGTACATACTTTGCTGATGGAAAAGTAAAATCAAAAGTAATAAAATGATATAATTATGGCAGAAAAGAAAAAACAAACCTATGCAGAGGCAATAGCTGAATTAGAAGCCATTGTTTCTAAACTTCAAAATAATGAGTGTGAAATCGATAAGTTGAAAAGTTATACTACACGTTCATTGACTTTGTTACGTTTTTGTAAAGAAAAACTTTTTGAGACGGATAAAGAGGTCAAGAAGATATTGGAGGAGCTTGGAGATTAGAGTTTTTGTATCTTTCATCCAAAGAGACTCTTTTTACCTTGCAGTGATAGTAAATCAAAAAAAAAAGTTAATTTTGTCCTGATTTTCAAAGAAAGCAGATTATGTCAGAAAGAAAAGTGAGAGTACGTTTTGCTCCGAGTCCTACGGGTCCGCTTCATATTGGTGGAGTAAGAACTGCGTTGTATAATTATTTGTTTGCCCGTCAGCATGACGGAGATATGATTTTACGTATTGAAGATACTGATTCACATCGATTTGTTCCCGGTGCAGAAGCGTATATCATAGAATCGTTAGAGTGGCTTGGCATACATTTCGATGAAGGGGTCAGCTATGGCGGTGATTACGGTCCTTATCGACAATCGGAACGGAAGCATATATATAAGCGATATGTAGACCAGCTGCTGAATGATGGCAAGGCATATATTGCATTTGATACTCCGGCAGAATTGGAAGAGAAGCGAAAAGAAATTCCTAATTTTCAATATGACGCTTCTACCCGTATGCAAATGAGAAATTCTCTTACTATGTCTGAAAAAGAGGTGGAGAAGTTAATTTCTGACGGAGAACAATATGTTGTTCGAATAAAGATAGAGCCGGGTGAAGATGTAAAAGTAAATGATTTGATTCGAGGAGAAGTTATTATCAATTCATCGATTCTTGATGATAAGGTTCTTTATAAATCATCGGATAATTTACCAACTTATCATTTGGCGAATATTGTAGATGATCATTTGATGGAGGTATCCCATGTCATAAGAGGGGAAGAGTGGCTTCCTTCGGCACCACTCCATGTTTTGTTATATAGAGCGTTGGGTTGGCAAGATACAATGCCATTCTTTGCGCACTTGCCTCTATTATTGAAACCCGATGGCAATGGAAAGTTGAGTAAAAGAGATGGTGATCGACTTGGATTCCCGGTATTCCCGTTGGAATGGAAAGACCCGAAGACAGGCGATATATCTTCAGGCTATAGAGAGTCCGGTTATTTGCCGGAGGCAGTGGTGAATTTCTTGGCTTTGTTAGGGTGGAATCCGGGGAATGACCAAGAAATTCTTTCTATGGATGAGCTTATAAAACTGTTCTCGTTGGAGCGGTGTAGCCGTAGTGGGGCAAAGTTTGACTACGAAAAAGGAAAATGGTTCAATCACAAATATATTCAAGAAAAGAGTAATGAAGAGTTAGCTGCTCTTTTTATGCCGGAATTGGCGGCAAGAGGAATAAGTGCAGAACAGGAAAAAGTAGTTCGGGTAGTTGCTGTAATGAAATCGAGAGTAAGTTTTGTGAAGGAATTATGGGACCAGAGCAGTTTCTTTTTTGTTGCGCCTGAAGTGTACGATGAAAAAACAGTGAAAAAACGCTGGAAAGAAGATAGTGCCCAATTACTGACAGAACTGGCCGGGATTCTCGAATCGATAGATAATTTTGATGACGTAGAGGCTACAGAGAGTACGGTTAAGGAATGGATTGCAGATAAAGGGTATCATTTGGGTAATATAATGAATGCTTTTCGGTTGGCTTTGGTCGGGGAGTCAAAAGGCCCTCAGATGTTTGACCTTACTGCCGTGCTTGGAAAAGAAGAAACATTGCGTCGCCTATACAAGGCAATAAAAATACTTGGATGATACATCGTTTATATATAATGCTATTTGTGCTGATGTTTTTGGTCACAAAAGTATCGGCACAGTCTTTTTTATGGGATGTCGATTTTTATGGATTTTTCGATAATCGGGAATATAAATACGATAAGCAGAAATCCCAAACTTTATTTGCAACCCGGCTGTCTCCGGAAATAGGAGTTGCTGTGTCGGGTCCCAAGCAAGCCTCACATCGCCTTATGGCAGGGGTAAGTTGGATACAGCCTATTGGAGGGAAAGCAGAAGAAGGCAGAGTCGATCCTACTGTTTATTATCGGTGTGTAATGCCTCGTTTTCAAATGTCTTTTGGCCTTTTCCCCCGTACTCAATTGATAGAGCCGTTGCCTTCGTATATGCAATATGATTCTTTGACTTATTATAATCCGAATATTACCGGTGCTTTGTTTCAGTATTCGGGCAGTAGGGGATATATAGAGATGTATATTGATTGGCGTCAGATGCAGACAAAAAAGAGAAGAGAAGCATTTAATATTGTGGCGAGTGGTAAATGGCAGCCAGGGGTGTTTTTCTTGGGTGGACATATAATGATGAATCATCTGGCCCGAACAATCGCTGCAGGAGATGATCAGTCAGTGATGGATGATATGATTGTAAATCCATATATCGGTGTAGACTTTGCGAGATATACTCCTTTGTCGATATTGTCTGTAAAATGTGGTTATTTGTTGAGCATGGAGCGCCATCGAGGTCTTGGGGTGTGGCATCGTCCTCAAGGATTTCTTTGTGACATACAGGGTGAGTGGCGATGGCTCGGTTTGCATAATACGTTGTATACGGGGGAAAGTCAAATGCCGTTTTATGAGCAGTTCGGAAGTCAATTGAACCAAGGAGATCCTTTCTTCCAATCAGATTTTTATAATCGTACCGATATTTATGCTTATATATTTCACAATAGTTTTGTCAATTGTAAAGCGTCATTCAATCTTCATTTTACACCGGGAAAAATAAGCTATCAGCAACAATTAAGCGTTCGGTTTTATTTAGATAGTGAGAGGTGGAAGAATCGGAAAAATCCGGTAAATAAAAGTATAAAATTAAAAGATATATTGTAAGCCACTGTTTGGAGACTTAAACCTGTAATGAACATGAAAGTAGGATATAATTTCGGAATATTTGTTTATAAGCAATTGGTGTCATTAGCTTCATTAAAGAATAAGAAGGCAAAAAAGATGATACAAGGACATAAAGAAATATTTCGTTATTTAAGTGAAAATGCCGATCCTCAAGGAGGCTATATATGGATACATGCTTCATCTTTGGGTGAGTTTGAGCAGGGACGTCCTATTATCGAGTCTATAAAAGCTGCGATGCCGGAGAAAAAAGTATTAGTTACTTTTTTCTCTCCTTCAGGATATGAAGTTCGTAAGAACTATTCAAATGCCGATCTGATTTGCTATTTGCCCTTTGATTTGCCGGGGAATGTTCGTCGTTTTTTAGACATAGTGAAGCCTTCGCAAGCTATTTTTATTAAATATGAGTTTTGGGCCAATTATTTGAACGAATTGGCATCTCGTCATATTCCGACATATATTGTGTCGGCTATATTTAGGTCCAAACAGGTATTCTTTAGACCTTATGGCGGCTATTTCAGGAAGATTTTAAAAAATTTTACTCATCTATATGTTCAGGATGAGCCTTCCCGCCTTTTATTGTCCGGTATCGGTGTTGAGCATGTTACGGTAGTTGGCGATACGCGTTTCGACAGGGTACTGGAGATTCAGGCTCATGCTAAGAAATTGCCTTTGGTAGAAACTTTTTCTCAAGGGTATATTACGATGATTGCTGGCAGTTCTTGGCCCAAAGATGAAGATGTATTTATCGAGTTTTTTAATAATACTCCGGAGCTTAAATTGATAATAGCTCCACATGAAATCAATGAGGAACACTTTAGGCATTTAACTTCTTTACTGAAACGCCCTTATGTGTTTTATACTCAAGCTGATGAGGAATCTGTAAAAAAAGCGGATTGTCTTATTATCGATTGTTTTGGGCTGTTATCATCTATTTATCGATATGGAGATATAGCTTATGTCGGCGGTGGGTTTGGAGCCGGTATACATAATGTACCGGAAGCTGCGGTTTATAGTTTACCTGTGATATTCGGCCCGAATTTTAAAAAATTTAAGGAAGCGAAAGAATTAATAGCTTGTGGCGGTGCGTTTACGGTAAAGAATAAGAGAGAGTTCGTCCCCATAGTATCGCGTTTGCTCACCGATTCTGAATATTTGAAAACAAGCGGAACTATTGCCGGTGATTATATCAAGAATAATGCCGGAGCCTCAGAGCTTATTTTACGTGATTTATATCAAATTCCGTATAAAAAATAAAACGCAAAAACCCTCAGTTCATAATGTGATGATATCCTTGGTTTTGGCGTTTTATCGCTACTTTTTTTAACCTATAAGCAAATACTTTTCTAAATCCCGGAAGAGTAGCGTTCTTCCTTTTTCGCAGAAATTTATTTTTTTGATTCTGCGATAGATTGAGCACGGAACTCTTTTAATAAAGCTGCAAGCTCTAATGATGTTTTACGAGCTCTTTGGCCTGCAGATTTGTTACCTTTTGTAACTAATGCATCTGCGTCTTTAGAAAATGAGTCCCACAGAAGATTGATTTTTTCAACTAATTCATTCATAGCAATGTGATTTTTGTTGTGTTTTAAAATAAGGAGCGGTAACTCCTTTTATTTTCCAATAACAAAAATAAGAGATTCTTTGGTAGATATAATTCTAAAATTACAAAACAAGCGAAAATTGCAAAATGCCGATTTGTTATATAAATAATTTATAAACAATGATATATGTTGTTTTTACGATTTGATTTTTGCATTTTTACGATTTGGATTCTTCTAAATTGACCTTTTTTTGTTCTAAATATTGATTTGGAGATACTCCAGTAACGGCTAAAAAAGCTCTGTTAAATGTGGCCATAGAAGCGAACCCGGACTCAAAGGCAATTTCTTTCAAGTTGGCTAAAGTGCAGTCGGACGGTAATCGTGAGAGGATATAGTCTATTCGTAAGCTATTGAGCCATTGGTTAAAATTCATTTGTCCATATTTGTTTATACTTTTGGAAATGTAGGAACGGTTGGTACAAAGCTCCATGCTCAGTTCTTCAAGAGAATAAGAAGGTATCTTGAACAATTTTTTTCTTTTCATGATATCTTGTATCTGATTGAAGAGAATTTCTTCATGATTTGTTGTATTTTCCTTTTGTATATTACTGTTGGAGGTAGAAACTCGTTTCGGTATTTGGGAAATGAGTTTATGTAAAAATGTATCTATCCAAGAACGATTAAAAAATCCTATACATATCAAAGTGATAATTAGAAAAATAGAGCTTATTGTTGCTCCGGAAATTTCATGGAAATGTTTGCTTTTATTATATTTTCTGAATTTGAGGATAGAATATTCGGATATTAGTTCATTCAGGATAGAATCTTTCGTCAGATTGATTTCCTTATATATTTCATTTGCTTTTTCGTAGTTTTCCCGTTTTTCGAATATAGAAGCTTTATAATAAAGAGCAGGTATATATATCGAAGATTTTTGACTTTTTTGTATTATTGAGTCTGTTATGGCTAAAGCCTTGTCGTATTTGTCCGATAAAAAATAATAGCGGGCAAAGGTTTCCAATTTGGGTATATCCAAAGCCGGGTTGTTATGCGTGTCAAGTTTGTTTAAATAGAGCCTGGCTATATGGTTTTGTTTGTTTCCAATATAAATATTTGCATATAATAAGTTGAGCCATTCTTTTAAGAAAGACTTCACTCGGGGGAATTTTTCAGAAATAGAGTCTAAATCGTTTTCTATTTTATTGCACAAAGCAAGTGCATGTGTCCGGTCGTTTCTGTCAAGAAATAAATAGGTCATGTATAAATTGAATGCAATAGCGTTCATGTCCGGATCAGAAAAGTAAATATAATCGGTATAGAACAGAGTTCTGGGGCATTCGATAATATTTTTTTGTTTTTGTATTTTACAAATGATACTTTGCAGGTGAGGAGGCATTATCCTGAGTTTTATAATAGAATCAGTCTGAAGGAATGATACAGGATGGTTATTTCCATAAATAGATACGTGTCTGAATTTTATTTTTTCTCTTGCATAAGCGTGAGTAAAAATAAAAGACAAAATAATGTATATTATAAAGGTATGTTTGAGGCTCTGTATATTCATACTTATTGTCTTATCATAAAATACAAATATAATAATTAAGAATAGATAATAATTGCTTATTTTAAGGAAGAAAAGACTTTAGGTGGGCTTTTTACCGATAAATGTAAAACTTATAATGTGTCGAAAGTCTTTTTGTTGATTTTGATAACCAGAGATTGGAATTTTTATTAAAAATTGCTATCTCTATATTGCATTTATTTGTATTTTTGTACCGCGAATCGGAGAGTTTGTAAAGTGTAACAAAATATTTCCTTAGTTATGGATTTGATAAATCAGATTATTGCGCGTGCAAAAGCAGACAGGCAGCGCATTGTCCTCCCGGAAGGAACGGAGGAACGTACATTAAAGGCTGCAGATCGTGTTATTGCAGATGCTGTAGCTGATGTGATATTGATTGGTAACCGTGCCGAGATTATGGCTTTGGCTGAAAAAAATGGCTTGAATAATATTGGCAAGGCTGTAATTGTGGACCCGAAAAACCACGAGAAAAAGGAAGAGTACGCAAATTTGTTGTTCGAATTGCGTAAGAAAAAAGGTATGACTGTGGAGCAGGCTGCAAAAATAGTTGAGGATCCTTTATTCTTGGCGTGTTTAATGATTAAGAGTGGAGATGCGGATGGCGAAGTAGCTGGAGCAATGAATACGACGGGCAATGTGTTGCGTGCTGCATTCCAGATTGTGAAGACCGCTCCGGGTGTGAGTGTTGTTTCAGGAGCATTCTTGATGTTTGTCCCTAATAAGGAATATGGAGAGAACGGTATCATGGTATTTGCTGATTGTGCAGTGCTTCCGAATCCGAATGCGGAAGAATTGGCTCAAATTGCTGTTTCTACCGGCCATACTACTCGTACGATTGCAGGTTTTGAACCTCGTATTGCAATGTTGAGTTTCTCGACTAAAGGTAGTGCAAAACATGAAATGGTAGATAAAGTAGTAGAAGCAACCCGCATTGCTAAAGAAATGGATCCTTCTTTGCAAATCGAGGGAGAGTTGCAGGCTGATGCTGCTATTGTTCCTTCGGTGGGAGAGAGCAAAGCTCCGGGAAGTTCTATTGCCGGCCATGCCAATGTATTGGTGTTCCCGTCTCTTGAGACTGGTAATATCTCGTACAAACTTGTTCAACGTTTAGGTGGAGCAGAAGCCATTGGCCCTATTTTGCAGGGTATTGCTGCTCCGGTAAATGACCTTTCGCGAGGATGTTCTGTGGATGATATATATAAGATGATTGCTATTACCGCCAACCAAGCTATCGGAATTAAAAGTAAATAGTGAATTGCATTTTAAATAATAAAAAGATAAGACATGAAAGTTTTAGTATTGAACTGCGGTTCATCGTCCATTAAATATAAATTATTTGATACCGATACGAAGGCTGTTTTAGCTCAGGGTGGAGTTGAAAAAATCGGTTTGAAAGGGGCTTTCTTAAAGCTTACTTTACCTGATGGGGAGAAAGTGATTCTGGAAAAAGATATTCCAGAACATACCGTTGGCATAGATTTCATATTGAATACATTGACCAGTGAAAAGTATGGCTGCATAAAATCTTTGGAAGAAATCGATGCTGTCGGCCATCGCGTCGTGCATGGAGGAGAGAAATTCAACCAGTCGGTATTGATAACCAAGGAGGTAAAAGATAAGATTGTCGAATGTATCGATATTGCTCCGTTACATAATCCGGCCAACTTGAAGGGTATAGACGCAGTAGAGGCTATTTTGCCGAATGTACCGCAAGTTGCCGTATTTGATACGGCTTTTCACCAGACTATGCCTAAACACGCTTATATGTATGGTATCCCGTATGAAATGTATGAAAAGTATGCAATACGCCGTTATGGATTCCATGGTACCAGCCATCGCTATGTGTCGCGTCGTGCTTGTGAATTTTTGGGGGTATCGTATGAGTCACAGCGTATTATAACTTGCCATGTGGGAAATGGTGGTTCTATTACAGCGATTAAAGATGGTAAGTCGATAGATACGTCAATGGGATTGACTCCTGTTGAGGGCTTATTAATGGGAACTCGTTCGGGCGATATAGATGCCGGAGCCCTTTCTTTTATAATGGAAAAGGAACATTTAGATGCAGCAGGATTATCGACATTTGTAAATAAAAAATGTGGAGTTCTTGGTGTATCGGGAGTATCTTCGGATATGAGAGAAATAGAATCGGCCATTGCTGCGGGAAATGAACGGGCACGTCTGGCTTTGTCTATGTATGACTATCGTATTCGTAAATATATCGGAGCATATGCAGCAGCTTTAGGTGGGGTCGATATTATAGTATTTACCGGAGGAGTGGGTGAGAACCAGACTCTGACCCGTGAAGTTGCCTGCCAAGGTCTTGAATTTATGGGAGTGAAGATCGATGCGGAGGTCAATAAAACTGTAAGAGGAACTGAAGCAGTAATAAGTTCTGCCGACTCAAAAGTGAAAGTTGTTGTTATTCCTACTGATGAAGAATATATGATAGCATCCGACACACAGGAGATTCTCTTAAACCGTTAATTATAAAAACTACGTATGAAAAAAGACCGGTTTTTCTTTTAGGAATCCGGCCTTTTTTGTTTATATTTCACAGCCATTTTCTGTATCGGCATAGCAGTACTCCGCATGAGGAAATAAGTAGAGATGTAATGACGATTATCGTCAGCCCGAACGGATTATCTTGTAAAGCGTTGGGGACATTCATCCCATAAAAACTTGCAATCAATGTAGGAATCATTAGGATAATAGATATAAGTGTAAGCTGTTTCATTATATTATTCATATTGTTCCCTATTACAGAGGCATAAGCATCCATCATTCCGGAAAGTATATCGCTATATACGTTGGTCGTTTCGAGAGCCTGTTTCATCTCAATTTCTACATCTTCTAATAAATCAGAATCTATTCCCGGCTTACCTTTGATACGGGATAACAATATGGAATTACCTTTGAGAGAGGTGATGAAAAATACAAAACACTTTTCTATTTGTAGCAACGCTTGGAGTTCTTGGTTCCGTACCGATTTTTCAAGTTCTTTTTCGCAGGACTTGATGCATATATTTATTTGTTTGAGATATTTCAGGTACCATACGGAAGAGGAAAGCAAGAGTTTGAGAAGAAGGTCATATTTCCCGCTGAATCCTATATTTTTGCGATTACTGTAAGAGATAAAATCAGATAACATCTCGGATTTGTAATAGCAAACGGTGACTATAATATCGCCTTTCAGGATGATGCCTAATGGCACGGTGATAAACGGAAGCTTCTCATCGTTGCTACGTACCGGTATGCGTATAATGATAATCTGCCAATCATCTTCATTTTCGATACGTGGACGTTCGTCGACATCTTCTATATCCTTTAAAAAAGAGAGAGGGACCTTTAGCTCCTGTGTCAGATATTGGATTTCGGCCGAAGTCGGTTCTTCTATATTAATCCAGCAATTGGGTATCCGTTCTTTTACAAATATAAGTCCGTTTGTTCCCATGATGTAATTTTTCATATTACAATCCTCCATGTTTTACAGGCAGAATTCGTAATGTGAAAAATTCTGCCTTAAATTAATAATAACGCGAATGATAATCGTCCATTTTGTATTTTTTAATGAATCGGGGCAAAGGTAAAAAAGTTATGTTGAAAGAGAAATAAAATCAGATAAAAAATATACTGAATTTTTCGGGAAGAGTTTCAGTAATTCTGAGCGAAAAGACAGGTTCCGATTATTCGGTTTCAAATTGTTCCAGCTTGATGTTTTCTCCGTCAAAAGTGGCATAGGAGAAGAGTGTTATCCAGTCTCCGAGAATCAGGATACGACTGTCTCTTTTTAACATCAGGTCGAGCATAATATGCCTGTGACCGAAAATGAAATAATCGATGTGTTCTTTGGATAGAAAGTCTTTTGCAAAATTTACCAGATATTCTTCACTTTCTCCTTTATAGGTAGTTTCTTTAGCGTTTAGCCTGCTGTGTGACGACCATTTGTGGGCAAATGCGACAGTCCATCTGGGGTGGATGGCACTATAAAGAATTTGGCAAAAACGATTATGAAATATACTACGTATCAATCGGAATGAGAAAGGTGTTTTTCCTAATCCATCTCCATGGGCCAGAAAAAAACTTTTCCCTTCGATATTTTTTATTTCAGGTTTTGTATGTACAATAACTCCTAACTCTGAAGGGATATAATCGAATATCCAAATATCGTGATTCCCGATAAACCAATGAATTTCTATTCCCATATCCGTTAGTTCTGCTATCTTTCCGAAGAAGCGGACATATCCACGGGGAACTACAGTTTTGTATTCGTACCAGTAGTCCAGGATATCACCCATTAGGTATATGGCTTTAGCATTGTCCTTTACACTGTCAAGCCACCGGACGACTCTCCGCTCGGTTTCTCTCGGGTTATCTAATGTGCGAGCACCTAAATGCAAATCAGATATGAAATATATTTGCTTCATTGATAGAAGGTTATGTGTTTTATAAAAAACCAAGTTCCAGTTTGGCTTCTTCACTCATCATGTCTTTGTCCCATTCGGGCTCGAAAACCAGTTGTATATCCACACTTTTTACATCTTCTATACTCTCTATTTTCATACGGACATCTTCCACGATGAAGTCTGCAGCCGGGCAGTTGGGGGCAGTCAAGGTCATTTCTATTTTTACATTTTTCTCGTCATCTACTTCGACATTGTATATAAGCCCCAGGTCGTATACATTGACTGGAATTTCCGGGTCATATACAGTTCGTAACATTTTTACAATCTTTTCTTCTATTGTTGTATTTTCATTTTCCATATCATTCTGATTTTGATAAAACGAAGATACTCTTTTTTTGTGAAATAGGAAAAACAGATGTCGAATGGATTACTTCTGAAGCAGAACTTTAGCTTTATTCAGAATATTTTTGATTTTTCATCGATTATTTGGCCTGTTTGTTTGTTTTACAATAATAAGGAATATAGACATCGTTTAAAAAAGTATGTAATGAAAAGATTGATAACAGGTTTATTGTGTGTAGTGGGACTCTTGACAATATCTACGGCTGAGGCTCAGCTAAGGTTTGGAATTCGGGCAGGGGTCAATGTTTCAGACTTGTCTTTCAGTAAAGATATTATGAAATCATCGAATGTGGCCGGATTTACCGGAGGTGTGATGGCTGAGTTTATGATTCCGGGTTTGGGCGTAGGTGTTGATGGAGCATTGATGTACAGTCGTCATGGCTCGAAATTGAAGTTCAAAGATGTGACGGAAATTGCGGGAAATGTGGTAGGACTGGGAAATTCGAAAACTCAGAAGCTCGATTATATCGAAATTCCATTGAATCTGAAGTATAAGTTTACTTTGCCTATTGTGAAGCCTTATTTGTTTATCGGGCCAAGTTTTGCTTTTTTGGTGGGGAACAATATTTCAGAAGAATTTAAAAAGCGAAAATTCGATACATCGATAAATCTGGGAGCAGGCTTGGAGTTATTGAATAAAGTGCAGGTGTCGGCACAGTACGGGTGGGGGTTGAATAAGACTCTTCGATTTAGTGATGATGCAACTACTATAAATGCTAAAAATCGTTTCTGGACTATTACAGCAGCATATCTGTTTTGATATGATAATGTAAAAAAATCTGATATTTATTTTATAAGCAGGATGATGGTCCTGCTTTTTTTGTATATTTGGAACAAAAATTTACAGAAAATGTAAAAACTGATTTAAATTTTCTGATAAGCAAAGATTCATAAAACTGACTCGAGCAAAATTTAAACAGACTTTGACTTTTTTCTGTAAATTATCTAATGCAAGTAGGAATTTAAACATTATGTATGATGAAAAAAGTTTTTTTTCTTTCTTTGTTTTTGGCGTTAATCGTGATTATGCCTGCTGAAGCACAGTTCAAATTGGGTATCCGTGCAGGAGCCAATATGTCGAGTTTGAAATTCAATAAAGAAGTAAAGAGCTCTAATGTAGCCGGATTTACCGGAGGTGTAATGGCCGAATTTATTATTCCCGGGTTGGGCTTCGGTCTTGATGGGGCAGTGATGTATACCCGAAGAGGGTCTGAATTGAAATTTAGTGATATAGTCGATGCTGTCGGAAATGTGATTGGAAGTAATAAATCAACAACGAAACTCGATTATATCGAAATACCCGTTAACTTGAAATATAAATTGGGTTTATCTCTTGTCAAACCGTATATTTTTGCGGGGCCGAGCTTTGCCTTTTTGGTGGGTGACAAGATATCGGAGGGGTTTAAGGAACGCAATTTTGATACTTCGATAAATGTCGGTGCCGGACTGGAATTATTGGGCAAAGTGCAGATTTCCGCCCAATATGGTTGGGGATTGAACAAAACGTTAAAAGTAAAGACACTGGATGAAACTCTGAATGGCAAGAATCGTTATTGGACGATTACAGCGGCATATTTGTTCTGAAGAAGTATATTTAGGCAATAAACCGAACGAAGCAATTTTCCGACTATGTAAATTGCTTCGTTTATTTTTTTATATTTGTATCTGGAAAATATAGAATGGCTATATATGTGGGATTTTAAAGCTTTGTTTCTGGGCAGTTCTATGTTATATTGAGTGATTAAATTCTATCTATGTTTCAGTTTGCAGATGTTATATTGCCCTTGCCGTTGAGCAAGTATTATACTTATCGTATTCCTGAAGAGTTACAGTCCGATATGCGTCCCGGTTGCCGGGTCATCGTCCCTTTTGGAAGGAAAAAGTATTATACGGCTATTGTTGTGCATATACATCCGTATGCTCCCGCAGATTATGAGACGAAGGATATATTGACATTATTGGATGAGAGCCCGATATTGAGACGGCCTCAGTTGAAATTTTGGGAGTGGATTGCAGAGTATTATCTGTGTTCGGTAGGGGATGTATATAAAGCGGCTTTGCCCTCGGGGTTGAAACTGGAAAGCGAAACGCTGATTTCTCCTAATCCTGATTATGAAGAAGATGAGGATAATCGTCTGAAAGATAGAGAAGCTGCGTTGCTGGATACGTTGAGCCGGCATGAAAAAATTTCGGTTCAAGACCTTGAAAAAGAGAGTGGGTTACGTAACATATTGCCGATAGTACGTACTCTCCTCGATAAAGAGGCGGTTTTTGTTTCGGAACAGGTAAAGACGAAGTATCGTCCTAAAACCGAGGTTTATATCAAGATGTCTTTTGGAAAGGAACGAAGAGATGAACTTCGGGGAATATTCGAGCAACTGTCGTCGGTAAAAAAGCAATTGAAGCTGCTGATGGCATATATCGATATGTCAGGTTTTATGCAGCGGGGAGAATTAAGGGAAGTATCGAAAAAGGAATTGTTGAAACGTGCCGATGTTACATCTGTGGTGCTGAACGGATTACTGGCGAAAGGCATTTTGGTATCCTACACTAAAGAAATCAGCCGTATTGTTTCGATGGATTCGGCAGAAGAAGCTCATCATCTAAATGAATTCCAAAAGAAAGCGTTAGAAGATATTATTTCGACCTTTCATAACAAAGATGTGACATTATTACATGGCGTTACATCCAGTGGGAAAACGGAGGTGTATATACATCTCATCCAAGAAGTGTTGAAGCAAAACCGCCAAGTTTTGTATTTGGTACCGGAAATTGCATTGACTACTCAGCTTACAGGACGTTTGCAAAAAGTATTTGGCAAATCGTTGGCTATTTACCATTCCAAGTTTTCGGATAATGAGCGAGTCGAAGTCTGGAATAGCTTATTGCTGGATAAAGGAATAAAAATTATATTGGGGGTACGCTCTTCTATTTTTTTACCATTCAAAGACTTAGGTTTGGTAATAGTCGATGAAGAGCATGAGAATACCTATAAGCAGCAAGACCCGGCACCTCGTTATCATGCCCGTAATGCTGCTATTATACTGGCATCCATGCATGGGGCAAAGGTTTTGTTGGGTACAGCAACTCCTTCTATCGAAAGTTATTATAATGCTTTGCAAGGTAAGTTTGGACTGGTAGAGATGAATTCCAGGTATGAAGGCATGGAATTACCGGAGATACGTATTGCCAATACGCAAGAGCTCCGTCGGCAACGTCAAATGCCGGGAAATTTCTCTCCTTTGTTATTGAAACTGTCTTCTGAAGCATTAAAACGGGGAGAGCAGGTTATCTTGTTTCAAAACAGGCGGGGATTTGCTCCGATGGTAGAATGTAAACTTTGTGCTTGGGTTCCCAAATGCAAACATTGTGATGTGAGTCTTACCTATCATAAACGATATAATCAGCTGGTTTGCCATTATTGTGGTTATACTTATGAAATACCTCGGCAGTGTCCGGCATGTGGGCATACTTCGATAGAGATAAGGGGGTTTGGTACCGAACGTATCGAAGAGGATGCAGAACAGTGTTTTCCTGAATATAAGATTGCCCGGATGGATTTGGATACAACCCGAACACGGAAAGCTTATGAGCAGATTATAGAAGATTTTCAGCAAAGAAAGTCGCAGATACTTATCGGTACTCAAATGGTGACTAAAGGCCTCGATTTTGATAATGTCAGTGTTGTAGGAATATTGAGTGCAGATACAATGATGAATTTTCCAGACTTCCGTGCTCATGAGCGGGCTTTTCAGCTGATGGCCCAAGTTGCGGGACGGGCAGGCCGAAAGAATCATAAAGGGACGGTCGTATTGCAGACAGCCCATCCTGAATACCCATTGATCCATCAGATTATACATCATGATTATCAGGGGATGTATCGTACTCAGATTGCTGAACGGGAACAATTTTCTTATCCACCCTTTTTCAGGCTGATTTATATCTATTTGAAACACCGGGATGAACAATTGCTCAATTCACTTTCCCGTACTTACGCTGCCTGTCTGAAGCAGGTATTCGGAAAGCGTATTTTGGGACCGGACAATCCTCCTGTTGCTCGTATACAAACTCTCTATATACGGAAGATAATATTGAAAATAGAAAACAGGGCTTCTATGCCTAAAGTAAAGGATTTGTTGCATCAGGTGCAGGATGAGATGCTTAAGGACGACAGGTTTAAGTCTGTTATTTTGTATTATGATGTCGATCCTATGTGATAAATTCGTATATTTTTAAGAATATTTTTATTTAAATTTTGAGCAATAGAGCTTTATTTTAGGTTATAATATTAATATTGGAACATATAATCTTAAAAATAGACCTTGTACACGATTTTTGAATGCAATTACTTTGCCTTATATTTTTTTATAAAAAAGAGAATATCAGTATCAGATTAATAATTAAAACGAATTGATTATGAAGAAATGTTTACTTTTGATATGTGCTGCATTGATGACGATGTTCGTTGATGCGCAAGAACATGTATTTACCGATGACTTGGTAGTTAAAGTAAATGAGGATAGCACCCCTGCTCAGTCTACTACGGTAACTGTAACCGAAACAGGAAATGGGGAATATACTTTTTCCCTGAAAAACTTTAAACTATCTATGGGCGAAATAGTATTGCCGGTGGGTAGTATTATTTTGGAAGGTGTTAAGGGAGAAACCGATGCACAGGGTGTCACAGGATTGACCTTCGATGAAAGTGTAACGATTCAGAAGGGTGATGACTCAGACGAGAGTTGGATGGGACCGGGCTTAGGAAAGGTTCCCATCAAAATGGCAGGAAAGTTTAAGGATGATAAATTATACTGCGATATTGATATAAATATGGAAACCCTTGGCCAAGTAATAAAGGTGCAGTTTGGAAATCCATTTTATGTATTTACCGATGATTTGGTGGTTAAAGTAAATGAGGATAGTACCCCTGCTCAGTCTACTACGGTAACTGTAACCGAAACAGGAAATGGGGAATATACTTTCTCTCTGAAAAATTTTAAATTGTCTATGGGCGAAATAGAATTGCCGGTGGGTAGCATTATTTTGGAAGGTGTTAAGGGTGAGACTGATGCACAAGGATTTACGACATTGACCTTCAATGAAAGTGTAACGATTCAGAAGGGTGATGACCCGGAAGAGAGTTGGATGGGCCCGAATTTAGGACCGGTTCCCATCGATATGACCGGGAAGTTTAAGGGTGATAAACTATATTGTAATATTGATATAAATATGGTGGCTCTTAGTCAAGTAATAAAAGTGCAATTCGGCAGTGAATTTTCGTCTATTGAAGATGTGAAGGTTTCAGACAATGGAAAAGTAGATGTATATACACTTGGGGGAATATTGGTACGTCGTCAAGTTGAAGCTGCTTCGGCCACTAATGATTTGCCACAAGGTATTTATATTGTAAACGGTAAGAAAGTTATGGTAAATGCAAGACGATAAGTATTGTTATAGTCTGTAATATTTAGACGAGGGTAGTTAGTTTGTTACCCTCGTTTTTTTGTCCGGTTTATTCATGGGAGTAAAAAAGTAAAGCCCTCGGTTTTGTAAAACCGAGGGCTTTTATAATGACAGGTTGTCCGATATTAAAGTGCGTTTATTTCTTTCAAAACACTGTTTGTTTTGTGTACTGCTGCTGCACTCTTTTCGAAGGCTGCTTTTTCTTCTGCGTTGAGTTTGAAGTCAACCACTTTTTCCCAACCGTTGCGGCCTAAGATAACCGGGACACCGATACAAATGTCTGATTCTCCATATTCACCTTCCAGATATACACTACATGGAACGAGTTTTTTCTGGTCGTGGATAATCGATTCCACTACAAATGCTGCTGCAGCGCCCGGAGCATACCATGCTGATGTGCCGAGTAATCCGGTCAGGGTTGCTCCACCTACCATAGTATCAGCAGCGACTTTGGCCAATGTATCAGCATCCAGGAATTGAGATACCGGTACTCCTTTGTAAGTAGCCAAGCGTGTCAACGGAATCATGGTAGTATCACCGTGTCCGCCAATAACGACACCTTCTACCTCGTTGGGGTTTGCATTGAGAGCTTGGCTCAAGTAGCATTTGAAACGAGAGCTATCCAAGGCTCCACCCATACCGATAATACGATTTTTAGGGAGATTTGTTGCTTTCTTAATCAAATATGTCATTGTATCCATCGGGTTGCTGACACAGATAATAACGGCGTTGGGTGAGTGTGCCAATACATTTTCTGCTACGGATTTTACAATACCGGCATTGACACCAATCAATTCTTCACGAGTCATTCCCGGTTTACGGGGGATACCTGAAGTAATGACTACAACATCAGAACCTTCGGTTTTTGCGTAATCGTTCGTTACACCGATTACTTTAGAATCGAATCCTAATAATGTTGCGGTTTGCATCATATCGAGTGCTTTACCTTCCGATACACCTTGTTTTATATCCAGCAAAACAATTTCATCGGCAACTTCTTTAAAAGCTAATACATTCGCACATGTAGCACCTACGTTACCTGCGCCTACGACAGTTACTTTTGACATAATAAATGTTTTTTATTTGTATGTTTAAATTCTGTATTTGAATTTTTTTACATCGCAAATGTACAATTTATTCTAATTACAGAAAAATTTCCGTATTAAATTTTTAATAAATATCTCCTTGCAGTGTTAACTATGTTAAAACATTTGTCGTATTATCGTCTGCAATTTTTATTAACAGATGTTAGTAATGTTATATCTTTGATTATTAGTTATATACATAGAAAATAGAATTTAGATATAAACAACCGATGTTTATAATATACCCCTTTTTTGTTGATAACTTTGATTTGGAAGCAAGTTATGCCTGTTGATAACTTGGATATTAACCACCGGGCCTGCCGGGAAACATGTATGATATGTGTAAAAATAGCTGATGATGTATATTTGTCAACACTTGTTTATATCTTATTAAATTGTTGTGTTATAATCTATTATAAACTTTATTTTTGTCTTATCAACAACAATTGTTCGTTTTGGAAAGGTGAAAAACATACAGATATCAACATGTTGCTGATATTGACGTGTGTGCTTGTGTATATAAATTTAATGACGAGCAGTTGCCTTGGGAATTTATGGCGTGTGAGTTTTGTCCGAGAATGAATAGGGGGCAGGTATCTATTGTTGTGTAATTAGAACGACTGCATATGCAGAAATACCTTCTTCTCTTCCTGTGAATCCTAACTTTTCGGTTGTTGTAGCTTTTATAGAGAGAGTATCGATATCTACATTCATTACTTGGGCCAGGGTCTCCTGCATGAGAGGGATGTGAGGATTGAGTTTCGGACGTTCGGCACAGATGGTCATGTCGGCATTGCACAATTCATATCCCTTGTTCCGAAGAAGCTCCATTGTCCGGGCCAGTAGAATCTTACTGTCGATGTTTTTGTATTTACCAGCTGTATCGGGAAAGTGGTAACCGATGTCACGCAGATTGGCTGCACCTAATAGAGCATCGCATAACGCATGAATGAGAACGTCGGCGTCGGAATGCCCCAGTAGCCCCATCGGATGTTCTATACGTATTCCTCCCAGCCAGAGTTCCCGGTTTTCTACTAATCTATGTACATCAAATCCGAATCCTGTCCGTATTTTCATGTTAAATGTCAAATTGTTGAGGTTCTTTTATCTTCTTCGTCTTCCTACTAAATCTTTGATTCCATCCATGTCGAATGCCAGGCTGAATCTTAATGTCTGGTCAAGAGGGCTGCTTTGAGCTGCGGCTACGACATAAGCGGCATCGAGGCGGAATACGTTAAGAGCGAAACCTGCACCGAATGTGAAGAATTTTCGGTTACCTTTATATTTGTTTTCATTGTAATATCCTGCCCGTAAAAAAAATTGCTGGTTGTAAGAATACTCTGCTCCTATGGAGAAGTTGATTTCTCTTAATTCTTCCTTGAATCCGCCCGGGGCGTCAGAAAAGGACTTGAATATACCGCTTATCGGAGATGTGCTTTCGTATTTGTCTTCTGCTGCTTGATAGGCTTCTTTGTCGGCATAGTCTTCTTGTCTGGGTTTTGTTGGTACCAACAGTTTGTTCAAGTCGAGGTTTAAGGAGAGGGTATTATAATCTGCTAAAGGAAATAGAAATGTGGTTCCCAGCCTCAAGTTGGTTGGCAAAAATGCACTGGAATTCCCTCCGTCATAAGAAACTTTTGAGCCGATGTTGGAAATATTGAATCCCCAAGACCATTGGCATTCGCTTCTACCTACAATCGGGTAGAACGTTTGATAACCGGCTATATCGGCAGCAAAGGCAGCCCCGCCTTTCGCATCGGAAGCGCTTCCGTCAGTTCCCATGTTGTATCCTAAATCGGAATAAATGAAGCGGAATACTACCCCCATTGAGAATGATTGAGATAATTTACGCGAGTATCCCAAGTCTACAGCCATTTCGTACGGATTGATGGAGTTGATTGTATTTCCTCCTTCATCGGTGATGTTGATAGCTCCTAAGGAGAAATAGCGTAAAGAGGCACTCAAGGCTTGCAAATCACGACTCCCGAATTTCCAGTAACCGGCAAGATATGCCAGATTAATGTCATTTACCAGTTTACGTAACCAAGGGGTATAGGAGAGAGCTACTCCGGCGTTGCTATATGCAAAGGCATATTTTGCCGGGTTCCAGTATTGGGAGTTGACATCCGGGTCGGTAGCGACACCCAAATCTCCCATACCTCCACCTCGAGCATCCGGGTTAATGCCTAAAGACATGACCCCGGTCGTAATGGGGTTGAATTCATTTTTTGAAGTATTTTTATTGTTTTGGGCATGTATCGAAGTAAACATACCCATTGTGGCTATCAGAATAAAAATGGTCAGTCTTTGAATTTGTTTCATCTTTTTCACTTCTAAACGGGCTATTAATGACAATTTTTATAATTGGTCGTATAAATAAAACAGCTTTTTAATTAGTTTATTGCCCCAATACAATTATTTTTTTTGCTTTGGTGGCTTCATGTTCATTGTCTGTAGAAATTATCGCTTTATAGACGTATATGCCTGGAGTAACCCGCCGGCCGGCAAGGTCTGTCAGATTCCATTCTATTACCGGAGAAGTCCACATATCGGACTTTCCTTCATCTTTATAGGTCCAGACCTGCTCTCCAAACAGATTATAAATAGATATGGCGATACTCATGTTCGTATTAGGCCGGTCGTGTTCGATATAGAACCGAGCGACATCGCTGACCGGATTTTTGTTGACACATAAATCGAAAATATTCGGTTTTATTCCTTTTTGGGTCGAGAATGTTATTGTTTTTTCTGAGGAGTTGCCTTCAGTATCCCATACTTTAAATGTAAGGGTGTGGTATCCATCTTCCAATTCCGGAATTTCATACATCACGGTTCCTTTTCCGTATGTCCCGGATTGAGGGTCGAAGTAGTCGTTGAGAACATATTCGGTATATACCGAATTATCGATATTTATCGTCATATCGTGTCCTAGACCGATACCGGAAAGGTTGATGCCTGACGGGTCTTCTATTTCAGCGAAAAAGACAGGATTTTCATTTACGAGATCTCCATCTTTGAACCCTGAAGTGTTAAGATACATCGAATGGATGACAGGACCTTCATTATCTTCGGGCACAGTATTATCCATTCCTCCAATGATAAAATTCGTGCTTGCCCCGAATGCTTCCCCATTCAGGAGAGAACCTGCGTATAGATTGAGATATCCGGATTCAAGGGAGTAATTTAACTCTTTAGGCATTTTGAACTGAAAAGAAAATTCTCCGTTTTTGATAGAATCTTTGGCCGTATACAATAGGTTGGTCCGTTCTTTGAAGGTAAAAGGTTCTCCGGTCTTATCATTTCCGTCGGTTCCGTTACCGTTGGTAGTTACTGTCGTCTGTGAATCATATAGTCGGGGATATATGATACCGTTGTAGTCGGTCAGTTTCGTTCCACTCCCATTCTTCTCAGAGCTCCTGACTTCACCCTTGACTGTAACCATGGCTCGGGCCTTGAGCTGTATGTCTGAAGCGGAAGAGTTTTCGACGGGGATTCCATTGATTTCGGTTACGATTAACTTGTGTTCCGGGTAGGTTAGATGTAGAGCCGGGTCTCCCAATAATACAAAATTCAGTTTGTTGTCATCACTTCCCGAAATACTCCTTTTGGCTAATTTCATGACGTCTCCCAAACGTAATCGGTTTCCGTTTTCGTCCCGGTCGAAAAGATGGGAAATGAGTCCCATGTTCATCAGCTCATTTCCGTACGTTTCGACAACCCTTGTGGTTGTAAACAGAGCGATGGCTCCCCCCTTGGCATTTAAGAACAGATATTCTCCTCCCGAATATGCAGCGTCGTCAAAGCGGCTGAAATCGCAGGTCGCAGTTATAAAGAGTGGCAATCTTTTCAAATACATTTTCTGAATGTCATTTAATTCCAGAATTCTTTCTGCCGTCCAGCCCTTGGTGCTTCCATGACCGCAATAGTTGATAAGGAGCAGTCCGTCGTCTAATAAGTTGAACATTTTCTTTTTAGCGTCCGGATAAGTTGAACCCGTTGCCGACGTTACCTTATTGAATGCATCTATATATATTTTATTGCAATAAAATTCAGGATGATTTGTTTCGACTAAGTTGGCCAATTTATCGGATGTACTCATATGTTGCGACGAATTTCCGTCATCGGCGACAAAGCATAGGTTATTTTTCCACACACCGAAGTCGGTACTATTGGCATAAGCAATGACTTTGTCTACGGCAATTTGGGCTTCTGATAATGTCCTAACGGGAAAACGACCGATTCCAATGTCCAGTTTGTCACTGGGCAGATTTTTGCCTTCATTGTCATCCAGAAACCCGAAATAATCGTCAGAGACATAGGAGCTCCTTTCGCTAAGCCCGCTTACAGATTGGTAGCTGATGATAAAACTATCTTTATAGTTATTCCACTCACTTGATATGAGTCTGTTGTCGTATGTTCCGTCTCCGAACAACAATAAATAACGGGGTTTTAACGATTCGTCTTCACCGGCTCTGTCATAGAACATTTTCATGAATCGTCGTACAGCTGTTGCATCGGGAGTGCCGGAAGAGAACTCGTTATAGATTTGTTGAGGTAATACTACTCTGCATGTCAATCCATCTTTTTCTATATGGTGTTGTGCCAGACGTTCTGCTTCACTTACCAATTCGGGGGGAACAAGGATAAACAAATCGGCTTTTTCCCATCCATGCAGATTTTGGTTTGCCATGTTTTCTACGTACTCTGCCGAGGGAAAAGAGGCACTCGGGTCAAACGCTACATATTCTTTTAATCCTGTTTCTTTAGCAGTAAAATAATAAACGCCATTTTGGGATTTGGCCTGAACCGATACCGGATTTATAGGGTCTGTTATGTCCCAGATTTGTATCGATTTGTCTGTTTGCACAGCATACCTGATTTTTTTTGATTGGGCTTCTATATTACGGAATAAGACCGAGCTTCCGTATAATTGTAGTTTACGCTTAAAGGTCAGGCGGATAAAGTCGAGCCTTGCATTCCTTACATCACTGCCTTCGTAACCGATAGAAATATTATCTACAGACGAGAGGTCACTGTCCCATACATCATAGGCAGAAAGTAATTCTGCATTTTTATAACTCAGGTCGCTATTGCTGGTCATCCCCTTTATAGTATAGGTATTTAGTCTGCTGCCATTATGAGAGATGGTCACCTTGCTGGAATTAGGCGATTTGGCAACAAAATCGACTTGCATTCTTACGGTCTTATTGTCTTCAGGTATACCTGCAATATCGAAAGAAAAAGTCCGTTGGGTAGTATAGCGGAAATCTTCTCCATAAAAAACTCTTCCGGTTTTTCCTAAATTGACCGACTCGGTTTCATACAGGTCGTAGTCGTCGAATACCGATGTTGCACTCAAACTTTTGTCATCAGGAGTATTGTCTGTCGGGAGTTCGGTCGCCGGATTATCATTCTGTGTGATAAAATAGTATCCGGCCGATGAGTAAGCGTGTCGGTCGTGCACAAAAATGTTTTTGGATGTATTGTATGACCATGAAATGATACCCTGTGCATAAAACAGAATTTTATCACCGGCATGATATACTGGAATTTCAGGCAGGTCATCGGTATAGGGGGTAGTAAAATCTTCTTCAAGCATTTTTCCTCCATATCCGTATACTTTTACTTTGGTGGGGTCGGAAAATCCCCATTGTTGCAAATCGCTGTATGAAATCTGATATATGCCGTTATCATATACTTTTACCCGTACCCAAGAACCCGAGTTTAATACCGATTCACGAGTATATCTGTCCCCATCGTTTAGCGCACCAGCGGTAAATATGCTTAGTACAATGGCAGTCAATAATGCTATCGTATAATCAGTCCTTATGGTCGAAAGTAATATTCTTAAAAAAGAATGATATGGCATATTTTGTATATAAATTTTATTTTACATAAAAATCGAGGACTTTTTCCTCTTTCAGATACCCTTGCAAGTGGTCATTTATTTTTACAGGTCCGATACCATCGGGTGTTCCTGTGTAAATGAGATCTCCGATTTTTAACGTATAAAAGCGGCTGACGTATGCAATAATATCATCTATATTGAATATCATGTCCTTGCTATTCCCCTGTTGGACGGTATTCCCGTTTATGGATAGGGAAAAGGGCAACTGGCATGTATCTCCAAGTTTTTCTATTTCTACAAAATTCCCTATTACAGCAGAAGAATCGAATCCTTTGGATATTTCCCAGGGCTCACCGTTTTGCCGTAATTTGCTTTGCAAATCGCGTGCTGTAAAGTCTATACCTACGGTTACAGCATCATAATAGCGGTGCGCAAATCGTGGGGCAATATTTTTCCCCAGCCGGCAAACCCGGAATACCAGTTCGGTTTCATATTCGATTCTTTCCGAAAAGTCGGGAAGAAAAAACGGCTTTCCGTCTTTTAAAAGAGCAGTCTCCGGTTTAAAGAAGATAACAGGCTCTTTAGGTAATAACGTACGATTCATCTCTTTATTGTGAGAGAGATAATTCCATCCGACAGCAATAATCTTCATTTATTTTTCTTTTCTGAAAGGTTGATAGGGAATGGTGTTATTTTTTTAGATTATTTAACCGATTGAACATAACAGCCAAATGTGCATAAATAGATGTATTCTGGACAACGATATGTTTGGGAACCCGAATTCTGAACGGGGTAAAATTCCAGATTGCTTTTATTCCTCCGGCAATCATGTTTTCTGTGGCTTCCTGGGCCCGTTCTACCGGTACAGTCAATATACCTATGTTTGCGCCCAATTCTTTTTGTTTTTGTTCGAACTCGGAAATGTGGTATACCGGTATTCCATTTATCATAGTTCCGGCAAGTTCTTTTTTGACATCGAATCCGGCTACTACATTCATCCCGTATTGTGCTAATCCGGAGTCTTGTAACAATGCAGCACCTAAACTTCCTACTCCGAATATAAAAGCTTTGTGAACATTGGTAAATCCGAGAAAATTTTCCAACACTTCTACCAGAGAATTTACTTCATAGCCAACTCGTGTTTTTCCCGAGATATTTATAAAAGACAAATCCTTGGCAATTTGTGATGCATCTACGTTTATATCCTTGGCAATCTGAGTAGAAGAGACATATTCTTCTCCTTTGTCTTTCAGTAACTTGACGTATGCCAGATACCACGGCAAACGACGAAGTGAAGGTTCGGGCAATTTAATATTTATTTTAGTGTTTTCGTTAGCCATAAATGCGTATTTTTCTGCATTATTACAAAAGTAATAATTTTTTTTAATCTGAAGGTTTTGTTTGGTAACCTTCTTTATCTGTATTAAATTTGGACGCAAATATACTGAATATCGAGGACTTAAGGGATAATCGGAGTTAAATATTGAGATGATGGCTAAAAAAAATGATTGGAAAGACAGGTTGAATATTGTGTATTCTACAAATCCGGATTTTCATTATGAATCTGGTAACGAAGAGGAAACAGAGACTCTTCCGCCGGATAAGCAGCAATTGAAAATACAACTTGACAAGCGTAACCGGAATGGAAAATCGGTGACATTGATAACCGGTTTTATAGGTACGGAAGATGATTTGAAGTCTCTGGCGAAATTGTTGAAAACCAAATGTGGAGTAGGAGGTTCGGCAAAAGATGGAGAGATTTTGATACAGGGCGATTTTAGGGCAAAAGTCAGGGATGTGTTGTTGGGTGAGAATTATAAGGCTCGCATCATTTGAAAAATAGTAATATTTCGTGTTAACAGTATATAGAGCGTCGGCAGGGTCGGGTAAGACGTACAGGCTTACTTTAGAGTATCTAAAATTGCTTTTTTCTGCAAAAGAGAGAGATGCATATCGTCATATTCTTGCGGTGACTTTTACCAACAAAGCGACCGGAGAGATGAAGCGGCGTATCATACAAGAATTGTTTGTACTGGCACATGGTGTCAGGAATTCGGACTATTTTAAGGAGTTGACCTCTTTTACCGGTTTTAATGAACCGGATTTACAAGGCAAGGCAAAGGAGATATTGTTTTCCTTGCTCCATGATTTTTCATCTTTCAGTATTGATACAATCGACCGTTTTTTTCAGCAGACTACTCGGGCCTTCACTCGGGAGATAGGGTTACAGGGCGGATATAATCTGGAGATTGATAATTCTCGTGTATTGTCTGAAGCGGTAGACCGGATGTTGTTTGAACTGGAAGACTCTTCGAGCAAAGAATTGTTGAGTTGGTTGTTGAAATTTTCTGAGGAAAAAGTGGAGAATGCCGAGAGCTGGAATATACGCAAGGATATTGAGGCTCTTTCCGGGGAGATATTTAAGGAGACTTATAAGACATATAGCCGAGAACTGTTGGCCCTGACTGCGGATAAAAAGGTGCTGAAAGAGTATATCTCGGAACTTTCCAAGATACGGAATATGTTCGAAAGTTTTTTGCAGGAACTGGGAGAAGAGGGGCTACGGTTATTGTCTCACTTTCAATTGCAGGCGGCCGATTTCAAGGGTGGGAAAAATTCTCCATTTTCTCATTTTGAAAAATGGGCGTCGGGTATAATAAAGGAGCCTACGGTGACTTTTACTAAGTTGGCGGGTGATATTGCACAATGGTATACGAAAACAACAGCTCCGGAAATACGCGCTCGTATAGAAGAAGCTTACAACGGGGGGCTTAACGATTGTATAGAAAAGGCTTTGAAATGTTTTGGGTTGTATCCTCGTTATCTGTCGGTAGTAGAGACCTCGCGATATTTTTATACATTAGGCATTTTGAGTGATATCGACCGGAATGTGAGAGCCTATGAGCAGGAACATAATTTGTTGCTGTTGTCGGATACGACCGAATTGCTGAATCGTGTCATTGACGGTAGCGATACGCCGTTTGTATATGAGAAGATAGGTACTCGGATAGATAATCTGATGATAGATGAGTTTCAAGATACTTCGAATATGCAATGGGCCAATTTTTCTCCTTTGTTCAAAGACAGCCTTGACCGGGGTAAGAATAGTCTTATTGTGGGAGATGTCAAGCAGAGCATTTATCGATGGCGCAATTCGGATTGGAAATTATTGCATGACCGTTTGAAACAATCCTTTGGAGCAGGGCAAATGGCGGATAATGTACTGGATACCAATTGGAGAAGTTCATCTCAGGTAATAGCTTTTAATAATGTTGTCTTTCAGATGTCGTCACGAGTATTGCAGGATATTTTGAATGACCATATGGCCGATGCACCTGTATCGGATGATGAGGTCAAGGATTTCAAGAATAAAATCGTCGATGCATATTCTGATACGTATCAACATGTCCCTCCGAAAAACAAAGACTATATGGGGCATGTTTCCATATTTTTTAAAGATACGACAGACGAAATCCCTTGGAGAGAAAGGGCATTGGAGGATATTCCCGATGTATTGAAGCGGTTGCAAGACCAGGGGCTTAGACTGAAGGATATTGCTTTTCTTGTGAGGTATAAGAAGGACGGGCGGCTCATTGCCGATAAATTATTGTCATATAAGGCTCAGAATACGGATAGCCGTTATCGATTCGATATTATTTCGGACGAGGCTTTGTATCTGGGAAATGCTCCTGTAATCAAGTTGATTATAAGTATTTTAAATTATTTGCAAAATCCGGATTCTGAGATAAATCGTACGCAAGCAGTATATGAGTATGAAATTTTTCATGAGCATCAGGCTCCCTCGGATGCTTTGAGTACCTATTTTTCTTTGCGGGAAGATGTGAATAATTTGACCTTTTTTGCCCGGATAGAGAGCCTGTTTGAGGATTTGAGAACTCGTCCCCTTTTTGAGATGTGCGAGAAGATAATCGAGTATTTCCCTCCGGTGAATAAGAGCGATGAGGTTTATGTCCAGGCTTTTCAGGATGTAGTGCTTTCTTATATCGATAAGCATTCGGCCGATTTGGCTTCCTTTTTACAGTGGTGGGATGAGAAGGGTAAGAGTAAAACGATTTCGACTCCCGATTCGCAGGATGCGATACGTATTATGACTATACATCAGTCTAAAGGCCTGGAATTTAAAGCTGTGATTATGCCATTTTGTGATTGGAGCCTCGATAATAATGATTCTCAACATGCCAATATTTTGTGGTGCCGGCCCCGAAGTGCTCCTTTTGACCGCTTGCCTTTGGTACCGGTAAGATATAGCTCCCGTCTTGAAAAAACGATTTATGCCTATGATTATTTTAATGAAGAGATGCACTCGTATATTGATAATCTCAACTTGGCATACGTTGCTTTTACCCGGGCTAAGGAAGAGTTGGTATTGATAGCCCCCAAACCGAAAAGCGGGAATACGATATCTTCTGTGTCGTCGTTGCTTTATTATTGTATATCCAATTCTTTTTCAGATGGGACCGGACGGGAATTTGTAGATTTAAGGTCATTTTATAATCCGGACACTTGCGTCTTTGAATTTGGGAAGGCAACGCATACGGTTTCGGAGCATCCGTCTGCGGTCGAAGAAATAGCTATGCCTGAGTATTCGTCTATAGATTTTAAAAATCGTTTGAGGTTACGGTTGCAAGGGAAAGGGTATTTTGGCGACCGGGAAGAACGCCGATATGGTACTTTGATGCACGAGATATTGAGTACGATTCATTATCCTGAAGATTTGTCTCAGGCATTGAAGCCTTATATTTTTTCCGGACAACTGACACGGGAAGAAGCTGCCGAAGTAGAAGGGGATATTCGGAAATGGATTTCATCTCCGGAAGTTAGCAGATGGTTCGCTCCGGGAATCCAAGTGCTTAATGAGGCCGAAATATTACAGTCCGAGGGTATCTTTTATCGTCCTGACCGGGTGGTTATAGAGGGAGATGAAGTTTCGGTCATCGATTATAAATTCGGTATAGTTGAGCGGGACTCGTATCGTAGGCAGGTGAGGCAGTATGTCTCGTTGGCGGAGAAGATGGGATATAATCATGTTTCCGGATATATATGGTATGTAGAGTTGTCGAAGATAGAAAAGGTATGATACTTATATATATGGAAGCAGGGGCTCGATAATCGAACCCCTGCTTCCATATATATAAGTATATTTTGGAAAATATATCTTATCCGTTGTATTCGTCAGATACAGTTAATTTTTTTCTGCCTTTAGCACGACGACTGGCTAATACTCTGCGGCCGTTAGCGGTAGCCATTCTCGAGCGGAAGCCATGTTTGTTTTTTCTCTTTCTGTTTGAAGGTTGAAATGTTCTTTTCATTGCCGTATATATTTATCGTTATTATTCAAAATTCGGACTGCAAAAATAGATACTTTTTTTTAATAAACAAAGTAATGGCTCATTTTTTAGTGGATTCTTTTTGTGTTTTTTCTTGATTTACATTACTTTTGCAGTCAAGAGTAAAAAACGTACGTGGTAAATAATCTAATAATAATCACATATAAGTTAAAAAAGTATGATTAATGCCCAAGACATTAAAATCGGAACAGCTATCCGTATGGACGGTAAACTGTACTTCTGTATCGATTTCCTGCATGTAAAACCGGGAAAAGGAAACACTTTTATGCGTACAAAATTGAAAGATGTTGTGAACGGCTACGTTTTGGAACGTCGTTTTAACATCGGTGAAAAATTGGAAGATGTACGCGTAGAGCGTCGTCCATATCAGTTTTTGTATCAAGAAGGAGATGATTATATTTTCATGAATCAGGAAACTTTCGACCAACATCCTATTTCACGTGACCAGATTACAGGGGTTGATTTCTTGAAAGAAGGTATGATTGCCGAAGTTGTATCTGATACTTCTACCGAAACTATCCTTTTTGCAGAATTACCGGTAAAAGTGCAATTGCAGGTGACTTATACCGAACCGGGCTTGAAAGGGGATACTGCAACAAATACATTGAAACCTGCAACTGTAGAGACGGGAGCTACTGTGCGCGTTCCGTTGTTTATCAACGAAGGTGAAATTATAGAAGTAGATACCCGCGAAGGAACTTATGTTGGGCGTGTGAAATAAAAACAATTATTGATTTTAGCTAATAACTTATGAGAAGGCATATCTATACGATATGCCTTTTTTATTGGGACAAATGTCTTTTATATAGAGATTATTCATTATCTTTGCTACTGAAAGGGACCTTTCCGTGTGCTTGCTATACCACGTAAAAAACAAGGATTATAAGAGTCGGGTAGATATTATTGAAAATCTTTTTACAGGTGTTTTCTCTTAAGGAGAAGGAGAATAACCTCTGATAAGATTTTGACCGGACTCGATGAATAAATGGCCGGCTTTTCCGCGGAACTTTCCCTTATTTTATCAACTACATTATAATAATAGAAAATGAAACAGAAAGAAACGGCGCTGGTCTGCTTCTCTGGAGGGCAGGATTCTACAACATGTTTGTTTTGGGCATTGGCACATTTCGAGTCGGTACAGGCTATAAGTTTTGTATATGGGCAGAAGCATTCTTTAGAGGTAGAGATGGCCCGGAAGATTGCGAAGAAAGCCGGAGTTCCTTTTGAGGTGCTCGATGTATCGTTGATGGCTCAATTGACTGATAATTCTTTGACAAATCCGGAGTTGAAGATGGATGAGGAAAAACCGGAGAATACTTATCCGAATACTTTTGTTCCGGGACGGAATATGGTGTTTCTGACCTTTGCTGCTATTGTCGGATTTCAAAGAGGTATCAGGCATTTGGTGACCGGAGTTTCTCAGGCCGATTTTAGCGGTTATCCGGATTGCAGGGATACTTTTATCCGTTCGCTGAATGTATCTCTCAATCTGGCGATGGATGCGCAGTTTGAAATACATACCCCTTTGATGTGGAGGGATAAGGAAGCCGTGTGGGCACTTTCGGATGAATTGGGTGTTTTTGACTTGGTTCGCCAAGAAACGTTGACTTGTTATAACGGCATTCCGGGTGACGGGTGCGGACATTGTCCGGCATGTAAACTTAGGAGAAACGGATTAGAAAAATACTTGTCGCACAGGCATAAGAAGACCGAGTGATATTGTTGTTAATGGTGTATAGGTCATTGTTTTTTTATTTTCTCTTTGTTTAGTAAATTGGAGGGGATGAGTTCCTGCTGTGCAGTAAACCGGGGAAAATATTTTATGCTTATGGGTATGAGTACCATTTCACAAGCCAATACAATCAGGAGAATCAGGAGATAGCTTGTGAATGATTCGGAAATCAACGGATAAAGCAGTGCCCCGGCAGTCGTGAAAATAGACCAGTGTGTACCGAATGTAATGAGTGAGTATCGTCCGAAGTAAGCGATGCCCGGGAGATGTTTTATCCATTTGGATAAGAACAGGATAGAAAGGGTTCCTCCGATGCCTGCAGAGTAAAATATCCAATAGTGGTCAGGGAGGTGCAGCCCGGCAATATTTACCGGTTGGGCAACGTAATATACAAAGACTGAAATGGGTATAATACTTGCAAATAAATATTTGTCTCTGTGTTTATTTTCTGTTAAGAATCCGCTTTTCCGAATTAGGTAGCCTATGTGAAAAAAAGGCAGGGAGACAAGTGTAGATGTTCCTTTGTAAGGAAGGACGATTCCGTTAGTAGCCAAATACCAGCCTATGACGGATATGATGATAATGGATATGTTCAGCAAGGTAAAGTTTAGAAACTTGTGTAAAATGTAGTATATGATGTTTATTTCGAATAAGCAAGTAAGGAACCATAAGGGTGGATTGTGGGAGCCTCCCCCTCCGAACCGAATCGGGTCCCAGAATTGCCATTTGAAATTATTCAACATATTGTTTCCCTGAAGTGTATTTATGACGGCCCAGATAAAATCGAACAGGTAGGAAAATATAAAGAAGAAAAACAGGGGAACGATGAGATTGTTTATTTTCTTTATGGTAAACTCAAAAATACCGGAATATTGTTTGAAGAATAGACCTGATAAAAAGAAATATAAAGGCATACGGAAGGAATCGAAGAAGATACCGATTTTATAGTCGAGGATGGTAGTGTCGATATGTGCATATACCACTAAGATAATGCATATGCCTTTTGCTATATCTATGTATTCTATTCGTTGCTTCTTGTGGATGTCTGTCATATAAAAGTAGAAATTGGAAAAAGAAAGGCAAATATATAAATAAAATATCGAATAGCTACCGTAAATTCCGGTTTGAGACGTAATTGTATGTATGATGTAGAGCCAAATCCGACTTGGATTTGGTGAGGATTATTTATAGAATTCTTTTCGGACAAAATTCAAACAGGCTCTTATTTTATATAAAATTTTTCTATTGGTTTCTTAAAATACCCTATCTTTGTAACCATCACAAGAACAAATACATATATGCCCTATTTTTCAGTAATAATACCTGTTTATAATCGTCCTGATGAAGTACGGGATTTGTTGGAAAGTCTTAGTAATCAGACCTCTTATGATTTTGAAATTTTGTTGGTGGAGGATGGCTCGACATTGCCTTGCCGCTCTGTTGCAAATGATTATTCGGAGAAGCTCGATATACATTATTACTATAAGGAAAATGAGGGGCGAAGTATTGCCCGAAATTACGGTATGGAGAAAGCGTCGGGAGAATATTTCATTTTCTTTGACTCTGATTGTGTCATTCCTGAGTCCTATTTTGAAATAGTCCGGAAGGAATTGGACCGGAATTATGCTGATTGTTTCGGCGGTCCGGATAAGGCTCATGAGTCTTTTTCGGACATACAGAAAGCTATAAACTATTCGATGACTTCATTTCTGACAACGGGGGGGATACGAGGAGGAAAGATGCAGTTGGAGAAGTTTACTCCACGTACATTTAACATGGGATTTTCCAGGAAAGTATTCGAATCTGTCGGAGGTTTCAGGGAGATGTTCAGCGAAGATATCGATATGAGTACACGTATCCGGCAAGCTGGGTTTTCGATTAGACTTATTCGCCCGGCGTATGTCTATCATAAGCGGCGTACCAGTTTGAAACTTTTTTGCCGGCAGATTTATATATTCGGGATGTCTCGGATTTCGTTGTATCTTTTATATCCCGATACCTTGAAAATTGTGCATTTATTACCGGCAGCTTTTGTCTTGGGCTCGTTGGCGATGATTATAGCCTCGTTTTTCTGGCCGTATGCCATATTACCGTTGCTTTTCTATCTGTTGGCAATATTTGCCGTTTCCCTGTTTTCGAATAAGAATCTTAAGATTGCGGCATTGTCGGTGATAACCAGTGTCATACAATTGGGGGGCTACGGTATAGGCTTTATGAAGGCATTTTTCTTGAAAATATTGTTGGGCAGAGGCCGGGATGAGACAGAAGAGATACGTTTGCGTAAGGGGAAATAAATTGTTAAGATTGCCATGAGAAAGACCGAAAAATTGAATATTAACGAATGGGCAGTGGAAGACCGTCCTCGTGAAAAAATGCTTTTGAAAGGTATTCAGGCGTTGAGCAATGCAGAACTTATTGCTATTTTGATTGGTTCGGGAAACAAGAAAGAAACGGCGGTGGAACTGTCGCAACGGATATTGAATGATGTGAATAACAGCCTGAATCAATTGGGTAAGTTGAGTGTGTATGATTTGTCTGATACTTATGATGGCATAGGGGAGGCAAAAGCCATCAGTATTATTGCTGCGTTGGAACTGGGCCGGAGAAGGAAAAGCGAAAAAGCTGAAGTGCGTAAAAAGATACTTTCGAGCCGGGATGTGTATGATTTGTTTTACCCTCAACTGGCAGACCTTCCGCATGAAGAATTTTGGGTTGCTTTTTTAAACTCGTCGAATAAAGTGATGGATAAAGTCCGTGTAGGCCAAGGGGGTACGACTTTTGCTCCGGTAGATATAAGACTGGTGTTGAAGCCCGCTGTACAGAAGTTGGCTTCGGGGTTGATATTGTGCCACAACCATCCATCCAGCACGAATAAACCCAGTAGACTTGATATTGAGTTGACTCGGAAGGTAAAAGAGGCGGCAGCCTTGTTCGATATCCGCATTTTAGACCATATAATCTTTTGTGATGATGGTTATTTTAGCTTTGCAGACGAAGGTATATTATAAATAAAATATGGAAGGTATGAAAAAAGTGCTATGGTGCATTCCGTTTCTTTTTGTATTATCGGCATGCGGAAGTTCGGAAGTTAAGCAGATTGTTTTAGAGAATACAGATGGTAGAGCGCATGTTGATGAGGCATTGTTGTTTACACGCGAACAGCTGCAAGCCGAAGAGATGTTGTTGTCTCCCGTAGTTCGGGATGAAAAAGGGGAGCTGGTAGCTTGCCAGGCCGATGATATGGATGGTGATGGAAAATGGGATGAATTTGCATTTGTATATTCTCTTGAGCCTGGCCAGAAGGCAGTTTTGTCTCTCGAATGGGTAGAGCCGGAGGATTATCCTCAATTTGCTTCCCGTACGAATATACGGTATGGCAAGATGTATGCACCCGGAGATATCCGGGAATTGAAAACCGATGTGCATGGTAAATACAATCTGGCGAGAGATGAGGGGTATCCTTACCAGATGGATGGTATTGCTTGGGAAAATGATAAGATGGGGTTCCGGCACTATTTCGATGGGCGGAATTGTCGGGATGTTTTCGGCAAGAGAGTTTCGGATATGGTTTTAGATACTGTTGGTATCCGGCCCGAAGGTATACCGGGAGATACATATCATGTATTGGCCGGGTGGGGCCGGGATATTATGAGCGCTGCCAATTCGTTCGGTTTGGGAGGACTTGCGTTGCAGACTCAAGATAGTCTTGTGCGCTTGGGTGTGACTATAGATAAGACGGTCGATAATGTCGATTCTACTCGATATGCTTTGATTGCGGAGGGACCGGTGAGGTCGGTATTTGACCTTGATTTTTATGGATGGGAAGTGCCGGGAGGTAAAATCGATGTGAAGGAAACGGTTACTATCTGGGCAGGAAAATTCGGTTATGAAAATAAGGTAAGAACATCAGCTTTACCTGATAGCACATATTTGGTTACGGGTATTGTTTCGAACTTTAATGATATGCCTTATGAGAAAAAGCAATTTGGAGATTATACAGCAATGATGACTCATGACAAGCAGACCTATAATAAGGAATGGTATATGGGGATGGCATTGATTATACCCAACAATAATTTGGCAGAAACCTTTGATGCGCCTAAAGATAGTGCGGATATTATAAAGACATGGTGTGCCCGTCTGAAGCCTGATATGGATAGTTTGTATCATTTTAATGCGTATGCGGCATGGGAATTGACCGATTCTAAGTTTAGCGACAGAGAATATTTCTTTTCTTTGATAGGAGATTATGCTGATAAGATGAACCGACCCTATAAAGTGATATTGAAATAGCTATTAAGTTCTTAAGAAGATGCGGTTATATAAAGATAAAGCTTTTTGCCTGCAGAAACTATTCGGTTTTGAAGTTGGAAAAATGAATGTCCGAACCGAGATTTTAGCAGGTATTACTACCTTTTTAACGATGTCTTATATTCTTGCCGTAAATCCTGAAGTTCTGGGACAAGCAGGGATGGACAAAGGGGCTGTATTTACAGCGACGGCTCTGTCTTCTGTTGTTGCGACATTAGTAATGGCTTTGTGGGCAAAGTTGCCTTTTGCTTTGGCTCCTGGAATGGGGTTGAATGCTTTTTTCGCCTTTACGGTGTGTCTGGCAATGGGGAATAGTTGGCAATTTGCTTTGACAGCGGTTTTGATAGAAGGTATATTGTTTATCGTATTGACATTGACAAATTTGCGGGAAGCTATTGTAAATGCCATACCGATGTCATTGAAGAACGCCATTGGTGCCGGTATCGGTTTGTTCATAGCGTTTATCGGATTGCAGAATGCCGGTATTGTAACTCATAATGATGCCACATTAGTTTCTTTAGGGAACATCACTTCCCGTTCTCCTTTATTGGCTCTTGCCGGATTGGCCATAACATCGGTATTACTGGTTAAGAATGTAAAGGGAGCCATGTTGATAGGAATTGTATTGACGACCATTATTGGTATTCCGATGGGGATAACACAATATAAAGGAATCATGAGCCTTCCCCCGTCTTTGTCTCCTGTCTTTTGTCAGTTTGATTTTGAGAATGTGTTTACGGGCAAGATGGCAATTACAGTATTTACATTGCTCTTTATTGATATGTTCGATACTATCGGGACATTGGTCGGAGTATCGGCAAAAGCAGGGATGTTGCAGAACGGGAAGATACCTCGGGTGAAGGAGGCTTTTATGGCCGATGCTATCGGTACGACGTTCGGAGCCCTTGTGGGGACAAGTACGGTCTCGACATATGTAGAAAGTGCGTCGGGGGTAGCACAAGGCGGCCGGTCGGGACTGACCTCCTTTGTCGTAGCTTTATGTTTCATGGCGGCTATACTTTTTTCTCCGCTGTTCCTTTCTATTCCGGGAGTAGCTACGTCTCCGGTATTGGTGTTGGTAGGTCTGTTTATGCTTGCGCCTATAAAGGAAATCGATTTGGATGATTTTTCCGAATCAATACCTGCATTTATATGTATTATAACCATACCCATGGCTTATAGCATATCTGATGGCATAGTGTTGGGGCTGATAAGCTATGTGCTTATCAATCTGTTTTGTGGAAAGCGTAGGAAGTTATCGGTAGCTATGTATTTATTGGCCCTGTTTTTTACGTTGAAATATCTTATCTGAACTATTTATTGTCTTCAAGATATTCTTTTTTGAAGATATTGACACATAAAATGAATATGGATAGCAAGAGCGGACCGAAAATGACTCCCATGAACCCGAACAAGGACAATCCTATGACGACACCGAATATCGTGATTAGAGGGTGTGTATCGGCCAGTTTCTTTTGCAGGACAAACCGTATCAAGTTGTCTACATTTGTTATTATGGCGAGAGAGTAAGCCGCCAGGCATACGGCAAAAATCCAGTTCCCGGTCAGTGCCAGGTATACGACCAGAGGTGCCCAGACGATAGATGTCCCTACAATAGGGATGATAGTTGCGAAGCAAGTAAGGAAACCGAAAAGAAGAGCATTCGGGACACCGAAAATCACGTAACCGATGAGAGCTACCAGCCCTTGTATAATAGCGAGCAAAGGTATCCCGATGGCATTCGATTTTACAATAAGTTCGATTTCTTTCACTACGTTTTTTTTGTTTTCTTGGCTGAAAGGTAGTATTTCGTATATGTATTTTTCCATTTTTTTCCCGCCTATAATCATAAAGTAAAGTACAAACAGCAGGACGAAGATATTTACCACGAAACCGGTGATTCCGCTCATCAACGTTTGCCCTATCTGAGGCAGCGTGGAGACAATAGATGATATGTTATCTCGGTCGAAAATATTGTATCCGGTTTTGTTTTCTATCAAGTTGACAATGTGTTCTACTTCCTGTACAAAAGCGTTCGGGTCAAGATTGATGTTTTGCAGCTTGCTTATAAATAGCCATACAGCGAGGGTAAGTGGTATCAAAAATATCAATATCGATTCTATCAGTAGCAGAATGGCGGTCATGCTGGGCCTGATTTTCTTCTTCTCGGTCAGGTAAAGCATCTGGTTTCGTACCAGAATATAGATGGTTGAGGCACCCAATATGCCTCCTAAGAAGGGAATGAATTCTATGAATAGAATAACTCCCAGTACCAGAATGATAGTTATTAACGAATATCTCCAATATTGTTCTTTGGCACTCATATCTGAAATTTTAATATACAAGTATAGAACAAGATTTGAAGGCGCAATGTTTGCCTGACTGGTATTTAAGCGAAAATTTGAACAGGCTTAAAAAAATATTTCAGAATATTTTTATGTTACCGATAGGTAACTTATTTTTGTAACCGAATGGTAACATATAAAATAGCAGTATGGAATTTATACGAAATAAAGAGCAGACCAAACAAAGTCTGTTGGATGCTGTAGATTCTTTGGTTGAAGAGTCGGGATATGAAGCATTGGGAATCAATGCCGTTGCTGCGAAAGCCGGTGTGTCGAAGATGTTGATATACCGTTATTTCGGTTCTTTGGAAGGATTGATAGCCGCTTATATACAACAATATGATTATTGGATAAATTTTAATGGAACATTACCGTCGGGCAGGGAGGGTCTGGGGCTTTTTATAAAGGAGATGTTTCATCGTCAGATAACATTTTTGAGAGAGAATTATACGCTTCGGCGGTTGTACCGGTGGGAATTGTCGCATGAAAATTCTTTAGTGGAAAAGTTAAGGCAGCGTCGGGAAGAAAAAGGGGTATGGTTGGTTGAGGCAGTGAGCCGCTTATCCGGGCACCCGAGAAAAGAAGTGGCGGCTGTTGCTTCGGTGATGACAGCTGCTATAAGTTATCTGGTGCTACTCGAAGAAAATTGTCTGGTGTACAATGGAATCAGTATACAGGAAGAGGCCGGATGGAAACAGATAGAGGAGGGAATAGATTTGATGGTAGACCTTTGGATAAATAGAAAATGAGGATAAGTCGGATAATAACGGTATTGTTTTGGAATATATTTTAGGTATGTGATGCGAGTAATTTTGTGGAAAAGGGAAAAAATATGATAAAGAGTATGGAAGACGATTATATGTTTATGATAGAGCAGGCAGTAAAGGCTCCTTCGGGGCATAATACCCAACCGTGGATATTTGAAGTAGGAGATGACGGTGTAACTTTGAAACCGGATATGTCCAAATCGTTACCGATTGTCGATGCAGACAATCGGGAGATGTTTGTCTCTTTGGGTTGTGCTCTGGAAAATCTGGTTATTGCTGCGTCGGTAAGAGGGTATGGCTTTGATATAAAAGTTACGGATGACAAATGTGTACGGGTTTCCTTTTCTCTTCAGGAGAAAAAATATAGGTATGCTTCGTTATTTCCTCAAATAATACTGCGGAGTACGAACCGGAGTGTGTATTCGGGAAAAAGTATCGAAGATTCTCTGATGGTTAGGCTTATAAATTCGTCACAAGAAGGGAATGTCGAGTTATTTTCTTATGCAAGGGGAAGTAAGGAGTATGAGGATATTGAGAATTTGATTTTTCAAGGAAATGAGATACAAATGGGAAATGATGCATTTAAGAAAGAACTGAAAGAATGGATGCGTTATAACAAGCGGCATACAGAACGGGAACGGGACGGGCTTAGTTATGCCGTTTTTGGAGCTCCAGATTTGCCGATGTTCATATCCAAAACGATAATGAATAGCTTACTTCGTCCGAAAGCTCAGAATAAAAGTGATTTGAAAAAGATGAAATCGTCTTCCCATGCCGTGTTGTTTACTGTAAATCATAATGTTCCGGAGGAGTGGATAAATCTGGGTCGGTGTCTACAACGTTTGTTGTTACAATTGACTGAGCATGGAATTTCGTATGCATTTATGAACCAACCTTGTGAAATAGAGATTGTTTCCGGGGAGTTGTGCCGGAATCTGGGGCTTGGGACTCGCTTCCCCGTGGTTCTTTTACGAGTGGGATATGCAGTTCCGATGCCGTTTTCTTTGAGAAAAGAAGTCGGTGGATTTGTCCGGTATAAGTAATTTGGGAAAGGAAAAAGAGCCCGAAACATTAAAAATCATTCGGGCTCTTATCGGAAATCAGAGGTTATTTGCTAAGATTTCCGGCTGTTTCGGCCAGCCGGATAAATTCGTGCCGGTATCCTTCACGGTCATCACCGAGCCCTTTGCGTGCAGTCTCTATGACTTTTTCGAACGAGGCATTTCCTTTGAAATCGGAATCGCGAAGAAGCTGCCCGAACATGGCTACCGCCGAAGCAAATCTGAAATCGTCCGAAACGTTGTCTCCACCCTTGTCGATAAGGCTTTTTTCGATTCGTCGACTTTGTTTTTCTTCGGGCATTTTATAACGTAACTTTACGGTCAACATTTCTTTCGATGACAGAAGTTGAGGCGTATTTAACGATGTGCTGCTCTGATATTTCAAGGCATCGATAGTACCCGGTATATTCCCTTTGACTCCGACTGGTATGACTTCGTAGAAGGCTGTAACGGTATGTCCGGCTCCTATTTCACCGGCATCTTTGGTGTCGTCGTTGAAGTCTTCGTCGTTTAGCATACGACTTTCATATCCAATGAGACGGTACGATTGCACCTGTGCCGGATTAAATTCTATTTGCAATTTTACATCGTTGGCTACGGTGTAGAGCGAGCTGCCAAATTCGTTGACCAGCACTTTATTGGCTTCCTGAAGGTTGTCGATATAAGCATGGTTTCCATTCCCTTTTTCGGCGAGTACCTGCATTTTTTTATCCTTATAGTTTCCCATACCGTATCCGAGTATTGTAAGATAGATGCCGCTTTTCCTTTTGGAAGAAATAAGAGTTTCGAGCGCTTGGTCGTCAGATATGCCGACATTGAAATCTCCATCGGTACAGAGTATAATGCGATTGTTGCCGCCTTTTATGAAATTTTGGGAAGCGATTTTGTACGCTAAGTTGATACCCTCGCCCCCTGCGGTCGAGCCTCCTGCAGTGAGTTTTTCGATGGCGTCTTTGATTTTTTGTTTCTCGCTTCCTGAGGTAGAGGGAAGTACTTCTCCTGCAGAGCCGGAATAGACGACGATGGCTACCCGGTCTTTTTCCCTGAGATTATTGACCAGAAGTTTCAGCGATGATTTTACCAGTTCGAGACGGGTAGGTCCATACATCGAACCTGATACGTCTATAAGAAAAACAAAATTGGCTTCCGGTAGATTCTCCGAAGGTATTTCTTTGGCTTTTAGCCCTATTTTGACTAAACGATGCTCCTTGTTCCATGGGCAGATTCCTACTTCCGTATCGATGTTTACCGGATGATTGCCCGATGGCAGGGAGTAGTTGTATGAGAAATAATTGACAAGCTCTTCGACGCGAACAGCATCTTTAGGAGGAAGTTGGCCTTGATTGATGAATCTTCTCATATTTGCATAAGAAGCAGCATCTACATCGATAGAAAAAGTCGATAACGGATTCTTGTCGGGAGATAAGAAACGGTTTTCTGAAAATGAAGAATATTCTTCTTTGTGGGCCGGCCTGTATGATGTTTGGTACGGTGCCGGTAATGCTGCCCGGCATACCATTTTAGCCATGGGTCTTGCTACTTCATCGCAGCTTACATATTCTGTAACGGCTTCTTCTTTCAGGATGGTATTGTCCGGTATGAGCCGTATATTCAATACCGTTTTTTTTACCTGGACTTTCTGTGTTTTGAAGCCGATTGCAGAAAAGCGTAAGTAAGTATTTACTTTCGTTGTTATGGAGTATTTCCCTTCCTGAGAAGAGACTGTAGCTTTATGAGTACCGTCGATTGTAATGGATACTCCTGCGAGGGGGTGTCCAGTGGAGGCGTCGGTCACAATACCTGATACGGTTATATTGGGAACTGCTGCCACAAGGATGTTCGAAACCAGTGAACATACGATACTCAACCAGAGAGCTTTGAAATAATTTTTTGTTTTCATATTTTTATTTTTTTATGATGAATGATTCGATTTGTTTCTTTATAGATGCAGGACTTTTGTGAATTCCATAAATTGGTTGAAAATTTTTTTTGTCTCTGTTTTTTATGGAATTTTGCCAAAACATGTATCTTTATAAGAAAATAGGAATATGTTCTTATTCAAGCGTAAAGGAGAAGCAGAGAGTGATGAAGACTTGTTGCAGCAATATCTTCGTTCGGGCGATGCAGAATATTTCGGTATTCTGTATAACCGCTATATCCCGTTGGTGTACGGTTTGTGTCTGAAATATCTTCGTGCTCCGGAAGATGCCGAGGATGCTGTGATGCAATTGTTTGAGGAGTTGTCCGATAAGGTAAAACATTATGAGATTTCCAATTTTAAGACATGGCTTTACAGTGTGGCAAAGAATCATTGCTTGCAATTGCTGCGTCGAGATGCCAGAGAATTTCCGGCAGACTGGAATACGTTGGTAGCCGAGTCGGGCGAATTCTTGGACTTGTTGGAAGAAGAGGGCGATGAGGAGCAATTAAAAGCTTTGCATCATTGTTTGGACCGTTTGCCGGAGGAGCAGAGAGTCAGTGTGTGTGAATTTTTTCTCTCGGAGAAATCTTATGCTGAGATTGCCGAACAGACAGGCTATTTGTTGAAGAGTGTGAAAAGCTATATACAGAATGGAAAACGAAATCTGAAATTGTGTATCGAAAAAACGACAAAGGAATGGGGTTATTGTCCTATATAAGAGGTGACAGGAAAGGAAAGGCTGCTCATGAGCTGGAACGTAAAGCAATGCAGGATCCTTTTTTATCGGAAGCACTTGATGGTTACGATGATGCCGATGTGCAAGATACGGATAAGCGGTTGCTTCGGTTGCAGGAAAGAGTGTCCCGGCGTACTCGTAAAAGGCGGGTTCCTATATATGGTGCAGTAGCGGCAGTTTTGCTTTTGAGCCTGTCGGTCTCAATCTATTTGTTTACAAGGTATGAACTTCCAGATGAGGAGCTCGCTGTTTTGGCAGAGAGCCGTACTGTGGATACATTGAGTATTATGATGCCTGCGGGGAATATGGAGCAAATAGGCAAACAGGAGTCTCCGGTCGTTGCCGATGCAGAGCCGGTACGGTCGAAAAAATCTCAAAAAAAAGAGATGGTTGCGGCTGAAAGGGAGTTGCAAACCGTTTCTGATATGGCAGACGGACTGGAAGAAAGTATAGTTACGGTAGACGAAAAAAGAGATATTTATTCTTCACGACGTAAAATTGCCTCCTTGTCTTCTATCCGAAAAGATACAGCTTTGGTCCAAGCTTCGGCTACAGCCCGTAACCAAAGTATGGCATTGGCCGTTGCACCGAAATTGCCCGAACCGGTTCCGGTAATGGGCTATGAAAAGTATTATGATTATCTGTATAAAAGCGTTGTTGTTCCGGTAGATTCGGTAGGTGTACCGGTAAAGGGCACTGTAATTTTGAAATTTAAGATTGATGAGAAAGGACGCCCGGGAGATTTTGTCGTTGTCGAAAGCCTTTCTCCCGGACTTGCCCAAGAGGTGATGCGAGTACTTAAGGCCGGTCCTGACTGGAATCCTGCCGGTGAGGTATCATCGTTTGTCGTGAAGTTTTAAGTTCGTCCGATACGGTACAATAGCTCTTTTACAGCATCTTGTGTACAGTTTTTTTCTTCGAGGAGTTCTATAAACTTACTCCCGATGATTCCGCCCGATGCATTTTGGCAGGCAGTATCGAATGTCTCTTTGTTGGAGATTCCAAATCCGATGAGACGAGGATTGCGAAGGTGCATATTTTCTATACGTCTGAAATAGAGCTCTTTCTCACCGGCAAAAGATTTTTGAGCACCGGTTGTAGATGCTGATGAAACCATATAGATGAAGCCGTCGGTATGTTCGTCGATAAACCGGATTCTCTCTTCAGACGTTTCGGGAGTGATAAGCATAATGATTCTCAGTCCGTAGCGGTCAGCTACCGGTTTATAATCTTGAAGGTAATCTTGGAATGGCAAGTCGGGGATTATCATTCCGTCTATACCTCGTTCGGAGCAGTCACGACAAAAATTTTCAAATCCGTATTGCATGATAGGATTTAAGTATCCCATCAATATGATAGGTATATGTATTCCGGTACGTATGTCACTTAATTGCCGGAATAGCAGTTTTAATGACATGCCGTTTTTTAAAGCTCGGGTAGATGCTGCTTGTATGACCGGGCCATCGGCCATAGGGTCGGAAAAGGGAATACCTATTTCTACCATATCGACTCCTTGATTTTGTAACTCGTATACTATTTTGCGGGTATCGTCTGTATGAGGATATCCGGCGGTGAAATAGACGGAGAGAATGTTCCGCTTTTTCTGTTCGAAAAGAATGTTAATCCTGTTCATTTCTATCTGTAAATTTTATGTGGTCGATAAATCTTTTGAGTTTTTCCGCATTTTTCAATCCCGGTTCGATTTCGAAGCGGCTGTTCAAATCTATTCCTGCAAATTTAGGATGGAAAAACCGTTTTATTTTAATGAAATCTTCCGGTGCAATGCCTCCGCTCAGGAGAAAAGGGACGGGACCATGATAGCTATCCAATATTTCCCATGGAAACGTTTTTCCGGAACCTCCCCGTCCTGTTGAAGTGCGCGTGTCGAATAACAGAAAGTCACAACATGTATAATAAGAGATACAAGGCTTCAGGTCGTCAGTGTCCCCAATAGGAAAAGCCTTTATTATTTTTACTCCGCTCTTTTGCAATGTTTGGCATAGTTCGGGAGGTTCTTCACCATGCAACTGTACATAGTCAAGGTGGAATGACTTTATTTTTTCCTGTATCGAGTGAAGATTCTCGTTGACAAACACTCCGGCTTTTCGGATGTTTTCCGGTAGATATGCAGGCCTCTCGGAGATATAGCGGGGCGATTTGGAATAGAATATAAATCCTATAATGTCTATTCCGAGTTTTTCTATCTGGCGTATATTATCGCCGTCCCGCATGCCGCAAACCTTTATAATCATATTTTCAACTGTTTTATAAAAGCTGATAATGCACAACCGGGCAATTCGTGTTTCATAAAATTTTCTCCCATTAAGAATCCCCGGAAACCTGCAGCTCTTAGTTCTTTCACTGTTTTGGGGTCGGAGATGCCGCTTTCGGAGATACACAATTTTTGGGGAGGTAGTTTTTTTATCATTTCAAAAGAGCGGTTTATGTCTGTTTCGAAAGATGTCAGGTCGCGATTATTGATACCTACCATATCTGTGTCGGAATTTTCGATATAACACAGCTCTGCCTCGTCGTGCAATTCTAACAATACTTCCAATCCCAGTTGATGTGCCAGCTGGACAAACCGGTTGCATTCTTGCGTGGAGATGGCTGCCGCAATAAGTAAGATAGCATCGGCTCCCATTGCTTTGGCTTGGTATATCTGATATTCGTCGATGATGAATTCTTTTCTCAGAAGGGGCATATTTACCATTTTTCTGGCTTGGCAAAGGTCTCCCGGAGTACCTCCGAAAAATATTTCGTCAGTGAGTATCGACGAGGCAGATGCACCGGCTTTTTCATAAGCAGGAATTGTGTCTTTGATTTGAGCATTTGGGTGTATCCAGCCTTTGGAAGGAGATTTCCTTTTAAACTCTGCAATAATGCCGGTTTCCGATTTTTGCAAGGACTTGCTCATAGATATCGTATGGCGGTTTATTTGTTCCGTTTCGAGAAGACGTTCGATACTGAATGCTTCTTGATGCCGTTCGATTTCTTTCTTTTTATTTGCAATGATATGTTCTAAGATGTTCATAGGTCAACTGTTGATTTGCAGGAATTTTTTGAATGTGTTATAAGCTTTTCCGCTATCGAGGGATTCCCGGGCGATGTTTATACACTCGTCGATACTTTTATCTTTTTCAATGATTTGTATGGCAAAGGCTGCGTTTACAATGACACAACTTTTTTGTGCCGGAGTAGCTGTCCCTTGTAATACGTTGTCGAATATGCGTGCTGCATCTGCCGGAGTGTTACCTCCGTCCAAGTCGGCTTCGTTGCAACGGGTGAAGCCCAAGTCTTCCGGCAAATATATTTTCTCATTTGCCGAAGATGCTACTTTGAACTTATCGGTTAGAGATATTTCATCGTATCCGTCAAGGCTGTGGACTATGGCAAATCGGGTATGACTGTGTTGGAAAGTATAGGTGTATAATCTGAGCAGTGGCAGATTATATACTCCCAGTAGTTGGTATGCCGGTATGACAGGATTTACCAAAGGTCCCAGCATATTGAAAAAAGTACGTACCCCCAAGGCTTTACGTACAGGTGCTACGACTTTCAACGCAGGATTGAAGAAGGGTGCGTGCAGATAGGCGATATTGCTTTCTTCTATACTTTTCTTTAAGATTGCGGTGTCTGATGTGAATTTTACTCCGTGTTGCTCCATAACGTTACTGGCTCCGCTTACCGATGTAGCTCCGTAATTGCCGTGTTTTACGACCGGGTAACCGGCTCCGGCTACTACGAAACATGAAGTAGTCGATATGTTGAATGTGTTTTTGCCATCTCCACCTGTACCGACAATGTCGACAGGTGCAAATTCCGATAGGTCTACCGGAACCCTCATTTCCAAAAGGGCATCGCGGAATCCGGCCAGTTCTTCTACCGATATGTTCCGCATTAGGAATACGGTAATGAGGGAGGCTATCTGAGTGTCGTTGTATTCCCCTTTTGCAATGTTTTGCAGCACTTTCTGGGCTTCATCCCTGTTAAGATAATGATGTTCGAAGAGCTTATATAAAATATCTTTCATGAGTCTTGTTTTAGTCGGTTAAGAAATTGCGTATAATGGTGTGTCCGTCGGGAGTCAATACCGATTCCGGATGGAATTGTATCCCGTGTATGTCATACTGCTTATGCCGTAGGGCCATAATTTGGCCGTCTTCGTCTATCGCCGTGATTTCGAGCACATCCGGCAGACCTGTTTTGTTGACAATCCAGGAATGATATCTTCCCACTTGAATTTCTTTTTCTAAACCCTTGAATAATATGTCATCCCCAATAATCTTTACAGGTGTTTGCACTCCGTGAAAAACTTCGGTAAGGTTGGTAAGCGTGGCTCCGAATGCCTCGGCTATGGCTTGATGCCCTAAACAAACACCCAGTATCTTTTTGGTCGGGGCGTATTCCCGGATGAGAGGGAGCAGCAATCCGGCTTCTTCCGGGATTCCCGGTCCCGGGGAGAGGATGATTTTGTCGAATCGTCCGACTTCTTCTAAAGAAATACAGTCGTTGCGGTGCACTTCTATATGTGCGTTGCATAGTTCTTTTACCAAATGTACGAGATTATAGGTAAATGAGTCGTAATTATCGAATATCAGTATTTTTTCCATAATGAATTGCAGATTTAGTTTTTTAAAGTAACGGCGATATCTATGGCTTTTTTCAAAGCACCTAACTTGTTATTGACTTCCTGAAGTTCGTTTTCTTCATTGCTGTGAGCTACGATTCCTCCCCCGGCCTGGTACCAAAGCTCGTTATTCCGGCTTACAAAAGTCCGGATGGTGATGGCTTGGTTGAGTTCTCCGTTGAGGCCGATGAATCCGATACAACCTCCATATGCCCCCCGGTTATGGGGCTCTATCTCGGAAATGAGCTGCATGGCGCGGACTTTCGGTGCTCCGGAAAGTGTCCCGGCAGGGAATGTATCTATAAAGGTCTTTATGGAATTACTTTCCTTATTTATCTTTCCGCATACTCTCGATACCAGATGTATGACGTGGCTGTAATATTGCGGTTCTTTATAGAATAGAATTTCCACATGACGGCAATTCCTGCTCAAATCATTCCGTGCCAAGTCTACCAGCATAACATGCTCGGCATTTTCTTTGGGGTCTTTGAGTAGGGTTTCGGTCAATTCTTTATCTTTACATACATCACCGGTACGACGTGTGGTCCCGGCGATAGGGTCGATGTAGGCGACTCCGTTTTCTATTTTGCAATGGGTTTCGGGAGAAGAACCGAATATCCGGTATCCACCAAAATCAAAGTAAAAAAGATAGGGCGACGGATTGACAGAGCGCAAAGCCCGGTATACTTTGAAATCATCTCCGGCAAAAGGCTGTATGAAACGCCGTGACAAAACAATCTGGAATACATCACCCCGCATACAATGCGAGATGCCTTTTCTTATATTGGCTTTATGCTCTTCGTCGGTTATGGTGCTATATTCGGGAGCTGTCAATGAAAAGTTGTATGAGGAAAAATTACGGTTTTCGATGGCAGCTTCAAGTTCATTGAGGGTACTGTTTTCATTTTCAGTCAACATTTCCACCAATGTCAGTTCGTTTTTGAAATGGTTGAAGACGATGATGTATTTAAATAGTACATATAACAGGTCGGGAGCGTCGTTTTGTTCGTCGTGGCTTTCCTTAATCCGGATAGATTCGAAATATTTTACGGCATTGAAAGTCGTATAACCATATAATCCGCATACCTGTTTGTCATCACCGGTTACTTTGAATTTTTCCATAAAGTGCCTGATGGCTTTTTCCACAGAAAATTCGTTGTTGATGGCTTGTTCCTCTTTATGCCCGTCAGGGTAAGTTGTCGTGCAGATATTCCTGTTTACTCCTATACTGGCCAGCGGACAGAGAGCGATGAATGACAAGCTGTTTTCATCGGCATGGTAATCGGAGCTTTCCATAAGAGCCGATTGGGCATACATATCCCTAACCTTCAAATATATGCTTACCGGAGTATGCAAGTCTCCCAGAACTTTTTTACTGATTGTCTTATAAGAATATTGTTTCATAGTTTCCGGATTTTATTTTTGATGATAATAATTGATATAAGTATCCATGTCCTTATCACCTCTGCCGGAGATTGTAAGGACTACGATATCGTCGGGATTGAATTTTATTTTTCGTAGAGCCCCCAATGCGTGAGCCGATTCGAGAGCCGGGATGATTCCTTCTGTTCGGGTCAGTTCGAAAGCGGAGTCTAAAGCCTCGTTATCGTTGATTGCCAGGACCTGTGCTCGTCCGACGGCCGAAAGATTGGCGTGTATAGGGCCTATACCGGGGTAATCCAATCCGGCAGAGATAGAGTAAGGCTCTTCGATTTGTCCGTCCTCGTTTTGCATGACTAAGGTACGGGCACCATGGATAATACCGATTTTCCCTAATTGTATGGTGGCTGCCGATAGTCCGGAGTCTACGCCTTTTCCTCCGGCTTCGGCCAATACTATTTTTACATTCTCGTTGTCGAGGTAATGATATATAGTGCCTGCAGCATTGCTCCCCCCACCTACGCAAGCTATCAGGTAATCGGGATAGTCACGTCCTTCTTTTTCGAGTAGTTGCTTTTTGATTTCCTCACTGATGACTGATTGTAGCCGGGCTACCAAATCGGGGTAGGGATGGGGACCTACGGTAGACCCGATGATATAGTGTGTGTCTGACGGATGGCAACACCAGTCGCGGATAGCTTCGTTTGTAGCGTCTTTCAATGTCATATTTCCTGAAGTGACCGGGTAGACTGTAGCACCGAGCATTTGCATCTTTTGTACGTTGATATGCTGCCGTTCTACATCGGTCTTTCCCATATATACGATACATTCCATGTTCATTAGAGCACATACAGTTGCTGTTGCTACACCATGCTGTCCAGCCCCGGTCTCGGCAATTATCCGTTTCTTTCCCAGCCTTTTGGCCAAAAGTATCTGCCCGATAGTATTGTTTATTTTATGTGCTCCTGTATGGTTCAAGTCTTCCCGTTTCAGATAGATGCGACAGCCATATTTTTCCGAAAGTCGATGTGCGTAATAGAGGGGGGAAGGGCGCCCGACATAGTCATGCAAAAGCTGCTCGAACTCTTTTTTGAAATTATTGCTTTGGATAATTTTCAAATAGTTGTTCTTGAGGTTCTCAACACATCCATAAAGTATTTCGGGGATGTATGCTCCGCCAAAGTCTCCGTAAAAACCGTCTTGATTGACTTGATAATTTTCCATCTTCGTATGTAGTTTAATGATTTTTGAGGTGATAAAAAAAGGCCTGTCGTGATCGACAGGCCTTTTAAATAGGGTTATATTGTTTTAGTATATACACACGAGGCTGCTTACTCACGACTTTTGAAGTTGTAAGTGACGCCACCAATATGCATTTACTAAAATAGATTTCATCTTGTTTGACTTTTGTTGGGTACAAATGTAATTATTGTAAAATAAAATGCAAACAGAATGAAGAAAAAAATATAAAAAAATATAAGTGACTTTTGTCATAGTCACAAAAGTTGTTGTAAGTATGGTTGAGTATTAAATGAAACAAGAGGAATAACTTTCATAGTTTTCCTCTTGCCCTTTATATCGATTGATATATGATTATTCGTTAATCAATAGCCATGCATCGTTGAATCGGTTCGGATATTTTGTTTTGATACTTTCACGCAATTCGGTAGCAGAAGGTCTGTCGTCGAAGCTTCCGACAATAACACGGTACATACCTTGAGCATTCTGTGCCAGAAAAGCGTTATACCCGTCGGCAACTAAAGACTCTTGCAATCCGGATGCATTTGTTTTCATAGTGAAACTTCCTACTACAACATTGAATAATTTTAGTTTCGAAGCATCTCCGGCGTTTACAGTCGTGATTTTTTCACTGCTGACCCGTATGGGTGTCGTAGTGGTCGTTGGGGTAGCCGGTTTCACGACTACAGGTTCGGGTGCTGTTGTTGGTTCTTCAACCACAGGTTTCTCCTGAGCTTTTTCATATGCGGCCTTGTAAGCGCTTTCTTTCGATTTGCAAGAACCCATTCCTATTGCTATGGCAATGGCCGAGACAATCAATAACCAATTTTTCTTCATAATCTGTTTTTATTTACTTGTTATTAATACCTTATCTTACCCATTTTTAGGCTGTTGAAACTAAAGAACAAATGTACAAAATAAATTATAGATAGATATGCGATTGGGAAAAAACTATCGTGAAAAATTTCAGAACAAGATGAAATAAACTGAATTTTGGGGTATTCTGAGACAATTTCAATGTTTATAAATATATTTTTGTAAAATTCGAATACTTTGTTAGATAAAAATCAACCGGTTCTTCAATAGGTCGATAATTTGGGTATTTAGTTTTTGTGCATTTATAGGCTTTGACGTATAGGCGTCGAAACCGCTGTTCAGAATGTTCTGTTCATCATCGGCATAAGCATAGGCGGTAACAGCAATGATAGGTATAGCCGGAGCTATTTCTTTGATTTTTTCAGCAGATTCGTATCCATTCATTTTGGGCATATTGATATCCATGAGGATGAGATGAGGACTATGTTTCTTGAATAGTTCTACCGCTTCTTCTCCATCCCAGGCATGTATGATTTCATAATTGTTTCGTAAAATAGAGTAGAACAGTTTGTAATTGCTCTCGTTATCTTCGGCAATTAGAATCTTTAATTTTTCCTTTTCGGCTTTTTTCACTTTGTATGGAATTGACTTTCGGTCGGGAAGTTTATCAACAGGTTTGTAGGGCAAAGTGAACCAGAAGGTGGATCCGACATTTTCTTTGGATGTTACTCCGATTTGTCCACCCAGATGTTCGACAATCGTTTGGCAGATAGAGAGCCCCAGGCCAGTACCTTGTGCAAAGGCATTAAGTTTGACAAATCTTCCGAAGATGCTGTCCAACTTGTCTTCCGGTATCCCACAGCCGGTATCGGTAACATAAAAGTACAGGAAATCGGTGTCTTTGAGATGGTATCCGAATGTAATGCACCCTTTCTCGGTAAACTTTATAGCGTTGTTTATAAGATTGGTTATTATCTGAGTCAATCTGTTTTTTTCTATATTGACTAGGCAATCAGGCATCTCTCTTTTATAAGAAATTGTTACATTTTCATTTTGATTGTGAATTTGTATCGTACTTTCGAGTTCTTGGAACAGGTGATCGATATTCGTATCACTGGTTTTAAATTCCAAAGTTCCGGCTTCGATTTTAGAGATGTCCAATATATCGTTGATAAGTTGTAATAATAACGTATTGTTGCTTTCTATGATATTTATGTATTCTTCTTTATTTTCGTCATCATGGGTTGTTGCCAAGATACCCGAGAACCCGACAATCGCATTGAGGGGGGTACGTATTTCATGGCTCATATTTGCTAAAAATGCCGATTTGAGCCGGTTTGATTCTTCGGCTTTTTCTTTGGCTTTTATAAGGTCTTCTTCCATTTTTTTCCGTTTGGTAATCACCAGGGACGAGCCTACCAATGAAAGTGCTTTTCCAGCTTTATCTTTTTTATCAACGGCAGCTTGGGCTTCTACCCATTCATAGTGAGTCTTATTATCTTGTTTGACTATAACTCTGTACTCTTCTTTGATTTTAGCTACATCTCCTTGAATCAACTTTTTATAGGATTCTTTCACCCGTTCCCGGTCGGTTTTACAGATTTTGGCGAAATATTCATAATCGGGTACAGAGAGTTTGTCTTCGTTGAGAGGAGTAATCTCGTGGCTCAATTCTACCGGCTTGTTCACATCACAGAGAATTTGACCTTTTTCAATATCCCATTTCCAAGGAACAATGTTGGCGACGTCAAGGGCCATTGAGAGTTTGTGGTTTACCGAACGCAGCATCTGTTGTGCCTTGGACAATTCTGTATTGTCTACGCAGAAAACATCTATGAACCCGTCTTGTTTAGAACGCGAGATGATGACTGTCAGATGTTTATCTGAGGGGGCAAAATAATATTGGAATGTCAGTTCCTTTTTATTTTTTATAGTCAGATTATAGAGGCTGATAAGTTCTTTAAAATTGTCATAGTTGATTTCACTTCCTTTTTTCCCGATAAAATTATTTTTGGTCTGGAAATGTTTTTCGAATATCGGATTGATTTCGACAAATTGGAAATCTGTTATTTGTCCGGTATTGTCGAAAAGGAGTTTTTCTTTCAAATAGAGTATGGGCATGTTCTCAAATAGGCTTCTGTAATTTCTCATCAGGCTGATTTGCTTTTTTCTCTCGTCATTGATTCTTTTGAGCCATATAATGTATAATATTAGTGATGAGATAATTAAAGTTACTAATATGATAGATATTTTGTTTTGTTGCCAAAATGTAGGAGGTTTCATGTAAAATATGGTATCTGATGGACAACTTTCGGGAGATAACCCTGCATTTATAAGGTCTATATAATTTATAGAGGGAGAAGGAACTCCCCAATAGACGAATTGTGTGTTTCTTTCGATTTTTCCGTTAAGCTTTTCTTTGACTAAGTTGATAAATTTTTTGCTTAGATTTTCTTTATCCCAAAAATATCCGCCGATGAGACCGTTGATATCTTCGGCTTTGTTGTATAATGTAAGGATGGGAGCTTTAGAGTAGTTGCCTAATAATCCCGAAATATTAGATGTTAGTATGATATTACCCATTTCTTTTTCCCGTCTTTCCCAAGAGTAAAATAAGACTCCGGTTTGGGAGTTGGCATTTTTGAGCCGGTTGATAAGGCTGTCTACGGTAATTTCTCCGGCAGTTAGATATTCAACTTTTATTTGGGGATGGTTTGTGCGGATAATCTCTGAAAGTTCATGGCGGTTTATTGCACTGATGCACCGCATATCGGACAAGAACAGAAGTGTATGTATTTGAGGTATCATCCGTTCCATTAGGCTTACTGTTTTTTCGAGGTAGACAGGATGGTACAGAATGGTCAAGGGTATATTTCCCCGATAATTTTTTAAAGGTACTTTATCTTTGCCAGGAATGTTGATTTTTTTTAAGTAGGCTTCACGATTACCGATAAAATCTTTTTCGGCGCAGAGTATGACCGGGATTCCGGGCCATTTTTTCTCAATGTCATCTTTTAATAAAACCCATGCCGAGTTTCCTAACAATATGATTAAATCGGGATGATAGTCTGTATATTTTTGGAATAAGGAGTTTTTATAGACATTGAAATCAGTCTCGTTCTGAGTCAGTAACATGTTCATATGTTCTGTGCTGATATAGACTTGATTATTTTGGGACAGAAAAGTATTGTAAATGGGGGTTATAAACTCATTGCTCCATAAAGAAGATTCGGTATAGGAATTTATAATCAAAATATTTTTGTCAAGGCTCGTATCGTTATTTTTTTGAGCATAAGAGGTGATTATGTTAAGAGAGAACAAGATTATGCAAGCGGTTGAACAATATGCTCGAATCAACAAAGCTTTGCTAAAAATTAAGCCTTTAGACATATCTGAATGGAAATTTATGATGTTGCAAAGATAAACATTAAAAATATATAAGTTAAAAAATGTTTGGAAATATTTTTCTTTCAGGAGCTATTTATGAATAAATTATAGATTATTCAATGAAAATGTGAATGGTATAGTTGTATATAGCTGGGTATGTATTTTTTATTTTCAAATTGTTCTGAGGGTCAAAGGCATTTCGATAAATAATCCCTTATTGATGTATGTTAAGTGCTTGTAGGATTGTTCTTTAGAGTAGTGAAGAGGTTGTGTGAATATAGTTTTATGTCGATTTTGCCAGATGGTATCTTCTCAGTGCTTTCTTTTTTGCCTCATCACGTAATTTTTTTTGTTTCACTTCTTTTTCTTTAGCCAATATAGCATCGATTAAGGCATCTGCATTCTTCAATTTGGCACTGACATAGGTTCTTCTGTGCAAAGCGATTTCGGTAATCATGTTACGGTCTTGGATGATGTTCAAGAGTTTGTTGTACCGGTATTTGGTCGTATATTTTTGATATGCTTTTTTCAGTGATTTATCTTTAAGCAATACGTTGAGTTCTTCTGTGTTTCTGGCTCCGAACATCCGACATTTGATCATGCTCGATGTTGTCTGGGCAAATTCTTTATTACCGATGATGGACAGTATTCCCATATACATGGCCCATAAAGCCCGTTCGTCCGCTTTTATGTACTCTTTACGGTTGTAAAGATTCTGCATGACCTTTGCGTTGAGCAGGATAAAGGGGCAATTGTTGAGATTATACGTTCTTTGATAACTGTTTATTGCCGAGATGTTTACCGGTATGGTTTTTGTATTGAGATCTAACATCTTGTATACTTGCCGTATACTGTACCATTCTATGACCAGGTCGTAAAAATGCGGATTATATTGGCTGTAATCGGAGAGATATTTTATTTCTGGTTTAGGATCAAATTGCCCGTGACAAAAGCCGTTAAGATCTTCATCGTAAGGGAAATCTTCCATGTCTTCATATTCTTGTATAAGGTATGCCGGAAGTTCATTCATTGCTCTGTAAATGCAATAAACAAATTCTTTAAGTGCGTTTTTTTCAGAAATATTTATCTTTTGAGCCGTATAGAATATTCCGGTATCGTACATCATTTCTATAGTATATGGCTCTATAATCAAATTTCGTAATATAGGTAAGGGGATTAAAATAAAAGGATTCTTGTTCATGTTTTATTGAAATATATTTCTATCTGCCTTTCTAACAAAGATACTGAAATGCTTTATCTATTCAAAATGGGTATAAGTGAATAAATATTAAAAATCATCTTTTTAAATAATATAGTTCTAAGTATTGTTCTATATAGCGTCCATATAAATAATTATAATAATAATAACTATATAAAAATAGAAGACATCAATCGATATTGATGTATAACTCCTGCTCTAACCATCGGTTTACTTTTGGTTTTCCGATGGTTTGTTCTCGGTTCCGTTCCGGTTTTAGAATGTTAGTTTAGAGTAAAAATGTAAAAAGACAAAAAGATGAATCATAAAATGCAATTTGTCTTTTGAATATTTGGAATGGTTTTACAAAAGGTCTATATAAAAAGAAAAGACGTTGATTATCAACGTCTTTTCTTTTGCAGTTCTGTACCCGGAGCGGGACTTGAACCCGCACAGCTGCAATAGCCAAAGGATTTTAAGTCCTTCGTGTCTACCATTCCACCATCCGGGCGGCCTGGAGCGAAAAACGGGACTCGAACCCGCGACCCTAACCTTGGCAAGGTTATGCTCTACCAACTGAGCTATTTTCGCATTTGCGAGTGCAAATATAGAACTGTTTTTTGTTTTTTCAAAATAAACGGTGAAATTTTTATCGTGTTATTGTATATGCACCGGTCAAAGAATTGTAAACAACGTTATATCGTTGTAGAAAAAACTTGCGTGTATGTGCTTGTCCGCTCATGGGTGCACCGTTTGCGGAAAAAACGTCGTAGGTGGAGCCGCATTTGTCACACCGGGCGCAAAGTGCATCGGCATCAAAGTGTATTCGTACTTGAGCCGACCGTTCTACCGGGCATGCCATATCGAATGCTAGTATCTGGTTTTCGTTGCCTCCGACCAGTAATATGCCCCCGAATCCGGTAGCAGAGGATATATTATATTGGAAACCTTCGGGTTTCTGGTTGAGGATAAATATTTGAGAGTCGCCCATTCCGTGTACACCGTACGTCACCCACCGGGCAGCATCGATATTGACATATACGTTCGATGTAGGAATGCGGTCATAAATATTTTTGTCGCATCCGGAGAGTATGAATATCAAAAATAGGACGGATAGTATGGCTCTATACATTTTCATGCTTGCAAGATTTCTTCTATTTTTTTGATTTCGTCATCAGTGAATGATAGATGGTTTAGCGTTTCCATATTTTCTTTTAGCTGTTCTACATCCCGGGCACCGATGATGACCGATGTTACAGCTGTATGGTGCAGTACCCATGCCAGGGCCAGTTGTCCTGTGCTTTGGCCTCTTTTTTGTGCAATTTCTTGTAGCCGGGTTACGGTTGTTATGACCTTATCGGTGATTTGTTCCGCTTTGAGAAAACCTTCCGGGCGTTCTGCTCGCGAACCTTTAGGTATTCCGTGCAGATATTTATCGGTAAGCATGCCTTGCGCCAAAGGTGAAAAAGCGACGAATCCGGTTCCGTGGGTTTCCACAGCGTGCAAATGATGTTCTTCTACATTACGTGCGAGCATATTGTATTTGTCCTGGTATACCAGGCAAGGTGTTCCTGCGTTTTTCAGGAAATTAAATGCATACAACAGTTTATCGATGGGATATTTCGACAGACCGATATAGAGAGCCTTGCCTTGTCGTACGATATCGCATAAGGCTTGTAGGGTCTCATCGAGAGGGGTATTGGGGTCGTACCGGTGACTGTAAAATATATCGACATAGTCGGTTTGCAGTCTTTTTAATGTTTGGTCGATACTTGCCATGATGTATTTTCTTGAACCGCCGTCTCCATACGGACCGTCCCACATCAAATGGCCGGCTTTGCTGGTAATGATTATTTCGTCGCGGTAAGGAGCAAATTCTTTTTTCAGCATGCGGCCGAAGTTCTCTTCTGCACTTCCGGCAGGAGGCCCGTAATTGTTGGCCAAGTCAAAATGAGTGATGCCGTGATCAAATGCGTATTTGACTATTTCCAATCCGTTTTCATAGCAGTCTGTCCCTCCGAAATTATGCCATAATCCGAGAGAAACGGCCGGCAGCCATAGCCCGCTATTGCCGCATTTATTGTAGGACATGGAGCTGTAACGTTGTTCGTTTGCTTTGTATATCATTGCTTCCGGTATTTTTTTAATAAAATCCTGAAATTGAATGTTCCTTTTTTACATAACGGTTGTTTTGGAAATTTGTTATGCACAAGCCCTCTTTTAAACATTGTTTATGTATAATCGTGTTGCAGGGCTTGGCAAGGTCATCTCCCTAACAGATTTTGTTCTGCATTTTCTACTTTATGGAAATTGAAGCCGTCTATAATTTGTTGCATCAGTAGTTGTATGCGGTCGTTGCAAAGATTTCCGATGCTACCTTCATGAGAGTGGTGCACTTCTTTGTCGTGATCGAATTTTCCGGCTTCGATGTCAAGCCCTACTTTCTTGTAAGCATCTCTGAAAGGAACTCCGGACAAGGTAAGTCGGTTTACCTCTTCTACACTGAATATCAGTTTGTATTTGTCGTCATCGAGAATGTGTTGGTTTACGGTGAGATGGGTCATCATCTGTGTAACCATGACCAGACATTCTTTGAGATTGCTGAATGAGGGTAGGAATGCTTCCTTGATTATTTGTAAGTCGCGGAAATATCCGGAAGGAAGATTATTTGATATCAGTGTAATTTCGTATGGTAACGCCTGTATTTTATTACATCTGGCTCGGGTCAGCTCGAATACATCCGGATTCTTTTTGTGAGGCATGATGCTCGACCCGGTAGTATACTCATCAGGCAGTTTTATAAAACCGAAATTTTGAGAATTGAAGAGACAGGCATCGAATGCCAGTTTTGACAGTGTCGCTGCAATGGAGGCCATGGCTGATGCAACAATTCGTTCGGTCTTGCCTCGTCCCATCTGTGCATATACGACATTGTAATCCATCGAGTCAAACCCGAGCAGGCGGGTAGTCATGGTTCTGTTCAGCGGGAATGACGAACCGTATCCGGCTGCCGAGCCTAACGGGTTGCGATTGCATATCCGGTAAGCAGCCTGTAAAACGGTGAGGTCATCGACCAAGCTTTCGGCGTAAGCGCCGAACCATAGTCCGAAAGATGACGGCATGGCAATTTGCAGATGGGTATAGCCGGGCATCAATACGTTTTTATATTTTTCGCTTTGGTCGACTAATATGTTGAATAGCCGGTAACAAAGGGTGACAAGTTCTTTGATTTCGCTACGGGTAAATAATTTCAAGTCGACGAGCACTTGGTCGTTGCGTGAGCGACCGCTATGGATTTTCTTCCCGATATCTCCTAATTTCCGGGTCAGCATGAGTTCGACTTGAGAGTGTACGTCTTCGACTCCATCTTCGATGACGAATTCTCCTTTTTCGGCAATGGCATATATCCGGCGAAGCTCTTCTACCAACCGGTCCAGTTCATCACGAGTCAGCAAGCCGATGCTTTCGAGCATGGTGATATGTGCGATAGAGCCTAAGATATCATAGCGGGCCAGAAATAAGTCCATTTCCCGGTCTTTGCCTACAGTGAATTTTTCTATATCACGGTCTACTTGTACGTTTTTTTCCCAAAGTTTCTGAGCCATAGTTTATATGCGAAAAATAATAAGCAGTATCAATATACTGTGAATAGTGATTGTTTGGTATTTTTTATGCAACGTTTCTTCATTGGTAAGAAATGTTGGACAGTACTTCAGCCATTTTTTCAAGGCCTTCTTGCAGAGGCTTTGCTATCATTTTATGTATAAACGGGTTTAGTTCGGCTTTGACTGTCAATTTCATTTTACTTTCATTGTCCGTAACAGGCAATAACTGTATCCACATGAAAAATGGAACGGGCGAATTTTCTGTACCGAATTTTATGGTTTTGTACGGTTCCCGTTCGATGACAACGACTTTCACGCTTCCTACCGGTGTGACGGAGAAGCTGCAACTATCAGCGTCGAAAGAAAAATCTTTGACTTTGTCAGCCGGAATTTTGTCTTTGATTTTCTCCAGATTGTTCAAGTCGGAGAGTGTATTAAAAATGGTTTCGACAGGTGCCGGAACCATTTTTACAGTGCTTTCGAATTGTGCCATTCGTAATATCTTTTTATTGTTATTTATTAGGATTCCAGATAGAAGGGTCGGTTCTCCATTCGTGTAAAGTAGCCAAGTCTTCCTCTGCGATGTAGTTCGTCTCAAGCGCTACTTCGAGCACAGCATTATAGTTGCTGAGTGTCAACAGTTTTACTTTAGCTTCTTTGAACCGCTCTATGGCAATAGGGAATCCATACGTGAAGATGGCAGCCATACCTATGACTTCGCAGCCTGCGTTGCGAATAGCCTCTACAGCTTTCAGGCTGCTTCCTCCGGTAGAGATGAGGTCCTCTATAACCACGACTTTTTGTCCCGGGATAAGGTTTCCTTCAATGAGATTTTCCAGTCCGTGGTCTTTGGGTGCCGAACGTACATAGACGTAAGGCAATCCGAGCTCGTCAGCCACAAGGGCACCTTGAGCGATAGCCCCGGTAGCCACTCCGGCAATAGCATCTACTCCTTCAAAGTTTTCCATAATAAGACGACACAACTCTACTTTGATAAAAGTCCTTAATGTCGGGTATGATAGTGTTCTGCGATTATCGGTATAAATAGGCGATTTCCAGCCGGAAGCCCATGTAAAGGAATTGGAAGGCTGTAGCTTTACAGCGCTTATTTTCAGCAGTTTTTCAGCGAGAATTCTTTCTAATGTTTTCATGTTGCTTGTTGTATTTTGTATTGATTTTCTGACCATTTTCGTTATGTTTTCAATTGGGAAACAAAGATACGAAATAAGGGTGGTACACCGAAAATTTATATCTGCTTTTTTCTATTTTTTTATTGTGCCATGGCCAATGTTAACAAGCTAATTTTGATATTTTTAATATTCGACAAGGTATTAGCGCAGGAAAGCAGGGTAGCACCGGTGGTTACGACATCATCGATGAGCAGCAGATGTTTGCCTTCTGCCTCCGAAGTGTTTCCTAAAGTGAATATGTTTTGAGTATTTTCCCATCGTTTGTAGATGCCTTTATTGGTTTGGGTTTCGCTTGTTCCGCATCTGTGGATGAGGTACCGGGCGATATCTTTTCCGGTGAAGTCGGAGATGCCCATGGCAATCCATTCACTTTGATTGTATCCTCTTTTTCTGAGCCGTTTCGGATGGAGTGGGACGGGGACTAGTAAATCTATATCTGTAAAGAATTCTGCTCCGAGTTCCCGGGCATATATCTCACCCAAATAACGGGCACATTCTTTTTCTCCCCGATACTTGATTTGGTGTATCAGATGACGGTAGTCTCCATGGTGGGTGAAATAGAAAAATGCGACGGCTTTTTCTATCTGGACTTTGCCTCGGAAGAGGTGCTCCATGATATTGTCTTCGCTGTGGGAATGGAATTGTGTGCGGGGGATGTTTTGGATACAATACATACATAGATGCTTCTCGTGGCTTTGCAGAGCACGGCCGCAAATCAGACAGATGCGGGGATAAAACAAATCGATCAGATAACCTATATGTTGCTTGAGAGAGGACATGTTTTTATCGGATAGTTTTCAGGCAAAGATTTATGTATTCGGGCTCGAATCCTCGGGATGCTGCAAAGCGGAACAGTTTTGCCTTTACATTTTCCGGTGTATCGTCTTTTATACTTTTTCTTTTGGATAGTATCGTTTCCTGCAATGTTTCCAGGTATTTTTCGTCATCTATGCAGTTTATGGCGTTGTCGATGCTTTGAGAGGGGATGCCCTTTTGCCGGAGAGCATATATAATTTTCACTTTTCCCCATTTATTGAATCGGAATTTGTCATTGACAAAACTTTTGCAATAACGTTCCTCGTCGATAAATTTTCCTTGTATCAGTTTCTCGATAATTTCTTTTGAGTCATTTGGGGCGATTCCCCAACGTAAAAGTTTTTCACGGATGTCGAAGATACATTGTTCTCCGGCAGAGCAGAGGGCTGCCGCACGGTGTAAAGCTTCTTCGGGTGATAATTGTTTCTGCATGATTGCTTGGTTTTATGGAAGGATGGCGGAGACGATGCGGTCTCTTTGTTGCATGTCTTTGAGTAATTCTATGTTACGGTATCCCAGACCGGCCAGCAAATTTACGGTTTCGTTCCCCAGATTGGCATTTATCTCGAAATATAAATTTCCTCCGGGCTTTACTGTGTCAAGGGCAGTTGTCCCGATTTTCCGGTAAAACAATAGCGGGTCGTTATCGGGGACGAACAGGGCTTGATGCGGCTCGTATTTAAGCACATTATCTTTCATTTCGTTTTTTTCACACTCCCTCACATAAGGCGGATTGCTTACCCATATGTCGTATTTCCCATATTCGTCCGGAGAGGGAGAATATTCAAGAATGTTTACCTGTCTGAATTTTATGGGAGCGTTTGAAGACAATGCATTTTCTTGTGCTATTTTTAGGGCATCTGTCGAGATATCCCACCCTTCTGTTTTTATTCCGGGCATGTTCAAGGCCAGAGCGATGGCCAGACATCCGCTTCCGGTACCTATATCGACGAGCCGACTGGTGTCGTTTTTATGCCGTTTGATGATCAGGTCGGCCAGTTCTTCTGTTTCAGGTCGGGGAATCAGGGCTCCCGGAGTCGTTTTGAACCGTAGTCCGTAGAACCAGGTTTCGCCTAATATATATTGTATAGGTTCATATTTTTGCAATCTTTTTACGATTGCAGTGATTTGTTGATGCTGGGTTGGCGATAAAGTTTTATTTTTGCATAAAATAAAATCGACGGTAGAGTACCGGCATACTTTTTCAAAGATAAGTTTTATGAAGCTGCCTATCTCTTCCGGTGGATATAATCCTTTTAAGGACTCTTTTATATGTCGTATAGTGTCTTGCATATGAGTACTTTGATGCAAAGATAATATAAAATTGTGTTATGACTAATCTGAAAAAGACTGATGAGTTGTATATGCGCCGCTGTTTGCAGCTTGCATCGTTGGGACAGGGGCATGTATCTCCCAATCCGATGGTAGGAGCCGTTATCGTGTGCGACGGTAAGATTATAGGGGAGGGCTATCATCGCAAATGCGGTGAAGCTCATGCAGAGGTGAATGCGGTGAATTCTGTCCGGGACCGTTCTTTACTGAAGCGGTCTACGATATATGTTTCTTTGGAGCCTTGTTCTCATTATGGCAAGACGCCTCCGTGCAGCCGGTTGGTTATAGACAGCGGAATACCGCATGTGGTGATAGGCTGCCTCGACCCTTTCCCAGAGGTCTCGGGGCGTGGAGCGGATATGCTGCGCCGTGCCGGTCTCGATGTGAGAGTGGGAGTATTGGAGAAAGAATGTCTTGAATTGAACAAATGCTTTATAACCGTACAGACGAAAAAAAGGCCCTATATTATATTGAAATGGGCACAAAGTGCGGATGGGTATATTGATTGCTTGCGGGATAAAAGTGAAAAGGCCTGTGTGATATCCGATGCAGTGACATCTGCCTTGGTGCACCGTATGCGGTCATTATATGATGCCATATTGGTGGGACGTAAGACTGCGGAGATGGACAATCCTTCTTTGACGGTGCGTTATTGGACCGGAGATAACCCGTTACGTGTGGTCATCGATAAAGACTTGTCGCTGCCCCGTAATCTGAGACTTTTTACCGATGGGATAAAGACTTTGGTATTTACTTCCGAGAAGCATGTCCCGGAAGGAGAGGTAGAATATATAACAATCGATTTTTCAAGACCGGTGGTTCCGGCAATATTACAGTGCTTGTATGAAAAAAAGATTCAGTCTTTGATTGTAGAAGGAGGGCGTTATACATTGCAGAGTTTTATCGATTCGGAGTATTGGGACGAGGCTCATATAGAAATAGGTAAACAAGTGTTAAAAGCGGGTATCCCTTCTCCGGTCATATCCGGCACAAAAGTTGCCTTTGAGAAACATGGAAATTCGGAGATTATAAAGATTCTTAATCGATGAAAATGTATTTTTTGTCGTTTGATTGTTGTTTTCTGACGATATTTATAATTGTGAATAGTTGGCGTTTGCTACATTTGGAAAAATGTATAAGGGTTAAAATTCTCATTAATTTATCACTAAATTATTATAATAATATGCTATCCTCTCGCATAAAGTAAAAATTGTTTCTATTTTTGCAGCTAAAACTGTAATCAAGAAAAGTCATTCATAATGAAATTGCAAAAAGTAAGTATATATCTGTTCTCCTTTTTTATCCTTTTGATGGGGGTAGGTTGTAATAGCGACGAGGAGTCGGAGTCTTATACCGTATCCGGAAATACATTGGTAAAATCTTTTTCATTGAGCGATAAATCGGGTTCGGATGTCCCTTATTCAAGCTGTTTCTTTACTATAGATGCAGTGAACGGATACATTTTTAATGCCGATTCCCTTCCTTATAAGTCCGATATATCATCTTTGGTGGCCAATATCACATTTTCATCTGCTTCGGCAGTGGAGATTGCCTATACCAAGCAAGACGAAGAGAATGTTACGACAGTAGACTATCTGACAAATAGTACCGATTCGTTGGATTTCTCCGGAAAGCCATGGACCGATACCGATAAGAAAGCTTCTGTAAAAATGACGGTAACCGCCCCTAATGGAAATAAACAGATATATTATATTGATGTGCGTGTGCACCAGATTGTGGCCGATTCGTTACAGTGGAAAGAGCTGACAAAAACTGAGTTACCTTCTGCCCTTGCGAGTCCAACGGTACAAAAGACCGTATTATATAAAGAGACTTTATACTGTTTTACAGGAGATGGGAGCAGCTATTCACTGGCTACCAGTCAGAGACCTTCAGAGATAGCTCTTTGGAACAAAGAGGTGATAACTCCCGGATTTGTCCTGAATGTAGGTTCGATACAATCGGCTCCGGATTATTTATATGCTCTGAGCGATGCGGGAGAGCTTTACCGTTCTGCCGACGGAAAGTCTTGGGAGAGTGTAGCCATAGATAAACCGTTCTATTCATTGATTGGTGTATGGACCGATTCCGAAGAAGCACCGGCAGATATCCGATTGTTGGGTGTGATAAAGGATGGTGATACTTATAAGCATGATTGTTATCCTCGTCCCGAGGGTTATGCGCCACGGACGATAGAAAATGATTTTCCCGTATCAGGTTACAGTAATATGATTGTAATATACGAGGGGGGTGATTACGGATTGCCTCAGACTGCATTTGTCGGGGGGCGTTTGGCTGACGGTTCGTTGACAGCAGCTGTTTGGGGGTATGACGGAGAGGCCGATGGTTGGGCAAAGTTGGGCGTGAAGTCTCTGATTACCCCGAGAGAAGGAGCCATGTTCTTCCCCTATTGCACATATACGTACGATTCGTCTACGGGAGTTCGTACCGAATGGCCTACTTTCTTTGTCGTAGGAGGTTCGGATGGGTATGATTGCCTCAAAGATATGTATACGACCAGTAATCCGGCACAATATTGGGATAAGGTAAAAGATGGCTCGGTATTGGCTTTGCCCGAAGCATTCCCGGCTACGTCGTTTGCATCGGTGGTCGTGTTTAAGGAAAATGTGATAACAAAGAGTAGTTTGGCAGGCTGGAATTTCTTGAAGGTCTCCGAATTGCCTCGATATATGAAATCAGCCGACGGATTGACCGACGGACTTGTACCCTATATCTATATGTTCGGTGGAGAAGATTCCGGTGGGAACCTCGAACGGCAGATGTGGAGAGGGGTAATAAATCGGTTGACATTTGCTCCCATACCCTAAAGTGGGAAAATAATGGAGCATAAAGATAATTTTCAGTTGCCGTATTCGTTTTTCTTATAAAGAGATATCGTTATGAGAAAGAGGATAAGACTCATACTGGGAATTATGATGGGGCTGATACTTACAGCTACCGCTCAAGATTATAAATATGAGGCGGGTGGTGGCTTAGGTATAGGATTTTATATGGGAGATGCCAATCAGAGCGCATTGTTCCATAAGCCCGGGGCTGCATTCGCTGCATTGTTGCGCCGGACCATAAATTATCGCTGGGCCATAAAATTTGACTTGGCGACAGCGCATATCAAGGGTGATACGCGTGATTTTGATACTCGTTTCCCGGGTGGAGATTTTAATTTTAGCCGGCAACTCATCGATTTGGGAGCTCAGGCTGAATTTAATTTTTTCCATTATGGAATAGGGTATTCGTATTTGGGGACAAAACGTTTTTCTCCCTATCTTTTATTAGGGATCGGATTTACGTGGGTGCCTAAAAAAGACGATGGGTATTTTAATGTAAACATACCTTTGGGGTTCGGGCTTAAATATAAAGTCGCTCCCCGCTGGAATATTGGTTTGGAGTTTTCGGTGCGGAAAACGTTGGGAGATAAATTGGACGGATGGCGATTGTCCGATCCGGTAGGTATCGACAGTTCTGCATTTAAAAATACTGACTGGTATTCATTGACCATGTTTTCTGTTACGTATGATTTCGGGCGGAAACGTGCAATTTGTAATAATGATATGTAATAAACAACCTGTTGACTATGTCATTTAAGGAACAGATAGATAGAACCCGCTTGCCGCGCCATGTCGCCATTATTATGGATGGCAACGGTCGTTGGGCGAAGGAGAGGAATAAGGAACGTACTTATGGGCATCAGTATGGTGCCGAGGCTGTACGTATGGTGACCGAGGCCTCTGTAGAAATAGGGATTGAATATCTGACATTGTATGCTTTTTCTACTGAAAACTGGAAGCGTCCCGATGAGGAAGTGGATGCTTTGATGGCATTGATGGTGATGTCGATAGAGAATGAAACGCCTACACTGATGGAGAATAATGTGCGGTTGCAGGCTATAGGTGATTTATCTCGTATGCCGTCGGACGTTAAGGCCAAGTTGGATCAATGCATACAAGTTACCTCCGGAAATACAGGTCTCACGCTGGTACTTGCGTTAAGCTATTCTACCAAATGGGAAATGGTCGAGGCGGTAAAAAATATGGCACAGGAGGTTATGGATGGTAAATTGAATATAAAGGATATAAATGATAATACAATAGATAGTCATTTGGCGACAGCGATGATGCCTGACCCCGATTTGTTGATACGGACGGGAGGAGAGATGCGTATCAGTAATTTCTTGATGTGGCAGCTTGCTTATGCCGAACTTTATTTTACGCCTGAATATTGGCCGGATTTCGGAAAAGAAAATTTTTATAAAGCCATTTGTGACTATCAAAACCGGGAAAGACGTTTCGGTAAAATCAGTGAACAACTATGAGAATTAGAGAAAAATCAATGCAACACAATATGCGTAAATACCTTTTATTATTGTTGGCTATGTTCTTCCCGGTCGTTCAGACCGCATTTTCGCAGACATCGACAGAATCTAAAACCGATACGATATACAATCCTACCATACATTATACCGCTACACCCAAGAAATATGAAATTGCCGGTATAACGGTATCGGGGGTAAAAAATTATGAAGATTATGTCTTGATAGGCTTTTCGGGGCTTACTGTGGGGGAAACGATGGAAATCCCGGGAGATGATATTACCCGGGCTGTAAAGCGTTTCTGGAAACAGGGGTTATTTTCGGATGTGGCTATTGAGGTTACCAAGATATATGGCGATAAAGCGTGGTTGAATATCAGCCTGAAAGAGCGTCCCCGTATTTCGCAAATCAATTATAACGGAATAAAGAAATCGGAGCGGGAAGATCTTGAGCTTAAATTGGGATTGGTAAAGGGAAATCAGATTACGCCCAACCTGATAGACCGTGCAAAATTGTTGATAAAGAAACATTTCGAAGAGAAAGGTTTCAATAATGTCGATGTGCAGATTTTGCAGAAAGATGACTTGTCTCATGAAAATCAAGTGATTGTCGATATCAATATCGATAAGAAAGAAAAGATTAAAGTTCATAAAATATATATTGATGGAAATCAGGTCCTGACTGATAAGAAATTGCAGCGGGTAATGAAGAAAACGAACGAAAAAGGCCGTTTGGTAAATCTCTTTAGAACCAAAAAATTTGTGAATGAAAACTTCAAAGCCGATTTGGACCTTATTATCGATAAATATAATGAACTGGGATATCGTGATGCTGTCATCGTAAAAGACAGTGTAGCAAAATATGACGACAAGAAAGTCGATGTGTTTATCACGGTAGATGAAGGGAAGAAATATTATATTCGGGATATCCGTTGGTTGGGTAACACATTGTATCCATCGGAATATCTGAGTGCCATCCTGCGTATGAAACCGGGCGATGTATATAACCAAAAGTTGTTGAGGGAGCGTACACAAGACGATGAAGATGCTGTAGCCAACCTTTATATGGATAATGGTTATCTATTCTTCCAGCTTGACCCGATAGAGGTAAATGTGGAAAATGATTCTATCGATTTGGAACTGCGCATTTATGAAGGTGAGCAAGCCAGAATCAATAAAGTCATTATTAAAGGTAATGACCGTTTGTATGAGCATGTGGTTCGTCGTGAGTTGCGTACTAAGCCGGGTGAATTGTTCAGTAAATCAGACCTTATGCGTTCGGCCCGTGAAATTGCACAAACCGGACATTTTGACCCGGAAACAATGGATATACGCCCAGAACCGAATCCTGAGAATGGAACGGTAGATTTAGTGTATGGCTTGCAATCGAAAGCCAATGACCAAATAGAGTTTTCTGCCGGTTGGGGGCAGACCGGTATTATCGGTAAGCTGAGTTTGAAGTTTACCAACTTTTCGGTTAAGAATTTCCTAAATCCGAAATCATATAAAGGTATTATACCTCAGGGAGACGGGCAGACATTGACAATCAGTGCACAGACCAATGCCAAATATTTCCAGTCATACAGTCTGTCGTTCTTTGACCCGTGGTTTGGCGGTAAGCGTCCGAACTCCTTCTCTGTGTCGGCTTATTACAGCCGCCAGACCGATATAAGTTCTAATTATTGGAATAATAATTATCTTGACCCGTACGGTTTGGGGTATTATAATCCCAGTATATATGGCAATAGCTATGGCAACTATGATTACAGCTATGCTGTAGACCCGAGCAAATCATTACAGATGTTAGGAGTCTCTGTCGGATTCGGTAAGCGATTGAGCTGGCCCGACGACTACTTTAACTTTACGGTAGACCTGAATTACCAGCTATATATGTTGAAAGACTGGCAGTATCTATATTTCTTGCAGAACGGCCATTCTCACAGTATATCTTTGGGATTGACCCTTAGCCGTAACTCAATCGATAACCCTATCTATACTCGGCGAGGTTCCCAGTTCTCTCTGTCGGTACAGCTTACCCCTCCTTATTCTTTGTTCAATAAGGTAGACTATAAGAATCTCGATACCAGTACCGAGCAGGGACGTGAGAAAATGTACAAGTGGATAGAGTATCATAAGTGGAAGTTTAAAGCCAAGACATATACTCCGCTTACTCCGGTAGAAAACCAACACACATTGGTGTTGATGACGCGTGCCGAATTCGGTATTTTGGGTTCTTATAATAAATATAAAAAATCTCCTTTCGAGACATATTACATGGGTGGTGACGGTATGTCGGGATACAGTAGCAACTATGCTACCGAAACTATCGGATTGAGAGGATATGAGAACGGTTCGTTGACTCCGTGGGGATATGATGCATATGCTTATACTCGTATGGGTATCGAGCTGCACTTCCCTATATTGCTGCAGCCATCGTCTACGATATATGCTCTGACATTTGCAGAAGCCGGTAATGCGTGGGTGAATGTAAGGGACTTTAACCCGTTCCAGTTGAAGCGTTCGGCCGGAGTCGGTGTACGTATATTCTTGCCGATGATCGGTATGATGGGTATCGACTGGGCGTATGGTTTCGATAAAGTATTCAACAAACGAGGTGGCAGTCAGATACACTTTATCCTTGGACAAGAGTTCTAAACCGAAATCGATTTGTTCTTGAAAATAAACCAATGGCAATGAAAACAGTCTAATACTGTACATTGTTATTATTATTCACGAATTAAAAATAGAATAGTTATGAAAAAGGCGATTATGATTTTGGCTGTGTTCTGCTCATTGGCGGTGACAGGTAGCGCTCAAAAGTTTGCATTGATCGATATGGAATATATATTGAAGAGTATACCGGCTTATGAAATGGCAAATGAGCAATTGAAGCAGGTGTCGACCCGCTGGCAACGGGAAATAGAGACAAAAGCCAAGGAGGCTGAAACATTGTTCAATAACTATAAGTCGGAGCAGGTTTATCTCTCCAAAGAACAACAATCGAAGAAGGAAGAAGAGGTCGTGGCCAAAGAAAAAGAAGTGGCCGAGCTACGTCGGAAGTATTTCGGGCCGGAGGGCGAGTTGTATAAGAAAAGAGAAAGCCTGATGCAACCGATACAAGATGATATATACAATGCTGTAAAAAAGATTTCTGAAGAGAAAGGATACCAGATGGTTATTGACAGGGCTTCGGATGCGAGTATAATATTTGCCTCTCCGAGAATCGATATTAGTAATGAAGTGCTTACAAAATTAGGATATTCAAAATAAATGCTTATTTTTGTGACATTAATTGATAAACTGGAAAAATAAGAAAATTAAAATTGATATTATGTTTAAAAAATTAGTTATTGTTTTATTGTGTGCGATGCCATTGAGTGTATTTGCACAGTACAAATTCGGAACCATAAATACTCAAGAGGTATTTGCTTTAATGCCAGAAAAAGCCACAGCAGAAAAGACATTGCAGGATTTGGCAAAGAAATATGAAGATGAATTTGTGAAAATGCGCGAAGAATTTAATAAAAAATACAAAGAATTTATGGCGCAGGATTCTCTTCCTGAAAACATAAAGGCTCGTCGTATGCAGGAGGTACAAGAATTGCAGCAACGAATTCAGAATTTTCAGGAAGTAGCTCAAGGTGATATTGAAAAACAGCAGCAGCAGCTTTTTGCTCCCATCGAAAAGAAACTGACTGATGCTATCAAGTCGGTAGGTACAGAACAGAAATTTACTTATATTTTCGATTTGGCCTCTCCGATGCCTGTTATATTGTATCACGGAGCACCCAGTGAAGATGTGACGGCAGCCGTCAAGACAAAATTGGGATTGAAGTAAAAATAGAACAAGAACTCTATATGGCGGATGAAGGATGATAATCGATATTTATCATCCTTTTCTGTTTACGGATATAAAAATTATATATTATCAATGGATTTGTTACCTGAGATACATGGGCCGATAGGGGTGTTTGACTCCGGCTATGGTGGGCTCACGATTCTTGACGAAATTCGTCGGGCAATGCCTCGGTACGATTATATTTATTTGGGAGATAATGCCCGTGCTCCCTATGGTACGCGCTCGTTCGAAATTGTATATAAATTTACATTAGAAGCTGTTGTCCGCTTATTTGAAGAAGGGTGTCCTTTGGTAATTCTTGCTTGTAATACGGCTTCGGCAAAGGCTTTGCGGTCTATACAGCAGAATGACTTACCGATATTGGCCTTTGACAGGAGAGTCTTGGGGGTTATCCGCCCTACCGTAGAAGTAATCGGGAATATGACAAAGACCCGTAAGATTGGAGTTCTGGGAACATTGGGGACAATACAATCTGAGTCATATCCATTGGAAATAAAAAAACTGTATCCCGATATAGAAGTATATAGCGAGCCTTGCCCTATGTGGGTCCCTTTGATAGAGAATAACGAACATAATTCGCCCGGAGCAGATTATTTTGTGAAGCTTTATATCGACCGGTTGATGAACCAGTGTTCTCAAATTGATACTGTTATTCTGGGATGTACCCACTATCCGATATTATTGGAGAAAATAAAGAAATATTTGCCGTCGGGGGTACAGGCTGTGGCACAGGGAGAATGGGTTGCCCGCAGTTTGTCAGATTATTTTAAGCGGCATCCTGAGATGGACGAGCGCTGTACGAAACAAGGAACATGCCGTTTCTATACGACGGAATCGGAAGCAAAATTTATAGATGCAGCTTCATTGTTTTTACATGAAAAGCTCGATGTAAGACATATAACATTGGGGTAAATTAATTTGAATAGAAGAATATGGAAGAATTGATACGCATAAACAAATATATCAGTGAGACCGGTTTTTGCTCTCGCCGAGAGGCAGATAAGTTGATTGCAGACGAGCGGGTGACGGTAAATGGAATAAGGGCGGAAATGGGCACGAAAGTCGCTCGTACTGATAAGGTCAAAATAGACGGGCAGATTATCCGCTTGCCGGAAAAGGTCAACGTAGAAGATGAAGAGGTTCTGTTACATAAGAAAAAAGCCAAACTCAACCGTTCACAGCGGGAACCTGTCGATTACTTGTCGAGGAGTTCTCTACGTGGAACTCGGGGAGGCATCAGAAATATGAGGAGGCATAGGGTTAAGGATGATAACGATGAAGCATCGAAAACCCGTTTATCTGATAAAAAAAGACAAACAGGATATAAGGGTTCCTCAAAAAAAGGAGGTAAGTAATCCTTTATATAACGGAATTTTTGAGGATAGCAAGTGAAGAAAAAGCGGCGCGGAAAATGTGGTTTTGCACCGCTTTTTTGATTTTGAATTATTGAAGGTTGTATTTGGACGATTTGGGGTTCTTTTGTAACCATATAATCCGTATTTTTGGCAAGATATTTCTTTAAATCGGTAAACATGAAGACCATTAAATTATTTATTTTTTTTATTTTTATCACATTTGCGTCTCAAGCTGCACGGAGGGATATTCTGATAAATGATAATTGGATGTTTCGTTTTGCACATCAGGTATCTCATAAATCGGAGCGTCGAGTGGATTTACCTCATACATGGAATGCAAAAGATGCTTTGGCGGGGATTCCCGATTATTATCGGGGGACAGCAAATTATACACGTGTGCTGAAAATTCCTGAAGGATGGAAAGGCAAACGGCTTTTTTTACGATTTGAAGGGGCTAATACGGTAACTGACGTATTTATCAATCAGCGGCATATCGGGGAACATAGGGGAGGATATGGAGCTTTTGTATTTGAAATAACCGATTGGGTAGAATATGGTAAGGACAATCAGTTGCAGGTGAGTGTAAGTAATGCTTTGCATCTTGATGTCATGCCTTTGGTCGGTGATTTTAATTTTTATGGAGGAATATATCGGGATGTACATTTGTTGGTGACGGAGGAGACTTGCATATCGCCTTTGGATTATGCTTCTCCGGGAGTATATCTGATACAGGAGAGTGTATCTCTTCAGAGGGCTGATGTCAAGGCCCGGATAGCGGTTTCGGGATTGGCCGTGAATAATGTAAACTTGAATGTACGGGTTTACGATGGGAAAAAGGTAGTAAAGGAAGCAGTGCAACCGGTCGAAGTCAAACCTTCAGATGTGATGTATGTCGATGTTCCGATAATAATAGATACTCCACATTTATGGAATGGTAGACAAGATCCGTTTATGTATCGGGTTGAGGTTACCTTGTCGAAGGGCGATAGAATATTAGATAAAGTGGAGCAGCCTTTGGGGCTACGCTTTTTTGAATTAGATGCAGACAAAGGGTTCTCATTGAACGGCCGGCCATTGCGGTTGCATGGTGTATGCCGTCATCAGGATAGAATCGAAGTGGGAAATGCCTTACGTCCTGAACATCATATCGAAGATGCTGCGCTGATTGCCGAAGTCGGGGCCAATGCCATACGTCTGGCACATTATCCTCAGGCGACTATGATATATAATTTGATGGATAAGTATGGGCTGGTCGTGTGGGCCGAAATACCGTTTGTCGGACCGGGAGGCTATCAAGACCAAGGATTTGTAAATACTCCCTCTTTTTGTCAGAATGGGAAGGAACAGCTTATCGAGCTTATCCGCCAGCATTACAACCACCCCTCTATCTGTTTTTGGGGATTGTTCAATGAGTTGAAAACTCCGGCAGATAACCCGTTGGAATATGTGCGGGAGCTGAATGAACTGGCACATAAGGAAGACCCTACACGAATCATAACTTCTGCATCTAATTTGAACGATGATAATGAATTGAACAGAGTTACCGATGCTATTTGCTGGAATAAGTACTTCGGCTGGTACGGAGGTAATCCGGATGACCTTGGAGCATGGGCTGACAAAGTTCATTCAGCATATCCTCGGTTGAAAATCGGCATTAGCGAGTACGGGGCCGGAGCAAGCATTTATCACCAGCAGGATTCTTTGAAGAAAGTAGTCCCTACCGGCTGGTGGCATCCGGAGAATTGGCAGACGTATTATCATATGAAGAGCTGGGAACAAATCAGTGAACGGCCATTTATCTGGGGCTCTTTTGTCTGGGCATTTTTCGATTTCGGAGCCGCGCACAGGACAGAAGGGGACCGCCCCGGTATAAATGATAAGGGACTGGTTACTTTTGACCGGAAAGTGAAGAAAGATGCTTTTTATTATTATAAGGCAAACTGGGATAAGGACAATAAATTTGTATATATTGCCGAACGGCGTTGCAAAAACAGAGTGAACCCTCAGGTTGATATTATGGTGTTTACCAATTTGCCGGAAGCTTCTTTATGGGTAAACGGACAATATATGGGAAAGGCCAAGGCCGATAAATGGGCTACTGTGCGTTGGGAGAATATGAACCTGATACCCGGGGCGAATCGTATAGAGGTAAAATCTGTAGATAAAAAGAAAGAATACTCTGATACTGTAGAATGGATATTACAATAAAATTATAGGTAGAAATATGAAGATAGCAAAAAGTTTATTATTGTTGGCGGTGTTATCCTTTGCTCTGAATATTGGAGCGACGGGAAAGCATACCTTTGAAGTGAAGGACGGTAATTTTGTATATGATTCCAAACCGATAAGAATTATATCGGGTGAGATGAACTATTCCCGTATCCCGAAAGAATATTGGCGGCATCGGCTTAAAATGGCTAAGGCCATGGGACTGAACGCTGTAGCTACTTATGTATTCTGGAATTATCATAATACAGCACCCGGAGTATGGGATTTTAAAACAGAGAACAGAGATCTTGCCACTTATATAAAGACTGCACAAGAAGAGGGCTTGATGGTAATATTGCGTCCGGGACCTTATGTGTGTGCCGAATGGGAATTCGGAGGATATCCGTGGTGGTTGCCCAAGGAAAAAGAATTGGTTATCCGTACCAATAACCAGCCGTTCCTCGATTCGTGTAAAGTATATATTCAGAAATTGGCTGAGCAGGTGAGACCGTTACAAATAACGAATGGCGGCCCAATCATAATGGTGCAGGTGGAAAATGAATTCGGCTCGTATGTCTCTCAACGTAAAGATATACCTATGGAAGAGCATAAGAAATACAACAGTGCGATAAAGAAGATGCTCGAAGATGCCGGATTTAATGTCCCGTTTTTTACCTCGGACGGTTCTTGGGTATTTGAAGGCGGCAGCATTGAGGGCGCACTTCCTACGGCTAATGGAGAGGGGAATGTAGAGACTTTGAAAAAAGTAGTGAATCAGTATCACGGGAATAAAGGACCTTATATGGTTGCTGAGTTTTATACAGGGTGGATAGACCACTGGAAAGAAAAATTTAATAAGAGAACGGCCGATAATTTGATAGCCCAGACAAAGAAGTATTTGGATAATGATGTGAATATCAATTTCTTTATGATACATGGTGGTACAAATTTCGGATTTACTTCTGGAGCGAATTATAATAAGAAAAAAGATATACAACCTGATATTACCAGTTATGATTACGATGCTCCTGTAAGCGAAGCGGGTTGGGCTACGCCGAAATATATCGCTATGCGTGATTATCTGAAAACAAAAGTCGATTATAAAGTTCCAGAAATACCTGCACGGATACCGGTTATAACTATTCCTGAGATACGGTTGCAACCATCTGTCTCGGTTGAGGGAATAAAAGAGATGGTGGAACCGGTCGAAGGCCAGGTTCCTATGACATTTGAAGAATTGAATCAGGGATATGGCTATGTGTTATATTCCCGTCACTTCAATCAAGGTGTTGCCGGGGTATTATCGATAAAGGGATTGCGCGATTATGCTACTGTATATGTGGATGGACAGAAAGTCGGGGTATTGGATCGTTCGGACAATAATTATGAACTGGATATAGAAATACCTTTTAGCTCTACATTAGATATTTTGGTAGAAAACATGGGACGTATCAACTACGGTGCACAGATTACCGAGAATAATAAGGGAATCATATCGCCTGTGTATATCAATGATTACGAAATCGAAGGGGATTGGAAAATGTATAAATTACCGTTCGAGGCCCCGGTGGATATCCGGAAAAAAGCAATAACCGCTCAAGAAGGTGTGGCGACGGTCTACACCGGTGAGTTTGAATTGGAAAAGGCAGGTGATACATTTCTCGATATGAGCAAATGGGGTAAAGGTATTGTATTTGTAAATGGAAGAAATCTGGGACGATACTGGCATGTAGGTCCTCAGCAAACCCTATATTTACCGGGCTGCTGGTTAAAGAAAGGGAAGAATGAAATTCAGGTTTTTGAGCAACTGAATGATAATATCGACCCTAAAATATCAGGTATTGACACTCCGATATTGGAAAATTTGAAGATAGAAAATTCTGTTAATTAATGTAGATGGGAAAATCGCTATGTGTCTGTATTTTGCTTCTGTCAGTATGTAATTTACTGGCGGCAGAACCTGAAGGGTTTCGGTTGATGACATATAACATTCATCATGCAGAAGGCATGGACGGGAGGCTCGATTGCGAGCGTATTGCAAGAGTCCTTCTCTCCAAGTCTCCCTACTGTGTAGCTGTACAAGAAATAGATAGTGCAACGGCTCGGGTGGAGGGGTTGGATATTTTACAGAAAATAGCCGGGAACATGAAAATGTTTCCGGTATTTTCCGCTACAATGCCTTATTTGGGAGGAAAGTATGGAATCGGATTGTTATGTAAGGAAAAACCGATTGCAGTGCATCATGTGCCTCTACCGGGAAGGGAAGAGGTACGGATGTTGCTTATTGCGGAATTTGAGCGGTTCTGTATCGGGTGTACTCACTTTTCATTGACTCAGGAAGACCGAAAATTATCGGTAGAAAGAATAAGAGGCTCATTAAAGATATTTCAGAAACCGTTTTTCCTGATGGGAGATATGAATATGCAGCCCGATGATTCCGAAGCAGACTTGCTGAGCCGTGATTTCATTTGTCTGTCCGGATTGGATGTAAAGACGTTCCCGGCAGATTCCCCGACGGACTGTATCGATTATATCTGGGGAGATAAAAAATATAAAGATAAATATAACGTATTGGAAACAGAAGTGGTCATTGATACGGTAGTTTCTGACCATCGTCCGGTATATGTGAGGTTATCTGTAGAATAGATTATTCTTTTAATCTTATCAGAGCCTCGATATAATAATAATCGGCATAGCTTGCCGGACAATCGATATCCTGATTTTTAGGAAAACTACCGGTACTGTGGTCTAAGATAAAGAATTTGTTTTTTGGAGAAGAATAGGGTTGTCCCGACAAATGATTCAGTATCTGTCGGGCATAATTTTTATATTCCGGTTTGGCATAATGGCTCAATTCAATCAGGGCAGAAGCCGTAATTGCCGCGGCAGAAGCATCTTTAGGTACTTGTGTTGCGGTAAGCGGGATGTCATAGTCCCAGAAAGGAATTTTATCATCTATCTCTTGTTGTTTATGGATAATATATTCGGCGATGCGGATAGCTTGTTGCAGATATTTTTTATCGTGAGTATAACGATAGCAGGTTGTATAACCGTATAATCCCCAGGCTTGCCCTCTGGACCAAGCCGACTCATCGGCATATCCATGTTCCGTCTGTTTTATAGAGGGAATATAACAAGTCGTATCGTAATCAACAATGTTGTAACTGCTGAAATCCTCCCTAAATCCATTTTCTAAGGTTTTATCAGCGTGAGAAACCGCGATATGGTAAAACGTACTGTCCAGGGTAAACGAGGTTGCTTTAAATAGCAGTTCCAGGTTCATCATTTCATTTATCGACACCGGATATTGCCAATTTTTGAAATGTATCCAGTTTGCCGGACTCATATTGGGGGTAGAAAGGCAGCCGATATGGGGATTATAATATTGGGTTATATGCCGGGCAGCCTGTATGCAAATATCTTTATAAGCATTGTTCTGAGTAAGCCGGTATGCATTGCCAAAAGAAACATTGAATATAAGCCCGGTATTGTAGGTCTCGTATATATTAGGATTTGTCTTTATCAGTGCTTGCAATTGTTCTGCTGCGTTTTTCCATTCATTTTTTTGAAAATATTCGTACATCAGCCAGCAACATCCGGGAAAGAAACCTTTACTCCAGTCTGTCAGGTCGTTATCTTCACACCATATAATCTGATTGTCTTTGGTACTTTTAGGCAGTCTGTACCATTCTAATGCCAAAGACCGTAAAGGAGCCAATGTCTTTTCGGATTGTTGTAAATAATTGTTTCCGAATTGTACATTGTTTAATGGTTTATTGGAGCAAGACTCCAATAATGTTGCAATGATTATAATATATATTATAATAAAATCTTTCATGAAATAGAAGTTATGTTTTTGGATGAATAAAAGTAGGTACAATATCACGGATAAATGGTACACATTTGTTCAATTTGTATCCAAAATCTATTCAGCAGTATATTAATTGGAATAAAAAAACTCTTAATGCCTGTCATCCAAATTTTATTGGGGATAAATTGGGGCATTTTTTTCGAGGATATTTTTTTGTCTTTATCAGGCTATCTGACGAGAGAAAACGGGAAAAAAGGCCGAAAGAAAACACAAAAATGTCCTGATAATATTTCCTTTATTTGGAAAAATCAGACGGCAAGCTCTTAAAATGGTCTTTTCTAAATAAATTTAAAAAATGAAAATGAAGTAATATAAATAAAAAGATGTTTATATATTTGTATTATATAATACATCTATGTAGTTTATATGGTTTTGAGTTGGGAAATCATATTTACTTTTTACTGAATAAATATCTGAAATTGTAGTTTATATATAATTTGAATAAATCATTCTACAAATGAAGAACACAGCGCTTATATTATTATTGGTTGTTGTAACGCAGGACTTTTTTTCTCAAAATATCTCTTTTAATCATTTGACTACGGATGAAGGGCTTTCTCAGTTTTCTGTAAATACTTTATATCAGGATGAGAAGGGATTTATCTGGATAGGTACCCGGGAGGGGTTGAATTGCTATGACGGGGACGACATAAAAGTATATAAAAATCAGAAAGATGATTTGAATAGCTTGTTTAGTAATACCGTGCTCGAAATAACCGGGGATAAGAAAGGGCATTTATTTCTACGTTGTACGGATGGTATAGCTGAGTATGATATGAAAAATGATAAGTTTGTAACCCTTTTCAAAGCGGATACCCGTACGATTTACTATGATGGAGATTTATATGTAACGATAAATAATGAAATACAAGTTTACGATAAAGCTTCGCGTAAGTTTGTCTTATATTATGCTTTGCCGGAAGATGTCAAGACCATATATTGTTTACTACGTGATGCGCAAGGTAATTTGTGGGCCGGAGCATCGAACGGAGCATATAAGCTGACAAAGGACAAGCGGTTGTCCCGTCCGATAGAACAAGGGGAAATAATCAGTGTATACGAAGATTCCAAGTCTCGGATATGGATGGGAAGTTGGGAAAACGGATTGTTCCGTATTGCAGGAGATGAGCTTCATAATTTCAGAAATATTCCGGGCGATGCAAGCAGCATATCTTCTGATTTTGTCCGCTCTTGTTGTGAGGATAATGCCGGAGTGATGTGGATAGGAACATTCAATGGTCTGAACAAGTATGATGAGCAAAGCGGAAAATTTGTTTGCTATACTGCGGGAAACAATCCGGGAGATTTGACACATTCGTCTATCTGGTCTATTATCAAAGATCATCAGGGAACCTTATGGTTAGGTACATATTTTGGAGGGGTAAATTATTTTAATCCTGAATATGAGATATTTACTCAATATAGGGCCACATTGCACGAACCTGAGGGGCTAAGCTCTTCTATAATCGGGAAGATGGTAGAAGATAAGAATCATAACTTGTGGATATGTACCGAAGGGGGAGGGGTAAATCTTCTCAATAGAAAGGCAGGTACTTTTAAATGGTACAAGCATTCCAATACACGAAACAGCATATCACATGACAATGTCAAGGCTATTTATTATGATAAGGTTCATAATGTCATGTGGCTGGGGACACATTTGGGCGGGCTCAACCGGCTCGACCTTTCTACAGGGCTATTTACAGTGTATAGAAGTAGGGAGAAGGATATCGAGTCTCTTCCTTCGGATATTGTCAGAGATATAGTACCTTATCGAGAATCTCTTATTGTTGCAACTCAGAACGGGGTCTGCATGTTTCATCCTGAGACGGGGAAGTGTGAGAGAATGTTTACAAAGCATGAATATGGCTCGCGTATCAAAATTGTTGCAGATGTATTTATCGATTATCAAGAGACGTTATGGCTTGCTGTTACCGGAGAAGGTGTTTTTGCTTATGATTTTGAGACCCAAGAATTACGCAATTATAAGCACGATGACAATAATCCCCGCAGTATAAGCAATAATAATATAAATTGTATCGTTCAAGACCATTACAGTAATTTATGGTTTGCCACGTCGGGTAGTGGACTTGACTTATATCACTATCAGACCGATGATTTCGAAAATTTCGATTCCAAAAATAATGGTCTTTCGAGTGATTGCATTTATGAAATTGTAGAGTCAAAATATGGAAAGTTGCTGTTGACGACTAATTTGGGATTTTCTCAGTTCGATAATGTTACTCGTACATTCTCTAATTTTAATAAAGAAAACGGGTTCCCTTTGTCAGCGACAAATGAGGGTGCTTTGTATCAAACGGAAGACGGGGAAATTTTCTTGGGTGGAGTTCAGGGAATGGTTTCGTTCTATGAAAAGAATTTGAAGTTTACTCCGAAACCGTATCATATAGTATTCACGCGTCTGGTAGTAAATGGTAAAGCGGTACAAGTTGGTGACGAAAGTGGTATCTTGAAGACAACTTTGGGCAATTCTTCTGAAATTGTACTGGAACACAATCATAGTGTATTTAATATAGAGTATGCAATCTCCAATTATCTTCCGGCGAATAATGACCAGGTGATTTATCGGCTTGAGGGGTTTTCTGACGATTGGACTGATGCCGGGAAACAACATATTATTACATATACCAACTTGAATCCCGGAACGTATACCTTGGTAATGAAAGTGAAAGATGGGCAGGAGGAAAATGCTCCGGAAGTTCGCTTGCAGATTAAAGTTTTGCCTCCTTTTTATAAGACGATTTATGCCTATATATTGTATGTTGCCTTGGCCGGAGCATTGGCATATTACCTGATAAGGATGTATAAGGAACGGATAAAATTGCATGAGTCCTTGAAATATGAACAAAAACATAGTCAGGATATCGAGAATATGAACCAGTCCAAGTTACGGTTCTTTACCAATATTTCTCATGAAATCAGAACACCTTTGACTATCATTATCGGACATGTGGAAATGCTGATGCAGTTGCAATCGTTTACTCCGGTTGTTTATCAAAAAATATTGGGTATATACAGGAGTAGTATACAGTTGCGCAATTTGGTGACCGAATTGCTCGACTTTCGCAAGCAAGAGCAGGGGCATATGAAAATAAAGGTGTGCCGTATGAATTTGGTGAATTTCCTGTACGAGAATTATTTGATATTTCTGGAATATGCCAGTGAACATAATATAAATATAGAGTTTAGAAAATCAGAAGATGTGTTGGATGTATGGTTTGATCCCCGTCAAATGCAGAAGGTCGTTAATAATTTGGTTTCTAATGCTATAAAATATACAAAGAGTGGAGATTCCATTATACTAAAAGTCTATCGTCGGGACGAGACGGCAGTTATAGAAGTAGAGGATACCGGCATAGGCATCGAAGCGAAAGACTTGAAACGGATTTTTGACCGATTTTACCAGACAGAGAATGTAGAGTCGCTTGCTAAATCTATCTCCGGGACAGGTATTGGCCTGGCTTTGACAAAAGGTATCATCGAACTGCATCATGGAACTATCGAGGTTCGAAGTGAGTTGGGGAAAGGTACAACTTTTGAAATTACCTTGAAATTAGGAAATGCACATTTTGAGCCCGAGCAGATATCCGAGACTCAGCCTGAATTGCATTATGAAAAACTTCCCGAGCCGGTGTTGCTTCCTCAGCCTGAGATACTGGAAGAACAAATTTCTCATAAAATAAATGATGCCCGTATATTGATTGTCGAAGATAATGAATCGTTACGGGAAATGCTGCTTCATGTTTTTGAACCTTATTATACAGTTTTGTGTGCATCTGACGGCGAGGAAGGGTGGAATCTGGTATTGACGGAAATGCCTGATATCGTGCTGAGCGATATTATGATGCCTAAGATGTCGGGGACTGATTTGTGCAAGCGAATAAAATCGGACTTTAATACTTGCCATATTCCAGTAGTATTGTTGACGGCGAGGACAGCGATTGAGCATACTCTCGAAGGATTGAGAATTGGAGCCGACGATTATATAACGAAGCCTTTCAACATAAATATCTTGATATCCAGATGTAATAATTTAGTGAATAGTCGGATTATTCTTCAGCAGAAATTTAGCAAAGAGCCTCAATCGGACTTGAAGATTCTGGCAACGAATGATTTGGATAAGAAAATGTTGGAAAAAGTCATGCAAGTTATTGACGAGCATTTGGATGACCCTGAATTTAATATCAACCAGTTTGCCCGGGAAATGGGCATCGCCCGTACTAATTTCTTTGCAAAGATAAAAGCATTGACCGGACAGACGCCAAATGATTTTATATTGACTATTCGAATTAAAAAAGCTGCTGTAATGTTGCGGAATAATCCGGAACTGAATATCACGGAAATATCGTACCGAGTAGGATTCAATACATTGAAATATTTTAGTAAGTGCTTCAAAGACTTATATAACGTAAGCCCTATGGCATATCGACGAGGTGGTTCGGGGGTATCGGACAAGGAGTTATAGATAAATAGGTAACGTTATTGTGCAATTTGTATTTGTGAATTATTCCCTAATAATTCTTTTTTTACCTCAATAATTCATATAGGACTGTCGGTACTAAAAAAGGAGTTTTCTGAACAATATTATCCTGTTGTTATTTTGTATAGACTCTACTTTTGGAGTAATTAGTTAACACTAAAATCTTGATAATTATGAGAAAGACAAATTTACTCCTTTTGTTATTCCTGTTTATAGCCGGGCAACTGTTTGCAGGAATTATTTATGTGAAACCCGGAGAAGAATCTTCTGCCTGGGAAGGCAAGAAAAATGTTTATACATCAATAGCGGAAGCATACGCTGCCTCTAAAAATATGGATGAGATTTGGGTGTCGGCCGGTACATATCAGCTAGAGGCGACTATTGCATTGGCATCGAAGACAGTAAGTTTTTACGGTGGATTTGTAGGCACGGAATCGATGGCGGCTGAAAGGGCTTTAAAACCGAATGGCAATCCTTGGGATTTTGTAAATGAGACCATTATCGAACCTGGGGCATCATTTCCTTCCGGAAAACGTTTGATAGAATCTAACAGTAGTATGGGCCAATATGCTATAGATGGCTTTATCTTCCAGAAAAATAATAATTCTGTAGCACAAGTTCGCAATGGAGGAGCTATAAGAAACTGCATATTCAGAAATAATACCGGAAACCAACTGGTTCGTATGTGGGGAAATTGCTCATTGGAAAACTCATATGTGCATGACAATACGGTAAATGTCGATGGTGCAGTGTGGGGCGGAGGTAATAGCGCCACTCAAAAAGCGAAAATCCTGAATGTACGTATAGAAAATAATGTATATGGCACGGGTAATACGGGCTGTGCCGTTTTTTGTTATGGAAATGTCGCTGCTGTAAATTGTGTTATTTCGGGAACGAATGCCGGTGCTGACAAGAGAGGCTCTGCCATTTATGTCGGTGGGGCAGGCGGTGAATTTATCCAGATCTTGGTTTATAATAATAACGGTATTCCGGTTTATTGTGCCAAACCGGCAAATTTTATCAATTGTACGTTGGTGAATAACGATGCTTCCGCAGGATTGATGACTCTTAACGGCATCTCAAGCGTGTATAATTGTGTGATGATAGGTAATGGGGAAAAAGCCATTGACGGGTCTGTATCGACCAGTAAAATCGCGAATTTGGCTGCTGATTTTGAAATTCCGGCATCTGTAGAAAAAGCATATCCGATGACTTTTGATGAAGTGAAATTCATCGCTCCTACCTCTTTTAAGGGGGTTCCTGAAAATATTACGGAAGAACAAAAGACGGAATTGGCAAATGCTGACTGGAGAGTGACGGACGAATCGGCTATTATCAATTTGGGAAAGAAAAGTTATTTCCCATTGGATGAATACGAGGTAGACTTGGCTGGAAATGACAGGGTATTGAATACGAACATCGATTTAGGTGTGTATGAAACAGCGTCAGAGAAAGCCCCTGTCTATCCGGAAGAAGGGGATAAACCAAAACCTGAAGGGAAATACCGTTATGTGAAAGAAAGTGAGGAGTCGACCGCTTGGTCGAATATGGGATTGCCTGAGGCAAATATATTTACCTCTTTGGCAGAAGCGATAGCTTCTGTAGAGGATGGTGCGGGTGAGATATGGATAGCTAAAGGTACTTATAAAATGAGCGCTACTTTGGACTTGATACAAGGTGTAAATATATATGGTGGATTTGCAGGAACAGAGACAGACATAGAACAACGAGAAAAAGGCGAATCGGGTTATCTTTGGGATTTTGTGAATGAGACGATTATAGAACCGGCTGCGGACTTTTCCGGAACTCGTTTGATAAATCAGGCAGGAACCAGTGGAAGTGTGGCTACTATTGTAGATGGAATTACGGTGCAAAATTCGACTAAGGGTTCTGCTTTTGGCATTGCGACAGCTACGACTGTACAAAATTGCATATTCCGGAACAATGTGGGAACGGAAGCCGGTATAGCTGCCACCTTATATAGTCGTGCAATCTTGAAAGATTCTTATGTATATAATAATAAATCGGATAATGGAGCGGTATATACCGGAGGAACAAATGCTTCTAATATTGCTAAAGTCCTGAATGTCCGTTTCGAGGGAAATACATATAACACGAAGATAGAAAATGGTGTGGGATTGAGAGCAAATCAATATTCGAATATTCAAGCGTGTGAGTTTTACAACAATTCTTCGAAAAAGGATACCGACATGGGGCGTGGTTCGGCTATATATTCTCATACGGCAACCAATGAATTTTATCATTGTCTTATTTATAACAATGACGGACTCCCTGTTTTCTTGAACGGAGGTAAATTCCTGAATGCGACAATTGCCAATAACCGTTGCAATGAAGCTATTTATCTGGCCGGTACCGATAGGGAAAATGTGGTTGCCAATTGTTTGGTGATAGGTAACCGGACCATCGAAGACAAACCGGCTAAAGCTGTGGATATAGCTTCTGCCGAGAATACAGGAAATACGGTAGCCAGTCTGGGTACCGACTATGAATGGGAAACCACTCCTTCTTATATAAAGAACTCGTATACTTTGACGGCAAATGAAGTAAAATTTGTAGCTCCTACTGATTTTGTAGGTATCTCTACTACCGATGAGCAGAAGGCGATGTTCAGTGCCGAGGGATGGAAAGTCGAAGGCACATCGGAAATCATAGATAAGGGTGATAATAGTTTCTGGAGTGACGCTGCTCCCATGTTTGACTTTGATGGTAATAACCGTTTCCAAGACGGTGCTATCGATTTGGGAGTTTATGAAACTAAAAAAGATGTCTCTGTAAGTATAGAAAATAATGAAATGAATGCTTGTGATATCTACGCTGTAGAAGGTGGTATTATCGTTGATTGCATGACAAATGCGATAATGGAGATATATAACGTTGCCGGACAAGTGATTGAGAGTGTGAATATCGAGGAAGGTCAGAACAGATATAATTTGGCTTCAGGAATATACATTATCCATTTGAAAGTAGCAGATGGTATTGTGGTACGTAAAGTTTTGGTTCAATAAATAATAATAAACAAAAATAGGATATGGGAATGGTGAAAATTTCCATATCCTTCTCTAAAAATTTAAGATAAGAAGATTATGAAAAAGTTATTTACATCAGTTGTTGCATTATTGTTTTATGCAGGAGCAAATGCCGGAGTTATATATGTATCCGGTTCAGGAGATGATGGTAAGAGCGGAGCTTCTTGGGGTGATGCGATGAAATCTATAGTTGCTGCAATGAATAAAGCAAATTCCGGTGACCAAATATGGGTTGCAGCCGGTATATATGAGACAGATCAAACTATAAATTATAAAGAAGGTGTCAGCCTTTATGGTGGTTTTTCAGGAAACGAAACATCGGTCGACCAAAGAGAACGCGCAAATGCTGCTGCAGAACCGTGGAAGTTCTCGCACGAGACTATAATACGTGCCGTAAATGGTAGTGCGACATCGTTACGTTTGTTTGACCGGGTAGATAAAGATGCTATCTGGTCGGCAGAAGCTCTTTTCGACGGAATTGTGGTAGATGGGCATAAGACATCCAACGGGCGTGTGGGGTATTTCAAGGAAAAGGTAACTTTACAAAACTGTATTTTCCGGAATTGCAGTGCTGCTTCCGGAGGTTCTATTACCTATTTCGAAGATGGCGGAAAGGTCCTTTATTGCCTTTATGAAAATAATGCGACTGTTGCATCTATCGATTTGAGAAATAACAAAGTAGGAGAAAACCGTGATCGTATTTATGTAGAAGGTTGCTTGTTGCAAAACAATCTCTATACTCCGATAAAGGCCCAAACTTCTAACACCTCAGATGAAGAAGGTGACGAAACGATTTTGATAAAGAAAACAACAATTCGGAACAATAGTTATGAAATAACAGGTACTACCCAGAATGGAGATGCCGGTGCTATTTGTGTGCATAATTCTTGGAATAATCGTTGGAGTGTTATAGAGGATTGTGTTATAGAAGGAAATAAGATTAAAGGCTGGGGTGGTGCTGCTGTTTTTGTAAAAGGAGGTTCTCCTGTGTTGATAAACAGATGTATCGTCCGCAATAATGAATATCGCCGTTCGGAAAGTACTTGGAGAACGACCGGAGGTACCATGCATGATATGGGAGGTGGAGCTATTGTCGCCAACTGTCTGATAACGAACAATGGAGGTGATGATAATTCAGTGTATGCTACACTTGGAGTATATATGAATAATACCATATCTCATAATGAAGGTCCGGTTACCTTGGAAAATGGCCCGACGATGATAAATAATATTATCGATCAAGACGTAGCCCGTACCGGTACGGCAGAAGTATATACCTATTTCAATGGTGTCGCTGCCGAAAATGAATTGTTTACAACTGCAGATGATAATGTCGTTATTTCTGATTTCGGATTTAAATCACCGACTTCATTTATCGGTTTAGCGACAGACGATACCAAAAAAGGCGAATTGCAACAAGCAGACTGGTCATTGAGTGAATCGTCTATGGCTAAGGGCAAAGGAAATGTAGATATAATTATCGATTCGTTCGATGAGACTGTTTATGCGAAAGTTTCGAATGATTTGGCAGGGAACGCTCGTCCTTCGTCCGGAGAAATCAATTTAGGAGCTTATCAGGAAGATGCTGGAGTATCAGGTATAGATGATAGTAAGGTCGAAGGTCAAGCAAATGTATATGTTGCCGGAAATAAAGTAGTTGTAATGACGTCATCAACAGGGACCCTTGAAGTATACACCATATCGGGTATTTGTGTTCAGGAAGCCTTGCTTGAGACAGGAGAAAATACATTTGATATACCAGCACAAGGCATATATCTGGTACGAGTAAGTGACAATACCGGTATGACTGTCCGTAAAGTTATCGTCAAGTAAAAAGAGATAAAATAAGTATTTGGTGTAAAATGTTCTGCTGTAACAGATTAAGGGGATGTATTCCTTACCTGTTACAGTAGATATAAAGACTTATTAACCTTAAAATACACAAGAATGAATTTTAAAATCACAATTATAACAAGATGGCTTTGTCTCGTTTTATGCTGTTGCTTGTCGTTGTCTGCTTGGGCACAAACAGCGGTGATAAAAGGGAAAGTGGTGGATAAGAAAGGAGAACCGGTTATTGGGGCTTCGGTGGCGGTGATTGGTACGAGCATCGGAACTATAACGGATATAGACGGAGCTTTTACCTTGAATAAGGTTCCGGATAAAGCGAAGGTAAAGGTATCGTATGTCGGTTATGATGCCAGAACTGTAAATGTTTCGGGACAAAAATTCCTGAATATTACGTTATCGGAAAATGAAAAGATGTTGGATGAAGTTGTCGTTGTCGGTTATGGAGTTATGCGAAAATCCGATCTTACGGGAGCCGTTTCGTCAGTGAAAGCTACCGAGTCGTTGAAGCAGATGCCTGTATCGGACTTGTCTACGGCATTACAGGGACGTCTTGCAGGGGTTTCTATTGTAGAACAGTCGGGACAACCGGGGTCGAATTCTGTAATCCGGGTTCGGGGTGTCAATTCATTTGAAGCTGATACGGGACCTCTGATTGTGATTGACGGATTCATCGGAGGAGATTTTAATTCTTTGAACCCGGCAGATATCGAGTCGGTAGAGGTGTTGAAAGATGCGTCGGCTACTGCTGTTTATGGTTCTCGTGGGGCTAATGGTGTAATTTTGATTACTACGAAAAATCCGGAAAAAGGAAAAGTTCAGGTGACTTACAACGGATTTGTGAATATGAAAACCCCATATAAGTTGCCGGAAGTATTGTCTGCGGGAGAATTTGCCCGTCTGGCAAATGATTACGGTAGGGAATATTTCGGTGCTCAGGGAGTAGAAAAAGTATTTTATAGTGATGAGCAGATTGCCGAATTTGACCAAGGATTGCGCGGATATGATTATTTGCACAACATTTTCAGAGATGTATCTATCGAACATAATCATGATATTTCTATCTCAGGCGGATCTGAGAAAACACAGTTCCTTGTTTCCGGTAACTTTAATGATAACCGGGGTATCGTCCAGAATTCGAGAAGTACGAGAGTGAACTACAGGACAAAGGTAGATACAAAAATTTTGAAATGGTTGAAGGCCGGAGTAAATATTTGGGGTAATTATAATGAGACCTATGGTCCTCGTTTTTCTCAATATGAGGGAGTATTGTTGCAAGCATTAGGATATCCTACGACTATAGAACCCAAAGATGAAAATGGGAATTATAATAATATGAATCTTAACTCTCCCCAGTATAATCCTATGGGGCATATTTGGGAGATAGATAAAGGTGGCTTCAACTCATCTACCCATCTTCAAGGTTATATAGATGTTACCTTGTGGAAGGGGTTGAGCTTTAAGATGTTACAAGGAGGTACATTTGCCAATAACTTATCGACACAAACTTGTGGAGCCGACAGCTATGAAGCATATAAGAATGCCAATCAGACCTCGGCTACGGCAACAAGTACACAGAATATAAACTGGATAAACTCAAATATCCTTTCTTATGTTCAAGAGTTTAATGAAAACCACCGGATTAATGCGACCTTGCTGTTGGAACAACAATATAATAATAACCGTACGAATTATAGTAACGGCAAGTATATCGTTTCTGAAAAAATTGGAGCAGACAATACCGGTATGGCAGATGTTGTGACCGGTAATACCAGCCGCAATGTTTCGACTTTGTTGTCTTATATGGCGCGGGTAAATTATGTGTTGATGAATCGTTATATGTTTACGGCATCATTCCGTCGAGATGGTTCATCACGTCTGGCAAAAGGAAATGAGTGGGAAAATTTTGCTTCCGGAGCAGTAGCATGGGATATGAAACAGGAAAATTTCTTGAAATATGTAGACCCGATAGACCGGTTCAAACTTCGTTTTGGTTACGGTGAAACAGGGAATCAGGCTGTCGCACTTTATTCGGCTTTTGCCAAATTCGGAAATGTCCGGGACGGATATAATAAATTAGGATATAAAGTGACAAGCTTGGGCAATCGGAATTTGAAGTGGGAAAGGACCAGCCAGTTCAATTTAGGATTGGATATGGGCTTTCTGAATAATCGATTGACTTTTGAGATAGACTTGTATCATAAACTGAGCAAGGATGTTCTTTTGAAAGTAAATACACCTGTGATTACAGGGTTTGGCTCTGAATTGAGAAATGCCGGGAAGATATTGAATAAAGGAATTGAAGTAACCATTGGAGCCGATCCGTTTGTCGGTCCTACATTCAGTTGGAATACAAAGTTGGTATTGTCATCTAACCGTTGTACCATAGAAGAATTGAATTTTATAGATAATGATTATTTCACTATGTCAGGTTACGAAGAGGCCTACTTCAGGAATATCAAAGGTGAACGTATCAGTTCCATGTGGGGGTATTTCTATGAAGGTGTGTGGAAATCCTATGAAATGCAGAATGCACCTAAAGAAGCTGAACCCGGATCTTATAAATATAAAAATTTGGATAATGACCCGGAAGGTTTGATAAATGAGAAAGATTGCGGCATTATCGGGAATGGTTCTCCCAAGTTTAATTGGGGATGGACAAACACTCTTACGTATAAAGATTTTGATTTTAGCTTATTTGTTGTCGGTTTTCATGGCTTTGACATTTACAACCATACCCGTTCGGCTCTGCTTTCGGTAGGAGGTAGTATTGCACCTAATCCGGAATTCTATAATCGTTGGACTCCGGAAAATGAAGAAACAGGAATTGCCGGTTTTGTAAAAAATCCGAATAAAAAGACCAGTACTCAGTTTGTTGAAAAAGGAGATTTTGTAAAAGTGAAGAGTATAACGTTGGGTTATACTTTACCTAAGAAAATATTAAAGTCTTGCCATATTAATAATTTCCGCATTTATGCATCTTTGCAGAATCCCTTCTTATTTACCGGGTATTCGGGTATAGATCCGGAAGTGACTTTGCGTAAGCCGTTGGCTTCGGGTGTAGATTATGGATATTATCCTAATGGTAGAAATTATTTGATAGGTATAAATTTTGGATTTTAACCTTAGAAGGAAAAATTATGAAAACGATTATAAAAGCAGCGTTGACTCTTTGTGTTGGTATATGTGTTTCGTGTGTAGACCTTTATCAAGAACCGAGAAGTGTCTTAACGCCTGAAACAATAGAATATAACGAAAGGAATATGGAGGCCTTGGTTACAGGTCTGCCGAAGGTGTTGTGGAGTAACAATTACGGGTTCAATTGTCGCTTGCAAAGTTTGACTTTAGGAGGTGATGATGTAGTAGCCGGCCAGATAGGAAGTACTCGAACTTTTGATATAGATGAACTGCACGTAAAGAGTGGAACCGATGTCAGCAATTTCTTTTCAAACATGTATAGTCTTATACAATATTGCAATCAGATTATTGACGGGATATCCAAATCTACCGATACATCGGAAGAGGTAAAGCGTCCTTACGAAGCAGAAGCGCATTTTTATCGGGCATTGGCCTATTTCTATTTGGTACGTTTCTTCGGAGACGTCCCGGCAATAACCGACCCATATACACAGACCGATATGTTTGGTAACTCTCCTATTATGAGAAATAAGACAATTGATGTGTATGAGCAATTGATTATCCCTGATTTGCAATTTGCCGAAAAGTATTTGCCGGACAGAGGCCGGTTAGACAACAATTCGACACCTTCGATAGGTGCGGCAAAAGCATGTTTGGCCGATGTGTATCTGACAATGGCAGGGTGGCCGCTAAAGAAGACGGAGATGTATGCGCAAGCGGCAGCAAAAGCCAAGGAAGTTATTGAAAAAACAGGGCATAAGTACACTCTGGTATCGGATTATAGTGAGTTATGGAAAGAAGTAAACAAGGCAGACGATACAGAACATATTTTTGCCATTAATCATAGTGCAACTTATGATATGGCCAGCCAGTATGGAATTTCTTATCTCTGTACGGAAGAAGGAGGCTGGACCGATTATTTGGCCGATTCGGTCTTTTTTGAACGTTATCCGGAAGATACAAGAAAAGAGTTCAACTTTATTACATCGATAAAAGTCGGTATCGTAAAGCGACCGTGGAAAAAGTTGGAGATGCGTTGCCCGCCTATCAACAAATACCGGGACTATGGCATTACATCGGCACAATCGAATGGAATAACACCAATATATCGTTATGCCGAAGTGTTACTTATATATGCTGAAGCTCAAAATCGGGCAGATCACGGACCGAATGATTTGGCATACCAATGCTTGAATGACGTACGTAAGAGAGCGAATGGCGGAGTTGCCAATGATGTACCGGCAGGGTTGGATGAAGAAGGTTTTAATCAATATGTATTCGATGAGAGAGGCTGGGAACTATTTGCAGAATGTAAACGTTGGTTCCAGTTGGTTCGTACGGAAAGAGTAGAGGAATATAATAAATTGAATCCTCGTATCTGGGATATGGGATTTGTTGAAAATCAACAACGGAATTATATCTTGCCGTTGCCTTCGTCTCAAGTCGAGATGTGCGGTTGGGAACAGAATCCGGGGTATTAATGAGATAAAAATAATAGTATTATGAAGAGAATTTATCCGGCATTTTTATTGTGGTTGACTTCGATGGGTACTATGGCCCAGGGAGCTCCGGCATTTACGTTTGAGAATGAGAGTGCCCTTTCCCAGTGGACAGCTACGGGAGGCGAACTTTCTATTAGTGGCGAACATTATAAAGATGGTGAGAAATCATTGTGTTGGGAGGCTTCGAACGGAGATGTGATGACTGCTTCTTTCAACGCATTACAGACGTCCGGTGCTGCATTCTTTTACGTATATAATTGTAAAGTCAGTGAAGATGTTTTGGTCATTGATTTTATGAGAAATGACGATGTGAAAAGAACGGCTAAAGTTGCTCTTAATTTTAGAGGGTGGCGTGACTTTGACCGTTTGTATTCGGAGTATACGAATGGTGGTGTAACGACTATAAATAAAGTCCGCTTTAGTTTGCAGACGTCGGATAGTGATAAGAAGAAAATTTTTTTCGATTCCATGAATTTCAATGCAACGGCTAATTCGAGCCGGGAGCATGGGTATCATATGATTCTGGACCGGGAGCAATTGACCGGAGGGACTTCCCGATTGGATATATATGCCAATCCGATAGATATTGCCGGTGAGCCTACCGAAGAGGAAATTGCAGATTTTGAGGCAATCCGGGATAATCTTAAGGAGAAACTAGATTTTAATCCTTCGGGCAATATTACTTCTATAAATGCAGCCCGCCAATATGCCAAGGGTTTTAACATTGTTCGCAATGAGGACGGGACAGTAAGAGGCGATGTTATCGATACGAGAGCTAATTCGGAGATGATGTCTGTTGATAACTTGAAAACATTGTCTAAACATGTCAGTGCTTTGGCTGCTGCTGCCACCAAGGCTACGGCAAAGGATAGCGATAAGGAATTATTTGAAAATTTTATCGACCATTTGTTAGATCAAGGTATTGCGGAAGGTATTAAATATAAAATAGCACCTAATACCTATACTCCTATCAAGGAAGTCCCTAAGGGCTTTTTACAGGCTATGGATGCTTATACTCCCGAACAACGTGTCGAGATGTTGAAAATGATAAAATGGTTGTCAGAATTCGGTATGGCGTTTTATCCGGAAGGAAGCTACTTGAACCGTTTCGACTCAGATGTTATATATACTTATCTTCCGACTTTTTTTGGTTATGTGATTTCTCAGCCGACCGTGAAAGAGGGTGTCACTCAGTTAAAAGCCATGAAAAGGTTTTTGGAACGTAATACGGAATATTCATTGGGAGGACGGGACATATTGAAACCGGACGGTACAGGTTTCCATCATTCTACTCACTATAATAACTATATGTATTCATATAAAGTGTGGGTAGAGTATATCAATTACTTGAAAGGAACGAGCTTCCGTATATCACAGCCGGCTTATGAACGGCTGAAGAAGGCAATTGTATCGGAATATATAATGGCGACCAGAACATCGGGCGATACCCGGCATATCGCCAATTCTTTGTGTGGGCGTAATCCGTTCGGGCAAGGTGGTGTATCGGTACAGTTTACTAAAAATCTGTTTGCCGATATGATTAGTGTTGGTGGTGATATTATGGGTAAGGAAATGGATGAAGACTTGGCGGCAGCATATAATTATTTCTTTATGTCTGACCGGTATGCAGTGCCCGAACAAAAATATGAAGGTTTCTATCCGTTCAGTTATGGTCGTTTAGGTATTTATCGTATGGATAATTGGGTAGCGACGATGAGAGCCCCGACGGCTTTCTCGTTCGGAGCAGAGATTTATAGTGGACAAAATCGCTTCGGTCGTTATCAAAGCAACGGAACATTAGAGATTACTTATGATGGTGGAGGACTCAATGTGTCGGGATATCCGACGAACAACGGAGCCGGATGGGATTGGAATGTGATTCCCGGGGCAACTACGGTACATACAGTTGCATGGCGGGATCTGATGCCGGCAAGTAATACGACAGGGCGGCATGATGCTTTCGGGCTGGCTGGCAGCTATGCCGGAGCATTGGCCTCGAAAGACCGGGAATGTGGAATATTTGTTTCGGATTATGGCCAGGTGGCTTATGGAGATTTTAAATACAATACAAATCTGAAATTTAAAAAGTCCGTATTTGCCATAGACGGTATGTTGATAAGTTTAGGCAGTGATATTAGTGCTTTAGGAACTTATAATTCGGAGATGAATACGGCTACAAATCTGTTTCAAAATATCATTTCTTCAGTGAGCGGACCTTTAGTTGTTAACGGTGCGGACATTTCGGATACTTATAAAGAGACAGACAATCTCGATAATAACCTTTGGATGATTACCCCCCATAATACCGGATATTATGTACCTAAGGGAAATGATGCCGTCGAGATTATTTATGGTGAACAAAAGACTCCGAATCAGAATGGTTCTGATGCAGACAATCCCCAGACTGCGGCAGTAGCTGCCAAAGCGTTTATCAATCATGGTTTTGCTCCGTCGAATGGAAGTTATGAGTTTGTAGTGATTCCCAATACTACAAAAGATAAAATGCAAGATTTGGCAGCCAAGTTCGGTGATGACGGTGGTGAAATCTACAAGATAGAATGTCATACGGGACAGTTACATGCAGTTACTTATAAACCTAAAGCTGTTACGGCTTATACATTTTTCGATACGGCAGATGATATTGCATTTGGCCATATAAAAGCGAGTGAGACAGAACAGTTGGTATTGTTGAAGGAGTCGGGAACCGGCATGAATACTAGATTGGATATATCTGTATCGAATGCGAATATGAGAGATGAGTCGAACAGTACTTGGGCTTTTCTTCCTCAACCTACACAAACAAGCATAACGGTAAGGGGGAATTGGAAATTGGCTGATAATATGGAAGGTGTTTCGATAAAGAATGAAAACGATGAGACGATTATCAGTTATGAATTGTCTGAAGGGAACCCGATTTATTTTACATTGATTGATATAAATGCAACAGGATTGTCGGGCAATGCACAATTGGCGCAATGGGTATATCTGTCTCAAGATTCTACTCATAAAAATGCTCGATTGTTTTTTCGTGAAGCGACAAAACAAGGAACTGTGTTGTCTGTATATTCTTCTTCCGGGACACTCTTTTACCGGACAGTTCTTCCGGAGGGTATGACTTCTTACTCTTTGGACAATTGCTCGGTAGGAAACGGAGTCAATTATGTACAAGTAGTACAGGCTGCAGATTCGAAGGTTTTTAAATGGATAAGATAATCCGTCACTGATTTTAAAATATTTGAAAATGAATAAGATAGTAAATATATTATTTACCGTCTGGCTCTTGCTTTGCCCGATAATTTCGGGAAGTGCGGTAGAAAAAGTAGCGATGATGAATCAACAAGATAGAGTAAAATGGTTTGAGGATACTCGTCTGGGAACCATGATTCACTGGTCTTTATGTACTCCGGCAGCAGGGCGGTTCAATGGCGAGGTATTGAGAAACTCGACTTATGCAGAATGGTTGCGACTACATAATAAAGTACAGAGAGCCGACTGGGACCAAATGGCCAAACGGATGCCCATCACGGAAGAGGCGATAGAAGACTGGGTAGTTACCACAAAGAGAGGAGGTTTTAAATACCTGACGTTTGTAACAAAACATCATGATGGAGTTGCATTTTGGAATTCGAAGGTCAGTGATTATACGTATGGAAATTTGTCCGGAACGCATTTTGATGTGTTGAAATGCCTGAAGGAAAAATGTGATAAACATGGAATCATTTTGTGCGCTTATTATTCTCATTGGCTTGACTGGGGAGATGAAAATGGCACGAACAACGATTGGGACTATGCCGATGGGAATAAACCCGGGTTTGACTTGGATGCTGCCGGACGTGGTGAAATCGATGCCCCCTTCCGAAAACTCCCTACTCGGGAACAGTATGATAAATATTGGAGAGAAAAGGCTATGCCTCAGGTTGCGGAATTGATAAAGGATTATGGAATCAAACTGTTGTGGTTCGATTGTTGGCGCAAGGATCCGGTAAAAGAAACCCCGATGACGCAGAAACAATTGGATGATATGCTGTCCATGATACGTTCTCTCGACCCTACGGTATTAGTAAACACACGTTTGGGAATACATGAGGTCGGAGATAATGGCGTCGATTTTGAGACGATGGCCGATAATGAATTTCCCGAAAATAAGAAGTCGCATACATGGGAGACTGCGGCAACTTTTAATCACTCTTGGGGGTATAATAGGGATGACCAAGGATGGAGGTCTACCACTTATTTTGTAAGAGAGATTGTACAATCTATTTCGAAAGGAGGAAATGTGATGTTGAATATCGGGCCCCGTGCCGATGGTTCTATTCCGCAGGAAATCAAAACACGAATGGAAGAAATCGGAAAAGTTATCCGTACCAATAAGGAGGGCTTTTATGGTACGGGACCTACGCCATTCTCTTCGCAGCTTCAAGACTGGGGATTGATAACGCAAAGGAAAGACAAAAATGGCACACGCTTGTACTTGCATGTTTTTGAGTGGCCTTCTGATGGTATTATTCGAGTTAATGGCCTCAAGAATAAGGTGAAAAGTGCTCGTATTTTATCATTGAATAAGAAAGTTGAAGTAAAACAAAGTGGACTTTTATTGCATATTTTGGGCCCGGTATCGGAACCTTGCTCGTATGACTCCGTAATAGAACTTGTCATTGAAGGCGATACTCAAGTAGAAAATGGTTTCTGCGGAGAGATAAATTTTGGTGGTATCCATTCGGGAATTAAGACGGCAAAACTGTCTGGAGGGACAGCTATTATTTCGGGGGAGAAACTATCTCCGGAAAATTGGGTAGCCAGTCCCTCGAGCATAGGGAAATGGGAAAAAGAAGGAGCGAAAGCCGAATGGCGTATTTATGTGCCGGAGGCAGGAGAGAAAAGTTTGCGGATTTGTTATGCTTGTGATAGTATTGCAGCCGGTCAATTTTATAAAGTGACTATATCGGATGTCGGTAGTATAAAAGCCAAAACTCTACCCGGCCCTCGTGGCTTCAAAGAATTCTATACAAGGCATTTGGGAAAGGTCAAATTTCCCCATGCCGGAATGTACACAGTTTCTGTAACACCGGTAGGTGTCCCTGACAGAGAGCTGTTCTATTTGAATTGGCTTTTCTGGGAATAAGTTTTAAATTGTATATTTGTCAACAGACTATCAGCCTATAATATGAGAATACATTTTAGATTTTGTGCGATAATAATTGCTTTGTGCTTATTTATTGGAAATACCGGAGCAGCAAATCAGGAAAAAGAGTGGAAAGCAGCATCAGAGGCCTTGATAAAAAGGGTGATTCCTGAATATGCGAAGCATTTTAAAGTTTGTATCCGTCCGGAGACTGTAAAAAAAGATTATTTTGAAATAGAGACCAAAGGGAAAAAAATTGTTCTTACGGGAAATAATCCGATTTCTGTAGCATCGGCACTGAACTATTATTTGAAATATTACTGTCATTGCCAAATATCGTCGAACGGTGATAATCTGAATATGCCTGATGTGTTGCCGCTCGTTACCGAAAAAGTAAGGAAAGATACTCCTTATACATATCGGGCTTGTTTTAACTATTGCACGTTTAGTTATACGATGCCGTGGTGGAATTGGGAACGTTGGCAACGTGAAATAGATTGGATGGCTATGCATGGAGTGAATATGCCTTTGGCTATTACGGGACAGGAAGCTGTTTGGCAAAATACGTTGTGTAAATTCAGGATGAGTGATGACGAAATTCGGGCTTTCCTTGTCGGCCCGGCTTATTTTGCCTGGCAATTTATGACAAATATAGAAGGTTGGAGAGGTCCGCTACCCCAAAACTGGATAGACACCCATGTAAAGTTGGGGCAAAAGATTTTGGAAAGAGAAAGAAGTTTGGGGATGACTCCTATTCTACAAGGATTTACCGGATATGTACCTCGTATTTTGCAGGAAAAGTATCCTGAAGCTAAGATTAAATGCCAAGGAGATTGGTATGGAGTAACTCCCGGACCGGCTCAGTTGGATCCGATGGATCCCTTGTTTGTACAGATGGGCAGGACTTTTTTAAAGGAACAAGAGAAGTTGTTTGGTACAGACCATATCTATGCTGCCGACCCTTTCCATGAAGGTCAGCCTCCGGTCAAAGGAGAGAAATATCTGAACGATGTAGGTCGTACAATCTATGAAACGATACATTCGGTAGATACGATGGCTACAATAGCCATGCAGACTTGGTCATTAAGAGAAGGTATTGTAAAGGCCATACCCAAGAATAAAATATTGTTGCTTGACCTGAGTGGTAACCGTTGGAAGAAGAGCCAATTTTGGGGACGTCCTTGGGTGGCCGGTATCATACATAATTTTGGAGGACGAGTATTTATGGGAGGGAATCTCGAACAGTTTAGCAGCAATGCCCCGAATTTGTTATCTAATCCTCAAGCCGGAGATTTAAAAGGTATAGGACTTTTCCCGGAAGCTTCTTGCAACAATCCGGTGATTTATGATGCAGCTTCTGAAATTACATGGATGCATGAAGCTCCAGAAATTAAAAATTGGGTATATGATTACCAGATTTCCCGATATGGAAAACCTGATGGACATGTGCAGAGAGCATGGGAAATTTTGTTGCAGACAGTCTATGCTCAAAGTAAAAAGAATGACCCTACTTGGGAAGCTGCCATATGCGCACGTCCGGTATTGAATTTTAAGAAAGTGGCTCCGAATGGAGATATCGATAGAGATTATAATCAGAAAGAACTGTGGAATGCCTGGAGAGAAATGTTACAGGCCTCTCAGGAAATAAAATCTCTGTCTACTTATCAGTATGATTTGGTAGATATATCCCGGCAGTGTTTGGCAAACTTATCCATACCCTTACAAAAGGAGTTTGCAGCTTCGTATGAGGGTAAAGATATGGAAGCGTTTAAAAATCAGACTAAGCAATTCTTGGATTTGATGGATGATATGGATACCCTGTTATCGACCCGAGAAGAATTTTTGTTAGGGAAATGGATAGCCGATGCCCGTAGTTGGGGAAAGACAGATGCAGAAAAGAATATATACGAAGCAAATGCCCGGAACTTGGTGACAGCGTGGGGGCCTGTCACTCCGCAAGCGATACAATATGACTACTCGAATCGGCAATGGTCGGGGCTGATTAAAGGATATTATAAAGTGCGCTGGCAAATGTTCTTTGATTTTTTGTTGGACCAGAAGGATGATGAAACAAGATATTCTGAAAAGAACTTGAAGTTTGTCTATGGTCGGCCGGGACATTACGCAAATGATTTTTATACAAAATTGTCGGAATGGGAAAAAGCTTGGATAGAAAAAAATGATATTTATCCTTCTGTCCCGGTTGGGGATGCAGTCGAAATATCGGCTCGTCTATACGATAAGTGGATAGAAGTATCCAGGTCTCAAGATTATTGATAAAGGGATGAGAAGACTTATTGTTGAGTTTTACGAAATAGAAAATATAATTTTATGAAAAATAAAATTTTTATCGGATTAGTATTGAGCATGAGTATATTGCCTGTATCGGCAAAAAATATCGATTTTCGAAAAGAACTCAAACAATATAGTATCTATACCGATTCGGTTGTCAATGATTATTACAGTAGTGGTCTGATTGGGAACGGTTTTTTAGGAGCTTCGGTCTATAAAGAAAAAGGCGATACCTTATGTTGGGAGCTGGGACGAACCGATGTGACCGATCACAGAATTGGAAATTTTCCATTTGCATATCAGAAGTGCAGGTTGCCTATCGGAAAGTTTTTGATTCCGATGTCAGGAGGTAGTTCTGATATGTTGATGGATTTATATAAAAGTGAGGTTTCGGGGCATGTAAGAAATGGCAGTGTGGCATTTGCATGGAGAACTTTGACCCCGGCTTGCCATAATGTGTATGTCATCGAATTGAAAGGAGATGAGTTACCGGATATATTGTTTCGTCCTGAGGTCTCTATAAGTCCGAGATATATTTATAAAAATGGGACTTATAAGGACCGGATGGGGGATAAGCTTCAGGGATACGGTCCCAATCCTTCTCCCCAGATATATGAAGAAAATGGTTTTTATGTATGTAAACAGCCTATGCTCGCCGGAGGAGAATATACCACTGTGTGGAAAAAGGTGAAGCAAAAAGGATTATTGTTGTTGGTGGCTTCGGTAGCATATTCGCAATCTCGTACCGATACAGAGAAAGATGCTATGAAAGATATCGACGGGCTTTTTTCCTGTTCACTGGAAAAAGCCGAAAAGATGCATCTCGAGTGGTGGCGTAAGTTTTATTCTAAAAGTTATATTTCTGTGTCGGAAGAGCGCTATAATGCGTTTTTCTGGACGCAGTTGTATAAACTCGGTTCTGCAACTCGAAGCGACAGGTTGCCGATAGATTTGATGGGACCTTGGTACCATAACAATACCCCTTGGCCGGCTATATGGTGGAACCTGAATATACAACTGACATATTCTCCGGTATTTGCCATAAATCATAGCGAATTGTCTCTACCGTTATTTTCCATGCTCGATAATCATGTGGATAATTTGAAAAAAAATGTTCGCAACAGTCCTTATCCGGCAGCAGCGATAGGCCGTGTGAGTTCGTATGACTGTGACCGTCCTGTAGAAAAAGAACATGGATTGCTGACATGGACTTTGCTGTATTACTGGAAGTATTGCCGTTATACAATGGATAATACCCGATTGAAGGAAAAATTTTTCCCTTTGTTGAAGTTGGCAATCAATTATTATCGCCCGATGCTGTATGAAGGTAAGGATGGTTATTTACATCTTCCTAAAAGTTATTCGCCCGAATATGGAGAAGCCGAGGATTGTAATTTTGAATTGTCTTTACTTCGTTGGGGATGTGAGACATTGATAAAAGTAGACGAAATGTTTGCTTTGGATGATGAACTGTTGCCGGAATGGAGAAGAATATCGGAAAAACTGGTTCCTTATCCGGTGGACAAGGATGGATTCTTAATAGGAAAAGATGTCAAATTGACTTCGGGACACCGTCATTATTCACATTTGTTGATGCTGTATCCGTTAGAAAATTTTCCTTTAGATACTCCAAAAAATAAAGATATAGCTAATCGCTCTATAAATTTTTGGTTAGGATTTAAAAATCAATATTATCAGGGATACACTTATACCGGCTCTTCTTCCATGGCGATATTATTGGGAGATGGTGAGCGGGCATATCGATACCTGAATGTATTTTTCGATAAGTTTATTCGGAAAAATACATTGTATGGAGAGTCCGGCCCATGTTTTGAAACACCGATGTCGGCCCTTGCATCTTTTACCGAAATGTTATTATCAGGAAAAGACGGTGTCATTAAGATTATGCCGGCGGTTCCTGAAAAATGGAAAGATATAAAATTTGAGCGTCTGTTGGCAGAAAAGGGTTTTGAGGTAAGTGCAGAACGGACAGATGGAACAGTGAAACGAGTATTTGTAAAAAGTTTGTATGGCGGTTCCTGTAAAATATATCCGGGGATAGAAAAAGAAGTATGTAAAATAAAGCTTTCAGGACAAGCAAAAGTAAAATCATCCGATGAGAATGGTTTCGAATTGATTATGCCGCGAGGAGGAACTGCCGAAATATCTCGGAAGTAGAGAAAGCATCGGCTAGTTGTGATTGCCCGATTTTAAATTTTGAATAAGAGTGTCCAACTCTCTGGCCGTCGCAATTCGGTCGAATGAATAGGTCCTATCGTTTTCCTGTATGTAATAAAGTAAAGCCTGAGCTTTCTCCATTTGATTCAAATCATGGTTGATGCGTGTGTCATTTAGCATGATTTTTACCAATAGTTCAAGTAATTGCCAGTCAGGTACGAGTTCTGTCAATTCGTCTTCAGGCAAATTTGTAATAGAATTTAAATTTAGCCGAAAAGCCTTGTAACAATCGTCTGCAGCAGTATCAATGTCAGGTTCATTCGTTTCTTTTTTCCTTAATAGACGAGCTATTTTTTTAGTAAGCTCTTCGATTTGAGCTAATAAAAAGTCTTGTTTTATCATTCTATTTTGTTGATTTGTATCTGAAGTTCTACTCTGCTTTGATGTAGAGTTTTGCTTTGCTTTAATAGTTTGTAAAGATAAGAAAAATATCAGTTTCGGTATTTAAATTTGTGATATTGATAAATGATTGTTTATTTTGTAAAACTTGGATGTAAGATTGATAATCATTGTGCTAAAATTGCAGTGCTATAATATAGTGCAGATTCCTGAAATTTTGGAAAAAATGAATTTATGAAAAAAATTTTGCTATCTATCTTGACTGGGACGATAGGGTATTGTTTTATATGTCATTCTGTATACAGTGCTTCTCCTACACGGTTAATGACAGATTTGATTGAGTATACAGAACGTGTTTGGATGAATGGATATCCCTCCCAGTTATCTATTGATTATGTAGGAAAAGTTATAGAACCAATGCAACGCGTTCTGATTTTTACGCAACAGCCGCAATTCGGATGGCAAGTAAATGATACTCGAGAGGATGTAGTACAGACAGCGTGGAGGATACAAGTTGCATCGTCACGTAAACTGCTTGAGACCGGTGTGGCAGATATGTGGGACAGTGGTCGGCAATCAGGTAATAATAGTATTGCCCAGCAATATAAAGGCCGGACTTTGCGCCCCTCTACCATTTACTATTGGCGTGTAATGACATGGAATGACGGAGATGCTCAAGACTGGTCAGCAGTTAAGGCTTTTCAGACAGCCGATACACTTGTGAAATATAAGACACCTTATTATCCTTTGGAAAAAACAGTACAAACAGTTGGTAAATCGGTACAACAAATTTCGGAGGATACCGTTTTGGTAGATTTCGGAAAAGCTGCATTTGGCCAAATATGCTTAACGTTAACATCCAAGCAGCGAGAGGACACTGTGACCGTACGTTTGGGCGAATGTCTGAGAAATAGCCGAATTGACCCGACTCCAGGAGGATCGCGCCGTTTTTTGAGCCAGCGGCTTGCATTGCTTTCGGGCACACATACTTATTATGTTAAAATTCCTGCTGATGCACGGAATACGGCAGAAAAGGCAGTTCTTATGCCTTCTTATATAGGAGAAGTGTATCCATTTCGCTATTGTGAGATTGAAGGAAAGAATATCGGTAAAAAATTGGTCTCAGTGAGCCGGGAGACAGTACAATATCCGTTTGATGATCAGGCTGCTGAATTTTCATGTTCTGACACTATATTGCAGCAAATATGGGACTTATGTAAATATTCAATCAAGGCCACTACTTTTGCCGGGATTTATGTAGATGGAGACCGGGAGAGAATTCCATATGAAGCGGATGCATTGATAAATCAGCTTGCCCATTATTGTACAGATAGGGAGTTTTCTCTTGCTCGTCGTAGCCATGAATATTTATTGACTCATGCTACATGGCCTACCGAGTGGATTATGCAGTCGGTTATTATAGCATGGAATGACTATCTTTATACCGGAGACAGGAGATCTCTTGAGCAAAATTACGAATTGTTGAGAAATAAAACCCTTTCGGCATTGGCTGATGATGATGGTTTTATTCGTACAGATAAAGACCGTTTGACACCGGAGTTATATAAGTCTATTTGTCTGGAAGGCCAACAATTGCAAGATATTGTAGACTGGCCGAAAAATGAGCGTGACGGATATGTATTTACAGAGGTCAATACAGTCGTAAATGCTTATCATTATTATACATTGGTGCTGATGTCGAAAATAGCAGGGGCCTTGGAGTATCTTGATGAAGCTAAAGATTATAGCCGGCGGGCTGCTGATTTTGCTTGGAAATTTAATAAGAAACTTTTCAATAAACGTATGGGAATATACCGTGACGGAATCGGTACGGAGCATCAGTCTATACATGGCAATATGTTTCCATTGGCTTTTGGGCTAACCGGTTCTGAACAAATTCCAAGTGTCGTGCAGTTTATTCGTTCGCGGGGAATGGCTTGCAGTGTTTATGGCTCTCAATTTTTATTAGATGCGTTATATGATGCGGAAGCTGCCGATTATGCACTGGAATTACTTACTTCAAAGGATAAGCGCAGTTGGTATAACATGTTGCGTGCCGGCTCGACAATTACATTGGAAGCTTGGGATAATCAGTATAAATCCAATCAGGATTGGAACCATGCTTGGGGAGCTGCTCCGGCCAATTTGATACCTCGTAAATTGATGGGGATAGAGCCCATTATGCCTGGTTTTGAAAAAATAAGAATAAAACCACAGCCTGCTGTATTGAAAGAGGCTTCTATAAAACTTCCTACAATACGGGGAGATGTGTGTGTCGGTTTTCAAAATCAACCGGAGCAGTTTTGTCTTCATATCGATATCCCGGCTAATGTTTTGGCAGATGTATATATACCTGTACCTTCAGGAGTAAAGCAATATGATTTGACTTTGAATGGTAACCCCGTTGTCCCTGCACTGCGTGAAGGCAACTTTTTAAAAATTCCGTCTGTAGGCTCCGGAAGCAAGTATTTTGTAATTAAGTATTTGAAAAACGAGACAGGACATTGATGCATGTTTAGTCAAAGTGAAATAGCAATGAAAAGATTCTGGGTGTATATATCGGTTCTGTTTTTTGTTTCACTCCATGCAGAACCGGAGAAAAAGGGAATATTACCACCGGTATTTTCCCAAAAGGTATCGGAGCTGGCACAATTTGATACTCGTACTCGAGCTTATATTTCTCCAGTACGTATTATGTGGACGCAAAATGAAGAGTTGATTGCCGGAGCGGAAAATTTGTTGTTACCGGGTAATGGCCAGGCTACGACGGCTAAAACACCTAAATGCATATTTACCTCGAAAGAAGGGAAAAGACCTTCTATTTTGCTTGATTTTGGATGTGAGATTCAAGGTGGATTACAATTTGTTACGTGTAAACGGAACGTTACCAAACCGATAAAAATTCGTGTTCGTTTGGGCGAATCGGTAGGAGAGGCTATGTGTGAGATAACTCCGGAAAACGGAGCAACCAATGACCATGCTATGAGAGATTACATAATTGAGTTGCCGTGGTTAGGAGTATGTGAGGTTGGAAATTCAGGATTTCGTTTTGTCCGTATTGACATGGTTGAAGATAATGTCTCCCTTCCAATTAAGGAGATTCGGGCTTGTTTAGTGTACCGGGATATCCCGTATTTAGGCTCGTTTCGTTCCAGTGACCCGCGTGTAGATAGCATCTGGCTGACGGGAGCTTATACGTTACACCTTAATTTGCAAGAATATCTGGTGGAAGCTCCGAAACGGGATCGTCTGGTATGGCTGGGAGATCTTCATCCTGAAGTACGTACGGCATTAGCTGTGTTTGGTGACAATGAGGCATTATCCCGAGGACTTGATTTTGCAAGAGATGAGACGCCTCTGCCGGGCTGGATGAATGGTAAATGTACATATTCTTTATGGTGGATATTGATCCATAGAGACTATTATAGATATCATGGGAATTTGACGTATCTGAAAGAACAACAGCCTTATCTTGGAAAACTGCTTAAGATTCTTATATCTAATGTAGATAAACAGGGAAATGAACATCTTGAAAAAGGACGTTTCCTTGATTGGCCTACTAGTAAGAATAAAAAAGCTGTCGATTCCGGTATCCATGCCTTGATGTTGATGTCATTGGACGCCGGAGCAGAAATGATGTCTGCATTGGGCGATGTCGGATTAGCAGAACAATGTTCAGAGACTGCAAGTCGTATGCGAGAGGTTATACCGGAGTATACAGCCTCCAAACAATCAGCGGCATTGGCGGTTTTAGCCGGTATTGTGCCGGCAGAGAAAGCAAATAAGGATGTGATACAAGTTGGAGGAGCTAAAGGATTTTCTACTTTTTATGGGTATTATATACTTCAGGCTCAAGGCTTGGCAGGAGATTATGTCGGAGCTATACAAAATATGAAAGAATACTGGGGCGGAATGCTTGATTTGGGTGCAACGACTTTTTGGGAAGATTTTGATATTGATTGGAAAGAAAATGCGTCTCGGATAGATGAGCTGACTCCACCCGGGAAAATAGATGTGCATAAAACATATGGAGATTATTGTTATAAGGGCTATCGTCATAGCCTTGCGCATGGTTGGGCTTCGGGACCAACAGCCTGGCTGAGTGAGTATGTATTGGGAGTATCGATTGTAGAGCCTGGCTGTAAGGTAGTGAAAATAGAGCCTCATTTAGGTGCTTTACAGTGGGTAGAGGGTACATTCCCAACTCCTTATGGAGTGATAAAAGTACGCCATAATAGAAGACCTGATGGCTCGGTCGAATCGGAGGTAGAAGCCCCCAAGGGTATAAAGATAATAAAAAGATAATTTTGATTCCGGGAAATTCGAATCTGCCAAGGCCTTTATTGGAGTTTTAAAAAAATATATAAGTATTACAATAATAAAAAAATAAATCTCGGCAACAAGGAAAGAGTCAGGCATTACACCGGACTCTTTCGAATATAAAGCAAATAATCAATTACCTGATAGGGGGCACACTCCATTCTGGAGCAATATTTTTAATAGACATGAAAAAGCTATTTATACCATTCGGAATACATCAGATAATTTTTAGCAATTTTCTGATTGATTTCCTTTGATTGTACCGGGTCTACCATTTTTATGAATTTGGCAGGAGTTCCGGCCCATAAACTACCGGGTTCGATAACAGTTTTGCTTAGTACTACTGAACCGGCAGCCACGATAGCTCCCTCGCCGACAATGGCATCGTCGAGAATGACAGCTCCCATGCCGACAAGTGCCCCGTCTTTGATGGCAGCCCCATGTACTGTGACATTGTGCCCGATAGAGACGTCGTCACCGATTTCGATGGTCGATTTTTGATATAAGGTATGTAAGACAGAGCCGTCCTGTATATTTACTCGGTTGCCGATACGGATAGAATTTACATCACCCCTCAATACTGTGTTGAACCAGATACTGCAATCATCCCCCATGACAATATCGCCTATCAATGTTGCATTATCGGCAAGGAAACAATTTTTGCCGATAATAGGTGTGAATCCTCGAACTGATTTTATTAGTGCCATACTTTTTCGAATATTAAATTTATAAAGCCTCTGTCGCTTTTCTTAACCATTCTTTTTCTGCACCCACTAATTGGGGGCTTAATTTTTCATACACGGTTTTATGATAATTATTGAGCCACTCTTTCTCATCGGCAGTGAGCAATGTTATATCAATTGCTTTTTTGTCGATAGGGAAAAATGTCAAAGTTTCGAATGCATTGAAGTCTCCGAAATCTGTTGTACTGTGGTGTACTGTCAATATCAAGTTTTCGGTACGGATGCCATATTCTCCGGCAATGTAGACGCCCGGTTCGTTGGACGTCACCATACCGGGAGTTAGAGGAGTTGGATTTTCTTCGAGACGGATATTTTGAGGCCCTTCATGTACATTCAGGAAATGACCGATGCCGTGACCTGTCCCGTGTAAATAATTTAATCCGTAATTCCATAAGAAATGGCGGGCGAAGGCATCGATTTGTGCACCTCTTGTCCCTTGGGGGAAAATAGAGGTTGCAATAGCAATATGCCCTTTTAGGACAAGGGTAAAGTCTCGTTTTTGACGGTCACTTAGTGGCCCTAAAGCGACGGTGCGAGTTATGTCGGTCGTCCCGTCAAGGTATTGAGCTCCGGAGTCGATTAGTAAAAATCCTTCATTTTTGATAGTTACATCGCTTTCGGGCGTAGCACTATAATGGACTATAGCACCATGAGCTCCATATCCGGCTATCGTGGAAAAACTTTCACCTACATATAAATCTTGCTGTGAACGGAATTCGCGAAGCTTTTCTGCAATGGTGATTTCAGAAACATGGCCTGTCGGAACATTTTGTTCAAGCCAGTAAAAGAATTTTACCAAAGCCACTCCGTCCCGTATCATAGCTGCTTTGAATCCGGCAATTTCTGTTTCATTCTTTATACTTTTAGGCATGGCTACCGGAGTCTTTCCGAACACTATGGCATTTTGTTGAGAGATAGCATTTACCAAGCTATAATTTATTTTTGCCGGATCAATGTATAACTTTACACCTTCAGGCAAAGCTTGTAAATAATCATGAATCTTATCGTAACCGGCAATTTTGATTTTGTTACTTTTTAGATATTCGGCAGTTTCGGTATTTATTTTTTTTGCGTTGATAAATAATACGCGCTCTTGTTCCGATAAAAATACATAGCATATGGCTACCGGGTTACATTCTACATCAGTTCCTCGAATGTTCAGTATCCATGCAATTTCATCCAGAGCCGATAACAATAAAGAATTTGCCCCATATTTCGATATATTTTCTAATATAGACTCTATTTTGCTCTCAGTAGATTCACCACTGTATTTTTCCGGATATGCAAATATCGGATCAGAAGGTATTTGAGGGCGGTTGTGCCAAATAGAATCGAATGGGTCAAAATTTGTCACGAAGGAAATTGTCTTGGTCTTGAAGAATTTTTTCATTTCCAAAGCATCCGAATAAGAAAACATCGCTCCGTCTATAGCGACAGTCGAGCCGGGAGACAGGACTTCGGCAAGCCATTCCTGAATAGAGGGTGTCTCGGCAAGCCCTTGTTTGAATAAAACGAAATCGGTACCTTCGAGTTGCAACTCTGCTTGTAAGAAATACCGGGAATCGGTCCACAGCCCTGCTTTATCAACCGTGACAACGGCGGTCCCTGCTGAGCCTGTAAATCCAGATATCCAGCCTCTGGCTTTCCAGTAGGCAGCACTATACTCACTTTGATGGGGATCGGTTCCGGGAATGATAAAAGCATCTATTCTGTTTTCTTTCATGATTTGGCGGAGAGCTTTTACCCGGGCTAAACTATCTTTATTCATAATTTTGTTTTTTATTGTGTGTACACACAAAGGTAAAACTTAATCCGGTGAAAAGAAATAATCGGAGACATAAATCGATTAAAAAAAGTATTGATAAGTACTGTGAAATGGCTGAAAATGAAGCTTGTGTATAATACATAAATTGGGTTGAAACTGTAAAAAAGTGAAAAAAATGAGGAAAACAGAGAAAATAAAGCCGAAAGGTTTGTTTATCAAGAAACAATGTGTAATTTTGCACCGCATTTTGTACGAGAAATCTTTTTAATTATTAAAAATATGATAGTAGTTCCAGTAAAAGAAGGCGAAAACATTGAAAAAGCTTTGAAGAAATTCAAAAGAAAATTTGAGAAAACAGGTGTTATTAAAGAACTTAGAAATCGTCAGGCTTTTGAAAAGCCTTCTGTAGTAAATCGCAAAAAAGTAATGCGAGCTATTTACATACAGAAATTGCAACAGACGGAAGAGTAAAAAACACCGCTTTGAAGTTGGTGAATTGAATTCTTTTTTCTAAATTCGTAGCGTTAGTAAAGCAACGCTCTTTATGTTGATTGAATCATTTTTAGGATATATTCGGTATGAGAAGAAATATTCTTCTCATACCGTTCTGTCTTATAAAAATGATTTATTTCAGTTTAGGGACTTTGTAACAAAAGAAATCGGAGAGTTTGCTCCTGAAAAAATCGACCGGGATATCGTAAGAAACTGGGTGGTTGTTTTGGTAGAGAACGGGGAAGCTCCTCGTACGGTAAGCAGGAAGATTTCAGCTTTACGTTCGTTCTTTAGATATTTGGTCATACGAAAGGAGATAACAGATACTCCGATACGGAATATTCAGCTTCCTAAAATACGGAAAAGACTTCCGTCTTTCGTAAAGCAAGGAGAAATGGACCTGTTGCTTGACGAGGTGGATTTCGGTTCGGGATTTAGGGCCGTACGCGATAAACTTATCATAACCATGTTTTACTCTACCGGAATTCGCCGGGCAGAGCTGATAGGGTTGAGAGATGTCGATGTCGACTTGATGGCTTCGACCATAAAAGTGACAGGAAAGCGTAATAAGCAACGAATTATTCCTTTTGGGAAAGAGTTACGAACGATGATAGAAGAGTATCGAGCCATCCGAGCTAAAGAAATAGGAGGGGGATATCCGTATTTCTTTATAAAAGAAGATGGTGAGGCCCTTTATCCTCAATTAGTATATCGTGTGGTGACACATTATCTTGAAACCGTTTGTTCATTGACCAAGAAGAGCCCGCATGTATTGCGACATACGTTTGCTTCGGCAATGTTGAATAATGGTGCGGAACTGAACAGTGTGAAAGCGTTGCTGGGTCATAGCTCTCTCGCATCGACCGAAGTGTATACGCACATTACGTTTGAGGAGCTGAAAAAAAGTTATAAACAAGCTCATCCCCGAGCAGAAAGAAAAGGAGAAAATTATGGAAATTAGAATTCAAGCCATTCATTTCGATGCTTCTACGCAGTTGGAAAGTTTTATTCAGAAAAAAGTAGTAAAACTAAGCCAGTATTATGATGATATCATTGCCGCAGAGGTTACGTTGAAAGTTGTCAAACCTGAGACGGCTCAAAATAAAGAAGCTGGCATTAAATTGCTGGTACCGAAAACAGATGATATATTTTCGTGCAAGATTGCCGATACTTTTGAAGAGGCAGTAGACCTGGCTGTCGATGCCTTAGTAAAACAGTTGCAAAAGATGAAGGAAAAAAGCCGGATTAAATAAAAAAATACGGTAATATTTTTGTAGTTTGAAATTAATGACTAAATTTGCACCCGTTTCGCATTGGAAATATGCGTATGCATAACGGGTGCGAATATATAAGCCGATATAGCTCAGTTGGCCAGAGCACGTGATTTGTAATCTCGGGGTCGTGGGTTCGAATCCCTCTATCGGCTCAGTGTTAAATAAGGGCGAATACCAGAGTGGCCAAATGGGGCAGACTGTAAATCTGCTGTCTTACGACTTCGGTGGTTCGAATCCATCTTCGCCCACATTTTTGCGGGAATAGCTCAGTTGATAGAGCATTAGCCTTCCAAGCTGAGGGTCGCGGGTTTGAGTCCCGTTTCCCGCTCAAATGTTGCCGATGTAGCTCAGTGGTAGAGCGCTTCCTTGGTAAGGACGAGGTCACGGGTTCAAGTCCCGTCATTGGCTCAAGATTTGGACGCTAATCATTAATTAAAATAAATAACAAGTTAAGTTATGGCTAAAGAACAATTTCAACGCACCAAGCCTCATGTTAATATTGGTACTATCGGTCACGTAGACCATGGTAAAACCACATTAACTGCCGCTATCACTACTGTGTTGGCTAAAAAAGGTCTTTCAGAATTGCGTTCTTTCGATTCAATCGATAATGCTCCTGAAGAAAAAGAAAGAGGTATTACTATTAATACTTCACATGTAGAGTATGAAACTGCAAATCGTCACTATGCTCACGTTGACTGTCCGGGTCACGCTGACTATGTGAAAAACATGGTAACTGGTGCTGCTCAGATGGACGGTGCTATCATCGTTGTTGCTGCTACTGACGGTCCTATGCCTCAGACTCGTGAGCACATCTTGTTGGCTCGTCAGGTAAACGTTCCCCGTATCGTAGTTTTCATGAACAAATGCGATATGGTTGACGATGAAGAAATGCTTGAACTCGTAGAAATGGAAATGAGAGAATTGCTCTCTTCTTATGAATACGATGGCGATAATACTCCTATTATTCGTGGCTCTGCACTGGGTGCATTGAATGGCGAACCTCAATGGGAAGAAAAAGTTATGGAGTTGATGGATGCTGTTGATACATGGATTCCTCTGCCTCCGCGTGATATCGATAAACCATTCTTGATGCCGGTAGAAGACGTGTTCTCTATCACAGGTCGTGGTACTGTTGCAACAGGTCGTATCGAAACTGGTGTTATCAAAGTGGGCGACGAAGTTCAGATTATCGGTTTAGGTGCTGAAGGTAAGAAATCTGTTGTTACCGGTGTGGAAATGTTCCGCAAACTTCTTGATCAAGGTGAAGCTGGTGATAACGTTGGTTTGTTGCTCCGTGGTATCGACAAAAACGAAATCAAACGTGGTATGGTTATCTGCCATCCGGGACAGATCACTCCTCACTCAAAATTCAAAGCTCAGGTGTATATCCTGAAGAAAGAAGAAGGTGGTCGTCACACTCCATTCCACAACAAATATCGTCCTCAGTTCTATATCCGTACGTTGGACGTAACTGGTGAAATCACTCTTCCGGAAGGAACTGAAATGGTAATGCCAGGTGACCATGTAACAATCTCTGTAGAACTTATCTATCCGGTAGCTATCAACGTAGGTTTGCGTTTTGCTATTCGTGAAGGTGGTCGTACAGTAGGTTCTGGTCAGATTACCGAAATCCTTGACTAATCTAAATATAGGTATAGTTTACAGCCGGCTCATATTTATGGAGCTGGCTGATATACGGGTCTAGCTCAGTTGGTAGAGCACTGGTCTCCAAAACCAGGTGTCGGGAGTTCGAGTCTCTCGACCCGTGCAAACTCAAAAAGAGAATGAAAAAGATACTTGCAAATATTAAAGAGTCTTATAACGAATTGGTTTATAAGGTTTCTTGGCCGACAAAGTCCGAATTAAGCAATAGTGCCGTGGTTGTTATGTTCGCTTCCCTAATCATAGCCTTGGTAGTATTTGTGATGGACCAATGTTTTGACCATATTATGCATTTTATTTACGGCAAAATATTCTAATTGGGAGGTAGAAAATGTCTGAGGTAAAAAGAGGATGGTATGTATTGCGTGCCATTAGCGGAAAAGAAGGCAAGGTAAAGGAATATCTTGATGCTGAAATCAAGAATACTGACCTTGGAGAATATGTATCTCAGGTTTTGATACCTACTGAGAAAGTATATTCTGTTCGTAATGGTAAGAAAGTCACTAAGGAAAGAAATCTTTATCCAGGTTATGTTTTTGTAGAGGCAGCGCTCGTCGGAGAGGTGTCTCATCGTTTGCGTAATACAACAAACGTAATTGGTTTTCTGGGAGGGACGACTAATCCCGACCCGTTGAGACCCGCCGAAGTAAAACGTATGTTGGGTGCTGTAGACGAGTTACAAGAGCAAGGAGAGGAGATTAGCATTCCGTATTTTGTTGGAGAAACCGTAAAAGTAACATTCGGGCCGTTTAATGGTTTCAGTGGTATTATTGAGGAAGTAAACAACGAAAAGAAAAAGTTGAAAGTAATGGTTAAAATTTTCGGGCGTAAGACTCCACTCGAATTGGGCTTTATGCAAGTAGAAAAGGAATAATGAAGGTGGTGTTACGCGCTTGTCATTATCCCCACGTTGTTTTATAACAAATCAAATTAAATCAAAATGGCTAAAGAAATTGCTGGACAGATCAAATTACAGATTAAAGGAGGTGCAGCAAACCCATCTCCCCCTGTAGGACCGGCTTTAGGTTCTAAAGGGATTAATATTATGGAGTTTTGCAAGCAATTCAATGCCCGCACTCAAGACAAAGCCGGAAAGGTATTACCTGTCGTTATCACTTATTATAGCGATAAATCTTTCGATTTTATTGTTAAGACTCCTCCTGTAGCCATTCAATTGTTAGAAGCATCTAAACAAAAGAGTGGATCGGCAGAGCCTAACCGTAAAAAAGTGGCATCAATCACTTGGGATCAGGTAAAAGCAATTGCTGAGGACAAAATGGTCGATTTGAACTGTTTTACTTTGAAATCAGCGATGACTATGGTTGCTGGTACAGCTAGAAGTATGGGTATAACCGTAAGTGGGGAATTCCCGGATATTAACTAATAAACTTCAATTGAAATGGGTAAACTGACAAAAAATCAAAAGTTAGCTTTAGACAAAATTGAAGCAGGGAAGGCCTATTCACTCAAAGAAGCATCTCAGTTGGTAAAAGATATAACTTATACAAAATTTGATGCCTCTGTTGATGTTGATGTACGTTTAGGCGTAGACCCACGTAAAGCTAACCAGATGGTAAGAGGGGTTGTCTCTCTGCCTCATGGTACCGGTAAAGTGACTCGGGTATTGGTACTTTGTACTCCCGATCAGGAAACCGCTGCTAAGGAAGCTGGAGCTGATTACGTTGGGCTGGACGAATATATCGAGAAAATCAAAGGTGGTTGGACCGATATTGACGTTATTATAACAATGCCTGCTATCATGGGTAAAATCGGTGCTTTAGGACGTGTATTGGGTCCTCGTGGCTTGATGCCTAATCCTAAGAGCGGTACTGTTACCAACGAGGTTGCTAAGGCTGTAAAAGAAGTAAAACAAGGAAAGATTGACTTTAAAGTCGATAAAAATGGTATTGTACACGCTTCTATAGGTAAAGTATCTTTCTCTGCTGATCAGATTCGTGATAATGCAAAAGAATTTGTTTCTGCTTTGATTAAACTGAAACCGACTGCTGCTAAAGGTACATATATTAAGAGTGTTTATCTTTCAAGTACAATGAGCCCGGGTATTAAAATCGAGCCTAAATCAGTTGATGAGATTTAAAAAATTGAATTATGAGAAAGGAAGATAAAAGCACAGTTATAGAACAGATTGCATCGACTCTTAAAGAATACAGTCATTTTTATTTGGCAGAAACAGCTGCGTTGAACGCTGAGAAAACAAGCGCTCTTCGTCGTGAATGCTTCAAGCAAGATATAAAATTACTGGTTGTTAAGAATGCCTTGCTTCACAAAGCTATGGAGTCTCTCGATACTGATTATACTCCGCTTTATGATTGTCTGAAAGGCTCGACTGCAGTAATGTTTACGAATACAGGTAACGCTCCGGCCAAGTTGATCAAAGAGTTTAGAAAATCTACTTCTGACTTATTGAACTTCAAAGCTGCATATGTTGAAGAAAGCTTCTATATCGGAGCTGAACAATTAGATGCGTTAGTTGCTATTAAGAGCAAAAATGAACTTATCGCCGATGTTATCGCATTGTTACAATCGCCTGCTAAGAACGTTGTTTCGGCATTGCAATCGGGAGGTTCTAAACTTCACGGAGTATTGCAGACTCTATCAGAAAGATAATTTTTTAGAAAAACGAATTAGTAAAATAACAAATTAAATCATACAAAAATGGCAGATTTAAAAGCTTTTGCAGAACAATTAGTAAACCTGACCGTAAAAGAAGTAAACGAACTTGCTCAGATTTTGAAAGATGAGTATGGTATTGAACCTGCTGCTGCAGCTGTTGCTGTTGCCGCTCCTGCTGCTGCTGGTGCAGCTGCTGAAGAAAAAACATCTTTCGATGTTGTTTTGAAAGCTGCTGGTGCTAACAAATTAGCAGTTGTTAAATTAGTAAAAGAACTTACCGGTCTTGGCTTGAAAGAAGCTAAAGATATGGTAGATGGTGCTCCTAGCAACATCAAAGAAGGTCTTGCTAAAGCTGAAGCTGAAGCGTTGAAAAAACAATTAGAAGAAGCTGGCGCTGAAGTTGAACTTAAATAAGTATTTCCTGATTATCAGGAACTTTGGTTAAGAGATTTCTGGAAGAGGTCTCTTAACCTTTTTGTGTATATAATTTAAATTAAGTTCAATTAATCCCATTTGTTAAATGTCTTCAAATATAGGTAAACCACGGGTAAATTTTGCTTCAATCAAGAATCCGCTTCAATATCCGGACTTTCTTGAAGTGCAGTTGAAGTCTTTCCGAGACTTCTTACAACTGGATACGCCCCCGGAAAAAAGAAAAAATGAGGGCTTGTATAAGGTGTTTGCAGAAAATTTTCCGATTGCAGATACCCGGAATAATTTTGTCCTCGAATTTTTGGATTATTACATTGATCCGCCCAGATATACTATCGATGAATGTATCGAGAGAGGGTTGACTTACAGTGTGCCCTTGAAGGCTAAACTGAAGTTGTATTGTACAGATCCCGATCACGAAGATTTTGATACCGTGATACAGGATGTGTATCTTGGCCCGATTCCTTACATGACCGAGAAGGGTACATTCGTTATAAATGGTGCTGAACGTGTCGTAGTATCGCAGCTTCACCGTTCTCCGGGTGTTTTCTTCGGACAAAGTACGCATGCAAATGGTACGAAACTCTATTCTGCTCGTATTATTCCTTTTAAAGGTTCTTGGATTGAGTTTGCTACCGACATTAATAATGTCATGTATGCCTATATTGACAGAAAGAAAAAATTGCCGGTTACAACTTTGTTGAGAGCTATCGGTTTCGAGAGTGATAAAGATATCCTCGAAATTTTCGGACTTGCCGAGGAGGTAAAAGTAAACAAGACGAATCTTAAGAAAGCTGTTGGTCGGCGCTTGGCTGCCCGTGTGTTGAAGACCTGGGTAGAAGACTTTGTGGACGAAGATACTGGAGAAGTTGTTTCTATCGAACGTAATGAGGTTATCATCGATCGAGAAACAGTTCTGGAAGAAGAGCATATTGAAGAAATTCTTGAATCCGGAGTATCCAATATCTTATTGCATAAGGAAGAAAGAAATCTTTCTGATTATTCGATTATTTACAATACGTTGCAGAAAGACTCCAGTAACTCGGAGAAAGAAGCAGTGTTATACATATATCGCCAACTTCGTAATGCTGAACCGGCTGATGATGCCAGTGCTCGCGAAGTAATTACAAATTTATTCTTCTCTGAAAAGAGATATGACTTGGGTGAGGTAGGACGTTATAGAATCAATAAAAAATTGAATCTGTCCACTCCGGCCGATATAAAGGTCTTGACGAAAGAGGATATTATCGAGATTATCAAATATCTTATTGAGTTGATTAATTCGAAGACCGATGTTGATGATATCGACCACTTGAGTAACCGTCGTGTAAGAACTGTAGGTGAACAATTGTATAACCAGTTTGGTGTCGGACTGGCTCGTATGTCACGTACAATACGTGAACGTATGAACGTTAGGGACAATGAGGTATTTACACCGATCGATTTGATTAATGCCAAGACTATTTCTTCGGTAATCAATACATTCTTCGGGACGAATGCTCTGTCTCAGTTTATGGACCAGACGAATCCTTTGGCCGAAATGACACATAAACGTCGTATGTCGGCTTTGGGACCTGGAGGTTTGTCGAGAGAGCGTGCCGGATTTGAGGTTCGTGACGTACATTACACACATTACGGTCGTTTGTGTCCTATTGAAACTCCTGAGGGACCGAACATCGGTCTTATATCTTCACTTTGTGTATATGCAAAAATCAATGACCTTGGATTTATCGAAACTCCATATCGTAAAGTCGAAAATGGAAAAGTTGATTTGTCCGAAAATGGTATTGTGTATTTGACGGCTGAAGTAGAGGAAGGTAAGGTTATTGCTCAGGGTAATGCTCCGCTAAATGATGATGGTACATTTATTCGTACGAGAGTAAAATCACGTTTGGATGCGGATTTCCCTATTGTAGCTCCTGAGGAAGTAAACTTAATGGATGTTTCTCCTACGCAGATTGCATCTATTGCAGCTTCGTTGATTCCTTTCCTTGAACATGATGATGCAAACCGTGCATTGATGGGTTCGAACATGATGCGCCAGGCCGTACCGTTGCTTCGTACCGAAGCTCCGGTTGTAGGTACCGGTTTGGAAGGTCAGTTGATTCGGGATTCTCGTACGCAGATTACTGCCGAAGGTGCAGGAGTTGTGGAATTTGTCGATGCAACGACAATACGTATTCGTTATGATCGTACCGAAGAAGAAGAGTTTGTAAGTTTTGAAGATTCGGTTAAAGAGTATACTATTCCCAAGTTCCGCAAGACCAACCAAAGTACTACTGTGGATTTGAGGCCTATTTGCCATAAGGGAGACCGGGTAGCTGCCGGACAGATTTTGACGGAAGGTTATTCTACCGAAAACGGAGAATTAGCATTAGGTAAAAACCTGAAAGTAGCATTTATGCCGTGGAAGGGTTATAACTATGAAGATGCTATTGTACTTAACGAACGTGTAGTTCGTGAAGATATATTGACTTCGGTACACGTAGATGAATATTCTTTGGAAGTACGTGAAACGAAGAGAGGTATGGAAGAGTTGACTTCTGATATACCTAATGTGAGTGAAGAAGCAACGAAAGACCTTGACGAACGTGGTATCATCCGTGTGGGGGCTCACGTAAATCCGGGTGATATAATGATTGGTAAGATTACGCCTAAGGGAGAGTCTGACCCGTCACCGGAAGAAAAATTGTTACGTGCAATCTTTGGTGATAAAGCAGGTGATGTGAAAGATGCATCGTTGAAAGCTACTCCTTCATTAAAGGGTGTGGTTATCGGTACCAATCTGTTCTCAAGAGCTATTAAGAAAAAGAAATCTAAGCTAAGTGATAAAGCTATTCTTCCTAAATTGGATGAAGAGTACGAAGAAAAAGAAGCCAAGCTCAAAGACTTGTTGATTGAAAAATTGATGATATTGACTAACGGCAAGACGTCTCAGGGAGTAAAAGATTATCTGGGAGCGGAAATAATTGCCAAAGGAGCTAAATTTACTCAAAAGGCTTTGAGCGAGATAGATTATACCTCTATTCAAGTAAGTAAGTGGACTACCGATACGGCTAAGAACGAATTGATACGGGCTACTATTATGAATTACTTGAAAAAGTATAAGGAAATCGATGCAGAACTTCGTCGTAAGAAATTCGATATTTCGATTGGAGATGAATTGCCTTCAGGAATTGTACAGATGGCCAAGGTGTATATCGCCAAGAAACGTAAGATTAGTGTAGGTGATAAGATGGCCGGTCGTCATGGTAACAAAGGTATCGTGTCGCGAGTCGTTCGTCAAGAAGATATGCCGTTCTTGGAAGATGGAACTCCGGTTGATATCGTTTTGAATCCTCTGGGTGTGCCGTCTCGTATGAACTTAGGACAGATTTTTGAAACCGTTTTGGGATGGGCCGGTGTAAAATTAGGCGAAAAATTTGCAACGCCTATTTTTGACGGAGCAAGCCTTGATGATTTGAATGAGTGGACTGACAAAGCAGGCCTGCCTCGTTATGGTAAATCATATTTGTATGATGGACATACCGGAGAACGTTTTGACCAGCCAGCAACGGTAGGGGTTATCTATATGTTGAAACTGGGTCATATGGTTGAAGACAAGATGCATGCTCGTTCGATAGGTCCTTATTCTTTGATTACGCAACAGCCGTTAGGTGGTAAAGCTCAGTTTGGAGGTCAGCGTTTTGGAGAAATGGAGGTTTGGGCTCTTGAGGCATTCGGTGCTTCTCACGTTTTACAGGAGATTTTGACAATTAAGTCGGATGATGTTGTCGGACGTTCTAAAGCATATGAAGCCATTGTAAAAGGTGAGCCTATGCCTACACCTGGTATTCCTGAGTCTCTTAATGTGCTTTTGCATGAGTTGAGAGGTCTTGGTCTTAGCATCAATTTAGAATAAATAAACTTAGAAAAAGTGTTGTCAGTATTTCTCTGAAAGAGAAACTGACACACTGAAATTCTTATAACTCTTTATAAATTTAATTTATGGCTTTTAGAAAAGATAACAAGATAAAGAGTAACTTTTCGAAGATTTCAATCGGATTAGCATCTCCAGAAGAGATTTTGGAAAATTCGAGCGGTGAAGTCTTGAAACCCGAAACCATCAACTATCGTACATACAAGCCTGAGCGTGACGGTTTGTTTTGTGAACGTATATTCGGTCCGGTAAAAGATTATGAATGCCATTGTGGTAAATACAAGCGTATTCGTTATAAAGGCATTGTCTGCGACCGTTGTGGTGTTGAGGTTACGGAAAAGAAAGTACGTCGTGAACGGATGGGACATATTCAGCTCGTCGTTCCAGTTGCTCATATCTGGTATTTCCGTTCTCTTCCCAACAAAATCGGTTATTTACTTGGATTACCTACGAAGAAACTTGATGCAATCATTTATTATGAGCGTTATGTCGTAATACAGCCGGGGGTAAAAAGAGACAGTTTGGCCGTTTATGATTTATTGTCTGAAGAAGAATATTTGGATGTACTTGATAATCTGCCTAAAGACAATCAATTGCTTGACGATACTGATCCCGAGAAGTTTATTGCAAAAATGGGTGCTGAGGCTATTTATGATTTATTAGCCCGTCTTGATTTGGATGAACTTTCTTATGAGTTGCGTCATCGTGCCAATACAGATGGTTCGCAACAACGTAAGAGTGAGGCTTTGAAGCGTCTGCAAGTGGTAGAGTCGTTCCGTGCGTCGAAAATGCGTAATCGTCCTGAATGGATGATTCTGAAAGTCGTTCCGGTGATTCCTCCTGAATTGCGTCCTCTTGTCCCTCTGGACGGAGGCCGTTTCGCTACATCTGATTTGAATGACCTTTATCGTCGTGTTATCATACGTAACAACCGTTTGAAACGGTTGATGGAAATCAAAGCTCCGGAAGTTATTTTGCGTAATGAAAAACGTATGCTTCAGGAGGCTGTTGATTCGTTATTGGATAATTCTCGTAAATCGAGTGCAGTCAAAACGGATGCAAATCGTCCCTTGAAATCTTTGTCTGATAGTTTGAAAGGAAAACAAGGGCGTTTCCGTCAGAACTTATTGGGTAAACGTGTCGACTACTCGGCTCGTTCGGTTATTGTTGTAGGTCCCGAACTTAAAATGCATGAGTGCGGTTTGCCTAAGAATATGGCTGCCGAATTATATAAACCTTTTGTTATACGGAAACTAATCGAACGCGGTATTGTAAAGACCGTGAAGTCGGCCAAGAAGATTGTCGATCGTAAGGAACCGGTCGTTTGGGATATTCTTGAACATGTAATGAAAGGTCACCCTGTGTTGTTGAACCGTGCACCGACGTTGCACCGTTTGGGTATTCAGGCATTCCAGCCCAAAATGATTGAGGGTAAAGCTATACAGTTACATCCATTGGCATGTACGGCATTTAACGCTGACTTCGATGGTGACCAGATGGCTGTACACTTGCCATTGGGTAATGAAGCTATCCTTGAGGCTCAGATGTTGATGTTAGGGGCTCATAATATTCTTAATCCGGCTAATGGTGCACCTATTACCGTACCTTCTCAGGATATGGTATTAGGATTGTATTATATTACGAAACTTCGTCCGGGAGCTAAAGGCGAAGGCCTTGTATTCTATGGCCCGGAAGAGGCTGAGATTGCTTATAATGAGGGCAAGGTTACACTTCACTCGAAAGTGAAGGTGATGGTAAAAGACTTGGATGAAAACGGTAATATTGTAGACGTTCTTCGCGAAACTTCTGTGGGACGTGTTCTTGTAAATGAGATTGTGCCAGCAGAAGTAGGATATATTAATGAGATACTTTCTAAGAAATCTCTTCGTGATATTATCGGTAACGTTATCAAGGTATGTGGTGTAACTCGTGCTGCCCAGTTCTTGGATGATATCAAGGATTTAGGTTATAAGATGGCATTTAAAGGCGGCTTGTCGTTTAATCTGGCTGACGTGATTATTCCACCCGAAAAAGAAGCTTTGGTGAACGAAGGTTATGCCGAGGTGGAACAAATCATGGCCAATTATAACATGGGTTTCATTACTTATAATGAACGTTATAACCAGATTATCGATACTTGGACTCACGTAAACTCGAAACTGTCTAATATTTTGATGAAGCAGTTGTCAAGCGATAATCAGGGATTCAATTCTGTATATATGATGTTGGATTCCGGTGCTCGTGGTTCTAAAGAACAGATTCGTCAGTTGTCCGGTATGCGTGGTTTGATGGCGAAGCCTCAAAAATCTGGTGCTGAAGGCGGGCAAATTATTGAAAACCCGATTTTGGCAAACTTCAAAGAGGGTTTGTCCGTATTGGAGTATTTTATCTCTACTCACGGTGCTCGTAAAGGTTTGGCCGATACTGCTTTGAAAACTGCTGACGCTGGTTATTTGACTCGTCGTCTGGTCGATGTTGCACATGATGTGATTATTCACGAAGAAGACTGTGGAACATTGCGAGGACTTGTTTGCACGGAAATCAAGAATAATGAAGAAGTTGTAGCTTCTTTATATGAGAGAATTCTGGGACGTGTATCTGTACATGATGTACAGCACCCGTTAACAGGAGAAATATTGGTTCATGCCGGTGATGAAATTACAGAGGATATTGCACAAAAAATACAAGAATCACCCATCGAAAGAGTGGAAATCCGTTCGGTATTGACTTGTGAATCGAAGAAAGGTGTTTGTGCTAAATGTTATGGGCGTAATTTATCTACCAGTAGATTGGTACAGAAAGGTGAAGCTGTCGGTGTCATTGCAGCACAATCTATCGGTGAGCCGGGTACTCAGTTGACTTTGCGTACTTTCCATGTCGGTGGTATCGCTTCTAATATTGCAGCTGTATCGAATGTGACGTCACGTTATGACGGTATTCTCGAAATTGATGAGTTACGTACCGTTGATAGCATAGATGAGACAGGGAAAAAGGTAATGATTGTCGTAGGCCGTTTGGCTGAGATGCGTATTATTGATCCTAATACGAAGATTGTACTGACGACGACAAATATTCCTTATGGTTCTAAACTGTTCTTTAACAGTGGAGCAGAATTGAAGAAAGGTGATGTTGTCTGCGAGTGGGACCCTTTCAATGCCGTTATCGTATCGGAAGTTTCGGGTAAAGTGCAATTCGAAAATGTAGTTGAGGGTGTGACTTATAAAGTCGAATCAGATGAGCAGACCGGGTTGCGTGAGAAAATCATTATCGAGTCTAAAGACCGTGCCCGTGTTCCATCTGCAAATATTGTTGATGAGAATGGCCAGGTACTGAAGACCTATTCTTTGCCTGTAGGTGCTCACTTAATGGTAGATGAGAACAGTGCACTCCGTTCTGGAGAAGTGTTCGTGAAAATACCGCGTGCAGTAGGTAAAGCAGGTGATATTACCGGTGGTCTTCCTCGTGTTACAGAATTGTTCGAAGCCCGTAACCCGTCCAATCCGGCAGTTGTGTCGGAAATTGACGGAGAAGTAACTTTCGGAAAAGTAAAACGGGGTAATCGTGAAATTGCAGTAACATCCAAGACCGGTCAAGTACAGAAATATCTGGTTCCTCTGTCAAAACAAATATTGGTACAGGAAAACGACTATGTTCGTGCCGGAACTCCGTTATCTGACGGTGCGGTGACTCCTTCTGATATTTTGGCAATCAAGGGACCGACGGCTGTACAGGAATATATTGTGAACGAAGTTCAGGATGTATATCGCTTACAAGGTGTGAAGATTAATGATAAGCATTTTGAGGTAATTGTACGTCAGATGATGCGTAAAGTTGAGATTATCGATCCGGGTGATACTCGCTTCTTGGAACAACAGGTGGTTGACAAACATGATTTCATGGAAGAAAACGACCGTATATGGGGCAAGAAGGTTGTTGTGGATGCTGGTGATTCTCAGACATTGAAGCCGGGACAGATTGTAACTCCTCGTAAGTTGCGTGATGAAAACTCGATGTTAAAACGTCGTGATATGAAATTGGTGGAAGTGCGGGACGCTATTCCGGCAACTTCGAATCAGATTTTACAAGGTATAACTCGGGCTGCATTGCAAACATCCAGCTTTATGTCGGCCGCTTCGTTCCAGGAAACCACAAAAGTTCTTAATGAAGCTGCTATTAATGGTAAAGTTGACAAGCTTGAAGGTATGAAAGAAAATGTGATTTGTGGACATTTAATACCTGCCGGTACAGGTCAGCGTGAGTTCGATAAGATTATAGTTGGTTCTAAGGAAGAGTTTGACCGAGTTTTTGCCAATCGTAAAAATGTAACGGATTTTTAATAAGAATCAGCCGTTTTTGAAATATATTAATGAAGGTGCACTTTATCTGAGTGCACCTTTGTTGTTTAATGAAACCTTCTGGCTTTTTTACTTGTTATATCAAAAAAGAGCAATGAAAAGCAAGCTGGTATATATAATTGACCCGTATTGTATCTGGTGTTACGGCAATGAACTTATAATAAATCATGTGTATGAAACATACCACCATCGTTTAGATTTTAAAATTTTGCCGGTCGGTATGTGGAGTGAAAATAACAGGCGGAATGCCACACCGGAGTTGGCTCGTATGTTGAAGTATCAGGCACGCAAGGTATCGGATATAACAGAAGTGGTTTTTGGCAATAATTTTTTTAATTTGATAAATGATACGTCCAGAATATTCGATAGTGAAATTCCGGCAATGGCAATTACAACGATAGATAAATATTGGCGTCACTTGTCGATGGCGTTTTGTAATTTATTGTTACGAGCATTCTATTATGAAGGGAAAGATTTATCTGATAAGTCGGTTTATGAACAGTTGGCTCGGCGTCTTGAATTATCTCCTGAAGAATTTCTATATTATCAGTATTCTGATGAGATAAAATTATTGACAAAAGAACGTTTTTCGGAGGCGAGATCTCTGACTTACGAGTACCCCAGTTTGCTTTTAGTCGACTTTATAGGAGGAGTGCATCCGATATCGAATGGCTATACTCGTTATTCGGAGATTCAAAGGCGCATTAATTGTTTTCTTTGATAATAATCTCTATGGTAAGGTATTGCTGTTTTCAATAAAAAGCACGACCTTTAACATGAATTTATAAAAAGGAAATAATCGTTATGGCACATAATCATAAACATCATGTACACCAACATACACACAATATCGAGAGTATAAATTCTGCGTTGGTGATAGGGATAATATTAAATACTTTGTTTGTTGTCATTGAGGCCATAGCAGGGTTCTATTATGATTCTTTGGCTTTATTATCGGATGCAGGACATAATTTAAGCGATGTTATCAGTTTGATATTAGCTCTGCTTGCATTTCGGTTGGTGCAAATGAAACCGACATCTAAATATACTTATGGGTATAAGAAAAGCTCGATACTGGTATCTCTATTGAATGCTATTATTCTGCTGGTGGCAGTAGGAATGATTTTGTCGGAAAGTATTGTCAAGATAAGACATCCGGAACCGATAGATGGGAATGCGATTGCCTGGGTAGCCGGTGTGGGGATTATAATCAACGCCTTTACCGCTTTTTTACTCTTTCGACAAAAGGGAAGTGACCTGAATATTAAGGGGGCTTATCTGCATATGGCGGCCGATACTTTAGTATCGGTAGGTGTACTTATTTCAGGTGTTGTTATAGAATATACTCATTGGTATTTTGTAGACCCGATTATAGGGATTGTTGTGGCAATTGTTATCCTTTATTCGACATGGGGCTTGTTGCATGATAGCTTGCGGCTATCTTTAGACGGTGTTCCAGTAGATATAAATTTGGATGAGATAAAGGGTGTATTGCTTCGTAATGAAGGAGTTGAAGATGTACATCATTTGCATATTTGGGGTATCAGCACTACGCAGAATGCTCTTACGGCACATATTGTCGTACGTTCTACAGAGAATATGGAAGAGTTGAAGCATAAGTTAAAAGAGGAATTGTATGAGCATAATATACAGCATGCGACATTAGAATTGGAGTTGGACAGTGAGCATTGTGACCATAAATGTTGTTAGGAGTTATTGATAATGAATATATGTAATATTGGAATAAAATGAAATTCTGGGATAAACTGAAAATAAATCATAACCCGAAATCGGGAGCTCTTGATTTACTGAAATATATTGGACCGGGTTTGTTGGTGACAGTCGGATTTATAGATCCGGGAAATTGGGCTACCAACTTGGCTGCAGGTTCTACTTTTGGGTATGCTTTGTTGTGGGTGGTTACTTTTTCGTCTGTTATGTTGATTATTATTCAGCACAATGTAGCACATTTGGGTATTGTTACCGGGCTTTGTCTGGCCGAAGCAACGACAAAGTATATTCGTCGGCCTTTATCTGTGCCGATATTGGGCTCTGCAATGTTGGCAAGTATATCTACTTCTTTGGCAGAGATTTTGGGAGGAGCTATTGCATTGCAGATGTTGTTCAGTATTCCTATAAAGGCCGGGTCTGTTATTATAACCATAGTTTCAATCGTTATGTTATTGACCAATACGTACAGTAAGATCGAACGTTGGATTATAACCTTTGTTTCTATTATCGGCCTGTCTTTTTTGTATGAGCTGTTTTTGGTGGATGTCAGCTGGGGAGAGGCGGTGAAGTCGTGGGTTACTCCGACTTTTCCTGATAATTCTTTGCTTATTATTATGAGTGTGCTTGGAGCGGTCGTGATGCCTCATAATTTGTTTTTGCATTCAGAAGTTATCCAAAGTCGGGAATGGAATCTGGAAGATGAAAAAGTTATAAATAAACAGTTGAAATATGAGTTCTTTGACACACTGTTTTCTATGGTAATCGGGTGGGCGATAAATTCGGCAATGATTATATTGGCAGCTTCGGCCTTTTTTAGTAAAAATATTCAGGTCGAAGAGTTGAGCCAGGCACAAGATTTATTGACTCCATTGGTAGGAAATAGTGCCGGGGTCATTTTTGCTGTAGCGTTATTGTTTGCCGGTATATCATCTACGATTACATCAGGAATAGCAGGAGCTTCTGTTTTTGCCGGTTTCTTTGGTGAGGCGTATAGTCCTAAAGATTTACATACAAAGTTGGGAACATTGCTTTCTTTTATTCCGGCTTTATTAATTATATTTTTTATCGGAGATCCTTTTAAGGGGCTTATTATCTCTCAGATGTTATTGAGCGTGCAATTGCCTATAACTGTTTTTACTCAAATTTATCTGACTTCTTCACGGAAAGTGATGGGTAGGCATGTCAATAAGTTGTCAACGACAATTATCTTGTTGTTGTTGGGGACTATGGTCACAGTGCTTAATATAGCTTTGCTTATCAGCCTTTTTTAGAAACTTAAGAAAAAAATTTTGTTTTATAGAAAATAATGCTTTGCATAATACCTCGGAGGGAAAGATACAAGAGAAATGCTAACCATAAAGCATGATTTCCCAATGTATGGTGTAAGGAATAATAAAGTAGAAAGAAGGCTGTTGACGATACTAACATCGCATATAGCATCTGCCGTGTAGCAGTAGCCCCGATAAATATACCATCCCATAAAAATGCTGAAAATCCGGCGGCAGGTATGGCCAGTGCCCAGTAAAAATAATCTTCAGATGCTATGATTACAGATGTGTCATTTGTCAGTAGTCTGAGGAAATCTTTGCCACCGATGCCATATAATAGAGTGAATGCGAGAGATAAGGCAATTCCCCAGATGAACAGCAGCCGAATCATTTTTTTGAATGCGGTTTTGTTGTTGGCTCCGATATATTTGCCAGCGAGAGCTTCGCCGGCATATGCAAATCCGTCCATGATATATGAAAACAGTGTAAATAATTGCATTAATAAAGTATTGACAGCAAGTATGATATCCCCCTGTTTTGCTCCGGTTGAGGTGAAGAATGTGGTGACTGTTACCAGACAGAGTGTACGAAAGAATATGTCGTTGTTTGTTTGAAAGAATTTTTTTATAGCACCTTTCTGGATTATCTCAGGCCATAAAATTCTGATTTTCAATTTTCCGTAGAAACGGTTCCATAGAGAGAATGCCATGATTAGACCTGCATACTGAGCGATTAGTGTACCTAAGGCGACCCCTTCTACTTTCATTTTCAGGAAGAATACGAAGCTAAGGCTGGCTATGATGTTGATAATATTTTGGGCTATTGCGATAAACATGGGAAAACGAGAGTTTTGCATGCCGATAAACCAGCCGGAGAACCCATATAAACCTAATACTGCTGGTGCTCCCCATATGCAAATGCTGAAATAGGCAATCGCCAATTCTTGAACGTCGTGGGGAGCATCGATGAATGTAAATGCAAGTTTTTGTATGGGGTATTGAAGTATAATCATCAGGAAAGAAATGCAAAAGCCTGTTCCGATGGCTCGAATCAGTATTCGAGTAACTTCATTCAAATCTCTTTTTCCGTATGCTTGGGAAGTCATGCCACTCGTTCCCATTCTAAGAAATCCGAATAACCAATAAATAATATTGAACATCAATCCTCCTACGGCAATGGCTCCGATATAAGCCGCAGAACCCAGATGTCCTACGATAGCAATGTCTATTAGGCCTAATAATGGTACGGTGATATTTGAAATTATGGAAGGAATAGCTATCTGTAGAATTTTTCTATTCATAAATTATTGAATGGAATCAGAATGATATTTGATGTTTTCCTCTATGGACTGAAATATTGGAGCAATAATAAAAAGATAGGAGTTATGAGAATTTATTTCTTGGAAAATATGTTTTTCTCATCGCTTTTGATTTATCTTTTATAGCCAAGAGGTCAACCATGTTACTGGTCTGGATTTATATTTGCTGCAATCCGGAATCTTCCTTTGTTATTGGAAAAATTCCGGATTTGTTTAGGACTTCCCTTTTTTGGGGCAGGGAAGGAGCTGTTTCTTTTAGGTAGAATTCTATTTTGAATTCTTGATATCAGAATGATTTGAACCCCATGATTTCTTTTACCTCACGGAGTGTTTTGGCTGCACTCTCACGAGCTTTTTCAGCACCGGCTTTAACCACCTTTCTCATGTATTCGTCATTATTTTGAATATCGAGAATACGTTCACGTATGGGAAGGGTGACTTTAAGGATATCCTCAGCCAATTGTTTCTTCAAATCTCCATAACGGATTTCGCAGTTATTATATTTTTCTTCAAAATACTCGACGGTATCGGGAGTTGAGACTATTTTGAGAATAGTGAATAGATTCTCAACAGGTTCGGATTTGGGAGAATTAGGAACCTGCGGACCTTCATCCGTAACGGAACGCATTACTTTTTTCCGTAATGTTTTTTCGTCATCTATCAGATACACACAATTTCCTTCAGATTTACCCATTTTCCCTGTTCCGTTTAAGCCGGGTATTTTTATGGATTCGGCACCAAAGTTATAACTGGCAGGTTCGGGGAAATATTCAACGCCATATATGCTATTGAATCTTCGGGAAAACCTTCGAGTCATTTCTAAATGTTGTTCCTGATCTTTACCTACCGGTACTTTGGTCGCTTTATGTATCATGATATCCGCAGCCATCAGGGTAGGGTAAGTAAGTAACCCTGCATTTACATTTTCAGGTTGTTTACGTACTTTTTCTTTAAATGATACCGTACGTTCAAGCTCTCCGACATATACATGCATGTTCAATAAAAGATATAGTTCCGGAATTTCAGGAACATCACTTTGGATAAAGATAGTAGAAGCTTCGGGGTCAAGCCCGGCAGCCAGATATTCTGCTAAAATGTTTTTGACATTTACATGGAGAAGTGCGGGATCAGGATGTGTCGTAAGAGAGTGTAAATCAGCAATAAAGAAAAAACAATTATTTTCATATTGCATTTTTACAAAATTGCGAAGGGCTCCATAATAGTTACCTAAGTGTAAATTTCCGGTAGAGCGTATGCCGCTAACAACAGTTTCTTTCATATGTATTTATGCTATTATCTTATAATTAAATTACAAATGTAGGAAAAACAGCCAGTACTGACAAATAAACGTTTATTTTGATGGAATGAGATTCTGCTCTATTTGCTTGAACAAATCAGGATTAGCAGCCAATAACGATATTCCGCGGTCGTGCCTGTATTGCTGTGCTTTACCTCCTGCTTCTTGTACAATCAAGATACCGGCACAGACATCCCATAGATGGAGATTGGGTTCCCAATAACCGTCAAAAAATCCGGCAGCTACACTACACAAATCATAGGCTGCTGATCCATAACGGCGTATACCTCGTACTTGAGGAAGAATACGAGATACTTCGGTGAGGTTGTTGTCCGGATTTGTATCTTTGTCACATGGAAATCCGGTAGTCAGGACACTTGGTCCTAATTCCTTTTTGGTTGAAACGTGGATAGATTTTCCGTTCAATAGGCTTCCTTCTCCTTTAATAGCCGTATATAACTCGTCCAAATAAGGTGCATATACGATACCCAATATAGTTTCGCCTTTGTATTGTAATCCTATGGAAACCGAAAAGATGGGTAGTCCTTGGCTGAAATTTGTAGTACCGTCCAGGGGATCTACAACCCAGCAGTAATCACTTTTGCCTGAGTGTAACCCACTTTCTTCTCCTAAAATACTATGGTTCGGACAATGTTGGGAAACTTGTTCGATAAAGTATTTTTCACTGGTTTTATCGGCAGCGGTGACTACGTCATTTATAGAACCTTTTAATTCAATATCCAAATGGTTACCCCTGAAATAGGATAGATGTATTTTTCCCATTTCTTTAGCCCATACGGTAGCCAGGTCGGCTAATTGATGCCAATATGAAATTTCTGAATCCATAATAAGTTGTTTTTTGGGTTTGAACAAAAAAAGAGTATCGTTTTTATGGTAGATACTCTTTTGTTCAATATTTATAAGTAAAGAAAATTAATCATCCTCTTCTTCCAGGTCTTCAATGGGGAGCTGGCGTTTAAATGCTTCCTTAAATGAAATTAAAGATTCCGAACGTGCTAAACCTAACGGCTGTAACTTGGAATGTATGATACTCAATAAATGGCTGTTATTACGGGCGTACAATTTGATAAACATATCATATTGGCCTGTTGTGTAATGGCACTCTACGACTTCCGGTATTTTTTGGAGCTGTTCGAGTACGTCTTTGAATTGGCTGGGATTTTGTAGATAAAGACCGATATAAGCACAAGTCTCAAATCCTATTTTATTAGAATCGATGGTGTATTCAGAACCTTTTATAATTCCGAGATTTGTCAGTTTCTGTACTCGTTGGTGAATCGCGGCTCCGGAAACATTGCATTCACGTGCAACTTCAAGGAACGGAATACGGGCATTAGATGCAATCAGTTTGAGAATTTTATAATCCAAACTGTCAAGTTGATGGTGTCCCATATACTTAATTTCTTATTTTTAGTCTATGTTTTTTATTTACAATAATATACAAAGTTAAATAGAAATGATTACATATTCAAAAAATCAGGGCAAAATTTCTTCTTTTTTTAAGGAGAGGAGCTGAAATTGTTATTTTTTTTAGGGGTTAGTAATATTTATGCAAGGTGTATCAAGGTATATAAATTACTAATCATTTGGGAGTTTCTGTTATAAATGCTATCTTCGTGAAGATACATAATAAAAAAGAGTATGATAAGTAGTGTTCTTGTAAAAGCAGAAGATAAGGAAATCCTTTCTTTCATAAGGCGAGTGTATGAAGAGTCTTTTCCGTATGACGAACGGCGAGAGTTTGAAGATATAGAAAAATTGCTTCGAGAGAAACCGGAGTTCAAGATGATTGCAGTTTATGCAGGAAAAAATCCTGTAGGTTTTTTATCATTCTGGGAGTGGGATTCTTTTATTTATGCTGAGCATTTTGCTATCGATTCCAAGACAAGGGGAGCAGGATATGGTGCTGAAGTACTTAGAAACTTTTTGGGGCAAACGTCTAAACCTGTAGTTTTGGAGGTAGAGAAGCCTGAAGATGATTTTAGTCGTAGACGTATCGGTTTTTATGAACGTTTGGGTCTTAAATTGTGGCCTGATTGTCATTACATCCAACCTCCTTATGATGATAAGAAGAAGCCTATGGAATTATTGCTGATGTCATATGGTGCTCTGGATATGAATAAATTGTTCGGTGAAATCAGAGATATATTGCATACTCAGGTATATGGTGTAAAGGCAGGAGAGTATATATAATAGATGAATAAACGGGTGTTGGAAACTCAACACCCGTTTATTCATCTTATACGTATATTTTTGTCTAAGAAACGAAGGGACAACCATGCCAGCATTTTCACTCCGGTTTTTAACGCGGATTCATCAATTAGGAAATGGGCAGTATGTTGTTCTCCGCATTCGGGATTGGATGGTCCTTTTACTCCGAGGCGGTAAAATGTCGAAGGAATCCTTTCTGCGAAAAATCCGAAATCTTCTGATGTCATTCTTTTTTCCATTTCTCCTACGTGGTTATCGCCCAATAACTCTTCTGCAAATTTCTTGGCACTTTCAGTAACAACCGGGTCATTGACTACTGCAGGGTAACCGTCCGGGATATGTATATTGCAAGAGCAGCCATAAGCTTCGGCTGTTGCCTTGATTGTATTTTGGATAAGTTCCTTTAACCGGATTCTTTCTTTTTCGTCCATACAGCGGAAGGTTCCGGATAGTGATACTTGGTCGGGAATAATATTGGTGGCCCCATCAGCGATGAATCTTCCGAAGGTGAGGACTGCAGGGACAAATGGATTTCTTCTGCGACTGATTATTTGTTGTAAAGATACCACTATTTGAGAAGCTGCCAGGACAGTGTCGTTTATATGATGAGGCATAGCACCGTGTCCACCTTTTCCTCGTATTGTGAGGTGTATTTCGTCGGCCGATGCCATAACACATCCACTGCCGAATGCTACATCACCGCAAGCAATGTCCGTGTTTGTATGTTGGGCAATCATAATATCCGGTTTTATATCGTCAAAAATACCCTCTTGTAACATGAGATTAGCCCCTCCAGGAGCTTTTTCTTCTCCGGGTTGAAATATGAGCAATACCGTACCTTCTATAATTTCCCGTATCCGATTCAGTATCATTGCAGCTCCGAGTAGGCAGGCTGTATGTGCATCATGACCACATGCATGCATGACATGGGGATTGACCGACCGGAAAGGGACATTGTTGCCCTCTTCGATAAGTAAAGCATCCATATCTGCTCTTAAGCCTATTATTCTGGAAGTGGGATTCTTTCCTTCGATACGGGCAAGTATGCCGTACCCTCCTATATTTTTTCGATAAGGAATATTTTCACCTTGGAGTATTTCCTCTATGAAAGCCGCTGTTTCTTTTTCAGCGAAAGATAGTTCGGGGTGTTGATGCAAATGTTTGTAAATATTTATGACAATATTTTCTATTCGGTTTGCCAGCATTTCGATAGTTTCTTTCATCTCTTTGTTCAAGAATAGTTTCTGCAAACTTATATATTCTTGGTTACTCAGCCAATATATTCTTTGTTTTTTCGTTAATATAATAAAGGCTATTTCCTTTTTCGTTAACATGTTAAAATTCTATTTAGAATATTTTTATATTAAAAAATGTTTTATATTTGTTTTACAATTGAGGGCATTCCTCATATTGAACGGTTAAAAAAATTAAAATGAAACTATTTCATTATTTGTCGATCATTGTTTTTATGGTAGGGGTATTGTTGACTTCCTGTGTAGGGAATGTTCCCCAAAAGAGAATTGTAACCGTTACTGTATTACCTCAAAAATATTTTGCAGAAAAAATTGCAGGCGATAAATTTGAAATTAATTGTGTTGTGCCTAACGGAAGTAATCCGGAAGCTTATGACCCTTCGCCGTCGCATTTGGTATATGTAGGCAAGAGCGAAGCTTATTTTAAGATAGGGCATATCGGGTTCGAAGTTGCATGGCTCGATAAGTTGTTGAACAATAATCCTGATATGAAATTGTACGATACGTCTGTGGGTGTGAAACTATTGAGTGGTACACATGGGCATGATGACCCGGAACATGTGCATAGCGAGACATTTGACCCTCATATTTGGAGCTCTCCAAAGCAGGCTCGGATCATTGCTCGTAATATGTATAATGCTTTTGTAGAACTTGATCCGGATAATAGGAAATATTATAAAAAAAATTATGATTTATTACTATTAGAAATAAATCGGGTTGATTCTGTACTGACAAAGAAGTTAGAAAAGGTAAAGGGTGAAACATTTATTATATATCACCCTTCTTTGAGTTATTTAGCTCATGATTATGGATTACGACAGTTAAGTGTGGAGTATAATGGTAAAGCTCCTTCTGCATATTATATGAAACAAGTCGTCGATACAGCTCGGGAGAATGATGTAAAAGTGATTTTTATACAGAAAGAATTCGATGTGAAACAAGCCGAAACTTTGGCAGAAGAACTCCAGTGTCGTGTAGCACAGATAAATCCGTTGAATTATAATTGGAGTGAAGAATTAGAAAATATAGCCTATGCCCTTACTCAGGAATAAAATTATAGAAGTGGCAGACGTATCATTACGATATGAGCGTCTGCCGGTTCTTACCGATATAGACCTTACTGTTTTTAAAGATGATTTTTTAGTAATTACAGGCCCGAATGGTGGAGGTAAGACCTCTTTGTTACGCATTATTTTGGGATTGCAGTTGCCTTCTCGGGGTGCAGTGCACTTTTATAGAGAGGGGCAGCTTGCACATAATTTGAATATAGGATATTTACCTCAGAAAAATGTGATTGATTCGCGTTTTCCTATTACTGTTTCTGAGGTCGTTTTTTCAGGCTTATCCGGGAGTAAAAAAATTTTTTCACGATTTACGGAAAAAGAACAAGAACAAGTAGAGAAAATGCTTTTGCTGATGGGACTTGCCGAGTTGAGGGATCGTCCTATTGGGCAATTGTCAGGAGGACAATTACAGCGTACACTTTTGGGGCGAGCTTTGGTTTCTGACCCTGAAATATTGATACTCGACGAGCCTTCTTCTTATGTGGACAAAGCATTTGAGACTCGGATGTATGATTTGTTAGGGGAAGTGGCAAAGAAAGCCACAATTTTGTTGGTTTCCCATGAGTTGAGCCGAGTGACGGAGATAGCTAACCGAGTGGTGAGAATAAACAAGACTTTAGAAGAGATTCGATAAGGAGATACACTATTCCTTTAAGCTTTTCGATATAAACCTCCGGGAAATGAACGGACCAGGTTCTTGAATTCCAGTTCTAAAAGTATGGATAGTACTTGAGACGAGGGTATGTTCCCGTAAATTGCCAACTGGTTTATATGACATTCTCCCTTTTCTTGAAGTAGAGTTAAGATTTTTGATTCGTTTTCGTCAAGTTCAGGAAAGAGACTTTGTTGCACCGGCGGCTTATTTGTCAGACGTTCCCAACACATGGCGTTGATAAAATCGTCAATAGAAGTAATTAGGGCAGCTTTGTTGTGGGCAATAAGCTGGTTACAACCTTTTGAATAATCATCGCAAGTACGTCCCGGCACAGCGAATACATCTCTGTTATACTCCATTGCCAGTCCGGCAGTAATAAGTGCTCCGCCTTTTTCCGCTGATTCTACGACAATAGTGGCGTCGGCCATGCCTGCAACGATTCTGTTGCGGGCTACAAAATTTGCTTTGTGTATGGGTTGTTGAGATAAATATTCGGTCAGTACACCCCCATTGGTGACCATTTCAGCGGCATATTGTCTATGCACTGGCGGATATATAGTCTGTAACCCGTGGGCAAGTACCCCGACAGTAGGAAGTTGGCAATTCAAAGCGGCCCGGTGTGCAGCAATATCTATGCCGTAAGCTAAACCACTTACGATAAGCGTATCCGGATATACAGAAGCAATAGCCTTGATAAAGTCATCACAAAATCCTCTGCCATAGTTTGTTGCATGTCGTGTACCGACAATACTGATGACTCTTTGAGCATTGAGCTCTGCTTCCCCTTTGTAAAAAAGTAAGATAGGAGCATCTATGCATTCTGTGAGTCTGGCAGGATAAGATGTATCGGTAAAGAAGATAGCTTTGATTTGTTTTTTTTCGATAAATTCTATTTCCTTATCTGCGATTTCTAATGCATTCTTACGTGCTTGAGAAGAAAAGATGTCACTTTTTATTCCACTGACGGATTGAAGTGCTTTTTCGTTTTCGAGAAATAAGTTTTCTGCGTTGCCGGTATATCCCAATAGCGTTTTGGCCAGCATTAGATTCATCCCTCGAATACAGGTTAAAGCTATATTGTATCGTAAAGTAGTAGAATAATTCATCTTTTTATAGATAATCTTTAAAAAATGGAATCAGTTCTTCTCCTCGGCTCAGTTTTCCATTGTTTATACAAACAGTTTCTACACGGGCTTTAGCGCAGATTTTATCATCGCTTTTTCGATAAATGTCTTGATAAAATACAAATTTAATACCTTCTTTACGGACATATAGTTTACATATGAACCAGTCTTGGCTGTGAAGTGAATTTTTATAATCTATTTCTATTCTGTTTACTACCGGTTCGATACCATTGTTTCTTAAATCGGTAAAACTGGTTCCTGCCCATTGTAAAAATTCATGGCGTGCATGTTCGAAATAATGTTGATAGTTAGCATTGTTTACAATACCTTGCATATCACACTCATAATCCCGGACCTTCATTTCATATTCGAAACAATATTTGTTTTCAGCCATAATCTTACATTCTATTCTGTATATACCAAAGGTGCAATACGACCTATCAGCTCGTTTCCTAAGTTTGTTTTATCTTCGATGTGCTTGTTGACTGTCTGTACAAACGGATTACTATCAAATACTCCTCGTACCTGCTCGAAATCGGTGTTTTTTTGTTGAGAATTTCCGTCTACTCCAAAACCGGTTTTAGCTGTCATGGAAAATTCTTTTTTAGCGTCGGCATACAACATTTCATCGAGGCTTACAACAGCATCTTTCCATATATTGACGATTTCGGTAATATCTTCTGCCGTGATTTTCGATATACTTTTTCCATACCATTTTTGCGTTACTTCATAAGCCCAGGTCCATTCCAGGTCATAATAATTTTTATGTAGTTCGGCAAATGTAGAGTGAATGGTTTCGAGTGATGTGATAATCCCGGTTTCGATACCTGATATCAACTTGTCTATTTCAGCTTTGGGTGCAATAAGCCCCGAAAGGTCGAGCCATTCACCGGAACCTCCTTCTATGGTCGGTTGTAGCCGCTCTCTGATTTCTTGATTGCTGTTGAAATGAGTTTTTTCAAGTCGCTTTATAATGGAGTTTCCTAAAAACTTGTTGATAGCTTTAGAATAGAGGGTAATACCTTTGACCAATGAACTGTTTTTGATACAAGCACTTTGGTAAGAGTATACTTCGGATGTCTCTCCGGAACTCTTTTGTAAAGACCGTAGTACGTCAATCGCTGTAAGCATTTTCTGTATAGTGTAAGGGCTGAGCAGATTGAAATTGATGCAATCGAGTTTTTCCGGGTCTTTGCGGTTGTCTCGTTTCGGCCATTTGAGGGCATCGCGTATGGTACCGACACTACGAAGGTTTACGCCTGGTACGATGTACGTTTCAGAACCTTTTTCTATCAGGTAAGAGAAAGGTAAGGCCGAGGTGTCCGGATGACGTACATGTCGTCCCATGACAAGAGAGAATGCTCCGATTTTAGCAGGCCACAAAATATAAGAATCGCTGGTGGTTTTGGAACCTCGCTCTACGACACCTTGGTGTATGGGCCCTAATTTATACATGTGGTTGCTTTGGTTGGAACCACTGCCTGCGTTCAAAAATGAAAACATACCGGCGATGAGCAAGCTTGATTTGTGCATCGAGACAGTATAAGGGCCTGCGAATATAGCGCATGCCTCACCGTTTTCACCTTGACAATTACTAAAAAAGAGAGAATCGTGTGCTGAAAAAAGATGGCTGAGAGAGCAGCCTTGTCCAATAAAACATCGTAACATGACGACACCATCGCTTATATGCGATCCGGAACTGATGATAAAGTCGTCGGCCATTACATTACATCCGATGGTAACTGGGTCGGTAGAATTACTGTTTACCGTTCCATTTTCTAATTTAGATGTCCCGTTTATTATACAACAGTCTCCGATACATACATTTTTGATGGTTCCGGTATTGATAATGGATACATTTTCCCCGATATATCCGGTTTCGGAAGACACCTCTGATGCATAATCGTCTATCATTTTTTTCAATTTTTCGATGAGTATGGGACGGTGTCTGTACATTGCAATAATGTAAGCTAGGTGGGCCGACATTTTATTGTAAATAGGTACTTCGCGACCGCCGGTCTCGTTTAGGACCGATACTTCAGTACCATTTCCAAATGTGCTTTTTCCATCGACGAGTATTACATTGACGTTCTGGATGAAGGTGTCATTACCGATAGAGTAATTGGCAATATAGTTACTTACATTTTCTATCAAGACATTATTTCCTAATGTGCAGTTATGCAGACTTACATGTCTCAATCCGCTGTGCTTTTTGAATCCTCCGGGTAGAGTGAAAGATTTTTCGAATACACCCATCTTTATCTTACCGGAAAACCGGGTGTGGAAAATATGCTCTGGATTGAAGTCTTTGGCAACATCGATAGAAGACCAGTCGTCAGACATGCACTGTTGGTTTTTGAGTATATCTATTTCTTTGATTGTTAGTTTTCTGAACGATTCGCACATTTTGTGATAGTATTTGTTATATGATATTTTTAATAATAAGTATTTATTCTTCTATGCTGGTATCATTATCATCATATTTCTGATATAAGAAATCATTGTATGGAAAGCGGGTGACATGTATTTCTTTTACTTTGTTATAAAGCATTTCTTTCAACTCGTCGATATTTTGTTTTTCTTTAGCGGAGATAAAGATACAGTTATCATTCATTTTTGCCATCCAGGTAGTTTTCAACTCTTCTAAAGAAATATTTTCTTTGGTACGGGGTGTCAAGTCATCGGCGTCCTTCTCTATATAAGAAAAAGCGTCCGTTTTATTGAATACTATAATCATGGGTTTATCGGCTGAGCCACAAACTTCATGTAATGTACGATTTACAATATCTATCTGTTCCTCAAAAGCTGGATGAGATATGTCTACGACGTGAACGAGTAAGTCGGCTTCACGTACTTCGTCAAGCGTTGATTTGAACGATTCTACCAGATGTGTCGGTAATTTTCGGATAAAACCGACAGTGTCAGATAATAAAAATGGCAGGTTATCGATGATTACTTTACGTACGGTAGTATCCAAGGTTGCAAAAAGTTTGTTCTCGGCAAATACTTCAGACTTGCTAAGTAAGTTCATCAAAGTAGATTTACCTACGTTTGTATATCCTACTAAAGCAACACGAACCATTTTGCCCCTGTTTTTTCTTTGAATGGCTTTCTGCTTGTCTATTTGTTTTAGCTCAACCTTTAATCGAGCTATTTTATCAAGGATAATACGCCGGTCAGTTTCTATCTGAGTTTCACCGGGGCCACGCATACCGATACCCCCTCGTTGCCGTTCGAGATGTGTCCACAATCGGGTTAAGCGAGGTAATAGATATTGATATTGAGCTAGTTCCACTTGACTTTTTGCATGCGCAGTTTGAGCTCGTTTTGCAAAAATGTCAAGAATCAGGCTGGTACGGTCTAATATTTTGACTTGCAGTTCGTGTTCGATATTTTTTAATTGCTTGGGAGTCAAGTCATCATCGAAAATAGCCAATCCTATTTCGTTTTCTTCAATATATGTTTTTATTTCTTGTAGCTTTCCCGCACCGACAAATGTTGTAGGGTTAGGATATTCGAGTCGTTGTAAAAATTTTTTTACGGGTTCGGCCCCTGCTGTTTCTGCCAGGAAAGCCAGTTCGTCCAAGTATTCGTTTGCTTTTGCTTCGTTCTGGGCTTGAGTAATGATACCTACCAGAATAGTACGTTCGGTCTCTTGTTTGGTGAGAATAAATTCTTTCATCTATAGATAATATCGTCTTAATGTTGCAAATATAATGGATTTGCCTGTTAAATTGTTCTTATAGTGTCAATAAACTGTATGAAAAAATATGAGTAATAATAAATTATTCCTGAATAAAAGTATATATCCCCGATTTTGTATCTTCTTTGTGAAAATGGAATCCCTCCCATTCAAAAGATTTTATTTCTTCGGGGTTCTCTATTCGATTTTTAATAATATAACGAGTCATAGCTCCACGGGCCATTTTGGTGTAAATGACAACCGTAGTCGGTTTTCCTCTCTTTATAATTTTAAATTCAGGAGTGATAATTCGAGTTTTGTTTTCTACCAGTTTCCAATCGAAGAGAGATTTCATTTCATGGCTGGCCAAATTGAATAATATTCCGCCGTTTTTTATAATTTCCTGTATGAAGGGACGTGTCAAACGTTTCTGCCAGAAATCGAACATGTTTTCAGCTCCCAGTTCAGGAATGGTTACATTCCCTTCGAGACGGTAAGGCTTGATAGTGTCCATGGGGCGTAATAGGCCGTAACAGAATGAGGTTATCCGTAAATGCTCTTGTGCATAGGTAAAGTCCTCGAGTGTAAAATTTTTCGGGTCGATATTTTTAAATACGATACCGGTATATGCCAGTAATGCCTGTAATGATGGAGTTTCGTTGGAATGAAATTCATGAAAACGTAGAGAATTTTCAGCTGCAAGTCGCTCGGGGACATGAAGTATTTCTTTTAATTCGTTTACAGAATATTGAGATAGGTGGAGTATAATTTTAGAAGCCTCTTTTTGGAAAACAGGATTGGTAGATGCCGGAACCTGTATTTTAGAATGCTTGCTCATTGTTTTTGCACAGGAAAGCAGTATCATCATATTTTTATCTTTTATAATGTTGGCTTTATAATATACAAACTTAATAAAATCCGCTAAATTTTTGTATGTTTGGAGAGGTAAACAAAAAATATTAATATTACTAATACTTATGAAACGTATTATCCTCTCATTGGCGTTTATTTTTATAGGACAAATTTTTTTGTATGCATCGGACATTCAGAAGTGTAAACAACAAATTATTGATTGGCACCTTTCTTCTATATTTTCGGATGAAGGCCTGACTGATGAAATAATTGCTCTTACAGATAGTGGTTCGTATATCGATTTGTCAGTGAAAGAATTATTTTTAAATATTCGGTTGCCTGAACAAATGATATATCATTGGGTAGAAACTCAAACAGAAAATGGATATTGGAGGGATATTGATTATCGTGATAAAAATCCAAGCGGTTGGGCTCCGTCTTTTCATGTAATGCGGCTGTTCCATTTGGCAAAGGCTTATCAGTCTCAGCAGATGTCTACTTATCATTCAGATAAAGTCTTGGCAGCTTACATACGTGGTCTGCGTTTCTGGGTATCGTTCACGTTGACTTGTCCGAATTGGTGGTATACGGAAATAGGGGTCAATAAAATGTTAGGTCCGGCATTGCTTTTGATGGAAAATTTACTTCCTGAAGATTTGAAAATACAAGGTGTGGAACAGTTAAATCGGTCGAAGATAGGCATGTCAGGGCAAAATCGTGTTTGGTTGGCAGGGAATGTTGTGTATAGGGCATTGTTACAAAATGATGAAATCCTGTTGAAGGAGGCGCGAGATGTTATTTTGTCTGAAATATATATTACAACGAAAGAGGGCTTGCAACCGGATTATTCATACCATCAGCATGGGCCTCAGTTACAATTTGGAAATTACGGATTGGCTTATGCTCTGAGCATGACTTACTGGACAAGAGCTTTCAGAAATACACAATTCTCTTTTCCGGATGAAAAAATACGGATTGTCGGCAATTATATCTTGAATGGACTGAATAAAGTTGTCTGGGGTGGATATATGGATTATAGTGCTTGTGGACGCCAATTCTTTAAAAATGCCCAAAGGGGAAAAGCTTTGGCTTTAGCCCAATCTTTGGCAGATATGTCGGTGGTAACAGACACTGTAAGTGCCCAGGTATACAAGATAGCCTATCGTAATATTTTGATTCCACCTTCGTCGGTTGCTCGGGTGGAGGGAACGATGGCTTTTTATCGTTCAGATATGCTGGTAAGCAAAGTTGGTGATGCATATTTTTCTGTGCGATTGGCATCCCCATGGTCTATAGCGACAGAAGCCGGTAATGGGGAAAACTTAAAAGGGTATTATATGGGAGAGGGAGTAACATCATATATGCGTAATGGTAGTGAATATGAGAATATTTTCCCGTTTTGGAATTGGCGTCGGTTACCCGGTATAACTGTTCCGGATGATACAATACCGTTACCGTTACTTACTTGGGATGGATACCGGAATGATTCGACTTTTGCCGGGGTTTTGTCTTCTGGAACGGCTGGAGTGGCAGCGATGATTCTGGGGCGTGATGGGGTGTCGGGAAATAAAGGATATTTTATTTTAGGTAATCGGATGTTCTGTTTGGGAAACAGCTTGCAGACCCAAGCTGGGCAATCATTGATTACGACAATAAACAGTACTTATTTAGAAGGTGGGATGCGATGGAGGACTGGCAATAATAAAATGGATAGAGTAGATGATGATTTTTCTGCCTATATTCGAAAACCTGTGATTTTGGAACATAATGGATGGAGGTATTATATTACGGAAAATCAGACATTGAATGTTGCCATTGCTCCGTCTCAAGGAAGTTGGCATGAGATTGCAAGGTTTTATGCTGATAAGGTAAAGCAAGACACGTTATTTACTGTAACATTGAATAACGATAGTGGAAAGTACGAATATATGGTTATGCCTGCAAATGATAATAATCAGGAGATTGATTATTCACAAGTGAAGATAACAAATACACCTTTGGTTCAGTTGGTTGAAGATATAAAGGACGGGACTGTCTGTGGCGTTTGTTATCGACCGGGATTATTTCCTTTAAAAAAGTCTTTGTTGAAAGTCAGGTACATTTCACTGTCAGGGCAGGCTCTGTTCATATTGCAAAAAGAGAAAGACGGAGGTTTGAAAATTTCTTTGTCCGATCCTACCCGCAGGCAAAAGTCTATTTCGATAGGATTTAGTGGACGGTATAAAAACGGTCTATATGATAAACGGAAAAATATTACTTTTTTTGAAGTTGAATTTCCTCAGGGGGATAAAGCAGGAAAGGAAGTGTCTGTTTTTATTAAGAGGTAGATTGATAGATAACAACAAAGAGGCATAAACCAACCGTTTTGCCCCTTTGTTGCTTGCTGTGTTAAATTTATACCGGCTCTATACCTTGCTTGGCCAGAAGCTCAAGACCTACGTCTTTGAGTTTGAATTTTTGTATTTTCCCACTTCCGGTCAACGGAAATTGGTCTATAAAGAATACGTATTTAGGTATTTTGTGCCGTGAGATTTTTCCTTTGCAAAAGTCTTTGACGTCACTTTCCTGCAAAGTTTCACCAGGCTTTAAGATAATGAAGGCTCCTACTTCCTCTCCATATTTTTTTGAAGGTACCGCGGCTACTTGTACATCTTTTATTTGAGGCATCTGGTAAAGAAATTCTTCTATTTCACGAGGATATATATTTTCACCTCCACGTATTATCATATCCTTTATACGTCCGGTTATTTTGTAATTTCCTTCCGGAGTTTTTACACCTAAATCTCCGGAATGGAGAAAGCCGTTTTTGTCGATAATGGCGGCCGTAGCTTCAGGCATTTTGTAATAACCTTTCATAATGTTATATCCACGGCAACACATTTCTCCCTGTACACCTACGGGGCACTCTTCTAATGTCTCAGGATCGATGACGCGAACATCTATTTCCGGCAAATTGCTACCGACAGTAGATGCTCTTACCTCTAACGGATCGTCCACTTTACTTTGTGTCATACCCGGAGAAGCTTCGGTAAGACCATATACACTTGTAATTTCACGCATATACATTTTGTCCATTACTTCACGCATCAACCATTCGGGACATAATGAGCCGGCCATGATTCCGGTACGTAAAGAAGAGAGGTTAAACATATTGAACATCGGGTGGTTCAGTTCGGCTATAAACATTGTGGGAACCCCATATAATGCCGTACACTTTTCCTTGTGTACCGAAGCTAATACTACCAGAGGATCAAAACGTTCGAGCAATACGGCACAACCTCCGTTGGTGATGATGGCCATCATCCCAAGTACTATTCCGAAACAGTGGAAAAGAGGGACAGGCAGACAAACTCGTTCGTTTTCGGTGAATTTCATACTTTGCCCGATGCAATACCCGTTATTGGTAATGTTGTGATGAGTAAGCATCACTCCCTTGGGAAAACCTGTAGTTCCTGAAGTGTATTGCATATTTACAACATCGTAGCAATTGAACTTTTTCTTTTGCTCTTCAAGTAATTGGTCTTCCATTGTACTACCCAACAACAATAGCTCAGCAGTATTGTACATACCTCTGTGTTTCTCTTGACCTATATATACTACGTTGCGCATATAAGGCAATTTTTTGCTTTTCAGATTTCCACGTTGAGAGGTTTTCAGTTCAGGTAACATGGTGTAAGTCATTTCCAGATAGTCGGTATCGAATGTACCGCTGGAAATGCAGAGGGTGTGAAGGTCGGCATTATCGACCAGATATTCCAGTTCGTGCTGTTTGTAGTTGGTATTTACCGTGACTAAGACCGCCCCTATTTTGGCTGTTGCAAAAAGAAAGGTATTCCAGTCGGGAACATTTGTAGCCCATATACCTACATGGGAGCCTTCTTTTACACCGATAGCCATAAGCCCTTTGGCCAGATTATTTACTCGTTGGTTAAATTCGGAATAGGTAAATCTCAAATTTCGGTCAGAGTATACGATAAATTCTTTATCAGGAGTTTTTTCGGCCCAATATTCCAGAAAATCTCCCAATGTTTTTTCGAATAACTGCATAGTTAATGTCTTTTTAAGAAATTATACAGGAATATGAACAACAGCCAATATTTGAGCATTTTGGTTGTTATAGGAATGCACATGGTGAGGTACTATAGAGTCGTAGTAGATACTGTCTCCCGCCGAGAGCTGATAGGTATCTTTCCCATAATTGATTTCAATAGCTCCCTCCATGACGTAGATAAATTCCTCGCCTTCATGCGATGATAATTCGTAATCATTCGGCTGAGCCGGAGAGATATTGATGATAAACGGCTCCATATGCCGATTGATTTTCGATTTGGCCAGGCTCAAATAATCCATATGTTTACGGGCACCGGCAGTATGGGTAGTGAATGAGACTTCGTCCTTTTGCTGTCCACATCGAGTAATGACCGGGCCTAATTCCTCTTGGTCATCTAAGAATGTCCCTAAACGCACACCTAAAGCCCGAGCGATCTTTACTAATAAAGCTAAAGCGGGGAGGTCCGTATTATCTTCAATATGGTTGATTTGTTCTACACTTAAACCGGATTGTTGAGAAAGTTCCTCTCGACTCATATTCTTATTTTCACGCAGTGTTTTTATTTTTTCACCTACAGTGCTGTTATTACTCATGTCTCTTATTTTGAAGATTTTATGTGTGTTTATATTGTCAGTTAAAAAAATATGTCCGGCAAAATTAAGAAAAACTTTATTTGAAAAGAAAAAATTAGAGATAATTTTCTTTTTATATTGTTTGATTTTTGAGAAAATAAATAATAATATGTAAGAAAAATAATATAAAAAATTATGATTTGTATTATTGCGAGGTGATTTTATGATTTTAATTTATATATAACAGGCTTTTGGATATTTATACTTGATAAACAGTTTCTCGGTCCGGTACAGTTTGAGAATTGGGAAAGGAATAATCTTTTTATAAAAGAAAATGAAAACTTATGCCTCCGGAAAAATATTTTCCGTTTTGGAGCATGGCTAAAAGTGAAATGTGCTTAAATAGTAATATATCAGCTCCAATATTGATTTGTCGGGATGCATATTCAGCTATGAATTGTAATGGAGGATAGAAATGCGGTCGATATGTCATCCCCCCTGTCAGGCCATTCCATAAAGCATTATCCGGTCGTAGAAAGTTTCGATATGCGATGTGGAATCCGATTTCTTCTTTTTTGATATGTATGTGTTTTGTCAAAGCAATATAGAAGTTGGAAAAATAGTTGTTCGCATTTTTTTTTGCATCACCGAAAGAATATACGTCATTACCTCCTAATGCAATGGACGGATACCATTTTTTTTCTGTGAGCAATCTGAATTTTACGGATAGTGACCTGTCTTGGTTTATGTGTCCATCTTTAAGTTTCATGATAGTACATATATATTCTATTTCCATAAATGGTAAGAAAGTAACTCCGATAAAATAATTTCCGCTGTTGTAATTGAAAGTAGCGGGGAGTGTTTCTTGATTGAGATAATTTCCTCCGATAATGGCTGTACCGTCGGGATACATGTCTGCCGATGGGGAACGCAATAACCCTGAAGCCCCTATTATCTGCTGAGCCGACAAATCGAGCTTGGCACAAAGACAGATTATAATCAAAATAAATATTCGTACAATAGTTGTTCTCATTTTCTTTGCCGGGTTATTTCGGATTGTATGAAATATGGCTGAAAGTTTGCCGAGGCATTACTTTCACCAGGATGTACTCGATAATATACACAAGAATTGCCATCGTTGTATGTATTATAAGTCAGTCTGAAATGACTGGCAGGAGTAATTCTGAATTTCTTTTTACGTATTTGCTTGTATGGAGGTAGAGCTATGGCTATTTTGAATCCTCCGTTTAGTTTTAGCCGGGAGGAATTTACCAGATAATTTCCTTTTGATGTTTTCTGCACATAAAAACCGATGGTAGCATATCGAAAATGTCGATTTAGTTCTGCTGTTACTCCATAATCTTCATACAGATATTTGCCGGCATATAGAATAGCATATAAGTTGAAATGAGGTTCGTAATAGGAGATTCCCAGCCGGCCGGTCACTCTTCCCGGTGTACTGGCTTCCCATTTTGTCCGTAAGGCAAAGTATCCGGTAAGGCCCATTTGGGCATGTAGTCCCCATCTGATGTTTTTGAAGGGATGGAACAGTTGGGCGTCGATGCCATACCGGTCATATTCAAAGGTCCCTCCAGATACAGAAATAAAGAATTGTTTGGGCAATCGTATTTGCTGAGTTAGAGTAATAAATCCGGGTCTGATGCGGGCGTACCGTTTCCCATAACCATTATATATAGGAATGACAATTTGCCCCACAAAACTTAGCCCTTTGGTCAATGTAAGTTCTATAGCCGGAGATAGATTAAAGACAACTTCGTATAGCCGGTCTGTGCGGTAATTCCTGTATAATAACTCCGGATAAATGACTATATCGGTTTTAAAGTAAGATGAGTTGTGACGTTGGGAATGAGTACAATTTTTATTATAACCTTCAGGCAATTTGTATCCTATTTCCCATGGACCGGTTTTAGAACTGGTCATAGATATATAAGGAATACCGTTTCTCAAAAATACAATACTTTTCCGTTTCTTAGATGTATCTGCATTAGAAATGATATCCAAAGCTTTGCGTGCGGCGATACCGGGTAGGTATCGGGCGTTGTTTTCTACTGTAAATATTTGATAAATAGAATCTTCGCATACAGATACATTCTCGAACCCGGACTTAACCAATTCCGGTATTTGTGCCGAAAGTGTATTTACAAGAAATAACGGAAGCAGAAAAATGGATGCGATACAGAAAAATATCTTTGCCATTTTAGAAAGCCAATTTTGATTTTATAAAAACGAAATAATACGGCTTGACATACGGTTGTAACAATATAATTTTTTGAATTTCTTTTTCTTTTAAAATTTGCAGAGGTTTATTTTTGTTTTGAAAAAGACTCATCGTTTCTTGTTTCAACTTGCGTAAATTTTTTAGTGACTTCCTTAATTTTGTCCTCCGCTGTGTTGTTCTCTGTTTGTCGCTGATATGTTAAACTCGCAATTCCCGGCTTTACGAACCACTATATTAGCTTTTTGAGTAGCTCCATCGACTAAAAATTCTAATGGGAAAGTAATTGTTTCGAAGGATTGTTTCCCTGTTACAGAGAGTTTTATTCCTACTTCTATACCTTTATTGACAGGGAGGAATCCCGTTGCATTGGTTATACCTGGCCTGGAAGAAAGAGTATTGGCTATAGCTTCGTCAACAGTCTGGATAGCTGTCGGGTCTGAGATTCCAATGCTTGCGAGAGCTACGTCGGGAGCAGTTGAGTATTCCCATCCTCTTTCGTATGTATAAGGTATCGATTCTACATATATAATGGCTGACCCGTCTTGGTTATCTATCCCGTTGATTGAAAGAGTATTTGTGCTGATTTGAGTAGATGCGGATAAATTAGGTACTATTTTATAGGCGGAAAAGTGATATACGGGGACTTGATAATCTCCGTTTTCGTCAGTTGTAACCGTCTGATTTTCTTTTATCCAAGAGCCGTTCTTAAGAGAGTATAATGATAAATTCTTGAATGATATTCTGGGGGATTGTTGTGTAATTGTATTTCCGACTTTTAAAATCATCGGCTGGGAAAAAGCAAGTTCGGAAGGTTCGAAGTTCATTGTTAATAATGTAATCGATTGTTGGCTGTTTTCCGCTTTGCTTGTAACGATTGGAGCTGTAATATTGGCAATAGGACTGGCAATTATATTTACAGGTTGGGCAAAACTTTTTGCTGTCATTACGGGAATATCCAGAGTTACGGGAATCTGAGCTAAGTTATTATTTTTTCCGGTTTCAGTCGTTGTATTTATACTTATTTTTTCAGTTACAGATTTAGGATCTACCCATACAGGTTCGACAGCCTTTGTCATCATTAATGAGATGTTTTTGTGTTTCGACGTTTTCCCCTGATCGATATTTACAAAAGCAATGGCATTTGTCTTTCCGGGGGCAGAAGCTGTTAATTGATAGTTTCCGGCATCTTTTAGACCAGAGAGAGAAAAGGTTCCATCAGTTTGGCTGTTTGTCGAGTACGTTTTGTCTGATAAGGTACATACGATATTTGCATTGGCGATAGGCTCTCCTTGCACATTGGTAACTATACCATTAATGCTGTGTTGGGTTTCTATGGTTGGAGGGGTGACATTTATTCCATTATCAGTTTTATCTTTAGAATTACATCCATAGAAGGAAAATACCAAGAATAGAGAGACTTCTGCGATTTTTTTTAGGATATTTCTTTTCATGTCTTTTATTGTAAAAATTATTAATTGGACAAAATAGTTTGACTATATAATAGTTTTTACATATAAAAGGTTTAAAAATCAGAGCATATTTCTTTTACTTTTAAAAGAATTAAGTTCTCTTTATAAAAAGCTATTTTATCAGTCTTTATAAAAGATAAAAATCCTATCAGAATTTATTTTTTCTGATAGGACTGTATCATTAAATAAATGATTTAATAAGTAAGATATAAATTATAATTAGGCCGAATTTTACCATCCTGAAGTTGCGCCTCCACCTCCTGAGCGTCCACCTCCAAACCCGCCTCCTCCGAATCCATCGCCTCCCCGGCGTCCACTGGGAGGTGGGACTACGATCATGGGGATAATATATTGTTTTCTGACATCTTTTAGGCAGTGGGCACAATGATATCGTTTTTCTCCGGTTCCTGTCGAGAAAGGTGTCGGAGCAACTAAAGTGCTGTCACTTACCAGAGAATAGGTCTTGGCATGGCAATATGGGCATTTAGAGTATTTAGTGTACATATTCTCATAAGGGAATACTTTTATATTATTACAATTGTCACAAAGCCATACGTCATAGTCTATCGAGTTTAGTTTTTCTTCTGTGTTTTCTTGTGGAGTCAGATATTTGTTATCTTCGTTTTCATCTAATTTTCTCATTTTTTGTCCGCAATGATCACATGTTATTTTAGAATTGCGTAAACGTCTTAGCTTGCTGATGAGCCAAATGTGGACAAATGCAATAAGGAAAGGAAAGATAAAAGCAAAAACTAATGTACTGCTTTTATAGGAAACTAAGGCTCTGTATTTTTCGTAATTGTTACGATTTTTAGTAGCATTCGAGGAGTTGCGTATCAATAAAATGTAGAACAAAGAAAATAAGATAGATACAATTACATAGTATAAAATGGGTTTGCTCCAGTCATTTTTTCCCGTTGTGGTAACTTGGGTCATTAATTCTTTTGCTGTTTCTGGATGGGACAGGATATCTTGTATTTTTGTCAGTCCTTCTATCATCCCTTTGTTGTAATCTGCTTTCTTAAAATAAGGGAGCATATATAAAGTCTGGATTCTTTTGCAGATGGCATCGGGCAGAACCCCTTCCATACCATATCCTGTCTCAAAAGTGATTTCACGTTTTTCGAGGACAAAAAGTATCAATAGGCCGTTATCTTTATCTTTTTTTCCGATTCCCCATTTAGCAAAAAGATTTGTGGCAAAGGGTTTTATTTCTTCATCTCCGATGGATTGTACAACCACAACCGCTATTTCCGAAGAAGTCTGTTCTTGGATGGAGAGAATGATACGATTGAGCTCGTTGACCGTAGCAGGGGATAATATACCATCGGGGTTGGATACGAAATCTTGAGCATTGGACAAATGTACATTCGGGATATTATCAATTGTATACACTGTGGTGTTGCCCACACATATTGACATGTATAGGAAAAATGAAAATAGTATACTGAAGAATCTTTTCATATTGTTGATAATTATAATGCTGGCAAACTCATGCCGTTGATTTTACGATATAAGTCAAGTGCATAAACGTCGGTCATCCCTGAGATATAATCAATGACCGCTTGTGTGCGATTATAGAGGGACTCGGCCCTCATCTCATATTGTCCGGGCACTTTGTTTAATAATAGTTGAGAATATGCTTTTTGAGGATACATGACAGCATCGATTAGTTTGTCGAGTAATACTGAAATAATCCGGTTTCCGGCAAGTTCGATATCGAGTACATCGGATGATTTGTATATGCTCTCATAAGCCACACGAGTACATTTTTTATAGGCTTTTCTTGGAGTTTCATCGATAAGATTAATTAAAGGACCCTTTACCTCTCCTCGCAAAAGCTTATCTTCGTCTTCACAAAAAATGCGAGAGCATTCGTCTACCAGCACTCCTACAACACAAGAACGAAGATATGCTATCTGCTCGTTGACGTCGGTAACGATATTGAGAGTCTCTTTTATGTGTTCGAGCCGTTCTTTTTCAAAAAATCCAAGAAATAGTTCTTTTGTCTTTTCTGTCGTTAGAATTCTTAATTTATGGGCATCTTCTATATCCATTACTTGGTAGCAAATATCATCGGCGGCTTCTACTAAATAGACCAATGGATGGCGGCAGTAACGTATGTCTTCACCTCCATATCGTATCATACCCAGTTCGTCTGCAACACGTATAAAGTCAGCCTCTTCAGAAGAGAAAAAACCGAACTTGCCTTTAGAACTGGCTAAGGTCGAAGAATATGGATATTTTACAATGGAGGCTAACGTAGAGTATGTCATAACGAACCCGCCTTCCCGCCGACCGTTGAATTGATGAGTTAAAAGTCGGAAAGCATTTGCATTACCTTCGAAGTGAGTTAGGTCAGTCCATTCATTTTTTTTCAGCTCCTTTTCAAGTATCATTCCATTGCCTTCTGAAAAATAGGTGGCAATAGCCCTCTCTCCGGAGTGCCCGAAAGGAGGGTTTCCCATATCATGAGCTAAGCACGCGGCGGCAACAATGGCTCCGATACCTTGTAATTTATGTACCCAAGGTTCATCTTTATATTTATCGATTAATATAGTGGTTACATTGTTACCCAAAGAACGGCCTACACAAGAAACTTCTAAGCTGTGGGTCAATCTGTTATGTACAAATACACTACCTGGAAGCGGGAATACTTGAGTTTTATTTTGCAACCTTCTGAATGGAGCAGAAAACACCAGACGGTCATAGTCTCTTTGAAAATCGGAGCGGTTACGTTTTCTTTCGTCGTGGTAACGTTCCAATCCGAAACGTTTTGCCGAAATTAATTTGTCCCAGCTCATCTTTTGTATATAATCCATAATAATTTTTCCCTTAAATACCTATGATGCAAACTTACACAAAAATCCCGATATTGAGCTAATGTAGTGGGAAAATAGGTGGTATGATTTAGTCTTATCTCTACAATGAATAAATTGATTTTTATATATTTGCCTGATTTAGGGCCGTATTTTGAGAAAAGGTATCGGATTCTGTATTAAAAATAAAAAATTTGCAGGGTAATTTGGATGGTTTTAGTTACTTTCGCAGATAAAAATAGATTTTTTGTAAGAAAGTTAAACGAATATATAAATGGATGTAAAAGTAAAAATTGTAAATAAATCGAAGCATGATTTACCGACATATGGAACTCCCCACTCAGCAGGAATGGACATTCGGGCCAATCTGGATACCCCGGTTGTTTTGAAGCCGATGCAGAGAGCTTTAATTCCGACGGGTTTATTTATCGAACTTCCGATTGGCTATGAAGCCCAAATACGTCCGAGAAGCGGATTGGCATTGAAAAAGGGGATTTCTATATTGAACTCTCCGGGAACAATTGATGCCGATTATCGGGGAGAGATTGGCATTATTGTAATCAACATGTCAGAGGAGGATTTCATTATCAATGATGGAGAACGTATCTGCCAGATGGTTGTAAAAGAGTATTGTCGAGTAGAGTGGAACGAGGTATCTTCATTAGATGAGACAGAACGAGGGAAAGGGGGCTTTGGACATACCGGTGTATGCTGAGAGCTCGTTTTCCGATAGTGTTTTATTTGTTAATAATAGAAAGAATTCGGGTTTATGTATAATAAAGAGGCGATTCTGTATATATTTATTTTTATTTTTTTGTTGTCTTCTTGTGGAGTATCGAAAAAAATCCAAAGTCCCGATATGCTAAAAGAAGAAACTGATTATTTGTCTGCAAATGACCGACGTAAATTCGATTACTTTTATCTGGAAGGAACACGTTTGGCCCAAAAAGGAGAAATCGATGCGGCCTTTGATATGTTGAGGCAAGCTGCAGCAGTAGATACGATGAGTGCTTCGGTAAAATATGCTTTGGCATCGTATTATTTGCAACTGAATAAGCCTCAGATTGCTTATGATATGATTAAGGATGCGGCCAGGATAGATAAAGATAATTATTGGTATGGCATGATGCTGGCTAATTTGGCTCAAAATCTTGGAGATAACGAACAAGCCGAGAAAGCTTATCAGACATTAATAGCCAATAATCCGCAAAAGCCTGAATTGAATTATATGTTGGCCGAAACTTATGCTCAAAAAGGAGAGTATCAAAAAGCAATTGACTCTTATGAAAAAATGGAGCAGTCGATGGGGATTATGGAGCCGATTACTTTACAAAAAGTAAAACTTTACAAGGCCCTGAAGAATGATGAGAAGGCTTATGCCGAAGTGGAGAAACTCATCAAGGCTTATCCTCAGGAAATTGGTTATTTGATATTGTTAGGTGATATCTATCTGAACGATAATAAGGATGACAAAGCTTTGGAAATGTACGACAGAGCTGAAAAAATGGAGCCGGATAATGGATATCTACTGGTATCGAAAGCCAATTATTATAATAGGAAAGGTGATAAAGAAAGGTATTTAGGCGAAATACGTAAAGCTTTGTCGAATAAAAAAATCGATGTTGAGACTAAAGTTAAGATATTGACCGATTATCTTTCGGATCTTTTACAGAAAAAGGAAAATTTAGATCAGGCTTATCAATTATTTTCCGAGTTGGTAGATATGCATCCTCAAGAAGAAAGTATATATAGCTTATATGCCGAATTTTTATTATCACAGAAAAAATATAAAGAAGCAGGAGGACAATTACAGGTTGCGGTCGATTTAGCTCCGAATAATAAGCAATATTGGTTGCAGCTCATGGGAGTAAATATGCAATTAGGAGAGTTGGATGAAGTTATAACTGCGGGTGAAAAAGCTCTGACATACATTCCTGATGCAGCGGAGATATATATGTATATGGGATCGGGATATGCTATGCAGAAAGATTATGATAAAGCTGTAGATATCTTGAAAAGAGGAATATCACACTTAGATGAAAATAATAATACTCTTGTGTCTGATTATTATGGACAGTTGGGTGATTCGTATTATTTATTTGGAGATAAAGATAAGGCTTTTGAAGCTTTTGAGAATGCATTGTTACACAATCCTAAGAATACTGGAGTTTTAAATAATTATAGTTATTTTCTGGCTCTCGATAAAAGAGATTTATCCAAGGCAGAACGAATGAGTGGAGATGTAATAAAAATAGAACCGGATAATCCTACGTTCTTGGATACGTATGCATGGGTATTTTTCCAACAGGGAAATTATACTTTGGCCAAAATATATTTGCAGAATGCATTGAACAAAGGTGGAGATAAAAGTGCGGATTTGCTTGAACATTATGGAGATGTATTATTCATGTTAGGAGAGGTTGACGAAGCTTTACAGTACTGGGAAAAAGCAAAGAACGCTGGGAGTGAGTCAGAAGTTCTTCCGCGGAAAATAAAGGATAAGAAATATTATGAAAAATGAAGTATAGGTTATTTTTATATATTGTATTAGTCGCTTTATTATTTACTGGGTGTAAATCGTCAGAAAAGGTAATATCAGAGTCTGTAAAAAATATATCGGGTGAAAAGGCTCATTTTTCGACATTGTTAGATAATTATCCGCCTTATGCTTCTTTTTCGGCAAAAGCGAATATTGCGATAGCTACACCGGGGGGGACTTTATCATCGAAGGCTACTATCCGAATCATTAAAGATAAAGTCTTGCAGATTTCTATACAACCACTGTTAGGTATAGAAATGGGACGTATACGTATTACGCCTGATAGTATATTTGCTGTTGATAAAATGAATAGAAGATATATTGCAGAACCTTTATCTTCATATAAAGACCGGTTACCATTTGATATACGACTTGCATCGATACAGGCGTTGTTTCTCAATCGCCCGTTTTTATTAGGGCAAGATGATTTGTCAATGAAAGACTTTTCTCAATTTGCATATACTCGGGATAAATCGTTGTGGAAGTTATTTTCAAAGGCTGGGAGCCTCGTTTATGATTTTGTGACAGATGAAAGCTGCCGTATTCAAGAGGCATCGATGGGGGCTGGGAATTATAAGATGTTATGGAAATATTCTATGTTCAATAGGCAAAATGATAGTTGGTTCCCCTCACGTATATCTGTTCTAATGCAAGGAATGAGCAAAACGGTTCGTTTAGATATTAATTATAATACGCAGGAATGGAATATGTTACAGAATCTCGATTTTAGTATTCCCGTTCAATATCGTAAGATGAATGTTTCTGATTTGATTAAAGCTTTATTAAAATGAGGCATAAGCTTTGTTACATATTATTTTTGTTTGCATTATTGGTGACAGTTCCGGCTGTTGCACAAACAAAGCAGATAAAATCTCTGGAGAATCAGAGAAAAGAGGCGTTAAAATCGATTGAGGAAACTCGTAAGATGCTTTCTTCCACACAAAAGTCAGCGATGAGTTCTTTGAATCAGCTGAAGTTGTTGACAGCAGAGATAGAGACTCACCGTCAGGTCATCCGAATTCTGAATAAAGAAATAAATGAAATTAGCAAGCAGCAGAGAGCTGTATCCGATACTATTTTTCGATTAGAAAAGTCTTTAGGACAGAAGAAAGAGAGCTATGCAAAGGCTATGCAAAGTATTTATCAGAAACAGTCCGGGTACCAAACCATGATGTTTGTTTTTTCTTCAAATTCGTTGAGCCAGTCTTATCGTCGCATTCGATATTTACGTGAATATTCGTCTTGGAGAAAAAAAGAAGCAGAAGAGATAAAAGAACAACAGGCTGTTCTTCAGAAAAAGAAAGAAAATTTGAACAAGACAAAAAAAGCCAAGACTGCACTGTTGAATGAGAGGACACAAGCTGCAAAAGATTTGCAGGTGAAGGAAACTTCCCAAAAGAATGTTGTAACTGATTTGAAGAAAAAAGAAAAATCTTTGAAAACCGAGCTTGCTAAACAGAGAAAACAGGCCGAAGCTTTGAATAGAAAGATAGAGCAGTTGATAGCAGAAGAGGCTCGTAAAGCCGCGGAAGAAGCGAAGAGAGCCGCGGAAGAGGCCCGTAAAAAAGCGGGAGATAAAACCGGAAAATCAAATAAAGGAGAAGCTTCGGAAGAACGTCGTTCCCAAACTCAGGGTGGCTATGCAATGACTAAGGCAGAAAGAGAGCTCTCGGGTAGTTTTGAGAAAAATAAAGGGAAGTTGCCATTTCCATTATCCGGACGTTATATGATTGTTGGTCATTTTGGACAACAACAACATCAAGAACTGAAATATGTCAAGATAAATAATAATGGAATAGATTTACAAACGACTCCTGGGACTTCGGCCAGAGCTGTGTTTGACGGTGTTGTAACCAAAGTGTTTGTCATGCCGGGATATAATAGTTCAGTGATTGTGCGCCATGGCAACTATTTGACTATATACTCGAATTTGAGCGAAGTTTATGTAAAACCTGGGCAAAAAGTTTCTATACGGCAATCTATCGGGAAGATATATTCCGATCCGGAAGAAGGAAACCGCACGGTATTGCATTTTCAATTATGGAAAGAGACGACAAAGTTGAATCCGGAACCATGGCTTGATAAATAAAAATTATGGAGATAGTCAGATATAACCCTGTATATTCTATTGAGTGGGATGATTTTGTTGGAAAATCGAAAAACGGGACATTTCTGTTTATGCGTCATTATATGGATTATCATGCCGACCGTTTTGCCGATCATTCCCTGATGTTTTATCAGGAGGGAAAACTTGTAGCCTTGTTACCTGCGAATGAAGCGGATTCCGTTTTGTATTCGCATCAAGGGCTTACATATGGGGGCTTTATATTAAGTATTCACAATTCGGCGGTTCAGGTGTTGGCTTTAATGGATATTTTGTTACAATATCTGAGAGAGCATGATTTTGTTCGTTTGGTTTATAAATGTATACCACATATTTATCATCGTTATCCGGCCGAAGAAGATTTGTATGCGCTGTTCCGCAAAGAAGCTCGATTGATGGTTCGGAATTTGGCTACTGTTGTTCCGACGAAAAAAATGATGAAATCAAGTCGGTTGAAGAGGGCGAAAAAAAGAGCAGAGAAAGAGTCATTGCGAGTTGAGGAGTGTGGTGATGCTGCAATATTCTGGAAAATTATAGAAGATGACCGATGGGAACAGCATGGTGTTAAGCCGTTACATACTAAAGAGGAGATGAATCTGTTGCATGGTTACTTTCCTGAGAATATTCGTTTCTTTTTGGTAAAAGATGCTTTTGAGAATATATTTGCCGGAAGTGTAATATACGATAGCAATATAGTAACTCATTTGCAATATGCAGCAGCAACGCGTGAAGGTAAAGATATTTATGCGACCGATGTATTATATTATGAATTAATAAATAGTTTGTTTCCTGAAAACGAATATTTCGATTTCGGCACGTCAAATGAAAACGCCGGTTGGTATTTGAATGTTGGCATGTCGGCTCACAAAGAAGAATTCGGTGGACGCGGTATTGCTTATGATATTTATGAGATAAATATTTAAATTCCTTATGTTCAAAGATGTATCTACATATCGGCGCATCGTAAAATCGACAGGTTTGTTTGGTGGCGTACAGCTTGTAAATATTCTTTGTTCCATAATCAAAACAAAATTAGTGGCTGTTTGGCTGGGAGCTGAAGGTATCGGAATTATGAGCCTTTATACTTTAGCGACAGAGACTGTTTCTCAAATAACAGGGTTAGGAATTAGACAAAGTGGAGTCCGGGATGTATCCGTCGCTTCGAAATCTGGAGACCATATACAGTTCGAGTCCGTTAAATTAGTTGTTCGGCGCTGGTCTGGTTTTGCCGGATTATTGGGAGCTGTTGTAACATTGATTCTGGCTCCATATTTGAGTTTGTGGACATTTGGCGACAGTCAACATATTGGGGGATTTGTATTTTTATCATGTACGTTACTGATAAATGCTCTCGTGGCAGGAGAACAGGCGATAATTCAGGGAAGCGGTCAGTTACGCATCTTAGCGAAAAGTGGAGTTGCAGCAGCTGTTGTTTCTTTGATTTTGTCTTTACCTCTTTTTTATTATTTCAGAATCGGCGGGATTGTTCCTTCGTTGATTATCGCATCCGTTTCGACATTACTGTTTCTGTTTTATTATAATAGAAAATCGGTAAAATCTTCAATACAAGTACGTCAGAGTTGGAAAGATACAAAAATTCACGGTCGTAAAATGGTCCTTTTAGGTATATATATGACTGTCAGTGGATTTATCGTTACTTTATTCAATTATTTATTTATTGCCTGGATGAATGCAAGGGGTGGAATGGCTGATGTCGGATATTATCAGGCTGGATATAATTTGATGAACCGATATTTCGGATTGATATTTACTGCGATGGGAATGGAGTTTTACCCTCGGTTGGCAGCTGTGTGCGATGACAAGTCTGAGATATCAAGACATGTTTCGCAGCAGGCTGAGATATCTATGTTTATTTTGGTTCCGACGATAGGACTTCTTTTATTGTTTAAAGATTTAGTAATCCGAATACTATATACGGGAGATTTTCAAATTGTAGAAGGCTATCTTTTATGGTCTGTTCCCGGAGTTTTGTTCAAAGCTGTATCTTGGTCGATGGGTTTTATTTTATTGGCTAAGGGAAAAGGCCCTTTGTTTTTGGTGACAGAAATTGTTTCTGCTGTGATGAATCTGGCATTGAATTTTATCGGTTATAAATATATGGGCCTTCAAGGAATAGGCATTGCTTATACATTGGGTTTTATCTTGTATATGTTATTCATTGGAATTATTTGTTTTCGTATGTTTGGTTTACGTATGAGCAAATCCTTTTATATTGTATTTTTGATTAGCTGTTTATTTTCATTGGGCACTTTTGGGTGTATAAAGTATGAATATCAGTCTTTAGCATACATATTGGTTGGTGGTGGTACCTTATATAGTCTTTGGATGTTGAAAAGACGGTTGGCATTAGGGTTACATAAATAAAAAATGTAGGGGCGTATTAGTGACTTTCCCAAAAGTCAAGATATTGTTGGGCTACGCGTATATGATCATGATGTTTAATGACAAAACGTCTGCTGTTTTGAGCCATTAGGGGTATTTCTGCTCTATTTAAAATTAGGTTTTCGAGTTTTTTGAATATATCATTTCTGTCGGGAAGGACATTTATGATAGGCTTCAAGTCATGTTCTCCTATAAAGTCGTAATATTCGGGTTCTGCACCGCTGACTGCAATTATTCCTTTGGCCATGGCTCCTAAAGCATTGGTTGCCGGAGTGTAAGAATAGAGCTGGTCGATTAAAACGTCAGATTCATACATTATTTGGTTGTATTGTTGTAAAGGTACAGATACAACTTTTTTTATTTGACATTCTTTGGGGTATTTTTCTTTTACTTCTTGGAGAACTTCGTATAAGATGTCGGTTCCCTTGTCGGCAGCTCTGTTATGCTGTATTCCGATAAAAAAATTTACTTGCTCGAAATTTGATTTTATTGATTTAGGTTTATGATTACTGATATTTATAGGTATGGGAATGTATGCAAGCTTTTCTTTGTATATATTTTCGTAGGGGACGTAATATTCGTATAGACAAGCAATTATACCATTTGAATTTTCTGCGATTTCTATATTTAAGTCTTTTAATGGTGACGATAACCAGTTGTCCATTACTTTTTTTCTATCTCCTACTATTTCCGATTCTTTGTTTGGATAAAAATCAGAATATCGGAAAAAGTTTTTGTTTTTACATAATAATGCATAATAATAATCCGTAGCTAATGCGTCGAGGAATAATTTCTGATTGTTTGCTTTTAGAAATTTGTAAATCAATTTATTTTTCGAGGGTTTTAAATCAAGAAAGATAGGATTCTTGATTTGGACAATATCGTAATTGGTAAAGTGAGGAAGATACCTTAAAATATTTCCTATATATTTGATAGAATCAAATACGTTATGACTGTTTCTAATGAGGGATATGTCGCGTTGGTTGTTCATCCAGTTGCTCCCGTTAGATGCAACGGTAACATCATGGCCGAGAGCTCTAAGCCCTTCAGCAAGAGTCCAGTGCAAGTTGCTTGCCTCTCCTAATAATAGTATTTTCATAATATAAGTCGATATATTCTGTCTAAGAGCCCGTTTGAATTTTCCGATAGAATAATTTTCAAAGCAGTCTCGAACAAAATTTAAATGAACTCTTAGATATGACAAAGATAATATTTTATTAATCCAATTTTGTTTTCGTCAATAAATTGTATATTTGGAAATAATTGATAACATCCCAGAAGAAAAATGAAATTGCTTTTTTGTATTCCGTTAATGTGCGGTGGTGGTGCAGAACGTGTAATGGCTCTATTATGTAATGGTCTATCTGCTCGTGGCCATGAAGTAGTTTTAGCTACGGATACAAAGCAGGAGAGTTTTTATTCTTTGGATAAAAAAATTAGGCTTGTTTCTTTGTATCCGGATTTGGCACCTGGAGGAAATATTTTTAGAAAAATATATTACAATCTGTTTTTATTATACCCTAAAATACGAACAGTAATCAAAAAAGAGAAGCCGGATGTAATTATATCATTCCTATATATACTTAATCCTAAAGTTATATTAGCCAGTAGATTTTTAAATATCCCGGTAGTATCTTGTGAGCATACCAATTTTATTAATAATCGTACTTGGTTAAAAACGATTCGGCGAGTTTATATCAATAAGTTGGCTGATAAAGTAACCGTATTGACTCAAAGGGATTTTGATTTGCTCAAGGGTAAATTGAATAATATGGAGATAATGCCTAATCCTATTTCTTTCCCGGTTTGTAATGTTTTTAATGTGTTCCGAAAAAAAGTTGTTTTAGCAGTGGGTAATTTAAATGCGTATGAAGGGAAAGGATTTTTGGGCCTGATTAAGGCTTGGAGCTCTATTGCTTCGAAAAATAAGGATTGGACCTTATGTATTGCCGGTAGAGGGGGTGAAAAAAGTATGTATATATTAAGGAACTTGATTGAAGAGTGTAAATTGGAGTCTCAAGTAAAGTTGCTGGGGGAGATAAAGGATATAGAATTGTTATACCGTACATCTACGATATTTGTTTTATCTTCTAAAAATGAAGGATTGCCCATGGTCTTGATGGAAGCCATGTCCCAAGGCTGTGCTTGTGTCAGTTTTGATATATCGACTGGACCGAGAGAGATTATAGATGACGGAGTGGATGGTATATTGGTAAAGGAGAATGATTTTGGAGAATTAATGGAAAAAATTGAGTGGTTGATATCAGATGAAGAAATGTGCAGGAAGCTTGGAGAGAAGGCGATGTTGAGTATGAACAGGTATTCATTACCTGTAATTCTCGATAAATGGGAGTCTTTGTTATCTGGGGTTAGAAACGAAAATTAGTTTTCTCGGGAAAATGAAGAATAGAGAAAAATGTGACATTTATGATTCATAAAATACTTTATAAATGTTTTGAACGTTATAAGAATCCTTCATTGGATTCTTATTACAAGTTTCTTTTAGAATCGGACTTCTGGAGTTTGGAGAAGTTGGAAGAATATCAATTTTTGAAATGCCGGGATTTTTTGAGTTTCGCATACACTTATTCAGATTATTATAGAGACCTATTTGATGAATGTAGGTTTTCTCCGGCATCGATGACTTCATTACAGGATTTAAAGAATATTCCTGTTTTGGAGAAATCGACATTACTTAGATTAAATGGAAAAATACAGTCAAAGTATCCATTTAAAAAATTGTTTTTATCAGAAACTTCGGGGTCTACGGGACAACCAATGAGGTTTTACCGCAATGAGGAGTGGGTATCACAGCACCGCGCATCAATTTTTAGGGGACATTCTTGGTATGGCCTTGAACGATGGGATAGGAATGGCCTTTTTTGGGGATATAATTTAGCCCGAAATAAGAGATGGAAAATACGGATACTTGATTATTTTCAAAATAGTTATCGTTTTTTTTCATATAAAGAAGAAGATTTGCTCCATTTTATTCGACATTTAGGTAAAGCGTCTTATTTGCAAGGGTATTCGTCAATGATATATGAAGTCGCTAAGATGGTGAATCGTGGGGAGATGAAAAAGGATTTCTCTTTGAAGATGGTAAAGGGCACGTCAGAAAAAATTTATGATAGTTATAAATCTGAGGTTAATACAGCTTTCGGACAAAAACTGATAAGTGAATATGGTGCCGCAGAGGCAGGGATAATTGCGTTTGAATGTCCTTGTGGGAGTATGCATATCAATATGGAAAGTGTCATTGTTGAAGAGGAAAATGGTGAGATTATCGTTACGAATTTGTTGTCAAAATCATTTCCTATTATTCGGTATAAATTAGGCGATTCCGTTATATTAGCAGACGCAAAGTATAAATGTCCATGTGGCAGACAACACCCTGTGTTATTAGACGTTGTAGGGCGTGTCGGGTCTATTATTTATGGACGGGAGCATAAATATCCGAGTCTGACATTATATTATGTATTTAAAAATTTACTTTTAAAATTTAATATATGCCTTAATTATCAGGGAGTTCAGTATCAAAAAGGAAGTTTGGAGCTTCGTTTGGAACAGCCTGATACAGGTTATGAACCCGTACTAAGAGATGAGTTGAAAAAGTATTTTGCAGATGATTTGGATATAAAAATTTTGTATTCTCAAAGCATTCACACTTATAAGGGCAAGTTGAGAGATTTTGTATCGAAGGTAAATATAAAAGAATAACTGGGTGGAAGAAATAATCACAATAGTAGTTCCTGTATATAATCGGGAAGTTCTTTTAGAACGAACATTACACTCGATTGTAGAACAAACTTACCGGCCTTTACGCCTTATTTTGGTTGATAATAATTCTAAAGACCGCTCTTTAACTATATGTTATCAGTTTCAAGCAGAGTATAGTAGAGAAGATTTTCGTATCGATGTATTACAAGAGTTGAAGCCTGGGGCCAATGCCGCTCGAAATAGAGGGTTGAGAGAAGTTGTTTCGGATTGGGTAATGTTTTTTGACTCAGACGATGAATTGGTACCAGGAGCTATATCTCGGATTGTACGTACGATTTCGAGATATCCTCAGGCAGAGATAATAGGATTTACAGCAAAGCGGTATTTGCCAAATGGTCGAAAAGCAAATAAACGTCGTTGCTTTACAGCAAAGGTTGAAGACCAGGTGATTTATAGTATGATAAGTACACAGTGTTTTATTGTACGTACAGAGTTGTTGCGTTTGTTAGGGGGATGGAATGAGGATTTAATGGCGTGGCAAGATTGGAATATGGGGATACGTATTTTGATGCAGACACGGAGAATTGTTTGGATAAAGAGACCTGTATTGGTGAAAATACATGAACATGCAAAAAGTATTACAGGGATCAATTTTGTCTCGAATAGTGAGGTACATTTTCATACTATGGAAATAACAGAAAAATATGTTGACGAGTCATCATTGAAAAATAAAAAACGGGTGATTCATTATATTCATTTGAAAATGTTGTATTTGGCAGGAATGTACAAGTATGAAAAAAATAAAGTATTAGCTTTGAATGCTTGGAATATATTTTTGCAGAAAGAGTCTCCCTCATTCTTTAAAAAAGGAATATATTATCTCCTTTACCGTTATATAGGGCTCGGAGGTCCGGGAGGGGGGACACTGTTACGGTGGTTGTTTTAGAATTAAACAGTTTCAAAAGAAACTTTCAGAGCAGACCGGGCAAAATTTAAACAAGCCTTTAGATGATATTCAAATTATCGAGAAGTTTTATATATAATTCGATGCCTTCTCTTATTTCATTTGTTTCTATATATTCATCTGCCGTGTGAGACCTGGACGAATCTCCGGGACCTATTTTTACTGAGGTGAAAGGCATCAGAGCCTGGTCTGATAATGTTGGGGAGCCGAAGGGGATGAGCCCGAGAATTTCTGCTCGAAGGATGAAGGGGTGTTCTTTCCCGATACGGGATGAATTTAATCTGAGCGAACGGGGAACTATTTCACATGGAATATTTTCTTTCAATATAGTGAGAGCATCTTGGTTACTATATAATTCGTTTGTTCTCACGTCGACGACAAAATTACACCGGTCAGGGATTACATTATGTTGAGTTCCTGACTGTATCATGGTCACGCTAAGTTTTACAGGACCTAATATATCCGAGTTTTTAGGAAATTTGAAATCCCGGAATTTTTCGATGATTTTCAACGATTTATAAATTGCATTATCTCCTTCATTACGGGCGGCATGTCCTGATTTCCCATATACAGAACAGTCTAATACCATAAGTCCCTTTTCTGCTATTGCAGGGTTCATTTGAGTCGGTTCTCCGACAACTGCAAAGTGAATAGGTGGCAATTCCGTTAATACAGATTCTATCCCGTTTTTCCCGGAAATTTCTTCTTCTGAAGAAGCGAGGAATATTAAGTTATAAGGTTGTTCTTTCTTTGAAAGATATAAAAATACATGTAATAAAGATACTAAACTTGCTCCGGCATCATTACTGCCTAACCCGTAAATCCGTCCATTTTCTTCTACAGCCGAGAAGGGATTTCGTTTCCATGCTGAGACAGGCTTTACTGTGTCTATATGAGAGTTAAGCAATATGGTAGGTTTATGGATATCATATCCGGGAGCAATGCACCAAATATTATTATTTTTCCGATTGGCATGTAATCCTTTTTCTATAATAAAATTTTCAACTTTATTGGCTGCTTCATTTTCTTCGCGGCTTAAAGACGGTGTTTCTATTAAGGTCTTTAGTAAGTCTATTGCTGAGTAATATAATTCGTCTGTATTCATATGTATATCGTACTTCCGATGCAAAAATAAGGATTATAATGATACGAAAGCTTGCCGATTGTCGAAAATAATGTAGAGAGGTATAGTATAACTTTAGTGTAAATATTTATTTTTGGAATAAAATTGAATAAAGGTGGCGAAAAATTTGTTTAATCGTTATATATGGCTGATCGATACAATTTATCGAAATGGTCGGTTGACAATGAAAGAGATTAATGAAAAGTGGATGAAGACCGACTTTTCTATGGGAGAGCCTTTACCTCTTCGAACTTTTCATAATCATCGGATTGCCATTCAAGAGATGTTCGATATAAATATAGGATGTGACAGAAGCACCTATGAGTATTATATAGAAGATGTTGAATCTCTTTTAGGCGGGAGTGTACGCAATTGGCTTATCAATACCTTCTCTGTAAATAATATATTGAATGAGAGCCATAAATTGCGAAGTCGTATTTTATTTGAAAATATACCGTCGGGGCAAAAGTTTCTTACTCCTGTATTGGACGCCATGCGGGAAAATGTGGTGCTTAAAATGACTTACAAAGGATATGCTCGTAAAGAGCCGCATGTATTTGACGTACAACCATATTTTATAAAAATATTCAGACAGCGATGGTACATGGCCGGATTTTCATTGGAGAAAGAGCAAATACGTATATACGCGTTGGACCGGATTGTGGCATTGGAAGAAACTTCAGATAGATTTGAGTATCCGAAAGATTTTGATGCAGAAGATTATATGTCTGGATGCTTTGGCATCATACGGGATGATGACATACCGATACAGCATATTTTATTAAAAGTTACGGGAGGGCAGGAAAATTATTTTAGAGCTTTACCTCTTCATCATTCACAAGAGGAAGTTGAGACTACCGAAGAGTATGGTATTTTTAGTTATTATCTTGCCCCTACATTTGATTTTTATCAGGAGATTTTGTCTCATGGAGATTTTGTTGAGCTTCTTTCTCCTGAGACGGTAAGAGATGAGATGAAGCAGATTACACAGCAGATGTCTGTATTATATGAGTGAACCGAAAGAAGGTTTTGTTGGTTATAATTATAGCAATATAAAAGATTTTGAGGAGTATAATAGCGGGAGAGAAGAATTATAAAAGAGTTGATAAGGATTTAAAACTTCTTAAAATGGATTTCATGTTGTTTTAATGATTACCTTTGTCCCCGAATTTCATTTAAATTCTATGGTAATAAAAAACTTTTCAAATCTAATCCGTCGCCAGGCTGAGAAGTATGGCAATCGCGAAGTTTTTCGTCACAAGGATTATAAAACGAATCAGTGGGTTTCTACTTCTTGGAATAAATTTGCTCAACAAGTTGATACAATAGCAAAAGCATTGGCAGAACTGGAAGTAAAGGAACAGGAGAATTTGGCTACTTATACACAAAATAAACCAGAGGGTCTAATTATTGATTTTGCAGCTTATGCCAATAGAGCCGTTATTGTGCCATTATATGCAACGAGCTCGTTGTCCCAGATAGAATATATCATAAATGAAGCAGAGATTCGCTTCTTATTTGTTGGAGAACAATTCCAGTATGATAATGCTTATGAGGCGCAGAAAGTGTGTCCCACATTGGAAAAGTTGATTGTTCTTGATTCGGATGTTAAGTTGGCAAAAGATGACAAAACATCTGTTTATTTTTCTGACTTATATAAGTTGGGTGAAGAGTCAAATAAAGCGGCATTGGTAGAGGTTCGTACATGTGCTGCAAAGGATGAGGATTTGGCAAATATTATTTATACTTCAGGTACTACGGGTGTGCCTAAAGGAGTTATGTTGGCTCATTCAAATTACAATGAGGCCATGCGTATACATATAGAGCGTTTGACAATGATTTCAGATAAAGATGTATCTATGTGTTTTCTCCCATTGACACATGTATTTGAGAGAGCTTGGACTTATTTTTGTCTTGAAATGGGAATTCGAATTGCTATAAATTTAAAACCCAATGAAATACAAGATACTATAAAAGAAGTGAACCCGACTATAATGTGTAGTGTGCCACGTTTTTGGGAAAAAGTGTATACTGCTGTTCAAGAAAAAATATCTTCAGCTAAGGGGGTACAATGCGTTTTGATGAACAGGGCTTTGAAGGTAGGACATCGTCGTAACTTAGACTATGCCCGTTTAGGAAAGAAAGCTCCATTTGGACTGGAATTGCAATATCGTCTTTTCGATAAAGTGGTTTTTAGTCGTTTGCGGAAGGCGATAGGTATCCCTAACGGCAACATCTTTCCTACTGCCGGAGCACCTCTTTCAGATACTATCAATGAGTTCCTGCATACGTGTGGGATAAATATTGTCTATGGATATGGCCTTACAGAAACTACTGCGACAGTATCTTGTTTTAATTCGGTAGGATATGAAATTGGCTCTGTTGGAGAGACAATGCCTTCTGTCCAAGTTAGAGTCGGAAAGGACAATGAAATATTGGTAAAAGGAGCTACAGTGATGAAAGGCTATTATAAAAAGCCCGAAGAAACGGCTCAGGTTTTTACAGAAGATGGATGGTTCAGAACGGGAGATGCGGGTCGATTGACTGATAATGGAGCATTGGTCCTGACGGAGCGTATAAAAGACTTGTTTAAAACATCGAATGGAAAGTACATTGCTCCTCAGGCAATCGAAACTAAATTAGGTGAAGATAAATACATCGATCAGGTAGCTGTTATTGGAGACCAGCGTAAATATGTTACGGCAATTATTATTCCGGCATATGAAGCCCTTAAAGAGTATGCTGCACAGAAGCAAATACAATATAGAAATTTGGAGGATTTGGTTAAAAATCAAAATATCCATAAGTTGATACAGGAGCGAATCAATATATTACAACAAAATTTTGCCCGATTTGAGCAAATCAAAAAATTTACGTTGTTGCCTCATGCTTTTAGTATGGAAACTGGAGAGTTGACAAACACATTGAAGATTCGTCGTCCCATTATTAATCAGCTCTATCGTGCTGAAATAGAAGCGATGTACGTATAATATTTTTAAAAATAAAAAGTCCGCAATTTTTACTTTATAAGGTTTGAGCATGATAAAAACCTTGAATGAGGTAAAGGTTGCGGACTGTTTTTTTATTATCTTCGCGACGGATTAAAAAAATAAGAAATAAATAATATTATGATTACTACCGAACAATTAAAGGAGCTTGAAGAACGCAAGTTGGCGTTGAGGAGGTATCTTTGACATCGATGCGAAGTTGATACAAGTGGAAGAAGAGGAGTTGCGCACTCATGTCCCTGATTTTTGGAATGACCAGAAGAAAGCAGAGGCACAGATGCGTAAAGTAAAAGAATTGAAGTTTTGGATTGAGGGATATAATGAAGCTGAGAAGTCGGTGGAGGAGTTGACCTTGGCATTTGATTTCGTCAAGGAAGATGTCATTACCGAAGAAGAGCTTGACCAGATTTATGCAACTACCAAAGAGATTATTGAGAATTTGGAGCTTCGCAATATGCTGCGCAGAGAAGAAGATAAATTAGGTGCAGTACTGAAGATAAATTCTGGAGCTGGAGGTACGGAAAGCCAGGATTGGGCGTCTATGCTGATGCGTATGTATATCCGTTGGGCAGAAGATCATAAATATAAAGTGACGGTAACCAATCTGCTAGAAGGTGATGAGGCAGGAATAAAAAGTGCAACCATACAGATTGAGGGTGATTATGCCTATGGTTATTTGAAGTCAGAGAATGGAGTACATCGTCTGGTACGTGTCTCTCCGTTTAATGCACAAGGTAAGCGGATGACTTCGTTTACATCTGTTTTTGTTGTTCCCTTAGTAGATGATTCTATTGAAATACATGTAAATCCGGCAGATATAACTTGGGATACTTTCCGTTCGGGAGGTGCCGGTGGACAAAATGTAAATAAAGTGGAGACCGGAGTACGGTTACGTTATAATTATAAAGATCCGGATACTGGTGAAACTCGGGAAATATTGATTGAGAATACAGAGACCCGTTCTCAATTAGATAATCGGGAAAATGCTATGCGTTTGTTGAAATCTCAATTGTATGAAATGGAGTTACGCAAGCGTATGGAAGAACAACAGAAGGTTGAGGCCGGAAAGAAAAAAATCGAATGGGGTTCTCAGATCCGAAGTTATGTTTTTGATGATCGCCGGGTAAAAGACCACCGTACCAATTATCAAACGTCAAATGTGCAAGGTGTAATGGATGGAGATATTGATGGTTTCATAAAAGCATATTTGATGGAATTTGGAGGCGAACAGTCTTAATAATGGATATTTGATGGAAAAGTTGACGATAGTAAAAGTCGGAGGAAAGATTGTAGAGGAATCGGAATCTTTGCAGATTCTGCTCAATGATTTTTCCCATATCCAGGGTTATAAATTGCTGGTACATGGTGGTGGCCGGTCGGCAACACGAATCGCCTCCCAGCTGGGCATTGAAAGTAAGATGGTAAACGGCAGGCGTATAACTGATGCAGAAATGCTGAAAGTGGTTACTATGGTGTACGGAGGTTTGGTAAACAAGAATATTGTTGCCGGATTACAAGCCTTGTCTGTTGATGCATTAGGTATGACCGGTGCCGATATGAATATATTACGTTCGGAAAAACGTCCGGTGAAAGATGTAGACTATGGATTTGTGGGAGATGTGAAGGAAGCCGGAGGAGAAGCATTATCTAAACTTATTCGGGCAGGAGTAGTCCCGGTATTGGCTCCGCTTACTCATGACGGTAAAGGAAATCTTCTGAATACGAATGCTGACACTATCGCAGGAGAAGCAGCAAAGGCTTTAGCTCAGTATTTCGATGTTACGTTGATGTATTGTTTCGAGAAAAAAGGTGTATTGAGAGACGAAAATGATGATGACAGCGTAATCCCGGAAATCGATGAGACTTTATTTAAGGAATATGTTGCCGATGGTATTATACAAGGTGGGATGATTCCGAAACTTGAAAATGCTTTTGCTGCTATTAGGGCAGGAGTAAAAGAGGTGATTATTACCCAAGCTACGGAAATTAGTTCTGGAATAGGTACTCGGATACGGTAAATGCATATCATTTTTATATCAGCCCTCAAAAAGGTATTAATTTTTATGCCTTTTTGAGGGCTGGTATATTTTGTTTTATTGGCCTATTTCGTGGATTGCTCCGGTTTGGGGATAGAATGTTACATGGGCAGGAGCTTTTTTGTTGTCGAACAAGCTGGGATCCAATCCATAAACAATACCGAATTGAGCGACTTGAAATGAATTTTTAAATACTGGTTTACCCTTATAAGTTATTTCGACAGCGGCTTTGCCCGGTATGCAGTAGGCTACACCATTTTTGGGCATTTCTTTTATGTTGCCTTTTGCGTCGACGGGGTATTCTCCTTTTTCGGTTATTTTTAAATTCATGTATACAGGTGCTCCACTTAAATTATTTTTATCTACAATTCCGATTAGGTCAGAAATTCTGAAAATAATTTCGTTAGCTGTTTCATCAGTAGGAGTCCATGTAAAATGTTTTACAACTTGCTCTGTCTTGGTTGTCCCCATAAACATAGCCATTAGAGTACTTTCTTGTTCATCGAGTTGTTGCATCATGAGCTTGAGTGCAGCACCATCTGCCGGCTTTTGGTCCGATTCTCCAGTTGACAGGTCTAGACGGCTTTCTCGAATGCGATAGATTTGCTTGGCTGCAACTTCGGCCATTTTGGCTGTGGAACCGGACATAAGCATTTCTTCTGTTAATACAGAAGCGTAATTGTTGTTTTCTAAAGGTGAGGGAGTCTTTGCCGGAGTCAATGTTTTCGCTTTTATGCTTTCTGTAATTGGTTCTGTGTTGATGGACAGTAAAAGTCCATCTTTGTTTAGATACATAAATGGAGCCGAGCCGGATTTGAATTTTACTAAATATTCTTGTCGTTTGTCCGGAATGCCATGGGATGTAACATTGACTTTGTCGAGATTCCAAAATACTTTATCCTCCGTAATTGATACAGGTACTCCTAAGTATTTCTCAGCATATTTATAATATGGTCCGGCTTTTTGAGTTGTTTTGGTAGCCGTTACTTCAATATCGAAAACGGTTTGGGGAAGGGAGTATAGAAGACCATATTCATTATGCTTTCCGGCTGTAAATTTTGTAGTTTCTTGAGCGTAACTACAAACCGAAAATAAAATGCAAAGAGATAATATACTTTTTTTCATAATTGAAATGTTTATTATTCGAAGTAATTTTTTAAGTGTTTATAAGCTTTACCTAAATGATTAATGATATCTCCTGCTGTTATGTACTCCTGACTTTGTTCTTCTGCAGCGATATCTCCTGCCAGCCCATGGATAAAAACTCCTATGACAGCTGCTTCGTGTGGCAAGTATCCTTGAGATAACAGTCCCGAGAGAATTCCGGTCAAGACATCTCCGCTACCGGCAGTAGCCATTCCCGGGTTTCCTGTACTGTTGAAATATACTTTTTCTTTGGGAGTCACTATCGCAGTATTTGCTCCTTTCAGGATGATAATCAGACGATAGCGCTTTGCCATTTCTGTTGCCTTTTTTAGCCTTTCGAGCATGTTGTCATGTTGCCCGAATAAACGGTCAAATTCCCTGATATGTGGAGTCAGTATACTATTTGCCGGAAGCTGTGATAACCAGTTGGGGTGTGTAGCCGCCATATTGATAGCATCTGCATCTAAGACGACGGGGTGTCTCATTTGTCCGAAAAGAGCTTCTATAGCCTTTGCAGTCTCTTCGTTGCGTCCAATACCCGGGCCTATCCCAAAGGTTGTATAATGTTTTTGGATATTTATTTCCGTAATATGGGTCTGGCTGGTATCGGAAAGAAACATGGCTTCCGGAACAGCAGACTGTAAAACAGCATATCCACATTGGGCGGAGTGCACACTGACCAGCCCGGCCCCTATATGTAAGGCCGCTTTAGTTGCCAAAACGGCGGCACCCATCATTCCTTGGCTCCCGGCTATGATAAGGGTGTGTCCGAAGTTGTTTTTATGGGCAAATTTCGGACGCTTTTTTATTAATGGTGCTATTTCATCTGTTTCAAGATAATAAAAATTAGCAGGGGTTGCTTCTATAATTTCTGGATGGATGTCAATATCTATAACTTTCCATTCTCCTACATACTCTGCGTTTTCAGGCAACATGAACGCTAATTTTGGATACTGAAAAGTAAGAGTAAGAGTAGCTCGTATAATATTCCTACTATAATTTTCTGAATTATCTTCTCCAAATAATCCGGAAGGTAAGTCTATGGATACTACTTGAGCTTTAGAAGAGTTTATATATTGTACGACAGAGGCGAAGCCTCCTGTTAAAGAAGTTCTTAGTCCTGAGCCGAATAGTCCGTCGATAACTAATGTCTGCGTATCGAGTCTGGGGGGAAGGAAATCCCCTTTTATAACCTCAGTAAGGTGTATGCCTTCTATATCTTTTAAACGATCTTTATTTTTGGAACAGTCGGGTGACAGTTTTTGGAACGGGTTGAACAAGTAGGTTTCTAATTTGTACCCTTCTTCGATGAGCATACGAGCTACAGCAAGAGCATCACCTCCATTGTTCCCTGGTCCTGCAAAGACAACAATACGTGTGTTACGTTGCCATCGGGACATAATCTCAAAAGTCACAGATGAGGCGGCACGTTCCATCAAGTCTATAGAACTTACAGGCTCATGCTCAATGGTATATTCATCGAGCTTTTTAGTTTCATTTGTAAAGAAAATTTTCATTTTAGGTTGACATTTGAGTGTAAAATCATATTTATTGCAAAAATAAATTATTGCAATGGTAGCAAAAATTAGATGTTTTGTCTAATTTTACGCCCGAAAATCAAACAAATATAACTATTTTTATGAGTAGTACCACAATGAAACATCCAAAAGGATTATACCTTTTGTTTTTTACAGAAATGTGGGAGCGTTTTAGCTACTATGGCATGAGGGCTATGCTGATTTTATATCTTACAAAATCGGCACTTGAAGGTGGACTGGGCTTCGATGTGCGTCAGGCCAGTCTTATATATGGTTTCTTTACTGGCTTTGTATATTTTACGCCATTGATTGGTGGGTGGTTGGCCGATAATTATTTAGGGCAAAGAAAATCGATTACAATAGGAGGATTGACGATGATGCTGGGACAATTTTGCTTAGCAACAAAAGCCGATCCGTTATTTCTTACGATAGGTCTGCTGTTGCTCATTGTGGGAAATGGGTTCTTTAAGCCTAATATTGCAGTTCTTGTAGGAGATTTGTATCCATTGACAGATAGTCGAAAAGATTCGGCGTTTACAATATTTTATATGGGAGTGAATATCGGTGCCCTTATAGCACCATTGGTGACTGGATATCTCGCTGTGACGTATGGTTATCGTTGGGGATTTTTTACTGCCGGAGCAGGAATGTTGTTGGGACAGATATTCTATAATACATTATCGAATCGACTGCTTGGACGGATAGGAAAAAGCCCGGTGATAAGGAAGGATGAAAATGGAAAAGACGAGAAGAAACCTTTGACGAAAGATGAAAAAGACCGTACGATGGTTATATTTATACTGGTTGCTTTCTGTACATTCTTTTGGGCAGGATTTGAACAGGCCGGTAGTTCAATGAGTCTTTATACTGAAAAATTTATAAACAGAGATATTTTAGGATATACGATTCCGACGGAATGGCTGCAATCTGTAAATCCTGTATTTATTATAACATTGGCTCCTGCGTTTTCTGTATTGTGGAATCTTTTGTCTCGCTATCATAAAGAACCGTCTATTCCTGTAAAAATGGGTTGCGGGATGATTCTGCTTGGATTGGGATTTGTACTTATGGTCGGTGCAGCTTTAGAGAGAGAAAACTGTATATCTGCCGATGCTAAGGCAAACCTTCTGTGGCTCATAGGTGCATATTTATTGCATACTATGGGCGAGTTATGTTTATCTCCGATTGGATTATCGATGGTATCTAAGTTATCTCCTGTGCGGTTGGTATCTTTTATGATGGGAGTATGGTTTTTAAGTAGTTTTTTGGCAAATATTGCCGGAGGGGTGATAGCATCTTTTTTCTCACAATTGGGAGCTCTGAGCATTTTTGCTTCTATAGCGGTCGTATCGGTATTGCTCGGGATTATATTATTGTCGATGAGCAGTTGGCTTTCTATTAAGATGCGTGGTGTAAAGTAACTTTTGGATAGGAGAATACTATAAAAGTCTCTACATCTTTTTGCATTATTTCAAAATATTGTACCTTTGCGCATCAAAAATAATCATCACATACTACGCCGATGAACACAATACAAATAAAAGACAAGAAATTTGTCCCTTATATCGATCGGAAGAAGATTCAGGAGGCTATACAGAAAGTTGCTGCGCGCATTAATGAAGATTTAGCGGGACAGAACCCGTTGTTTATATGTGTGTTGAACGGAGCTTTTGTTTTTGCAGCAGACCTTTTCCGGGAAATAACGATTGATAGTGAGATAACTTTTATGAGAATGAAATCTTATTCAGGAACTCAATCGACTGGTCGTGTGAAAGAAATTCAAGGATTGGGAGAGGATATAACCGAGCGTACAGTTGTCGTTGTGGAAGATATTGTTGATACAGGATATACGATACAGCATATAAAGGAACAACTTAGGGCCAGAAATCCCAAAGATATACGGGTTGCTTCTCTTCTGTTCAAGCCTGAAGCATTGAAGTGTGATATTAAGGTAGATTATGTGGCATTAGAGATACCCAATGCGTTTATTGTTGGTTATGGTCTTGATTATGACGAACAGGGACGTAATCTGAAAGATATTTATGTGATATCAGAATAATAAAAATTGTAGAATAGAGATGTTGAACATTGTAATTTTCGGAGCTCCGGGCTCAGGTAAAGGAACACAAAGTGAAAAAATCATTGAGAAATACGGATTATTCCATATCTCAACGGGTGATGTATTACGGGCCGAGATGAAAAATGGCACAGAATTAGGTAAAATTGCCGAAGGATATATCTCCAAAGGCCAATTGGTTCCCGATGATTTGATTGTTGATATGTTGGCGAAAGTCCTTGATATGAATGAGGAAGCTAAACGAGGGGTGATATTTGACGGTTTTCCTCGGACCATTCCACAGGCGGAAGCTTTGAAAAAAATGTTGGCAGAGAGAAATACTGAAGTTTCAGCTGTTATCGGGCTTGAGGTAGAAGAAAAAGAACTTATCGACCGCTTACTGAAACGTGGTCAAGTATCGGGACGTTCGGATGATAACTTGGAGACGATAAAGAGTCGTTTGGATGTATATCATAACCAAACGACACCACTGAAAGATTTTTATATCAAAGAAAAAAAATATAAAAAGATACATGGCATGGGATCAGTAGATTCTATTTTCGATTCTATTGCTAAAGAGATAGACAACTTGTAATTAAAAGGATTGATACGAAAGGGACGGGATAAGACTTGACAAAAGCCTTATCCCGTCCCTTTACTTTTTTATAACAGAGACTATAAATCTGAAATCGGATAAAAATCGTATATTTGCACCCCTAAAGCATTAAATAAAATTTTATGGCGGGCTCAAATTTTGTTGATTATGTAAAGATTCATTGCCGTTCAGGAAAAGGAGGGGCTGGTTCGATGCATTTGCATCGAGAGAAATTTATAACTAAAGGTGGTCCGGACGGAGGAGACGGCGGCCGGGGCGGTCATATAATTTTACGTGCTAACCGGAATTATTGGACATTATTGCATTTAAAGTTTTCGCGTCATATATTTGCCGGACATGGGGGACATGGTGGAGCCAGCAGAAGTTTTGGAAAGGATGGTGAAGACCAGATTATAGAAGTGCCGTGCGGGACTGTTGTGTTTGATGCCGATACCGGAGAATATTTGTGTGAAGTTACCGAAGACGGTCAAGAATTGATTTTATTGAAGGGTGGCCGTGGAGGTTTAGGAAACTGGCATTTCAGGTCTGCTACGAACCAGACACCTCGATATGCTCAGCCGGGAGAACCTGCAGAAGAAAGGTCGGTAATAATGGAATTGAAGTTGTTGGCTGACGTCGGATTAGTTGGATTTCCGAATGCAGGTAAATCTACGTTGCTATCGGTTGTTTCAGCAGCTAAACCTAAAATTGCAGATTATCCGTTTACCACATTGGAACCGAATCTTGGTATTGTTTCTTATCGGGACAATCGGTCATTTGTCATGGCTGATATTCCGGGTATTATTGAAGGTGCCAGTGAAGGTCGAGGACTTGGATTAAGATTTTTGCGTCATATAGAACGGAATGCATTGCTCTTATTTATGGTTCCGGCCGATAGCAATGATATACGCTCGGAGTACGAAATTTTACTGAATGAAATAAAACAATTCAATCCTGAACTGTTAGACAAACAGAGAGTTCTTGCCATCACAAAGTGTGATATGTTGGATGAAGAATTGACCGCAGCTTTGAAAGAAGATTTGCCCGATGTCCCTTGTATATTTATATCTTCAGTGACAGGACAAGGCATTCAGGAGTTGAAAGACTGCTTATGGCAGGAATTGAATAAAGAAGAGAATAAAGTAACGATTATTACACATCGAAATCTGGATGTTAATCATCGTGTCAGGGAGGAAGATGAATTTGAATTGGATGAGGCAGATGAGGGTGATTATGAAGAATACGATTGGGAGGAATGATTTCTATTGAGCAGGAGGGACTGGAGTTATTGCAATTTGAGTCTACGTTTTTAGATAATGATGTTTTTAGTTTCGTTACAACACGAAATCAGGCAAAGATTGATAATCCTTATTCTTCTTTTAATTTAGGGTTATATTCTGGGGGAGATAGAGACGAAGTATTGAGAAATCTTAAGCAATTGGGTAGGGTTATTGGTATATCTTCTGAAAATATTTTCCTCCCTCATCAAGTACATGGAGTAAAGATTGGTGCTGTTGATGAATATTTTATGTCTCTTGATACAGACTCGAAGACGAAAGCGTTAAATGGCATTGATGCTTTGATAACCAATATACCTTTCGTCGTTATTGGGGTAACGACAGCCGACTGTGTACCGGTGTTATTATATGATACAAAAAATAAAGTTATAGCGGCCGTTCATGCGGGATGGAGGGGGACGGTAAGACATATTGTACGACAATGTGTAGAGCGTATGAGCTTGTTGTATAAAACGGGGACAGAAAATATTAAAGCTATGATTGGCCCATCTATTGGTCCCGGGTGTTTTGAAGTTGGGAATGAAGTTATTGACATATTCCGTTCTTCTGGCTACGATTTATCTCAAATCAGTTTTTTTAACCGGGATTCGAATAAGTACCATATTGACTTATGGGAGGCAAACAGATTGGATTTGGCAAATGTAGGTGTTCCCCACTCACAGATAGAGATATCGCAACTTTGTACATATACATTATCCGATAAATTTTATTCGGCCCGTCGGTTATCTGTATCTTCTGGACGTTTTGTAACAGGGATTTATCTGTCGAAGCAGTAAAACCATTTCTGGATAATCACAGTTTGAGTTCGACAACGTTTTTCATTATCTTAATTTTAAGATATCCCCCTCAGAGGGAACATAATCTTTATCTTTATGATTTATTTTATAAAGATTTTTTAATCTCATGCCATACCGTTGAGAGATATCGTGCATAGATTCACCTACTTTTACGGTATGGTGTTTGAATTGTTTGGTTGCCTTTTTGTTTTTCTTTTCGAGAAAAAGAACATTCCCCTCCTCCAAAGGATAGTCTTTGGGCAGTTCGTTATATTTGCATATTTTTCTAACACTGAATCCCATTTCTTTGGCGATAGATTCCGGTGTTTCACCGTCGCGGGCTTCGACATAAAGTAATCCGTAAGCTTTGTATACTGGTCGTAAAATAACGATTTCGGTTTTTTTAGGTTCTTTACGACTGCCTTTACGATCATACTGGTATAGTTCATACAATTCTATCAGTTGTATCAGTTTACTGGCATAGGCTTTGTCTGTTGCATATCCGCATCGTTGTAATCCACGCGCCCAGCCTTTGTAATCTGTGCTTTTTAATTCGAAAAGACAAGCGTAGCGCATGTTTCTGGTCAAGAAAAGAGAATGATCTTCGTATGATTCTTTGGGATGCCTGTATTTGCGGAAACATTCGCCTTTGGCGTCGTCATCATGATATACCTTTTGCCCTTGCCATTTATGGCATTTTATTCCAAAGTGATTGTTTGATTTTCGAGCGAGAGTACCTCTCCCGGCACCTGATTCGAGCAAACCTTGTGCCAAGGTAATGCTGGCTGGTATTTTATATTTACGTTGATGTTCGATAGCCAAATCTTTGTATGTATCTATGTATTGCAAATAAATACGGTTCTTATTTTGAGCTTCAGATATAAAGAATATACTTGAAATCAGAAGCAATAAACAAACAGAAATAAATTTTCGGAACAGCATTTTCTATATGTTTTTATTATAAAAAGAAAGATAGAGACTGATATTTTCTATCGAAACTTTGTTATATTTGTATTCTTACAAAAGCATACTGCTATGAAAGAGTTAAATATCCCTGCAAAGATAACAGTTTGTTCTTATGATGAACTGAGTAATATAGAAAAAAACTTAATAGATCTTGCAAAGAAGGCCAGCAATAAGTCTTATGCGCCATATTCTAAGTTTCAAGTAGGGGCTGCCGCATTATTAGAAAATGGGGAGATAATAACTGGCAATAATCAAGAAAATGCAGCGTATCCTTCGGGCTTATGTGCCGAGCGGGTTACGTTATTTTTTGCAAATGCCAATTTCCCGGATGTCCCTGTAAAGGCTATCGCTTTAGCGGCACAAGCAGGAGGTGATTTTACAGAGTCACAAGTTGCTCCTTGTGGAGCTTGTCGCCAAGTAATTTTGGAGACGGAAAATCGTTTCGATACGCCTATCCGATTGTTGATGTATGGTAAAGAGGGTGTTTATGTTGTAAATTCGATAAAAGATATATTGCCCTTACATTTCGATAAAAGTAGCATGGAAGTTTGATTTTGCATTTTTTTCAAAAATATTTTTTTGTTTGGGATTGCAGAATTAAAAATACGTTCAACAATTTCTAAAAAAGAAAATAGCTCTATAATATTCCGGGATAATCATGTATATTTGTAAGTACTAAAAATTGAAAGGATACCCCGATAAGATGGATAGTTATATTGTTTCTGCTCGGAAATACAGACCGTCAACATTTCGTTCAATCGTTGGTCAGAAGGCTCTGACTCAAACGCTTAAAAATGCTATTGATTCACAGAAGTTAGCGCATGCCTATCTTTTTTGCGGACCTCGAGGTGTTGGGAAGACTACGTGTGCCCGTATTTTTGCCAAAACAATAAATTGCCTGCATCCTACGGAGAATGGAGAAGCTTGTAACGAGTGTGAATCGTGTGTCGCTTTTAACGAACAGCGTTCTTATAATATATTGGAACTTGATGCGGCATCTAACAATTCAGTAGACGATATACGACAGTTGACTGAACAAGTACGAGTAGCACCTCAAATAGGTAAATATAAAGTATTTATTATTGATGAGGTCCATATGCTTTCATCTCAGGCATTTAATGCCTTTCTTAAGACATTGGAAGAACCTCCGCACCATGCTATTTTTATTTTAGCTACTACAGAGAAAAATAAGATATTGCCGACGATCCTTTCTCGCTGTCAAATATATGATTTTCAAAGAATAACAATAGCTGATACGATTGAGCATCTGCAATATGTCGCTTCTCAGGAGGGGATAGAGGCTGAAGTTGAGGGGCTCAATATAATTGCGCAAAAGGCTGATGGGGGGATGCGTGATGCATTGTCGATTTTTGATCAGGTAGTTAGCTCTACTCGTGGTCATATAACATATGCTTCAGTAATAGAGAATTTGAATGTTTTGGATTATGAATATTATTTCAAATTGACAGATTCTTTTTTGCGGCAATCTGTACCTGAAGCCCTTTTAATTTTCGATAAAATATTGCGAAACGGTTTTGAAGCCCAGTATTTTGTAAGTGGATTGAGTACACATTTCAGGAACCTTTTGGTTTGCAAAGATCCATCGACACTATCTTTGCTAGAAGTGGGACCTTCTGTCGCTCAGCGTTATGGGCAGCAAGCAGCTCAATGCAGTAACGATTTTTTGTATAAAGCTATTGATATAAGTAACGGATGTGATTTATCTTATCGTACCAGTAATAACAAAAGGTTATTAGTTGAGTTGATGTTGATAAAACTGTGCCAGTTATTAGCTCCGGCACAAGTTGCACCTTCTGTGACATCACCTTTGCAGAAAGTATCCCCAGCTACCTCTTCAAATCAGCCTTCGGCTCCGTCTCAACCTACCGCTGTGCAGCAAATGCCGCAGCAAAATAAGGTACAGCAACCGATATCATCGGCTGCTGTGTTGCAATCTCAAGCAGTACAGCCACCAAGAGCGACGGTATCCGGTACTTCACAGTTGTCTCAGCCTCCTAAAGCACCGATGCCAAGAATGGTGCCTCCTTCTATATCTATAAAGAAGCCTCAGGTGACGACGGAGACTCAAATTAAGAAAGAAACGGGAACTGTGACGGAAATGAATAATCCGTTTACTGTAGAGGATTTGCAGAGGGCTTGGGTTCGTTTTACGCAAACCATACCGACCGAAACAGTATTGGTAAATACGATGATTAGTTGTAAACCTCAAATGCAATCGGCACTACATTTTGAAGTGGTTGTTGATAATCAGGCACAAGTAAAATTGGTCCAGGAAAAAGGAGTTTATATTCTTCCGTTTCTGAAGCAAGAGTTACAAAATACGCACATTTCAATGTCTGTCCGAGAAAGCGCACGTGCTGAAAAACAGAAAGCTTTTAGTCAGAGAGAGAAATTAAATATGATGGTTCAGAAAAATCCGTATATCCGGCAATTTGCCGATAAGTTCGGTCTTGAATTGACATAAATAAAAGGGGGAGAAAGAAACATCTTACAAATTTTCCTGTTCTGCATTTTCCGGAACGAATTGATAAGCTCCAATATCTGGATTTTCGCCTTTAGGTCGAAGTGTTCCCAGCATATCCGTCCGTAACTGGTCGTTTAGATATTCGGGATTTCCGGCTTTAATGGCGGAGGATTGGTCTGAGCTAAGACGATAATCGAATATATAATCATCGCCTGTTGCGTAGAATTTGGGGTCACCTTCCCAGATACAGTTGAGGAAGTTTTCATCATCGCTTCCTCCCAGAGTGAATAGACAATTATAAAAATGAATATTGAATCCCAACAAATCTGTCGGTTGTATCAGAGTGTAGCTACCCGAAATAATACAGTTTTTGAAAGAGATATTCAATGCTTTGTCTCCTAATGTAGAAGCATATTTATCGAGGGTCAATATCGGAGAATGAATAATATCCAAACGGTAATAATTGACTATGGTACAATGTGTGAATTCTGCTTTGCCTCCGGATATTTTTAAAACGGCGTTTCCTGCATTTGAAAACTGACAATTCCACGCGTTTATTTGACTGTCAGTTGAAGAAAATAAATTTCCGGCTGAATTATGTATGACAGAATTACTAAGTTCCAATTTGAGCTTTGATACGTCTGAAGAGTCTATCACCATGCCGTAAGAAGAACCACGCATAGATACATGATTGAGATGATTATCGTAACTATCTTTATAAAAATGTATGCCACCCCATTGCCCGGCCAAGAAGTCATAAGGCAAGGTTGGAAAGAGGTTGTCTAAGCGGTCGCCTCTGAATATTACAGGTTGGGAAACGGAACCTTCTGCATTTAATCGACCTTTTACTCTTAGTTCGGCTTTATTATGAAAGTGTAATCGTGTACCAGCTTTTAAGGTCAAAGTTACATCTGGGGCGATGATAAGACTATCGTATATTAAATATGGTTTGGTGGAAGAAAATTCAGTATCGACTTTGATAGTATCGCCTCGGAGTAAAATAGCATCTTGCCCATAAGCTTCAAGAATAATCTTTTGGTCTATACCGTTAGTAGTAAAGATGATAGCATCCTCTATTTTCATTGGCGTATCTTGCCCTGTAGGGTCTACATTGGCTTTGACAAATACGGTGAGGCTGTCTTTGCCTAGTATTTCGATATTTTGTAAATCTGGGCCTGGTTGTCCGTCGACATTTATATAAAATCCGGTGTTTCCATTTGTCAATCGGACAGATGATATATTCAAGGCTTTTGAATTATGGTTATAGACTCTGAATGAGTAAGTAGCTGTTCCTTTTTGAGTAAAAATGGTATCGAACTTTACGCTGTCGGTAGAAAATGAGAGACGGTCGTTTGGGTTGGTTGAGAAGTCTTCTTTGAAACAGCTCACAAAAGATAACCCGCACAATATTGCGATAAGGAAAAGTATAATTCGTTTTTCAGTCTTCATGTAGAAATAACGCTTTTTTATGTTGCTTATTGTGGAACAAAGATACGGAAAATGAGAAAATTTGAAAATGAAGTATGAAAACCTCAAAAGTTAATGTACTTTTGCCAAAGTAGCAATTTTATTGGGTTATGAAATATTATCTGATTGCCGGTGAAGCGTCCGGAGATTTACATGCAGCAGCATTGATGAAAGCTTTGAAGAATGAAGATAAAGACGCTGTTTTTCGATTTTTTGGAGGAGACCTCATGCTTGCAGAAGGCGGTACGCTTGTGAAGCATTATCGGGAAATGGCTTATATGGGCTTTATTCCGGTGATATTGAATTTTGATAAAGTATTGGCAAATATCCGTTTGTGTTGTAATGATATTACTCAGTGGAAACCGGATGTTGTTATTCTTGTAGATTATCCCGGGTTTAATCTTAAAATTGCAAAATTTGTAAAAATTCATCAGATTTCGCCTGTTTATTATTATATATCTCCGAAAATCTGGGCGTGGAAGGAATATCGTATCAAGAGTATTCGGAAATATGTTGACCGAATGTTTTCTATATTGCCCTTTGAGGTTCCTTTTTATCAAAAACATAATTACCACATCGATTATGTAGGGAATCCGACGGTCGACGAATTGTCTGAGCGCCCGTATCAAAATGAAACTTTTGAACAGTTTGTTGAGGAAAGCAGGCTTGGAAATAAGCCGATAATAGCATTATTGGCGGGTAGTCGGGTTGCTGAAATAAAAGATAATTTACCGATAATGATAGAGTCTGCATCAGCTTTTCGCGATTATCAATTGGTTGTTGCAGGAGCTCCTGGTGTAGAACCTGATTTTTATAATCAATTTATCAAAGGCGAAGGCGTGGCTGTTGTATTTGGGAAAACATATCGTTTGTTACAACAATCCAGAGCTGCATTGGTCACGTCTGGTACTGCAACTCTCGAGACGGCACTGATAGGAGTTCCTCAGGTTGTTTGTTATAAGATGAAAGGAGGTAAATTGGCCTATCAAATTTTTAAACGTATCTTGCATATTCGTTTTGTTTCACTGGTAAATCTTATTGCAGATAGGGAAATCGTGAAAGAATTGTTGGTACATTTGTTTACAGTAGAGAACACTCGCAGAGAATTGAGAGTTTTATTAAATGATACGCCTGAAAGACGACAGATGATTTCTGGATATAAGGAAATGGCCGATAAATTGGGTGCTCCGGATGCCCCGCAGAAAGCGGCATATCTGATTGTGGAATCTTTATCGAAAATCAGTCGGTCATAGATCGTGTATATTCGATTATAGGAATGATTTCTTCAAATGAGTGCACTGTATATTTTTCGTTATCAATTTCAATAGAAATGTTATCCTTTTGATTTGCCGATATATGAATATTTGTACAAGTATTTTTGTCGGAAACCGGCATGAAACCATTTTTTTGCAGGAGATTTTTCAACCAATGTGACAGTTCTCCCTTAGCGTCGACTCTGACGGGAGTCTGATGATGATAGATTTGGGGCCGGAAGCTTCCATTTTCTTTATTAAAAAAAATGTTTGGTCGAGAAAATAATCTATCCATTTCTCCAGATAAAACGATATCTTCTGTAAAACCACTCTGTAGACCTTTATCTCTTGATAATAGCCAGAGACGGTCAGATAACAATAGTGCTAAATCAGTATCATGAGTGGACAATAAAATAGCCTTATTTTCATCATGAGCTAATTGGTGAAGTAACAACATGATATCTATTCGGCTGGGTATGTCTAAAAAGGCTGTGGGTTCATCCAGTAATACGATAGGGCATTCTTGGGCAAGAGCCTTGGCTATCATTACTTTTTGCCGTTCACCGTCAGATAATTGGGAGACATAGTGACTGGCTTTATCGATAATGCCTGTTATCGATAGGGCTTTTTCGATAATCTCTTTGTCTTTCTTGTTTAGTTTCCCAAAAAAACCGGTATAAGGATGTCGCCCTAAAGATACGAGTTCAGCTACAGTTAGGCCTCCTGCATAGATTTTGTCTGTTAAGACAACTCCGATTAGACGGGATATTTCATATTCTTTATAATCTTTGAGAGCTTTCCCGAGCAGATAGATATTTCCGGTGAGAGGAGCTTGCATGGTACTTAAGGTTCGTAATAGGGTCGATTTTCCTGCACCATTAGGACCTAATAGACAAGTTAACTCCCCTTTGAATAAAGAAAAGTTTAAAAGGGAATGTATTGTTTTTATGTCAGCCTGATTCTGCCGGTATCCTATACTTATGTTTTCGGCTATGAATATAGATTCTTTTTTCATCAATGAAAGTATTGTATTTTCTTTTGGTTGATGATTACGTAAATAATGACTGGAGCCCCCAGAATGGGAGTGATTGCATTTAAGGGCAATAGCCCGTTTTCTCCCGGTAATATACATATGAGATTACAAAGCAGGGCAACAACAGCACCCATAAGTAAAGTAACCGGGAGCAGTATAGTATGATTGGAAGAGCCTAATAACAGCCGTGATATATGAGGAACAGCTAACCCGATGAAAGAGATGGGGCCGCAAAATGCTGTGGCAGTCGCTGTTAATAGACCGGTAGCAAATAACAATATCCAGCGGATACGCCCGATAGAAATACCCAGATTGGCAGCATAGCGCTCTCCTAACAAAAGTGCATTTAGAGGTTTTACTAAAAGAATAGAGATGAAAAGGCCGATTATAATCATAAGACTGAAAAAAGGTAGCTGCTCTCGTGATACACCGGAGAAATCACCCATTCCCCATAAAGTATATGAAAAAACGCCTTCGGCAGTAGCAAAAAAATTGATAAGAGATATGGCAGATGAGGTTATATAACCGACCATAATCCCTATGATGAGTAGCATCAAGTTACTTTTTACCAAGGTAGAGAAGAATAAGATAGTCCCCAAAATGAGTGCAGAACCCACGAATGCCCCTGTAATGATAGCCAAGCTGCCCGACAAGGAAAATAATCCGGCTTTACCTATGGAGCTTCCAAAAACCAGCATAACCAATGCAACACCTAAACTCGCTCCCGTATTGATACCTAAAATAGATGGTCCGGCGAGAGGATTGTTGAATGCAGTTTGGAGCAGGAGCCCTGATACGGATAAGGCTGCCCCGCAAAGTAAAGCGGTAAAGGCTTGGGGAAGCCTTGATTGCAGGATGATGAAAGACCAACTGCTTTTTTCCGTTTCATTACCCAGAAGGATGTTCCATACAGAACGTATGGGGATGGATACAGAACCAAATATAAGATTACATATAAATAGGATTATAATAATCAACAACAGGCAAGTCACATATATTTGTCCCGAATCTGTAGTGAATATTTTATTTTTCATTCATTCAATTTTTTAAAGTATTTGAGTGACGTATCGGATAAATGTCCGGGATGAAATATGTTTATCATATCTTTTAAAATGTAATCAGGGTGTAATGGCAAATCGTCATAATACGATGATTTTAGTGTATTACAGCCGTATATTTTTTTATTTTTGAATGCATCAAATTGATTGTAAGGTTTGTAATCTTTTTCGAGACTTTGATAAGTCAGGTCTTTTTCATTATTATATTTGATAAGCCAGATATCAGCTTGGTGGGCTTTCTCAAATACTGTTTCGAAAGAGAGAGCGATAGAGCCTGTGTGAGAATCGTTTTTCCATATATAATCGGCTCCCGCGTCTTTTAGCAAACAGGCCATGTAACTATTGCCTCCTGGTTGATACCAGACAGAGCTCAATTTTGTTTCGGTGAAAACAGAAGGTTTATGTACTTTTTGTGGAAGATTATTACATAATTCGTTGTATCGGGTCATTGTTTGGCTGAACAAAGAATCTGCTTTGCCTTCCTGTCCGAAAAATAACCCCAGTAATCTAATCCATTCGGTCCGGCCTAAAGGATGATTTTCCATATAGTCACTACATTCAATGATAGGTATTCCGCATTTTTCAACTCTTCCATAGCCTGTATTTTCCATAGGAGAAACAAGAATAGCCTCGGGATTTAGTTCTATTATTTTTTCTACATCGGGAGAATAAGACTCTCCAAGGTCTTTGATTTTTCCAGAAGAAAGACCTTTTTTGATAAATGGCAATGTGATGTACCGGGAGTCACAAATCCCGGTTATGGTTTGTCTTGCATCTATGGCTTCAAGCATACTGCAATGGGCCGATGAATATACCGCGACATTTTTGAGAGGGATTCGGACAACAGTTCCCAAAGGGATATTGGATGGAAGTTGGGTATCACGGGGTACGAGAATGTATGTGTGTAAAATTCGAGTAGTATCCCACGGATTGAGAATTTGCACTTCAGTATAATCGGGAAATTTTTTTATAGAGAATCCTTGGGCATATGTTGTTCTATAGACTTCTGTTGATTTATTATTTTCTTGTTTATTATTTGGAGAACAGCTTAATATGAGGTAAAAAGATAATAATAAAAGAAATTTTTCCATATTATCAATATTTGAACGGTTGTTAAAAACGGAGTTAAAGATACATTTTTCTATTTAAATTTCAATATCTAAATATATGAGGCCTATATATAATATTCAGCTAAGTCTATCAGACCGGCTCGTATGGCATATTTTGTAGCTTCGTGGATAGTATTGACTTCCAGTTTACGAAATATATTTTTACGATGGGTATTGACAGTATGGAAACTAAGATTTCGAGAAGCGGCTATCTCTTTAGTCGTTTTTCCAAGAGCTATTTCTTTAAGAATATCTGTTTCTGTTCGAGTTAGCTGAGGAGATGGGGCAGAAGCCTGAATCCTATGCTCAAGTAATTGATTGCTTGCATAATTACATAAGAACCGTACCCCTTTGAGAGTATAATGTATGGCTGTTAGGATTTCTTCCTTGGAATTTTCTTTTAAAACAATACTTATTGGAAGATGATTTTGAGCGATATAATATAAGAAACCATTGCTTAGTTCAATAGAAAAAAGTAACCATGCTGAATTTTTGAATCGTTCTCTTAGAATGAGTAGTTCCTCAATACGGTTAAAGTTGAAAAGAGTGTAATCGAGTATTATTAGGGAATCTTCATTTACATTTAATTGGGAAATGAGCTCACTTTTATTGGAGGCAAAAGAGTAAGACAAGTCTTTATAATTCTTTTTCAGTAAATATAGCAATCCGGCTTTTGTTATGTCCTGATTGTCTGCCAATATTATATTTTTTATTTCATGCATGGGCTCGTGTGTTTGGAACTTTAGCCTATACAAATATAGAATTTTTGCGTGAATATCTGACACAAGAGCTGGCTATATCTTGTCATGATTTTAATGGGGTATAAATATTTCTTGAGTAAGTTTGTATATTTGTTGTGTAAAAAATGTGTATATGAAAAAAGATGCCAAACATAAAGGATGTGGAATAAAGAATGCAGGTAAAAGAAGTCGAAAGGCCCCTTCGGGTAAACGTATCGGCAAGTCAAGACCGGAAAAAGCGAATAACCAGAGAAATCGTATTTTGAATTGAATCACAGTATGAAGAACAGGGTAAAATATCGAATATGATATTTCAAACTCAATATTTTACCTTGTTTATAACAAATTTTTTTATTATTGTTCCATCAAAAAGCGTTTGAACGGAATGAACGTAGAGGGTAACTCTACACTTTTCTTTTCCCCTTTCATAAATGTCTGGAGAGTTTGGGGTATTTTTACATTTTCATGAATTGTATTTTCTACAGTTTCTAAAAATTTAGCAGGGTGTGCTGTTTCTAAAAATACACCGTTTTCTTCAGGCTGTAACGAATCTTTTAGGGCCTGGTAACCACAAGCTCCATGGGGGTCGAGCAGATACCCTGACGTTTTGTACAGTGTGTTTATTGCTTCGCGTATCATGTCATCGGTATAGCTATATCCACTGATTTCTTTACAGATTGCTTCATGAGAATTTTTATAAAGTTCCAGAATACGTGCGAAATTGCTCGGATTACCAACATCCATAGCATTAGCTATAGTTGCAATTGAGGGACGTGGGGAGTATATTCCTGTATTGAGGTATTGAAGGAAAATGTCGTTACGATTGTTTGCTGCAATAAATCTCTTTACAGGAAGTCCCATTCTTTTAGCAAATAATCCAGCTGTAATATTTCCGAAATTTCCACTGGGTACACTAAATACTACATTTTGGGCTTTCTCTTTTTTAGCTAATTGGGCATATGCATAAAAGTAGTAGAATGCCTGAGGAAGAAATCTGGCGACATTGATGGAATTTGCCGAAGTTAATTTCATCGCATTATTTAGCTCTTCATCCATAAAGGCCGATTTTACGAGAGCTTGGCAGTCATCGAAAGTCCCGTCAATTTCTATGGCTGTAATATTTTTCCCAAGTGTAGTAAATTGTTTTTCCTGAATCTCACTGACTTTGCCTTTAGGATAGAGGACATATACATGTATGCCGGGAACGCCGAGAAATCCGTTGGCAACGGCACTGCCGGTATCTCCCGAAGTTGCCACAAGAACATTAACTTCTTTTTTCCCTTCTTTTTTAATAAAATGGCCTAATAGACGGGCCATAAAGCGTGCTCCTACATCTTTAAATGCTAATGTAGGACCGTGAAAGAGTTCAAGACTATAGATATTATCACATACAGGGATTACCGGAGTATCGAAGTTCAATGTATCGTATACGATTTCTTTTAGAACATCGGCTTCTACATCTTCTCCGAAAAAGGCTTCGGCAACAATGAATGAGATTTCTTGAAAACTCATTTCTCCGATATTGTGATAAAAAGCATCGGGTAATCTTTTTATCTGTTTGGGCATGAAAAGGCCTTTGTCTTTGGCCAGACCTTTGACAACAGCCTCTTCGAGCGTTACTTCTTGTGTTTGTTTATTGGTGCTATAATAAAACATTATAAGTAATTTATTTAAATAATTCTTTTATAAATTCGTCGTGGCTTAAGTGCCCATAGAAACCATTTTTTACACTAAATTCATCATACACTGAAACATTGTCAGGAGTTATTCCCGGCCTGTAAATCAAGAATGGGACAGGAGCCGCTGTATGTGTGCGCAGGCGACAGGGTGTCGGATGGTCGGGAAGTACTGCAATAGTTAAAGGTTCCCCTAAATCTCCGGCTTTTTCAATGATACGTTTAAGTACACGATGGTCAAGATACTCTATTGTCTTTACCTTCAAGTCTACGTCACCTTCATGCCCTGCTTCATCGCTTGCTTCGATATGCAAATATACAAAATCGTGTTTTTTCAATGCAGTCAATGCCGCATCGGCTTTCCCTTCATAATTAGTCGTATAGAGACCGGTTGCTCCTTCAACTTCGATAATTTCGAGTCCGGCATATACTCCTATTCCTTTTATTAAATCTACAGCAGATATTACGGCACCGCTTTGTATCCCATAGCGTTGTTGTAATGTCTCCATCTTAGGTTTATATCCCGGGGACCAAGGCCATATACTATTGGCCATATCTTTTCCTTGCTGGGCTCTTTTCAGGTTCACAGGGTGATTGGGTAGTATTTTCTGAGATAGGAGGATGAGTTCATTTAGTCGTTCGGCCGTTTTTTCAGCCTCTGGAACTTCAGCCTTAATCATCACAGATGCAAATGCGGTTCCCGGTACGTCGTGGGGAGGGGTACAATCTATTCTTTTATCTCCATTTTTTAATTTTAAAAGATGGCGATAAGAAACTCCGGAAAAGAAATTAACATCATTTCCTCCGAGTTCTTTTTGTAAAAAAAGGATGAGTTCGTCGGCTTCTTCATTCGAAATATGCCCGGCTGAATGATTTTTGATAATTCCGTTTTCTATGCAGATAAGATTACATCTCATAGCCATTTCTCCGGGTTCGATATTTACGCCCATGCTGGCGGCTTCGAGAGACCCTCGCCCTTCAAAAACCTGATTAAGGTCATAACCTAAAACAGACATATTGGCTATTTCACTTCCCGGATGAAATCCTTTAGGAACTGTGTCTAATTGCCCGCAACGGCCATTAGCAGCAAGCCAGTCCATTACCGGAGTTTTAGCGGCTTGTAAAGGCGTTCTGTTCCCTAATTCAGGAATCGGCTCATCAGCCATACCATCACCTAAAACGATCAAATATTTCATTTGTCACTTTTTTAGTTTGTAAAAGTTCATTTCAGCGTATATTGGCGATACTTATGATATCGGCAAATACACCAGCTGCTGTTACCATAGCTCCGGCTCCATATCCCTTGATTACCATAGGGTATTCCTTGTACCGTTCTGTTGTCAGTAGAATGACATTATTGCTGCCTTCTAACTGATAGAATGGATGTCGGTTGTCTACAGGTTGCAGACTGACTTCGGTTTTCCCGTTTTCGAGCTTGGCAACGAAGCGGAATCGTTTTCCTTCCTTAACCAGCTGCTTTCTTTTTTCTTCGAATTCGGCATCCAATTTCGGAATATTTTTCCAAAAATCGGCCAATGAACCTTGAAAATACTCATTGGGAATAAATAAATGTTTTTCTACATCTTTTTGCTCAACTCTATAGCCTGCTTCCCGAGCCAAAATTACTAATTTTCGTATTACATCTTGGCCGCTGAGGTCAACACGAGGGTCCGGTTCGCTGTATCCGGCTTCTTGAGCCATTTTTATGGCTTTACTTAATGGTATGTCTTCACTGATAACATTGAAGATATAGTTGAGCGTTCCGGAAACAACGGCTTCTATTTTTAATATTTTATCTCCACTATTTATCAGTCCGTTTATTGTATTAATAATAGGCAATCCGGCACCGACATTTGTTTCGAACAAATATTTTACATCTCTGCGTCGGGCTATTCGTTTAAGTTCAGCGTATTTTTCGTAATCTGAAGATGCTGCTATTTTGTTGGCGGCAACTACAGAAACGTTGTGATTGAGGAGTTCTTTGTAAATACCGGCAATTTCATTGCTGGCGGTACAATCGACGAATACCGAGTTGAATATATTCATTTCGATGATTCCGTCCCGTATAGCTGCCGGAGAAGCCGTGGCAGTTGAATTTTTTAATTCTGTTTCATAAGTGTCAAGGGAGATACCCTCTCGCCGAAATATACATTGTTTTGAATTTGCCATTCCGACGATATTTAATTTAAGGGATTTATCTTCCAACAAGCGAGGTTGCTGCTGTTTGATTTGCTGTAATAAATCTTTTCCGACTTGCCCTATTCCGGCAATGAATATATTCAATACTTGTACATTAGACAAGAAGAATGAGTCGTGAATGACATTGAGAGCTTTGCGGAGACTGCCAAGTTCTATGACAAATGAAATATTGGTTTCTGAAGCTCCTTGAGCGCAGGCTATAACATTGATGCCATTACGGCCTAAAGTATTGAAGAGTTTACCGGCGATTCCCGGAGTGTGTTTCATATTTTCCCCGACAATAGCAACCGTAGCCAAATCTTTTTCGGCAGTAATTTCACTGATTTCGCCCATTTCAATTTCTTTGGCAAACTCTGTATTCAGGACTTTTACTGCTAATTCAGCGTCAGCATTCCTGACAGCAAAAGAAGTGTTATTTTCAGAAGAAGCCTGAGAAACGAGGAAGACACTGACTCCTGATTTAGCCAACGCTTTAAATATCCGGTAATTGATACCTATGACACCGACCATGCCAAGACCTGTTACTGTAATAAGACAAGTGTCGTTTATGGAAGATATTCCTTTGATAGCTTTCCCTTCTCCCGATTTTATATCTTGAGTAATCAATGTACCTGGCGCTTCAGGGTTGAAGGTATTTTTTATAATAATCGGTATGTTCTTATGGTACACCGGATAAATTGTGGGAGGATAAATGACTTTTGCCCCGAAATTACATAACTCCATGGCTTCTATAAAAGAGAGATGTTCGATGACATAAGCTGTGTTTATTACTCTCGGGTCGGCAGTCATGAAGCCGTCTACATCTGTCCATATTTCAAGTCGGGAAGCACCGAGGGCAGAAGCTAATATTGCTGCGGTATAGTCTGAACCTCCTCGACCCAGATTTGTCGTGTCACCATTTCCACTGTCCGAAGATATGAATCCGGGGACTAAAGCTACTTTAGGTATGTTCGAAAAAGTTTCTTTAACCAGCTTATTAGTAATTTCGAAATCGACAGTATGTTTATTGAACTGTATGTTTGTTTTTATAAATTGCCGGGAATCATAGTGTATGGCTTTGTCAATTACCCGGCTGACAATAATGGAGGATATACGCTCACCATAGCTAACAATTGCATCTAAAGTCTTATTTGATAAATCTTTGATTAGGTATACTCCTCTGAATATATTTCCTAATTCATCAAGTAGAGAATCGACGATTTTTAAAACTTCTTCTTTCTTCTCATTATCAATTACTCCATCGATGATGTGGTGGTGTCTTTCACAGATATATTCAAAACGTTCTAAATAGTCATTATTCCCAACCCCTGCTAAACGGGCGGTATCGATTAGCTTATCTGTTATGCCGCCCAATGCAGATACAACTACAATTGCCGGTTCTTCACAAGCTTCTACTATTTTTTTTACATTCTTGATGCTTTCTACAGAACCGACGGACGTCCCTCCGAATTTTAATACTCTCATCAGATTATGTTATTTTGTAATTAAACTAAAAACAATGAAGGCTTTAAGCCATAAAAGTATCAAGAGTTTCCCAATTTATTCTCCTGAAACCGATTGATACGTACGAACAAAAATAGTTATTCTATTTGATAGAAAGAGGTTTATAATAAAATTTAAACCTAACGTGTAGAGATATAAAGCTGAACCCCCTAAGGGGTAGTGAGAGTTGATGTAGAAATATGAATATGGGAATAGTTAATTCTCATTGCTTTTGTCGTTAATTTTACGAATTCACACTGCAATATTATATAAAAAATCTCAATCTACCTACAAAAGTGACATTTTTGTGTTAATTTATAATTAGCTGTTTAATTTTTGTATGAATAAAAAAGTTGAACAAATCTTTTCCGTTTTTTTATTGATTTGGCTATTTAATAAATAGTAACTTTGTGGCGTTTTTTAATTAGAAGATAATGGATGCAGGAAAATGGCGGGGGCATATTGCATTATTGTCCGCGAATGTAATTTGGGGTATAAATACACCTATTTCCAAAACAATAATGCCGGGGTATTTGCCGGCAGGGGCATTGAACTATTTTCGGTTGGTAGGAGCATGCTTGGCTTTTTGGCTGGTTTCTCTTTTTTGCAAACGGGAGAAAGTCTCAAAACGGGACCTGTGGTTGTTGTTTTGGGCTGCTTTCTTTGGAGTGATGTTCAATCAGATTTTGTTTTTGAGGGGATTGGCAATGACCGCTCCGATAGATGCTGCTATTGTTGCTACAACGGCCCCGATAATTACAATGATTGTATCAGCAATGTACTTAAAGGAACCTATTACTTGGACGAAAGTAATCGGAGTTGTTGTAGGTATGTCGGGTGCTATTTTATTGATTTCTTCGAGTCATCATGGAGTGGCAGGTGAAAGTAATATGTGGGGCAATCTGTTATGCCTTATCAGTTGTTTTTCTTTTGCGATATATCTTACTGTATTCAAGGATCTTATATCGAGATATTCTCCTGTGACTATTATGAAATGGCTATTTCTTTATGGGACAATAGCTTGTTTTCCAGTCTTATATAAAGATGTTGTGAGTGTCGATTATGCATCTCTTGTGCCGGATGCATGGTGGCGTATCGGATATGTCATTTTATTTGCAACATTCTTGTCTTATTTATTGGTTCCGATAGGGCAAAAAAACTTACGTCCTACGACTTTGAGTATGTATAATTATGTACAGCCATTGGTTGCTTCTTTTGTTGCTGTTCTTATTGGGTTGGATACTTTTGGTCTGGTAAAAGGTATTGCGGGCGTTCTTGTCTTTTCTGGTGTATATATCGTAACTCAAAGTAAGTCTCGAGCTCAAGTACTGGCAGAAAAATCAGGAACAAAAAAATAACCTTAATTTTCTTTTTGTTAGCTTTATCGGTAAGCAATTCTGTTTTTTGTTTCATTTTAAGGGCTGTAATGTACAAATTATAGCTGTTATTTTGTACTTTTGCTATTGAAATAATAATATTAAAGAATGGATACAAGAACTTCCGTACTTATCATTTATACGGGTGGGACTATTGGCATGGTTGAGAATCCCGAAACGGGTATATTGGAGCCTTTCAACTTTGACCATTTATTGGATAATGTACCGGAATTGAAGCAGTTGGGTTTTTCCATATCTACAATACAATTTAATCCTCCAATAGATTCTTCGGAGATAGACCCGAGTTGTTGGTGTCGATTGGTTCGTATTATTGCTGATAATTATGACCTTTTTGATGGCTTTGTTGTTTTGCATGGTACGGATACAATGGCCTATACAGCTTCGGCATTAAGCTTTATGCTTGAAAATCTGGATAAGCCGGTTATTCTTACGGGATCTCAGCTTCCTATTGGTATGTTGAGGACTGACGGAAAAGAAAATTTAATAACGGCTATTGAAATTGCCGCAGCAAAAGAGAGTGGGGTACCGATAGTTCCTGAAGTATGTATTTTTTTTCAAAATCATTTGATGAGAGGAAACCGCACATCCAAGATAAGTGCTGAAAATTTTAATGCTTTCCGTTCTATAAATTATCCGGCGTTGGCTCGTGCAGGTGTACATATACAATATAATACGAGCCTTATCTATCGTCCTGTGTTGAGGAAGCCACTGAAGGCCCATTACTTAATGGATACTCATGTTGTCATTTTGAAATTATTTCCGGGTATTACTCCACAAACTGTACAGTGCATATTGAATATCCCAGACCTTAAAGGGGTTGTAATGGAGACTTATGGAACTGGAAATGCTCCTACTGTACCATGGTTTCTGGATATGTTGCGTGATGCAGTAGATAGGGGCATTGTAGTTGTCAATGTAACCCAGTGTTCAGGAGGAAGCGTACAAATGCAACGTTATGGGACTGGAAATAAATTGGCTGAAGCCGGAGTTGTCAGTGGAGGAGATTGTACTACAGAGTCTGCAATTACGAAATTGATGTTTTTATTTGGTCACGGCCTTACTCCTAAAGAAGTAAAGGAACATATGGAGTGTTCTTTGATTGGAGAACTTACTTTATCTGATGAACACTGATTCTATAAAGAAAGAATCATCCTACCCATATTGCAGGATGATTCTTTCTTTATAGAGTAGATATCTCTATTGTTTTATAAATTCGTATCTGCAAGGAACTTCTTCTAAGAAAAGATTTATTTTATAAATACCATTTTCTTCAATGTTGACAACTGAATTTTTTTCTAAAAATCCGTCATTATTATTGTCTCCATAATTGAAATTTGAGTTTCTGTTTATACGAAATGAAATATTCCCTTGGGTTAGTGAAATGGTAGTTTCCCAGCTTTGTGTAGCCGGATTATAAATAAACGCTGTTTCTTCTTCGGCAGACGGGCCATATACAGTTATTTCTGTTATTTGTGTTGCCGTATAAGTCAGTGTATTTAAATCTACATTCATTAGATAATATCCTTGAGGAGATATAGAAATGTCTCCTCCTTTGAGAGCCAATGTTCCTGGGCCCCCGCCACTTCCGTACTCGTTTCCTTGTCCCCATGCGGGTTGAGATGTCAGTTTAAATGTAATAGGCGCATTCGGATTGTTTGCATCTATCAAATTTAGGAAACCTTCATATTTATTGTTCATCCGGTACGAAACAAGAGTCGGTGCATTGGCGATATCCCATCCTTGATAGGAACCTGGAACATAGAGTTTGGGATAGATGATAACTGTTGGATAAGTGCTTACTTGCAAATCAGTCGACGATGAGTAGACTACGTCATTGTTGGTCAATCTGGCTTGCAGGCGAATGTATGTCTCGAACGGTATTCCCGGCTGGGCTCCTAAAATTGTCGCTGCGGTATTGAGCTTATCGACAGTGACGGAAACATAATTTTGTGTTGATTCTGCCAGATTTATAGGGTCAGGAAATGATGGGTCATTATCTGCTTGTAGTACATATAAAGGTGCAGCAGAAAATCCGTAATCGCCTTTACTCCAGGAAAAGGTTTCTGCTATAAAATCGGCACTGGCCTCATTGAGGACGAGTATGGGATTTTCAAGCGGAGTAATAACCGGAGCGCTTTTTAGCTCGTATACTGGAGATTTGTCATCATTACAGCTTATAGTTCCCAAAGATAAAATGATGAGCAGGGAGAAATATTTTATAATCTTATTCATATCTTAAAAATTGATATTAATAACCATAATTTTGTTGAGTGCCAGGATTGGCCGCAATTTCTTTTGCTGGAATAGGATATAAATTATATTTTATATCGACAGATTTCCCACCGAGAACTCCGCCTTTCCACGGCCATAAATAGGTACCTGAAGTAAATTCTCCAAAACGTATGAGGTCAGTGCGGCGATGTCCTTCCCAGTATAATTCTCTCATTCTTTCGTCTCTGATTTCGTTCAAGTCTATGTCTGCGATAGAAGAATAAGGCGTTACATGGGCCCTTTCCCGTATGTAATTCATGTATGCAAATCCCAAATTTTGGTCAGCATACCCTCGGTAAGCACATTCTGCATACATCAGATAAGTGTCAGCTAACCGGAAAATGGGGAAGTCAGTATCAGGATAAGGGTATGCCCGTTTTCCGGCATTTTCCCAATCTGTAGAGAGTAAGTTGGTAAATTTGGTGACTGCATAACCATCTTGGAAATTACTAAGGTCGGTGTTTTCGATATTTGCTCCTTCACTAAAGAATGCATAACGGTCGTCAGAGGTAGAGATAGTTTGTACTAAAGTGGAGGTGGAGCGAGGGCCTCCCCATCCGTCGTTTACACCATAATCTTCTTTTACCATTTCACCACCGTAGGCTCCGATTGTAAGATACATTGTCCCCCCATAAGTTCTGGTACGGTCGCGGTCGTAAGGTATTACCATCAGAATTTCACCTTGGGCTCCTCCTCGAGCAAACTGGTCGTTATCTGCACAAAATAAAAACTTGTATGTTGGAGCTAAACCATGTGTGGCTCCGGCTCCATATTGCTCTATTATTTGTTGGCAAGTGTTGGCACATTCGGTATACATCTTCGTTCCAGTATATATTTCGGCATTTAGATATAATTTGGCTCGTAGCATCCATAAGGCTCCGCGACCGGCGCGACCGTATTCGGGCTGTAGAGGAATATCCCCTTCGATAGCATCCAGTTCGTTTAGAAGAAATTTAAATATCTCAGCTCTTGGCCGCTGCTTAGGCGCTTCCATAATCTTGTCATTCTCCGTGACGAAGGCTACATTTCCGAATAAGTCTATGGCGTGCCAGTAAGATAGAGCCCTTAAGAACCGTACTTCTGAACGATATTTGGAGATATTTTGTGCCAATTCATCAGAGACATTATTTTCTGCAAGAGCTTCTGGTGTGGTGGTTCTTAGAAAATCGTTGCATTGGGCGATTTGGAAAAATATGCGACTGTACATGACATAGATAAATCCGTTGGATGAAGACCATTTTATGGTACTTAATTCGGGGACTCCGGCATCATTCCATCCTAAGAGAGCTTCATCGGTCGGTAATTCTTGCAGATTCCAATATGCACGAAGGTATTGAGCCATTCCTTCGTCAAACCCTTCGATATCGGGTTTCCCAGCAGGACCTTCTTGACCTGATACAGCCAATCCTGCATAAACTTTAGCCAGTTGTTCTATATAATATTCAGGGTGATTCTTGAAATCAGATCCTTGGATAATGTTTTCGTCAATGGGTTTTAGATCCAAATCTCCCAAACAGGACGTTAAGGAGAATGTCCCGGCCAATAGACTTAAAGCGAACCATTTATATAAGGTTGTTTTCATATTTCTCAGTTTTTAGATTATTAATAAGTAATGATAACACCCAGCAAGTAAGTAGTGGGTCGGGGATAAACGTTGTTATCGATACCGGAAAATACTTCCGGGTCGAGACCTTTATATTTTGTTATAACAAAAGGATTCTGTACAGCCCCGTATAATCGTAGCTTTAGTTTATCTTGTAACAAATTATTCCATGTGTATCCTAATGTAATATTGTCACAACGTAGGAACCCGGCATTTTTTAGATAATAGTCACTCATATATTGAGGATTCTGGAATTTGGTACCCCGTCTTACCAAGTTATTTAGATATCCGGCACTGTTATATATTGCTGAATAACTGGAATTGTTTGACAGAACATTGTCATATACATAGTTTCCTAAATTGGCACGGAGAGCAATACCAAAGTCGAAATTGAAAAAATCTACTTTGGATGTTATACTCATTACGACTTTAGGATCACGACTTTTATACAGCCGTTTGTCTGCTTCATCGATGATTCCATCTCCATTTCTATCTACGTACAAGCCTTCTATTGGTTTACCTTCTTGATCATAAACTTGTTCATATAATAGATAACTGAATGCAGGATACCCGACTTTGTGGGCTTGTACGGTATTACCTGTACCTCCGCTTATACCGCCTACGGGTATATAGTAATCAGGGTCATTGCTTTTGTTTAGTTTGGTAATTTTGTTGGAATTCCATGCGATATTGAACCCTATATCCCATTGAACACGGTCATTCACAATCGGTTTGGCATTAATACCGAACTCTATACCCTCATTACGTAGACTGCCGATATTGGTATAGATTTCGTTTGTAAGGTTTGAGCCGGCCGGAACGGGAATCCGGCTTATCAAATCATTCGTTTTGCGGTAATAATAATCGAGAGAACCGCTGATTCTGTTATTTAAAAATCCGAAATCGATACCTATATTATATGTCGTAGTTTCTTCCCATTTAATATTGGGATCATATCCATTCGGTCGTAAAGTATTGTAATATACGTCTCCGAAGGGATATGAAGCTGTAGGAAAGCCTAAGGAATAAAGGGGTAAATATGGAAAATAATTGTCACTTATATCTTGTTGACCGGTAATACCGTAACCTAAACGCAGTTTAAGTTCATTCATAAAGTTCGTTGCTTTTTGCATGAATGGTTCGTTTATGATTTTCCAGCCGAGAGCAAGGGCAGGGAAGGTACCCCATCTATTATCTTTTGAGAAGCGGGATGTTGCATCTCCACGAAGAGTGAATGTCAGTAAATAAGTGTCCTGAAACGTATAATTTATACGTCCGAAGAAGGAAAGTAATTGTAAATGGTCAGCATATCCTTTATAATACCAGAGTTCTCCGTCTGGCATAAGAAGAGTATTTGTTGCACCGTCTTTATAAAATCGTTGCCATGAATATCCAGCCATTACATCCAAATCACTTCGTATTTCTTCGAAATGATTTTTGTAATTTAGGTAAAAGTCGAGTAGTTGGTTCCGCTTCAATTGCGATAATTTCTCATCTTGTCCTAACCCCAGTTTCTTATTTTCTTTATAGGTAATCGGGGAGTTTGGAAACATTTTATTATGTTGTGTACTCTTCGATACATCATACCCTAAGTTGAGATTAGCCCTTAATTCTGGTAAGAATGGCATGATATAATCGATTTGTAAATTGCCAATGCTCCTCCATACATCAGCTTTCATTGAACGGTCATCGATGAGAGATGCAGGATTGAGAGGAGCAATTCCGATAACGGCATTGGTTCCCGGCTGTAACCACATAAAATATCCGTTCCCGATTTCTTGCCCGGGAACTTTTACCGGTTGAGTGGGGTCGAAACTGACAGCACCTCCAATAGCAGCTTCGTCAGCAAATTGATTTCGAATGTATAGACCTTTTACATTGGCATTGATACTCAGAGTATTATTGAAAAATTTGGGAGTCAAAGAGATAGATGCAGTAGTACGGTCCATAGATGAGGTTTTTAATATACCGTTCTGATTGGTATATGTTGCAGATACCCGGTACGGAATCATTTTTAATTGTCCGCCGACACTTAGATTATAGTCTGAACTTACACGTGTTCCGATAACTTCGTCTTGCCATTTTGTATTACTATCTCCTAATAAACCATATGCTTGGCTATTCATTCCTAATTTTTCGGCTATAATTCCTCTAAATTCTGAAGCGTCTAATACTCCTACTTTTCGATGGGGAGTACTTACAGATACATTTGCATTGAAATTGATTTGTGGCTTACCGCTCATTCCCTTTTTTGTCGTAATAATAATAACTCCGTTTGAGGCTCTCGAACCGTATATAGCAGTAGCTGAAGCATCTTTTAGTATAGTAAAAGATTCTATATTGTCGGGGGGAATCATGCTTAAAGGATTAGACATTCCGGTGACTCCGGAATTGTCAACGGGTACACCGTCGATGACAATAAGAGGGTCATTGGTTGCATTTAGAGATGAACCTCCGCGTATACGGATGTCTCCTCCTCCTTCCGGTTTCCCCCCATTAATGGTAACTACTACACCGGGAGTCTGACCGACCAGCAGGTCTTGGGCTGAAGTTGCCATTCCTTTGTTTATATCATCCGGTTTTACGGTTGTGACTGCACCAGTAGCATCACTTTTTTTAACGGTACCGTATCCGATGGCGACAACTTCACCTAAAGAGATGACATTTTCCTTTAATATTACATCGATTTGAGTTCGATTATTAATAGGTATTTCCTGACTGTTATATCCTACAAATGAAAATGTGAGAATACCATCAGAAGGAGTTTCGATACGATAATGGCCATCAATATCTGTTATCGTTCCGTGTGTTTTTCCTTTAACTATGACATTTGCTCCAGTAATCGGTTCGCCATACGTATCTTTGACTGTACCTTGTACTGTAATTTCTTGGGCAGATATATCCAATACGAAGAACAGACTGGCCAGAAGAGTCAGTACTGTTTTCCAGCCCGTTTTTAAATGAACGTGTTCCATGTAAGAAGTGTTTAAATGTTTATAATCTATTTATTAACAAAAAACGTAACATAAGGGAACCCTGTTCCTAAAAAACAGGAGCGGAGAATGATGCGTTTTTTCCGGTAGCCTTACGTTTCTTACATAAACACGCTTTTATCTCAATTTGTTTTTAATAAGATGATTTTTAATATTGAAAGTAAAATATATTAAAAGAGGGAAAGATGGAAGCACTAACATTTGTGAGTCATGATGTCTAAAACTAATTTGTCGGTTTCTTCCATACCTTGCGAGCCTATTTGAGTGAGGTTATGAATACTCTTATCTACATCTTCATCTATAATTCCTTCTACCGAGCTTACGCATTTATTCTCGATAGCTAATAGAGCTGAGAGTATAGCCGTAGAAACTCCACTTGTCAGTTTTAAAGCACAGCTCGGCTTAGCGCCGTCACAAATCATACCTGTAAGATTGGCTATCATGTTTTTGACAGCGTAAGTAATTTTAGAATAATCGCCTCCCATTAAATAAGTTATACCGCAACTTGAGCCGGTTGCTGCAACGACACAGCCACATAGGGCGGATAGATATCCCAAGCTTTGTTTTATGTAGATTACAGTAAGGTGACTCAGAGTCAAAGCTCTAATCAGTTGTTCTTCAGGTAATTTGTTGTCTTCTGCATAAATGACAACTGGTAGTGTCGCCGCAATGCCCTGATTGCCACTCCCTGAATTACTCATTACAGGTATCATGGCCCCTGCCATGCGAGCATCACATGCTGCTGAGGTAAAAGAAAGTATGTGGGAGAAAATACTTTTTCCCATGACTTCATTTTCGAATTTCCCCGTTAAAATTTTTCCCAGTCCATGTCCGAAATTTCCTTTAAAAGATTGTTCGGCTGCAGTTTTGTTTAGTTGGGCCGATTCGAGGATAAAACGGATTTCTTCAATGGGGGCTGTTGTTGCAAATTCGTAAACCTTTTTTAGATTCAGGGAGACTATTTCATCTTCTGTCGGGAGATGATTACTATATTGCTTGTCAAGCAATATTTTATTGTCTTTCTGCAAATAAACAAAGTTTGTATGAGTACCAGAAATGATAGCGGACGAACTGTTTTCACCGGATTTGCAGAAAGCTTCTATATATAATTTTTCGGAAATATTTTCTTTTAAGTATATTTGTATGCTTTTAGAATCGATTATTTTTTGACCTTGTTTTACATCTGACGGGGTACAGTCTTTCAGAACTTCCAATTGATATTCAGATTTTCCGATAAGAGCACCTAATGCTATTGCTATAGGCAATCCTATCATTCCTGTTCCGGGTATTCCTACACCCATTGCATTTTTTAGAATATTAGCACTTAAAAAAACGGTTATTTGCTCCGGTCGTTTTTCAAGTATCTCGGTGGCCTTTGCAACACATAATGCTACAGCCATGGGCTCCGTACAGCCTATTGCCGGTATAACTTCACGACGGATGAGCTTTATTATTTTTTCTCTTTCAGATTTATCCATTTGGGGTAAAAGCAATTTATGTTTTGTAAAGATAATAAAAAACCTCATCCGGCTTAGTTGGATGAGGTTAAATTTGTTAGATATTTTTTTATTTTTGATTTGGAATATAATTTGCTAATAGTTGAGCATCATTGTCATAGAAAATCTTTTGTTCTCCGGCCGGTTCATATTTAAAAGGGATAAATTGGAATACTTGAGCTGCTGCAAATTTTTTGTCATCGGAGATAAATAAATCAAGCTTAACCCCTGCTTTATTTCCGTCTGCAGGTTTTAATTTAGGAATACTATCAAATTGTTTTCCGTCCAATATGTTTTGAAGGCGGTTTATTTCATTTGAATCAAAAAATAAGTTATAGTTAGTAACACGGCTTCCCGATTCTTTGTGTACAATATATTTTTTACCCATGAGCACTTTTACTAAACCTGCAATCAAGATGATGGCTCCGAAAAACATTAAAGCCATGCGTATGGATGATTGTGATTCAGTGAAAAAAGTTTCGGAATAAACGGTAACTATACCGATAATAAGTAATATAATACCACTGATTGAGATGCCTTTTTTATATACAATTTCTGAGTTCATAATATTTGAGTTTTTAGTAATTTGGTTATAAATGCCTTTATATAGACATATTTATTTTTAAATAAAGAACGGGTACCATAAAGTCTATGTGTCTCCGACGAATTTAAAATCGGACACAATTACCCTTATTTCAGATTTTATATACATCTCTATAAAATCGAAATATCAGATGAATATAAACAAATTACTAAATTCTCATTTGGCATAGAGTATATTGATAGTGCCCTTTACTATGCCTTTGTGAAAGAAGTTGAGATAAATAATTACGTACATTTTTGTATGTTACAAACAAATTTAAGTTTGCACATAGTAAATCCTGTTTATATTGAAATGAAAAGTTATTTTTAGAAACTGAGCGAACTAAAAAATTAATTGGGTTCTCTTGTGTTGTAACAATGTAGGGTGTCTGAACCGATAAAATGTTCAGAATAGCCCTGTTTTTTCCATTATCAGAATGATGGCACTCAGTATGGTTGGGATTATGTATTGAAAGTTGAGACGAAGCAGTATATGCCATTATGGCTGCACTTATTGGGAGAAGAGCCAGTACAGAAATGATTATATATTTCGTTGCTTGTTTCATTTGATGATACTTATCCGATACAAAGATATTTCTTTTTTATGAAAATGCAAGATGATTTTAATGTCCCAATATAGAAGTTAAGTACAGAATAAGATTTACATAATCCCGATCATTTGGCTACGGCAGTCCATTTTAAACGGATATTCTTTTAGTGGATGGTATCCGTTATTTAGGTTGTGATCCGATTTTATTGGTACTAATATCGGGAGAACGATGTCAGATATAAATAACGACGAAGCAAAAGTTGTCCTTTTGAAAGGAGAGAAGTAATAATTAAACTTTTTGCATGTCGACTAATTTTTTATAGTATTTATTGAGAGCCATAAGTTCTGAATGAGTGCCGCTTTCGACAATTTCACCTTCGTGCATAACGTAAATTTTGTGAGCATCTTTTATCGTAGATAAGCGGTGTGCTATGACAATTGTGGTACGGTTTCTCATTAAATTTTCCAAAGCTTCTTGGACCAGACGTTCCGATTCGGTGTCTAATGCCGATGTGGCTTCATCCAATATCAGTATTGGAGGATTTTTTAAAATGGCACGGGCAATACTTATCCGTTGCCGCTGTCCACCGGAAAGGCGGCAACCTCGGTCCCCGATATTCGTGTTATACCCATCCTCTGTAGCAATGATGAAATCGTGGGCATTTGCAATTTTGGCAGCTTCAATAACTTGTTCCATTGTGGCGTTTTCTACTCCGAATGTAATATTGTTGTAGAATGAGTCATTAAATAAAATTGCTTCTTGATTTACGTTTCCCATCATGGAACGTAAATCGTGTACTTTCATGTCTTTAATGTTTACATCGTCGATGTATATGCCACCTACTTCAACATCATAGAAACGAGGGAGAAGGTCTGCCATAGTAGACTTTCCTGATCCTGATTGGCCGACTAATGCAACAGTTTGTCCTTTGGGTATAGTAATGGAGACGTTTTTCAATACCCAGTCAGTCTGATATTTGAAAGATATGTTTCTGTATTCTATCTGACGGTTCATTTCTTGTTTCACTACAGGTTTTTCCGGATCTTGTATAGGGTTTTGGGCAGATAAGATTATATCTACTCGTTGCATGGATGCCAATCCTTTTTGTACAGCGTAGGCAGCTTTAGAAAATTCTTTTGCAGGGTTGATGATACTGTAAAAAATAACCAAATAGTATATAAACGACGCCGCTGTAATAGAGCTGTGGCCACTAAGTATCAATGACCCTCCGAACCATAATACGATAGCAATGGTAAGAGTCCCTAAAAATTCACTCATAGGGTGGGCCAAAGCCTGACGGCGGCTGATACGGTTGGTAAGTTTAAAGAATCGTTGGTTGGCTTTAAAGAAACGTCCTTTGATTTTGGGTTCGGCATTGAATGCTTTAATAATGCGCAATCCTCCGAGAGTCTCTTCTATTTGAGACATTAAGGTACCCCATTGTTGTTGAGCTTCAAATGAGCTTCGTTTTAGAGTTTTCCCTACTTTCCCCATGATATATCCGCTGAATGGCAATAAAATAAGTACGAATAGAGTCAATTGCCAGCTTAACAGAAACATCGTGGTTAGGTAAACAATAATCATAATGGGATTTTTGAACATCATATCAAGTGAGGACATGATAGAGTTCTCTATCTCGGCGACATCGCCTGTCATACGAGCCATGACGTCGCCTTTACGTTCAGTAGTGAAAAAACCGATAGGGAGGCTCACAACTTTTTTGAAAACGTAGTTACGAATGTCTCGTACTACCCCCGACCGGATAGGAATCATAAAATAGGAACTTAAGTAACTTGTTCCTGTTTTCAGGAAAGTCATGAAAACCAGACCGGCTCCCAGAATCATCAATGCAGACCCGCCTCCGTACTGATTGATTTGTTGGGATATATAATAGTAGAAGTTGTTTACAAAGACATCTTTGAATGATGCACTGCCAAACTCCATATACGTATATGTCGATTCTTTTATTTTAAATAAGATTTCGAGAATAGGTATGAGCAATGCAAAAGAAAATAAGCTTAATATGGTAGATAAAATATTGAAAAATATATTTAGGAAAAGATACTTTTTATAAGGTGGCACAAAGCGCATCAGAATCTTTATAAAATCTTTCATCATATAGCTTTCTTGTTGATATATTTGAAGTATGAAATAAATCACAAATATAGGAACATAATATGAATGTATCGAAGAAGGTAGCTATAAAAATAACAAAAAAGGCTGTATTTCTATTTTAGAGAGTTTTTGATTAAAATATGTAAATAGTCCGGGCTCTTTTAAACCTTTCCTTTAAATTCAAGTCAAAACATGAAATTTTTATTTATGCACCGCAATAAGTTATTGCTATTATTTTTTCTTATAAGTTTTATTGATATGGTTGCTCAAACCTCAAATAAAAAAGGGGGGCTTTGGGGAATTGTAAAAGACACAGAGGAGGAGATTCCTTTAGAACAAGTGTCAGTAAGACTTTTGGCTGCCAAAGACAGTGCATTGGTATCTTTTGCCACAAGCGATTCAATAGGGAAATTTAGAATCCGGAATTTGAATCCGGGGAGATATATCGTTTCTTTGTCGTTTTTGGGATATGAAGCTGTGTATAAAAATGTGAGTATTACATCACAAAATCGGTGGGTTAATCTAGGAACAGTGACCATGAATCCTTCTGGTATTTTATTAAAAGAAGCAGTTATAGTTGGGAAAGTTCCGGAAATTGTAACGAAAGAGGATACAATCGAATATAATGCAGATTCTTATAAGACGAGGCCTAATGCTGTTGTAGAAGATTTGTTGAAAAAATTACCCGGGGTTGAGGTAGATTCAGATGGTAAAATTACAGCTGGGGGAAAAGAAATAAAAAAGATTCTGGTAGACGGTAAAGAATTTTTTACCAATGACCCTAAAGTTGCATCTAAAAATCTGCCCGTAGATATTGTAGATAAACTTCAAGTGATCGATAGAAAATCAGATCTTGCTCGGTTGACTGGAGTTGACGACGGAGAGGACGAAAAAGTCATTAATCTGACGATAAAAAAAGGGATGAAAAAGGGCTGGTTTGGTTCGGCAGAAGGAGGTTACGGGACGCAAAACCGATATCTGTTTAATGGAATGCTGAACCGGATGGTAAATGAAAGTCAATTTTCTCTTTTAACGAATGGGAATAATACCAATAATATGGGCGTTGGGGATTTTGGTTCGGGTCGATATTCGGGAGGATTTGGCGGAGCAGGAGGAGGAATCAACACATCTTGGTTTGCCGGAACAAATTTTAATGCTGGGAAAAGTGATAAGTTTAGGGTCGGAGGTGATGTATCGTTAGCTTTTTCTGATCAAGATTCCTGGAATAAAAGCCAGCGACAAAATCTTTTTGCAGATAGTACTTCTTATGATAACTCTGAGCAGAGAAATAGAACAAAAAGCCATAATTTGGGGGTGAATTTCCGAATGCATTGGGAGTTGGATAGTTTGTCTACAATAGAATTTATGCCTAACTTCAGTTATAATAAATCTTCATATCATGCATCTAATGAGTCTGCAACATTGGCAGGAAATGCAGAACGGGATAGTGTCAATAGCACGTTAGGGCGAACTTCGGGCGATGGACATTCTTTTCAGGCCAGTGGACGTTTGACAGTTAATCGTAAATTTAAGCGCAAAAAAGGTCGTCAGCTCAGTATTAATTTTGGATATGATATCAATCGGACAGATGAGGACGGTATGAATTATAGTATCAATAACCTGTATCGGTTAGGCCGTAAAGATACTGTAGACCAGACTACACAAAATAAAGTTTGGGGAGGGACTTATCGAGCTACAGTGTCTTATATAGAACCAATATTTAAAAGTAGTTTTTTGACGTTTTCGTATGAATATAAATATAATTTTAATAATGCAGACCGTTTTGCTTATGATTTGATGAATGAAGCTAAAATTGACTCTGCATATAGCAATAGTTTCCGTAACACTTTTCAATCTCAGCGGGCAGGAGTTAATTTTAAAACAGTAAAAGAAAAATATATATATAGTATAGGTGTGAATGTTGATCCGTCTCGGTCAGAATCTGAGAATTTGATAGATACGGCACGGACGGTTCCTTCTCGGACGGTTGTGAATGTGTCGCCTAATTTGTTTTTTATATATCGAATGAATAAACGGAACAATTTGCGATTCGATTATCGTGGCCGTACTCGGCAACCCTCAATTAGTCAGTTGCAACCGGTATCCAACATAACAGATCCACTACGAATTAGGACTGGTAATCCAAATCTTTCTCCTTCATATGAGAATAATATGCAACTTCGCTTCAATTCTTTTAAACCTGAAACTCAGCAATCTATAATGGCTTATATGAGTGGGGGATTTACGACAAATAGTATTGTAAATAAAACAACTTATAACTCAGAGACTGGAGGGCAGACGACAATGCCGGTAAATGTAAATGGAGTCTGGAATATGAGTGCTTCATTTATGTATAATACTCCATTGAGAAATAAAAAATTTCAAATAAATAGTTTTACTAATTTAGGGTATAACAATAATATAGGTTTTGTGACCTTAAAAAAGGATGGGGATAGCCAGCGAAATGTATCCAGGACTTTTAATGTACGCGAGAGTGCAGGGATTACATATCGTTCTGACTGGTTTGATATAGGTTTGAGAGGTAATTATTATTATTCGCGTACGGGAAATTCCCTGCCGGGGCAGAATTCACAGGATATTATGACGTACGGAGGAAGTTTTGATGGGAGTTTGCATCTGCCATGCAGCATAGATATTGGAACTAATTTTGATTATTCTGGGAATAAGGGATATTCGAGTGGATATGATAAGAACCAGATGCTATGGAATGCACAAGCTTCTTGGCAATTTTTGAAAGGGAAAAATGCAACTCTCATGTTTAAAATATATGATATATTACAACAAAGAAGCAGTATTTCTCGAAGTGTGACAGGCAATTATATTCAAGACATGGAATATAATACGCTGACTAGTTATTGCATGTTGCAGTTTTCGTATCGTTTCAATGCAATGGGCGGAAAACGTAATTCTGATGTGAAGCAAGATAGCAGGCCTAATAGACATAAAGAAGGGTATCGTATGGGGCCTCCACCTGGGGGAAGTGGCCGTGGGTATAAGATAAGGTATTAGTGTATATTTTCAAAACTGGCGAAAATTGATTTTAGGAATATAGGAGGAATGTAGGTTATCAAGATAATCTTTGAAATCGTTAGGAATTAAGTTCTCTTATATCAAAAACTTGACGTATGGTCGCAATATTTGTTATATCGTATTATAATTTGTATGCCGATTTGAGCGATATGGCAGTAAAACAAAGAAAGAATAAAACGGGAGAACATTTGAATAAAAGTCTCTTTTGTTATATCTTTACTTCATAATATAGAATTTATGGGAAAGACAATCGCATATAATCCACTCAGTTATCCTTTGTATGTCATGGCTAAGCCGGTGGGAGCATTGTGCAATCTGGATTGCAGCTATTGTTACTATCTTGAAAAAGAAGAATTGTATCGGGAGCGAAAGACGAATCGGATGACAGAGGATTTGTTGGAAAAATTTACAGATGAGTATATACATTCACAGACGACTCCTGAAGTTCTTTTTACTTGGCATGGAGGAGAGACTTTATTAAGGGGGATAGATTTTTACAAAAAAGCGATTTTATATCAAAAAAAGTATGCAGGAGGTCGTCTTGTCGCAAATTCGATTCAGACCAACGGTATATTGTTGAATGATGAATGGTGTCGTTTTTTCAAAGACAATAATTTTTTGGTCGGTATATCCATTGATGGCCCGGAACACATACATGACCGTTATCGTAAAGATAAAGGTGGAAGAGGGACGTTCTCTCGAGTAATGAGAGGAATAGAATTGTTGCAAAAACATAATGTGGAGTTTAATACCTTGTCGGTAATTAATGACTATAATGTGCATTACCCGGTAGAAACATATCGTTTCTTTAAGGAGATAGGAAGTCATTATATGCAGTTTTCTCCGGTCGTAGAGCGCTGGGGTGACCGAGATGACGGGCTGGAACTTTTGCCTCCCGATGAGGTCGAAAATACAGAAATGCCCCCTTGGTGTGTAAAGGCCGAAGATTTTGGGCAGTTTTATTGTGATATTTTTGACGAGTGGGTTATACAAGATGTTGGACAATACTATGTCCAGATGTTTGATGCTACTCTCGCTGGGATGGTAGGTCAGGCTCCGGGTGTTTGTATCTTTGGCCGGACATGTGGTCATGCAGCTGCGATGGAGCATAATGGGGATGTATATGCTTGTGACCATTTCGTTTTTCCTGAATATAGATTGGGAAATATAAAAACAGATACGTTAGTTTCGATGATGTTGTCGGAGCGTCAGATTCGATTTGGCAACGCAAAGCGGGATATGCTTCCCCGCCAATGCCGGGAATGTCCTTATCTGAATCTTTGCAATGGAGAATGTCCTAAAAATAGGATTATCTGTACATCCGATGGAGAACCGGGATTGAATTATTTGTGTGTTGGCCTACGGAAATATTATGAACATGTATGGCCCTATATGGAATTTATGGCAGCCGAATTGGATAATGAGCGACCTCCTGCCAATGTAATGCAATATGCTCGAGAACGGAGACAAATTCGTTGATATTATTTGTTTATATTTTGCATATGGCATAACTTTATTTAATTTTGGCGCGTTAAACATCGGCTTATTATGGGAATATTTGAGATTTTTTTATTGGCTGTCGGGTTATCGATGGACAGTTTTGCTGTGTCGTTAACAAGCGGGGTCATATTGAAGCCGTTTAGGTGGACGAAAGTAGTAAAGATTGCAACATTCCTAGCCGTTTTTCAGGGAGCCATGCCTCTCTTGGGCTGGTGGTTAGGTCGAGGTTTTCAACAATATATACAAGATTATGACCATTGGGTTGCTTTCGTCCTTTTACTTATTTTAGGAAGTAAAATGATTGTCGAAGGTCGTCCGAAAAAAGATGAAACTTGTCCGTGTTGTTTTGACCCGTCTAAAACCCGGACATTGCTTGGTCTTTCTGTTGCTACCAGTATCGATGCTCTTGCTGTTGGTATTTCATTCGCTTTTTTGAAAGTGGATATGTGTCTGCCCACAGTTATTATTACAGGGACAACATTCACGTTTTCGGTATTAGCATTGAATATCGGTAGATACTTTGGACGAAAATTGAAAACCGGTGCCGAAATATTCGGGGGTATCATACTTATACTTATTGGAGTAAAAATATTAATAGAACATCTGTGTGCTTAATAGAAATATAGCATTATGCGAATAAATGGAAAAGGATATATTGCCAGTGTAATATTTTTAGTGGTTTTTGCTGTTGTCTCTTTATGGAAAGTAAAAGGCAATCAAATACTTTATCAACATAATGAGGGGCTTATATTCGGAACGGTATACCATATAACTTACCAGTATTCCGAAGATTTACAATCGGAAATAAATGCATTATTGAAACGTTTTGATAAATCTTTGTCTCCTTTTAATGAAGAATCTATTATTGCTGCAATTAATAGGAATGATACGACGGTAAGAGTAGATGAATATTTTAAGACGGTTTTTAATCGTTCAAAGGAGATTTATGTGGCTTCGGAGGGTGCATTCGATCCAACGGTATCGCCTTTAATAAATGTATGGGGTTTTGGGTTCAGTAAAGCAGATGATATAACGCCTTTTAAGATAGATAGTCTTTTGCAGATGGTAGGTATGGACAAGATTTCTCTTTTAAATGGAAAAGTTATCAAGAAGGACAGAAGAATGACATTGAACTTTTCTGCTATTGCTAAAGGGTACTCTTGTGATATTGTTGCTGATTTTTTAGACTCAAAAGGAATTGAAAATTATATAGTGGAGATTGGTGGTGAAATTGTTGCAAAAGGGAAGAATGAAAAAGGCAAATGTTGGCAGGTAGGTATAGATAAACCTATATTAAATACTGCAGGAGTAACGAATGAAATAGAATGTATAGCTTCACTTTGTAATGGAGCAATGGCTACATCAGGCAATTATCGCAATTTTAGATATGTAGATGGAAAGCGCGTCGCTCATACGATAGATCCGGTCAGTGGTTACCCTGTACAGCATAATTTGTTGAGTGTCACAGTTATTGCGGATGATTGCATGACAGCTGATGCTTATGCTACGGCATTTATGGTGTTGGGTGTGGATAAAAGTTTGGAATTAGCAAAAAAAACGCCCCATATAGAGGCGCTTTTTATTTGTTCTGCCGGTGCTGATTCTACAGCAAATGCTATTGTTGTAACACCCGGAATGAAAAAGTATCTTAACTAAAAGATATTTTTTATATTATCTAATTGTTACTTGTGTGGCTCCATATCCGTATTCTCGGAATGAAGCATCTTGGTAGTCATAATGCTTGTACTTATTCTTTAATTCGGTCAGTATGGCTTTTCGTAATACACCGTCTCCTTTTCCATGTATAAAAATAATTTTTTGTCCTTTTGCATTTTTATAATTTTCGAGAACTTCTCTGAATTTATCAAGCTGGTAATTTAGAATATCCGAGTTGCTCATACCGGTAGTAGAATCGAGTAATTCGTGTATATGTAAATCTACTTCTACCGGCTCATTGTTACGATGATGTTTTTTATTGACAGCTTGTTTTTGATGGGTATCGATGTCTTTTTTACTTTTGATGGCTGCTTCTATCTCGGCTCCATTAAGTTCGAATCGACGTTCAGGAACATCATTTTTTACGATGTTCAGTATAAGGGCATTTTCATCGAAATAATCATTTTCCCGGAAACTATGTAGCTTGTAAAATTTAACTGTATCTAATTTATGTTCTACTGAGGCTGTATTTTTTAGTTGGAACGGTTTATCTTTTTTGAATGCTACATATTGTATACAAATGCGTTCTAAATCATTTAAATCCTCCTTCCCGAATTCTTCGATATGAATTTGTATATTGGGTTCTACAATTCCAGAATAGCGAGTATTCCATCCTGATTCTGTTTTATTCAAATATGTGAAGAATATGTAGTAGTTACTATCATTTACCAAATAAGTATCGAATTTGCCATTTTGTAAATTTTTTGCATTTTCAGGGAGAAAAGCCAATACTAAATTTATTCTGTCTCCTTCTTCTGTTTCTATAATAGAAAGCTTGTTATCATCATCGTTTTCTGAAATATCATTTGGCTGAATTTTACTGAAATTTTGAGAGACTTTTATCTCTTTTGTTACAGGTGATGAGCTTTTATCTTTTGCAGATTCTATAATTACGCATTCGTGTATTAATATCGGAGTTTCGAAGCCATCTTCTTCTTCAACATATGCGATATCTTTATTTATTTTAACAACAGTTCCTCCTCCGACAGAATTGAGGAATCTAACTTTATCTCCTACTTTTACCATAGCATTATTTATTTATTCGCAAAGTTGCTTAAATTTGTACAGATATTCAAATAGATTATGCAAAAAACTCAAGATATACGAATTGAAGATTTTAATTACCCGTTACCTGACGAACGAATAGCTAAATTCCCTTTATCAAAGCGGGATACATCTAAATTATTATTGTATCGTAATGGGAAGATATCTCAGACGATTTTTCATAATTTGCCTCAAATTTTGCCGGAAGGAAGTTTACTTGTGTTTAACAACACTCGAGTTATTCAGGCACGTTTGCATTTCAGGAAAAAAACGGGAGCTCTGATAGAAATATTTTGTCTCGAACCTCTTTTACCACATGATTATGCTTTGGCATTCCAGTCTAAAGGACATTGTACATGGGTATGTATGGTTGGTAATCTGAAAAAGTGGAAAGAAGAGACTCTGTATCGCGATTTGGATTTTAACGGGACATGTGTAAGGTTGTCGGCGACTAAAAAGAATGTGCATGGAAATGCTTTTGAGATAGAGTTTTTCTGGGATAATTTGGAGTTGACTTTTGATACTATTTTAGAGAAAATAGGGGAGTTGCCTATTCCTCCTTATTTGAATCGGGCCACAGAAGAAAGTGATAAAGAGACCTACCAGACAGTATATGCCAAAGTAGAGGGGTCTGTTGCTGCTCCAACGGCTGGTCTCCATTTTACACCGGAAGTTCTTTCAGAGCTAAAAAATAATGGAGTTCCTTTGTTAGAACTTACACTACATGTTGGTGCTGGTACATTTAAGCCAGTAAAGAGTGAAACGATAGAAGGACATGAGATGCATACAGAATTTATTTCGGTGGATATATCCTTGATAGAACAACTGGCTAGAACGACGCGGAAGATTATTGCTGTTGGAACGACTTCGGTACGTACCTTGGAAAGTCTCTATTATATTGGTCGAACATTAGAGTATCATCCGGAAATTTCACCTGAAGAGTTGCATGTTGCTCAATGGCAGCCATATAATGGCGAAATAGAAATTGAACCCAGGAAAGCGTTGGAAAATATTGTAGAATATTTACATAAGCATTGTTCCAATCGTTTAGTGACTTCGACTCAAATTATCATTGCACCAGGATATACATTTAAAATCGTACAAGGAATTATAACCAATTTTCATCAACCTAAAAGTACATTATTACTATTGGTATCCGCTTTTGTAGACGGTCATTGGAGAGAAATATATGATTATGCACTGGCGAATAATTTTCGCTTTCTGAGTTATGGAGACAGCTCTTTATTGTTGCCTTAAAAGCGTTAAAAGGTTCGATTTGGACAATAATAAGCAATAAAAATCGTATATAGTAGAAGAAATGCTGTTTCCAGAATGAAGGAACATTTTTTATATCTGTTATTTTTATTAGGAGTGTTGTCATCTTGTGGCAATGCTAAGCTCAGTACGGCCGACGCCCAATTTGCACGAGGAGAATTTTTTGATGCAGCAGCTACTTATCGTAAGGTTTATGCTAAAACATCTCCGAGAAAGGAGAGAGCTTTGCGGGGAAAAATTGCATATAAAATGGCTACATGCTATCGTAGGATGAATGCGGCTCCGAGAGCAACAGGCGCATATCAAAATGCAATACGGTATCATTATAAGGATAGTATGGCATATTTTTATTTGGCCCGGAGTTTTCAAATGCAAGGAAAATACAAAGATGCCATTAAAAATTATAATTTATTTCTTGAGCGTAAGCCGGGAGATATGTTGGCTAAAAATGGAATCAGGGGATGTGAAATGGCTGTTGACTGGAAAAAAAATCCGACACGTTATGTCGTAAAGCGAGCTGATTTGTTCAATTCGAGGCGTAGTGACTGTTGTCCGATGTTTTTGGGGAAGGATTATGACCAGTTGTACTTTACATCCAGTACAGAGAAAGCTACCGGAACTCGGAAGAGTGAAATTACAGGTACTAAGAATAATGATATTTTCTTTTCGAAAAAAGATGAAAAAGGAGCTTGGACAAAGCCTCAGATTATTGAAGGTGAGTTGAATAGTGAACTGGATGAAGGTATAATAAGTTTCAGTCCTGACGGCACGCTTATGTATTTGACAAAAGCTCCGCGTGAGCCAAATGCCGATACGTCTGTAGAAATTTATACATCTTCACGTTCCGGAGCCAAATGGGGCACTCCACAGAAACTAGAAATAACAGGAGATACCATATCGGTATTTGCACATCCGGCAGTTTCGCCGGATGGAAATTATCTTTATTTTACATCTGATATGCCTGGAGGACAGGGAGGAAAAGATATATGGCGTATAGCATTGAATGAAAAAGGAGAAGGTACGTTGGAGAATATGGGACCTCAGATTAATACTCCGGGGGATGAGATGTTTCCGTATATTCGAGATAATGGCGTATTGTATTTTGCTTCAGATGGGCATCCGGGTATGGGAGGATTGGACTTGTTTAAAGCTTCACAGAATGAATATGGTGTGTGGAAAATAGAGAATTTGCAAGCTCCTATTAATTCTATGTCAGATGATTTTGGTATTACTTTTGGACAGGGAGAAAGTGGTTTTTTTTCATCCAATCGAAATGATGCGCGTGGTTATGATCATATATATAGTTTTGAATTACCTCAAATAGAAGTGTGGATTGAGGGGGGAGTATTTGATTGGGACGAAGAACCTATTCCTGATGCAGTTATCAGAATTGTTGGTAAAGACGGGACCAATCAGAAGGCAATTTCACGAAAAGACGGAAGTTATAAGTTTAAGCTTGATTTGGGAACAGAATATGTAATGATGGCTGGATGCCGTGGTTTTCTGAATAGTAAATATGAGCTGATAACTAGCAATGAAGAGAAAAATGAAGTTTATAGAGCAGATTTTATATTAGCATCGCTGACTAAGCCGGTATTGATTGAAAATATTTTTTATGATTTTGATCGTGCAACTTTACGCCCCGAGTCTACTAAGGCGTTGGATGAATTGATAAAGTTACTGAATGACAATCCAAATGTGACAATTGAGTTGGCTGCGCATACCGATATGAAAGGGGCTGATTCGTACAACCTCCGTTTGTCCGAAAGGCGGGCTCAGTCAGTGGTTGATTATTTAATCAAAGGTGGTATAAAAGCTGACCGCCTGACTCCGAAGGGATATGGAGAGAGCCGACCCAAAACAATTACGAAAAAAATTGCAAAACAATATCCTTTCTTTAAAGAAGGAGATATCTTGACAGAAGAGTATATATTGGCATTGCCGGAAGAGCAGCAGGAAGTTGCAAATCAGATTAATCGTCGTACAGAGTTTCAAGTCTTAAAAACGACTTATGATTTGTTCTAAATAGTTATTTTGATAGTTTCAAAATGACACTAAAATATTTGAATATGTAGAATTTTGCTTTTTGCATTGAATATTTTGTAGTTAGTATTGTAAGATGTTAGAAGTTTTATTGTATATTTGCAAAACGAAAACAAACAACTAAAAACAATACAAGACCCATGAATCAAGTTTCAGAACGTCTGGCAAGTCTGTCACCTTCCCAGACATTGGCTATGTCTCAGAAAAGTAATGAGTTAAAGGCTCAAGGTATTGATGTTATTAATTTAAGTGTGGGAGAACCCGATTTTAATACTCCCGATCACATTAAAGAGGCGGCTAAGAAAGCAATAGATGATAATTTTTCATTTTATTCTCCTGTTCCAGGTTACATGGATTTGAGAAAGGCAATCTGTGCCAAATTAAAAAATGAAAATCAGCTTGATTTTGCTCCGGAACAGATTGTTGTGTCAGGTGGGGCTAAACAGTCTATTTGTAATGCCGTATTGAGTTTAGTTAATGCTGGTGATGAAGTTATTGTTCCAGCTCCCTATTGGGTTAGCTATGTAGAAATGGTTAAGTTGGCTGAGGGTAAGAATGTCATTGTTTCTGCTGGTATTGAGCAAGATTTTAAGATTACTCCAGCACAACTTGAGGCCGCTATAACCCCTAAGACAAAGTTGTTGATTCTCTGTTCTCCATCTAATCCTACAGGTAGTGTCTATTCTAAGGACGAGCTGAAAGGATTGGCGGATGTATTAGTAAAATATCCTCAGGTTTTGGTACTTGCTGATGAAATATATGAACATATCAATTATGTTGGAGGACACCAAAGTATAGCTCAATTTGAGGAAATACGAGATAGAGTGGTGATTATAAATGGTGTTTCGAAAGGTTATGCAATGACCGGATGGCGAATAGGATTTATTGCTGCTCCTCTTTGGATTGCTAAGGCATGTAATAAATTACAGAGCCAATATACGTCAGGGCCCTGTTCTATAGCACAAAAAGCTGCTACAGCTGCGTTCTCGGGCGATCAATCTTGTGTAGAAGAAATGCGCAAGGCATTCGAGCGTCGTCGCAATCTTGTTGTAGAATTGACAAAGGAAATTCCCGGGTTTAAAGTAAATAATCCTCAAGGTGCTTTTTATTTGTTTCCGGAAGTAAGTTATTACTTTGGTAAATCAGATGGTACACACGTAATTAAAACATCTGATGATTTAGCTATGTACTTGCTTGAGGATGCCCATGTGGCTACGGTAGGGGGAGATGCTTTTGGAGCACCGGATTGTTTGCGTTTTTCTTATGCTACTTCAGATGAAAATTTGAAAGAAGCACTTTGCCGTATAAAAGACTCGGTCGCAAAATTGAAATAAACCAGAGAGAAATTGGTTAGTTGGGGTTCTGTAAATAAATCAATTTACAGAACCTTTTTTATTTATGATATAATATATGGGATGAAGATAATACATCCGACTATAAGGGCCGCTATTGCTGTAAATAATACTGCCGCAGCTGCTAAATCTTTTACTTTTTTTATAATGGGATTTTGTTGGGGACTGACTAAATCACAAAGGGATTCGATTGCAGAATTAAAACTTTCTGCTGCTAAAACAATGCCACAAGCCAGAGCGATAGCTATCCATTCGTTGATAGAGATATTGAACCATATACCTGCAGCGATTACCAAAATAGTAACACAACTATGTATTCTTGCGTTGTGTTCATATCTGAAAAGTATTTTAATGCCGTTGAAGGCATATCCGAAACTCCGTACTCTTTTTTTTAAAGAAAAATATTCTTGCTTCATAGTCTTTTATTTGTAACAAATTTACAATAAAATATGGATGACTGTATGAATAAATAATCAATTAGAAATATAATTCTATTAGTGTATATAATACACATCTTTATAAAATCTTTATACCCTTGTCAAGAATACTTATATTTTACTTATAACATCTCTATTATATTTGCAATGTCCGGTAGATGAAAGGGCAATAAAGAGAAATTAAATAAAAGTATTGAGATATGGACGTAAATAACGTAACAGAGAAATTAATAGGAATGCAAAAAAGGTTGTTTAATTTTGCATATAGTTTGACAATGAATCGTGACGATGCTCAGGATTTGTTGCAATCAACGTCGTTGAAGGTCCTCAATAATCAAGAAAAATTTGTAAACAACGATAATTTTAGCGGATGGATATTTACTATAATGCGTAATATATTTATTAATGATTATCATAGCAGTTCAAATAAATATACAGTTTTTGATAATGAGGAAGGAACAATAATGAATCGGTATGCATCGAATCCGGGAGAAGAGACACCGGACTCTACTTATACAGTTAAAGAAATAAATCGGGTAATCAAGTCATTGGCTGAAGAATATCGTATTCCTTTCAGTTTGTATTTATCAGGATACAAATATCAAGAGATTGCAGATCGGATGAATTTGCCGATAGGTACTGTAAAGAGTCGTATTTATGCTTCTCGTCAGCAATTACAATCTCAGTTGAAGGATTATCACTATGATGCATGAATAATTTGAAGTAAAAAAGATTGGCAAACAGATGTATAGCGTTTGTTAACAGGTTAATTTTTAAGGTTTCCAAGTGGTAAAAAAAGGAATCGGGAGTTTTTTATGATAAAAACTCCCGATTCCTTTTTTATATTTCTCTGCAAAAGCGATAACCTATTCCTGATTCTGTGACTATGAAAGAAGGAAACGACGGATCGTCTTCTATTTTTTTTCTTAATTGGGCGATAAAAACTCGTAAATATTGAGGTTGGTCTTGATAAGGAACTCCCCATACTTCTTTTAATATATATTGATGTGTAAGTACCTTACCTGCATTCTGTGCCATGAGTGCAAGGATAGAAAATTCAGTAGAAGTCAACTTTAGTATGTCGTCATTTTTTTTAGCTAAGTGATTTGCCAAGTCAATAGATAAATTACCAAAGGTGAGGACAGACGATTGTTCTTGATTTGATTGGATAGAACGCTGGGCAGACCTGATACGGGCCAATAGTTCTCCGTTATGGAATGGCTTCGTTAAATAGTCATTGGCTCCTAAATCCAGAGATTTGATGATTTCTTCTTCATGGGTACGAGCTGATAAAATAATAATGGGGTTGGTATACCATTCTCGAAGTTGTTTTAGTACTTGTTGCCCATCTGTATCGGGCAGTCCCAAATCGAGGAGGATAGTAGAGGGTGCAAACATTGCCGCTGCAGCTAATCCTTCTTTTGCATTTGATGCAACGATGACTTTATAATTGTGCATTTCTAAAGTAATTGTGAGTAACTTTCTTATCTGCACTTCATCATCGATAATAAGTATAGATTTGTCGTTATTCATAACTTTGAATTTTATTCTTTAATAATCAGAATCTCACTTGGAATCGTGATAGTAATGCATGCTCCCGGAATATTACAAGCCGTTGCTGTACCTTTCATCGCTTCGGCATATCCTTTTACGATAGCCAAACCGAGGCCTGAGCCTCCGGTAGGGACATGCGCTCCCCTATAAAATTTATCGAAGATATGGGGTAAGTCTTCTTCATTAAATCCAGGACCGTTATCGGATACTTCCATTAAGAATAATGAATTTTCATAGTGCGTTTTTATATTTATTTGTGAATATTTAGGTACATAATTGATAATATTGTACAATAGATTTGTGAGAATTTGTTGCATTAGGACCAAATCCATATTGATAAGAGGGGTATCTTCTTCGATATCAATATTTAATTTATAGTCAGATAATTCTATTTTCATTTGTTGAAGTACTGGACCAATGAGATCTTGTATATCATAATATTCACAGCGAGGGGAAAGTCTTCCGGAATCGACCCTTGACATCGAAAGGAGTTCTTCTATTAAGCGGTGTAAACGTTTACCGGCTGTATAGATTTCGTTATTAATTTCTTTAATCATATCGTTTCCTATGGTACTTAATGTCTCAGATGCTGTGAGTATGGTTGCTACCGGAATACGTAATTCGTGTGAAATGGAATTAAATAGAGTTTTATATAATTTATCCGATTCTTGTAAAAGTAGAGTTTGAGTAGCAAGTTCGTTTAAATATTCCCGTTCAAGTGTATTTGATATTTGCCTTTTTAATGTAAGCCAAATGAGTTCTTCGTGAGGACTGAACGGCCGTTTCAGTTTGACGGCAATTACCCCCATACGCATACGTACACTGTTGAGCGGATAGAATGTTTTTTCTTCAGACATAAATGTTTCTGTAGATCGTCCTGCTGATTTTCTATTTGAAAATACCCATTTAGCAACTTCATATTCTTCCTCATTTATAGGAAGATGCTGGATAAAGGTCGGAACTTTGTTTAAAGAATCATTTTGGTCCTTTAAAATAATTGTACAATCCAAGTCGAAACTTTCTTTTACAGCCTTATCTGCAACTTTCAGAACTTCTTCGATTCCTGATACAAAAGCCATGTGTTTTGAAAGGTGTAGTAGGGTATTGGTTGCCTGTTCTCTTTTTCTACTCATTAGTTCTTGCCGTTTCAAACGGTTTGCAAATATGGAATTTATAAGAGGGATCGAGAGAAACAACCCGAACATTGCTAAATTATTTATTCTGTAAAGAGTAAATGTTCCGAAAGGCAGTGTAAAAAAATAGTCAATTATAAGTGCAACTACAATGGCCGAGGTGAGTATTGGGCCAGTAGTAAAAAATAGAGATTGTATGGCCAAAATTATCATGCAAAGGTAAATCACAGCTTGAGGGTGTACCCAAGATATGAGTGGATATAAAAGGATTGTAAAACTTATTGTTATCAGTATGGAAGTTACATAGTTTGTTAAAGATGCTGTAAAATTAGGACGTTTTATGGCTGTGCTGATTTTTCTTTTTCTTTTGATAGAAGATTCTTTAGACAGAATGTAGATATCTATGTCTTCGCATTTTTTGATAAGTTTTTCGAAAGGATATGGAGTCCTGAGCTGATACCATTTCTTATATGGTTCTCGTTCTAATATGAGGTGTGTAATCTTTTCTTTTTTTATGACAGAAGACATTTCTGAGATCCAATTGTCTCCTGTCATTCTGATTACGTAAGCACCTAAACGATATGCGAGCCTTATATTTTTATTCAGTTGGTCTTGTTCAGTATTAGATAAGCTGTCTGAAGTATATACGTATACAGCAAAAAGAGGAGCTCCCATAGTATACGAGAGCTCTTTTGCCCTTTGTATTATCCTTTCAGTTTTTGGTTTTTCGTCGATATGTACTAGTAAACGTAAACCTTCACGACTGATGTCTTCGAGCTTATTTGCTTCAATGCGCTGCCTGAGGGATTCATTTTTACGGAACGATATTAGTTTTTTGAAACTTTTTTTTAATAAAGTCAAATTGTCTAATGAAAAGAATACAGTTTCCTGCTCGGGTGTTAGGAATGATGTTGTAATTTCACCTGAATTATAACGTCGAATGATTTCTTCTATTTTACAATCGATAGGAATGATTTGTGCTGCTTGTTCGAAAAAGATATCGGGAACAATATAGGGTGCTTTGATTCCTATACGATTACTCATCATATAAGAATTACTTTCTAACTGGATGACACTTAATGTTGTATATACATTTATACCGTTATCGAGCAACTCTTCGATGTCTTGGTATCTGAATTTATGTCGACTTCCAGAACTGTTGTTATGAGCCAGCTCGTCAATGATAACCAGCCCCGGAGAACGATGTAGTATGGCTTCGATATCAATTTCTCCAAATTGATTGGGTAGGATACATTCCATAACTGCATGTCTTCTTGACAATGAATCTGGGTGAAAATTGCCTAAGACTACATCGAGACCTTTTTGCCTGTGCAAGTATGCCTTTTCAAGCATAGCTTGGGTTTTGCCTTCTCCCATGCAAGTTCCGAAAAAGATAGTCAGGTCTCCATGTTTTTTCTGGGAATCGGAAATAAGCATTTCTCGGCTAACCTTCTCTGCGTACAGACTTGTATTTGTTAACATATGACTGTCAGATTTAATAAGAGGGCTGAACTTATCTTAAACAAAATAAAGAAAGTTCTTTTATTTTTCAAAATAAAAGCCGTTAAATATATTGTATTGTAATGATAATGAGGAAAAATCCCGACTTTTGTGATAAGTACAAAAAATCAAGGATTTTTCCTCATTCAATATTTGTTTGATTATTATTTTTTTGAGTTAGAATTGAGTTTCTTGTGTTCAATAATCATTTGATGTTGTGTAATGTATGCCCCATTCTTTCTTTTTTTGTTTTCATATAGAACATATTATATTTATTGGGAGTGATTTCGATAGGGATGTTCTCAATAATTTCGAGACCATAGCCTTCTAATCCGATTCTTTTTATAGGATTATTGGTCATTAATCTCATTTTTCGAACACCTAAATCTCTAAGAATACTTGCTCCCACACCATAATCCCGTTCGTCTGCTTTAAATCCCAAGTGTAGATTTGCATCTACAGTATCCAAGCCTTCTTCCTGTAGCTTGTAGGCTTTTATTTTATTCATAAGGCCTATGCCTCGTCCTTCCTGATTCATATAAACGATAACTCCTTTGCCTTCTTTTTCGATTTCGGTCATTGCTTTATGGAGCTGCTCGCCACATTCACATCTTTTCGAACCGAAAATATCTCCTGTCATACAAGAAGAATGCACACGAACAAGTATTGGCTCGTCTAAATCCCATTTCCCTTTAATAAGAGCGATATGTTCCAATCCGTTTGATATTTGCTTAAAAGGAATAAGGCGGAAATGCCCGTATTCAGTAGGCATGTCTACTTCTACACCTCGTTCTACAATAGATTCTATTTTTAATCGATAGGCAATAAGATCTCTGATAGAAATTATTTTGATGCCGAAGCGCTTAGAAACTTCCATCAGCTGAGGAAGACGTGCCATGGTACCATCTTCATTAATAATCTCAATAAGTGCACCTGCAGGGTAAAGTCCGGCTAATCGTGCCATATCTACAGCAGCTTCTGTGTGCCCTGAACGACGTAGAACACCGCGGTTTCGGGCACGTAAGGGATTTATGTGTCCTGGGCGGCCTAAATCCGAAGGCTTAGTTTCAGGATTGGCCAGGGCTTTAATTGTTTCTGCTCTATCAAACATAGATACTCCTGTTGTACAACCACCGCCAAGTTTATCGACAGTAATAGTAAAGGGGGTTTCATGGATTGAAGTATTTTCTGTCACTTGCATGTTCAGTTCTAATTCTGCACAACGTTCTTCTGTGATAGGAGCGCAAAGAACACCACGACCATGAGTCAGCATAAAATTGACTTTTTCGGGTGTGATTTTTTCTGCTGCAACAATAAAATCTCCCTCATTTTCCCTATCTTCGTCATCTACTACTATAATAAATTTTCCTTCTCGAAAATCTTCAATAGCCTCTTCAATCGTGTTTAATTTAATTTCGCTCATATCGTGTAATATTTGACTTTATGAATAAATCCGTAAACTCTTATTTTTTATTTAGTTTTTTGTATCCAGGTTCGTCTGGTTTACTTGGCAATATATTTTTTTGCCGGAAAGCTCTAAATCTTTATATATAATTTCTTTTAATTCTTTATTTGTAGATAAAATCGTATTTAATTCGCGTCTTAATCCTTTTTGCTGCCAACTACCAAATAAATATATCGGTATTGAGATTGGAAATAGAATGACTAATAGAATTCCTGCAGATTTTATTTTGGTAGGTCGATATAAATATAAATTCCGGATGATGGGATAATCCATCAATTTAGTAATTAACAATTGATTTTTGGAATTTTGAGCGTATTCTACCAGCGTTTCCAATCTGTAACTAATCGAATGTAATAAGTCCTTGTCATATCCACGTGTCCAGTATTCATAATAATTTTGACGTTTATTCCCGGTTTTTCTCAGCATTTCATTACATAAATCGCTTAATTCATCAATATATTTTAGAGCAGTTTCCGGTATCATCTCATCTATTACAATTTCTTTCATGACAATATTACGGACTTCCTGTTTTCCGATTATTTTTCGTATGAAGTTCATGTAAGCATCTCGATTAAATACGGCAGAGTCTTTGACAGCCTTATACGTGAGGAATATGCCTAATGGAAGTAATACGGCAGAGCTTAGCCAAATACCTTCCCATACCGGCCAGCGCCCGTCTCGTGCCATTTTATAACCTGTGTTGTCGATAATGTAATAGAAGATGAATAAAAATACGGATACGATGACCGGCATGCCTAAACCTCCCTTTCGAATGATTGCACCTAATGGAGCCCCAATAAAAAAGAATATTAGACAAGCAAAAGAAAGAGTAAACTTTTTATGCATTTCCATTTCATGACGCCTGATTGTCCGTTTCTCATCATTTGTTACGAGACTTTTGTATTCAAAGTCTTGCCTTACGCTTTCTGCACGGGTTATAGCTCTGTCAAGAAGAGCTTGTTTTCGTAATAAAGATTCCTGTGCGTACAAACTGTCTATATTAAAGGATTGTTGCTGAACTTGTTTTGAAGGCTTTGCGGTATTATTTTGATAATCATATAAAGTAAAGTATCCAGAGCGTTTTAGGTCATTACCAAATGTTCGTCCGATACTATCCATTCTGAGGTTCATGGAATCAATGGATGTTCTTAATGCATGCATGTCTTTCCCTATATATTGGTTTTGCATGATTCCGTCATCCATTCGATTAAAATTTGCATCGAAAGGTATTAATATTTCTTTTTGAGAGAACGTTTCTCTTCGGTAGGGTACATTTTTGGAAGACCGATTCTGAGTTTTCAGGTTTTCAAATGATTCACCATCGTACAACGTTAGAAAGAGATATTGCTTATCATCCGTAAGTTTTAGTTTCCCAGAATCTGCAAGTATCATCATGACGTCATCAAAGCCTTTTGAAACATCATATATCATCAAATCTTTCATCATACCAGTCTCTCGATTTTTACTCTTTACATAGAGATTGTAACCACTGATTTGATCATAGAAAACACCTTCTGGAATATCTAACTCGGGAGACTTTTGTCGGACGGAATAAAGTAGAGTCCACATTTTTACCTGTGCTTTAGGTAAAATATCGTTTTGAAAAAAAAATGCGCCCACTACGATTAAACAGATTACAACAATCAAAGGACGCATGATGTGTATAAGAGAAACTCCTGCAGCTTTAATCGCTAACAGTTCGAATCGTTCGCCTAAGTTTCCGAATGTCATTAAGGATGCCAATAACAAAGCTAAAGGAAGAGACATCGGAATAAGAGTAACAGCTGCATAAAAAAATAACTCTGCCAATACGGACATTTCAATTCCTTTGCCTACCATTTCATCTACATACTTCCATAAAAATTGCATGAGTACGATAAACAGGCAAATGAAAAATGTCATTAAAAAAACAGGCAAAAATGTCTGTAAAATAAATGTATATAGTCGTTTTATACGAAACATATAGTCGTTTTACATTGTTTCGCAAAAGTAGCGTAAAAAAATGAGATTACGATGATGCAGTTGTATAAAAACTATAAAGACTCAATTGTAAGGTTTCAGAGAAACGCCTTTAAAATAGGTTATGCACCTAAAGTTCTTTTTAGCGACTCTATCTGTTTATCCCATAAATCTATACTATCTTCTTTTTCTTCGGGATATGCAAAATCGGTAATCTCGAGAACAACATTTCCTGTAAGTTCGGCAACATTGATACGGAATTCAAAGTAGGCTTTACTATCAGGTTCTTCATCGCACCATTTAAAACGAATAAATGAGCCGGCACGAAAAGTCGTTTGTATTGCTTCTTGAGGGGACTTGTTCCAATAAAATGTAAAGTGTTTACCATCGGCTACAACTTTATCTGCGAACCAGTCGGCTAATCCATTGACAGTTCCGATATAGGTCCATAGCACAGAGGGTGATATATTGTTTAAACTGTATTCAATGGTATATTTTTCCTTTTTCATTTTGTATAGATTTAAATGATTAGGGGAAAACAAGCTTCCCGTGTTTGAATAATTATGAAGGCGAATATATGTAATATATCGAAAATTTCAACTATGTTGAATTATTTTTTTGTGAAATTAATCATTCCAGTTTTCTATTATTACAGCATAGACAATATTATTCTATTGAAATATAGTAAATTAAAATATATTTTGAAAAAAATGATACAAAAATATCGCTAAACTTTGCAGGTTTCAAAAAAACGATATATCTTTGCACCGCATTTGTCACAAGAAGGCAGGTAGAATTGAAATGATGGCGAGATAGCTCAGTTGGTTAGAGCGCATGATTCATAATCATGAGGTCCCGGGATCATGCCCCGGTCTCGCTACAAAAGGCAAAGAGAATTATTTTTCTATTGCCTTTTTTGTTTTTATTTTCTTTTTTACACACTAGCTCAATAAAAATAATAAAATCTCGTTCCTATAATTAAGGAGATTTTTCCAGTTCTCCATGTAGTTTAAAATTGAATTTTTGAATGATGAAGACAAAGTATATATCTATTTTATTATTGGGTTTATTGGGTTCGTTTTTCACAATATCGAGTGTTGTAGCGGAGACTCAATCAAAATCAGTATTAGGCCGAGAACTTAGGTCGCATCCGAGATTGTTGTTTACTGATTCTGATGAAATACGTGTAAATAATTTATTGAAAACAAATAAATTTGCTAAGAAGTTGTCGGATAAGTTGCATCGTGAAGCAGACTATTTGTTGACAGTTCCTGTAGAGTATCGTTTTTATGAAGATGGCTCTAAGGTTCCCCCGTTGCATATTAGTCGGGAATATGTATATCGTATGATAACTTTGTCTATGGCTTATCGGCTGTATAATGATGACAGGTATGCCGAAAAGGTAAAAGAATCTTTAGAATATATTTTTACGCTTCCCCTTTGGAATACTAAACCTGAACATTTTTTGGATGTTGCAGAAATGACTACAGCCGTGGCTATTGCTTATGATTGGACTTATGATTATCTGCCTGAATCGTTGAAAGGAAAGATTCGTTTTATGGTGAAGAGGTATGTTTTGGACCATGCTGTTAAAGAATATAGAGAAGGAGATGATACCTCTTGGGCTAAGCGTAGAACTAATTGGAACGTCGTTTGTAATACGGGAATGTCTCTTGGTGCACTGGCTTTTGCTGAGGATTATGTGGGATTGGCAGATACGATAATAACTAATGCGGTAAGATATATGCCCAATTGTCTCCGATTTTTTGCTCCTGATGGTGTTTGTTATGAGGGGCCGGCTTATTGGGCATATACGAATGTGTATTTGTCTATGATGATGAAAGCGATGGATGATAATTTGGGTTCATGTATGGGGATAGATACTTTGCCTGGAATTTCTAATACAGCCAGATTTTATGTCGATGCGACAAGTCCATCAAAACGGATATTTAATTTTGGAGATTGTACCGAAGGGATATTACCCTATGCTGGTCCTGCTTATTTTTATTTTAGTAGAAAGTTTCAGCAACCGGAAGTCGCTCGTTTTGCCAGAGAGACAATAATGTCTTTGTTGGATAATAAAGAGCGCACACGTTGGCATTTCTTTTTATCATTAGCATGGTGTGATATTTCAAAACCGGAAGAAAGTACTCGCTCGGAAAAAGTGAAAATTTATAGAGGCATTAATGATATTGTTATCTTTCGGGAAGGTCACAAAAAAGATGATTTGTTTTTAATTGCTAAAGGTGGTGCTCCTGATATGGCCCATCAGCAAATGGATGCCGGAAATTTTATAATAGAAAGATATGGTATTCGTTGGTTAGAAGATTTGGGTGCAGATAATTATGACTTACCGGGTTTTTGGGATAGTAAAGATGGCGGGAAGCGCTGGAATTATTTCAGAAACACTAATTATAGTCATAATACATTGATTATCAATAATAATAGGCAGTATGTTCCAGGTCGAGCTTATGTTACAGATAAAGTTGAGAGTAAAAAGCAAACTTCAGTGGCTATTGATTTGACATCAGTATATCAGAAAGATGCCGACAGGGTAATCCGACGATTTTCTTTATCTAATAAAGGTCTTATGATTGTTGGTGATTCGATATATTTGAAAGATACTGAAGGTAGTGTTTGTTGGAATGCTGTAACATCATCGAAGGTTTTATTAGATGGTAAAAAGGCAGTTTTGGAGAAAGACGGTAAAAAATTTGTTTTACAGATTCTTTCTCCAAAAAATGCAAAGTTTTCTACAACGGAGGCAAAGCCTTTTACTCCTTTTGAAAATCCTGTTACGGGATATACGTTGTTACAAATTCGTTTGGATGATTGTCCCGAAAAGGAACAGTATATTGAAGTCCAGTTAGGGGAATAATCATTATTCCTTTAGTATTCGGTCCATGACTAAAGATGTCCTGGCACCAGAGATTCCAGTAGAAGGACAATGTCCATACCCTCTTAACTCATCCACAATAGTTTGTATCAAGGGTTGTTCTATATGTTCGGGGGAAGTGAAAGAGTATTGTTCGGATATCTTATTAGTTATTAACGTAATAGGAGTGAAAGCGAATGTACTGAATGTTATTTTTCCATTTGTTCCTATGATTTCGATAGAATCTTGCTCAGAGTTTTCATTAGCGACAAAACACCATAGTCCTGTACCTATAACTCCTGACTCAAATTGGAGTGTTGCACATATAGTATCTTTGGTATCATATAAGTGCCCCAGATTTTGAGAATATCCTTTTGCTGATTCTATTTTACCCAATAGGAAGTCGAGAATGTCGAGTGTGTGAGGGGCTAAATCATAAAAGTAACCTTCTCCTGCAATACTTTTATCTACCCTCCAAGTATGAGTATTGGCATCGAAGTCAGATGTTTGGGCTTTCTTGATATGTTTTATGTCAACAGTGAGCACTTGCCCAATTCTGTTTTCGTCCAATAAAGTTTTTACTTTTAGAAAATAAGGGAGTGCCCGGCGGTAAAAGGCAACAAATAATTTTTGATTTGTTATTTTTGAAGTCTCTATCATCTCAAGACATTCGGTGTAGTTCATTCCCATAGGTTTTTCTACATATACCGGTTTGCTTGCCTCCATGGCCTGTATCGCATATTTTTTATGCATGTTAGGGGGAGTGGCTATATATATGGCATTTATATCGGGATCATTTATCAATTTCTCGGCCTCTGTGTAATACTTTTCTACGCTATGCCTTTGTGCAAAATCTTTTACCTTGGCTTCATCCCTCCGCATAACGGCAACTAAAGAAGAATGTTTTATCTTATAAAATGCCGGACCGCTTTTCTTTTCACATACATCTCCACATCCTATAATGCCCCAATTAATATTTTCCATAAATTGATATTTTTCATATTTGTTTTTCCAAAGTTAATCAATTTTTGTTTTCAGATAGTTTTTATGGTTGCAACACGATGAAGATGCAATTTATTATTTATGTACTAATCTCTGTAAGTAATGAAACTGACTTTTCACATACAAAGAATTCAGATTGAAAATATATCAGTAATTTCTATAATATTCTGTATAAATGATTTAGATAAAGATAAAATCAAGATAAGAAAATAGAAAAATATTCATATTAAATATAAAAAATGTAAATTATGCTACCCTTAAGTTTGCAAATAAAGTTATTATAACAAAGATAGGAAAATCAAGAATAGCAGTGGGATAATTTCAAGTTTCAGTCAGGCAATTACTTTTTATGGAGAAATATAGTTAACGATATAAAATGAAGAAAAAAATAGAGGGATGTGTTTTGTTAATTGGCATTTTATAAAAGTTTTTGGTCTCATCTTGCCAATATGGTTTGTAGTTAAATAGAATAAATTTTTTAGGAAAGTATTATGATAAAATACTATTTTTCAAATATTCATACTCTAAAAATTAGAGTATTATTGATGTTTTTATTTTTTATGTTCTTGGTTTGTATTCCTATTTCAGGAAAGGAACTTGGAGGTTTCTCTTTAGGATGGAAAGCCTATATTAATGAAAGTGACGGAACAATATCACGATATGAATTTTTGTCTGAAAATGGATGGGAAGTAGTTCCTTTCAGGGAAGATTCTATGTCTGGTTTGGCTTGGGAAGGAATTTCTTTATTCCCGGTTCCGGAAAGGGATCTTATGTTTATGGCAGAGAAAGATAATATACATTATTCTATTTCTTATCTTCCAGAGAAAGATCATTTGGTAGCTATTTGTTCGTTGACGAATAAGGGTTATGGCGATTTTGAACCGAAGCGGGCGCGATTGATTATTGGTGTAGATAGTGAAATGAAGACATATCCTCAATGGGATGCCAAGTTTTTCCCGACATTGATTCGTTGCGAGAAAAATTTTACATGGGGATATTTTATGTCTCCAAGACAAAAGATTTTAGCATTTGGTTCAGAGGAGCCAGTTGCTTCTTATGGTATGAATTATATTTATGAAGGTTCGTTGGAATGGAAATGGGGACATCAGATAAAAACAGCAAGCCTTGATTTGTTACATTGTCTTCCTTTGCCAGAACGACATCCTCAGAATATGAACAAGTTAGCTCCAGGAGAGAGTCGTGTGTGGCGAATTCATTTGGGTGGAGTTGAGAATTTATCGGATGTAAAAAATAAATTATCGCATTGGCTTAATGTTCCCACGATAGAATGTGACCGATATACGGTAGCTAAAAATGATTCGGTTTATGTAAACATATATAATAAAGATCGAGATGTGGTATTACATATAAGTGGACCATCAAAGGAAAGGGTACTATCTTACAATGCCGTTTCAAAAAGTAAAAAAGATATTGTTTGTAGGGCTGTTTTTCTGCCAAAAGAGGAAGGCTTATATACTATTAAGGCAATTTCTGGTAATGGAAAAACGGCAGAGGCTAAGGTTTATGTTCGCAAGCCTTGGTCTTGGTATATGAGAAAAGCAAAAGACTTTGTTTCCAAAAATTCTCCCTTATTTTCTAATGCTTGTGAAACTTTTTATGGCTATTATACGGCATTTCTTGGTGCAAAGTATTTCCCGGATAATGGAGAGAGTAAAATATTGGAAGAACGGTTTAACAGGACATTGCCTTTGATAATTGATACTGTTACTTGGGTTCCTAATTTGGAATCATTGCCTCATCGAATTCAGAACTTCTCGGCGTTGATGGGAATGTTGGTAGATTTATGGGAAACTACAGGTAATAGTTCATACCTGGAAAAGGCGTCTCATATAGGAGATTTTTTATGTTCGGATAAAATACAATGGCAAGATGGTTCATATCGTTCTCGAGGAGTACATTATACTGCTGTTATATATACGGCAAAGTCAATGATGGAATTAGCTATGGCTGAAAAAATGTTGATTGACTGTCCTGTGTGGAATGAACGTTTTGAGAGGCATTTTACATCGGCAGCCAAAGCGGTGGATGATTTATTAAAGCGTCGTGATGATATTGAGACCGAAGGGGATATGACATTTGAAGATGGAATGATATCCTGTAGTGCATTGCAATTGGGAATGTTTGGTCAAATGCAGCAAAACAAATCTTTACGTGATATGTATGCGTCAGCAGCCCGTTATTTGATGGATAAACATCAATGTCTTGAACAGTTGCTTATACCGGATGCTCGTATGCGTGGTGGAACATTGAGATATTGGGAAGCTTTGGATGTTTATTTTGTTCCTAATCAGATAATGAATTCTCCGCATGGTTGGACAGCATGGAAAATTTATGCTTCTTATTATTTGTATTTGTTGACAGGAGAAGAATATTATTTGACCGATTTTATGGATACATTAGGGGCTTGTATTCAGGTCATGGATTTAGATGGAAAACTACGTTGGGGTTTTGTTCCGGATCCTTATGTTGAAGCAAAAGTGTATGTTGAGAATATGGATAAACCGTTTTGTGGGATGCCCGTAGATTCAATTGTTGGAGAACAATATTTGGATATGATTAGTCCTTGGTTACGTCCGGATGATGAAGAAAATACAATTTGTCAGTTTAAGGAAAGAGGTGGAGCAGGCGATAATACAGTTCAGGAGATATTTAAAGCTTTGGAGGAATGTGCATTGACTTCTGCATATGTATTAGTTCGAGATGATGGATCAGTAAAAGCTTATAATTGTAGAGCGGATCTGGGAAGTGGAGGATTATTAGTAATACCAGATGAACCGATAATTGAAAAGATCCATTTAAATGCTAAAATTCCAGTTACTATTGAGGTACAGTTACAAAAGAAAAAGATTATAAAAGAAAGTCTACAGGGACAGCGTTGGATTAAACTCAAAGTATAGAGATTATTATGAAGATTAAGATGATGTTATAAAATAGGAACTATTTCTATTGTAGAGAAAGTACGTGTTGTTGAGATACCTATATATGAGAAAGAGTAAATGGGTTTAATATTATATTTTTTGTTTAAAAAATAAAAAATAACTACCCGAGAATCACTTTTTTTTGTCTGGTATTATATAAGAATCAAGAATATATTAAATATCAATTTTTTTAATTCAGTTTATATGTGTAAGATGGATAAGATATACCCATTTAATTTTCTTATAGTTTTATTCTTATTGATCGAATTCAATATTGAAGCTCAAATGTATGATAAGGAGTATATAAATACGATACGACTGATGACTTACAATACACATTATTGCAAAGGCGGTTCTGATCCAGGTAAGATAGATATGAATAACACTAGAAAACTAGCTCAAGTAATAAAAGCCTTGGATGCTGATGTTGTTGCATTACAGGAGCTTGATAGTGCATCACGAGGAAGGGAATATCGTTATTTATTAAAACAAATTGCGGATGCTACAGGTATAGAATATATAGATATTTATGGAAATGCTGATACATTTGATCATGGGGCAAGCCTTGGATGTGGAGTATTGGTGAAAAAGACAATTCCAATAAAAAATCGAAAGCTGATATCTCTTCCTGGAGATGAAAAAAGAGTTGCTGTCTATGTTGAACTAGAGGATTTTGTTTTTGTGGGAACTCATTTTGATTTGAATGATATGAAACGGATAGAAGGTGCAAAAGAACTTTGCAGGTATGTTCGCGAAGAATCGAAACCTGTGTTTTTAGCTGGAGATTTAAATGATTCTCATTATTGGAAAAGCGGAGGGATTGCTTTCCCTATATTATTGGAAGATTTTGAAATTATTAGTGATGTAGAAGGAGGTTCTCTGTCTGGGAGATCTGATAATGGAGGATTAATAGATTATGTTTTGTTAAAAAGAAATAGTAGTAGGGGGATTCAGGTAAGACAATCATGTATTGTCCGAGAATTATCTATTGATGGGGCTGGAGTTGATATGGGAATGTTATCTGATCATTATCCGGTTTTTGTTGATGTGAATATAAAAGGTAGTAGAAAGTAGTTGTTTCCATATTTAAGTTTACTTGTGTTTAAAAAAAGAGTATTAATATAAATAATTGTAACCATGATTAACAAGATTATTATGAGAAGATTTTTTGTATTTGTTTTATTATTAGTGAGTATTGTAGTTTCGTCTTTTGCTGGAGTCGCATATAAAGATGGCAAACAAATCAAAATATCAAAAGAGAAGATTCGGGATAAAATAAAAGGAGGTTGGGCCGGGAAAGTTATAGGTTGTACTTATGGCTTTCCGACAGAATTCCGATATTGTGGTACGATGTTACAAGATTATATTCCTATTCGATGGGAAAAGGATGATATATCACGATGTTTTAAAAAGACTCCTCATGCTTTTGATGATGTGTATATGAATCTTACTTTTCTTGAAGTGTTTACTCGTTTAGGTTTGGAAGCTCCGGTAGATTCTTTTGCTCTAAGTTTTGCAAATGCCAAATACGGTTTATGTCATGCCAATCAGGCTGCACGTTATAACATTCTTAAAGGGATAATGCCCCCGATGTCAGGATATTGGAAAAATAATCCGCATGCAGATGATATCGATTATCAAATAGAGGCAGATTATGCAGGCTTGATGACTCCGGGGATGATTAATTCTTGTGCGATAGTTTCGGATTCGATAGGGCATATTATGAATTATGGAGATGGTTGGTATGGTGGTGTCTATGTCGGAGCGATGTATTCTTTGGCTTTTGTGTATGATGATGTGGAATATATTGTAAAAGAAGCATTGAAAGTAATTCCGTTACAAAGTAAGTTTTATAAATGTATGGACGCTGTAATAAAGTGTTACGAAAAAGATCCGAATGACTGGAAACAAGCATGGTATGTTGTCGAGCGTAATTTTTCTACAGATTTGGGATGTCCAGATGGAGTATTTAAACCATATAATATAGATGCGACAGTAAATTCGGCTTATGTAATTATAGGTCTTTTATATGGAAATGGAGATTATGGAAAAACGATAGATATTTCTACTCGGTGTGGGCAAGATTCAGACTGTAATCCGTCGACCTCAGCTGGTATTTTGGGTACAATTATCGGATATGATAAAATTCCGGAATACTGGAAAGGAGATATAGAGTCTGTCTCTGATATAAACTTTATATTTACTTCTACATCATTAAATAAGGCGTGTGATATAACTTATGATTTGGCATTGAAGATGATAGAACGTGGAGGTGGAAGTATTGGCGAAAAAGATGCTGTGGTTATTTATCAAGTTCCGAAGCCGGTGGGTTTTGAAGAGTGTTTTGAGGGAATACGACCGACGTCAATTGTAAGTATCAACAAAACTATTTCACAAATAGAACAGCCTATATGTTTTGAAGGTACAGGGGCAATATTTCGAGGTAGGATTTCAGGTAAGGATCATGATTATGTGGCTGAAGTAGAGTGTTATATTGATGGCAAATTGGTTGAGAAAGCTTTGTTGCCAGACCTTTATACAACCCGTCGTCCAGAATTGTTTTGGTTTTTTGATCTAAAACCCGGGAAACATACAGCAACTTTCAAATGGTTGAATCCTCAAAATGGAATGAGTGTCAATTTTACAGAGCTGGTTATATATGATAGCTTGGGAGTAAAATAGTTTTACAAAAAATGTTTTGGTTATTAATTGTTTCAATATAATTAATATGGTATTGCAGTAGATATTACAGCTGTTTGTGATTTGAAAACAGAGAGAAGTTCATTACTTGTAATAAAAGAAGATATTTGGGAATTAATATAATACAATGGTAGACACATATAAAATGAGAGATGATTATTTGATAAAGGTAATGAAAAAAAATGTGATTTGTGTTTCTTTGATATGCGTATTGACTGTGTTGCCTATCTTTGCACAAAATGAACCTTATCGGAATAGTATGCTATCTATCGAAGACCGAGTAGATGATTTATTACAGAGAATGACATTATCAGAAAAGATAGCACAGATAAGGCATTTGCATTCTTGGAATATTTTTAATGGACAGAAGTTGGATATGCAAAAACTGGAAAGTTTTTCCAGGGGAATGGCTTGGGGATTTGTTGAAGGATTTCCGTTGACAGGGGAGAATTGTACGGAGAATATGTTTCTGATACAGAAATATATGGTGGAGAATACTCGTTTAGGAATTCCAATATTCACAGTTGCTGAGTCTTTGCATGGTGCGGTACATGAAGGCTCCACAATTTATCCTCAAAATATAGCTTTAGGTAGTACGTTTAATCTGGATCTGGCTTATCGTAAAGCCGCTATGATTGCACAAGATCTGCATGCCCAAGGAATGTATCAAGTACTGGCTCCTTGTGTTGATGTAGTTAGGGATTTACGTTGGGGGCGAGTGGAGGAGTCCTATGGAGAAGATCCTTTCCTGTGTGGGCTTTTGGGTATTCAAGAGGTAAAGGGGTATTGGGACAATGGAATTTCTCCTATGTTAAAGCATTATGGAGCTCATGGAAACCCGTTGAGTGGATTGAACTTGGCATCGGTGGAATGTGGAGTTAGAGACTTGCATGAGATATATTTGAAACCTTTCGAAATGATTATAAAAAATACTCAGTTATTGGCTGTCATGTCTACATATAATTCGTGGAATCGTGTTCCTAATTCTGCTTCTAATTATCTATTGACTGAAACATTGAGGAATCAGTGGGGTTTTAAAGGTTATGTTTATTCTGATTGGGGAGCAATTGAAATGTTGAAAACCTTACATCGTACAGCGTATAGTTCAGCTGACGCTGCAGTGCAAGCATTATCTGCTGGGTTGGATGTTGAAGCTTCGAGTAGATGTTATCCGGAACTTGAGAGCTTAGTGAAGGGAGGAAAATTTGATGAGAAAATTATCGATACATCTGTTCGTAGGGTACTATATGCAAAGTTTAAGATGGGATTGTTTGAAGACCCTTATGGAATTCGGTATCGGCATAGTAAAATGCATTCTGAGGAGAGTATAAAGTTATCAAAAGAGATTGCTGATGAGTCGGTTGTTTTATTGAAGAATGAAGATAATTTATTGCCATTGGATGTAAGACGGTTGAAATCTATTGCTGTGATAGGTCCGAATGCAGATCAAGTGCAATTTGGAGATTATACTTGGAGTCGAGATAACAAAGATGGTGTTACACCATTGGAGGGAATAAAAAGAGCTGTGGGAGATGAAGTCTTTGTGCGTTATGCCAAAGGCTGTAGCTTGACATCATTAGATACTTCAGGAATAGAGGAGGCGGTTTCTATAACCCGTTTAAGTGATGTGGCTCTTGTTTTTTGTGGAAGTGCTAGTGCGGCATTGGCACGTGATTATAAAAGTTCTACTTCTGGGGAAGGATTTGATTTGAATGATTTAAACCTTACCGGAGCACAAACTCAATTGATAAAGGCTGTTTATGAAACAGGAAAACCCGTCGTACTGATTTTGGTGACAGGGAAACCTTTTGCTATACCTTGGGAAAAAGAGCATTTACCGGTTATTTTGGTCCAATGGTATGCTGGAGAACAAGCTGGAAATTCGATTGCGGATATTTTATTTGGAAAAGTGTCTCCATCCGGACGATTGACATTTTCGTTCCCAAGAAGTACAGGACATCTTCCGGTTTATTATAACTATTTGCCTTCGGATAAGGGATTTTATAAAAATCCTGGAAATTATGAATCTCCAGGACGAGATTATGTTTTTTCTAATCCTTCGTCATTATGGGCCTTTGGCCATGGATTGACATATACATCATTTCGGTATAAAAATTTAAGAACGAATAAAAATGAATATAGTTTTTCCGATACAATTATAGTGAAGGTGGATGTAGAGAACATTGGTCTTCGAGATGGGAAAGAAGTGGTGCAGTTATATGTAAGAGATAAGGTAAGTACTTATGTTACTCCGATAAGACAGCTTCGCGATTTTAAAAAGGTAGATATAAGAAGAGGAGATGTAAAAACAATTCAATTGAAAGTTCTTGTTGAAGATTTATATTTGGTGGATGATTTGAACCAACGTTTTATTGAAGCTGGAGATTTTGAAATACAAGTAGGTACTGCCTCTGACAATATTTTGCTTACTCAGGACATAACAGTTGGGAAGCCGGTGTATTTAGGGAAGGGAAATAATGTATCATGTATAAAACAGAAAATGAGTTCTTGTCAAATAGATATTTCTGGAGAAATTAGGGATGTTCAGGCAACGTTGATACAGAATATTCAAATTGTAGAAAAAAGTTCGGGTAAAGTGTTATCAGTTACAGATGAAAATGGCCGTTTTCATGTGAAGACGGGAAATCATGAAATCTTGATTTTTACAAAAGAGGGTTATCAGCCGGTAGAGATTCCGGTCAATAACCAGAATATAATTAATGTTCGTGTCAATTATGGAGATTAAAAATTGAATAGTATGGTGGATTTTGTAAGCAAATATAATATAATTGGAGGTGTGATATTGGTTTTGTTTCTCATGAAGGTATCAGAGGGACGGGCACGAACTATGAATAATACAGATTTATCTTTGATTCCTTTACCGAAGAATATAGTATATCAGAAAGGATATTTCGAACTTACTGATGAAACATCATGGGTGGTAATGGGAGAGGAGAGTCGAGAGGAACTAAATAAAATTGTAACTTATTTTAATAGAAAAATACAGCAATCTACGGGATATGTTTTATCTGTGAAATTATTTGGAAATGAAAATGTAATTCGTATAAAAGTAGATAAAACTTTAAAATTGAAAGATGAGGGATATCGACTTGAAGTTTCATCTGGAAGAATTACTGTCAAAGGGAAGACGGCACAAGGGGTGTTTTATGGTATACAGACTGTTATGCAATTATTCCCTTCACAAATTGAAAGTAACCTGAAAATCGAAACTATTGCTTGGAAGGCTCCTTGTGTTATAATAAATGATGAACCTGTTTTCCCATATCGTGGTATGTTGTTGGATGTTGGGCGACATTTTCACAGTGTAGAGTTTATTAAAAAACAACTTGATATAATGGCTATGTTGAAAATGAACAGATTTCATTGGCACTTGACTGACGACCAGCTTTGGACAATAGAAATAAAGAAATATCCACGGTTGACTGAAGTAGGGGCCGTTCGTCGAAATGCAGATGGGACTATACACCGAGGATTTTATACTCAAGAGCAAATAAAAGAGGTAGTTGCTTATGCTGCTGAACGTTATATTACGGTGATACCGGAAATAGAAATGCCAGGTCATGCATTGGCCGCGTTGACTGCCTATCCTGAATATTCTTGTACGGGAGGACCATTTTCAATTCGTAATATGTGGGGAGTAGAAGAGGATGTGTATTGTGCAGGTAATGATAAAACATTTGAATTTTTAGAAAATATTTTGAGTGAAGTAGCAGTGCTTTTTCCTGGAAAGATGATTCATATAGGTGGGGATGAGTGTCCAAAAGATAGGTGGAGTGTTTGTCCTAAATGTAGAAAAAGAATAAGAGATGAAAATCTGAAAGATGTAAATGGATTACAGAGTTATTTTATACGTCGTATAGAAAAGTTTTTATTGTCGCATGGAAAATCGATGATAGGATGGGATGAAATTCTTGAAGGTGGGTTGGCTCCGTCAGCAACAGTCATGTCTTGGCGAGGGGAAAAAGGTGGTATTACAGCTGCGACTATGGGACATGATGTAATCATGACCCCTTCAAAATGGATGTATATTGATGCAGGTCAAGGAGCAGTTGAAGTAGAGCCTATTGCTATTGATGTAGGCAAGATGCTGGACTCTGTTTACGAATATGATCCTGCATCTGAAAAAATACCAAAAGAGTTGAGGCATCATGTTTTGGGTGCTCAAGCTAATATGTGGACTGAGTATGCAACAACTCCCGAATATACAGAATATTTGTTATATCCTCGCTTATTGGCTGTTGCTGAACTGAATTGGACACCGAAGGTGAAGAAAAATTATGATTCTTTTGTACAGCGATTAAATGGCCTGCTAATGCGATTGGATTATCATCATGTTAACTATCATATACCTTTGCCGGAAGGCCCAGCTGCTGATTATGTTGCATTTACAGATAAAACGGTATTAAATTTTCATAATAGTCGAAACTTACCGATGGTATATACTTTGGATGGAAGTGAGCCAACTCTATCTTCTACATTATACAGAATGCCGATTGTATTGGATAAGAAAACTGTATTTAAAATTGCATCTGTGTTACCATTTGGAAAACTTAGTCCTGTTCGTACAATTCATGTTGTGAAGGAAAAATATTCTCCAAGGATAGATAAAGATACGAAGGTTGGGCTAAATTTGTGGAGGACAGAAGGTGACTTATATTATGTGCATGATGTGAAAGACGCTTACTGGACAGGTCCAGATATTGTTCCAGGATTTGATTTTAAACCCCTTTTGGAAGATAAAGGTGCTTATTGTTATACTGGGTATTTTGAAGTTCCGACTGATGGTATATATTTTTTTTCAACAGAAATGGATGAGTTATGGATAGATGGGAAGGTCGTATTAAGCAATGATGGAAAGTTGGTCCGTCATTCTTGTACACGTACATCTATGGCTCTACAGAAAGGGAAACATTCATTCCGTCTATTGATGATAAATAATAATATTGGAGGATATTTACGTTTATGGAATGAAAAAGGTTTTCGAATAGCGTTAGAAGGACAAGATTTGAGTTTACCTCCCAATGAAATATTGTCTCATTGAATTTGTATATTATGATTTCGGGATAAAATTTTATCCCGAAATCATAATAATATGATATCATTAAATATTTATTGGAATAATAGAGTAAAATTATTTAAATATTTTGATTCTATTTTCCAATGGTAGTATTTCTTTTTCAGGGGGTGTCTGTAAAGGAGTGCCGAATGGTATTTGTGCGATAAGTTTCCAGTGAGCAGGTATCGCCCATTGGCGATGTATCGGCTCATCTATAAGAGGATTATAGTGTTGTAACGATGCCCCGAATCCGGCGTCCTCGAGTAGTGTCCATATTGTTAGCTGATGCATGGCGGATGTTTGTTGTGACCATATAGGAAATTTGTCTTGGTACGTAGGAAATGTTTCTTGTAGATGATGAATGATAGATTCGTCTTCAAAGAAGAGAATTGTCCCATAACCGGCAGCAAAAGATTGGTCAATTTTCTTTTCTGAATTGATAAATGTTTCAGGGCTGGTTATGGCTTTTAGGGTGTCCTTTACAATCTCCCATAATTTTTTATGCTGATTTCCTAATAGAAGGACGATACGGGTAGACTGAGAGTTAAAGGCTGAGGGAGTTGTTTTTATCGTGAACTCAATCAGCTCTTTTAGCTCTCCTTCAGAGATAGGAGATTCGTTACTGATGGCATAGTACGATCTACGATGTGCTAAGGCCTCTTTCAAGCTTTTATTTGACATAATTATTTAAAAGTTAGTATTTTATATATAACAATTTTTTTATAGAATTGTTTGGAAAAGTAGAGTGCTATAATGATTTTAAACATAGGTCGCGTTATACGGATATGTATTTATTATATTGAGGAAAATTATGTATTACTTTTTAGAAAATATCCGATATGAAAAGTATTTGTGAGTAAAAGGTGAAAGCTGATATTTAGAATATGTATCTTATAAAATTTTTCCAATTTTTATATTGAATCATTGCTTTCAGTCTGGATTTATCCATTTTTTAGATATAAAAAGCCGTTTCCTTTACTTTAGGAAACAGCTTCATTGATTGAGCCGATAGAGGGATTCGAACCCACGACCCCGAGATTACAAATCACGTGCTCTGGCCAACTGAGCTATATCGGCAAATGGGTAAGCTGTCTACATCGCGTCGCTACAACCAAGCTACCCTTGCTGCGGTCAAGCCCTGGGGGATTCGAAGGGAGCTGACCGTGTAGGACTTACCCGGCTGCAAAAGTAGATATTTTTCCTGGTTCTGCAATAGATGATGTTGATTTTTTTTCTTGCTTATATACATTTGTCTCTATTTTAAAGAGTTATATGTTGTATTTTTTTCAAAAAAATGTAATTGACATATTATTATCATATCATTTTTACACATTTTATTGGCTGAAATAGGCTGGTTTGTATTAAAAGTGATAACTTTGTAACGGCATTGTTCGTAAAATTAGACTCAAAAATAAACAATAAGAAAAATAGAAAACCATGCAGGACGGGAATAACGGAAAGACTATTGTGAGATATGCTATGGAATATGGCATTTATTTTGGTTTATTTCTGATTGTAAAGTTTTTGATTACTACTCAAAGTACTAAATTTATTGCTCTGAATGTATTGGCAGAGATATTGTTTGTTTCCATTCCTTTTGTGCTTTATTATTTAATGAAGATGTATCGAAACAAGGAAAAAGGAAGGGTGGGTTTTGTCCATTTGTGGACATTTGGTATTTTCTTATTTTTCTTTGCATCGTTATTGAGTGGTTTGGTACAGTATGTGTTTTATCAATATATTGATCCCCTTTACCTTGAAAAACAGATTGCGGCGTTATTGGATATGTTGGCAATGTTAAGCAATCAGCAAGGGTCGGAGTTTTTACAAATGATGCGTGAGGGATTAGAGAAAGGGGGAGCACCTACTGCTATTGAAATGGTGTACCAGACAATATTGTCGAATGTATTTTTCGGTTCTTTATTGTCTATGCTTTTAGCTTGGATTATGAGATCTCGTAAATTGAAAATAAATACTTTAAGATAAGAATATGGATATTTCATTGGTTATTCCTTTATATAATGAAGCAGAATCTTTACCTGAATTGACTGCATGGATTGAGCGGGTAATGGATAAGAATGGCTTTTCTTATGAAATATTATTTATTAATGATGGTAGCTCTGATAACTCTTGGAGTGTTATAGAATCTCTTCGTGAGAAAAATAAGAATATAAAAGGAGTGAAATTCCGTAGAAATTATGGCAAGTCTCCGGCATTACATGTAGGTTTTGGTAGAGCTCAGGGAGATGTTGTGATTACGATGGATGCTGATTTGCAGGATAGTCCGGATGAGATTCCAGAACTTTATCGAATGATAACGGAAGATGGATATGATTTGGTATCCGGTTGGAAAAAGAAACGTTATGACCCGTTATCTAAAACTATTCCTACTAAAATATATAATGCGACAGCCCGAAAGGTAACGGGTATATATTTGCATGATTTTAATTGTGGTCTGAAGGCCTATCGAAATGAAGTGGTGAAGAATATTGAGGTTTATGGAGATATGCATCGTTATATTCCCTATTTGGCAAAAAATGCAGGATTTAGTAAAATTGGTGAAAAAGTTGTGCATCATCAGGCTCGTAAGTATGGTAAGACCAAGTTTGGGTTGAATCGTTTTGTTAATGGTTATTTAGATTTGCTGACACTTTGGTTTTTTTCAAAGTTCGGGGCTAAACCGATGCATTTTTTTGGTTTATTAGGAAGTGTGATGTTTATTCTCGGTTTTTTTTCGGCGATAGCAGTAGGAGGATATAAGATTTATGCCCTTTATTCGAATATGCCATATCGATTGGTGACAGATATGCCTTATTTTTATTTGGCTCTTACGGCCATGATATTAGGGACATTACTCTTTTTGACAGGATTTTTGGGTGAATTGATTTCACGGAATGCTGTGGGACGAAATGTTTATAATATAGAAAAGGAGATTTTGTAATTAATATTTAAGAATAGAAAATATATTCGAATGTATCTGGTAGATGACAAAACAAGAGAGAGCGATATGGATATGTTGACATTATCCCGTCTTCGTTGTTCGGTTCGAGATTATGCTTCCCGTAATGTAGAGAAAGAAAAACTTGAATATGTTCTCGAAGCTGCTCGATTGGCTCCTTCTGCAGTAAACTTCCAGCCGTGGTTTTTTGTTGTAATTAAGGGGGAAGAAGGCTGTAACCATATACGTCAATGTTATGATAGAGAGTGGTTTCGTTCTGCACCAATGTATATTTTAGTTTGTGCCGACCATCGTTTTTCTTGGGTACGAAAGTCTGACGGGAAAGACCATGCCGACATTGATGTAGCAATAGCGACAGAGCATATTTGTTTGGCTGCAGCCGAAAAAGAATTAGGGACTTGTTGGGTTTGCAATTTTGATACGGATTTGTGTAAACAATTGTTTAATTTGCCAAATGGTGTTGAACCTGTGGTAATCGTTCCGATAGGTTATCCCAAAGAACCGGAGGTGTTTGTTTCGACACCGAAAAGACGGAAAGCATTTAATGAAATAGTGAAATGGGAAAGTTTCTGAGATATATAACTATAACGTTGCCAGTTTGGTTGGTCCTTATAGCTTTTATTTCATGCAATGACACAGGGTGTATGGAAAATAGAAGCAGCATACCCTATGTGACGATTTATAGTGATTCTACAGTTCCTCAAACTATTTACATAGATTCCCTTACTGTTTATGGTGTTGGACAAATTGGAGACTCTATGCTACTCGATACGGCGATGAATGTTTCTTCTATGTATTTGCCTTTAAGGGACGATAAAGATACCACTCGTTTTGTTATTCGCTATGACCAGAAAAACATACATCCCAGATACAAGACTGATACATTGACATTTGTTTACCATAGCTATGTTTATTTTGCTTCTGCAGAGTGTGGAGCAATGTTTAATTATATTATTGATAGTCTTGGATATACAACGTATCAATTGCAGTCTGCTAAATTGGTGCAGAACGAGATAACTAATTTTAGTACAGAGAATATTCAACTTTTTTATCATGTTGACCAGGTGCAGTAGTTTATTGATAGGAGGGTTGATGTGTGTGTCTTTGATGTTTGCGCAACAACCTCAAAGACCATTGGAAAATAGGAAAAATACACCGGTATCGAGGCCGGTGCAGACAGCCCAAAAGCAGCAGGAACCACCTAAAGAGCCAAAGCATAAATATCCTCTATTGAATAGTGTTTTAGTAGGGATTGACTTGTTTAGTCCAGTGGCCAATTTATTCGGACAAAAATATGGAAATTATGAGGCCAGTGTTGAGTTAGACCTTCATAATCGATTTTTTCCTATTTGGGAAATTGGTATAGGACAGTCAAATAGTACGCCTGAAGATATGAATTTTACATATATAGGAAAGCCCGCTTTATACAATCGTATAGGATTGAATTATAATATAAAATATAATAGTCTGTCATCTGACTATTTTTATATAGGATTGAGATATGGCTTCTCGGCTTTTCATTATGACATAAAAAATATACATTTAGACTCCCCTTATTGGAATCCAGATAGTCCTGTCACAGCGGAAATTTTAAATCAAAAATCCAGGGCACAATGGGTTGAAGGGTTACTTGGGGTCCGGGTGAAAATTTATAAAGGACTGATGATGGGATGGAGTGTGAGATATAAATGGAAAATAAAGGTAAAGGACAATTTTCAATCTTCTCCTTGGTTTATACCTGGGTTTGGTAACTCCGGCTCGTCAGTGGCGTTTACTTATTCCATATATTATAAGCTTCCTTTGTCTTTCAAAAATAAAAAAACAGATAAGCCGTTAACACAATAAATTAATCTTCATTTGCCTATGATGTTGCAAATTGACAGTATAAACAATCAGATAACCGAGTGGGTTACGAGTCTTGATATTACTCCTAAGTGGGGTGGACCGGTATATCAATTGGTAGTATTGTTTATAATATTGTTGTTAGCTATTCTTTCTGATTATGCATGTCGTTTTTTTATTTCACATGTATTACGAAGAATCATTAGAAGTACACGAATTACGTGGGATGATTTACTACTTGACCGTAAGGTTTTAAACCGTTTTGCATTAGTCGTCCCGGCAGTTTTGATATATTTTCTTCTTCCATTAGCTTTTCCACAGCAGCCATTATTGCTGTCTTATTTACTTAAATTTTGTCTTGTTTATATTATTGCAGTTATTTTACGTTTTTTCAGTGCTTTGTTCAATATTTTATTTGAGATATATTCGGAGAAAGAAAAATTTAAGAATCGGCCGTTAAAAGGACTCTTCCAGACATTGCAGGTAATCTTATTTTTTGTTGGCTCTATTTTAATTATCAGTGTAGTCATAGACCGTTCTCCTATGACCTTGTTTGCCGGGTTAGGGGCATCAGCTGCTATACTTTCTTTGGTATTTAAAGATACGATTATGGGCTTTGTGTCGGGTATTCAGTTGTCTGCACATGATATGTTGCGACCTGGAGATTGGATTACGATGGAGAAGCATCGGATTAACGGCCGTGTCATAGAAGTGACATTGAATACTGTGAAAATACGTAATTTTGATAATACCATTCTGACGGTTCCGCCTTATTCTTTAGTCAATGAATCATTTCAGAATTGGAGGGGGATGGAAGAGTCTGAAGGTAGGAGGGTAAAACGCTCTATAAACATAGATGTGAACAGCATTCGTTTTTGTTCGTCAGAGTTATTGATAAAATTATCCCAAATAGAATTGTTTCAAGACGTATTATGTGGATATTTAGGAGGTGAGAACAGCGAGCAAACAAAGGTTTCTAATCTTAAGTTGTTTAGAATTTATATCGAGCGTTATATACAAAGTTTACCTACGACAAATTCTGATATGCTCTATATGGTTCGCTATTTAGAAATGACAGACAAAGGATTGCCAGTGGAATTTTATTTTTTTTCTGCTCAGAAAGTTTGGGTTGATTATGAACATATTGTTGCTGATTTTTTTGATCACGCATTGGCAATATTGCCTGTTTTTGAATTAAAACTGTTTCAAAGTCCGTCTGGTTCAGATTTAGACCGTTTGGTACGAAGACTGGAAAATTGATTTGGAATTTGTAATGAAAAGAACTCTTTTTTCTAAATGACATTTTGTTAAGATGTAGTACATTTACCGAATATAAAAGATGAGGATGAGTATGGGATACAATATGAATATAAAATATGCCTTTTTATTTTGTTTGTTTTATTTTGTTTACTTTTCAGCATATCCTTCTGTAGGAGATTCGATAAAAGTCAGTTTGCTGACTTGTTCTCCAGGAGAAAGGTCTTTTGAGTTGTTTGGACATACAGGTATTCGGGTACAGGGGCCGGAGAAAGATATGGATATTGTTTTCCATTATGGAGTATTTAATTTTAATGCTCCTCATTTTATTTATCGGTTTACAAAGGGTGAGACCGATTATAGTATAGGGACGACATCTTTTCGTAATTTTGTATTGAGTTACGCTGTAAGAAATAGCGGGGTAATGGAGCAAGAGCTGAATTTAACTACTGAAGAGAAGGAGGATTTGTTGCAAGCCTTGGTCGTGAATAATTTACCTCAAAATCGAATATATCGATACAATTTTTTATTTGATAATTGTGCGACTCGACCACGAGATATAGTTGAAAAATGTATCCGGGGGAAAATTGATTATATTGCTCCAGAGGGGCATCCTACTTTCCGTGACATGATACATAAGTGCACATTTAATTTTCCGTGGTTGACATTTGGGATAGATTTAGCTTTGGGAGCCCCGTTGGATAGACAAATATCTTATAGAGAAGAGATGTTTTTACCTTCGGTTCTTATGGAGGCCTTTGGCAATGCTCAAGTAATATCAACTCCTCAAGATAGTGTACGTCCTTTAGTAACAGAATCTTATATAGTAGTACCTGATAGTCATAAGGGGGAGGATAATAGTGTCAGTTATAATCCTTATACGACACCTATGGCTTGTGGAATTTATTTTTTGGTGGTCATATTGATACTATCAGCTTTAGAAATATGGAAGAAGCAGCATTTTAGATGGCTTGATTGTATCATATTTTCTTTTTATGGAATTGTAGGTTGTGTCATTTGTTTTTTGGTTTTTATATCAGAGCATCCGGCCACTTCTCCAAACTATTCTATTATATGGGCAAATCCATTGCAATTATTAATTGCAGTGTTAGTTTGGGTAAAATATTTAAAAAAAGTAGTCAGTTATTATCATTTTGTTAACTTTGCGGTACTTTTGTTGTTTTTGATTGTATGGCACTGGCTGCCGCAATTACTCAATATAGCTTTTATACCGTATATCATAATATTGATAGTACGTTCATTGACTTATATTGGGGTTGACAAGAGACTGAGAAATATATAATATGCCGAAGAAAGATAAAACAATGAATAAAGTTATTGCCTCGTTGCTATTGGCACTGATGGCTGCACCGTTAGCTGCACAGACATCAGGCGATATACCTAAATTGGTTGTAGGCATTACGGTGGATCAGTTGCGGACAGATTATTTGCAAATGATGCAACACCTTTTTAGCGAAAAAGGTTTTAAACGTTTGATGAACGAGGGATTGATGTATGAAAATGTAACATTTGATTTCCCAAAACCCGATCGTGCTTCTGCAACTGCTTCGATTTATACCGGCACATATCCTTCGTATAATGGGATACCATCGAATACCTTGTATAATATTACCCGTAAACGTGTGGAGTCGGTTTTGTTCGACATTAGTAAGATGGGGAATTATACGGATGAGACAGTGTCTGCACAGAACTTATTGACCTCGACAGTTAGTGACGAATTGAAGATTGCCAGTGATGGATTTAGTGCTGTCTATTCAATAGCACCTACTTTTGAACAAGCGATTTTGAGTGCGGGTCATGCTGCAAATTCTGCATTTTGGTTCAATGAGGCAAATGGTAAATGGGCCACTTCGACATATTATAATGATATCCCTGCTTATATTGATGTAGCCAATCGGGAAAATTCTTTATCGGAACGGATAGATACTTTATCTTGGCAGCCATTATTACCGATTTCCAGATATACGGGGTTGCCTTATTTGACGCAGGATTTTTTATTCAAACATGTTTTTTCGAAATATAAGCAACAAAAATATAGCTTGTTTAAGCGTAGCGGGTTAATGAATGAAGAGGTGACCCGTATGGCTCGCACATTTATTGAAAATGGAGGGCTGGGCAGTCATTCTTTACCTGATATGTTGAACATTGGTTATTCTGCTGCCAACTTTCAAGATAAGTCGATACAAGAGTATAGTTTAGAAATACAAGATACCTATATTCGTTTAGATAGGGAATTGGGTCGATTACTCGATTTGATAGATAAAAAGATAGGTCTTAACAATACTGTAATATTCCTTACTTCGACTGGATATTTTAATGGAGAAGGAAAAGAAGCCGGAGTGTTTAATGTCCCTGCCGGAGAGTTTTATCCTAGGAGAGCAACTGCTTTGCTCAATATGTACTTGATGGCTATTTATGGACAGGGAGATTGGGTTGAAGGTTATCATAATCGAGAGATATTCTTAAATCATAAACTTATAACCGATAAGCAGATTCCTTTGGAAGAGATTCAGACTCGAGCTGCTGAATTTATTATTCAAATGACAGGGGTACAAGATGTTGTGACATCGTATCTTTTATTACATGGTCAGTGGAATAATCGTATAGATGCTGTTCGTCGGGGCTACCATCGTAAATTATCAGGGGATTTATTGCTGGAGATCCAGCCAGGTTGGGAAATTGTATATGAAAATATAGATAATACACGTGACTATGTACGTGCCAATGCAATACCGGCTCCATTGTTTTTCTTTGGTAAAAATATAAAACCGCAACATGTAATGAGACCGGTAAAAGCCACAGCTATTGCTCCTACTGTAGCTCGTATATTGCGTATCCGATCTCCAAATGCAGCTTTAGAGTCTGCCTTGCCCGAAATCTACTAATCTTGGGCTTCTTAAACAATGTTCTTATACGGCCAGAATTATGTGATTTAACAGCCGGAAAAATGTAAAAATTTAAACATAAATATAACAATGGGATTTAATGAGATTCTAAAAAAATTATTCGGAAACAAGTCACAAAGAGACTTGAAAGAAATAGACCCTTATGTACAAAAGGTAAAAGCGGTATATCCCGAAATAGAAAAATTGAGTAACGATGAATTACGTGCTCGCATTGATGATGTAAGACAAAGAATACAGTCTGCTGTTGCAGAAGATAAGCAACGTATTGCCGATTTGAAAGCTGGTGTAGAGGACCTGGATTTTGATAAGAGAGAGGCTGTTTGGGATGAAGTTGATAAGATAGAAAAAAATATCCTTGATAAGTATGAAAAAGCTTTGGACGAAGTACTTCCTGAAGTTTTTGCAGTAGTGAAGGATACAGCCCGTCGTTTTGTCGAAAATGAAACCATAGAAGTAACAGCAAATGATTTTGACCGGGATTTGGCAGCAAAGCATGATTTTGTACGTATCGAGGGCGACAAAGCGATTTATCAGAATCATTGGATGGCTGGAGGTAATGAGATTACTTGGGATATGGTGCATTATGATGTTCAGCTTTTCGGTGGTGTCGTTTTGCATAAAGGCAAGATAGCAGAAATGGCAACAGGCGAGGGTAAAACTCTTGTTGCGACTTTACCTGTATTTTTAAATGCTCTGACAGGCAATGGAGTACATGTGGTAACTGTAAATGATTATCTGTCTAAGCGTGACTCTGAGTGGATGGGGCCGTTGTATATGTTTCATGGTTTGTCAGTAGATTGCATAGATAAGCATCAACCAAACTCTGAGGAGCGTCGTATGGCTTATAATGCAGATATAACGTTCGGTACCAATAATGAATTTGGTTTTGATTATTTGCGTGATAATATGTCCGGTTCGCCTAAAGATTTGGTACAGCGTAAGCATAATTATGCAATTGTTGATGAGGTTGACTCAGTCTTGATTGATGATGCTCGTACACCCTTGATTATATCTGGACCTATACCAAAGGGAGAAGAACAGATGTTTGAAGAATTTTGCCCTAAGGTAGAAATGTTGGTGAAAGCTCAGCGGGCATATACGACCAAGTTGCTGACTGAAGCTAAAACAAAGATAGCATCTGAGGATAAAGAGGTAAGAAAAGAAGGTGCACTTTTATTGTTCCGTTCATTTAAAGGTATGCCGAAAAATACTCCGCTGATTAAGTATTTGAGTGAACCGGGAATAAAAGCATTACTATTGGAAACAGAGGCTTATTATATGCAGGAAAACAATCGTAATATGCCTATTGTTACAGACCCGTTGTTGTTTGTAATTGATGAAAAAAATAATAGTATCGAGCTGACTGACAAAGGCCTCGATATGATTACCGGAAATTCCGATGACCCACAATTCTTTGTATTGCCCGATATCGGTTCCCAGCTTTCTGAACTTGAGAATATGGGACTTACAGATGAGGAGAAGCAGTTGAAGAAAGATGAGCTAATGCAAAATTATGCTGTGAAAGCAGAACGTGTGCATACAGTAAATCAACTGCTGAAAGCTTATACTTTGTTTGAGAAAGATGAAGAATATGTAGTTATCGATAATAAAGTGAAAATTGTCGATGAACAGACGGGTCGTATTATGGAGGGACGCCGTTATTCTGACGGTTTACATCAAGCTATCGAAGCAAAAGAAAGAGTAACGGTAGAAGCTGCTACTCAAACTTTTGCAACAATCACATTACAGAATTATTTCCGTATGTATCATAAGTTGGCTGGTATGACCGGTACGGCAGAGACAGAGGCCGGGGAATTCTGGGATATATATAAACTGGATGTTGTTACAATTCCGACTAATAAGCCGATTGCTCGTATCGATATGAATGATCGTGTGTATAAGACGAAGCGTGAAAAATATACAGCTGTTATTGAAGAAATACAGCGTATGGTAGACGCCGGTCGTCCGGTATTAGTAGGTACGACGTCGGTAGATATTTCGGAATTGTTGAGCAAGATGTTGACAATGCGTAAAATAAAGCATAACGTGTTGAATGCTAAATTGCATCAAAAAGAAGCTGAGATTGTAGCTCAAGCCGGTCAGTCGGGAACTGTGACTATTGCAACCAATATGGCGGGTCGTGGTACAGATATCAAGTTATCGCCAGCAGTACGTGAAGCAGGTGGTTTGGCGATTATAGGTACCGAACGTCATGAGTCACGTCGTGTCGACCGACAGTTACGTGGTCGTGCCGGACGTCAGGGGGACCCGGGTTCATCTGTATTCTATGTATCATTAGAAGACAATTTGATGCGATTGTTTAGTTCTGACCGTATTGCTAAGGTGATGGACCGCCTCGGATTCGAAGAAGGAGAAATGATAGAGCATAGCATGATTTCGAAGTCGATAGAGCGTGCACAGCGTAAGGTGGAGGAAAATAACTTTGGTATTCGTAAGCGGTTGCTGGAGTATGATGACGTGATGAATGCTCAACGAGAAGTAATCTATACAAAACGTCATCATGCTTTGCTGGGAGAGCGTATTGGTATCGATATTATGAATATGATGTTCGATGCTGTTCAGGCTATGATTGAGGAGTATTCACAGACTAGCGACTATGATGGACTGCAGGAAGATGTATTTAAGACATTTGCTATCGAGATGCCTTTTACTCGTGAAGAGTTTCGCTCGGAAAAGAATGAACGTTTGGTAGACCGTTTGTTTGAGGCTGTAATGAATGCTTTCAGAAGAAAGACCGATTATATGGCAACTGTTGCTAATCCTATTATTCGTCAAGTATATGAAGAACAGGGTTCGCGTTACGAAAATATATTGATACCTATTACAGACGGTAAACGCATGTACCAGATATCTTGCAATCTAAAAGAGGCATATGATACTGAGTCGAAAGCAATCAATAAGGCATTTCAGAAGTCTATATTGCTTTATACGATAGATGAGGCATGGAAGGAACACTTAAGAGACCTTGACCAATTGAGACAGTCTGTGCAGAATGCCAGTTATGAGCAGAAAGATCCTCTTTTGATTTTCAAATTAGAGTCTTTTGGTTTGTTTAAGACGATGATAGATAATATCAACCGTAAGACTGTTTCGATACTTATGAGAGGACAGATTCCTGTACGTGAACCTGAACAAGTGCGTGAAGCAGCTCCTGAAAGACGGCAAGACTATAGTAAATATCGTACACAGAAAGATTCTTTGGTAGACAGGCAGCAACAAGCTGCGCGAGAGGCCTCAGGGCGTCAGGAGGTTCCTCACGAACCGGTAAAAGTAGGACCTAAGGTTGGCCGCAATGACCCCTGTCCGTGTGGAAGTGGAAAAAAATATAAGAACTGCCACGGACGAGGATTATAATAGATGAATCAAAAACAAAAACGGCAACTTCAAAATCGAAAGTTGTCGTTTTTGTTTATTATATTTTTGATATAAAGATATCTATATGGATAATCTAATTATGATTAGAGAATATAAATCTATAGATAAAAATGCTGTGTTAGAGCTGATTAGATTAAATATTCCTAAATATTTTGCATCAAGTGAAGAAGATGATTTTAGTCGATATTTAGATTCTGAAATAGAGCTTTATTATGTCCTGTTTTTTGACAAAAAACTTGTAGGTTGTGGAGGAATAAATTTTTCAGATAATCGAATGACCGGAAAAATCAGTTGGGACATTTTGCATCCGGAGTATCAGGGAAAGTCTTTGGGAACGTATTTACTGGAATATAGAATTAAAAAACTAAAATCTATTGACAGTGTTCAGAGAATAACAGTTAGAACCTCACAGTTAGCATATAAGTTTTATGAAAAACGAGGTTTTGAGTTGCTTGAAGTTAAGAAAGATTATTGGGCAAGAGGATTTGATATGTATAGAATGGAATATAAAATACAGGATTAACTAAAAGCTAATCCTGTAAAAAATTATAGTATTCGAATATTATTTGTGAGGAGACAAGTTTGCATAGAATGGCAGAATTTTATTTTAGATTTTCCGTTTCGTCGTGAATCGCTTCAAAAATAGCTCGGTCTACCTCTGTCAGTACTTTCCCCCGGCGAGCCATCATCCGTTCGGCAATAGAAAAGAATTTAGACAAAGGAACATCTGAAAATCCGGCTGTACCACCTTCGCTGAACGAGGCTACAAAGTTACGTGGAAATCCGCTACCATGCACATTTACACCTACACCTAAAACAGTAGCAGTGTTGAACATACAGTTAATCCCAGCTTTGGAATGGTCACCCATAATCAGACCGCAAAATTGTAATCCGGTACGTAAAAAACGTCTTGACGGGTAATTCCATAATTTTATTTCACTGTAATCATTTTTCAAGTTTGATGCATTAGTTCCTGCTCCTAAATTACACCACTCTCCGATAACAGCATTTCCTAAGAAACCGTCATGCCCCTTATTTGAATATGCTTGCATTATTACATTATTAAGTTCTCCCCCTACTTTACAATATGGTCCCAGAGTAGTAGCCCCATATATTTTAGTACCCATATTTACGACAACATGTTCGCAAGCAGCGAATGGGGCTCGAATACTTGAGTTTTCCATGATTTCTGTGTCTTTTCCGATATAAATAGGCCCATGTGTTACGTTTAGCGTGACACATTCTATAGAGGCTCCCGGTTCTATAAAAATTTTGGGAGTTCCATCTTCAAAATTGGGGTTACCGATTATTCTGTTTGATGCTGGTAACGGAGCAGATTGTTTTTTTGATGTTATAATCTTGTAATCTCTTTCTAATGCGATATCATTGTTTATAAAAATATCATAAAGTTTATGTAAGGACAATGGTTCGTTTTTTAGAGGGTGAACAACTCCGAAATCATTTTCTTGGAATGCATCCAATGTTCCGTAAAATGCAATAAGTTCATCATTATAAAAGAGAGATTCTTGTTCAGACAATTTATCAAGTTTCTGAATCAATTCTTTATCAGGACAGATATTACCTGCAATGAAATAATTGTTGTCATCAGTCTGTAATGGATATTTTGTTGCCAAGTAATCATTGGTCTTATAAGAGTAATTGCCAGGATACATTTGTTCCCATTTTTCTCGAATGGTAAATATCCCGAAGCGTATGTCAGAGATAGGACGTGTAAAAGTCAGCGGAAGCAGTTCCAGATGTAAAGATTCCGTATCAAAGAGAATAATATTTTTCATAATCTTGTTTTTAGTCTGTATATGTTTGTTCCTCTTCTGAAAGATATACAATAAATGTAGTTGCCCCGATAGTGACTATCGACCCATTTTCAAGAATAACTCTTTCCCTTTTGTTGAGCAACTTGTGCTTTAGGAAAGTACCTGATGTGCTGGGAAAATCCCTCAAAGTATAAATTGTTTTTCCCTGCTTGTTTACTGAAATATTGATAATACAATGTTGCCGTTCCATGGTCGTATCGCTACTCTCGATAGGAACATGTATATTTGTTCCTTTGGAACGTCTGCCAATAATGTTGTCTCCTGCAAAGAGAGGTAATTGCTGTCGGTAGCAATATGCGTTTTCGAGAACAATGATATGACCATATTGAGGTGTGTCATCTGCTTTTGTCTGATTGATTTGGATGCTAAATTTTTTCCCACAGCGAGGACAGACGAAAAATAGAGAACGGCCTTCCTCGTATTTCCGCTCGTTGAAAGTAACGGTATTGTCGCATTTGGGGCACAGTACTTTTTTCATAATTTATTTATTCTAAATACAAAGTTATAGGTAAATTGTGATAAATGCAATCGGGAGTTAAATTATAAATTTATTGGTATCATACGAAATAGAGAGACATTTTGTTATTGAATAATAAGGATTAGTGGCAATTACTTTGTAATTTTGTTTCGAAAAGGAAAACGGATATGTATAATTTGTCTATACAGAATTATTTACAAAAGCATAGTTATCAGAATATAAATTTGAAGGCTGTTCTTATCGATATGGACGGGGTATTATATGATTCTATGCGAAACCATGCACAAGCTTGGTATCTGACGATGACAGAACAAGGGATAAAGTGTTCCCCTGAAGAGTTTTATTTATATGAAGGGCGTACTGGCGCTTCGACAATAAATCTGCTGTTTAATCGAGAATTTGGACATGGAGTTACAGATAAAGAGATTCACCGTATTTACCAGTTAAAGACAGATTATTTTAATCGTATGCCTAAGGCAAAACCTATGCCGGGAGCTGCGGGTTTTCTCGATAATATACGAAAAAAAGGTCTTATTCCCGTTTTAGTTACAGGTTCCGGACAATCATCTTTGATAGATAAGTTGAATCATAGTTATCCGGGAGCTTTTTTGCCTAAATATATGGTTACGGCTTTTGATGTAAAATATGGGAAACCCGACCCGGAACCCTATTTAATGGGGTTGAAGAAAGCGGGTGTAGAGCCTAATCAAGCTATTGTAATAGAAAATGCCCCTTTAGGAGTACAGGCTGGAGTTGCAGCAGGTATATTTACTATCGGTGTGAATACAGGTCCTTTAGATGATAAAGTATTGATAGATGCTGGAGCAGATTTATTATTGAATAGTATGCAGCAGTTATCAGAATCTTTCGATGATATATATTATCAGTTAGAGAATACCAGTTTCTGAAATAAATTTAATTTTGAACAAAATAAACAGTTATGTCACAGTCCATTTTGTTTACTAAAAATATTAGTCAAGCTATAGAAGAAACATTATCTCTCTATACATTTGATAGATTATTTATATTGACCGATACAAATACACATGAATATGCCCTGCCGTTACTGTTAGATTGTCCTAGGCTTGCAGATGCTATAGTGATAACAATCAAAGCCAATGATACACATAAGAATATAGAAGCTTTGGCTGCAGTGTGGTATGAACTAAGTAATCGGAAGGCGACCCGAAAATCCTTTCTAATCAATCTGGGAGGAGGGATGGTAACCGATTTAGGTGGTTTTGCAGCATCTACATTTAAAAGGGGGATTCGGTATATCAATGTCCCTACGACATTATTGGGTGCGGTTGATGCAGCTGTAGGCGGAAAGACAGGAATAAATTTTAATGGATTGAAAAATGAAGTAGGAGTATTTAATCCAGCTTTAGCAGTAATAATTTCGACACAGTTTTTTGTGACATTATCTTGTGAAAATTTATTATCGGGATATGCTGAAATGTTGAAACATGGTCTGATTAGTGGTCCTGCCATTTATAATAAGTTGCTTACGCTTGATTTTTCTGACCCGGATTTAGATAAGCTGTTGCTTTTGGTTGAAGAGTCGGTGAAGGTAAAAGAGGAAATTGTGGAAGCAGATCCTTTTGAAAAAAATATTCGTAAGTCATTGAATTTAGGGCATACGGTAGGGCATGCTTTTGAGAGTCTTTCACACGAACGCCATGCTCCTGTGGCTCATGGTTATGCTGTAGCATGGGGATTGGTCTGTGAGTTATTGTTGTCACATATGCAGTTGAAATTTCCAATTGAACGTATCCGTCAACTTGCGACTTTTATATATGATAACTATGGAGCATTTCCTATAACTTGTGAGGAATATTCTCATTTGTATGAGTTGATGACTCATGATAAGAAAAATGATTCAGGAGAAGTAAATTTTACATTGTTGTCAGATGTAGGAGAAATCATTATAAATCAAACGGCTACAAAAGAAAATATTGAGATTGCTCTTGATCTGTATAGAGATTTGTTTCATTTGTAGATTCATCGAGTAAAGAAATAGAATTATACAATAAAAATATATAATTCTATTTCTTGATATTGATTACTGCCCTTAGAAAATGCCCTGTAATTATCCGAAAGATATTTCAGATAACTACGTTGTTTTGTTGTTTTTTGAAGGATTAGAAATGCCTCGGGCCTCTTCCATGAGGTCCGCCTCCGAAACCAGGACCGTTGGGAGGTGTAGCGTTTTTCCCACCGAAAAGATTAAGCCGATAGATAAAATGTATCATACAATAACTATATATGGCGTTATATTCGGTATCTTGTCTCATAGCTGCGCTGATGGTGCGGCTTATATTACTTTGGTTGTGTAGAATATCATAGAATTGTACACTTATCGTAGCTGCATTTCCTTTGAGAAAATCTTGTGATAATTGTGCATTCCATATCAATTCATCGCGATTCATACTGGCATCTATATATCCTCTGCGGGAATTTTGAGAAATATCTGTAGAGATTGACATATTCCATGGCAGTCGTATATTGGTACTTGCACCATAAGCAAACTGATAAGTATCCATGTTATTGCTTTTTTGATAATTGTTTCGCGAATGTGTGTAATCTATAGAACCGTTAAGAGATAATTCCCACCAGTCGTTCCGGTAAGTTCCACGTAAACGTTCACCGAGAGACAGTCGTTTAGTTGTATTTTTATCGGTATCTGCTGTGATATTTTTATCACTAATATAACTTACCATATTCTGGTAATTAGCGCGTGTAAATGTATTGATAGTGTATTTTTTATTGCGTAAAGCTGTATTAGTGCCCACAATACCGAACAAATTCCAGTTTCCGTTAATATTTTCAGGAGTTGTCGTATAACCGCCGGTCTCTTCATTATAGATTTTCCGGTTGCTGATATCATTTAGTACATTTCGGAAATTAAAGAAGGAAAACATACCCCGTTGAGTTTCAGGTTTGAAAATATTATACTCCATACGTAATTCGTTCGTGAATGCAGGTTTAAGCCCAGGATTTCCAACTGTAATGTTAAGAGGGTCAGTATTATCTGTAATTGGAAGTAAATCAATCATATCGGGTTGAGAACTTCTTCCTCGATATCTTATACGCAACTGGCTTGTTTTTGAAAACTTATAACGAAAGTCTAGTGTTGGAGTGAAATTGAAAACGTTTCGTGTTGTATCTACTTGATAATTACCCTGTGAATATGTTAAAGTGGAATGCTGAGGCTGAAATGATACACCTGCATTGAAATGCATCTTCTCGCGGAGCCATCGGAATGATAAATCCATTTTGTGATTGTAATAATTATACGTTGCACTCTTACTTAAATTTGAATTAAGAGAGCCTCCCTCCGTACCAGCATCAATTTTCCAATCTTGGGGCATGTCGAAAGCCGTATTGTCAGTTTTTGAATGCTTATATTGGAAATTATAACTGAATTGTAAAAATCCTCCTTTAAATATAGGTTCGCTGTATGTAAGTCTGGCATTGTATTCGCTTGTCTTTGTAGGTGTTGTAATATATCGGTTTAGTATTTCCAGTCTGTCTTCTACTGTTTGCTGGAAATATTCGGTTTCGGATATAGAGAATAAGTCACTGTTGCTGTTTGTGTAATTATATCTACCCCGGAATGTTATATTACGACCGTCAGCGTTTAATCTTCTGTTTACAATCATTGAACCTCCGGCATTGATATCATTCCCTTTTTTCAGCGAATTCTTTAGTACGGTATTGACGATATTTGCTTCAGGTACAAGTGAAGTCAGGTCATCTGTTGCAAATAGTTCGTCGGTAGAATATCCGGGGTCTTGATTGAATGTATAAGAATTTTGAGCATTGCTGTTGTTGGTTTTCCCATATTTGATTCGTGGTCGGAAAATAAGAGTAGTCATTGTGTCAGGACGCCATTCGATAAAAAAGTCACCGATCAAATTTGTTGTTTTATTTCGTGTATAATCCAGTGCATTCTTGAATGAACTGTTTTCTGTTGATACAAATGTTTCTGAAGATTGCTTACTTACTATGTCAGCATCTTTATAATTAAAATTAACACTCCCTTCTGTTTTTAATTTTGTTGATTCTGTTGCGAAATTGAACCCTCCCATTTTGATAGCAGTCAGTCCGTTTTCTTTTCTGTGAAAACCACCTCCGCCACCGGGAAAACTATTATCATTTACATTATTTGCTGATCCGATTACAGTAAATCTATTATTATTTTTGAAATAATTTGCCAATAATTTTCCGCTGTATCGGTCTTTCGTGCCGATAGCGCCATCGACATTACCAAAAAATCCCTGGTTCATTCCGGGTTTGACGCTTAAATCCAGGACTGTTTCTTCCTCTCCATCTTCTATACCAGTAACTCGTGCCATATCCGACTGCTTATCGTAAGCCCTTACTTTTTCGATGATGTTTACCGGAAGATTTTTCATGGCTATATTGGGATCATCAGCAAAAAATTCTTTCCCATCAATCATAATTTTAGTGATTTCTTTCCCGTTAATTGTAATCTTTCCATTCTCATCGACTTCTGCTCCAGGTAACTTTTTAACGAGCTCTTCCAATGCAGAACCTTCGGGAACACGGTAAGCAGAACTATTGTAAACTAAGGTGTCTTCTGATGCAGTCACCTCTGGAGCTTGCCCAACGATGACGGCTTCTCGTAACATAATAGCATCTGTATGTAACTCGATATTTCCTATGTTAATATCGGGTTTTGCTTTAGTTAAAGTGATAGGAGTGAATGTTGGTTTATAACCAATAAAGGAAACTTTCAATAGATATTTTCCAATAGGCGCAGGTATTGAAAAATGTCCATCCAAGTTTGTTGCATTCCCTGCTATCATTGAGCTGTCTCGCAAAGATAAGATTTGTACTGTTGCCTGTATAACGGGAGATTTATCATTACTATCAATTACTACACCTGAAACTTTACCTTTATTGTTGTTTTGTGCGAAGAGGGATTCTCCGACAAATAATAACAATATCCCTATGACCCATTTACTCATTATATAAAATATATTCAAAAAGTTAATTGTTCTTTTGACGAAGAAATATAAGAAAGGTTTAATCGCCTAAACTTTTTTAAAACTTATTTTTTTAAGTTGACTTTTTGATTTGAAATTTGATAATGAAGATTTCCTTTTATTTTTTAAAGAAAATGAAAAATAAAAGGGCTTGTATAGGAAACAGAGAAATTTAAATATTATTTTGGGCTAAGAGAGACAATATAAAGTGGTTACAATCTTATTTATAAATATATATCAGAATAGTACGGAATAAAAATATTGATTTTTTTTGCTATTTAAAAATAAAAAATTACTTTTGCAGTCACAAATAATCGGGGCGTAGCTCAGTCCGGTTAGAGTACACGTCTGGGGGGCGTGTGGTCGCTGGTTCGAATCCAGTCACCCCGACATTGATAATCAGCCATTTACTTGTTTGTAAGTGGCTGATTTATTTTTAATGGAGTACGTTTGGAACTCAGATTTATTATTTAATTACATCACTTATTTAGCTTATACTACATTCATTTTCTCAATTGAAGATAAATCAGAATAAATGTTATTGTTGAAGTTGAAATAGTTGTTTACAACTTAAGAATTGATCGATTGTTCAAAATAGCTAAAATAATTTCTAATATCCAAAATACCGATAGTCCACATTTTAGATATTCGGAAACAATCAATTCCTTTTCAAACGGTGTGAAACTGTAGCTTGATGTTCCTTTTCGTAAGTCCTGCCTCGCCAAAAATTTCATAGCGTGATACCCAAATTTCAACTATATGATGGTCTGAATCTTGTCCTTTAATATAGCCTGTTAAGAGGATAGCCGCCTCTTATTTTACTGACAATATTAAGTTTTGTTTCAAATGAATGTCTCATAATAAAACTGCACTTCAAAAGTTTTTGTCTAACTTTTGGGGTGCAGTTTACAATGACTATATCTAATTGACAGATATCTTTTTGTGTTGCTGTTTCAAGATCAATAGCAATAAAATTAATGTTTTTCATAGCGTTTGGTATTAGAATGGCGAATTCTCTATAAAAGAGTGTTTCCAACTGGTATAGTTTCTGGAATCCGGTTATTTACGGATCACGCTCTCTTATAGAGGATTCATATCGAAATATATTAAGGGGGAATGCAAATATTGCGAATAAATTCGGAACAACAAAAGGGAAAAGCAGTTTTGTAAACTTAATATTCGGAGAGTTTGTCGGACAGGGTTTTTCGAATAAATTCTATTTTTTGCCTTACAGATACGACCGGGATGTTCATTTCCTTGGCAATTTCCCGATAATTATGGTTGGATAAGTACAATCCCAGCAATAAGCGATATTCTTCATTCAGGGAGTCAGTTATGATTTTATTTACTAACTTTAGCCCGCAAAGTGGAGATAAAGGCACTTTATTGTTTGTTTCTGAAAAATATTCTTTCATAAACTTCAAATCCGGATCTTCAATCATCGCTCTTTTATGATTTTTAGGAATGAACTTTATATGCCTATACAATGTTTTATAAATGGCTCTTAGCCAAGAGATCCGGACAATGCTTTGAAAAAGGCGTTCTAAACGATACTTGCATAAATACAACGATAAAGAGTAAAATTTTTTCATGGCTACCCAATTTATTGTTAATAATATAAAGTAGCCTCCGCCTGTTCTGAATGGCAGTTTTTGAACAAAAAATACACTACTAATGTATTTAAAGGCGGAGGCTCTTTAACCTTAACCCATTATACATTAATAGTGTATTTCAAAAACTGCACTACAAACGTAAACATTTTATTCGAATTTCTGACAAAATTTCATGAAAAAATATAATTTTTAAATTGAGAAGGATTTTATAAATTGGCAAATTTCGCCCGAAGGTATGTTTTAAGCTAAAAAATGACCTTTTTGGATAATGGATACATTTATTTTATGCTTATTTCGGATATTTGCGGTGAGGTTCGAGCGAAAGGGATCCATCTCTCGGCATCTCCCTCTCTAGCGTATATTCCTTTTATTGCAGTTTTATTATTTATATATAATACACTATAATGTATATTGGGCTATAATACTATGTGTGAATTATGTATGTGTCTGTATTTCAATTGTTTATTGTATTATAAGGATAGATTTTTATCGAGGTATATGCAAGAGATATGTCATTCATTTATATGGTAACATAACAGCGTAGCCCCTTGAGATAAGTGATTTCACTTCTCAGTTTTGCCGCTTCGTCCATTGCCGTCTGAGCTTTTTCCATCATTTCAAAGTAGTCTTTTACCAGTTTGTCGCACCTCTTTGTCAAATAATCGTAGTCGCCTTGGTGCAAATCCTGCTTTTTCTGTTCATTATCGAGCATCAAGTCTTCAGCTGTGGCAAAAGCTTTTTTGCGCTCCGCCCTGAAAAAGAGGAATTGGAAGATGTTCAACCCGCCGAAAAGACTTGTCAATATGATCAGCAACTCGTTCATAATCCAAAGTTATCGGTTTCCCGGTCGCCCGAAAAGGACAATTTCTTGGCATCGAACAGGTCGAAAGCCTGTTGGTCGAACATCAGCGTCCAGCCTATGGATTCGAACTCGGGGCTGATAACCGGTGTTATGGAATGCTTGTCCGAAATCTTCTTGAATGAATAACGCTCCCGTTGCTCCTGTATCATTAGGTTCCGCATCCGGGTCACCATGTCCAGCGTGTTTGCGGAGATTAATGTCTGGTCTACGGGTCTCCGGTAAATTCGGTTGTCTTTCCGGCGATCGTAACCGCTACCTGAAAAGTATCGGCAATCCGGTTCGACTTGTCGGTTTCGGTCTTTATATCTCCATAATCGACAAACAGGTAATAGCCGGTCAGTTGAGAGACACAGGTTTTCACGGCATCAAAATTAGGGCCGAATACAAATCCACCTACTTCGGGAAGTACAGGTGCATCGGTCATCGCTTCGACAAGCGATTTTAAAGAGTCGTATCCGGGAATCTCCGAACGGCCCTTGTTGAAGATATCGAGTACTTCCTGCCGTTGTGGGAAGCGGGCGAAGTATAGAAACAGATTGATGATGATATTTCCGTTCATGACAATATTTTGTTTATGATTTTTATCGGTAATTTGGATATTATAATATTGATAATCATTTATTTAATTGTTGGTAAATGACTGATTTGTTTTATTGGAATATCTCTGGAACATAAATTCGTTGTTTATCCTATTCTATTGTTTGTAAAATCTACGTTTCGTAAAGATATATGATAAATGAGGGCAAGAGCATTTATTGGAATAGTTTTTTAAATTGTTTCTATGGATGTGGGTCATTAAATGATTAGCTATATCCTTAGTCTTTTACTACTTCGTTTTTGATAATCTTAGAATATTGTAGCAGGTGTGAATTTATATAAAAATTGGCTGGATTATGGTTATTATGTTGAAAGGATATTTAAGCATTAAAAAATAGAATATATGTTAAATCTTAATTGGTGTTTCAAACTTGTTATTTGTGTAACATGTTGTTTAAAATGTAACAGTTTTGAAAATAAATAAAAAAATGAGATTATTATTCGAAGCATGTGTAATATTTTATGATATAACCAATTAATATATTTAATTTATGAGAAAGTCTATAATTTTATCAGCATTCGTGATAACTGCATTAACAGTGAATGCTCAGACTGACCAGATGGCCCTTCAAGGAACAAAGTTGAAGGACAATTGGTCGATAGAACTTAAAACCGGTATGGTAACTCCATTGACCCATAGTTCATTCTTTAAAGATGCTCGTTTTACTTTCGGATTAGGAGTGACTAAGCAATTGACTCCTATTTTTGGTATGGAATTTCAAGGTATGGGGTATGTAAATACGACGCAGAGTAAGACGGCTATTGATGTATCTGATGTCAGCTTATTGAACAAATTTAATTTGATGAATCTTTTTGGTGGTTATACCGGGACTCCTCGTTTATTTGAGATGGAAGCTGTTGCCGGTATTGGATGGATGCATTATTATATGAATGGTCCCGGTGATGATAATTCTTGGTCTACTCGCTTTGGTTTGAACTTTAATTTCAATTTTGGAGAAAGCAAAGCTTGGACTTTGGGGATAAAGCCGGCGATAGTATATGATATGGAAGGGGATTTTAATGCTGCAAAAAGCCGTTTTAATGCTAATAATGCTGCTTTTGAATTGACCGCTGGTGTTGCTTATCATTTTAAGGGAAGTAACGGAAAACACCATTTTACAAAGGTAAGAGTTTATGATCAGGCAGAAATCAATCAGTTAAATGCTAATATAAATAATCTCCGTTCTCAGGTGGATAATAGGAATAGCCAGATAAATAGTGCTGCCCAGAGAATCCAAGTGTTACAGAGCGAACTTGATAATTGTCGTAATCAAGCTGCTAAGGTGCAGACAGTTGTAGAAGTTGAGACGAGTCGTGTCCCAGAGTCGATTATAACATTCCGACAAGGACGTTCTACTGTTGACGCATCGCAGTTGCCTAATGTTGAGCGTGTTGCAAATTATATGAAGAAGCATGCAGATGTGACAGTCGTAATTAAAGGATATGCATCTCCTGAGGGAAATCTCGAATTCAATAAGAAACTTGCACAGGCACGAGCTGAGGCTGTCAAATCTATTTTAGTGAAGAAATACAAGATTAATACATCTCGTATAACTGCTGAAGGGCAAGGAATTGGGGATATGTTTACAGATCCGGATTGGAATCGTGTAAGTATTTGTACTATTGAAGAGTTGGAAGTTGCTAAATGATAAAAAAGTTTGATTTATTACAAAAACTCTCGTCACTTTTTACAATGACGAGAGTTTTTTGTAAAGATGTGTCATTTTGTATATGAATTGGCTTAGTGTTTTTTGGGGACAGGAGGATATTTTTATATATTTAATTCTAAATTAAATATAAATATTGATTTTTTTGAAGATAATGGTATTTTCAGAAGCTATTTTCTTAGGTAATAAAAAAATCTTTTATCTTTGTGATTAAATATAGAAGTGCCTCATTTATGCTAAGAAAGTTTTTACTGTTATTTTTTTCATCTTTCTTTTTGGGGTTAAGTGGAAGTAACATTCATTATGGATTAACCTTTAATTCTCATGCTGTGAATCAGGATGTAAGAACGTCTTTAAATCTTACTCCGGATATGCCGATGTCTTTTTCGGAGGGTTTTTCTATAGAATTCGATATTAAATTTAATCCTGGCGTACAAGCTTATGGGTATGTCTGTAGAATTATTTCCGGAGATGACAGTAGTTTCGACATTATTTCAAATATTAATGCCAAAAAATTAAATTGTGTTTTAATTGACGTTGATAAAGCTTTATCAAATGTCGATTTTAAGATATCTGTTCCTCAGAATAAGAGTGATTGGAGTAAAATGAAGATTAAATTTGGTCGAGATAATATTGTTTGTTCGATTAATGATATTTCTCAGACTATTCCTTATTCGTTTAAGAGATTCGATGATATTAAAGTTATTTTCGGCAAAAATTGGGACAAAATGTTTTATAGTTCTGATGTCCCTCCGATTACAATTAAAGATGTCATTATTCGAGATATTAAAAAAAATGTATTATACTCTTGGAAGTTAGATAAGTATGCGGGGAAAAAAGTGTATGACGATATATCTAGACGGGAAGCTTTAGTTGAGAACGGTAGTTGGGATATCGATAAGTATATTAAGTGGCATAAAGAAATATCGATACCTGTAACAGAGCGATATGCCCAGATTGCATTTGATTCTATTCAGAATCGTTTTTTTATAGCAACATCAGATTCTATGATATTTTTTGATATGGATGATTTCCATGTTGAAAGGATAAAGACACAGAAAGGTTCGCCTTTTGGAGCAGGAGGTAGTAGCCAGATGATTTATGACCGTAAGAATGACAGGCTGATTTCATACAGTTTGCTATATCCTGATTTTATACTTTATGATTTTGCAAAAAATGAATGGTCTGGGGATAAATTAGATCAGAGATTTGCACCGGCCCATCATCATAATCGCTTTATTGATGTAGAAAAAAATTGTTTGGTAACGTTTGGTGGATATGGGTATCAGACTTATAAAGCATGGATGTCTACCCATTCGTTAGATGGGGGGGATTGGGATATAGAAGATATGGTAGATTCTATAGCTCCTCGTTATTTATCTGCTTTAGGTTATCTGGGCGAAGGGAAGTTTTTGATTTTAGGCGGGTATGGGAGTATTTCAGGTCGGCAAGAAGAGTCGCCTAAGAATTTTTATGACTTGTATGAGTTGGATTCGCGGAAGAAGACTTGTAAGAAATTATTTGATTTGACTTTTCCAAAGGAACCTGTGGCTTTTTCTAATTCGATGATTGTCGATAAAGATAAAGTGTATGCTTTAGCCTATAACAATAATCGTTTCCATACCCAACTTAATTTGTGTGAGATAAGTCTTTCTGATGGTTCTGTTTCTATTCTTGCCGATTCCATACCTTATAATTTTTTGGATATGGAATCGTTTTGTGACCTTATATTGGATGAGGAGAAAACAATGTTATATGCAATTCTATTGCAGAAAACACACTCTGTGGGGTATAGTGTAGATTTGTATTCTTTAGCATATCCGCCCTTACGGATGTCAGACGTAGTTCAAAAGGTTTTGCCAGGTCAGGGTAGAGATAGGTCATTTATCTGGGGTTTGCTTTCATCTTTGTTTATTATCGTATTTGCGGGAATATATGTCATATTGAAAGTCAAGAAAAAAAGTGCTCAAAAGAAAAAGGAGAAAAATATTGTTCCACAATCTGAAGTTCTTAAGAAAAAGACGACTATTGAATTGAAGACACCTGTTTCTACAGTTAAGTTGTTAGGAGGGTTTCAGGTATTTGATAAGGAGGGGAAAGACATAACCGATAGTTTTACCTCCATTGTAAAACAAATATTTTTGTATATTTTGCTGAGTACGATTAAGGATGGAAAGAAAGTTACTTCTGAGAAATTGGATGAGACTTTTTGGTTCGAAATGGATAAGGCTAGTGCATCAAATAATAGGAGTGTTAATATTCGTAAATTGAGATTATTGCTCGAAAAAGTTGGAAATTTGGCAGTCGTAAATAAAAAGTCTTATTGGTTTGTTGAAATAGGCAAGGATATTATTTGCGATTATAACGAGATAATGCTTTTATTAAAGAAAGTAAAAGAAGAGAATATTATACGAATAGATTTACTGAATGCAATTTTGGATATAGCGCAAAATGGGGCACTCCTTCCTAATTTAAATACAGAGTGGGTCGATAGTTATAAATCAGAATATTCCAATTTATTGATAGAAATTTTATTGAAATCCATTTCCTTGACTGAAGTTGAATCTGATTTAAATTTACAGGTGAGAATAGCAAATGTAATTTTGCTTCACGATAATATTGACGAAGAGGCTATACAAATAAAATGTCGGGCTTTGTTTTTGTTGGGACAAAAGGGGGCTTCAAAACAGTGTTTTGATAAATATGTCCAAGATCACCAGCGTCTCCTTAATTCTAATCCTAAAATCAATTATGAAAATATTATAACCCGATGAACTTTGTTTCTAAGAATTAGAATGTAGGTTTTATAGCGGTTACGAGTCTAAATTAATAATAAATTAAGGTTTGGTTAAGAAAATAATCTTGTATTTTGTTTGACTTTTTTTATTATATAATATGCATATATTCAATATGTTATAAAAAAGTATTGAACAAAATCATTTGATTAAGGTTTGGTTAATGTTCTGTTAGGCTCTTATACATAGATTTGCGTCACATTCTGTTAGAGGAGGGGGTAAATGTGATTTCCCGAGTCTGTGTAAATAACCAATTTTAATCTAAAAATATCTTAAGTCTTAGGTCAATGAAAGGAATTATACCTTTTTTATTTAGTATTGTAGTGCTAGTATCATGTTCTGGTAATAAGCGAGTTTCTTCAGGAGTGGGACAATATGTAGATCCTTTTATAGGTACTACCTATACAGGGCATACTTTCCCTGGGGCTGTCTATCCGTTGGGAATGGTGCAGCCTGGTCCACAAACGGGTTGTATTGGTTGGGATTATTGTGCAGGGTATCGTTATGAAGATACGCTGATATGGGGATTCTCACAGAATCGTTTGAATGGAACAGGAGTACCGGATATGGGAGATATATTGATTATGCCATTTTCCGGGGAGGTGGCAAAAGATTTTAAGAGCTCTTATTTGAAAGATTCAGAAGTAGCAACTCCGGGATATTATACTGTAGATTTGATAGATAATTCGGTAAAGGTAGAGTTGACAGCTACACCGCATGTTGCTATGCATCGTTATCAATTTGAAAAGAAAAATCCGGCTCTTTATATTAATTTTCAAAACGGTTCAGTAGGGAGTCAGCAAAGTTATGACAATAGGGTAATTCGTGCTGATGTACAGATTGAAGATGAATATACTATAACCGGTTATCTGAGAGTAAAAGCATGGGTCGAACGAGATATTTTTTATGTAATCAAGTTTGATAAGCCGATTATTGCTTCTGAGGATGTTGAAGATGGCAGAGCCGACAAAGGTCCTAGAAAATTGATTCGATTTGCAGATGAAAAGGAAGTACAAGTGAAAGTGGCGTTTTCGATGGTCAGTGTTGAGGGAGCTAAAAAGAATTTAGATTCAGAAGTAAAACATTGGGATTTTGATGTTGTAAAGAAAAATACGGAAAATAAGTGGGAAGAGTATTTGTCAAGAATCGAAATAGAGGGGAATGATGAGCAAAAGACTAATTTTTATACTGCATTGTATCATATGTTGATACAACCTAATAATATTGCTGATATAGACGGGCAGTATAGAGGGGTGCTGGATTCTGTGGCTCAGTCTCCTTTCGGAGCATATTATTCGACACTTTCTTTGTGGGATACTTATCGTGCAGCTCATCCTATGTATACAATTGTTACCCCTGAACTTGTCCCTAATATGGTGAATTCGATGTTATTGCATGCAGAGAGCCAAGGATATTTACCGGTCTGGACTCTATGGGGAAAAGAGACGCATTGTATGATTGGTAATCATGCTGTTCCTGTCATAGTAGAGGCTTGTTTGAAAGGGTTTCCGGGCATTGACCAAGAACGTGCATATAATTTGATTAAAAAATCGTTGACAACTTCTCATTTTCATTATAAAGCAGACGTTTATGAAAAGTATGGGTATTTCCCTTTCGATATTGTTACCAAGGAATCGGTATCTCTGACGCTGGAATGTGCTTATGATGATTATTGTGCAGCTCAGTTGGCTAAAAAACTTGGCAAGGATGACGATTATGCATTTTTTATGAAACGGGCAGGTTATTATAAAAATGTGTTCGATAAAGAGACCGGATTGATGCGGGGAAAGGATTCTAAAGGTCAATGGCGCACTCCCTTTGATGTGTTCCATTTATCTCATGCCAGTACTGTAGGCGGTGATTATACAGAGGGTAATTCTTGGCAATACACCTGGCATGTACAACAAGATATTGAAGGTTTGACAGAATTGATGGGTGGCACTGAAAAAATGATAACAAAATTGGATTCTCTGTTTGTCATTGAGCAGGTTGTAGACCAGACAGGATTTGTAGGAGATGTTACGGGGCTGATTGGTCAGTATGCACATGGAAATGAACCCAGTCATCATGTGGTATATATGTATACTCTTTTAGGAAAAAATAGCCGTACAGCGGAGTTGGTTCGTGAAATTTTTGACCGTTTCTATCTGTCTAAGCCGGATGGTTTGTGTGGAAATGATGATTGTGGACAGATGTCTGCGTGGTATATGTTTAGTGCTTTGGGCTTTTATCCGGTCGATCCTGTCAGTTTAAAGTATGTTATAGGAGCCCCTCAAATCCCTCAAGCAAAAGTGAAATTGCAGAATGGAAAAGTTTTTACGATGATTGCGCACAACCTCTCTAAAGAGAATAAATATGTAAAGACCGTAAAAATAAATGGGCAGGAAGTAAAGGATTATATAATTACTTATGATGATATTATGCAAGGAGGAACATTAGAGTTCGAGATGTCTGATATGCATTAAAATTGATGATTAAGGGATACTTGGTTGCATTATCTAAGAGATGAAAAACAAGAGATTCATATTGAGTGTTATTCTGGTCGCAGCAATATTTATATTGGGTTTGTTGGGAGGATGTTCTGCTGTAAAGGAGAAAGAGCCGGTTGATTATGTCAACCCCTATATGGGCAATATAAGTCACTTATTGGTACCTACCTATCCTACCGTTCATTTGCCGAATGGAATGATGCGTATTCATCCTCTACGTAAAGATTATACGGGCAATAAAGTTAAGGGTCTTCCTGTATTTCTTACAGGACATCGGGCAAATCATGCATTTAGTATGAGTCCATCTCAAGGTGAAAGCAGTCTGAGCCAGCCGGTAATCAATTACGATTATGATAATGAGAAGATAACACCTTATTCATATCGGGCATATTTAGATAATGTTTCGACAGATATATATTATGTCCCTTCCTATCAATCGGCAATGTATAAGTTCGAATACGAGGGGGAGGGGACACCGTGCTTGATTATTAGTTCAGAAAAGGGTGAAGTAGCAGTACAGAATAATTCAGTAAGTGCATGGCAACCTATTTCTGACAGTATAGGAAAAGTCTATTTGTATCTTGAGACAGATTGTGCACCGGTAGATAATACAGTGAAAGAATTTGGTGATTATCGAAGTCTGATTATGCAGTTTAAGACAAGTGACCGGGAGATAAAAGTACGGTATGGGATATCTTTGATAAGTGTTGAACAGGCAAAAAGAAATTTGAGGCGGGAAATAGTGAATTACGATATCGACAGTCTCGCAGTAAGTGGAAGGGATGCTTGGAATGAAGTATTGGGAAAGATAGAGGTGAAAGGCTCATCAGAAGAAGATAAAGCCGTTTTTTATACATCACTATATAGGGTTTATGAGCGGCCGGTCAATATATCGGAAGATGGGAAATATTTCAGTGGATTTGATGGGCAAGTGCATGAGGATAATGGCATTCCGTTTTATACAGATGATTGGATTTGGGATACTTATCGGGCAACACATCCGTTGCGCGTGATTATTGACTCCAAAAAAGAAATCGATATTGTCAATTCATTGGTGCGAATGGCTGAACAAAATGATGATGCTATGCCTACTTTCCCTGATTTTACAGGTGACACACATCGTATGAATGGTAATCATGGAATTGCAGTAGTCTTGGATTGTTATGAAAAAGGATTGCGCAATTTTGATTTGGGTAAGGCTTATGAAGTCTGTAAAAATGCAATTACAGAGAAAACGTTGGCTCCATGGTCCGATAAAAAAGTGGGGAATCTGGATAAATTTTTTGAAGAGAACGGTTATTTCCCGGCATTAGATAATGGAGAGGAAGAAACTGTTCCGGAAGTTCATGGTTTTGAAAGACGTCAGCCTGTAGCTGTTACTTTGGGAACGGTCTATGATGAATGGTGTTTGGGAAACTTGGCTCGTCATATAGGAAATGATAAAGATGCTGCTTATTTTTTAGACCGGAGTTACAATTATAGGAAAGTGTTTCATCCGAATACGAAATTTTTCCATCCTAAAAACAGTAATGGTGATTTTATCGAACCGTTTGATTATCGATATTCAGGAGGTTTGGGCGCTCGAGATGCTTATTGTGAAAATAACGGGTGGGTATATCGTTGGGATGTTCCTCATAATATAAACGACCTGATAATGATGATGGGAGGACGTGAATCGTTTATCGGAGAGTTGGAAAAGATGTATGATACTCCATTAGGCAAGGCCAAATATAAGTTTTATACGGAATTGCCTGACCATACGGGGAATGTAGGTATGTTCTCTATGGGGAATGAACCCGCGTTTCATATTCCGTATCTGTATAATTATGCCGGTGAGCCTTGGCGTACACAAAAGAGAATCCGTTCACTTTTGACACAATGGTTCAGGGATGATTTGATGGGTATGCCGGGAGATGAAGATGGTGGCGGTATGTCTGCTTTTGTCGTTTTTTCTCAATTAGGATTTTATCCGGTGACACCTGGTCTACCGATTTATGTGATAGGGAGTCCCGTATTTAAGGAAGCAGTGTTACATGTAGACAATAATAAAGTTTTTAGAATAATATGTCGCAATTATGCGCCTGAGAATAAATATATTCAGTCTGTGCGGTTGAATGGGAAAGAGTGGAATAAGTCCTGGTTCCATCACGATGATTTGACACAGGGAGGAGAACTTGAGTTTGTAATGGGTGAGCGACCCAATAAGCATTGGGCTTCAGCAGTGGATGCAATTCCACCCTCATTCGAGATAAAAAATTAGAGAAATCAAATACCAGAAAAAGGATTTATTAAATATATCCGTAATTAAATTAAGTAACACATTAAAATTTTAGTTTTATGAAAAAACTGTTTTACCCGCTAGCATTAGCACTGTGTTTACAGCCGAGTTTATGGGCTCAGGACACTTTTTATGTAAGTGGTATGAATGGGAGTGATGAGAATCCCGGTACCGAAGAGTCTCCTTGGTATTCATTGAATGCCGAAAAATGGACAGAAGGTTGTACTATTGTTGTATTGGATGAAGTTTATCTTGACCCGGTAATTGGAATTGGTGAAGGACAAGAGGAAGTGAAAGTAAAGGAAGTTACTATCAAAGGTGGTGCTCCGGAGGCTGCTATCATAGGCTTGAATGATGAAGAGTTTGAATCTGGAGAACTCAATTATTCAAGTTTCTTCGATGTGAAAAGAGGAAAGTTGACATTGCAGGATATTACGTTGAAGAATTTGCGTCGGGAGGAAGGTACTACAGCAGGAGGTATGATTTTTGTAGACTCGTATTCTGAGCTGCATACCGAAAATGTGATTTTTAGAAATGCTGTTTCAGAGCAAGGGATAAATGTCCGTGGTGGTGCTATCTGTTGTGAAGGCAAAATATATGCTAAGAATACCACATTCGATGGCTGTAAAGCATTCCAGGGTGGTGCTATTTGCTTAAGAGAGACAGAGCAACCTATTGTTGGTCATTTCGAAAACTGTGTCTTCAGCAACAATGAATCGGCGGATGGCGCTGCTGATAAAGGTGCCGGTGCTGGTGGTGGTGCTTTTTATATCGACGGTTATGAGATGGATATAAAATTTGACAAGTGCTATTTCGAATCTAATAAAGCGTTGAATACAGCGAGGAATGCGACTGGTGGTGCCGTTTGGTTGAGGAGCAATGGTACGGCAGATATTCCTTGTGCTACCAATGTATTGTTTACTCATTGTACAATAGCCAATAGCTATTCTCAAGGAGCCAGTGGTCTCTTACATTGGGCACGTCCCGACCAAGGTGAAATTAACTTGAAGTTTATCAATAATGTATTGTATAAAAATCGTACAGCAGGTCCGCAAGCTAATCTTATTACCGGTCAAAAAAGTGCTCCTACACCGAATGTGTCGGGTAGCTTTGTATTTGTAAACAATACTTCTTTATTGAATAATACCTATGTCGATGGTGTAGAGCAGGTAGACCAGAACGCAGTTAATATGTCTGACTTTGGAGGAGATTTCGACATGATACTTGTCAATAATCTTATGTTGGAGACGGTAAGTATACCGGATCCGGTGAACGAAGGAAAAACCGTTACATATAGTTGGGGCTGGTCTGTTAGAGAGAAAGATGCACGTTGTACCGGTGAATACATTATTAGGAACAATGTATATGATGGTGTAGGTGGATCGTATGATGCGACTTGGGGTGAAGGTTTCTTGTGGAATTTCCTGGATGAAGCTACAGCTACCGCTAATTACAATAAGAGTGTTCGTGGTAAGACCCTTGAGCAGAAATACTTGCAATTGGGTATTGGTGAAGACTTGACGGTTCCTGCCGAAGGTGTCCCTTATATTGCTATTAGTGATGGTGAAGGTTATGCTGTTGATGGCGGTGTAGAATCATTGATATATAATGGTGAAGAACTTATACCGCAAACCGATATTCGAGGGGTGGCAAAGACCGGATACTCCAGAGATTTAGGAGCTTTTGAGTTTAATGGTGATGCTTCTTCTATATCTTTAGAAAAAGTATTGTCTCAAGTACGGGTTTATCCGAATCCGGTAGCTGATGTTTTGTATTTCACAGAAGAAGTTGCTTCGGCTGAGATTTATACAACATTCGGTGCATGTGTTTCTGCTGTCTCTAATGTCAAATCCGTAAATGTTCAGAATTTGGCAAAAGGTATTTATGTCGTAAAAATAGAGACAAAAGACGGTAAAATATATTCAGAAAAAATACAAAAATAAATTGTAAAAATAGAGGGAATGCTGTGGAAAACGGCATTCTCTCTATTATAAAAATGTAATTTGATAGGATATAAGCTTGTTCTATTATGGATAAGTCTCAGAGAATAAATTATTTGTTCTTGATTATTGTGGTGCTGTTTATTATCTCCGTTCCTGTTTTTTCTCAAAAGGAAAATATGGATTGGAAAGAGTATGCCGCTATGATAAAAAGGAATATATATGGTAATTATAAGGGAATGTTCCGAGAAGAAGGAGGTTCACTGAAGTACCCTTTTATAACTCCGGGAAGCACTCAGTATGTTGATGTTCTTTGGGATTGGGATTCATGGTTGACAAATGTTGCTTTACGCCAGATATTGGCGGATATGGGAAATGAAAAAGCGTCGAAAGATGCGATAAAATATGAACAGGGTTGTGTCCTGAATTTTCTTGAATTCGGAGGTATGGACGGTTGGATACCGATAAATGTAAAACGGGACGCTGTAAGAGATAAGATACGTCCGAAAGATATTTATAGGACCAATATGCATAAACCTTGTTTGGCCCAGCATGCCGCATTTTTGACGGAGCTGAATGGCGGTGGTGCAGAATGGATCAGGGAAAAATTTTACTTTCTCCAGACATTTGTAAATAATTATGTGAATCACCACCGGGACAGGGCTACGGGACTCTATTATTGGCAGAACGATGCAGCGATAGGGGTCGATAATGACCCTTGTACCTATTATCGTCCTGAACGCAGTTCCGCATCTATATTGTTGAATTGCTTGATGTATAAAGAATTGGAGGCTATGTCGTATTTGTGCGAAAGGTTGAATCTATCGGAAACGGCACCTCAGTATAAGAAAAATGCATCGGAGCTTAAGACGGCTATACAAGAACATTGTTGGGATGAGAGAGACGGTTTCTTTTATAGTGTAGACCTTAATTTATTACCGGTAAAACAACCGGATACATTTGAGAGGCACAGTGGTATGCCTCGTGATTGGGACTGCCTGATTATGAGAATAGGAGTGTGGTCCGGTTTTTTGCCCATGTGGTCCGGTATTGCGACATCGGAACAGTCGGAACGGATGGTCAAAGAACATTTTGAGAATGAGAAGACATTTAATGCCCCATACGGTATCCGTACGCTTTCGAAAATGGAAAAGATGTATAATCTGAAAGCTTCCGGTAATCCGTCGTCGTGGTTAGGCCCGATTTGGGGTATTTCCAATTATATGGTTTGGAGAGGGTTGGTCAAATACGGTTATGAACGAGAAGCGCATGAGTTGGCCGTGAAGACCGTAAAACTGTTTGGAAAGGATATAAAGCGTTTTGGTACGTTACATGAGTATTATCAACCGGAAAATGGCGAACCTATTCTTAATCCGGGATTCCAAAACTGGAATTATCTGGTGATGAATATGTTGGCGTGGTTAGAAAACAGACCTTTTATAGAGGAATTTTGATGGGAATAGAAGATGTTAATAAAATTATATATGATGACAATGAGAAACAATACGAAATTTTTAGTCTTATTTATCTTTCTTTTGGGAATATTCGGTGGTCTTCGTGCTGAGGAAACAATGGGTGATTTGAGGGCTATCTTGGATGCTCAAAAAGGGAATGATTGTGTTATAGATATACCCAAAGGCACGTACGTACTTGATTTGAAAGATGGGAAAGGGCCTTATGTTTTTAGTTATAGAAAGAATGTAAAGATAAAAGGGAATGGTTCTACCATCATTTGTAATTTTCAGAACCAGGCATTCAGTTTTGACCATTGTGAAAATATGACCTTTTCTGATTTGACAATCGATTATGATCCGGTCTGCTCTACTCAGGGGACGATACTTTCTATGTCTGCTGATGCGAAAACATTGCAAGTGGAGATTCATGAAGGATACCCTATGATAAATCCGGAAACAGAGCAGGACAGAGTACATATTTTTGATAAAGATACCCGGGAATTGGTGTGGGATTTTTATACTAACCAGATAACCGACCCTATAAAATTTTTAGATGGTCGCAAGATTGAGATAAATTTGGCTATGCCGAAACCCCGTGTTTATGAAGTAGGAGATTATATTGTTTTCAATAATATTCCCAAGGGATATAAGGGACATTGTATGATTTTGAATTATTGCAAAAATATGACCATGTCCAATGTCACGATGTATGATTCTCCGCAATTCCATTTTGCAGAACATTATTGTGAGAATACGCATTACTATCGTTGTGTAATCGACAGGAGAAAGAACGATCCGAGATTTCCCATTGACAGATTGCGTCCGGGAATTGCCGATGGTATCCATAGCAAGCATGCGACGATAGGACCGACTATAGAGGAATGTACCATTTTGTATACCAATGATGACCCGATAGCGATAAATGGTAATTTTTATCCGGTTTCCTCAGTTGATGCCGATTATAAGCAATTGTATGTTTTGACTCGGGATGGTTCTCTGGGTGATTTTATGTTGAAGCAGAATGAGAATCTAGTAGTAGTGTCGAATAACGGAGTTAGACGAGGTGAAGCCAAAGCTAACAGAGTGAGATTTTCAACACCTCCTACCTCTGCTGAGGTCAAGAAATGTCTTTCTTATTTTAGGGACATTAAGGATACCCGTTATATAAATAAGGCTGTGATTCAATTTTCGGATGAAGAGTGGGAGAAAGTAAAAACTGTAGCTCCGGGTGATGTTCTGTATTCTACAGACAGACTTGGATCTGGATTCAAGGTCATAAATTGTACAATCGGACATGTTCCGGGAAGGGGTATTTTGATCAAATCTGTGAACGGTAAAATACAGAACAATAGGATTACAAATACCGGAGCCGGTGCTATTATTATAGGACCGGAGTTTAACTGGATGGAGGCCGGATTATCTGAAAATCTGGAGATTAGCGGAAATTACATTGAGACATGTATGTGGCGGCAAAATTTGAAACGCTCCCAATGTGCTGCCATTTCTGTTGTTTTGGAGGCTTCGAACGGAGATTTGGGACGTGCCGGGGGACTTAGAAATATTATCATACATCGCAATACGATAAAGGATTGTCCGATGCCATGCGTATTCCTGAATGGGATAGACGGAGGATACTTTTACAAGAATACGATAGAACCGGCAACTTGGATGCGGGATCATGGACAGAACTTTTTGATACCGAATACCAAGCCGTATGTAACGAAATATGTTAGCAATATTATTACCGATGAAGACCCTTTGACAAGTATAGATGAGGTAAAAAGCACTGGAGAGCAGGAAATCCTTATAGATGCATCGGGGCGTGTAAGTCTCAAAGGCCATCAGGGGGAACCGGTAAAGATGAGAATATTCGATATGGTAGGGAAACAGATATCGGAAGATGATTTCACCGAGCTTTCTACTGTCTCTTTGAATGAGCTTGGACAGGGAATATACATTATTCATTTGATATGTAATAATAGAAATTTCTCTAAAAAATATTCGGTATTTTGAAATATCTAAAATCATAAAATTTGATATCCTGAAAATTTTAAATCCATGAAAGTGTGTTTTAAGGTAGATAGAATTTTTTTTCTTCTCTTTTTTAGTTTTTCGCTTATAGACTTACAGGCAGAAGTTCTTCTGCCGAGTCTTATAAGTGATAATATGGTATTGAAACAGAAATCTAAAGTGGCATTGTGGGGATGGGATACTCCGGGGACAAATGTGCAGGTTGAGACTGGTTGGAATGGTAAAGTGTATAACGCAGTAGCCGGTGCAGATGGCAAATGGAGTTTAAATGTTTCTACTCCGAAGGCCGGTGGTCCGTTTCAGATTTGGATAGACGGTACCAATCGGGTCACATTGGATAATGTTATGGTTGGGGAAGTTTGGTTTACTAGTGGCCAGTCAAATATGGGGTGGTCAGTAGCTGAGGAAAAAAACTCGGAGAATGTATTGAAAAATGCCAAACATGATAATATCAGGCTTTTTCACGTTCCCCGTCAAGTTTCTGACCGGAAAGAGATGAAATTAAGGAAACAGGCTTCATGGAAAAGTTGTGATGCAAAGTCTGTGAAACATTTTTCGGCCATGAGCTATTATTTTGCGGTGCTTTTGCAGGAAAAATTGAATGTGCCGGTAGGGATTATTTCCGCCTCATGGGCAGGTACAGGTATTGAGTCTTGGCTTTCTTACGATTTGCAAGAGTCAGACAGTAAGTTAAGGAAGTCGATAGAAAGATGGAATGCGTGGGAAAGAGCCTATAGTAAGGATAGTGCCATGTATGCAGAAAAAATGCTGGTATGGCAAAAAGATACGGCAAGAGGCATTGTCAATAAACCGGTAAAGAAACCCAAAAGTGTTCACATGCTCGAGCGTCCCCATTGTAAGCCCGGGGCTTTGTATAATGGTATGGTATATCCTTGTATGCCATATACAATATCCGGTCTTATTTGGTATCAGGGAGAAAATAGTGTAGAATGGGCAGATGAATACGAATATCAGTTACAGAATTTTATCGATAGTTGGAGGAATGGATTTCGTTCGGATTTCCCGGTTCTGATCGGTCAATTGACCAATTTCAATTATCCATCGGCTGAGAGGGCTGCTATTGTGAGAGATGCCCAGTTGAAAGCTGGAGAGAAGGATAATACCTATGTTATCTGTACGATAGAAATTGGTAATCCTGATGATGTGCATCCGAACAATAAGGTGCCTTTCGGCGAACGGTTTGCCGATGCTGCGTTGAATAAGGTATATGGAAAAGCGGGTTTGGCAGATTATCCCATAGCAGAGGGCGCGGTAAAAAAAGGAGCTGAAGTTGTTGTGAAGTTTAAATACGCAAAAGGGTTATGGGTAAAAGGAGATACATTGAATGATGTTTCTGTTTATGATGCAAACGGCCATAAAATGGATGTGAAGACTCGTATCGAGAGGAATAGGTTGATTATATATGGTGATAATGTCCGGAATGCGGTGAAAGTAAGTTATGCTGTCGATAATGATGTGAAGGCAAACTTGTATAATGGTGATAATCTCCCGGCATTTCCTTTTACATTATCGATAAAGCAATAAGGGATATAAATATAAGTGAAGAATAAATATAATGTTGGTATGAGAAAATTTATAACAGTTATTTTTTTATTATTGGTTTCGATAGGGATAAAATTATATGCGTCACCTGTAAAAATTATACCGGTAGAAACTACTGGGCTGAGTATGGTTTTTACAGTTTCAGAAAATAAAAAAGTTATTTTTCAATATTTTGGAGATAAGATATCATCAGATAGCCAGACAATATTTCTGAATAGGAAATATAAACCGAGACGGGACGGGCGTTCTTTAGCCCCGGAAGTATTTCCTGCTGCAGGAGACTTTTTAGATCCGGCTTTACAGTTGACACATTCTGACGGGGTAATAACGACTGACCTGTACTATGTCGGACATGATATAAAAGATATTGATGCCAACGTTGTTGAGACGAAAATTTGTTTAAAGGACAAATTATATCCTCTTTTTGTAAATGTAATATTTAAAGCATATAAGAAAGAAAATGTTATTACTCAATATATTGAGTTGGAAAACAAGGAGAAAGATGATATAAGAATAGAAAAAATTGCATCGGCTTATATCCCTTTACATAAGAAAGCGTATTATTTGACTCATTTTCATGGAGGTTGGGGTGCAGAGATGAAGATGAAGGAAGAACGATTGACTCCGGGAGTAAAGAGTATAGAAGCGAGAACCGGAATTTTGACAACGGAATCGGTTAATCCTTCCTTTATGCTTTCATCGGATGCTCCGGCACAAGAAAATTCGGGTGAGACTTATGCCGGTTCTTTGGCTTGGTCAGGAAACTACAAACTGACTTTTGAGATAGACAAGTATGGTATGCTGCATATTCTGGGAGGAATCAATCCTTATGCTTCATCCTTGTCGATAGAGCCGGGTGAGAAGTTTAAGACTCCGGAAATGGTATGGACTTACAGTTCGTGCGGGAGAGGACAAGTATCGAGAAACTATCATGATTGGTGCCGTCGTTATGCATTGGCTCATGGAGATCAGATACGCCCTGTCGTATTGAATAGTTGGGAAGGTACTTACTTCAAATTTGATGAGAAGAAGGTAAAAGATATGATTGACGATGCCGCGGATTTCGGAATCGAGATGTTTGTTCTTGACGATGGTTGGTTTGGAAATAAATATCCTCGTGATGATGACCGTTTTGGATTGGGCGATTGGCAGCCGAATAAGAAAAAACTTCCTCATGGAATAGGTTATTTGGCTGATTATGCACATAAAAAAGGTTTGAAGTTTGGCATTTGGGTAGAACTGGAGATGGTGAATCCCAAAAGTGAATTGGCTGAGAAACATCCGGAATGGGTTGTAAAAAGTGGGGACAGAGATATTTTATTGGTAAGGGACCAATGGGTATTGGATTTGACTAATCCGGAGGTTCAAGATTTTATTGTAGAGACATTTGGTGAAATATTATCCAGTTCACCGAATATCACTTATGTGAAATGGGATTCGAATCGGTTTATTAATAATCCCGGTTCCGAGTATTTACCGGCTGACAAGCAATCTCATTTTTGGGTAGACTATATCAATGGGCTGTATTCTGTCTATGAGAGAGTGCGGGCAAAATATCCGCATATAACCATACAGCTATGTTCGTCGGGAGGTGGTCGTTTGGACTTTGGTGCTTTGAAATATCATGATGAAGTCTGGGCCAGTGATAATACCAATCCGCTAAGCCGGATATTCATACAATATGGAACGAATATGTTTTTCCCGGCCATTGCTACTGGGGCACATGTCTCGATAAGCCCGAATCATCAGACGAAAATGAATGCGTCTCTGAAATATAGGTTCGATGTAGCTATGGCAGGTCGTTTGGGTATGGAATTGCAGCCTAAAGATTTGCAAGGGGAAGAACGTGTCTTTGCCAAAAATGCGATAGAGACATACAAGAAGATTCGTCCTGTGGTTCAGTTCGGTGATTTATACAGGCTCGTATCTCCTTATGATGAGGGAGGGTGGGCAGCCAACATGTATGTTGCCAAAGATAAAAAATCAGCAGTGGTTTTAGCGTATAGTTTTGAATTTCATGGTCGGGATAGATTTTTGGAATTTAGACTGAATGGTTTGGATAAAAATAGAAAGTACAAACTGACCGAATTGAATACGACAGGTAAAAAACGCTCGTTCTGGGGAGATAATATGGTCTTTACGGGAGAAGAGCTTATGAAGATGGGAATAAATATAAATGATAGTTCCATGTTCGATAGTTTTGCCTTTTTGCTTACAGCAGTTGATTGATCAGATTTATGATAAAGAGATTGGTAATAGTAGTTTTGGGGCTGGTATGTATTTTCCAATTATCTGCAGAAATTAAACTTTCTGGGATTTTTGGAGATAATATGGTTATCCAGCGAGATGCTCCGGTGATGATTTGGGGATGGGGAGACAAAGGTGAATCGGTGACAGTCCATTTCAATGGGCAGCATCGGAAAACGAGAGTGACGAAGAATGGCCGCTGGGAATTGGAATTGGAAAAAATGTCTTTTGGAGGGCCTTATGACATGACGATTGTCGGGCGTGAAAATACAATTCGGATAGGAAATATTCTAATCGGAGATATTTGGTTTTGCAGTGGACAGTCGAATATGGAGTTTCAAGTGAAAGAGGCGTATAATGCTTCCGGAGAGATAGAGGCGGCTGATTATTCCATGATACGTTCTTTGAATGTACCGCGTACGATAAATGCTTTGCCTCAAGATGATGTCAAAGGTCGATGGGAGGTTTGTTCACCTTCTTCGGTGGGAAATTTCACGGCTGTCGGATATTTTTATGCTCGAGAGCTTTATAAAAAATTACAGATTCCTATCGGTATTATACATTCCTCATGGGGAGCAACAGGGGTGAGAACCTGGACAAGCAGGTCGGCTTTCGATACTTTGCCCCAGTACATGAAAGCCGATTATGACCAATTGGCTTTGACAGATTATAATCGGTTTCAAGAGCTCAATACTGAAAAACGTAACCAATTTGAAATAGCGCTGAAAAATGATAAAGGGATGGCTGAGAGATGGTATCTCCCATCGACAGATATTACTTCATGGGGCGAAATGAGAGTCCCTTGCGCTTGGGTATCGACCGAGTTGGGACGTTCGGTAGGTAATGTTTGGTATGGTTATAAAATACAGCTTTCCGAAAGGGCGGCCGATAAACCTGCGATATTGTCGTTGGGAATTATTGATGATGGAGATATGGTTTGGGTAAATGGCGTAAAAGTAGGAGAAGGACACGGTATTGACAAAAGGCGTATTTATGATATCCCTGAAAAATTATTGATAAATGGGGAGAATACGATAACCGTCCGGGTAAATAACTCTTCTTATACAGGAGGTTTTATTGCCGAGCCCGAAGATTATTATCTTGAGATAAAAGCCAAAGGAAAACTTCGCTATCCTTTGGCAGGGAAATGGAAGTATAGGAAATCTGCAGCGAGTGTAGATTTCGGTTATGTGGAAATTGGACCTAATATAGCTCCGTCGTTACTGTATAATGCCATGGTACATCCTTTTATTAAATTCAAGATAAAGGGCGCAATTTGGTATCAGGGGGAACACGATACAGGAAGAGCTTATGCTTACAGGACTATGTTCCCTAACCTTATAAAGGACTGGAGACATCAGTGGGGGTATGAGTTTCCTTTTTTTTGGGTATCATTGGCCAATATGAATCCTGAAGATTCTGTTCCGAAAGACAGTCCGTGGGCTGAATTGCGTGAAGCACAGACTATGACACTTTCTCTACCTCAGACGGGACAGGCCGTAATTTATGACATAGGTGACGCTTATAATATACATCCGGTAAATAAACAGGAGGTGGGCCGGCGGTTGGCATTGGTGGCGATGAACAAAGTGTATGGAGAAAAAAATTTAGTGTGTAGTGGGCCTACATATAAATCTTTTGAAAAGAGAGGAGACAAGATAATTGTCTCCTTCAATGGCACAGAAAGCGGTTTATATACGAAAAATAATAAATATGGCTATGTTACAGGTTTTTCTATCGCTGGAGAAGATAGAAAATTTGTGTGGGCAAAGGCGTATATACAGGGAGATAAAGTAGTCGTGTTTTCAGATGAAGTAAAAGAACCGGTGGCCGTTCGTTATGCTTGGGCAAATAATCCGGGGGCCAATCTGTGTAATAAAGAAGGATTATTGGTTGTCCCTTTCCGTACGGATTCTTGGAAAGGTTGTACCGAAAAATAAGTCGTAAAAACAATAATAATAACTTAGAATAATTTGCAAATGAAGAAAGTATTACTAATGAGCCTATTGTGCTTGTGGGGAGTCGGGATGCAAGGTGCGGACACTTCAATTTTGGACTTTGGTGCCCATCAAAATTCCGTTGATAATACCAAGGCAATCCAAGCTGCGATAGACAGTTGTGCCTTGACAGGTGGAGGTACTGTACATATACCGGACGGTACTTATTTAACATCGACAATTTTTTTGAAAAGTAATGTTCATCTCTATTTGCATGGAGGGAGTATACTTAAGGGTGTTACAGACCCTAAAGCTTATCAGGGAAAGGCTGTGGTTGTAGGTGAGAACATCAGAAATGCTTCTGTTCGTGGTGAAGGCTGTATTGACGGTCAGGGAAATCACCAGAACTTCCAATTTGGAGATGATAAAGGACGCAGACCCCATGTCATCTTATTTGAGCGTTGCCAGAATGTACAAGTAAAAGATGTGTTTTTGTATAATTCTGCTTCATGGACATTGCGCTGTTCTAATTCAGATGGTATTCGTATCAACAGTATAAAGATATACTCTCATGGAAATCATAATTGCGATGGGATTGATATTAATAGTCGCAATGTGGTGATATCGGATTGTATTATCGATTGTGATGATGATGGAATATGCTTTAAGACGGATGCTCCCGGTTTCGATGTAGAGCATGTTACGGTATCAAACTGTGTCATTTCGTCTAATTGTAACGGAATAAAATTTGGTACAGGTTCCTTTAATGCTTTTCGGAATATCAGTGTCAGCAATTGTGTGATACGAAAAGCTTCGGAAAATAATATTCGCACATGGTCCAAAATGCTGAGAGGCATTTCAGCAGATACGACCGTCATTTCGGGAATAGCTCTTGAAGTAGTTGACGGAGGGATAATGGACCGGGTTGTGATCAATAATATTTCGATGCAGGATATCCAGACCCCTATATTTATCCGTTTAGGTAATCGGAGAGGAAATGGTGTATTGAAGAATGTTACTATATCCAATATTGTAGCAGAAAATGAAAGTCTTATCACTTCATCGATAACAGGGATTCCCGGACACTATGTTGAGAATGTCACTTTGAGAGATATTACATTTACTTATACCGGTGGTGCGGATGAAAAGGATGCATCTATCGTTGTTCCGGAAAAAATCAGTGAATATCCTGAAAATAGAATGTTCGGGCCGGTATTGCCTGCTTATGGATTGTATGTCAGACATGTCAAGAATCTGACTATAGAGAATATCCAATGTCGTGTACGCAAACCTGATTATCGTCCGGCATTCATTTTTGATGATGTTCATAATGCATCATTAAATAATTTCCAGGCAGATGTTTCTTTAGGGAAGAGTCCCATTATCCGTATTGATAATTCTTCTGATATTTTGTTGTCGAGATTTCGTGCGACGGATAATGTCCCTTTGTTTTTGAAAGTAAATGGTGCAGATAGCCAACGTATAGATATTAGAGATAATGATTTTGATAAAATTAAAAGAAAGGTTGAGTATGATAAGAAAGTAAAGAAATCTGAGATTTTAGGATTATAGTTTATGTTGATTGAATTTAAATAAATAGAGAGAATATATGAAAAGTGTGAACAAAAAAATCTGAAAAAAATGGAAGAACACACCAATTTTAAAATTAAATGTTTTGATGTAGGATTCTTTTTACAGAAGGTCCTGAATGTATGCCTGATATTTTTGCTCATTTCAGTGACACCTTTACGAGCGGAAATTTCAGAAACTGTATCTTCTGCACCGAAACCTCTGACAGGTAAGGTTGTTGACTCAAAAGGGGAACCTCTGATTGGTGCTTCGGTAGTTGTTAAAGGAACCACGCGAGGTACAGTGACAGATATTGATGGGAAGTTCTCGATTCAGGCGGCAGTGGGCGAAACTCTTGAGTTTACCTATTTGGGATATACTAAAGTAACTCATAAGGTAAAAGAGTTAAAACCATTGACCATTACTATGTCTGAGGATGCTCAAATGGTGGATGAAGTCGTAGTGGTCGGTTATGGTGTACAAAAGAAAGAAACCGTAACGGGAGCTATATCTTCGGTAAATACGAAAGATTTGGTACAATCCTCACAAGCGAATATCAGTAATGCGCTCGTTGGACGTTTACCGGGTCTTACAGCGGTACAAAAATCAGGGGAACCGGGTAATGACCAGTCTATCATCCGTATTCGGGGTATCGGTTCTTTTGCCGGTTCTTATGACAGTGATTTACAAAATCCGCTGGTTATGGTTGATGGTGTGGAAGTGGCAAATTATAACAATATAGACCCGAATGAAATTGAAAATGTAGCGATACTTAAAGATGCTTCAGCTACAGCAGTATATGGTGTACGTGGTGCAAACGGGGTAATCTTGATAACTACAAAACGGGGATTGGTAGAGAAACCGAAATTAAGTGTATCTACCAATTTTGCCATGAATTCGTTTACGAACTTACGTGAACCGATGGATGCTTATAACTGGGCAGTACAACTAAATAATACTCGTAAATATGATGGTTATTTGACTGGAAACTATGACCCGGTGTTCACTCCGGAGGAGATACAAAAATTCAAAGATAATTCGGACCCGATATTTTATCCGAATACCAATTGGGTAGATATGCTATTTAAGAAAATGAGTTTGCAGACTCAGCATAATATCAACTTAAGGGGAGGTACAGAAAGGGTAAAATATTTTGCCTCTTTGGGTATATTTACGCAGGGAGGTATGTACAATAATACGAATTTGGTTCCGGATTATGATGCACAGGTTCGTTATGAACGATATAATTTCCGTACGAATTTTGACTTTAAGGTAACAAAGAGACTCAATGTTACCTTGAATGTTTCTGACCAGATGGAATTTAATCATCGTCCCGATGAAGATACCGGAGTAATCCTTTCGTACGCATTCTCACATCCACCTACGTCAGGACCTGGTATAGTAGATGGTAAAGTGATCGAGAATTTGGACGGACGGTATAATTATTCCAGAAATCCGGTTACCCGTTTGATGATTAATAGTGGAGCTTTGAAAATTTATTCAAACCAATTGAATGTTTCAGTGAAGCCGACTTACGACCTTGGATTCTTAGTAAAAGGTTTGAGTGTGCATGCTATGATATCTTACCAACAATGGAATTGGCATAGAACTCGGTATTATAAAGAAGTACAGACTTATAAGGCTGTAAAAAAACCGGATGGTTCTCCCAGCTTTTTGCCGCAGGGGACACCTTCACCTTATAATCTGACCGAGTCTTTCAGTCAGAGAAGCCGCAATTATTTTGAGGCAGGTATTAATTATGCCGGACAGTTTGGTGACCATTCGGTAGGTGCATTGTTATTGTATAATCAGACCAAAGATTATAACCCGAATTTGTTATATAAGATTCCGAGTGCTTATACCGGATTGGTAGGACGTGTGACGTATTCTTATAAAAACAGATATTTGGCTGAGTTCAATGCCGGTTATAACGGAACGGAGAATTTTGCCGAGGGACATAGGTTCGGTTTTTTCCCGGCTTACTCTTTAGGCTGGGTCTTGAGTGAAGAAAGTTTCTTCCCGGAAAATAAGGCTGTAAGTTTTGTGAAAATTAGAGGCTCGTATGGAGAAGTTGGAAACGATAAGATTGGGGGGCAGCGGTTCCTATATCTGCCTACGACATATACATACAATACGTCGGATAATAACGGTAATGCTATTGCAAGTAATAATGCTTATTTCTTTGGAACATTGGGCCAAGATTATAAGAAATGGGATATGACAGCTTCTGAGGGTAAATTGGGAAATCCTGATTTGACTTGGGAAAGAGCAAAGAAGATGAATATAGGTGCCGATATTCATTTCTGGGATGGTCGGATAAAATTTACAGGAGACTTCTTTAAAGAACGGAGGGATAATATTCTGGCAAACCGGGGAAGTGTGCCTGTAATCGTGGGTGCAGACCTTCCGGCGTATAATTTGGGAAAAATGGAAAATTATGGGTTTGACGGTGAAATATCATATTATGACCATGTCGGCAAATTTAATTATTGGGTGAAAGGATTATTTACGTTCGCTCGTAATAAAATTATAGAAATGGACGAGGTGGATAGAGCCTATCCCTATATGCAACGTACCGGTAAGCCTTTTGAACAATATTTCGGACTTATCGCCGAAGGTTTTTATAATACATGGGAAGAGGTAAATGACCCGAACCGTCCTGCTTCTATGTGGAACAATAACAAGTTACAGCCGGGAGATGTGAAATATAAGGATGTGAATGGGGATGGTATTATCAATAACAATGATATGGTACCTATCGGATATACTCCTTTCCCTGAAATATCTTATGGTTTCTCATTAGGCGGTAGCTATAAGAATTTTGACTTTTCTGTTTTATTCCAAGGAGCTGCACATGCATCGAAGAAAGCATCGAAGAAATTTTATCAGGGATGGCAACAAGATGGTTCAGCCTTGGATTTCTTGAAAGATTGGAGCTGGACTCAAGAGAAGTATGAAAATGGAGAGAAAATAACATTTCCCCATGTATCTGCTGATAAGTCTCAGATGCACAACTACCAAAATTCTACTTTGTGGATACGTGATTCGAAATATTTACGCTTAAAGAATGTCGAATTGGGGTATACTTTCAGAGATGGTATATTGAGAAAGCTACGTATCGAATCGGCTCGTATATATGTGAATGGAACCAATCTTCTTACTTGGAGTGGTTTATGGAAAGGAGAAGACCCGGAAGTTCCTTCATATGATGATAATGGTTATGAACCATATCCTTTGGTAAGAACGGTTAACATGGGAATCAATATCAATTTTTAATGAATACTAAGATGAAAAATTTGTCATATAAAATCACAGTCGTATTTTTAAGTATACTGTTAAGTTCGATAAGTTTGTCGTGTGATGATTATCTGGAAAAACCTCCCGGAGTAGATGTGACAGAAGACACTATTTTTTCTTCTCCTGTCCAAGTAGACTATTTTGTTGCGGGAACTTATTTTATGGGAGTAAAGAGTGATTTTCCTTATTGGAATGATCATGATAGAAGTGATATTGGTTGGGGTGCGGCAACTGATGAAGCCGAGATAACTCAGGGGTGGTATTGGTGCCAGGCCCCATGGAATGCAGGTGGAATGAGTCCGAGTAATACTGGTGACCTTCGTTTTACAACTCATTGGAAAGCAATTCGTAGAGCAAATACCATCATAGAGCGTATCGATAATGCTCCATTCGATGATCCTGCTTTTAAAAGAAGGGTCAAAGGTGAAGGCTATTGTATCAGAGCTCTTAATTATTTTGAATTATTACGTAAATACGGTGGTGTACCTATTCTTCGAGAAAGAGTGGATATAGGAGGTAACCTTAAAATTCCAAGAAGTACGGTAAAAGAAGTCGTTCAGTTTATTTTGGATGATTGTAAAGAAGCCATATCTCTTTTGCCGAAACCGAATGAGTTGAGTACTTCGGAAAGGGGACGTCTGACTAACTTGGCGGCAATGTGTTTGAAAGCCAGAACTTTATTATATGCTGCAAGTCCGACATTCAATACAGCCAAACCGTATTTGAATTTTGGTGCCAATAATGACCTGATTATTTTAGGTGATTATGATAAAGAGAGATGGAAAGAGGCAGCCGATGCGGCGAAGGATGTTCTCGATGAGGCTGCTAGAACAGGAGTAAAACTTGTAAAAAACAAGAAAGATGATGCTACGGGAGAAGATATATCGTATTTATATATTTGGGATCAGCCAGACAATGAAGAAGTGATACTTGCTGACCAGTGTCGGGGTAAAGTGGGTACAGGACATTTCCCATGGAATGGTCAAATACCGAGTGTCGTTGGTGGTTCAGGTGGAGGCCTATGTATGACATTCAATTTTGTTATGAAATATGAGACGAAGAATGGTACACCTCAGACTTGGAATATGGATGGTGGTGATGATTTGATGGCGAAATACGAAGAATTGGATCCCCGTTTCAGACAGACAGCAACTTATCACGGTCGGCCTTGGAATACGACGGATAATCTCTCGATGGATTTGTCTGAGACCGGTAATGACAAATGTATAACTGGGCAGTATATGCATAAGCCGGTACCTTTGGCTGTTAGTCGGCGAGACAATGTACGGGTAGAGCCTAAAGGGTGTATTTTCAGGTTGGCAGAATTTTATTTGAGTTATGCCGAGGCCTTGAATGAGTATTATGATGTTCCACCAGAAGAGGCATACGATGCTGTTGATGAGATTAGAGGACGGGTAGGTATGCCTAAGTTGCCTCGTAATTTATCCCAAAGTGAATTCCGGGAAAGGGTTCGGAACGAGAGAGCTATCGAATTATGCATGGAAGGCCACCGGTTGTATGATACAAGACGTTGGGAAATATGCGAACAAGATGGTGTTATGAGAGGAAATATGTATGGTATTAAAATTTATAAAATTGACGGCTCTAAAGAATGCCGTTATGAACCATATGTTTTTGAAGTGAGGACATTTACTAAAAAAATGTACAGACACCCGTTTTCTACTGGAGAAATGGATAAAGGATATTTGATACAAAATCCGGGATATTGATGTAAGTGCGTTTCTTAAACTTTTAAATAAATATTATGAATTCAATATTTAAATATATAACGAGTTTTGTTTTCCTCGCCATTCCTGTATCTATGTCAGCGGCAGGGGACAGCTTGTCTGTAAAAACTCATATCGGGTATGATGTGCAGGACGAATACAAAGTAAGTAGTGCTATCTCTTCGGTTCGGGGAGATGAATTGTCAAAATCATTTACACCGAACCTGCTTAACTCCTTGGCCGGCAGATTGCCGGGGCTTACTGTAGGACAAGGTTCGGATGAGCCCGGTGTTATTGATAATAGTCTGTTTATAAGAGGTATGGGTACATTTCAGGGATTGAAGGAGCCTTTGATTGTTATCGATGGTTTTGTAACTCAATATACCGATGCTGATGGGTATCTGCGGACGTTATTGTCTCAACTGATGCCAGAGGAGATAGAATCTGTTACACTGTTAAAGGATGCTTCGGCAACCGCAATTTACGGATTGAGAGGTGCCAATGGTGTTTTGTTGATAAATACGAAAAGAGGGACAAATTCTCCTTTGAAGATTAATTTCACAGCTCAGGTCGGGTTTCAGCAGCCTACGAAAATGCCGAAATTTTTGAACTCGTATGATTATGCTAATTTGTATAATGAAGCTTATGGATATGTAAATGGAGGTGCCCAGTATTATGGACCAGAAGCTTTGGATGCTTATAAAAATGGCACTGATAAGTATTTGTATCCGGATGTAGACTGGTATGATGAGACATTGAGGAAAACAGCCGAAATGTATAAAGTCGGGCTGAATTTTCAAGGTGGGAATGATGTTGTGAAATATTTTGTACTATTGAACTATTTAGGCAATTCCGGACTTATGAAACGGACAGAGGACTTATCTGATAAAACTAGTAATCAACGTTATAACCGTTATAATGTCCGCTCCAATATGGATGTGAATATCTCTAAGAATCTTTCAGCACATATTACATTAGGTATAGCAATAGAGGATAAGATAACTCCGGGAGGAACGGGTGCCGGTAAAAATACAGATGACCTCTTTAACCGGATACAATCTTTACCTCCTAACTCTTTCCCTGTTCGAAATCCGAATAATTCGTGGGGTGGTAGCAGTAACTGGTCGAATCCATTAGCGAATATTGCTGAGCGGGGGTATTGGAGACAGAACTCAAGGAATATAAATTCTGCATTGAAACTGACGGAGAAATTAGATATGTTGCTTCCCGGGTTGAGTATTTCCGGTGCGATAGCATTCAACAGTTATTATTTGGGATATTCTAACCGTTATGCCAATTATGAATATTATGCATTGACGGGTAAAGATGCAGAAGGGAAATATCAGTATTCGGAACCATTTGGTAAAAAAGAGTCGTTGACGATTGATGACTCGTTATCTGACCAGTGGAGAAATACGACACTCCAGGGCTCTTTGAACTATAGCGGTTCATTTGATGTACACGATATCGATGCTTTACTGATGTATTCTTATGAAAATGAAGCGTATGGAAAACAACAACCGTTTGTCCATGTAGGTATGGGGGCTCGATTTACATATACATATGCCAAGAAATATATAGGGGAATTCTCTATGGGATTACAGGCAACAGAAACTTTTGCTAAAGGGCATCGTGCAGGATTTTTCCCAGCAGGTTCTGTAGGCTGGATCATTTCGGAAGAAGATTTTTTGAAGAAAAACGATGTCGTTAAATTTTTGAAACTTCGGGCATCTTATGGGTTGACCGGAAACGATAAACTCAATGGTGATACTCGCTTTATGTATGACCAAGAATATGGGGAGAAAGATGGGTATAATATCGGGACATCGAATAGTTATTTATATGGTCTTCGTCAATTGAGATTGGCCAATCCGGACATTACTTGGGAGAAAGATAAGAAATTCAATGTTGGAGTTGAAGCAAACTTATGGGGAAAATTGAATTTGACTTTTGATTATTTCTATAATCGCCGTACAGATATATTGTGCTTGCCCAGTCGTACGATACCTTCTTATATAGGAGCTGAGTTGCCTTATCTGAATATTGGAAAGACCAAGAATCAAGGGGTTGAGGCTTCTGTGATGTATAGTGACCATGTAGGAAAAGATTTTAACTATTATGTAAAAGCAGATGTCTGGACAGCTAAAAATAAGATATTGTATATGTCTGAAGAGATTAAAGCAGAAAATAATAGCCATTTGTACAAGACAGGACATCGTATAGACCAGCCTTATTATCTGGAAGCTTTGGGATATTATACACAAGCAGATATTGATAATCCGGACGTTGCAAAACCGACTTGGAAAGATGTGCTTCCCGGTGATTTGAAGTATAAAGATTGGAATGGGGATGGAGTTATTGATAATAACGATAGTTATCCTTTCGGCTATACCGAAACTCCGGAAATTACATTGGGATTGAATTTAGGCTTTACTTATAAAAACTTTGATTTTTCGGCGTTTTTTCATGCAGCTTTGAATAGAACGGTATATCTGGATGCAAGTTATTATAAGGCGTTTCAGAATAATGGTCCTATCTCTGAGTATGCTTTGGGGAGATGGACTTCGGAAGAAACTGCACATATGGCGACCTATCCTCGATTGACTCTTACGAATGAGCAGAATAATTATAGAACATCTACTTTCTGGATGTGTAATGGTAATTTTTTGAAGTTGAGAGATGTAGAGCTTGGATACAGTTTCAAAAATATTATTCCGGCAGCAAAAGCCGATTTGAGAATTTTTGTGAATGGAACCAATCTGTTTGCAATAGATGCAGTTAAAGGATACGATTCGGAACGGATTGGAGGGTATCCGGCAGTAAGAACGATTAGTTTGGGAGCAAATATTCAGTTTTGATTAATACAGTAGTAAAATGAAAAATACGATAAAAATACATAGCATAGCTTTGGTATTGGTGGCTTCTTTGTTTGGCTCATGTTCAGATTTGGACAGAGAATATCCTACAACGTTGACCGAAGAAGCCATTGCTACGGAATATGGTAATCTGCAAAAACAAGTTATTCATCTGTATACCGGGATGCGGGATGGACATTTCTTGATAGATAATGCCATGATGGCTTCGTTGAGTGATGAGGCCGAATATACATTACAAGGTAATGCTCAGACTTTTAATTCCGGTTCGTGGAACCAGTATGTCAATCCTGATGATGTATGGTCGCATTATTATTCCTATATTCGAAGAGTGAATACGTATTTGGAGTCATCGGAAAAATTTGAAGTCAATCTGGACGCTTATAAACTTGATCCGAGTGAGAATGCCCAAGAAATATATAAAACGAGGTTGGCTGATATTACAAATTGGAAAAAAGAGGCTCGTTTTTTAAGAGCATACTATCATTTTGAGTTGATAAAACGATATGGTGGTATACCTATTATGACTACGGCTCTATCGTTAGATACTGATTTTGAGAAAATCCAGAGAAATTCGTTGCAAGAATGTGTCGATTTTGTAGTGAATGAGTGTACGGTTTTAGGAGGTGAAGGCCCAAACGGAGAAGAAGATGCTTTACCTATAGTATATAATAACGATAATTTGGGCAGAGTAACAAGAGGTGCTGCTCTAGCCTTAAAGAGCCGTTTATTATTGTATGCTGCCAGTGATTTATGGAATACTGAATCTTGGGCGCAAGGGTATTCTCATCCGGAATTGATTGTTTTGAACAAGAAAGACCGTAAAGAACGGTGGGCTGAAGCTGCGGCAGCAGCTAAAGCGGTTATAGATTTGTCAGCACAAGCCGGATATGAACTAATGTCCCGATATACGGATTTAGGTAAGGTGTACCAAAGTCCTGAGTTGATATTGGTGCGCCGTATAAATGGAAATACCAATACGTTTGAGAAACTCAATTTTCCGGCTGGTTTTCCGAATGGAGAAGGACGCGTTACTCCATCTCAGAATTTAGTAGATGCTTATGAAATGACTGATGGGAGTAAATTTGACTGGAATAATCCTGAACACGCTGCCAATCCGTATGCCAATCGGGATCCTCGTCTGGCTTTGACAGTATATATGAACGGAGCTTCATTTCAGAATACGACTATAGAAACTTTTGAAGGTGGAGCGCACAAAAATATCAAAAACGGAACTTTGACAGGGTATTATTTGAGAAAGTTTGTGGATTCGAACATCAATCTGGTTACGAATGGGACAAGCAACCATCCTTGGGTGATATTCCGAATATCAGAAATTTATTTGAATTATGCCGAAGCCTTGAATGAATCAGATCCGGGTAATCCAGATATTCTGATTTATGCAAATAAGGCAAGAGAGCGTAGTGATGTTAAAATGACTCCTATAACTGATGCCAGTCAAGATGTGCTTCGGGAGAGAATACGGAATGAAAGACGTGTTGAGCTTGCTTTTGAAGATCATCGTTTGTGGGATACTCGGAGATGGATGACTGCGACAACAGATCTTAATTCAGATTTGGAAGGAGTAGAAATACAAAAGAATGAAAGTGATGGTACATTTACTTATAGGAAAATTTCTGTGGAAAAACGTGTCTTCACTCCCAAAATGTATTTCTATCCAATACCAGGATCTGTTATTTTGAATGAACAGGTCATGGCTGCTGGTTGGGCTCAGAACCCGCTTTGGTAATCATCTTAACGAATAAAATAATAAATGTATGAAAAAGATAATATATAAAGCTCTATCCGTATTGACGGTGTCGATACTATTATATGCTTGTGAATACCGTGAAGTTTATGATGCCGGGTCAGAATATCCGAATGATAAAGTATATATTGCTGGAGTATATGAGACTCTTATTTATAAAGTTGATCAGATTATAGAATCACCGAATGAGCCGTTCCGATATAAAATAGATGCGGAAAATAATAAGCTCCTTATACCAATAGGCATATATAGAGGATCTGTGTGGAGCAAAGGTAATGTTGTGGTGGAATTGGGTGTAGACAATGATACTATACCGGGACTGATCGAGTCGGAAGAATTGGTAGATGAAGATGGAAGTATTCCGGAAATATTACCTGAAGGTAAATATCAACTGGATACTCAAGTGAATATAGCTAAAGGAGAAGATCTCGGAATGTCCAATTTAGCGATAGATATCCCTTTCTTATTATCTAATTTAGATAAGCGCTATGCTTTAGGAGTGAAGATCCTAAGCTCGAATGTCGATATCAATGAAAGTAAGAGTCTTATTGTTTTGGATATTAAGGCCGGACTTATAGAAGCTCAACCGGATTTTACGTTTGAAGTCGATGAAAAAGATCCCTTGAAAATACATATTTCAAATACTTCTGTATTTTGTTTGAATTATGAATGGGATTTCGGGGATGGCTCTGAGATTGTAACGGAACAGGATCCTAAAGAGCATGTATTTCCTGGAGTAGGGATTTATAACGTGAAGTTGACTTCGAAAGGGACACGCGGAAATTTGGTCACTGTAACAAAAGTTATACATATATGGGAAGACATTACAGATGAGTACATAAAGAATAGTGGAGCTCCTTTTGTTAAGGCTGGTTTGGTTTCAGGTCGTGTCGATTGTTTGAAAGATTGGAGTTGTACGGAAAATGTCAAGTCTACTTATAATTCGTCAAAGAAAATCTATGTAGGAGGATATCAAGGTGATAATGGAGGTGTTATGGACTTCTATGCAAATAAGGCTACCGGAGGAGCATTGACCAATGCGAAGATATATCAGTCTGTAGATTTGCCTGCCGGAACCTTTAATGCAGGGTTCATTCCATTTAGATTTGATGGAAAGAGTGATGGTTATCTTGTTGTAACCAAGGGTTCCGAATTGCCGGATATTGAAAATATGATGACCGACCCGGATGTGCTTGCTTATTTGCATTGGGATGAAACGACACCTTTGACAAAGCAGGGTGTAGAGTTTAACTTAGCCTCTGCTGGAACTGTAACTATCGGTTTTGTAGTTTCGAATGAAGAGGGTGCTCGGGTGAAGATAAAATCGGTTTCTTTGGAAAAATAAATAATACGTTGAAATGATGAAAAACCATAAAATCTATTTTCGACTATTTTTCATGCTCATTTTATCTCTTTGTGTTTCTTTTGAGTCATTTGGAATAGAAGAAACTGGAGAGATAAAATGGCCGGAGATAAAGAAGGAGACAAAACCTTGGACCCGATGGTGGATACAAGGGAGTGCCGTTACCAAGAAAGATATAACTGCTGCCTTGGAGGCTTATCAGAAAGCCGGATTAGGAGGCGTTGAGATAACTCCTATATATGGAGTTAAAGGTAAAGAGGATCGATTTATCGATTATTTGTCTCCAAAATGGATGGAGATGTTGGTATATACCCTGAACGAGGCTAAACGCCTCGGGATGGGAGTAGACTTGGCAAATACGTCTGGCTGGCCGTTTGGAGGGCCATGGGTAGATGATGAGATTGCTTGTAAAAATATGCGGTCTAAAACATTCAAGTTGCAGGGAGGACAACAATTATCCGAGAAAATTGAATATATCGAGAAGCCTCTTGCTTATACACAGAATTGGTTGAAAGTAAATATTGAGGATGTCAAATATCCAGTTACAGCGAATGAGGATTTGCAAAAAATCCCGTACGCTCAAATTTGGTATAAGAGAAGTTTGCCTTTGATTGTTGTTACAGCCAATAAGTTGGTGAAAGGACAAAAAAAAATTGCAGAAACAATAGACTTGACCGATAAAGTGAAAGATGGTTTCTTGGAATGGACGGCTCCTCCGGGAGAATGGCTGGTCTGTGCCCTTTTTCAAGGATATCATGGTAAAATGGTTGAACGGGCCGGACCGGGCGGAGAGGGGAATGTGATAGATCATTTTTCGGAACTGGCGATAAAAAGATATTTGAAAAAGTTCGATGACGCATTTAAAGGCTATGATACAAGTTATTTAAGATATTATTTTAATGACTCGTATGAGGTTGATGATGCCGTAGAAAGTGCCAACTGGACACCGGAGCTTTTTGTTGAATTCCAAAAAATATGCGGATATGACTTGAAACAGTATATTCCTGCATTGTTAGGTTTGGCCGATGAGGAGACCAATTGCCGGGTATTACATGATTATCGCGCTGTTATTTCTGAGTTAATGCTGGAAAGATTTACGAAAAACTGGCAGTCTTGGGCAGAAAAACAGGGGAAAGGCATCCGTAACCAGGCTCATGGATCTCCGGCGAATGCTTTGGATTTGTATGCTGCCAGTGATGTACCTGAAACAGAAGGAAGTACGATTTCTGATATAAAAAGTGCTCCGTCTACAGCTCATCTTACAGGAAAGAATTTGGCTTCGGCAGAATCGTGTACTCTTTTAAATGAGCATTTTCAGTCGAGATTATCTGATGTGAAGGCAGCAAATGATAAATTTTTATTAGGTGGAGTAAACCACATTTTCTATCATGGTACCGATTTCTCACCACAGGATGCTCCTTGGCCGGGATGGTTGTTCTATGCGGCAGTACATTTTACTCCGGCAAATAGTTTTTGGGACGATTTTGGAGCTATCAATCGTTATGTTGCCCGAGCTCAAAGTTTTTTACAAGCCGGGAAGCCTTCTAATGATATATTGCTTTATTATGGCATATCAGACCTTTGGTCTACTCCGGGAAAGGAAATGTTTCATTATTTCCATACTTTTAAGACGGTTTCAATGGATGAGTGTGGGCGTTATCTCCTTTCTAAAGGGTATTCATGGGATGCTGTATCAGATAAATTATTGCAGAATGTGAAGGTCAAAAAGGACAAGTTGACTGCAGGTAGAAATACATATAAAACGATAATTGTTCCGAAAATGAAATATATGCCGGTAGAGACTTTTGAGAAGTTGATAAATTTATCAAAAGCCGGTGCTACAGTGTCGTTTTATGGAAATCTTCCGTCGGATATACCCGGACTGGCACACTTAAAGCAAGATAGAAAGAAACTGGAGTCTTTGAAAAAGAGATTGCATTTTACAGATGAGGGAGATATTCGTATTTGTCGATATGGTAAAGGAAGGATTATAGTTTTCAATGCTTTACCGGATTTGCTGGAACAGTCAGAAGTAAAGCCTGAAAGTTTATATAGTCAAGGGTTACAATGTATCCGTCGGTTGAAGGATGACGGCAATTTTTATTATTTTGTGTTTAATCCTTCAAAAACTAAGTTTTCCGGATGGGTTAATTTGAATGCAGACTATCGTACATGTGCATTGTATAATCCTATGACAGGTAAGGATGGTTATGCCAGAACAAGAGTAAATAATGGAAAAACAGATATTTGGATGGAGTTGAACCCAAATGAGTCGATGATTGTAGAAACATTTCAGAAGACTTATTCCGGAAATTTGTATCCGTATTATAAGCCGATAGGAGAGAGTCTTGTTTTATCTGATAATTGGAATATTACTTTTGTCAAAGGAGGACCTGTTTTACCTGAGAAGAAAACAGTTTCAGAGTTAAAGTCTTGGACTGAATATGGAGAGGACTATGCTTACTTCTCGGGTACTGCAGAATATGAAACCCGTTTGCCTCTCTTGTCTGAAAAGACGGATGCATGGAGGCTTCAGTTGGATAATGTATATGAAAGTGCTGCGGTATATATAAATGACACTTACCTGGGTACTCTTTTTGAAGCTCCCTATACAATTGATATACCGACACATTTATTAAATGGCAATGATGTATTGAAGATAAGAGTATCCAACCTGATGGCTAACCGTATAGCGTATATGGACAAAAAAGGCTTGGAATGGAAAATATTCTATAATCTAAATATCGATTCGAAAGGCCGGATGAATGTCGGTGAAGATGGAAGGTTTAGTGCTAAAAATTGGGATCCGAGACCATCTGGAATTTCAGGAAATGTGACCGTTACTCCAATGGTTTTGATAGAATAAAAAAAGAATTTTAAGATTCAAGGAGTGTGCTCATCTACAGCATATCCCTTGAATCTTGAATATAAAGTTCAATAAGTTAATGTTACTTCTTCGGAGTACGAATTAAATAGAAGTACCAGATTCAAAATGATAATTGTAATTAAAAGATATGGAAAGAGACATCTTTTGTTCAAAACGAAATTTGATATGATCTTTTTATGATTAATGAAGGTGTACCACAACAAAATTAACTTTTTTTTGATTTTGTTGTGGTACACCTTTGTTTTTATGTATTTTATATCTGAAGTGTGTATTATCTACATAATTCTTCAGGAACTTGATATGTTTGTTGCAATTTTTTTAATTCGGTCTTTAATTTGTAAGTTATTTTTTCAGTGCCGGGTTTCCCGAATATATTATTCATTTCATGAGGGTCTGTTTTCAAATCATATAATTCCCAGTTATTATCTTTGTAAAAATGTATTAGTTTGTATCTCTTCCCTTTGATGCCATAGTGTGCCCTGACACTATGAAATCCTGGAAATTCATAATAATGGTAATATAAATATTTACGCCAATTCTTTACTTTTTTTCCTTCTAACAAAGGTTTGAATGAGATACCTTGCATATCTGCTGGAATTTCAATGCCGCAAAGGTCCAAAAATGTTGGGGCAAAATCTATATTTTGTGTGAGCTGGTTTATTTTTGTTCCGGGTCTTATGATACTCGGGCACGCCATGACCATAGGCATTGCCATTGATTCTTCATACATGAAACGTTTGTCGAACCAGCCATGCTCTCCCAAGTAGAATCCTTGATCCGAAGTATATACTACCAGCGTGTTTTCATCCAGTCCGTTTTCTTTCAGATATTCGAGTATTTCGCCTACACTGTCATCTACCGACTTTACTACAGCGAGATAGTCTTGTAAATAACGTTGATATTTCCATTCAGCGATTTCTTTTTCATTTTTGGGAGATGCATAAAAATCATTGTTTCGTTTGCGATATGCTTCGAAAAAACGATTTTTTTCGTCTGGAGTCATCCGGTTCATAAATGCTTGTGGCCATGGGTCATATAAAAGTGTGTCGCTGTTTGTTCCTGTTACCATTTTCAGGTCATGCCCTTCGTACATATCTCGGTATATATTCATTTTTTGTTTCGATGCGGCAATGCGTCCGGTATAGTCATCATAATAGTTTTCTGGAAGAGGGAATTTTATATTTTCGTACAAATGATAATATTTTTCGGCAGGAACCCAGTTTCGGTGTACAGCTTTATGGTGCATCATTAGGAAAAAAGGTTTGTTTTTATCTCGGGAATCGAGCCATTTTTTTGTTATATCGGTAATGATATCGGTTACGTATCCTTTATATTGAACCGTATCTTTCTCTGTAATGAAGTCGGGATTGTTGTATTCTCCCTGATCATTTAAAACAATCCAGTAATCAAAACCGGTTGGCTTCGATACCAGATGCCATTTACCGATTATAGCAGTTTGATAACCATTTTTTTGTAATATTTTAGGTAAAGTTTGTTGAGTATTATCGAAGCCTTTGGCCCAGTTTTTCATAAATCCGTTTTTATGGCTGTGTTTACCTGTGATAATAGCGGCGCGACTTGGACCTGAAATAGAATTGCAGCAGTAATTATTATTAAAAATAGCACCGTCATGAGCGATTTTATCAATGTTAGGAGTAGGTGCCAACTTTGATACAGGATTGCCGTAAGCGCTGATTGCCTGTATGGCATGATCATCGCTCATGATGAATATTATATTCATCGGTTTGTCTTCTTTGGAATATGCGCTTTGTATTAGAAATAGAGGTAGGGAATAAATGATTTTATTTATGTTTTTCATAATTATGGCATAATTTTATAGTTATGGTATATTTTAGAAAGAAAAGGACAAATGTCCTTCTTTGATTATTGTATAACTAATAATCAAAGAATAAAAATATGAATGTCTGGGCATTGACTGATTGTATCACATTTCCTGTTTCTGGCCGGTTCGAGGTAGAAACAGAAAATGCAAATATAGAACTATCTATTCGACTAAAGAGAATTTAAGTTCTTGGACGTTTTCCGAATCATTACCCACAAAGACTTTATATTCTCCAGGTTCTGTTCCCCATGTATTGTCGAGGCGTAAAAAGCCCAGATCTTTTTCCCGGATAATAAAATCGGCAGTAACAGATTCTCCTTTTTTTATGTTGAGTTTTTGGAAACCTTTTAGCTCTTTTATCGGGCGGGTTACAGATGCTGTGACATCCTGAATATATAATTGTACAATTTCTTCACCATCGTAATTTCCTGTATTGGTAATTGTTACCGAAACTTTTAATTCTCCGTTTTTAGTTAGGATTCCTGAACTTATAGATGGTTTCGAGTATTGAAATGTAGTGTAACTCAGTCCGTATCCGAATGGATATAAAGGAGAATTTTCTACATCCAGATATGACGATCTGTAATCCATTTTAGGATTGTCTTCAGGAAGGGGACGGCCTGTATTCTTACGGTTATAATAAATGGGTAATTGTCCAGCATTTCTGGGAAACGACATAGTAAGTTTGGCCGATGGATTATAATCTCCTACTATGACATCGGCTATTGAATGTCCGGCCATGGTTCCGAGATACCATGCCTCCATAATAGCATCTATATTTTTATCTTCCCAGGATAAGTCAAGTGGACGTCCGTTCATTAATACTAAACCTATGGGTTTCCCTGTTTTTTTGAGTTCTTTTAGTAACTTTTGTTGTGATCCGGGCAATTTTATATTACTTCTCGAAGCTGCTTCACCCGACCAATTGTAATCTTCTCCCATTGCTGCTATTATTATATCGGCTTTACGGGCAATATTTATGGCTTCGGCGAATCCTTCTGTACCAGGTTCTTTCAGATCGCATCCTTCGGCATATAAAAATTTGATGTTAGTATTTTTATATTTTTCGGTAAGGCCGTCGAATAAGGATGCACTTTCATTTTTATTTCCACGTGCCGACCATTCCCCGTTCATACTTGTTCTGTTTTTCACCATCGGACCTATCAGGGCAACTGTTAACTGGCGGTCTTTAGTGATAGGGAAAAACTGATTATTATTTTTCAGTAAAACGATTGAGCGATTTCCAATTTCCCGGGCTGCCTGTAAAAATTCGGGTTTTAGAATCGTCTCTTTTTCGCGTTTTTCGTCGAGATATCTATATGGGTCATCGAACAGCCCCAATATGAATTTCATTTCAAGTATACGTCTGACTGCATTGTCGATTGTATTTTCCGATACTTTACCTTCTTCTACTAAAGTTTTTAGATTATGCAGATATACACCTCCTGTCATATCCATATCTACACCTGCATTTACGGCCAATTCTGCCGCTTGCTCTTCGTCTTGGGCAACACCGTGGGGAACCAGTTCGTTAATGGCTGTATAATCGGTTACTACAAATCCATTAAACTGCCACTCATCCTTTAATACATCCCGAAAAAGATATTTGCTGGCAGTGCAAGGAATGCCACTTATTTCGTTGAATGCGGTCATAAATGTTGCTACACCGGCATCCTTTGCCGCTTTGAACGGAGGAAAATAAACTTCTCTCAACGTTCGGTCTGAGACATCTACTGTGTTATAATCTCTGCCCGATTCTGCCGCTCCATAGGCGCAAAAATGTTTAGCACAGGCAAGAATCGTATTTGTGTTGTATAAATCTTTCCAATGATTACCTTGAAATCCCTTCACCTTGGCTTCGGCAATAAGAGCTCCCAGATAGGTATCTTCTCCGGCCCCCTCCATCACACGTCCCCATCGAGCATCCCGTACAATGTCTATCATCGGGGCGAAAGTCCAGGCTATTCCGGCAGCTGAAGCCTCTTCGGCTGCTATGGCTGCACTTTTCTTTATCTGATACAAATCCCATGAACAAGATTCGGCCAGAGGTATCGGAAAAATAGTTTTAAAACCATGTACAACGTCATAACCGAATAATACTGGTATTTTCAGCCGTGATTCGGCTAATGCTTGTTCTTGCAATTTGCGGATGCCTTCCACCGTTACGGCATTGAATATACTTCCTATCAATCCTTTTTTTAGATAAGGTTCTATATCTTCGTTGACGATTGGACCTGTAATATCTCCGTGGCTTGAGAATTGGGTCATTTGTCCTATTTTTTCTTCTAATGTCATAAGAGACAAAACGGAGTCTACTTTATGCTCTATCGTTTTATCCCCGCTATAGCTGTGCCATTCTGATTTTGACGTAGTACATCCCGAACCTGCAATACTTAATATTAGTACACTTATTAAGATTTTTCTTTTCATAATATCTATTAATCTTTGCTGTTATTTTTTGCAATACAAACATACCGTTTATATGGAGGTTCTTCAAAAAAAAGACTACGTTAATATTATCACATTTAGCGCCCTTTAAATTATAGTACTCTATTTTAGTACTACATATATTTTTATTTTGTTGAATATTAATAATATATAGGGCGTTTGTTTTTAAAGTATAGTTGCAGATTTAAAAATAAGAATTAATATATTCTTTCAGTTTTGCCGGTAAAAAATATATTAAATATATAAATATTGTATCGTTTTCCTTTTACATCATTTTAGTTTTCAACTTCAAAATGGCAAAAGAATTAAAAATTAATATTTACTTTGTTGTGTAAATACAATATTAGCGGGGATTAGTGTTGTCCGATATACCTGATAGAAATCTTTATTAACGTTGAATTCATTTTTTTTATTAGTAAGACTATGAGACCATATTTACGATTCTATTTTTGTATCTTTATTTTATATATTCCTGTTTTTTTAAGTGCTCAGATTAATATGCCGTTTCTGGAAAATTTTTCTCGGGATGTTTATCATGGCGGTACACAAAATTGGGCGGTAGCACAAGGTCATGACGGAATAATGTATTTTGCGAATAACGATGGTTTACTTACATTCGACGGAAAAAAATGGAAATCGTATAAATTGCCTTCCGGTATTCGTTTGCGGGCTTTATATGTTAATGATGACGGTCGCATATATTCCGGAGGTTTCGAAGAGTTTGGTTATTGGGAAAAAGATGATAGGGGTAATTTGATTTATTATTCTTTATCGAAACAGTTTAACGATTTTGAGTTGAGAAACGATGAGGTATGGAGCATCGCTAAATTGAAGGGGACTATTTATTTTCAGACATTTTCATCTTATTTTTCTTATGATGGAAAGAATGTTAAAGGTGAGAAACTGGGGTTTACTCCTTTATCTTTTAAAGAGGCTTCGGATTGCATATATGTTAATGTGGCCAGAGAGGGATTGTATGCATTCAATGGTTCTAATTTTAAATTGGTATTGCCTGTGCAACAGGTAGGTAACAGTGACATTACAGCGATACTCCCTTTGGAAAATGAAGATTTGATTTTGTGTACCGGTTCTGCAGGTATGTTTTATTATAATCATAGTACATGTATTCCTTGGGCTGCAGCTTATTCCTCGGAATTAAGCCGGGCCGTAATCAATCGTGCGACGATGACTTCCGATTCTATTTATATAATAGGAACGATTCATGATGGAGTTTATGCATTTGATAAACATCAGCAGTTAGCGTGGAAGATAGGGAAAGATCAAGGTCTTCAGAACAGTACTGTTTTAGGTTTGTGTATCGATTCCTTTAATAATGTTTGGGTAGGGTTGGATAATGGCATTTCCCTTATTCTTCAGAGCCTACCTTTCCGTTTTTCATCTAAAAATCTCGATAAGGTAGGGTCTGTTTATTCAGTTCGTTATGTTGAACCATACTTATATTTAGGAACCAATCAAGGTTTGTATAAATATGATCCAGAGAAAGACGATTACGCGTATTTTTTCCCCGAGATAAGCGGGCAGGTTTGGGATATTGCTAATTTGGGGAATCAGTTGATTATCGGTTATAATGACGGGGCTTTTCGTATTAAAGGAAATGAAGTAACACGATTGGCAAGTATTAATGGAGGTGCTTGTGTTCGTCAGTTTCGGCATAATGGTGCTGAATATCTGATACAGGGTACATATACACATTTAGTTGTTTATAAAAAAAATAGGGCAGGCGATTGGGAACTAGCCCATGTTATACAGGAGTTTGTTAATCCTGTGCGGCAAATGGAAATCGATCATTGTAATAATATTTGGGCCAGTCATGTAGAAAAAGGATTATTTAAAGTCAAGTTAGATAATAATTTAGAAAAAGCTCAGGAGATAAAACTGTACAGGTCGTTATCCGAAGACCGGCCTCAGGAGAAAATATACGTATCGAAAATTGGTGGAAGAATTATATTCGGTAACGGGATACAATTATATACATATGACGATCTTACAGATTCTATTATATCATTCGATAAGTTGAATGAGCAATTGGGCGAATTTAAAAGTTTACATAAAATTATACCGGTAAATGATAATCGATATTGGCTGGTAAATAATAACATGTTTGCTTTGGTTACTTTTGTAGATAATAAATTGACTTTTCTGCGTAAAATACCGTTTTCTTACTTGAACAACAAATTGGTAAATGAGTTTGAGAATGTAACCGAGATAGCAAAAGATATCTATATATTCTGTTTAGAAAACTCCGTTTGTCTGTATAGATATGAACATGGAGCGGATGAGAATAGAGCGAAAGGTAAAACTTTCTTTAATTCTGTGCAGGTTTCGTCTCCGGGGAAAAATACGGTTTATTTACCTGTTAATTCTGTCAATAGAACTAAGTTGGAGTATGATAAAGACAATACATTGACATTCGATGTCGCTTTTCCGGATTATTGTCATAAAGATTATTATATTAAGTATCGGATGGATGGTCTGGGTGAAAACTGGACTAAAACCGTGAATAATTTGCCGATAAAATATTCCCGTTTACCATACGGAAAGTACACCTTTGAAGCCGATATATATTCTGCCAGTGATGAATTACTTGACAAAATATCTTATCCGGTAACTATAAATCCGCCATTTTATTTGTCGTATTGGGCTTTTGCTTTTTATGTTTTACTCTTTATTGGTCTTATTATCGGGGTAAAATGGTATATAAGCCATACGATAAAACGGAATCGGCAAAAAATAGAACAGGAACAGGAACGATTGCGTAGAGAAGAACTGGAACGTCAAGAAAAAAATATTATTCAGTTGAAGAGCGAGAAATTGGAGGCTGAATTGACCCATAAAAGTAAAGAATTGGCGAGTTCTACAATGCTTATTATTAATAAGAATAAAGTGCTCCAGGTTTTGAAAGATGAGTTGACAGCCCAGAAAGAAGCATTGGGCACCCAGTATCCAAATAAATATTATAATAAATTGGTTCATATTATCGATGAAAATATAGGGTCTGATAATGATTGGGAAGTATTTCAAACTAATTTTGACCGTATTCATGAAGGTTTTTTCCGGAAATTAAAGGCTACTTATCCCGATTTGACAGCGAACGATTTAAAGCTATGTGCATTTTTGCGGCTGAATTTGTCGACAAAAGATATAGCCCATTTAATGAATATATCGGTTCGTGGAGTAGAGATGGGACGTTATAGGGTACGGAAGAAATTAAATATTTCTTCTGAAGAAAATTTGGTAGAATTTATGATAGAATTTAAATAGAAAAGATATTAAAAAAGAATTTAAATAAGAAAAAGGGCAAGTTTGTTTTATAAAATAGGTTTGTTTTCGATATATTCCTTTCGTTGGTACTCTTTGTTTTGTAGATTAGAATTTAGAAAATGTATTTTGTTATTAAATTAATTATTAGATTATTATACGTGTATTAAATAGTATTGTCGTACCAAAATGAATTCATTTTTTTTATATTTTTTCAAATGAAGTAGTATCGTTGAGTGCCAAAATTTGTGAACCCGATTTGCCCCCTATACATTTGCCTTCGTTAATCTAAATAATAACAAATTTAATATTTATGAAAAAGTTCTTTTTAGCCTCATTATGTTTATTTATTGCCATACATTATACATATGCGCAGAATAAGATTACCGTATCGGGGAAAGTCTTTGACAAAGATTTAGGACAGGTTGTTATCGGTGCGAATATATTGGAGAAAGGGACCGATAATGGAACGGTTACGAATGTCGATGGTATGTATAGTATATCAGTATCTTCTGGAGCCACATTGGTTTTTTCTTATGTCGGTATGCAGACTCAAGAGGTAAAAGTAAACGGACGCCAAACGATCGATGTCGTTTTAACAGCCGATGCAAAAACATTAGACGACGTGGTTGTTATCGGGTACGGTACGATACGTAAACGTGACCTTACCGGTTCTATTGTGTCAGTGAAGGGAGATGAAATTAAATCTAACCCATCTATATCTCCTTTGTCTGCATTGCAGGGAAAAGTTCCCGGAATGGATGTAATAACTCAGGGTAATGCAGGAGCTTCTCCTAAAATCACAATTCGAGGTATTGGCTCTATGGCTAATTCTAACCCTTATTATATTGTGGATGGTATGTTTACCGATAATATCGATTTTGTAAATACGAGCGATATTGCCTCAGTAGAAGTATTGAAGGATGCTTCTTCTTTGGCAATGTTCGGAGTAAAAGGAGCAAACGGTATTATTATCATTACTACCAAACGAGGTCAGGAGGGTAAGGTAACTTTTAATGTAGATAGTTATACCGGTTTTCAGACGATTATGCCTGGAGATAAACTGAAATTGGCCGATGGGAATCAGTTTACTGAGTGGTATAGAGAGTTGTTGACAAACTCGAAGCAAGATATTTTGGATGATGATCCGGATGCTATTATTGATGCGTCTAAATACTCTTTTAATCCCCAAGTTCCCGGTGTCGGTACGAATTGGGTCGATCAGGTTACTCGTTCGGCTTTGATAACGAGTCAATCGATCAGTGCATCTACCGCAAGTGAAAAAAGCCATTCATTTTTTAGTTTAAGTTATTTTAAACAGGATGGAGTCGTAAAATATGATAATTATGAACGGTATACTGCCCGGTTCAATACCGATTATAAATTTAATAATTGGGCTAAGTTAGGAGGAAACGTTGCGTTGAGCTATTGGGGTAAAGATACCGGCCTGAAAGGATATGGTGATTTGCTGACTCAGGCAGTACATGCAATGCCTACGTATGCACCGAAAGATAATGACGGTAATTGGATGATGCCCGATCGTGTTGTTCAGGGCCAGATTAATAATCCGGTGGCTACGATGGAGATAGGCAGTCATAATAATAAATCTTGGGGATATAGAATTTTAGGTAATGCGTTTTTAGACATAGTTCTTTTCAAAAAGTTGACATATCATGGAAGTGCCTATGTCGATTTAGGGATGAATCAGAATAAAGTATTCAAAGAGAAATTTTTCCTTGACTCGATGCATAAACAAGAAGCAACGGCAATGAACCGGGACCAGACGGAGTACCGTACTTTCCAACAGGAACATACTTTAACTTGGGATGATGTGATAGGGGACCACCGCTTTAATGTTATGTTGGGTTTCACTTCTAATTATGTTGCTTCTGAAGGTTTTTCTGCTGGTCGTGATTCTATAAATGTCGCTGGTAATATGGATTATGTACCTGAAGAATTACAGATGCTGGGTATGGGCATAAAGTCGACGGCGACGAACGGTGATTCGTTCTCGGAAGAATCGCAGTTATCTTATTTCGGGCGTGTCAATTATTCATATAAAGACCGATATATCATTGCTGCTACGTTAAGACGAGATGGTTCTTCCAAATTTCTGAAAAAAAATCGTTGGGGTACATTTCCTTCGGTAGGTTTAGGATGGGTAATCAGTGAAGAAGATTTCATACGGGATAATACGAGTAAAATCGATTTCTTGAAATTGAAAGGTAGCTGGGGGCGTTTAGGAAATGACCGAGCCAGCGGGAGATATGATTATTATCGGTTCGTCGACCCCAATGGATCGTATGCCGTATTTGGAAATTCGATTATAACCATACCGACGCTGACTTCTATGGCTGACTTAAATTTGACATGGGAGAAGATGGAAGGTACTGAAGTGGGACTGGAAGGTAGTTTCTTGAATCAACGGTTGTCAGGAGAGTTTACGTTTTTTAATCGTAAAACACGCGATTTTTTAACACAGGTGCCGGTCCCCGCATCGATTGGTTCAGGTTATATGATTACAAATGCAGGAAGTATGCGTAACAGAGGCATCGAACTTTCGTTGAATTATTCCGATGTAGCTGGTAATTTAAGATATACTATCGGTGGTAATTTTACGTACACGCAAAATAAAGTATTGTCGTTAGGAAGCGGAGGATCCGATAAATTCAGCGGTCCATGTATAACCCGTGTGGGTGAGACAATTGCTTCGTTTTATGGCTACAAGACGGATGGAATTTTCCAGAATCAGGCTGAAATAGATAACTATGTAAATGATAAAGGAGTAAAATATCAGCCGGATGCTAAGCCGGGTGATTTTAAATGGAAAGATGTAGATGGAAACGGAGTCATTGATGATAATGACCGTACTATATTAGGATCTTATTTTGCCCCCTTTTCGTTTGGTGTAAATGTTAAGCTTGAATATAAAGGTTTTGATTTAGGGGTCGATATAACAGGAGTTGCAGGAAATGAAATTTATAATTCCAAGAAAGCACCTTATGACTATAACCAGTTCAATTTTATGGAATGTTGGGAAAATCGTTGGCATGGAGAAGGTACATCGAATAAATATCCGATTCTTTCGAATATGCGTCCCGATAATATGAGAGCCTCCGATTTCTTCGTCGAAAATGGGTCGTACGTCAGATTGAGGAATGTGCAGTTGGGCTATACGTTTCCGAAGGCATGGATGCACAAAATATATTTGAATAGTCTTAGAATATATGCAAGTGCTCAGAATTTACTGACATTGACGGCATTTGACGGATGGACTCCCGAGATAGGTGGGTCACCTTTGGAATCAGGTGTAGACAGTGGTTCTCTGTATCCGCTGCCGGCAACAATAACTTTTGGCTTAAATCTTACTTTCTAATCGAAACTTAAATCGTAAAAACAATGAAACTAAATAGAATAATTGCAATTTCCTCTTTAGCTCTCGTAATGACGGGAACATCTTGTTCAGATGATTTTCTGGATAGAAAGCCTTATGGAAAAGTAACATCAGAGGATCTTGGGTTCGGTGAAGATATACTTTATTCGGCCAATGTTTTTAAAGCGTATGGGCACATGCGAGAGTATAGTGTCGCTGCCATGCCGTTTGTCGCTATTACAAGTATCGCTTCTGACGATGCTGATAAAGGGAGTACCCCAACTGATGGTCCCGACCAGGCCCAGATTGACAATTTTAGATTTAATGCCGATAATGGGATTATAAGTAGTTGGTATAAGGGAAATTACGAGGGTATAACAGCTTGTAATTTGGCACTAAATACGTTGGACAGTATACAGGTTGGTGATGAATCGGTCGAATTATTGAAAGCAGAAGCTCGTTTTCTGAGAGGGGTTTATTACTTTAATCTGGTTCGTTCGTTCGGTGGATTATCCATTGTCGATCGCCAGTTAGAGCAAACGGAGCAAACTCCTCCACGTAGCGATATAGATGCGACTTATGCCTTTATACAAAAAGATTTTGAATATGCGATGGGTATTTTGCCTCCCAAATCGGTGCAACCTATATCTTCAATGGGGAGAGCTACTCGGGATGCTGCTAAGGCTTTTTTGGCTAAAACATATCTTTATCAAAAGAATTGGCAACAGGCGTATAATTTGACGAAAGAAATTATAGAGTCGGGCGAATATAATCTGAAAACACCTTATGATAAAATATTCACAGAAGATGGCGAAAACAGTAGTGAATCGGTTTTTGAAGTACAATGTGAACATAATATCTATTATGGTCGTGAAATCGGCTCTCAATATGCTCAGGTTCAGGGAATTCGAGGCTCTCTTGATTATGGCTGGGGATTTAATACTCCATCCAAAGCTTTGTATGAAGCGTATGAAGCCGGAGATCCCCGGAAAGCAGCGACAATTATGGAACGGGGAGCAACGTTGGAAGATGGGGTAAAAATCCCTTCCGGAGCACCGAATGCTTATTATAATAAAAAAGTTTATCCTTGGTTAGTCGAACAGACTAAGCCCAATCGTAATTTTAATTCATATTGGTACTTTGGTGCTTGGATTAATATTCGGTTGATGCGTTATGCCGATGTAGTACTTATGAATGCCGAAGCTGCAAATGAGATTGGCGGTGAAGAGATGATAGATGAGGCTTTGGAAAAATTAGAAATGGTGAGGAACCGGGCACGTGGAGGGAATCCTGATATTTTACCTAAGGTTACAACTCGGAATCAGGCGGAACTTCGTGATAAAATCAGATTTGAACGTCGTATTGAGTTGGCGATGGAACACGAGCGTTATTTCGATATCGTGCGTTGGGGGATTGCCGGAGATGTGTTAGGTGCGAAATGGATACCGGGAAAACATGAGTTGTTCCCTATTCCTCAGGAACAAATAGATTTGTCAAATCATATATTGACGCAAAATCCCGGATATTGATAGCCGTTTGGAAAAATGTTGGATAAGGAAAGACAATTAGTAATTTATTACATAAATATGAAGAGATACTTTAAATTGTTAGTATTGGGAATAGGATTGATGGGAATGTTTTCCTGTGGAGGAGAAGATGAACCGATTGTCGACTCTGGAAATAATCCGGATGAAAATCCGGTAGAGCCACCGGGCGGTTTCACTCCGGATCAAACCTATGAGGAAGACCGTAAACTCTTAAATTTAGTCCAAAAAGAAAGTTTCTCATATATGTGGGATTATGGGCATCCTGTATCTGGGCTGGCATATGAACGTTATCCGGGAGAAGGTGTGGTAACTATTGGAGGAAGCGGTTTCGGCATCGCATCTATTGTCGTTGCGTGCGAAAGGGGATGGATTACCCGCCAGGAAGCTGTAGCCCGGATGTTGAAAATAACGGACTTTTTAAAAAATAAATCGGAGAGAACGAAGTTGCATGGAGCATTTCCTCATTGGATGAATGGCGAAACGGGAAAAACTGTACAATTTAGCGAAGGTGATGATGGTGCTGATATTGTAGAAACCGCTTTTCTGTTCGAAGGCTTGTTAATTGCGCGACAGTATTTTGCCGGTACCGGAGATGAGGAAATTATTCGGAATAATATAACCACGATGTGGGAAGAGATGGAGTGGGACTGGTTTACTCAAGGGCAGAATGTCTTGTATTGGCATTGGAGTCCGAATACCGGATTCAACAAAAATATGCAGATTACAGGTTTTAATGAGTGTATGATGACCTATATCCTTGCCGTGTCGTCCCCGACTCATCCCGTTTCTCGTGCAGTATACGATGCTTGGACATCGACCAGTGGATATATGCAAAGAGTGCATAATGGTTATACGATCGAAGCTGCTGTCGATTATTGCGGACCTTTATTTTTCACTCATTATTCATTTATAGGATTAGATCCCCGAAAAATCGCTGATGAATTTGTAACGAAAGGATATTTTATTCGTAATACGACGCATACGCTTATAAACCGAGCGTATTGCCTTGAAACAGCTCCCAAAACAAATAAATATTCTGAAAAAAGTTGGGGACTTACGGCCTCGTATGCAACAGATGGCTATACAGCCAGTTCGCCCAAAAACGATGTGGGAACGATTGCGCCTACTGCAGCATTGTCGTCAATGCCTTATACTCCGCATTATTCGATGCAGGTACTGTGGAATTTGTATTCGAACAAAGACAAATATTGGGGGAAGTACGGGCCGTTCGATGCATATTGCGATAGCCGTAACTGGGTGTCTACGGATAAGTATTTGGCGATCGATCAGTTACCGATTGTATGTATGATTGAGAATTACCGGTCGGGTTTGCTTTGGAATCTTTTTATGAAAGATGCCGATTTAAAGAACGGTTTGTCGGTAGCCGGCTTGCATTATCCTGAATATAAGACTGGATTCCCGTTAATGATGACGACGAAAGAATATGTAAACGGAACCTATAAAGCCATAGCTCATGATTTGCGTCGTCATCCGGATACTGGATTGTATACCGTTCCGTTTTATTGCCAAAGTGCTGGAGAAGTAACATTTAAGGTGACCGACTCAGGAAATCGGTTGATAAAAGAAATTCAGGTATCTGCTGCCCAAGGAGAAAATACATTGTCTTTTGAGCAATTTGTAAATACTACGGAAGAAGTGTATACTTTGACGATGGTTTATTCTGGAGGAGAAGCCAAGTTGAAGATTCGGATGAACTAAAATGTGAAATTTTTAATTCAGTAACAGGGGAAATTTTCAGTTAACATAATGACTATGATGAGAAAACCATTAATGATAATTATATATGGTTTAGCCACCTTTATACCCTTATGTGGACAAACTTTGATTTCTGATTTTGAAAAGAACAGTTCATCTTTCGATGTCGGAAAGATGATTCCGATAGGAGATATGGAGATGAAAATTGTAGATAATCCATCGCGTACCGGTATTAATACCAGTAAGAAAGTATTGAGAATGGTTCGGCGTACGGAAGGGAAGGAACAGTGGGCTGGTTTTTCTATTCCGGTTCATCCTGAATGGAAAGATGCGACTGAACCTGAAAAGTATAGATATGTACATATTAAATATTTTAGGACAGATGCTCGGTCTGAAATGAGATTTAAGCTTTTTAGGCAGACATTTGATGAGAATACAATCGAAAAATCGAGTGAAAATAAACCCGAAAAAGTAGGTGTATGGGAAGATATGGTGTTCGATCTGAAAACGGGGAAAGGAAATTATGAAAACCTGTCCGTTATGCCCGATTTTTGCGGAGCTCGTCCAGCGGGTATAACGGTATATATCGATGATATTGTATTTAGTAATGAGCCGGAACCGGAAATGATTTTTTCTGAAAGAAAACCGACGGTAGAAATGAGTACAGTATATTCTTCGGCAGTATGTCTCAATGTACAGAAATTTCCTGATGTGAAATATTATGAAGTGTATGCCGATGGAAAAAGGTGGTTACGTTCTGATTCTTCTGAAATATTGGTCGAAAAATTAAAGCCACTTACTGATTATCGTTTTCGTATAAGAGCTGTGGACCATCGAGGCCAGAAGTCTGAGTTTAGTGACGAATGCCTGGTAAAAACATTAAATATCGGAAGTTTGGCAATACCGGCGGATTATAGTTATAAAAATGTGACCAGACGTGGGGTAACTTTATGTTGGTCTCCGGTGTATAAAGCTCAGGCATATGAAATTTATGAGAACGGGGTTTATTATGCCTCGACAAATCTCTCGGAATTCGAAATAAAAGGTTTGAATCCATATTCTTATTATACATATCAGATAAAAGCCATTAATGAAAAAGAATCATCGGGATTGTCTTCACCTCTTCATATCGTGACAAATGAGACGGAAGAACAGAGAAATGAGAGAATGAAGTGGTGGCGGGAAGCTCGTTTTGGAATGTTTATTCACTGGGGAGTATATGCCGCTTTAGAGGGGAAAGGTCGCAATCATAAAAAAATAGGAGCTCCTATCGAATGGCAGCCTTGCAGCCGTAATCATTCGGATAATATGTATGGAGAATGGATTATGGAAAAATACGATATACCATTAAAGGAATATCAGGAGAATGCAAAGAAATTGACATTACCGGTTTTTGACCCCGATGAATGGATTGGACTGGCTCAGGCTGCAGGTATGAAATATGTGATTTTGGGAGCAAAACATCATGATGGTTTTTGTCTCTGGAATACCCGCACAACAGACTGGAATATTGTGAAATCGACCCCATACGGAAAAGATATGGTCGCTCAGCTTAGCTGTTCGGCGAAGAAGCAGAATATGAAATTTGGACTGTATTTTTCACAGGCACTTGATTGGGCGAATGGTGGCTCCGGTCGTCGTTGGGATCCTGATATGAATGTCCGTACATTTGATGAGTATATAGATGAAGTTGGAATTCCGCAGATACACGAGTTACTGTCCGATTTTGGTAAACTGGATATATTGTGGTGGGATATGCCTATTGAAATGACACCTGAGCGTGCAGCTAAATACTATAGTGCAGTTAGTCAACATTATAATATTCAGAAAGGCTTGATTCAGAACGACCGTTTGGTAAATAATATTTATTGTGATAATCGTATTAAACCTGCAGAACAAAGGGGCGATCATAATACGCCCGAACAGAATATTCCCGATGTACCACCGACAGGTTATGTTGACGGGAGAGATTGGGAAACTTGTATGACGTTAAACGAAACTTGGGGGTACAAAGCCAATGATACTTTGTGGAAATCTCCCACGGAAATAATTAGGAAATTGGCAGATATTGTAAGTAAAGGAGGTAACTTTCTGATAAATATCGGGCCTGCACCAGATGGAAGTTTCCCGGAAGAAAGTACACAAATATTGAAAACGGTCGGAAAATGGATGGAAATAAACGGTGAATCTATTTATGGGACGATAAGTAATCCTTTTCAAAAGGGACTTCCTTATGGTCGATGTACACGTAAAGTAACCTCGAATAATAAAACAACTCTTTATCTACATGTATTCGACTGGCCTTCGGACGGAATATTGCTATTGCCTACCCATAAAGAAATAAGGAAAGCATATTTATTGGCCGATGCGAATCGGGAGGAGCTGTTATATACATCTTGTGATGCAGGGCAGCGATTACAGGTTCCATTGTCTGCTCCGGATAAAATAAACTCAGTAATAGTAGTAGAATTAAAATGAATTATTAATCGTTAATCTTATAATATAATGAAAATCAAGAATCTCTTATTTAGTATGGCTTTGATTTGCAGTTTGCCGATACAGGCACAAGATCAGCTAATCGATGATTTTGAGAATGGAAAATTGAATTTTTCTTCTAATGGAGGAGAAATGGGAAATTTTCAGTATGAAGTGGTTACTAATCCTTCTAAATCGGGGATTAATACCAGTGAATACGTGTTGAAGTTTAAGCGGACAGTCGCTAATACACCGAACTGGGGTGGTTATTGGTTTGATCTGAAAGAAGAAATTCAGTCCTTAGTAAAACCTCAGGAATATCGTTATGCCCATGTGAAATATTACCGTATTGATGAACAATCGTATATGAAGGTGAAAATAGAGCAATCTACTGCCGGAGGTGCTGCTAAAGAAATGGCAAGTATAAATGCTCCTCAGAAATTAAATAAATGGGAAGATCTTGTTTTTGATTTTGAAGGAGCGGTAGGACCTTATTCACGTATGACGTTAATGCCCGATTTCGTGTCCGACCGTCCGGCTGGAATTGAAGTATATATCGACGATATTCGGTTCAATAATGACCCCAATCCTCTATCCATTTTTACCGAAATGATACCACAGGATGTTACGTTTTCAGAACTTACCGCAATTTCTGTAAAGTTGGAATGGGTGAATATCGGGGAGGCAGTGTCTTATACCGTCTATAATAATGGAATCGAAATGAAAACGGTGACAACACCATTTGTGACATTGACCGAATTAACACCTGCAACGGAATATAAGATTACGATAAAAGCGAATAATGCCAATTGTGAACAGTCCGATGCCAGTGCGGAGGTTATATTTACAACGTTGAAAGCCGGAGAGCTGGCGATGGTCACAGGTTTGGTCAATATGGATAAGATAAAAGAACCCACGACCGATTCAAGCCATCCACAAGGATGGATTTATAGGGAGAATAAATATGAAGATAAAATTAATCTGGAATGGAATGCGGTGTATAACGCGACTCGATATGAAATATATAAAAATGGTGTGAAAGTAGATGAAACCACTGATACTAAATATACAATAAACGGTTTACAGCCGCATACTATTTATTATTTCCAAGTAAAAGCAGTTAATGAAGAGGGTGATTCCTCCGAATTAACACCAAAATTATATGCTCAGACAAAAGAAACGGATGAACAGCGGAACGAACGTATGGCTTGGTGGCGTGATGCCCGTTTTGGGATGATGATAACCTGGGGAGTACATTCTGCCTATGCAGGTGAATACAATGGTAAAAGAGCCGATAAACATAATGGAGAAGGAAATTATTCTGAATGGATTATGTTTGGGCAGAATATACCTGTAGAAGAATACAAGCTGAAAGCTGCCGATTTTACTTGTGAGAATTATGATCCAGAGGCATGGATGCAGGCTGCTGCAGATGCCGGAATGAAATATCTGGTATTTATTTCGAAACATCATGACGGTTTTGCCTTATGGGATTCTAAAGCATCAGACTGGAATGCTCTGAAGTCTTCGGGAGCACAGCGTGATGTTATGAGACCGTTGATTGAAGCGGCACGTAAACGTGGGATAAAAATAGGGATTTATTATTCTCATTCTTTAGATTGGGGGAATAAAGGAGGCTTAGGTTGGATGCCACAGATAAATAAGGCTCCTTATTTTGGCAAATGGGATGCCGAATCGCAAGAAAAATATGTGAATGAAGTATGTATACCTCAAATAAAAGAATTGCTGACAGAATACGGACAGGTAGATGTTTTTTGGTGGGATATGGGAGTTTCTGATCTTAGCTTGGAGTATGAGCAGAAGATGTTAGGTGCCATATATGAAAGCGGACAGGGTGATCACATTATTTTGAATAACCGTCTTCGTTTCGATGGTTCTACACCGGGAGACCATGAAACACCGGAACAGAGCATTCCTGGAGTACCGGCTACTGGTTATGCCGATGGCCATGATTGGGAAACCTGTATGACGATGAATGATAACTGGGGGTATAGTAAGCACGATACCGAATGGAAAACTCCGGCGGATGTTATTCGAAAGTTAATCGACATCGTTAGTAAAGGAGGTAATTTCTTGTTGAATGTAGGACCAAAAGCAGATGGTACATTTCCTGAACAATCCTCTTATATTTTGAGTGAGTTGCATAATTATATGCAAGTTAATGCAGAAGCGATACACGGTACACGTGCTTGTCCGTTAGAAAATGGAGTTCCTTTCGGAAGAGTTACTTCTAAAGTAGAAGGAGACCGGACGACATTGTATTTACACGTGTTCGACTGGCCTGCCGACGGTAAATTGCTTGTTCCTGGGTTATATAACGCTAATGCTGAAATATCGTTGTTAAAAGACGGTTCATCATTGCATTATACGGTAGAAGAACAGGGATTAACGATTCAGGTTCCCGCTGAAGCTCCGACAACTTATAGTTCGACTATCAAGGTTGTTGTAAATGAACCGTTGGACATGCATGTTGCTCCGGTAGTACAAGATGAGGACGGTACATTGACATTGACTGCCGAGACAGCGATTTTACAAGATGAAACCGGAATTTGCCGGGAAACTTTAAGTGATGGAAAAGTGAGCCTGGGTTGTTGGAAAGGAGTACCTTCTACACAGGAGTTGGTACAGTGGTATACTAAAATAACCAAAACCGGAAGCTTTAAGGTGAAAGGAGAGATTGCTGCATTCGATTCCGGTAATTTTACGCTAAGTAACGATAATAGTCAATCCCGGATTTCTTTTGTGGGAACAGGAGGATGGAACCCTGAAAATTTTAAACTGATTGAAATGGGTACGTTCGACATTTCTCAAGCCGGATTACAAAATATAAATTTGACTACGGTTGCCGATGGATGGCATCCTCTTGGATTACGCAAATTGGTATTAGAACCGGCTACTATGACGAGTTTAGATGAAAATCAGGATATTCCGATACGGATTTTTGTGAAAGATAACAAAATCTATTGTGAATTACAAGTAAAACAGGACTGTAATGTAAATTTCTTTCTTTACAATATGCAAGGTGAATTGCTATATCAGGACAGAAATAATTATTTGAACGCTGGCTTTCATACTTTGTCGTTCGTCCCGAGACATAGTGGTTTATTATTGGGTAAGGTGATTGTAGGAAATAAAGTTGTTGCTCAGAAAGTAAGTATTAAGTAGGTTTTAGCTTTCAAAAGATAGGTAAACCTGTTAGTAAATAAAATTGTATGAGTAAAATGTTTATAGTGATAATTCTAAGTCTAAGTACTGTTATCCAGGTTTTTGGAAAATGTGTGCTCACAGATGAGGAATTGTTGAACTTGACACAAAAACAAACTTTTCGTTATTTTTGGGACTATGCTCATCCGGTTAGCGGTTTGGCAAGGGAACGTTCCAACCGTACTCCTGAAACGGTAACTATCGGAGGTTCGGGCTTTGGAGTAATGGCCCTGATTGTAGGCATAGAACGATGTTTTATTACTCGTGAGCAGGGAGCTGAACGGTTATTGACGATGGTAGATTTTCTTCAAAATAAGGCAACACGTTATCATGGTATGTGGGCTCATTGGATAAACGGGACGACCGGTAAAACTATACCTTTCAGCCCGAAAGATAATGGAGCTGATATTGTGGAGAGTTCGTTCATGTTTGAGGGGCTTTTGACGGCACGACAATATTTTAACCGGAATAATGATGTTGAAACCCGAATTAGGGTTATTATTGATACTCTTTGGAATGAAGCAGAGTGGACTTGGTTTACACAGGGAAGAAATGTCTTATATTGGCATTGGTCTCCGAATTATGGTTTTGAAATGAACCATGAGATACGCGGTTATAATGAGTGTCTGATTACTTATATACTGGCGGCGGCTGCACCGAAGTATTCGATAAATGCGGATGTTTATCACCAAGGGTGGGCTCGTTCCGGAGATATGGTCAATGGGAAAAGTTATTATGGCATTGAACTTCCCTTAGGCAGTGAGTATGGGGGACCGTTGTTTTTTTCTCATTATTCATATTTAGGACTTGACCCGAGAGGACTGAAAGATAAATATGCCGATTATGAAAATCAAGTGAAAGCACATACATTGATTAACCGGCAATATTGTATTGAAAATCCGAAGGGGTATTCCGGATATGGCAGTCAGTGTTGGGGGCTTACGGCTAGCGATGGAAATAACGGTTATTCTGCACATGCTCCGACAAATGATAAAGGTGTGATAACTCCGACTGCAGCATTATCGTCGGTTCCATATACCCCGGAGTATTCCATTGATGCTTTACGGTATTTTTATGAGGTTCAGGGGAATAATCTGTGGGGAGAATATGGTTTTAAAGACGCATTTAATCCCGGAGAAAACTGGTATGCCGATTCATATTTGGCGATTGACCAGGGTCCTATTATCGTCATGATTGAGAATTATAGGAGTCAGTTATTGTGGAATTTATTTATGTCTCATCCTGATGTGTCGGCCGGATTAAGAAAATTAGGTTTTGTTTCACCTTATTTTGAATAAGGTAGATGTCTGATTTTAAAAATATAGTCTTCGTATTCTATTGATTACTAAGACTATAATGAAGATAAAGAAAGAATGTAGTACTAAAATAGAGTTGTCTTAAAATTGTTTTTTTTCGATGAAGTATCGGTAATGTAGTCAGATATTTTAAAGATAGAAGAATGCAATATAGTTTTGATTCCATAAAATATAAAAACACGATAGCATGAAAAATTTATTACTAACAGTGGCACTATTGGCCGGAACATGGGGACTTTACGCTCAGACAAGTTTTGATTATGAACAGGCGACCGAGAAAATTTATGGTTTCGGTGACGATATCGATCCGATAACAGTCAAAATAATAGATAATCCGGTAGCAGGGGGTATCAATACCAGCCGGAAAGTGGTTTCATATCATACGACGGATGGACGCTGGTGTGGCTTGAAGCAGCGTATCGATGCGATGGATGTAATTCAGACAAAGAAAAAGTACCAGTATTTTTCAATAAAATTTTATCAGCCTGTCGCTACTACGGCAGAAGTACAGAAAATTCGTCTCAAATTGTTAGGCTCATGGATGGATCTTTCGGAGAGTGCGATTAAAACCGGTATTGAAAATGGTATATTTAGTGAGGGTGCATCTATGGATGATGAAACTTTATGGACTTTATTAACGGGAGAACAGGGGCAAGAATTTGCCTTCGATGGTTCTGAGGCTGATGGTACGAGCCCGGTTAATAAAATTGCCGGCGAATGGATCGAATTAAAATATGACATTTCATTATTAAATGAAAATATGTTTCCTGATGGGAAAATTTATGGTTTTGCCATAGAACCGACCAATGGAGCAGGAAAAGTTGGAGATTATATCTGCTATGTTGATGATGTTAAATTTATAGAGGATCCTAATCCAGATGTAGAGGTTCCGGCAGATAGTTATACCTATTATACTTTGGATGATTTTGAAGGTGAGACTAAAGCATGGGTAGGCATGGAAAATGCTTCATGGGAAATTGTCGATAATCCTTTATCCGGAGATTTAATTAATAATAGTGCTAAAGTTGCTAAGGTTACGCGGGTAGCTGGGTCGAATAATTGGGCCGGAATTATACTCGACGGATTAGCTTTGAATATGGGTACAAAAGCTGTAGATACATATCGTTATGCTCATGTAAAGGTTTATAAAACGACTGCTGGTGAAATGAACTTTAAGGTCGAAGGTGGTCCTGCCGGAGCCAGTCTCGAATCTCCGGGTGTGCCTTATACTCCTGACGGAAAATGGCAGAATATCGTTTTTGATTTAACTGGAGCAAAAGCCGGAGAGTATGCTAAAGCTTTTATTATGGTAGACAGAACGGACAATATCCCGGAAGACTATATTGTATATATTGATGATATTAAGTTGAGTAATACGAATGTTATAGAAGGTTCTACCAGCGATATAGAGAATGCGAAAATGGGAGATGTATATATAGTCGGGAATTCATTATATATAAATCCGGATGTTGCAACCAATGTCTCTGTAAAGATTTATGCACCGACAGGCCAGATGTTATCAGATGTTTTCGAAGGGAAAGTTCAGTCGGGTATGCAAAGTCTGTCATTAGACATGGCAAAAGGTTTGTATATTGTTTTTGTAAAGATAAATGGTCAGGTAAAAACGTTTAAAGTGATAAGATAAGGCTAAAATGTGAGTATTGGTATAGGATGGGAAAAGGCCGAGAAAAATAAAAATCTCGGCCTTTTTGGGCTGTATGTGTTTATTTTAATTGGGGAGTAGGCTGTGGTGTAGTCGTTGGCCCATGGACAATTAATTTGCCATCAGGTGTGATTTCCATTGGGTCGATAAATACAACACGAGCATCACCCGAATCTTTGGTTCGTCCATGGTAAACGCAATACATTTGTCCGTTGGGTAAAGATAATACCATATTATGTCCCGTACCTGTGACAATTCCTCCTTTAGGTGTATTTTTTTCTAAAACAGGATTATTATCGGCTTTAACGAATGGTCCTAAAGGATTTTTAGAAGTTGCGTATCCGACAGCATAATGTTCACCTTTATAATAGTTCCCGGAATACATCATATAGTATGTACCGTCATACTCAAAGATAAAAGAACCTTCGGTCCATCTCCGGTTGATTTCACCAGAGAGTACAGACCGACTTTCCCATTCGGCTTGAGGGTCATCTATTTTATAAGGTGGTTGTAATAGACATACCGGCTCCCCTATAATCCCGCTAAAATCTGGTTTCATTTCCACGCCATATACCCAGCTTTCTTCTATTTCTTGGAATTTTCCTTCTTCCTTCATTTTTTTTGAAATCTCACTTTCTACCGGATGTTTATAGCAGCACCGGGAATAGTAAAGGTATGTTTTCCCATTTTTATCAAAAAGTAAATTGGCGTCGATGATTGGATAACCCGGGTCAAAAATAGGACGGTCATACATTTCTGTAAAAGGTCCGGTGGGTTTGTCAGAAGCAGCTACACCTATTCGGAAAATTTCTTCTTCATTATTGGGGTTTTCTTTCCAGTTTGAACTATAAAACATATAATATTTTCCATTTTTTTCGTATACCTCAGGAGCCCAAAACATATCGGTACCCCAGGAAGATGTGTCAGCTTTATATGCTACACCTTCATCTGTCCAGTGTGTTAAATCTGTCGAGGAATGACATTTAAATCCTGCGAGTCCAGATTCGTCGGTACCATACATATAAAATTTTCCGTCAGAAGCATATAGGATAAAGGGGTCTCCAAATTTTACAGGAATAGGATTTGTAAAAGTTTTTACCGCTTTGTTGTTACATGATATGAAAAGAATGGCCGAAAACAATGCGATTAGAAAAAGGAATTTTTTCATAATTTCTATTTTTATATTTTTTGTTAGACAGACTTTTTGCAAAGATAAAAATATTCATAAAAATAAGGTTTTAGATAGAATTTCATTTAATGTTGTTATTTAAGGGTTTTAAAGTACTAAAATATGTGAGTAGTATTTTACCTTAATATTTTTTCGAGTTATTACGTCGTAGTACTTTTCAAATGTATTTGTAGATTATGTTTTTGAATACAGAGAATATTCTTTGTAAGTGATTCCTGTTTACAAAAAAGTTTGTTTTCAGTTGAGATAAACGGTTGGAATTTTTGGTTTTGAGAGTTTAGTGTATGAATGAAAAGGGAAGAAAATATAGGTGAAGACGGAGTAGGACAGAAATGAAGTTCTGACAGTTACCAAGTCAGAATTTCATTTCCTGTTTCTGTTATAAGTATGGTATGTTCCCATTGGGCAGATGGTAGTCCATCTTCGGTAAGAACCGTCCAACCGTTTTTTTCGTCTACATATACTTGATATTTACCCATATTTATCATTGGTTCTATAGTAAATGTCATGCCTGGAACAATGAGCATGCCTGTCCCTTTTTTGCCAAAATGCTCAACATTAGGAACTTCATGAAACTTGAGTCCGACACCGTGGCCGCAAAGGTCTCTTACAACAGAATATCCGTTCTTTTCGGCATGTTCTTGGATTGCTGCTCCGACGTCTCCTAATCGGGCCCAAGGTTGTGCTGTGGCTATTCCTATTTCAAGGCATTCTTTAGTTACTTCGACAAGCCTTTTCCATTCTTCTTTTACATCTCCTATCATAAACATACGTGAAGCATCGGAGAAGTATCCTTCATATATGGTAGATACATCTACGTTTATAATATCTCCGTTTTTTAAGATTTCATTTTCATCAGGAATCCCATGGCAGACTACTTGATTAATAGAGGTACATACGCTTTTGGGAAATCCTTCATAATTGAGAGGAGCAGGAATGGCATTATGGCTGGTTGTATAATCATATACCAATTTGTCAATTTCAGCAGTAGACATTCCTTCTTTGATGTTTGCTGCTACACAGTCAAGAACACCTGTATTAATGCGTGCACTGGCCTTTATGCCCTCTATTTGCTCAGGGGTACGAATAATACGAAGAGGAGGAACTTTATACCCAAAATGTTTATAAGTTAATATTTTTTTTTCTATTTCAGGGAGAATGTGTGATGCTTTTTTATGATTATGATGATTCTTTTTCATTACTTCAAATCTTGATAATATATAAAAACAAAAGAGATTGCCCCCATATTACCGGGCAATCTCTTGTATGTAGTGTAAATAATTTCTTGAAATTATTTGGCGGGAGTTGCCGGAGTTTCCGGTGCTGGTGCTGTAACTGGAGCTTGAGTCTGCTCGGGAGCACCTTGGTTTTCAAACCCGGGTTTAGTATTTACCGGAAGACTTTGCTGAACTTTATCTTTGATCTCAGAACCACTTGCAGCGTTCTGGGATGGTAAAAATGCCGCAGCGACAATACTCAATATGACTACAGTACCGGCTAGAGACCAAGTCGCTTTTTCGAGGAAATCGGTGGTTTTCCTTACTCCCATAATTTGGTTGGTTGATGAGAATCCTGAAGATAATCCCCCTCCTTTAGAATTTTGTACCAATACGATAAGAATCAAAAATATCGATGCAATGAGAATTAAAATGGTGATGAACAAATACATTTTGTTATTCAGTTTTTATGTTAATAATCAATTTTTCTAAAAATCTAATCTGGTCTGCAAAGTAAATATTTTTTTCCGGATATTTCAAACTTAATTTTTTAATTATTTCCAAAGCTTTGGAATATCTTTTCTGTTTGATATAAATTTTGGCTAAACTTTCGGTTAGAAAAGCTTCGTCTCCGGATTTTGTCAGTGTATCGTCTTCTGTTATTATAGGTGTGACCGTTGAGCTGGATTCGTCTTTCTTTATATTGAGAACCTCTGGAATATTATTTTGAACTTTTTCGATAAAGGAGTCGATTAAGTCCATTTGGCCTTGGTTATTGGATGTAATTTTCTCACTGTTGGTAAATGTAGAGAAATAATCTGTAGAGGCAACTGCCGGATTGAATATTGTTTTTTCCAATATTTTTTGCTCCTTCGATTGTTCTTCAGTAGATTCTGCAGAATAGTTTTCAAGAAATTTATCGATTAGAGAGAAAGAATTGTTATAAGTTGAGCCTTGAGTATTTGGAACTTCATATAATTGGGTCCAACGGTGACGTACTGCTTCGGTCATTTTAAATAATATTTTACGATCCGGAGCATATATTGCTTCTTTGTGTAGAGCTTCTTTGTAGAGAGGGGTCTCCTTAATTTTCTCAAGGTACAGTAATCGAGCAGCTTGAAAATATGGATATTCAAGCAAGATATTTTGGATTTCTTGTGCTGATAATTGTCGGTTTTCGTTTGACAATTCTTTGCGCATGTCGTCTCCGCTTATCATAATTACCAGTTTGCTACTGTTGCGTTAAAGATAAGGTCGGCAAGTTCAGCGACAATTTCCTTGATTAATCCGTCTTGTACTTGGTTTAGCATTTGGCTACTTGAGAAATCTCTGTATGCACTAAATGTTTGTTCCAAGTCAAATTGAGGGTCTTTACTATTAGTATAACGGACTTTTACGGAGACGGTCAACCGAGTTTGTGATGCATAGGCATCTTCAGTTACAGCTTGAGGTGAAAGATCGTATCCTGTAATCTCACCTTCTACTAAAAGGTCTCCACCACTGTTAACTAAAGATAATCGAGTCTGTCGTGTGTATACATCTTTTAATGCTTCATTAAAAGCGGGAGCTAACGGCGGATATACCAATGTTGCTCGAATAGGGAAATTTGCAACAGTAATTGTTTTTGTTTTTGTATAATCAATAGATGCTCCATTAAATTTATAGGATATGGTGCATGATGTCAAAACGATGAGTATGAAAACTAAAAAATGCTTCATTAGATTTATTCTAAATTGTACTCTTTGATTTTTCTATATAAAGTGCGTTCCGATATTTTTAATTCTTCGGCTGTCTTTTTTCTTTTGCCGTTGTTCCGTTCCAGCGATTTACGAATTGTTTCCCTTTCTATATCTTCCATAGTATAGGGTTCTTCTTCATAGTCGTTTTCAGAATGAATGATTTCACCATCACTTACACTATTATCGTTTAAATGATATGTTTTTATTACTGGGTGTATAATGTTAGGACTGGATAGAGGAGTAGTTGTATCTTGTCCGTAAACTTTCAAACTTTCATTATTAGGTACTGTACGGTTTGCCAATAGTTCATGAACGATATTTTTTAGTTCATTGACTTCTTTTCTCATTTCGAAAATGACTTGATACAACATTTCCCGTTCATTGCTGAATTGGAAACCACCATCTTTATTGTCATGCCCGCTTATGACTGGAAGTTTTTCGATATTGTAAGACGGTAAGTAGGGTAGTAGCACTTCAGCAGTAACCTCTCTTGATGTTTCGAATATTGAGACTTGCTCGGTTACATTCTTTAATTGCCGTATATTGCCAGGCCAGCGGTATGATAATAATGCCTCTTTGGCATCATCGGTTAATTGTATGGCAGGCATACGATATTTCTCGGCAAAATCGTTTGAGAATTTTCGAAATAATAATAAAATATCGTCTACTCGGTCTCTAAGAGGAGGAAGCTCTATGGGCACGGTATTTAATCGGTAAAATAGATCTTCTCTGAATTTGCCTTCTCCGATAGCTTTTACCATGTTTACATTAGTAGCAGCAACGATACGCACATTTGTTTTTTGTACTTTTGAAGAGCCTACTTTTATAAACTCTCCGCTTTCGAGTACACGTAACAACCGAGCTTGTGTGGTTAATGGTAATTCTCCGACTTCATCCAGAAAAATTGTACCGCCATCTGCTTCTTCAAAGTATCCTTTTCGGTCGGATAAAGCTCCTGTAAAGGAGCCTTTTTCATGCCCGAAAAGTTCAGAGTCGATTGTACCTTCAGGTATAGCCCCACAGTTTACAGCGATATAGCGACCATGTTTACGATGACTGTTGGTATGTATAATTTGTGGAAAAAATTCTTTTCCTGTTCCACTTTCTCCGGTAATAAGTACCGAAAGGTCTGTTGGTGCAATTTGTAATGCTCGGCTTACAGCGCGGGTTAGACCGGGAGCATTACCTATGATACCAAATCGTTGTTTTGCTTGTTGTATATCAGCTGGTGTCATAACTGTTATTTTGCTTGCATTTTTACAAAGATACAAATAATATGATAAATTGTTCTATTTATAGATATTCCGGTCTGTATCAAAATAAATAAATCAGATATATGTTTAAAATATTATTTATTCTTTTTTAGTTTCAGAGTTTCTTTTTTTAAGAATTTTCCGAATTGATCGAGATCTTTGAATTTTTGTTGTTGCTCTACTGAAATTGGTTCTCCGATGGATATATCAAATGTTACATTTCGTTTGTTAAAAATTTCTAATGGTAGACGAAGAGTTCGAATTCTCCAGTCTATTATACCTAAAAGATTATAAAAAAGAGAGTTATGTCCTTGAAAATAAATAGGAATAACAGGAACTTTAAATTGTTGAATCAGGCGGATAACTGTGGGCTGCCATTCTCGGTCTTCGATTCTTAATCGACTATTGATTTTTGACACAGCTCCTGCAGGAAAGAATCCGATAGGATGTCCATTTCTTATATGAGAAAGAGATTCTCGGATTCCGACCATGGAAATTTGCCGACGAGTTTCATTAGAGGTAGGTTCTACTGCTATAAAATTATCAGCCAATGCTTCAATGTAAGTTAGTATCCAATTTACCATGACTTTATAGTCTGGCCGATGAGAGCCTAATAGATGTATTAGAATCAATCCGTCTAACGCTCCATAAGGATGATTGGACACTGTAACAAAACCGCCTTGGGGTAATTGGTCAAGTACTTCTTTATGATGTATATTATAAGTAATACTTAATTCCTTTAGGATGGAATTGACAAATTCGGCTCCATTTTTATCACAAGAATGAGAATATAAATCATTTATTTTATTAATACCTGCTAACGAATATAAAATCTTTAATAGCAATGCTCCGGATTTCGAACGAAAAGCGGGTATGATGTATTGCAGATCTTCAAAGGTCAGTACATATTTTTTTCGTTTTTTATTTTCTGTATATTTTTTATCTTCAATTGCCATTATTCTGGTTTAAAATCGCTATGATTATATTAAATTCATAACAAAAGGTGTTCTGACGTCATTTTTTAATGAAGACACAAATATAAAATTTATTTTTTGAAGAATCTAATTTGATTATTTTTCCTTGATGACTCTTTGTTTTGTTTTGGGATTTTGTTATTTAATTTATATTGTTAAGAATAACATTAATATTAATTATTATATTTGCAACGTTTTTAGAATAATGTAATTTAATATATGTTTTTGTATAATATAAAAACTAAATAATAGTGCGATATCTTAATTCTTATGTACAACAAATCACTCTATTGATATTCCTTATTTGTGGAAGTTTTTCGGCTGTAACGATGGCACAGCGAGTGGCTGTCAGAACAAATTTGCTAGAGTGGGCTACTATTTCTCCTAATATCGGTGCTGAATTTGCTATTGCGCCTCATTGGTCCATTGATTTTGGTATTTCAGGTAATTTTGGTAATCCTACATCTTATAAAATCGACAATGTAAAAGTGCAGCCTGAGTTACGTTATTGGTTTGGTCGTCCGATGGCACGTCACTTTTTAGGCCTCACGGCATTTTATTCTTCGTATGATGCTTGTTTTAAGAATAAAAAACGTTATGGGGATGCAGGTGCAGCAGGTATAACCTATGGGTATGATTTTGTTTTGGGAAAACGTTGGAATTTGGAAGCGACGGTCGGTATCGGGGTCCTTCGGTATCGACAGTTTGGATATGCAGTAGAAGACCCTAAGCCTGGAAATATTAATGAAAGAGGTTGGGTATTGGCTCCTGTGAAGCTGGGTGTTACAATATCCTATATTATAAAATGATATAAGTATGTTATGAAGAATTGTATTCACATATTTTTTGTTGCAGTCTTTCTGTTTTTGTTTTCATTTACTGTTCAGGCTCAGACTATTAGGGTAAATGGTACTGTAAAAGGCAATAATGGGGAAAGACTTGTGGGTGTGACAGTGACTGATATTGCGTCAGGTAAAGTTATTGGTATTACTGATGAGGACGGAAAATATTCGGTTTTAATAAGTCCCAAGAGTACTCTTAAGTTTACTTCTATGGGGTATACTGACAATGAGATTAAAGTTAATGGGCGGCAGGTAGTAGATGTTATATTGAAGTCGACAGCTATAAAGATTAAAGAGGTTGCCGTGACTGCAAAATTTAAAAATAAAATTATTTTTGAACCGACTGATATAGAGGTTGTGGGAAATTACTTTCATTTACGCACTCGATTCAAAGTTCCTGATGAGATGTTTGGTACAAATACCCGATTGATTATACAACCGACTATTTATAATATTTCCAAAAAAGAGAGTAAATTATTGACTCCGGTTGTAAATGATGGAAGAGAGTATCGTCTCACTCAGGATCGTATGCTTGAGTTCAACATGAAAGAGAATGATCCTTTGGCTCCGTATGAGCGGCGTAGCGAAATGACTCGAAAGGGAGAAGTTATTGCTTATCATGATTCAGCATATGTAAGTAATATGCGAGATGATTTTCGCTCGGATGTAAAACTTACTATTGAGAATTATAATAAAATATTATTTGTCGATAGTTTTCAAATAGCGCGTGGGTTGGTGAATCCTATGCGTTTTTTTGAATATAATGTGGTATGTCGGGATATGACCGATAAAAAATATTGGCCAAAACCGGAATTACAATTACGAAATGATAAGGGGGAGGTACACTTGACTTTTGCTGTAGGAAAATCAAGAATAGATGACAAGAACCCTAATAACGCAAAAGAAATAGCGAAGCTTAATAACAGACTTTCTGAGATAGAAAAAGATCCTAATGCAAAGTTGCTCTCATTCCATATTTCAGGAATGTCATCTCCGGATGGACGGCTGGCGCAGAATGAAAAATTGGCACAAGAGAGAATGAAAGAGGCTTTATCTCGTATTACTTCTCGGTTAAGTCCGGTAACTCTTGAGTTTTTGGATATACATTCCGATGCAAAAGTTGACACTTGGCATACGGCAGTACAAATGATGAGAGATGACGGTCTGACAGAGGAGGCCGAAAAAGTGCAAGCTATCATAGATAAATATCCTAATAAAGCTGATATGCAGTGGAGAGCAGTTATTAAACTTCCTTTTTATCGAAAAGTAATAGTTCCCAATATCTTACCTCGTATGAGAAAGGTTGAGTACAATTTTTCATATTCTATTTATCGTTATCTTACTGATGAGGAGATAAAATCTTTGTATGAAGCCAAAGGATATAAAGAGTTATCACGTCATGAGTTTTGGAGAATGTTTGCAATGGCCAAGGATGATAAAGAACGAGAGACTTTGTACAAACAGGCTTTAGAGGTATATCCTAAATATACACTTGCGGCAAACTCTTTGGCTGCTCTTTATCTTCGGCAAAATCGGACGGATGTCTCTATTTTGGAACCTTTTGTAAGCAAGAATGCCCCAGAGGAGGTACTTATAAATCAGACGCTTATGCTTTTAAATGACTTTCAATATTCTAAAGCTGATTCAATCGTATCTTTGATTTCTGAAGAAGATGATATAGAAGAGATAAGAGCTGTAACAAGAGCATTGAATGGAAATTATCAAGAGGCGTTGAATCGGTATGCCAAAGATGGGGGAATAAATGAAGTTGTATTGCTTTTGGCATTAAAAAGGAACGAAGAAGCATGGGAAAAAGCTAAATTACTTCCTGCGGATTCGGCTAAGGCTGAGTATCTAAAAGCTGTTGCGGCAAATAGACTCGATCGTATAATGGATGCAATGAATCATCTGGAGAATGCGTTTGAACTGGATCCGTCTTTAAAAGAAATAGCTAAGGCGGATGGAGATATAATGGACTTGTTGTAATGTTTCAAAGATGAAAAATTTATTATTGAAAAGATATATTCAGGCATTGATAGTCCTGTTATTTTTTGTAGCAAATGAAACATTTGCGCAGATAAATGCATTGGATTATACGTTACAAAAAAGGCGTAAAGCTGAAAAGTTTGAGTCAAATCATATAAAAGACCATTTGTTTTTATCTGGAGCAATAGGTGCTGAATATTTGAAAAATGATAACTCTTCTGGTTTGTCAAATGCAATTGGGCCTAAGGCTTCTCTTTATGTCGGTACTTGGTTTACTCCGGTAATAGGAATGCGTGTCGGAGTAGAAGGAGCCTATTTACCTACAGGAAATGTGTCCCGCATTGTCTCATTAGGTCTCGATGCCGATTATTTGATGAATATTTCGGCATTTGCTGCAGGTTATAATCCTGAACGTCTTTTCGATGTAATTGCTATAGCAGGAGTTAATTATCACTCGTCATTAAAAACGGGAAAAATTCGACATATACCAGGTGCAAATATAGGATTACAGGGAAAGTTTAACCTGTCTCCTTTGGTGGATTTTTTCATAGAGCCTAAGTTAAGTGTATATGGAGATAAAATAGATTATTCTACGCAATGGCGGCAATATAATTTGGCCGGCTCATTGATGGCAGGGGTTACTTATAAAATGGTTCCGGATAAACAACGAGCATCTTTGTCTTTATTTGGAAAAGGAGCCTTTGAACATTTATTCATTTCGGGAGGAATAGGTGCACAAATGTTGTTATCTCGACGTGTAGTGGATATGAGTGTCAAAAATTGGTTGGGCCCGGCGGCCCGTTTGTCAATTGGTACTTGGTTCAATCCTGTATCAGGGTTAAGATTATCGGCAGAGGGAGGTGCATCGAAATGGATTGAGTCAAATTATGGTAAAAGCCGTTATCTAAAAACTGTTGGAGGAAGTTTAGATTATTTATTGAATCTTAATTCTGCTTTTGGAGGATACAATAAAGAACGTAAGTTCGAGTTGATTGGTGTTGCAGGGGTGGACTTGGTTTATGGCGTGAAAAATGGAGATAAGAATATTGTTCCGGGAATTGGTGTAGGCTTGCAAGGGAGTCTCCGTTTGAATAGAAATTTGGATTTGTTTATAGAGCCGGAATTGACAATGTATCATAAACATTTGGCTGGGGAAACTTCCTCTCGATTTGATCTTTTAGGGAATGTGTATGTCGGTTTAACTTATAATCGAGAAGAATCTGCTTTAAGAAATAATAAAGGTAAGTTTGTAAAAAACAGCTTTTTTGACAACATGTTTATTTCTTTGTCAGGCGGTGGCGGTGTTTTGGTTTCTAATCCGATGTTATCAATGTCGACGGTAGACAGGTTGAGCCCTATGGCAACAGTATCAGTAGGAAAGTGGTTTACACCAGTGTCTGGATTGCGGTTATCCGGAAGTATGATTGGCTTGTCGACGTTGAATAAAAAGAAACAATTGATACATGAAGCAGTGGCAGGTGGTGAGGTTGATTATTTGTTGAATTTATCTTCGTGGTTGTCTGGTTATTATCCAGAACGTAAGTTCGAAATTTCAGCTTTTGTGGGCCCTTCTTTGATGTTGCGGTCGCAGAAAATATATCCGGTTGTAAATGCTGGTCTTATTGGATCTTGGAATATAACACCGTCTTGGGCTTTATACTTGGAACCAAAAATTGGGTGGACTCCTAATCGAAAAGGTTTTAATGATGCTTTGGCAACCTATCAAATGGTTTTTGCTTCAGCGTCTTTAGGTGTTTCATATCGTTTTGTGGGATATGATAAAGCGTCTTATCATGCAGAATTTGAGAAATCTGATTCCCGAAAATTCTTTGTATCTCTTGCCGGTGGATTTTCTTCATATTTTGATACACGTTTGGTGCGTGCCGGAGTAAAGGATCAAATCGGAGGTATAGGACGAGCTTCGTTGGGCCGTTGGTACACTCCTTTGTCTGCGTGGAGGGTGTCGGTATCGGGTGGGGCTGTACCCAGTTATGGGACATCTCAGACAACATTTGGAGACCTTTCGTTGGATTACATGATGAACTTGAATACTCTTTTTGCTGGTTATAAACCTCACCTTTTTGATGTCAATGCCGCTGCCGGCGTACATGCTGCTTTATCTTTGAATAAAGGTAAGTTTAATGTAACACCAGGGATATCGGCTTCATTACAGGGATTGTTTAATATAACTTCAGGCTTTGGCTTATATATAGAGCCTCAGCTAGTTGGATATCTTGGAAAATTTGATGGTAAAAGAAAGGTAAATCCTGTATCATCAGTGTTATTGGGTATCAATTATAAACCGAAGTCTCCTCAAGGACAGCGAAAGAATATGTCTGTTGATAATCCTAATTTTATTTCTTTGTCCATAGGTTCAGGTGCCTATGCCATGAGCATGGTAAGGAGTGATTATTCTGCCGCAGATAAGATGATGTTCGATGCCGAAGTTTCAGTTGGTCGTTGGATAAACTCCGTAAACGGTTTACGTTTGACATTTGCTTCATCATCAACTAAAGTAGGGGGAAGATATAATATTGATAAAGGATTTAATTTGACGATGTTGGGATTGCGAGCAGATTATTTATTGAACCTTACACAGTTGATTTCGCGCGATGTCGATAGTCGTTTTAATATGTCGGGTATAATCGGAGGAGGTGTTGCTTTTCCGAAAGGGAAAGCTGAGGGTGAAACAACGTATAATTTTACAGCAGGAGCGCAGTTCTCTATTAAAGTATTACCTTATTTAGATTTGTATGCGGAACCTCGTATATCAGTGTGGGGAGATAAAATAGACCGTCAGGTCTCTCCAGCAAAGTTTGATGCTGATGGTCGGATATTAATTGGGGCATCTTATCGTTTCTAAAAAGATAGTATTATATAAGATACACTAAGATGAAAAAGAGAAATGTTTGTATATACAAACATTTCTCTTTTTCATCTTAGTGCTTGAATATAAGACTTATGCTAAAGTTGAAGATATACTCATGTAAATGAGCATTCCGATAATATCGTTGGTGATAGTTATAAACGGACCGGTAGCGATGGCGGGATCTATTTTAAAACGTTCCAGTGTCATTGGGACAATTGTTCCGAAAATAGAGGCGAATATCACGACGGAAAATAGTGATAGAGATACGGATATGGTGACTCCATTGTTTCCCATACGTATCCAATTATAGACAAAGACTAATGCCGAAATCATACAGGCATTAATCAATGCTACTCCTAATTCTTTGAGAATTTGTTTTCCGGAATTCCGCAAAGAAAAAGACCCATTAGCCAAGCCCTGTACTACAATAGCCGAAGATTGTATACCGACATTTCCTCCGGTACCTCCTATTAATGGAATAAATAAGGCCATAGCTGGGTTGGAAACGAATCCGGCTTCAAAATTTCCTAAAATAACGGAATTTGCCAATCCTCCGAACATTCCTATAAGTAACCAGGGAAGACGGGCCGATGTTTGAGTAAAGATTGTATCCGTACTTTCTACATCTTGGGAAAGACCTGATGCTAATTGATATTCACGTTCTGCCTGTTCACGCACTTCGTCCATGACGTCGTCCACAGTAATTCGTCCAACCAAACGTCCGATGCTGTCGATAACTGGCACGGCAACTAAATCATATTTTTCAAAAGCTTGAGCTACCTCTTCAATAGGCGTGTCGGTTTTGACTGACACGGGGTCTTTTTTCATGACGTGCTTAATCTTCGATACAGAAGGATTGGTAATCATTTTTTTTAAAGGAAATACACCTTTGAGCCGTTCGTCATCATCGACGACATAGACATAATATATTTCGTCCATATCTTCGGCTTGTATACGCATTTCTTTTAGGCATTCCGGCATACTCCAGTTTTCATTTACGACGACCATTTCTGTACCCATCAGACCTCCAGCTGTATCTTCGTCATACTTTAAGAGGTCAACGATGTCACCGGCTTGTTCTACATCATCAATATGGGAGAGAATCTCCTCCTGTGCTTCTTCGTCCAGTTCCCGGATAAGGTCTACAGCATCATCTGTGTCAAGATGGTCGATAAATTGTTTTGCAATCATCTCATTGGGGAGACGTTTCAGCAACTTTTTCCGATCATCTTCATCCAGCTCCATAAGTACGTCGGCAGCTTTTTCACTATCGAGTAGTCGATAGATAAATTCTGCTTCATCAAGATTAAGAGCCTGGTAGAGCTCTGCTATATCGGCAGGATGCAAGTCTTTAAGATATTCTTTCGCTTTTTGTTCGTTTTTATCATCGATAACCTGCTGTATTTCCTTGATATATTCTTCAGAAAATTTTTCCATAATTAAAAAATACCGGTTAAAAAATACGGATATTAGATTATTTTAATACATATTTTTCCATACGATTTGTTAAATCGATAAATTGCTGAACAGATAATTGTTCCGGTCTTTTTTCGAATATTGGGTCATTATAGAGTTCGCATTCTTTATATAATAATGATTTCAATGAATTACGTAAAGTTTTCCGTCGTTGGTTAAATCCGGTTTTTACGATTCGTTTAAAAAGGTGTTCATTGCATCCAAGCTGTGTAATGCTATTTCGCGTCATGCGTATAACAGCAGATTTTACTTTGGGAGGAGGATTGAAGACGTGTTCATGAACGGTAAATAAGTATTCAATATTGTACCATGCTTGTAATAAGACACTTAATATTCCATAAGTTTTACTTCCGGGCTTAGCTGCCATACGTTCCGCGACTTCTTTTTGTATCATTCCGCTACAACAAGGTATTTGGTCTTTATAATCGAGGACTTTGAAAAATATCTGACTGGATATATTATATGGATAATTACCAATGACACAAAACTGTTTATTACCAAAGAGTTCAGATAAATTTAATTTAAGAAAGTCTTTTTCAATAATACGGTTTTCCAATTCCTTGTAATTTTGAGTCAGATACGCAACAGACTCGTTATCCAATTCTACTACAGTAAGGTCATGTCCCTGTTCAAGTAAAAATCGGGTAAGAATACCCATTCCTGGACCAATCTCCAGAGTCGGAAAGTCTTTATATTCAGAAAGAGTGTCAGCAATGCGGAAAGCAATATCTGTATCTTTCAGAAAATGTTGTCCTAAGGCTTTTTTGGGTCTAACCGTATCTATCATTTCTTAATTTTGTATCGAAATTTTGTTAATCAATGTATAAATTGTAAAGAGAAATCTAAATAAACATTTTTAGCCGGCATAAAGTTTATAATAAAACAGTATCTTTGCCTCATACAAAGGTAAGAAATAATATTTTTTAAATCGACTAAGTTGGAAAAATTACTCCGTAATACACTTAAGTTTTTAGTGCCTCTTATATTAGGTGTAGGCATATTTTGGTTTCTGTATAGCAAACTCGATACAAAAGAGATTTTTACCATATTAAAGTCTGAAATCAATTATTCGTGGATATTTCTTTCTATGTTTATAGGCTTGTTAAGCCATGTGGCAAGGGCTTATCGATGGCGTTTGCAATTACGTACTTTAGGTCAGAATCCAACGATGAGGACTCTTACGAATGCAATTTTTGGTACATATGCTATGAACCTTTTATTTCCTCGGTTGGGTGAGGTCTGGAGGTGTACTTATGTTTCTCGTCGGCAACAGATGTCGTTTACCCAAGTTTTAGGTTCTGTATTTTCAGACAGGCTTACTGATACCATATCTGTTGTTTTCCTTACGGTGGTTATATTTTTTCTGCAAATGCCTGTTTTTCGGGAATTTTTAAGAAAATTTCCCACAATAGAGGAGGCTGCATGGCAGACTGTTACTTCCCCGTGGTTATATATAGGCTTTGTATTCGTTGTCATATTTATAATATGGTTATTTAGTAAAAAGACTGAAAATAAATACGTTCTTAAGATAAAGGGAATGGTAAAGAATCTTTGGTTTGGATTCAATACAGTCTTAAAAATGAAACAGAAGTATAAATTCTTTTTTTATACAATTCTTATTTGGTTGTGCTATTTTTTACAACTTTATGTTTGCCTTTTTGCCTTTCCTGCAACAGAACATTTGGGGATTTTGGCAGCCCTTGCACTTTTCATTATGGGAAGTATTAGTATGGGTATTCCTGTACAGGGAGGTTTAGGCCCATGGCATTTAGCTATAATTGCAACTTTGGCGTTATATGGTGTTGGTGAGAATGCTGCTGGGGCTTTTGCTTTGGTAGCTCATGGAATACAAATGATATTGATTATGATTTTAGGTATATATACGATGTTCTCTATTGCTTTGGAAAAAAAGAATGTACAAGCCGAAGTGCAACCTCAAATGGATCATAAGGAAATAAATGTTTTACCATAAAAAGATCTCTTATGAATAAAGAAATTGCATCCCTTGAACCTCAAATTTTGTGGCAGCACTTCAGTACTATATGTGAGATACCTCGTCCATCGGGGCATTTAGAAAAAATAACCCGTTATATAATGGAATATGGGAAAAGCCTGGGTTTAGAGACTTTAAAAGATGATGCAGGAAATGTTCTTATTCGTAAGCCGGCAACGTCTGGGATGGAAAGCCGTAGGCCCGTTATATTGCAGGCTCATCTTGATATGGTTCCTCAAAAGAATGCTTTGGTAGAACATGATTTTGAAACAGACCCTATTGATGCTTATGTCGATGGAGAATGGGTAATGGCGCGTGATACGACGTTGGGGGCTGATAATGGAATAGGTATATCTTCTATTCTTGCAATATTGGGTTCCCAGACACTGAAACATGGTCCCATAGAAGCTTTGTTTACTTATGATGAAGAAACAGGGATGTATGGGGCTGTTGGGCTGAAGCCCGATTTGCTTCAGGGTGATATATTACTAAATACCGATTCGGAAGAGGAGGGTGATATATATATGAGTTGTGCTGGAGGGGTAGATCTTGATATAAGTTTTCGGTTCAAGGAGATTCCTTATATTGCGTCGGAAGAAGAATTGGCAATGAAGTTACGTTTGACTGGGCTTAAGGGTGGGCATTCAGGTGTGGATATTCATTTAGGAAGAGCAAATGCCAATAAACTGATGTTCCGTTTTTTGAAATATGCAGTACAGGAATATAAGGCTCGTTTGGCATGGGTAAGTGGTGGAAATATGCGCAATGCGATACCCAGAGAGGCTGTTGCTATTGTTATTATTCCGGCTGAGTGGAAAGATGATTTTGTAAATGAAGTTGCTGATTATGAATTTTTGTATAAGCATGAATATGCAACGATAGAAGATGCTATTTCTTTTACAGCAGAAGAAGTCGAAACTCCTAAAGCTCTTATTCCTGAAGAGATACAAGACGATTTGATCAATTCGATAGTAGCATGCCAGAATGGGGTGGAGAGAATGATTCCGGGAGTTCCTGATGTTGTGGAGACATCTTCGAGTTTAGGTATTGTCAGTGCAGAAGAAGAATTGATAGAAGTAAAAATCTTAGTACGTAGTACCAGTGAAAGTCGGAAAAAAGCGTTGGCATCCAGTCTTGAGAGTACATTTTTATTAGCTGGGGCTAAGGTAGAAGAAAGTGGGGGATATCCTGGTTGGGAACCAAATTTGGATTCCCCGATATTGAAAACAGCTATTGATGTACATACGAAAGTATTAGGGATAAAGCCTGAAGTTAAAATTATGCATGCTGGGTTAGAATGTGGTATTATTGGGGCAACATATCCAAATCTTGATATGATATCATTTGGCCCTACTATTCATCATCCTCATTCTCCGGATGAAAAGGTAAATATTGCATCAGTTGAACGGTATTGGAGATTTTTGACAAATTTGTTGGAAAATATACCGGTTCGTTAAACCTTTTGCTTTTAAATTAGTCCAATATCTGTCTTTTGATAAAATCAAGGCAGAAAAAACCTTAGGATAAAACGCAGGATTGTATCAAAAGTAGATGATACAGTTCTGCGTTTTGTTTTGAGAATTTATTAACCAGAGTATAAAGAATGTGTGACGTCGATGAACAATAAGAAAGTAAAATTATTGTTGAAGATTGGTATACCTATTGTTATTGTAGGAGGGTTAGCCATATATAAAATGAACTATTATCCTACGGTAGGCCAACAAGAAAGAAGTAATAAGAAGGGAGATAAATCGATACCTGTAAATGCTTATATTGTAAAGGCTCAAGGACTTAGTAGTAACATTCAGGCAGTAGGAACATTGATGCCGAATGAAGAAGTCGATTTAGTAGCCGAAACAACGGGAAAAGTTATAGGTATTTATTTTGAAGAAGGTACTCGAGTAAAAAAAGGAGAGCTATTACTTAAGGTAGATGATGCAGACTTGCAGGCTCAGCTTATGAGAGCAAAATACCAGCAGAAATTATTGTCGGAGCAATTGGAGAGGCAGCGTGTTCTTTTTCAAAAAGATGCTGTCAGTAGAGAGGAGTATGATAAAGTACAGACCGATTATAATATGGTAGAGGCTGATATTGCTTTGCTTGAGGTAAAGATTGCACGAACCGAATTACGTGCACCTTTTTCTGGAATTATTGGTTTTCGTAATGTGAGTTTGGGGGCATATTTGCAACCGAGTACAATCGTAAGTCATTTAGTAGATGATAATCGTTTGAAAGTTGAATTTTCTATTCCAGAGAAATATGCTTCGGATGCAAAAATAGGAGCTACTGTACGATTTAAGACAGAATCATCAGAAAAGTTATTTCCAGCAAAAGTGTATGCAATAGACCCTAGGGTAGATACTCAAACACGTACTATTTTGTTGAGGGCTTTGAGTGAAAATACCAACCATGAGCTTTCTCCGGGAATGTTTGCGCGAATTGACCTGATAACTTCTCATTCTAATAGAGCTTTATTGATACCTACTCAGTCTGTTGTTTCAGATATGGAAGGGAAAAGTGTCTGGGTGGTAAAAGACGGCAAAGCAAGAACTGTCCCTGTCGAAACTTTTCAGAGAACAGAAAATCAGATAGAGATTTTATCTGGACTATCAATTGGGGACACAGTATTGGTATCAGGATTAATGCAAGTTAGAGAAGGTATTCCTGTAACGCTTTCACAGGTAGAATAATATTAGTTTAAATCGATTTGTTAAACAATTATTTTTATGAGTTTATCATCTACCAGTATAAAAAGACCGGTATTAGCTACTGTAATGAATATTTTGTTTATTATTGTAGGGATGATTGGTCTTACATTTTTGGGGGTTAGAGATTACCCTAGTGTGGACCCTCCGATTATTACAGTAAGTACGACTTTTACAGGTGCTAATGCCGATGTTATAGAGACCCAGATAACCGAGCCTTTGGAATCAGCGATTAACGGCATTCCGGGAATTCGATCTTTGGTAAGTCAAAGTAGGGATGGGAGGAGCAATATAACTATAGAATTTGAGTTGGAAGTCCCTCTTGAAACTGCAGCTAATGATGTGCGCGATAAGGTTTCGGGTGCATTACGTAAATTGCCTCAGGATATAGATCCCCCTGTTGTAACGAAAGCAGATGCTGATGCACAGCCTATTTTCGGCTTATATCTAAGTAGCGATAAACAATCGATTATAGATGTGAGTACTTATGCCGATTTACATGTGAAAGAGAGATTGCAAACTATCTCTGGTGTAAGTAGTGTGGAGATATGGGGAGAAAAACGATTGGCTGTGCGTATGAAGATGGATCCTATGCTGTTGTCAGCTTATGGCATTACTCCGATGGACGTGAGCGATGTTGTTTCGAAGGAAAATGTCGAGTTGCCGTCCGGCCGTATTGAAGGAGATAATACAGAGTTGACGGTACGTACCTTGGGGAGATTGATGACCGTTGATGATTTTAATAATTTGATAATAGCTCACCAAGGAGATAAGGTAGTACGTTTTAAGGATGTAGGAACAGCTGAAATAGATGCAGAGAATAAGCGTTCTATCATGAAGATGAATGGAAAACCGATGGTAGGATGTGTTATCATACCGCAGCCAGGGGCTAATTATGTAGATATTGTTGACCGGGCATATAATGTAATTGAGGATATAAAGAGTGATTTGCCTGAAGATATGGAATGTGGCATATATATGGATGATACGGTATTCATTCGTAATTCTATAAATGAAGTGCAGTCGACGATTGTTGAAGCATTTGTACTGGTTGTCCTTATTATATTTCTTTTTCTCAGAAGTTGGCGTACGACATTAATTCCTGTTTTGACAATACCTATATCTCTGATAGGAACATTTTTTGTGATGTATTTGGCCGGATTTACAATAAATATTCTTACTCTTTTGGCTATAGTATTATCGATAGGTTTGGTGGTGGATGATGCTATTGTGGTGATGGAGAATATTTATAATAAGGTAGAACGAGGCATGGCTCCACTTGAAGCCGGATTTAAAGGCTCCCAAGAGATATTTTTTGCTGTTATTGCGACGACAGTAGCTTTAGTCGCAGTGTTTGTTCCTATCGTATTTTTACAAGGGACGACAGGCCGGTTGTTCCGTGAATTTAGTGTTGTTATTGCTGGAGCAGTGACAATATCGGCTTTTGTTGCCTTGTCGTTCACTCCGATGCTTTCAACTAAGCTGTTGACGAAGAATGTCACGGATAACAAAATTTATAAAGTAACCGAACCTTTTTTTGTTTGGTTGACATCGGCTTATCGTAATACTCTTTTGGCTTTTATGAGGCATCGTTATATTGCTCCGATTATATTAATCCTGGCGGGTGTTGCTATTTGGTATTTCTGGGGAAATTTACCATCAGAGATGGCTCCTTTAGAGGATCGGTCACAAATGCGGATTACTTCGACAGCGACGGAAGGCACGAGTTTTGAGTATATGGAGCAATACGTTGATGACTTGGTAAAATATTTGGAAAATGAAGTTCCTGAACAGGACTTGACTATGTCTTTAGTCGGACGTGGTGGTCAGACAAATTCAGCATTTTGTAATTTAATGTTGGTTTCACCAGAAGACCGGGACAGGACGCAACAGGAAATTGCAGATGATTTGGCACCCAAAGTGCGTCAGCTTACCGGAGCTCGTACTATGGTAACACAAAGGCAAACTTTTGGGAATCGTAGGGGCGGATTACCGGTAGAATATGTGATACAGGCAAAAAATTTGGAAGATTTAAAAAAAATTTTACCTGTATTTATGAATGAAGTTGCTGCCAGTCCGATGTTTTCAGCTTATGACTTGAACCTTAAATTTACCAAACCGGAATTGTCAATCAGCATAAATCGGGATAAGGCTGCCTTATTGGGTGTTTCGGTTCAAGATATTTCGAGAACATTACAATTAACCATGAGTGACCAGCGTATTGGCTATTATATTTTGAATGGGAAACAGTATCAGATAATTAGCGAGTTTGATAAATCCCGGCGAAATAAGCCGGCTGATTTGGCTACTATATATGTTCGGAATAAAGATAATGAATTGATAAGTTTGGATAATTTGGTAACTGTAGATGAAAGTAGTACACCACCCCAATTATATCGATATGACCGTTTTGTTGCAGCTACGGTTTCTGCTTCGCCGGCAAAAGGAAAGACGATGGGACAAGGTATAGAAGAGATGGATAGGATTGCAGAAAAAGTCCTTAATCATGATTTTAAAACAACATTATCAGGAAGTTCTAAAGATTTTGTTGAGAGTTCTTCCAGTTTATTATTTGCATTTATTTTAGCATTAATATTTATATATTTAGTACTTGCGGCACAATTTGAGAGTTTTCGAGACCCGTTAATTATTATGCTTACTGTTCCATTGGCTTTGGTGGGCGCTTTATTGTCTTTATGGTACTTTAATCAAACAATGAATATATTTAGCCAGATTGGTATTATAATGCTTATTGGTTTAGTTTCGAAAAACGGAATTCTTATTGTGGAGTTTGCCAATCAGCGTAAGGCTGAGGGGTTATCGATGAGGGAAGCTATCATTGATGCATCTGCTGCCCGTTTTCGCCCGATATTGATGACGAGTTTGTCTACTGTGCTGGGGACATTACCGATGGCTCTTGCTACGGGAGCTGGAGCTGAGAGTCGTATTGCAATGGGGATTGCTGTTGTCGGAGGAATGATATGTGCAACAGGTTTGACATTGTATGTAATACCTGCTATTTATACATATTTGTCTGCATCTAAAGTACGAGTTGTTAATGAAGAAACCTTTACAAAGTCATGATAAAGTATCTTTTTTATGTTTTATCTTTTGTGTTGTCGATAGACGTTTGGGGACAGCAACAAATATTATCTTTAACCGATTGTATTGCTCGGGCTTTAGATGCTAACTATGGTATCAGAATAGCTCGCAATGAGCAATTGATAGATAAAAATAATATTAATTATTCGGTATTTTTGCCTACATTATCGGCTTCAGGAACTCAGAAAGAGTCTATTGTCGATTCGAAACGTAAAGATGCAAATAGTGGTATTACACGGGATTTTAAAGGTAGCGTGAGTGATAATTATGGTGCAAATATAAATCTGAATTGGACCTTATTTGATGGTCTGGCTATGTTTACTACTCATAATCGTATGAGGGAACTTTGGGCTGTTGGTGAGCTGGAAACAAGAATGGCTGTAGAGGAGTTGATAGCGCAAGTGAGTGTGGGATATTATTCTATATTGGTACAGCAGAGCTTATTGGATGCAGCAAAGCAAAGTCTGGATATTTCCATGCAGAGATATGAAATTGCTCGTCAGAAACATAGTATAGGAAGTTTGTCTGGTTTGGAGCTGAAACAGACGAAAATAGACTTGAATACAGATAGTTCTAAATTGGTAAAACAACAGGAACTTTTGAAGAGTGCTTATGTAAATCTTAATCAGTTGATGAATGAAGATTTGCATCGGGTAGAATATATTTGTGATACGATATTATTAGGCCCGGTTTTAGACCGAGAGGAAATACGAACAATGATGCTTGAAAATAATACGGCTTTGTTGATGGCACGTAAAGAACAACGTATTTCAGAGTTGGATATGAAGCTGGCAAAATCGGCTTATTTTCCTACGGTCGATTTTTCAGCTGGTTACAGTTTTTCTCGGACAGAGTCTCCGTCATCAGTGTCGACATTTAATCAGACTACGGGGCCGTTTTGGGGATTTTCATTAAATGTTCCTATATTTAATCGTTTAGAAACACGTCGCAAAGTTAAGAATGCAAAGATAGCGATAGAAAATAGTAGGTTATCTTATCAAGAAGTTGAATTACAAATGAGTGGAAATTTGGCGCAATTATATAATACTTATCAGAATAGTTTATTAATGGTCGATTTTGAGACTGAGAGTGCAAATGTAGCATACCAAACTTTAACTACTGCATTAGACCGCTATCGATTGGGCAGCTTGTCAGGTATAGAATTTCGTGATTTTCAACGAAGTTATCTTGATGCCGTAACTCGAAAAGTGGATGCTCTTTTTCAGGCAAAATCATCAGAGATATCATTGTTGTTACTGAGTGGACATTTAAAAGAAGAGTGATGCCTATGAATGTGAAAAAATATGCGCTTAAAATATATATTTTTATATTTTAAGCGCATATTTTTTGATTGAGGAAATTATATTTCCAGCTCAGGAAGCTGATCGACAAGTACTTTTTTGATTTGTTTATTTTTTATTTGGTCTATGATAAGGGTCGATCCATCGACTTTATGCTTTATTTTATGTTTTTCTATAATCATTTTAGGAGCATTATACAGAATCCCTGATTTACAAGTATCAGAAGATATAATCAAATATGCTTTGTCATTTTCTGTAAGGTTACATTTTATATTCCAGTTATCTATAGAAATACTATTGTTTGTACAATTTAATGTTGGACGTTTTTCTCCTTTTTTATGAGTATCGATGATTGTCAGAAATCTGGCTTTTTTCGTTTTAGGTGTCGTTGCTGAAAAATGCCAATGATTCTTGTATTCTATACGTTTTCCGTTAGCATCGGTTTTATTTAGCCAGTTTATTGCTGGAGAAAAAAATTCATCGGATTGTTTAATATCAATGGGATGAGAACTTAGTATATAAGCATCTGATGTTCCGGTTTTATTCTCTCCTTTTACCAAGGTATAGCTAACATTCTTTTTTATATCCATGGGATTGGTTACAGTGTGAAGTAGAAAAGTCCATGTAATGGGTTCTGTGCCTTCTAATTCATCATAAATGACGAATAATCCACTGTCTCCAAGTTTGGCGACGTGTCGTTTGTATGTCTTTACTTTATTTTTGTCCCATCCGTTTTCTGGAGAAAATTTTGTTCCTGATAATCGAGCTCTCTCCAACCATAGGGGAGAGGTTACTTCTCCATATGCATTTGAAGCATCTCCAATGAAATATGATATATTATTTCCTTCATAGAATCGGGGAATCCATCCATACCCCTCTGTTCCTATTTTTTGTCCCATCCCATCGGCCAGTATGGTGTTATGAGCTCGCGTATTACGGTAGGAATACATGCAATGGTCATCTGTAAAGCCCGTTCTGTGTCCGCTGCTATAAAAGATTGGTTGGCCTCCGTAAAATGTATTAAATGCATTTTGATTGGCTAATGCATGTGATGTAGAACCATAAGGACTTGAGCGAAAGGAAAGCATTGCATTTTCTTCTGTTCTATCAGGATGGGTGTGCATAGTTACTAATCCAGTTTGGGGGAAGACTTTAGTATGTGGGAGTTCTGCTAATCCAGGACTATTTTGAGGTAATTGTTTATGAGTTGTCAAACGATACCAAGTCAGGTCTCCGGATTTTCCTAAAAAGGATTTTTTTAAAATATCGGGTTCTCGTTCCAGTATTTTTTTTACATAGTCGGCAGCATAGCTATTGTTGCATTCACGGGCTAAAGCGTCAGCATATCCGACTCGAGAGCCATTAGGTTTTTTCATATTTTCATGAGAGTTACCGTGTCCTGCAGACATAGAACCGGGCAATTGATGATAAATAGTATATAATGCAGAACCGTTATACCAAGGATCAGAGAAGAAATCAAAACCTGTAATTCGAGAATAGAATGCAGGAACTTCGATGAGTGTTCGTATATTTACATGGAAATAGGAATCTCCATTGTGCCAAGCTCCATCGTCATTTAATCCTGGGAATCGAGCTACCCACATATTATAACAATAATCTACCCAAATGTTAGCCTCCGGAAGATCTCCATAAGTGGTGAAGGCAGCCATTGTGAGTATACGTAACGTCATTTGCCATACATGATTATCAGCGATACGGTTTTCAAGGTGATTTACAAATTCTTCAAAGAATTGATTCCCATTTTCCCGTATACCTTCTAAGAGTATTTTTTTTTCGTTTTTAGTCATCAAATCATAAAAAGAATCATATCCTAAGGTACAGATGGACAGTAGTACAGAACTATTGAAATCTCCAGCAAAATAGCGACTATGTTTCCATGATAATATTTCGGTAATCCGGCTAATTGCAGTTTTATAATAGATATTGTCCTGAGTTAATAGATATGAGCGGACAAGAGCTTCTATATTGGCTTCTTCCCGGTCTACGATTTTTCGGCTTTCCCTGATGAGATATGATTTACGTTGCACACTATTGTCTAAAGAAGATAATTTTGTTGTATCTATTTCTTCTTGTATATGTTTTAATGGATTCTGTATTGCTTTTTGGGCCCGTTTTATATACCATTGGGCCTCTTTATTTTTTGTGTTTCGGATACGAAAGTCTTCCCAATCTTTTTTATCCAACAATACTCGGGGATGGTATTTGGGAAGTTTTTGAAGTAAAAATTCTAAAGATGGAGGATTAAATGTGTTAGCCTGTGGGCTGATGGTAAAATGTAATATATCAGACCACGTCTCCTTATTTCCATTTATATAAGCATATTGCCAGTACCACTTTCCCGATTTGAGTGTACGGAAGGGATTGAAAAAAGCCCAGTGTCGTGTTGTTTCTATAACCTCTTTTTTAAATTTGGGGTCTTGAGAAAGTCTTATTTTGTAAATGACATGAGGCTTATGTGCTGTTTCTTCTACGCCATCCAAAACTGGGCCGAGATGAGGAAATTGGTCCGGCCACATTAGAGCGGGAGGATTTTGAGTGACGGTTGCTCCATTCAGAGGAAAAGGAGTTTCTCTCACTTCATGCATCAGTGTTGGAAGATCGAGTTGAATAGTGGTCGTATTTTTTTTCCCGGATAGCAGTAAGACAGAAATTAGCACTAAGATTGATAAATATATATATCTTCTCATAATTTATGTTTTAATATTTTATTCAGGTAATATCTCAATATTAGGAATGTATTGTAGTTATTGGTGCGAAAATATTAAGTTTTTTGCTTCTTATCTGTTGGCTATTGTTAGCCCGAATGTTATAATAGTTAGATTTCAGTATATTGAGATAAATGCTTTTTATATATCGAAGAGATGAATAATGTAAAAAGTAAGGGTTACCAGAAATAAATTTTATTTCTGGTAACCCTTATTGATAATCGTATATTTTATCTTATTTTTTCCATTAATATCCTGGATTATTTTTTCCATTCAATTCATAATTTTGCTGCATTTCGGCAAGGGGTATTGGAAATAACTCGTGTTTTCCAAGTGTAAAATTTCGAAGAGCATTGTATCCTTTTTGATTTTTACTGGTAGCATGTTTCTGTATGGCTGGATATAAAATTCCCCAGCGAATCAAGTCATATTTGCGAGTCATTTCAAAGCAGAGTTCAAATCCTCTTTCCCAGAAAAGGGCAGCTCTGAATTTAGACTTGTTGTCTCCATTATCAAATTCTTTTACTCCTTCTACATTTTCGAAGGTTGAAATATCCATATTTTCGGCAGCTCTGGACCCTTGTTTTTTATATATGTCGTCAAAGTTACTGAAGTCAGCTGCAAGAGGTGTAGCATTGGCTCGTTCTCTCACTTCATTGAGCAAAGGTATGGCCAGTGTTAGCTGGTCGGTTTCATTATACGCTTCAGCAGCCATTAGCAGAACGTCCGCATATCGTAAAAATACAAAGTTTACATTTGTTGTATTCATGTCTCCTGTATATCTGTCATGGCCAATCCAGTCTCGCCGCCATTTCCCGGGAAAATATCCACTGTTATTGACGATATTTACAGCCTGTCTGTCATCATCATAGTATGTCGTCCACTCAGGAAGAACTCTCATATTTCCTTGGGCTCTGCCGGGTCCTCCTGAAGCATAATCGTCATTATGAATGGGTCCAATAAACGTTCCGTAGCGTCCGGCTCCATTCTTTTTTCCATCAGGAGTATGAAACGCGATTTCATAAATGCTTTCCTGCCCATCGATAATATTTTCGCTGAAGTTCTTCCAGAATCTTTCGTATCCGCCCTGAGCCTGAGAATAAAGGCTATGGTGCCCTTTAATGGCAGTATACTCATTTATCACTTCGTTAAAATATCCTTGTCTGGTAGCTTCATCGGGACGTACAAATTTTCCGGTCTCCGAATCGAGACGAAATCCGGAACGTTGTAGATATACACGCATCAATAATGCTCTGGCTGCACCTTGTGATGCCCTTTCTGGACTGATGCCTTCATCTACCCAGGCAAGTTGCCCTTTAGCTGTGTTTAAGTCCGTAATAATCTGGGTATAGATATCCTCAGCTTTAGACCTGCCTAAATAAGCATTTTCGTAAGAGTTTGTATATTCTGTTTTGAAGGGAACATCACCCCAATAACGAACTAAATCGTAGGCCAACATCGCTCTTAAAAAGAGTGCTTCCCCTTCAATTCTTTTTGCTTCGGGATCATTGTTCTGATATTCTTTCATTTTCCGGACATTTGCAATGACGTGATTGGCCCGGTTAATTCCTTCATATTTATATTGCCAAACTAATTGCAGCCAGGAATTGCTTGGTGAAAGGGTATAATGAGATATATCCCTCCAAGCTCCGTCATTATTTGAACCATTGGCATAATACATATCATCGGAGGAGGGCATAGGTATTTCATCACAACCATGATGTTCTTCTTGTGCAAGAATAGAGTATACACCGTTCAATGCTAATTGAGCTTTTGCCGTTGATTCGAATATATCATCTGTAGAGACATAAGATGATGGATGTTCCATCAAAGTATCTGAACAAGCTGGGGATAGTAATCCTATTATCCCTGCAATAAATATATATTTTATTTGTATTTTCATTGTTTTACATTTTATGGATTAGAAACTCAAACTAACACCGAATACAAAAGAGCGGCTTCTTGGATATGCACTCCAGTCTACACCGGGAGTTAGACCCGTTGAATTTCGTGTGCTTACTTCAGGGTCAAATCCGGTATATTTGGTCCATGTAAACAGATTATTTCCAGTAGCGTATATACGCAATGTACTTATTTTTGCTTTACTTGTCCAATGTTTAGGAAATGTATAGCCTAAAGTTATATTGTTAATGCGTAAGAACGAACCGTCTTCAACAGCCCATGAGTGTATTGTCGATTTATCACCACTTTGTAAATTTCCAACTTGAGCAACGGTTTTTCCGGCATTTACTGTCCTTAGTACATTGGCATCAGTTATAGTCTGTCCATCTGCACCTACGGTAATCCAACGATTGCTGCTATCATATATAGCTGTTGAAGTCCGGTTTGACTGTCCGATAAGACCCGTATAAAATTTAGTTGCATTGAATACATCGTTACCATAACTGAAGTTTAAGAAAATACTTAAATCAAAACCTTTGAATGTAAAGGTATTAGTTAATCCTCCATAAAATTTGGGATTGGCATTACCTATTACTTGCTTATCTTCTTCGTCAATAATCGGGTTTCCTTCACTATCGGTTTTTCCTCCATTATCTTTATATTTCCAGAACCCCGGTTCTACGTCTTTATTGGCGACACGGGGAATACCGGGTTTTAATTGGTATTTTCCATTTGCGTCAAGAACAAATTGGCCGTTTGCATCGGTAATAAAGTCGTCTACCTGATACAAACCGTCTGTTACATATCCGTACATTAGCCCGATAGGTTCTCCTACTGCAACTAAATAATCACTTGGACCATCTTTTTGCCAGTTAGACGAAGTTAAGAACGAATCTCCGTCAGACAAGGCCAGAATTTTATTTTTGTTATGAGAGATATTTAGGGTTGTAGTCCATGTAAAATTTTTATTTGTAATATTGGTACTTGTAACAGATATGTCGACACCTTTATTTTGCGTTGCTCCAATATTGCGAATTATGGATGAATGCCCGGATGATAGAGGAAGTTTAGCATTCAGCAACAGATTACTTGAACGATTGATGTAAAACTCGGGAGCAATTACCAACCTTTGGTTGAAGAATCCCAAATCCAATCCGATATTGAATGTTTTATTTGCTTCCCATTTCAAGTCTTCATTAGGAATAGCCATTGGATAGTATCCCGGTGTTGTTCCATTACCGGAAGGGGTTTGTGACGAATCCCATAAAGCAAGAGACTGATAGCTGGAAATTCTGTTATTTCCTGCCATACCGTATCCCGCACGTAGTTTTAAGTCTGAGAATATATCTAATTGTTTGATAAACGTTTCTTCCGATAAACGCCATGCCGCAGAAACAGAAGGGAAATAACCCCATTTATTATTTTTACTGAATTTAGAAGAACCATCTGCGCGGACAGTTGCCGTTAACATGTATTTATCTTTATAATTGTAGTATACACGTCCAAAGAATGACAATAGTTTGTCATCATCGTTAAAGGATGAGCTTAAAATTCCTGGAGTTGCGACACTTATGTTGTTAAGTCCCAATTGGTCGTCAGGGAAGTTACTTAAAGGTATACCTAAAGTTCGAGTCCAGGTTTTTACCCATTCCTGACCGGCTAAAAAGTCGATTTTATGACCCGATTTCAATCTTAGATTATATTGCAGTGTGTTAGATGTCTGAAAGCGTCCGGCTTCGCTGGTAGCTATATTTCCTGTAGGGGCACCACTTCTTTTTGCTGTAGTTGATTCTGAAGTGTAGAATGCATTATTACGTTGTGTACGGTATAACATCCCGGTTGAGTTTTTAAAAGTGAAGCCTTTTAATATTTCAACATTGATACCTCCGTTACCGCTGAAAATTCTTAATTCTTTGCTGATTTGTTCTGCACGGGCCGAAATCTTAGGATTTTGAATACTATTATCATCATCGTCTTTCCACGGGTTATTAGGTAATTGGATAAATTCTTCATCGCTCCAGTCTTTACCGATTGTAGGTTGGTAGGTTAGTATACTACTCATTTTACCAAAGTTACCTTCTCCCTCGGAAGTTCCCATACCTTCTGTTTTTTGATTAGTGTAGTTAAGGTTTACATTTATTCGTACCCGTTTGTTGATTTTATGATCAAGTTTCAATCGGATATTGTCTTTTTTCAGACCACTTTCGAGCATAATGCCTTTATCACTAAGATGGCTGTAAGAAGCACTGTATTTTAGTTCTTTAGTTCCTCCTGATACATCTACTTTATGATTTTGTACAAATCCTGTACGGAAAACTTCATCTTGCCAATTAACGCCTTTATTGGCATAGTTAGTTCCGATTTCCGAAAAATCTCCATAGAATTTGTTGAAGTTATCAAAGTTTCCGTCTTTAATAGCAATACGTTCATAATCAAGGTATACAAATTCTTCAGTGCTCATCATTTCGAGTTTTTTAGCGATGTTACGTACTCCGAAATAACCGTCATATGATATTTTTGCTTTGCCGTCAGTCCCTCCCTTGGTCGTAACAACAACAACACCATTTGCACCACGGGCTCCATAGATAGCTGTAGAGGATGCGTCTTTAAGAACATCTATAGATTCGATATCTGCAGCATTTAATGCCATGAAAGCTGCAGATTCGCTGGGAAAACCATCAATGATGTACAGAGGCTCATTATCTTGAGTGATGGAGATACCCCCGCGTACTCGAATTGAAATTCCGGCATTAGGATCACCTTCAGTTTGTTGTACGTTTACTCCGGCGATGCGCCCTGCCAGAGCTTCTGCTACGTTAGATACAGGTGCTTTGGCCAGTTCCTCAGCATTGACAGATGCAACAGAACCCGTAATATCTTTACGTTTCATTGTACCGTAACCGATAGCAACTACTTCATTCAGCTCTACAGAAGCTGATTCGAGTTTCACAGTCATCGTTTTTTTATTGCCGACTTTTATTTCCTGAGTTTTCATTCCAATAAAAGAAACAATAAGCGTTGATGATGGTGTAGCTTTTATTTTAAAATTGCCATCTATATCGGTCGCTGTGCCTGTTTTAGAACCTTTGATTATGACACTTACACCAGGAAGAGGTTCATTATTGTCGTCTACGACTTTGCCGATTATGTCAGATGTCTGAGCTGAAAGTTGGAATATGGCAAAGAAAGACAGCATGATAGTAAAAAACAATTTTCTACTGTTTTTCATAATGTTAATATTAGGTTTTTTATTATTTCGCACGTTATAAATATATTTTATCCGGTGGTTATATTCCATTTTTGTAATTTCGATTGTATTTTACAATTGTGGGGAATTCTTTTGTTATAGTTTTGGAATTATTATTCCGAGTTATTTATATCGTTTTTTATTGAATATTTTCTTCTTTGAATTAGAAAAAAGGCCCTGTTAGTTTTGTTAGGCAGGGCCTTTGCAATTCAGTAATTGTGTATAGTTAAGATATGTGGTGTTTTTATCGTTTTACAATGCGTTTAACAACTTGGCTACCATCTGATAAGATGATTAGGGCTTGATAATATCCGGTCGGTAGGTTCGCGATAGAAATTTGTCCGGCCGGTTGAGCTATTTGCATAATCGTTTGACCTCCGATGTTCGTAATAATGATGTTTGTAATTGCTTGGTCTGCTGAGACATTCAAAATACCTTGGGTCGGATTTGGATAAATATTTACAGAAGTATCATTGGCTTTTGTGTTTTCGATACTTGTAGTAGTATCCTCGTCAAGAATTTTAAAGTCTTTAATACGGATTTTAGTCTGTTTTGCTCCGACTGTTCCGTTTTCTTGAGGTGCAGCTTTGAACGCAAAAGTTACACTATTAGCGACAAGGTTTAATGGTTCGTTGACATTTACCATTGTTGTATTATCTAAACCCGCTTGTTCAGCTGGTATTATATTTTTCTTAATGGAAATCCATGTTGCAGTTTGATAATTGTCTTTGTAATCTAATGAATAGAACAATTCAATATTTGAATACAATTGGTCGGCTGCTTCTTTGCCAGTATAAAATTGGATATATTTAGTTCCTCCGGCAGATAAATCTATTTTAGGAGAAATGAACCAATTTATTGTACCAGGATTATTTTTACAATTATCTGTCCATTCTACAGTATTAGGTATTTGCCGATATAGACCTTTGTCGTTTTTGTTGGTAAGAATTGAGAAATCACGGCTTTTTGTTTCTCTGTGTGATGCCCATCCGTTGAATTCCCAATTAGAGGATTCCTTAATTATTTCGGAATAGCTCTTTTGATCGATAAAGGTAGAATCTGCTGCATTTATCAGTTCGGGTTTATAATTCCATTTGGCTTCGTAAGGAATGGATTCGATTAATTCTTTTTCTTCCAATGAGATTTGAAATTTTGTAACTCTGATTTTTGTTTGAGCAGAAGCATCTCCAGAATAATTGTCATCTTTTGCTGCTCGAATAGCTAATACAACTGTTGGCGATGTGATATTTGTAGTAACAGAGATTGTCGTTAGTTTACTGTCTCCAAGGCCACTTTGGTCTTCTGGGATAAGATTAGTCTTTATCGGAGTCCATTCTGTAGTATTGACATCCCCGGTATAGTTTGTCGTATATAACAATTCTAAATTAGAAATAGCTGTATTTTCTTTTCCGCATTTGAATGATATTATTTGGGATGTTGTTTTATCTGAAAAATTAAATACTGGGGAAACTAAGTATGATATTTTTATACTGGTTTGTTGTCCGTCTACAAATTCCATAGTATTGCTTAATGGTGCTCCTTTCGAAAAAGCAATATAGAATGGCTTATCTCCTTGTCCTGCAATAGAAGTCCATCCTCCTAAATCATAGAGTGATTGATCATCTGAGGGTTTACCTGTATTGGAACCAACATTGCTTTCGTCTGCATATTTCCAGTCTGCTGTATATGGGAATGTTTCTATTGTTTCAGCGGAAAGACTTCCTCCAATTATTAAAGCTGAAATAAGAGTAAAAAATTTCTTCTTCATAATCTTATTATAATTTAAAGTTAATGTATTATTTTATATATATATTATTTAAATTTATATTCTGTTTTTCTCGAGCTGCATATACCCAACGGACAAAACGAGCATCAGAAGGGAGTGATAAATTTAGTTTTTCTGTCCCAGTGAAATCCCCTGGTTTATAAGTTTTCAAGTTTATCCATTTTTTTCCGTCTACAGATGTTTCTACATCAAATTCTCCGTTAAAAGTCGCTCCTCCGACAACTGTAAGCTCAAAAGTTGCTTCTTGGGCTGGACTATCATATGCAACAAAAAAACCGATACCATCATTTCCCATTCGTACTACTGTCGGTTTGCTGTAATCTATTCCATATCCTGCCCAAGATTTGGGATTGGTAAAATCTGTATTACAAGGATTAGTTTTTGAAAAAGCTATATTTAGAGGTAGCTTTCCGGGTACAAGTTGGTGTACAATAATATTCCAATCTTTAGAAGAACCATCTTTTTTATTTATTGTTATTTGTTTAGATTTTGTATAATCATTATTCAGAGAAGTTGATTCTGATATAGAACAGTTACTTAATAGCTTATACTTTACAGGCAAATTTTTTATGTCTAAAGTTCCGTCTATAATAGTTTCGATCACACTTGCAGTTTTGTTATTGTTTTTAAGGAGGGTTTGAGTAAGTGCGCCTTCAACTTTAAAGTTTGCAAATCCTTGTGCGAAAAGAGTGCTACTAAAAAATAACGCTGTTGAAATAAGAATAATTGTTTTACGATTCATATTGTTTTTCATTTAGAAATTTGTTAACTGACTTATATTGGATTAATACCGATTTTTCACTTTGCAATTTTACAGACTTTCTTATTAAGAGGCTTTCTCTGTTGTTGAAAAGAATTTTACATTTGTTGAAATGCCTTGTTTTTAGCCTTTAAAAGTTTCTTTTTTATTGAAAGTAAAAAGTGTCAGATAACCTTTTTGCCATTAATTAATAATCTTATTTTGGTAAAATGCGATGACGCGATAATAAATAAAAAAATGCTCCGGTCAAAATTTTCCGGAGCAAATAAAGAAATATTTTAGATAAGATTCTAATTTTGATAGATTTTTAACATTGCAGATTAATATTCTTTATATCCTGCTAAATTGTAACAAACAGGAACAGTACTATTTCCTACTCGATAGATACCAAATTTGAAATAATATCCGTTTTCATCATTACGTCCAATGAGAATCTGTTCGTTATTTACGATGTGCCGGTCTATTTTTTCACCATTTTTATCATATGACATAATGACGTCTAATGCTCCGGGTTTGAGGATGTTCTCATTTTTTCCTCTATATATTGTCCAGTTTATGGTGATATTGAAAGTTACCCATGTATTTTTAGGGAAATCTGAAAAAGGTTCTTTAAATGCCAAAGTAGATGCTTTATATTTTGATGTAAGAGGTTTCATCACTTCTCCTTTTTCTGGGTCAATGTTGCATCTATCCGATTTATCAGTTAACCATTTTCGGTCAGAATTGGCTTTAATATAGAAAAATCCTTTATTGAAGCCAAAAGCCAGAGGAGGATATCCCCCTTGTTCTACTATCCAGCCGTTTGGTTTCTTACCTGCTTTGTAAACAGGGTTTCCGTTTTTATCAAGTTTGGGAGAACCATTAGCATTGGTTACCGCAATTTTATCATAACCGGTGTCTTTTTTGAAAATTACCTTTTCCCAAATTTGAGAGAATTCTTTATCTGATACTTGCTTTATCACACCTTCTGGAGTTTTTAATAGTGTACGGTCGGGCATACCGTGCCATTGAGCGAAAATAGTGTTTACTGAAGCATCCAGTTCACTGGGAACGTATATAGAGAATTGATAGTGTTTTGTACTTCCCTGAGGACATTCACCTTTCCCATAATGATACACTTTTTTAGCTCTGATTGCATACTCCAATTGTTCTGCCGAGAGATTTTTTATATGTTCTTTTGTTGCATAACAATAAGATAGTTCTGCACGACCTTTGGTCTCTCCTACGTTATATCCGGATAGAGTATTGTCATTTTGTTTTAATTCGAATCGATAAGATGGTTTACCATTGAATGTTCGAGTATAATCATATTGTATGGCATGTTCTTTTTTGCTTCCAACGGCAACCCACTCTCCGTCAATAACAGAAGTTTGGGGAGCAACGGAGCCTTGGATATCGACTCTTGTAGTAATAGGTATTAATGTCTTGTTTTGTGCCGCAATTGTTAGTCCGGAGAATAGGCATAGTGAAATAAGGACTATATTTTTATTTTTCATTGCAAATTATTTTTTAATGATTTGTTTTACTGTTTTTCCTATAATTACCCAATAATGTCCAGAATTGAGTGTCGATAAGTCTATACTTATATTTTTTCTATTGTTTACAGGTATAGACAAAACTTCCCGTCCACTGATATCTGTAATTCGTATATTTGATTCTATTGGTTGGGCCAGGTCGATAAAGAGCTTGCCTGTTGTGGGATTGGGATAGACTGATATGTTGTTTTCTTTACTGAAAAAATCTATTCCGGTATTCAGTGGGCTTAATTTGACAGACAAAGATTCGGCATTGATACCGTTAAATCTCAATGTGGTAGTGTTGTTTGCTGGGTCGTATCCTTGATTTTCCACTTTTTCATTGGTATCGAGAATATCCCATTTTCCGTTTATTATGACTTCCACAGGTTCTATTTCACTTTCTAAATATTGCTTAGATGCAGGGACCGACCAAGCTTGAATCGGGAATTGCCCGAATTCGTTTCCTTTTTCATAATAACCTAAATCCGGATTGGCAACAGTAAGGGAAATATCTTCGTTTTCTGAGTCTATCCAAATAAGGCAAGGTTCGGAAGTTTGATGAATATATTTGTCTTCTATATCTGTATTTTCTGTAAAGATAGTCAAACCTTTTGTTTGACCATGTGTAACAATATGTGCAATATTGTCTTGCCGTTCAATAATATAAAATTTATCAGGATCAGAAGCTAATTCGGATATATATTCTCCTCCTCTTACCCACACAGCATATTCATATGTTCCATTGTTTATTTGGGAACCATGATTTATCCAGACAGTTGCATAATCTCCAGAGGTGGCATTTTTGTTTTTATCGTCCATAGATTCTTGTGTACTTCTTTGGATATGTAGGCCTTTAGCGTTGGCTATGTAATATCCATTTCCGGCTATATCTGTTAACGTAGCTGGCCTTTCTGTTGTTAAGTCTTGAGAGTAGGATAAACCGGTAATATTTTCTCCGTTTATCTGAATTGGTGTATCAGGGGAAGGTAATAAATTTTGGAATATTGTAGTATGGGTGTCGTAACTTGAAGTTGTATTATCAATATCGGAACCTAAGGCGACAATCAGGTCATCAAAAAAGAAATATGATTTTAGTGCTGTCAGCTTGGGCTTAACCCAAGTTGAACTACTTTGTCCTTTAGTCCGATCAGAAAATTTAAATCCGTACGCTCCGTTTTTTCCGTCAGTGACACCACTGGCGAATGCTTCATTTGAGAAGCGAGGCCATTGAAAATTTTTAGCATCAGCTAATACTTCTGCAAGGGATAAGTTCGGTACGGTAGTTCCTGGGATATGAGTCCAATCATATCCATCATATCCGACACCGCTGGCTTCTGCAGTTACTATTCCATTCGAATCTCTTCCACTATATATAGACAACTGTCCGAAACTTTGATTACGTCCATACCAGTTTTCACTACCGTTTGTTTCAAAATCCCAAACGTATTTGCTGTAACCTTTAACTGTTGCTAACCAGTCAGAACGACGATGTATTTGTGTTGCTGCAAAAGGAAAAGTTCGATTTAATTCTGTCTCGATAGTGGGTGTAGTTGATGCTTTTAATCGATTGCACATTTCGATTGTTCCTATACCTCCTATGAAATTAATTTCACAAGCTACATTCCGAATCATTTTGGTTTGTACTAAGTTATATGATGGGTCATATAGGTTGGCAAAGATACCAGCTATTTCGTCTTTTAATTTTCCTTCTGGTAGTACTTCGTATATATAAGCATAAGCAGGGATTTGGTTCAATATATTGTTCAACTGATTGGGGAAGCGTCCACAAAGGCCTCGTGATATATCGTATTTTCCACTATATTGGCTGAATGCTTGTAAGCCTTTGGCAACGTGTTCGACGGATACAGGATCGATACTATACGATGTATTATTTAGTACGAAAGCCATTTGAGCGGAAACGTGCATGGCTTCAGTGACATATCCGTTACCCCATACTCCTAAATGATGGTATCCGGTGTAGTCGGGTTTCAAAAATCCATCCCAAGCTCCGTGGGGAGTAAGGGCATTATTCAACACTTGTATAAGGTAAGACATTTTTTCTTCTCTCTGTAATACAGAATCGGCTGCTGTGAGTAAATACATTAGGCGGTTATTATACATAGTACGAACTCCGTCAGCACGGCTTGTATTACCTTCTGCATCGGCTGACCAATCACTTTCTCCTCCTTCGATTTCAAGGCTATTGGGAACTACCCATCGGGTTGCCCATTCCATCATTCTCGTTACTTCGTCAAGCCGTCCGCTTCTTTCTAATTCTTCTCGCATTAATAGGGATGCATAATAATAACCTGTTAATCTTAAATAGATACCTCCTCCTGCAAAGTGTAACTCTCTTCCTGATTTGAAATTTCGTATACTTAAGTATTCATATAATTTCATAATTTCCGCAAGAGTAGATGGATTGTGATAATCTGGGTTGGGGTTATCGTCTGGTCCTTTTAGATTATAAGCTAAAGCTAAGGGAAATAATGCATTACTAAATAGCTCCCGGACAAGAGTAATATCGTTGGGCGATGTATTTTCGTCCAGATTAAAATCAGTTAGACCCTCTGCATTCGGATCATATTGCTGGGCATTTGTGTGTGCCTGATTGAATCGACTCAATAGAGAATTATATCGGTTGAGTGTCGCATTATAGGTATAATCCGTATTATCATTTCCGGTAAGTAGTTGCATATAACGATTGCGTATGATATCTATATCGGAAAAGGGGGTTGCTATGCAAGATATGATATCGCTATTTTCTCCGGAAGAAGTTTTGATAATAGCATATATGATATGTCTGTTGTTTCCATTTGTATTGATATCAAAAGTTTGAGGTATTCCTCCTTTCAGGTAATCGATATGAGTCCCGTTCAATATTTCGTCAACAGATGGGGTAGATATATTATCTTCATATTCCTTGGAAATATAATATAGTGTTCCACCATCATTTGCAGAAAATTCGAAAGTTATGGATTGAGAGTTTTTCGTTAGCGGGAAAAGATATTTGATAGTTAAGTTTTGTTCGGTTGAGAATACGGAACTTGATTGCACGTCAGATGTATTGCCTGATTTATCACGAGCAATAAAATACAATTTTAGGTTTTGTGCAGTAGGAGCGTTCAGCGTTTGGGTGATAATTTGGTTCGTTGTATTGACTGATAGTTGGGAACTGTTTAGCAGTTCTTCTTCTGAAGGTTCTGAATCAGCACTCTGTATTTTCCAGAAAAGAGTAGATAGTTCGTCGCTTTTGAAGGAGAAGTCTATCGATGAGCGAGTTATATTTGAAATTTTTGTTTCTGAAATTATAGGAGCCTCATTATCTGTTGCTTTCCATACTTGAATCTTTTTTCCGTCGGCAATATATAGATTGTCATTTTCATCGGTAACAATACCATAGGGAGCAGAAAATTCTCCTTCGAATTTATTTTTCAATGTCCCATCGGAGTAGAATTCATAAACGCCCATCGAAGTATCTGTAAATGAGTTTATAATTAGATTCCCATTTGATATACTTGTCATGTATACCAATCTGTTATAGGTATCGACATTATTTTCTCGTTTTATTCTGAAACCGACATTTGCGACATTTCCGTCGAATGATAAAATATTGAGAACACCTGTATTATAATCAACAATGAAAGTATTTTTTTGTTGATCAAAATATACTTTTCGAGGTTCTCTAAAATTATCAACACCTTCTGTTTGAGTAATTTCGGTTTTATTATTACCGTCTATAATAGTTATTTTGCTTGCTGATGCGATATATAGTTTTTCATCTGGACCGAATGTTACTCCATTAACTTTTTCTTCGAGAGAAATTGTCTCATTTGTGTTACTGCCGTCGGCATTGTATATAGAGACTCTGTTTTGTCCTCGTTCGGCAATGTAGATTTTACCGTCGTTATTCACATCGACATCAAAAGGTGTACTGAGTCCAGAAATAAGGGTAGTACCTTCTTTTTTGTGAAGGTCGTATTTGTATATTGTTTTTCCTGCTACAACATAGATTATATTTTCCTTCAGACACATACCTCTTGCATCTCCAGGTAGAGATATATCGGAATTCGCGTCATGAGAAAATGTCTGAGCATGTAATTCTGAAAATAATATACAAAATAAGAAAATTAAAAAATAACAATATTTATTCATAGTCGAGAATATTTAAAAAAATAAATTTATGCTTTTTTCCGAGATAATAATTCCTTGATAGATATTGTCCTATTATTAACCAGAGGTCTGGCCCAAAATGAGATACTGATGATATATCCCAATGTAATAAGCATCGACAGTAGGGCTATCCGCAACCCGAACGTATCTGCCAAAGAACCTACAACGACCGGACCGATGGCGCCTCCGACAATACCTGAACATAGAATACCTGCAAACGAACCGTGGTGTTTGTTTACAGAGTTTAGTCCTAAGGACATAATAATCGAAAACATGACAGAAATTGTAAACCCTATCAGCGGAAAACAAAACATGGAAATTTCTGCTGTTCCGAATAGGCTAATGCACAATAAAATGATAGTCAGAAATCCTGCGTAGCGAAGCACTATTTTAGAATCGAAAAGTTTGAGAGCGACTAATCCTGCCAGACAGCCCAACGACATAAGTCCCCAAAATGTCCCGACTACAGCAGCTCCTTCAGTTTGTGGATTTAATCCATGATATTGCTCCAGAAATTTAGATATCCAGTTGGCTATACCTTGTTCGGTGGCCACGTATGATAATATACCTAAGAAAAATAGATAGACATATTTATTATGTAGTAATATTTTATATGACTCGAAAGAACCGGATTTTTCTTCTTCCTGTAATTTCATTCGAGGGAAATGTACCTTAATTACAATAAGTATAATACAGATTAGAATGACTGTGAATATCCAATATAAAGATACCCAAGGTAAGTTTGGAGGTGTAATGTTTGACAAAAATTTCACAACTATTCCTGTGTGAGTATTTATTGATGTTAATTCCCTTACTAAATAAGAATATATAAAAGGGCTGACAAAGGATGCAAAGCCGAAGACGAGTTGCCCCATTACAGAGAAGAATGCAAAATTCTCTTCACCTCCGGCAACCCGGGTCAACGGATTTATAACGGTTTGTAACATCGCCATCCCTAATCCGATAATGAAACTCGAAGCTAGTAAAACAGGATAAGAGGGCATCAATACAAAAATCAATGAGCCGATGAATGGCATGGAGAATCCCATGAGCAACACAGTCTTTTCGCTGTATTTTTCGATTAAGATTCCGGCAGGGATAGACATGACAGCATAGGCCAAAAAGAATGACATAGGTATGTATCCTGCCAGAGAGAGTTGCTTCAAGTCGAAATTACTGATGATGTCGGGAATGAGTGGGCCCAGAATATTTGTAATAAATGATATTACAAACCAAAAAAGCATAATCAATGCTACTATACCGTAATTTCTTTTCATTTTATTTATGATTTATGTATAACCAAAACCAGATTATGAAATTTTCTGGTTTTGGTTAGTAGCGTAAATTTTTCACTTTTTATTCTTACTTAATAAAAAAGCCATCCAGGCAGCCCCCATAGTACCGGCTTTATTTCCAAGCATTGCAGCGCATATTTTTGTGTTTACCCGACAGTCAGCGATAGAATATAGGGCAACTTCCTGTTCTATGCGTGCAATGTAAAAGTCACCGGCTTCAGAGATTCCTCCTCCAATGACAATTTTTTGCGGACTGAATATATTTACCAATCCGGCAATGCCATGACCGAGAAAACTCCAATGTTCGTTCATCGATTCTACGGCTACAGGATGGCTCTCCAAATAAAGCTTTATAATTGATTTGCCATCAGGCTCTCTTTCTAATTGAATATTCTGTTCTTTACAGCGACGGACAAAGCGACGCACGAGGGCCGTGGTAGAAGCGTAGGTTTCGAGACATCCTACGCTTCCGCAGGCACAGGGTTCTCCGTTGGCAATGAGAGGGATATGCCCGATTTCCGTCCCCCGGTTCTTGTATCCTCCATATAATTTACTGTCTATGATAATGGCTCCGCCTATGCCGGTTCCGACTGTGATGAAGAGAACATCTGAACAGCCTTTAGCCGCACCGAAGGCCTGTTCACCCAATCCCATCATGTTGGCATCATTGGCAACGCTGACCGGGAGCCCGGTCTCTTTTTCTAAAATATCGGCAAGAGGGACATTTTCCCAACCTGTGATATTCTCAGCTCCACCCAATACCCTACGGTTCGTTTCATCGGTAATACCTGGAGTTCCTATTCCTATACCACAAAGGGTAATATTTGCTGTATTTGCAAAATGAATGCATTCTGTCATGGCACTTTTCAGTTGTCCGATAACGGCATCTTTGGACGTACTTGCCAAAGAGGGCAGTTTCCCGTTGTACAGGAAATGTCCCTCTTCGTCAATAACAGCATATTTGATGAAGGTTCCTCCTAAATCTATTCCTATGGCATATTTCATGATTATACCCTTTCTACCCAAATAGGGGTGCTGAATGCCCATTGTCCGTCACGTTGACGAACACGTACATAATAGTAGTCGGTATCTCTTGCCGGTTGATTGTCGCTCATGACATGTTCTATCATGAAAGCATTTTCCGGGGCTGCCCGATTGAAGAGAACCGCCTCGCTCAGCCATCCTCTCATAAAATGAGACTTGGAACCGGCCAATAATTCAGCCAGTGTATAACTGAATTCTTTTCCGTTGACGGATACTCTGATTTTTCCATTTTTGGGCATGGTAACATCCAGGTTTATAGCTTGCATGGCGGGAGTCATCGTATTCGGATTCTTTGTAGAATACATTTCCACATCTACCCGTTTGTCTGTTGTATTCAGTATCTTATTGACTTTGGTTTCATCTTCGTGACCCACTTTGTCTGCTTGTGGGGAAGTGTATGCGGCACCACGGAAGCATGGAGTGGCAACATTGATTTTACCATCGGATATATCTATGAAGCCGTCCCAACGGACAGGTTCTTCTTCCCTGTTCCATCCGAATTCTATTTTTACTTTGGCCCGGATTGTATCTTCAGCTGGAACGATAGTTTGCATGGGACCATTTAATCGGGCAATACATTCCCCGTTTTTCACCAAATCGATATAGTCGATATAATTGGCGGATTCTACGTTTAAGTAAATATTCCGGTTGTTTCCTCTGATGACGTCTCCCATGATAGCGTCGTTGATGCGAAAATCAATGTAGATTTTGTCTCCGGTAGCACAGTATACATGACGATTTTTCATGGCTTCCCATATGTCGTCCCGGTTTAGAGACTTGGCCAGTACGCCTATACGTCCGTCGCTAAAGCTTCCCGGATAACCTGCATGCTGGTCTGTGGAGCCGATAAACCCGAATTTGAAACCTCTCTCGAGCCCGCATAATGCACTCCCTTCGTAAGAGCGGGGGCCCATATCGTGCAGATAGTTGAAGTCTCCCTGATCGCTCTCTGCCAGACCGTGCCGGGAGAAAATTTCGACAAATGGAGTCTGGTCTCCTTCTGTAAAGCAATCCCAGTTGTATCCGCGGTATCCTTTCTCATAGCCCATATGATGAGGAGTGACAAAAACTTTTTTATCTTTCAATTTCTTTTTCAGGTCTTCTACTGATGTGCATTCGACCAAAGGGAAATTTTGTTCGTAAGATAAGACTACGTGGTCTCCGTGCTCCATACTGTGGCATTCGTAAGAAGGAAATGTCAGGAATTTACCCTCTTGGTTATACTCTTCAGTCATTTTCAGATATTTTTCATATCCTCCTTCCCGGAGGCGTTTGAAGGCTCCGACGTGATAATCGATAACCCAAGCCAGTCGAGGGTCGTTTTTACCGGGGATATCCGGCCACATGGCATGTGGAGTGACCGCAACAAAGTCGAGTTGTTGTTTGGCTGCTTCGAATGCCAGCCGCATATCTCCGTGTCCGTAGGTAATATTGCAATGATTATGAATATCGCCCCAAAAGACTTTCAATCCGTTGGGGTCTATCTTGGCAGCAGCTTTTGTCTTTTCCCTGTTTTTAGGATTGCATGCACTTAATAAGGTGCCTGACATCGCCAGTCCCATTACACTCCATCCTGTACTTTTGATAAATTTGCGTCTATCCATGATAACTAATTTATAATGAATGATTAATGATAAATTTAGTGTTTGTTTGCTCCATCGTCACCTTTAAAAAACTGAATTGTCTGTTCTGTCGGATCGGTATCTTTATATTCTTGTTGTAGTTCATAAAGAAGTTTTGTCATATCTTCTTGGACCTTTTTATATTCAGGTTTTCCATATACATTATTTAATTCATTTTTGTCGTTTTGCATATCGAAAAGTTCCCAATAATCAGCATCATTATAAAAATGAATTAATTTGTAACGTTCGGTACGAATTCCATAATGACGTTTTACCATATGCCATGATGGATATTCATAATAGTGATAATATACGGCTTTACGCCAATTTTCGGGAATGTTTCCTTCATGTTCAAGTACTGGACGTAAAGAACGACCCTGTATTTCTTTTGGAATTTCTATTCCGGCAAAGTCAAGAAAAGTAGGAGCGAAGTCTATATTCATACTTAATGCTTTAGATACTGTCCCGGCTTTTATGGCTTTAGGATAACGTATCATTAATGGAGTTCGTTGACATTCTTCGTACATAAAGCGTTTATCAAACCATCCATGCTCGCCAAGAAAAAATCCTTGATCAGAAGTATAAACAATAATTGTATTATCCAATTCTCCTATTTGTTCAAGATAGTCGAGCAAACGACCAACGTTTTCGTCCACAGCTAACGTTGTTGCTAAATAATCTCTTATATATTGTTGATATTTCCAGCTAATAAGTTCTTTCCCTTTCATTTCTTTTGTACGAAACTCTTCGATTCGTTTGGCATACGCCTTATTCCACACCTCTTTTTCTTCAGGAGTCATGCGGTTATAGGCAGCTCGTAGTTGTTGGAGACCATTGCTTTGTTGATTGGCACGAGCAACTTCAGCCTTGTTGATATCGGCAGCGCGTGTATCGTCGTATTCTCCGGCTAATTCTTCGGGAGTTGCTATTTTCAAATCCCAGTCGTTCCACATATGGTTGGCAATTTCCATCATGGTTTCTTTTGCAGCTCTGCCACGAGTTGAGTAATCATCGAACAGTGTTTCTGGCTCGGGAAAAGTGATATCATTATAAATACCCAGATGGCGTTGTGCTGGCATCCAGTTGCGGTGAGGGGCTTTATGATAATAAAGCATGGCAAATGGTTTCGAAGTATCCCGATTTTCTATAAATTTTATAGCTTTATCAGTGATGATGTCAGTTACATATCCTTTTTCCCGTATTTCTTTTCCGTTTTCTTTAAAATCAGGACTATAATACTCGCCTTGTCCCAGTAATATACTCCAAAAATCAAACCCTTGAGGATCTGAGTTGAGGTGCCATTTACCAATCATTGCGGTTTGGTATCCTGATTTCTGTAATAATTTAGGGAAAGTTTCTTGATCTCCGTTGAATGTTTGTGAATTATCAGTAAATCCATTGATATGACTCATTTTCCCAGTTAATATACAAGCCCTTGAAGGTCCGGAAATGGCGTTGCTGACATAACAATTGTCAAAACGCATACCTTCATTGGCTATGCGGTCGAGATTGGGAGTTTGTATAAGTTGGCTGCCATAGCAACTGATACCTTGGGTGGTATGGTCATCTGTCATAATGACAATGATGTTTGGCTTTTTTTCCGGTTTATTATCTTTTGGTTTCATAGAGCATCCAGTAAGACTGCCTAATGCGGCTACCGGAACAAGCATGGAGGATAATGCGTGTCTGTTCATATTTTATTGCTTAATTATTTTTTTGTTGAGTATAGTTTGATTTTTTTTTAATGTTATTATGTACGTTCCGTTAGGGAGAGAGTTCATATCTATGCTATGAGCTCCTGTCAGGTGTTGATATGAAAGAATCTGCTTTCCTTCAATGTTTGATAAAAAACAGGAGTAGACAGTCGAATCTTTGGGCATGATAATATATCGTTTTTCTTGTTTGTTATACTTACATTGAAATTCGGAGTTTATTTTGTCTTCTGAAACGGAAGTCCACTCTTTAGGTCTTAGATTTATTTTATATGTCTTTCCTCCTACAGCATCGAAAGAAAGTAGAGTATTATCTCCTTTTTGGATAATATTTATATTATTATTTCCTTCTTCGAAATATTCATATATACCGGAAATTTCTATTTCTACAGTAGCAGGTTGACTTTCTGCTTTTATTTGTTCTTCTGTCAGATTATCTATATTTGTACTGGAAGGCCTTCTTAAATCTGGATCACATATAGCGAGATTCAGAATCTGATTTTTTTCTTGAGATAATATGATTACCGGGCGATTTACTCTTTTGATTTTTCCATAAGATATGGAAGATGTTTCATCGAAGATGGCATAAGCTGTCGTTCCAGATTCTGAATCGGAAATGATATGAGCTTTTGCATTTTGTTGTATGATGGATATCGGGCATGTTTGTTCATTTGTATATTTATATATTAATTCCTGATTTGAGGTGGGAGGGAGCATGAAATAGCTGTATAGCCCTGATTGTGGAGCTTTGCCGTGGTTGATAAAAGCCAATGTCAAATTTCCGTTTTGAATAAAATCTGTTGAACCCTGGGTTACGACGTAGGTAATATTTTGTTTATCTATTATTATGGGAGTTTTTACTGTTTTTGGAATATTTGGACTTTTGTCATTAATAGTAATTTCTCCTGATTGTTGTAATAAGGTGGTGACTGTAGTATGCTGAGAATCACTATTCTTTATATTACTGCCCATACACAAAATGACCGAACCGGAAGAGAATATTGTTTTACGGGCGTAGAATGAAGGGTCGAAGGTGTTGTCGTGCATGTACATTGAGAATATACCTATTGTATCACCCATATTAGTACCTCCTAAAAATGTCTCGTCTGAAAAATTGCGATGTTTATCGTTTCCTTCGCCATTATAGTCTAATTCATCAGGAGTTAGAACTTTTGTTGTAGTTCCTGGAAGATAGCTCCAGTTCCAATTTTCGTTTTCGTATTCATGATTTTTATTTCCATCAGTTAAAGTTGTATATTCTATTTGTCCATAACTCATATATCGCCCGTAAATATTTTCTGAACCGGAACATTCATAATCCCAGATATATTTGCTTATTCCCTTTGCACTGAAGTGGAAATCTGATGTACGATGGATAAATAATCCGGCATATGGAAAATAAAGACTTTTTGAGTGGATATTTTCTTCTTCTGACACATATGTGGCTGCATCCAAACAGATGGCTGTTTCTCCTAAGGTCGTTTTAAAGCAAATGTCAGTTGCAGATCTGGAGATTCTATCTTTTATTGGAGATTCTTCTGGTTTCCAAAGACGCCCAAAAGCAGCATTTAACTCATTGTCTGTTCCGTTTTTAGATTCTATTAGATATGCAAAAGCTGCAACTAAATCATCAAGAACAGTGTTCGAGCTGGGAAAGCGACCGCAGGTAGTTGCTGGGACATCATATAAAGCCGCGATATTGCGCAGCATCAGTAGTGAGTTCTTTAACTGAATGTATATAGACTCAGATAACTCAAAGGGTGTATCATGCAACAAGTAAAAAAGGAAGCATCCGATATATAATGCATCTGGATAATAGGCCCCTAAATATACACCTCTATGGTGATACCCTGTAAAATCTGGTTTGAATGTACCTCTAAATCCTCCAGCAGGAGAAAGTGCATTTGTAAAATACTCTTTTAAGGTCAGCAATGTCTCAGCTTGTGCATTTTCATCTGATAACATTAATGTGCAGTATAATTTAGCTATTGCAAGGGTTCTTAAATTATCAGCAGTTTCGCCGGAGGCATCATTATCGGTATTAATATAAATATCTCCTAAAAGGCTAAACCATTTTAACGTTTCAAGCTCTCGGGAGAATCGAGAATCTCCAAGTTCGTCTTTCATTAAGTAAAGGGAATGAAAATAGCCTGCACTTCTGAGTTTTTCAAATCTAAGGGCCCCTAATGCACTACCACAGGACCAGCCTTGGTCTGCGTACCAGTCGAGTATCTTGAGATAATTTTCTTTGCTGGATTCATTATGATTTAGTCGATAATCCAATGCAAACTGAATAAGATATTTTTCGTTTGTATCTCGGAATCGTAAAATATTTTCATTGTCGATTGATGTGGATGTATATTGTGGAAATAACCCGGGTCCCAATACACTTCCGTCACTTTGTACAGTTAAGTTTATGGAAGTGAAATTGTTTTGAGCTCGTTTTATCCAATTATTGATTGAATTTTTACGTTTGTTGAAAATTGTCGAAGTATTATTAGTATTTAAAAACCAATTGTCGATTCTCTCTTTTATTGTAGACAAAGCTTCTTTTTGTTTAGAAGATGCCGAATGAGAATAATTTAGAGGAATTGCATTATATGACTTAAGAAAATTGTCAATATTATTGTAGGATTGGTTTACTGAATATTGAGCATTATCTATCCTATCCCAGGCTACATTTTTAGGAAATTCTAGATAATCAAAATATAAAGACCCATTTCCTGATTGAGGAGCAAAAATTTTCATGTATGATAGGGTAGAGCGGTCATGTTCCATGTCTTCTGTAAAACGGGAACAGATGTATCTCCAGCCCGAAAAATTCAGGTTAAAAGATAATTTGCATTTTTCGGTACCACTATTATTATAAAAAGAAAATTGGATTTTATTATTGCTGATTGTAGTGTTATATATCCAACATGTAAATCCTCCGGAATTAGTGGTAGAAACTGAGGTTAGACCATCTGGCTGGTTAATTGTCAATGTAGAACCACTTTTCCAGTCCCATTGTAAAGATTGTTTCCCTAATTTATATTTTTGTCCGGAAATAGATATGCTACCTGTATTTACATTGAAATTAGAGGGTACACTACTATCTTCGAACGAATATATTTGAGCATATATTGTTGTCGATATCATTAAGTATAATATGGTCAAAATTTTGCTCTTCATACTTCATAAGATTTAAGGATTATAGCCGGAATCTACATCGAAATATTCCGGCTATAAAAACTGTAAATGATTAATTAAAGATTATATCCTAATTTGTATTTGTCTTTGCCTATTTTTACCGTTATGCCGATACTCTTTTCGTTGAATGATTTGTTCTCGAATTTCGCATCTATTGCCGGAATTTTTTTGCTGTTCTCTACAGGTAAGATGACCGTAATAAATCGAGAATAACCGTCCGACGATTTTTTATCAATGTTAAATGAAAAAGCTTCTCGTTTTGCCTTTTGTCTATATTCATATGAGACCCAGCCTTCTTCTTCTTCCATATTGGGTTTCATATCACTAAATGCTTGTAAAACAATATTATTACCATCTTTGAAATTGGTATAGGCTTTTAATGCTTTTGGGTCGGTCGTGATATCACCTTCGCACATTTGATAATGAATCCCAACTTTACCGTGAGCATTGCCGATGGCTTCATCTACTATTACGAAAAATTTTTTATCAACGAAAAAAATAGAGCGGCGATGTTTTAGTCCTTCATAACTCGGATTTTCAGTAACTAATATCTCTGTGGGTTCATTGATTTTCCATAATAGACATTTCGAATCAGTTTTTTCCAAAGTTTTGTTGTCCAAAGTCAAAGTTTTGTGTACCATTGTCTGGCGGAACCAGTTACGCCATTTCATTACTTCATCATCACCTGCGTATACATATGAACCGGCATCCGGGAAGAAATTACGGCCTTTGATAAATAATTCGAAAGTGCCATTATCTGGTTGACAATGCCAGAAAGCGGGAGGTCCAGCTTTGATAATCATGCTGGTAGATTGCATATCCCATCCATTTCTGAAAATGAAAAAGCCAGATGTTGTAAATGCTTTTGATGTATAGTCTGGAAGTTTTCCGTCTTTTCCTTCAGTGGCAAAATATCGAATTGTTTCATTATTGGGGAAGACTTTTAACCATTGTTTGTAGTTTTTGATCATTTCTGATTTACTATTCTTTTTAGCATCGCTGAACAATGGATTCGAGTAGTCTGGAAATGAAAGATTATACATGACTGTAATCATATTTTCTATCGTATCCAAAAAGCTTTGTGGAAATTCGTTACGATACCCATTGGCATCAGCCATTTGCAATGCTTTAAAGAATATATTGATTGTAGCCAGATGATAATGCGGGTCAAGTTCAAATTGCATTCCGTCATTATATACCTGTACTTGTATTTCTTTATTTAAAATAGAAATTGCCGATTGTCTCCATGTAGGAGCATCTTTAAATTCTGGAAAGAATATTCCGGCATAAAGTATACGTTGGGCCTCGAAAAGCAGATGATTACCTTGTTTGGAATAGTTATTTATAATGTGGACGGCATGTCGGTGCACATTTACCAGAAATTGTGTAAAGAATTCGGGAGTGAAATATTTAGATGTATTGAACAGTAAAAATTCACTAGCCTGATCTTGTAAACGGTTGCTGACTTCCAATGGACGCCAAGCATAACGGACGTTATCGTCCGAGACATTGTCTCCATCATATTCTACTTCTCCGCTGCTAATTGTTTTTCGTTTTGAAGTTAATCCAGTTTTTAATGGATTTTTATTTATCCAATCCATGTATTGGAAAACCCATTCTTTAGCATATTTTTCGTCTCCAGAAATACGATAGGCTTTCCCCATTGGTATAAACCATTTCTGTCGATGTAACTGCCATCGAAGTTCATTGTCTTTTACCGGCCAGTAAGTCCAATCAATATCATCTCCGTAGAAGAAGGATGGCTGGTAGCCTTTATGTGCAAAAAACTTATGTTCAAGGGCTTCATCAGCCATTTTTTGCTCAGATTTAGAAATTTTTAAATTGTTGAGATTTATATCCGGAAATACAATCCCTTTTCTGTTTTTGTAATATGAAAGTAATGCTGAGGCAGCCTCATGATACTTACCTTCATTATAGAATTGTTTTACCTCTTCTAACCCTTTTGTGTCCAAATTTATTAGGTTGAAAGCTTCTTTATTGAGCTCTTGGGCCTGTATCTGGACGCCTCCCAAAATAGTGAAGCATATCAATATATATTTAACTATCTGTTTCATATGAGTATTTTATGGAGTTTCTTGGTTTTATTTTTGGGATAGCAAGGCTTTTGAATCGATATTTTTGAGTTCAATATATCTCTTTAATGCTTCCAGATAATAATAGTCGGCATAGTTAAGAGGAACATCTATCTCTGAACCATGGGGTAGAGAGCCTGTAGAATGTTTTAGTATAAATCCATTATTTGTCCCTTTTGCCGCTAAATAATTCGGAGTAGAAAGTTCTTTGATGATCTTTTCTGCATAATCGAAATAAGATTGTCCGTTTTCGACTAAAGTACTTAGTTCAAATAGAGCTGAGGCAGTTACAGCTGCGGCCGATGCGTCGCGTGGAGCGTCGGGTATAGTCGGAGCATTATAGTCCCAGTAAGGAATAAGGTCTTCAGGGATTGCTGGATTTTCCATAATAAATTTTGCAATCTGTTGTGCTCTTTCTAAGTATGCAGAATGATTAGTCTCTTCGAAACATAGAGTATATCCATATAATCCCCATGCTTGTCCTCGAGCCCAAGTAGAACTATCAGAATAACCTTGGTAAGTCATTTGTTTGGTGATATCATTTGCCGGGTCAATATAATCGACTACATGGCAGCAACTCATGTCGGGTCGGTAATGGAACTTCATTGTATTGTCTGCATGAGTTATTGCAATGTTCCGGAATGTACTATCTTGTGTTGCTTGGCTAGCCCAGAATAACATTTCAAGATTCATCATATTGTCAATAATAACGGGATATGTCCATTCTCCGAAATCCCATGAACGTATGACTCCTTTTTGAGGATTATATCGTGATGCCAGTGATTTGGATGCATTTACTATAATAGCCGAATCTCCAGCTTCAGGAGCCAATCGGTATGCGTTGCCAAAGCTGCAAAAGACCATAAATCCGAGGTCGTGAGTACCAGTGTAATATTGGAGATCAGATAGTAGTTCTGTATATTTTCGTGCTTCTCGTTTCAGTGTATCATCTCCGGTCAATTCGTAAGCCAACCACATAGAACCGGGGAAGAATCCGCTGGTCCAGTCTCTTGGCTTTTCTAAGCGGAGGCTATCTATCCAATTTTGAGGATTTTTTTCGGCCATTGGCTTAGGATTGAGGATAGACCGTGGAAATACTGCAGTATCCTGAATATTTTTACTGTCTATCGCCTCAGCTGTCATTTTAAGTTGGAATTGTGCCGTTTCGATACCATTACGTAGCCACGCAGAATCATCCGTAATCGTTTTTTTCTGACTGCACCCAAATAAGGACAGGGCAGCTATGCCCATAAGAAGAAAGTTGTTCCTCATAATAATAGAATTTCAATTAGTAATTTCGCATTTTTCAATAATGCAATATTACAAATCAAAATTCAAAGAGGACTTCACAAATGTTGAAACTCATTCTTCGTTATTGTAAAATACTTTCACTTTTGTTGAAAAAACTTTTGCATATGTCAAATCTTGCTGTTTTTGACATATTCAGATGGCAAACACCCCATGTATTTTTTGAAACTGGTAGTAAAATAGGAAGGTGTAAAACCAACCATTGTACTTATTTCAGATACATTATATTTCCCTTCTTTCAGTAATCGGCAAGCATGTCCAAAGCGTATTCTGCGGATAAATTCTACAGCAGATTCTCCGGTAAGAGCTTTTAGTTTGAGATGAAGATTTGAACGGCTCATACCCATTTCCCGGCTAAATTCTTCAGCAGAAAAATTGGGGTTTTCCAGATTCTTTTCAATAATGCCGATAGCCTTGTTCAAGAGTTCTTCATCTATTCCGTTGGAGGCTATTTGTGCCGGATTAGCTTCTATATTGGCCGCATAGTTTCGAATGGCTCGTTGTCGTCCTTTCAAAATATTTTGGACTTTTGCTCGTAATACAGAGAAGACAAAAGGTTTGCTGATGTAATCATCGGCTCCTGTATTTAGCCCGGTAAGTTGATCTCCTACAGTACTTTTTGCTGTTAATAAAATGAGAGGAATATGGCAAAAATGAATATTTTGTTTTACCAGTTTACAGAATTTTATGCCATCCATTACCGGCATCATTACATCAGAGATGATAAAATCTATTTTTTCTCCTTTGTTTAATATATCCCAGGCGATTTCTCCGTTTTCTGCCTGTAAGATATGATAAGATTGAGAAAAGTTTTCGTATAAATATTTTCTTACATCGACATCATCTTCTACTAATAATAGTGTACTTTTATCTGGTGTCTCATTTTCAGATTGATAAGAAATAGCTATTTCTTTTTCGGAATATTCCTCAATATTCGGGTCAATATATTTAGTATTTGGAGCTTTAGTAATGGTTTGTCCGTCAGAACGTTCTTCTTCACTATAAGCTTTAGCTTCACAAGGTATAATAACTGTAAATTCAGAGCCTTCTCCTAACGTGCTATTGAGATGTATTTCTCCGTGATGTTGTTCAATGAGACGTTTTACAAAAGACAATCCGATACCTGTTCCTACGCTGTTTTCTTCAACTTGATAAAATCTTTCAAAAATACGGTCTTGTTTATCTTTGGGAATACCACACCCTGTGTCACCAACGGAAATGATGAGTGAACCTTTATCTTCTTTTGCTTTTACAGTTATATTACCAAATTCAGGTGTATATTTCAATGCATTGGAAATTAAATTGGTTAATATTCGTTCGAGATAATTTTCATCATAGAATATTTTATCTTTTTCGATATTATATTCCAGATTATAATCTATTTTCTTATTTGATGCAGATCTGGCGAACATATCAAATAATTCTTGAATAAAAGGCTTGATTTCGTGCTCTTGTACGTGGAGCTCCATAGCTCCCATTTCAGCTCGACGATAGTCTAGTACTTGATTTATGAGGTGTAGCATCCGTTTTGAATTGCGTTGGATAAGAAGTAGTTGGCTTTTGAGCCATTTGTCGCTTACCCCGCGTTCGAGTATTTCATGTATAGGTGATAATATAAGAGTCAAGGGTGTACGGAATTCATGAGAAATATTGATAAAGAACCGGATTTTCATTTGACTAAGTTCTTCTGTTCGCTCTTTTTCTTTTCGTTCAAGAGCCAACTCTTTTCTCATAATTTTACGAGATGTATAAAAGTGTATTCCATAGAATACAACAATGCAGACTAATAAGGCAAAAATAAGTTTAGCCCACCATGTTTCCCACCAATGCGGAAGTACTGTGATATGTAATTCTGTTGTTTGGTTGCTCCACTTACCGTCATTATTAGCAACTTTTACTTTAAAAGTATAATTTCCTGGGTTTAAGTTAGAGTAACTAACGCTGTTCTTGGTTGTATTGTACCAGCCTGTATCGAATCCTTCGAGAGTGTAAGAGAATAAGTTATTTCCTCCCGACAGGTAATTAGGAACTACAAATTCGAGACCAAAAAGAGATTGAGACGATTTTAATGTAATAGAGTTGGTTTCGTCGATACTTTTCTCTAAAATTTTACTGTCATCGCCTGGAAGTATTTTTTTATTGAAGACTGTGAGATTATCGATTATTGCAGCTGGAGTATAGGGGTTGTCAATAAGCCGTTCAGGGAAAAACGCAGTGATACCATTGGTTCCGCCAAAATACATTTTACCATCAGAACTTTTGCAATAGGCATACATATTGAATTGATTGCTTTGTATTCCGTCTGGTTCGGTATATATTCGCCAACTTTTGCTTTCTTTATTCAAACATATAAGTCCACTATTAGAACTCATCCATAAACGGTTGAAACTATCTTCTAAGATGCCGTATATTCTATAGTCCGGTATTTTATAATAATTACCAATATCGAAAAGCTTTTTATTTTGTTCATCATAGGTAAAAAGCCCAGATTGTGACCCTATCCATATACTGTGCTGCTTATCTTCAAAAATGCAACATATTTGTTTATCGTTTATTTTTTGTGGTTCGGCGTTATATAACTGGTTCTGTGTTTTGTCATAAATATACAGCCCGTTATCTGTACCTATCCACAATCTTTTCTTGCTATCTGAATATAGTGTCATGATTTGTTTGTCATCCAGTACCTTTGTCTTAATAAGTGTAGAAACAGATTCTCCGGACTCGCTTTTGAAGTCATATAAAAACAACCCATTGAGGGTACCTACCCATAAAATATTGTTTTCATCTTGGAACAAAGAATATACATTACTATTGGCTGTTTGGTCAGATGATATATTGACTCGTTTAAAACGGTTGTTTTTTTGGAGTATGCATAATCCTCCGTCGTGGGAACCTATAGCCATATTTCCGTTTGATAATCGTAACAGAGCTTTTATATTATTTCCGGATAGGCTTTCTGGGTCATTTTCTTTATGTTTGTAATAAGAAAAATGGTCGGTAACTGTATTGTATACGTTCAGGCCGTTGTCATTCGTTCCTATCCATATTAAAGATGATTCTGCAAGCATAGTGCTGACGACGTTATCATTTAATGAATTGGCATATCGTATGTATTTCAGATGCTCAAATTGATTTTTTAAATTGTGGTAATAATTTAATCCTCCAAAATAAGTTCCACACCACATTCCTCCTTGAGAGTCGGCATAGATAGCACGAATGGAATTCTGGCTTAATTCGTCTGCTTCATATTCAGTATTAAATAAATGATAAAACCCTTTCCCATCTCCTTTTAAAATGTTCAGCCCGACAAAAGTTCCTACCCATAAACGCTGTTGGTTATCATAAGATAAGGAACGAATATAGTTGGATGATATGCTTTCATTATCATCTGGTCGGTGGGTATAAGGTATTAGTATATGATAGGCTAAGTCATAAAGATATAGCCCTTCTCCTTCTGTCCCGATCCAAATTTTATTATGATTACGATTATGAGGAAGGATGGCCATAATCGGTTTATTCTTAAGACCGTCGTAGACGATTTCGAATGTATCATTTTCTGGGTCGTAATAAAATAAGCCATTATCGCTACCGACCAATATTTTATTTTTTAATTTTAGGATGGCAGAAACTCTTCTTGTCGGGAATGATGTATGTTGATAGCCTCCTTTTTCAGAAAAAGATACAAGACCTCGATCGGTTGCTAAAAGAAATTGGTCATCGGAACTTTCACAGATATTATAAATAAGTTGTTTTTTGAAGCCTATATTTTTCCATGGATAATTGACAAAAACTTCCTTGTCTTTGTTGTACATGGATAGACCGCTTTGTGTACCTATCCATAATCTATTTTTTGAATCGATAGCTAAAGAACGGATGTTGTTGTTTATAAGGCTAGTAGAATCGGTTTTGTTATGACGATATATTGTGAATTTGTAACCATCGTAACGGTTTAGTCCATCGCCTGTTGCAAACCACATGTACCCTTTTTGGTCTTGAGTGATATAGAAAACAGAACTTTGAGAGAGCCCTTCATTTAATGAAAATTGTTGAAAGATAATTTTTTTCTCGATTCCGGCAGAAAATGATAAAAATGCATGAGATAAGAATATTGATAAAATAATAACTTTATCAGTGATAGATTTTATCTGTTTTGCGGCTCTTTTTATAATTAATCTCATTTGTGAGTCTGATACAATTCGTTAATTATTTGAGGTTATATAAAGAATAGATTGATTCCTTGTAAGGAATCCAGGCTCAGTTCAAGTACTGTAAATAACGGATTATATCCCGTTATATTTTAGATTTAAGGTTAATTTGAGCAAAATAGCATTAGTAAGTATAAAATGGTGATACAAACTAATGCTATTTTTGTGATATGATTAGAATTGACTATTGTTATCGTCGTAAGGATTACCGTTGCTCATGTCTAAATCATTGTATCCCTCTTCATCAAGTTCTGACGGATCAAAAGTTTCATCACCGTAAAAATTTTCACCTAAATCTGAAACCGAATTATTTTTGTCAAACTCATCAAAGGTCATGATTTGTTGAGGAGGATTGCCTATCGATTTTGTACAGACAGGCTTTTCAAGGTTTTTACCAGGAATTATTTCTCTTAATTCCATAAAAAAAGCCCGTTCTGTCATATTGTCAAATGTGAAAAGTAGCCTCTGTCTTTCATCTTCCAATAATTCGCTCAATTTGGTGTCTTCCATTACCCAAGAGTCATCTTCATAACTGGTATCCATTTCCATAAGGGTGATTTCTGTCTTTTTTTCCCAGTCATCATCGCAGATGAAAAATGAGGTTATCTGATCTTTCGTGAAATTTACCGAATCGAGGATAGCATTGTGCAAGTCTAAGAATGTAGCCTCAGAATCGATGCTTATCTCGCGAGCAAACTGATCTACTTCATCCGATATGAGCAAAAATTTATATATCATAGCATTGATAAATTTATTATTTCTATTTTGTTTGGTAGCGTAAAAATAATAAAAATATCTATTCCCAAAAAACGGTTATTAAAAAATTTTGATACTCGTTTTTCTTGATGTATCGGAATCCTGTACGCTACATAAAAAATGATATGGAACTTCTGTTCCATATCATTTTTTATGTAGCAGATTTTTTTATAAGTATCCTTTGATAATTCCTCTTTGAGAGTTTCTTACAAAAAGTATAATTTCGTCTCGTTCTTTTGTTGCAGGAAGTTCTGCCTCAATACGCTCGATGGCATCAGAATTATTCATTCCTGAAAGATAGAGATATCTATAAATTTCTTGAATATCGCGTATGGTCTCGTTTGTAAAATTCCTACGGCGTAATCCGATGGAGTTAATGCCTGCATAAGAAATGGGATTACGAGCTGCTTTTACAAAAGGAGGGATATCTTTATTTACAAGAGAACCTCCTTGTATCATAACATGAGATCCGATATGGGAAAATTGATGTACCAGTGTACCTCCTCCGATGATGGCGTAGTCATCTACTTGTACCTCGCCTCCTATTTGAGTGGCATTGGACATTACGATATTATTTCCTATTATGCAATCATGGGCAATATGTACATAAGCCATTAACAAGCAATTCGAGCCAACAATCGTTTTCCCTTTTGAAGCCGTTCCTCGGTTTATTGTGACGCATTCACGTATTGTTGTGTTGTCTCCAATTTCGAGAATTGTGTCTTCTCCTTTGAATTTTAAATCTTGGGGAATTCCTGCAATGACAGCACCGGGAAATATCTGGCAATTTTTACCGATACGAGCACCCTCAAGAATGGTTACGTTCGATCCGATACGAGTACCCTCGCCGATTTCTACATTTTTGTCGATTGTGACAAATGGTTCTATTACAACGTTCGGCGCAATTTTCGCCTCGGGATGTACATAAGCTAATGGTTGTTTCATTTTGAATACAATATAGTATATTATTTATTTTTGATGATCTGGGCCATAAATTCGCATTCGGTGGTAATTTTTTCTCCTACGAAAGCATATCCTTTCATATATGCACACCCTCTACGGAGTTCAGTCATAAATGATAAGTGGAATATTACTGTATCTCCAGGTACTACCTTTTGCCGAAATTTGACATTATCTATTTTCAAAAAGTAAGTAGAATATTTTTCAGGATCTTCTACAGAGTTCAGTACCAATAATCCTCCAGTTTGGGCCATTGCTTCTATAAGCAACACTCCTGGAGTTACTGGTTCACTGGGAAAATGTCCTTGAAAGAATGGTTCGTTTGAGGTGAAATTTTTGACACCGACGATATGATTTTTTCCTAATTCTATGATTTTATCTACCAATAACATCGGGTAACGATGAGGAAGTAGTTGCTTGATACGGTTGACATCCATAATCGGAGCAACATTGGGATTATATATAGGAGCTTGAATATCTTGGCGTTTGATTTCTTTTCGCAGCATACGGGCTAGTTGGTTGTTAATTTTGTGCCCTGGTCGAGTTGCAATAATTCGACCTTTGATAGGTTTTCCTACAAGAGCAATATCTCCCAATATATCCAGTAATTTATGACGAGCCGGTTCATTATCGAAAACTAACGGGTTATTATTGATGTAACCTAATTCGTCAACGTGTTTATGAGGTACACCCATGAGGTCAGCCAGGCGGTCAAGTTCTTCTTGGGATGTCTTTTGATCATAGATGACGATAGCGTTGTCTAAGTCTCCTCCCTTTATCAAATTATTCTTTACAAGGGGTTCTATTTCACGAACAAATACAAATGTACGGCTGTTAGCTATTTCCGATGCAAAGTTTTGTAAATTATCGAGACTTGCGAATTGGTTATTCAACACCGGGGAGTCGAAGGAAATAAGAGTATTGATACTGAAATCTTCATCAGGTAAAACTAATAAGCTTGAACCGGTAGCATCGTCTTTTACTTCTATTTTATTTTTTATAATAAAGTATTCTCTTTCTGCTTCTTGTTCTATGATTCCAGCTTTGGTTATGGCCTCGGCATAGTAGCGGGCACTTCCGTCAAGTATGGGAAATTCGGGAGCATTTACTTGAATTAAACAATTGTCTATCTCAAAACCGAATAGAGCCGCCATTGCATGTTCTATGGTGCTTACGGCAATTTCTTTCTTGGCAACAACAGTGCCACGTTGTGTTTCTATTACGTTTTCAGCGACAGCGTCTATTATGGGGTGATCTTCTAAATCGATACGTTGAATTTTATAACCGTGATTTTCAGGTGCAGGTAGGAACGTAATGGTTATATCCATTCCGGTATGTAAGCCTTTTCCTTTCAATGAAAAGCTGTTTTGCAGGGTTCGTTGCTTCATAATATAAAAAAAATTACTATCAATGTAAATTTTTATTTACCAAGTTGCTTTTTTAAAGCCTCAATTTCTTTTCTCAAATCGTCTACAGTTTGGCGCAATTCGGGAAGCTTCTTTATCATGACAACCGAACGGGCAAACTCACGGGCCGGTACGGCTGGATATCCTAATATCGTAGAATCGGGTTTTACATTGTTAGGAATTCCCGATTGTGCTCCTACATTGACCCTATCGCCAATGGATATGTGTCCGGCAAATCCGACCTGTCCACCAATCATACAATGACTACCGACTTTAGTAGAACCGGCAATTCCTGTTTGTGCAGCAATCACGGTATTGTTTCCGACTTCTACATTGTGCGCTACTTGTATAAGGTTATCGAGTTTTACACCTTTGCGTATAATTGTTGACCCCATCGTAGCACGGTCAATGGTTGTATTAGCTCCGATTTCCACAAAATCTTCAATGACAACATTCCCGATTTGTGCAATTTTTTCATAACTTCCATTATGAGGAGCAAAACCAAATCCGTCAGCACCTATTACCGTGCCAGCGTGGATGATACAATTACTCCCGATAACACAATCGTGATATATTTTTACTCCCGGATATATAATTGTATTTTCTCCGATAGTTACATTTTCACCAATATAAACTTGTGGGTACAATTTTACGTTTTCGCCGAGCTTTACATTTTCGTCGATATAAGTAAATGCACCTATATATATAGATTGAGGAATAGTCACAGACGCTGCAATAGATGCACTGCTATCGATACCTTTTTTTTCTGGTCGGGCTTGACTGACAAGGTTAAGTAATTGAGCTATACAGGAATAAGCATCATTAACTTTTATCAAGGTTGCCGTAATTTTTTCTTCTGGTTCGAAATCGCGGTTTACTAAAACGATGCTAGCTTTGGTTGTATAGATGTAATGAGTGTATTTAGGGTTAGCTAAGAAACTAAGAGTCCCCGGTTTTCCATCCTCTATTTTGGATACATTATTAACTTTTACTTGGGCGTCACCAATAACTTCCCCTTGCAGGAAATCTGCAATTTGTTGTGCTGTAAATTCCATTTTACTTTAATAGTTTGTGTTTATGCTGTGTGAGCGACAAACAAGTTATAATCTGCAAAGTACGTATTTTTTTTCCAAATAATAGGAATATCCTCATTCCATTTTTCATTATATCAGCTTGGGAAGTTAACAAGCTAAAGTAAGAAATAAAGATTTATTATATAAATTTTGTATTGCCTTATTGTGATTTTTTGTTTCATCAAATAGGAAGACATCTTTCATTTTGTAACTAAGATATACTGTGAAGCGTTTTTTTTGTCTTCATCATATGTTATTTAAAATAAAATAGTTATTTTTGCAGCCTGCTTTTTCAGAGCTTTAAACTTAATTAAATGAAAAAAGCAGACAGTTTATTATTAATACTGTAACTTCTTAAATATTATGAAGCTATTACAAGCAAAATTAGCGAAGTATGATGCTCCGCAGAAAGCTAAGGCATTAGGTGTTTACCCTTATTTTAGAAAAATCGAGAGTGATCAGGATACCGAAGTGCTGATAAATGGGAAAAAAGTATTGATGTTTGGCTCTAATAGTTATTTAGGCCTGACCAATCATCCCAAAATCAAAGAGGCTGCTATTGCAGCTATTAAAAAGTATGGAACCGGTTGTGCCGGGTCTCGTTTTTTGAATGGTACTCTTGATATACATGTAGAACTGGAAGACCGGTTAGCTCGCTTTGTCGGAAAAGAAGAAGCGATAATATATTCCACTGGATTTCAGGTGAATTTAGGGGTTGTTTCTTGTCTTACAGGTAGAGAAGATTATATAATTTGGGATGAACTTGATCATGCATCTATCATAGAAGGGCGTCGGTTGTCTTTTTCAACTCCATTAAAATACAAACATAATGATATGGCTTCGTTGGAAAAAGTATTGAAGTCATGTCCGGAAGACAAGGTTAAGCTTATTGTTACGGATGGTGTTTTCAGTATGGAGGGCGATGTTGCTAATTTGCCGGAAATTGTTGCATTGGCAAAGAAATATAATGCGGCAGTTATGGTGGATGAAGCGCATGGTATCGGAGTATTTGGGAAACAAGGACGAGGGACTTGTGACCATTTTGGAGTTACAGGAGATGTAGATTTGATTATGGGTACATTCAGTAAATCATTTGCATCTTTAGGAGGATTTATCGCAACAGACTCGATTACAGCAAATTATTTGCGACATAACTCTCGTTCGTATATATTTAGTGCAAGCATTACTCCGGCTTCTACGGCTGCTGTAGGAGCAGCACTTGATATTATGGAAAGTGAGCCGGAAAGGATTGCCCATTTGTGGGAGGTAACCAATTATGCTTTAGAAGGATTTCGCAATTTAGGTTGTGAAATAGGTCATACATCTACTCCAATTATACCATTGTTTATTCGGGATAATGAAAAAACATTCCGGGTAACTCGAGATTTGTTTGACGAAGGGGTGTTTGTCAATCCTGTGGTGTCTCCGGCTGTAGCACCGAGCGATACTTTGATTCGTTTTTCATTAATGGCAACACATACCAAAGAGCAAGTAGATTTTGCTTTAGACAAGATTGAGAAATGTTTCAAACGTCTTGACATTTTAAAGTAATTGTTAAATATAAATAGTAGAAACCACATCAGACCATTTATACTGATTTGATGTGGTTTTTTCATTTTAGTTATTAAAATTATAATGTTTGTTATGGCCTCTGGTAATCGTTTTACAAGAGTTTTCTGGACTTCAGCGTCGGTAGAGTTGCTGGAACGTATGGCATACTATGCTGTATTTATTGTTTTGACCCTTTATCTTTCTAATGTATATGGTTTCTCTGATATTGAAGCAGGTATCGTTTCCGGGATATTTTCAGCGACATTATCTTTGTTGCCTACGTTTTCTGGGGCTTTAGCTGATCGGATTGGTTTTCGTTCGTCTTTATTATTAGCTTTTGCATTGCTTTCCATCGGTTATTTAGGATTGGCTGTATTACCCACGTTATTTCAGAGTGCCGGAATGGTAGATTATGGATTGATAACGACATTTACCGGATTGAGAGAGAGCCCTCTAAGATGGACAGTTATACCCGTTCTTTTGATTATTGTAGTGGGAGGTTCTTTTATTAAAGCCGTTATTTCCGGGACAATAGCAAGGGAGACGACTACAACGAATCGGGCACGAGGCTTCTCGATATTTTATATGATGGTTAATATTGGGAGCTTTACAGGGAAAACCGTTGTTGAACCCCTTCGCAGAGGTATGGGAAGTGAAGGGCTTGTAGTTCTGAATTATTTTTCTGCCGCTATGACTTTATTAGCGTTTATTTTGGTTTGGATGTTGTATCGTAGTCGTCAAGAACAAGGAGATGTGAAGAACATTCGAGAAATAGGAAGTTCTTTGTTACGTGTATTGACAAATGGACGTATTATAGCAATCACATTGATTACCAGTGGATTTTGGATGATATATATGCAGCTTTATGCAACTATGCCTAAATATGTTCTGCGTATGGCAGGAGATACGGCTACTCCTGCATGGTATGCCAATTTAAATCCTTTAGTTGTTGTGCTATGTGTTAATCTGGTGACTCGCCTTATGCAACGATATAAGGCCGTGACTTCTATGGGAGTAGGTATGTGGCTGATGCCTTTTTCCGCTCTTTTGATGGCAGCAGGTAATCTTGTTGGCTCTGATGATATATTGGGGTTGCATCCCGTGGCTTTTATGATGTTATGCGGTATTGGAGTGCAGGCATTGGCTGAAACTTTTATCTCGCCCCGTTATCTTGAATATTTTTCTTTACAAGCTCCTAAAGGAGATGAAGGCCTTTATTTAGGCTTTAGCCATATTAATTCATGTATAGCATCGTTTATCGGGTTTGGGCTTTCAGGCTTTTTATTGTCGAAGTATTGTCCCGATCCGCAGCTTTATGCCACTCATGAAGCTTGGCAGGCGGCATCTGTGCATGCTCATTATATTTGGTATGTATTTGCTGTTATTGGGGCATTAGCTGCTGTAGCTCTTTTCATTTTCGGGAAGTTGACGAAAGATGATAAATAAAAACTTGGTATAATAAAAAGCAGGTTATCGAACTCGATAACCTGCTTTTTATTATATAACTTCTAAAGTTTTAATTCTAACGAACATTTATAGCATAATTTTAGCTATGGATTTTCCACATTTTACAATATACATACCTGATACAGGAAGAGAAATTTCAGCATGGTTATCAGTTGCAATCTGAGTGACAACAAGAGCTCCTTGCATGTTATAAATATTTATAGTGGCCCCATTTTCAATATTATATATTTTTATAATATTGTTTTGTGCTGATACTTTAAGATTTTCTGTATATGCATTTTCAACAGATAGACTTGCATCTTCAACTATTTCATTAAATTTTGCCCATTCTTCGTCAGCTTCATAAGCAGCTTTGGCTCCTACAGGTACGGATAATGTTGCCTTGGCAACTCCAGTTGCTGAAAAACCACCGGAGACCAATGTCGGGGGAACAGTTGCTAATGATTTAACAGATACCAGGCTTGATGATGCATTAGGGAAAGTTTTAGCTTCAATCATTTTAAGGTTTATCGGCAATATTATATCTGTAATTTTGGTACATAAATTAAAAGAATATCCAGTTAGGGTTTCTAAGCTGGAGCAGCTACTTAAATCCAGAAGTATTACTTTTGAATTGTTGAAAGCTCGATTACCTATATAATTTAAAGATGTACAACCTGTAAAATCTATTGCCGTTGATTTTTTATGGTTTGAAAAAGCATAGTCAGATATCGTTGTTAAAGCACTACAACCCGATAAATTGATGCTTGTTTCAGAAATTCCCAATTCATCTACTTTATTACCACAAGAGTTGAAGGCATTATATCCAATAGTAACTAATCCAGTACAATTGGATAAATTTACTTCTTTTAAGTAGTCATTTGATGCAAATGCCTCAAGTCCAATTATATTTAAATTGGCACAACCAGAGAAGTCTACATTTTCTAATTTAGTAAAGTCAAATGCATTATCTCCTATTTCTGTAATAGACATAGGAAGGGAAATGTTTTTTAATGTAACATTATGAGAGAATGATGATGCAGGAAAAGTATTGGCTTTGTATGTTTCTGTTTCAATAGTTTCTTCGATAATGTTTGATTGTTTAAGATTTAATGTTTCTAATGCAGTTAAAGAACTATTGACAAAAGTTAAATCCGTTTTGTTGATGGGCCCAGAAACGGTAAGTTCTGTTACTGAAGCCATCTCGTCTGTTGTAAATTGGCTTTGTAATGTACCGGCTTCGGTTACAGTTACAGTTTTGCTTTCGGCCATTACCAATGTCATGGTTGACAATGCCAAAGCACTGGAAAGTAAAAATCTAATACTCATTTTCTAAAAATTTAAAAGTGAATAATTTATTTCGTATGTTTTTTGGTTTTGAATAGAAATATGCAGAATAGAATCATAACGATAAACATAATAATCATTTCAGTACTATATTTCATAGGTTCTACCCATATTTCATGGAACAGATCCCAGCGACCGAGAATTTCTACAAATGTCCAGAAGATGATAACAGTGGGTATGGCATAACGAATAGCGTACCCGATTTTTTGTATTTTCATCAATTTGTAAAATAAATAGGCCGACCAAGCTAAGCTACCGAAAGCAATAAATGCTGTTATAGGGTGACGATCTCCCAGCAATACATCGTCATAAGCAAACATCAAAACGAGGTAGCTGGTCCATAATAGCATATTAGTTTCCATGAAAGTGGTAATGGAATTATTTTTTACAATGTTATGTAGTGCACCATCTTTACGTGTAATCCCTAATTTTTTTTGTATCCAAGTATAAAATAGGCAACCGGTGCGGGCGCTGAAAATGTAGAAAAGGGTAATGATAGCCCAGAATCCGACTGATGACATTAAAATCAGATATTCGGGCTTGGTTACAATTTCACCGTTTTCCATTAGTGGAGCCACATTATAACGATGTGCATAGTATACGAAAGTAAATTCTATCCATCCTGTCCAAACGAGTAATCCTCCAAAAAGTCCGGCAAATGTAGCGGGGGTCTCTTTTTTCATATAAAATCCCCAAATAGCCAGTATGAGACCTATAAAACCTACAAGGAATGCTGCAGGAGTCAAATATGATTTTTCAAGAGTCTTTTCCATAATGATCATTACAGCATGACCTAAAGGCATGGTAAAGAGCACAATCATAAAAGCGGAAAATCCGATAAATCTGTGTTTTTTTTCTGTTGTAGTATTCATATTATTTGTTATTGATTATTTATTATTTTCTGTTGGGAAATATCCATACTCCTATGAATCCGTAAATTCCTGTCAAAAGTATTATGGTAAAATCAGCAACATTTACAGGTAACCATATTTTACGGCGACGTATAAGTTTTATAATAATGAATATTCCGGCACATATCAAATTGAGGATATAGAAATCTTTCACCGGATTTGGAATGGGAATAAAATGTGCAAGTCCCGGAGTTCGCATAATTTTGAACGGAAAAATAGAGCGTTCGATTTCTGCTTCTTTGGAATGGCTATAATGGTCTATCGTTTCGGTATGTTTTGCAATGAGTTTATATTCAGGACTAAGAACATAAAGAGTGCTCTTGTCTTTATCATTCACTTTGTATGTGTTATAAAAATAATTTGATGTGACAAAGAAACGCCCATTTGGATTTTCTACTGGAATTTTATGAAGTTCATATTCCCGTGTTAGAACATATATTTGGTTATTATCATCAAAAATATGGCAAAATAGGTCTCCAGAAGAGTGGCATTTTATATTTTTGATAGTACCATTGAATTTAATTTCTTTACAGAAGGGCTCTCCTTTTATCATTTTTAGATGAAAAAGACGATTACTATTGTCAACAATGAAATATCCGTCATCCTTTAGTTTTATTGTAGAAGGTATACCGTATATGCCTTTGGCCGGAAAAGAAAATCCTTTTTCAATCAGTGGTTGATTGAACTTTTTACTTTTTTCCTGTTCTATTCGATTACTTTCACAATTGAGAAATTCTATGCCGTGTTTGTTTATTCTGAAAACATCATCCGGTAGTTGAACGCCTATACGCTCTGGCTGTGATTCGAATAAGGGATTCAAGGCCAGTGAATAAAAAGGTTCTGCAATAAGTATACTGCGTCGGACACTTTTAAGTATTTTATTGTTTAATTCTATTCCGTTTAGTGAATCCGGCATTTCACCCATTAATTTTAATTTGCGAGTGTTATTGAAAGGTAGAAGTTTCATATATTCTTTTTCCGGAATTTCATTGCCTTTGGCATCATAATAATGCATTTCTGCCTGCCGATTAAGCGTGTCTCCCGACTCTTTAGCAATGATGAAATCATGAGTCACTTCACTAAAATAAATCATTGTTTTGTAAGGCCGTTTTTCTACTGATTTTTGATAAAAAGACGGCAGATAGTAGGCCATAATAAATATCGCCAGCAGTATAAGTAATATTCTGACTATTTTTGCTCCCATAATTATAGTTCTCCTTTATTAAATCGATGAGATGTATATATAACCGATACACTGGATATAAGTGTAATAATGAATAAGATTGGATATATGGTAACAGCGTTTCCTAATCCATAAGAGTAGTAAAATAACCGTAGGACGAAGTATACGAAAATAATATATAGGAAACGGTATTTCCAGATTGGTTCCAGTGAAATCATAGCGATAAAAAAGTAGCAAGTCATACCTCCCAATATCCAGGGAAGAATGGTTTGTAGGGAAGGGATTATAATTTCTGAGGGAAAATATACCGACATGAATAATGTGAGCAATAATACAGAGATAAGTTGTATTGCGGTTATAATTGCGAAACCGAAAAGTACCATAGAATAAATAACAGTCGTATTTTGCATTGGCAAGTGAAGTGACAGTTTTATACGTTTGTCTGTGACTTCCGGAACAAATTGAGAAAGACCTATTAATAAAGCTGTGATAATAGGGATATATTTGAATTTGCCGAAAAATATAGACTTTTCTAAAATTAGAGATGAAAAGTATTGTGGAGCTCCTAATAAATTGAGGTCACTTCTTATTGAAATAAATATATATATGACTGTACCCAAGCTTAGTAGTAATGCTATTGTTGCATACCAGCGGGTCTTGAGCCATTCTTTATAGATGAGGTGTTTTAATTTCTCTATCATGATAATCGTTTATTTAGATTTGTTTAGATTTGCGTTGTGGAATAGCAAATACTCCAGCCATTCCGAATATACCTAATACCAGTACCACTATGATATCAATTATAGCAAATGCATCGTTTATTGGATATCCATTTCTTTTTTTTATAAAAAATGTTACGAGAGCAAGTACTATATTTAGCCAAATAAAGTGGAAAGGATTGGAAAAGTGGAACTGTATGCCATAATTGGCGTTTTGGGATATTTTGACAGGAAAAAGATAAGAACCGATTGTTTCCTGTAAAGAAGCGACTTTCTTATCTCCTATTGTGAGTTGCTTTATTAACTTGTAATTTTTGTCAAGGATATAATATGCTGTGGCTTCTTTTTCATGGGTGGTGAATGTCAGATGCATTAGATTTCCTTGCAAAAAAGCTCCTCTTCTTAGCGAAGGTAAAGGCAAAGCCTGATAGTTGAAATTTCTATCCATTACATAAGAATTTCCATCCTCTGTGATAATTATAGCCAAGAATTCTGGTCGATTTGAAAAATTGATGTTGAGGATTTTTTTCTCATCGGGACGATTCAATCGTAGAATGTCGGGACGCCCATCATTCATTGATAGTCTGAATAGTTCACCTTTGCTGTCAAGAACGAAATATCCGATTTTTTCGAAATCAGTTCGGTCTGCAGGAGACCACCAAGTAATTGCTGGAGCTGTAAATCCGAGCTGTTCAAGTTCAGAATTGAATAATTTACTTTTTTTCTCATCAATAGTATTTGTTGATGAGACGATGAACTCTATCCCGTTTTCTTTTATTCGGAATAAGTCTTTCGGTTCATATTTATTAGATAAATAACTTTTTTGGTCTTTTAGCTCAGATAGCCCGTAGAATAATTCATTGTATCTTCCTGCAATATTCATGTGAAAGATTGCATCATCGGCATCTTTTGCAGAGATATTTTTCCCACAAATGGAGTCAGGAAATTTTCCATCGTAAGTCAATTGAGAAGCATTATTTAGTGGACATAATGAGTCGGCTTGTTCTCGAGTATATCTGTTACCTTTACTATCTTTATATATAGTTATACCGGAGATTTTTCCATTTATGTTTTTATATTCGTATTCTGATATGATAAAATCATTTAATACTTCAGAATATACTACATCTTTATAATTACTATGAGTGCTGAACAGCATCCTGAAAAATCGAGGTACGATAATGCAGGTTGCGAGTGCTGTGAGTAGTATGGCAATGATACGTATAGATTTGTTTAGCATATTATCGTTCTCCTTTATTTAGTCTGTAACCTGAGAATAATACCAATGGGCAAGATACTAATGCAATGATAGCCAGTACGGGGGCTGAATCTTTATATGCACCGTGGAAATTTATATTGTTGAAATAAAGGGACAATAATATGAATCCGGTTGTTGCATAAAGTAGTTGCCGATATCCGTTGGGCTCCAAAGCAGTCATTGCAATATAGTTGTATGTCAAATATGAAGCAATAAACCAATTGGTAATCGTTACCGTTACTGGTTGTGTCACTTCTGCCGGAAATAGCAATTGGTTTTTCCACTCAAAAAGGGCGAAGATAATCCCATTTGAGACTGTAATCAATAATAGACCGAATAAAGCCATACAAGCAATTAGTTTTTGATTATTCATCGGAAGGTGTAAGGTCAATCGTATACGTTTGTTTTTTACTTCCGGTATATATTGTGATATGCCTATACAGATAGCTGTAAGTAATGGGATATATTGCAATAAAGAGTAATAAATTACGGGTGGATTATCATACAAAACACTTAATGTATAATTTTTGGCTCCGAGCATTGTCATCCGGTTTTCTACCATAATGAATATATAGAATACGATGCATATGCCTATTATCAATGCTCCTAAAAAAGCCCAGCGGGTCTTAATCCATTCTTTATAAAACAGATGTAATATCATGATTGTTATTAATATTTTCCGGTTAAACCAATAAATGCATCTTCAAGGGTCATATCTAATTGTGTAAAGTTGGAATATGGGAGTCCTTGTGTCTCAAGTAATTTTTTAACTTCAGTTTCATCCCCGTAAGTGTAAAATTCGTAGTGATTGTTGATGTGCTCTACATTTACCGCAAGAGAATCTGAGAAAATAATGTCATCTCGTTCTAAATCAAAAGTAAACCCTTTGAATTTATCGGTAAAGTCTTTTACCGGTCCTTGTACCAATACGCGGTTGTAATCCATGATAAGTACATCGTCTATCAAACGTCCCATATCTTGGATAATATGAGATGTTAGAAAGACAGTTTTTCCTTTAGCTTTACAGTATTCTCTCATGTAATCGATAAAAAGACGGCGATATCCGGGGTCAAGTCCTAAAGAAAAGTCATCGAGAATAAGTAAATCTGGGTCTTGTGCTAAAATAAGTCCTAGTGCAACTTGTGCTCTTTGTCCACAAGACATTGTCGATATTTTTTGTTTGGGGAGGATTTTTAAGCGGTTTATAAGATTCCAATATGCATCAGCTTTCCAGTTTTTGTAGAAACCGGAATAAAACTTTTCTATTTGATGCACATTCATGAAAGAATATTGTATATGACCTTCGATTAAATAACCTATACGTCTTTTGGTTTCAGGTGATAAGTTTTGTGTGTCTTCTCCGTAAATAAGGCATTGGCCGGAACGAGGTTCGAGAAAACCATTCAAGATGTTTATAGTCGTACTTTTACCTGCTCCGTTTTTCCCTAATAATCCCATGATGCGGCCTTCGGGAACTGCAATATTGAGATTTTCATAGACTAGTTTTTTCCCGTAATAATGTGTCAGGTTACGACACTCGATTACATAGTTTGTTTCTTCCATACAATAATGTGATTCTATATTTTTTGTTTTCTAATTACATATCTCGTTCGATAAAATAAACTCCTTTGCCTGGAATCAGATCTGGATATTCGTTTAGTTTTATGCCTGAAACAGTATCGTATACGTATATGGTTGTTGCCTGTTTCGTTTGATTATAGAGAAGTACAACCGTACAATAATCTTCATCTCTTAATCCTGAACCGGCAATTTGTACAAAGATGTCAACAATTTCATACTCCGCAGGAAAGCTAATTAAAGGTTGGGCCGTAGGAATGAATTCTTCCATTTCATAATAGTCGAATTTATAAATTTCATTTTTAGTTGCATAAAATCCGTAACTTTCTCCAAAAGAACCGAACCAGAATTTTATATTGTTTATCCAAGGAGAAGGTAATGGCATAATTTGTTTTAATTCTATGGGTTGTACTTTTGTACCAATATAATTTACATAAAAGTCATATATATTATATTCATTTCCGTTTTTCCCTATCAGATAAGCGTGATAGGGTTTATTGGAGCCTAATCCGGTAGCTTCCGTAAATTCTCCGCATAGAGAATCTAATTTGAACGCTTGACCATCAATGTTGATACGTTCAAGATTATCATTATACACATGAAAGCATCCGATTGTATTGTCGCTATGGCGAACGAAAGATACTTTTTTATATCTCATAAATTGTTTTGATGATATGGTTTGGACGACATTTGTACTTTTCACATAAGTATTTTCGTCAAACATAGGTAATTTCTTCTCTAATCCGTTAAATACGTGTAATGTCCCGTTATTGATTAGGTATTTTGAAGCCCCATACCCAAAGGTAATATTTTTGATGTCCAATGTAGGATCACTACCTCGATATACACGCCCGTATATGGGTGCTATTATTTCTCCGATATTGTTTGTTATGTCATTTTCGGGATCAGCGTCTTTCATACTAATGCAATATCCATAATCGGGGGCATGGTCTGTAAATATGGCCAGCTCGTTGGTAGAGTTTAAAGCACCTATATATTTCCCATGAATTTTTTGTGTTTCGTAAATACGGTCTATCATGTTTTCGAATGTCCGAGTAAAGTTGGTGGGGTCTCCCTGGAGAGAAATCCATTCGATAGTATTTTCTGGAGTTTCATATAAAGCGACGTAAGTCGGCGTATATCCGGTTAAAATTTTTATATTGAATGTTTGCCGAAATTCTAAATCGTTCTTGGTGTTACGAATTATAAAGACTCCGGGTATCTCTTTATTGACATTATAGCCCTTAGGAAGGACTATTTCCCAATGTAAATTTTTATCTGTAGATATAACTTCACTTTTTCCGACTAGCCATTTATATTCAAAGTCTTTTTCATCAGAACCTTCTGAAAAGGAAATAGTCGGGTTACATTCAAATATATCACCTAAATATAAAATATAAGCTTCGGTTTTTTTTATTCCATCGACAGCTAATACATGGTCAAACTCCAAAGTCCCGATTTTGTCTTTGTCATCTAGACAGGAAACGAAAAATAGGGTAGCTATAATAATACTGTATATATTAATATTTTTTTTCATCATTTATTCATCAAAGTAAATTCTGTTTCCGTTTTCATCGTATTCTTCATGGTCAATAAACCACTGTGTTGCCAAGCTTATCCAATAGTCCAACTGGATAGTAGCTCCATTATCACTCCAGTTGGGGTCGGTTATGCCACTAATCTCTAAAAATATGGCACACTTTTTGGGATGGTATGTAAGTTTATTGAGTTTACTTGAGTTTGTCCAAAAGGCTGGTGGGTCTTCAAGATTTTTGGTAAAACTGACTTCGACGTATTGATATTCGGGGATTCCGGATTCGAAATTTTCATTTGGAATCAATTCAATATATAGTTTATAATTGGAAGTTTCGTCCATGGCTTTTGTATGTATAGTTACCATCAGACTATCTTGATATAAGCCTTTTCGGAATATTTGTGTTTCATTTAAAGTATAATGTACATTTTTGATTGCGTTTTTCGATTTTTCAGGATTGACTCTTATTTGATAAGTGCGGTCATTGGTGTAATCTATAAGTCCGGACAATCGGACCGGAATAGTATCAATATAGTCATTAGCATCTGTCCCTAAAAAATGAGCATTGAAAGAATACTCTTTCGGATAATCCTCTTCCGGACCGAATATTTCTAATGCACTGCCATTTTTATCGGTCAGAGTTTTTGCAAAGTTCAATGATTTTTGAGTTGAATCGTATAATTCCAGTGTATCTTCTTTACAGGAGAAAATACCGATGCATAGTAGAATGTATAATATATATTTTTTCATATTTTTATTAGTTTGAGTTTCCATAGCCAAAGTCCTGTTCATATTTCGGTAGGGGAAGTTTGTAGTTTTCTGATTTCATAATGACGGAGTTTCCGTTATAACGACCATCATCGATAGAGGTCATATTGTTTCGTTTATAATAATAGAATAATTGACCTTCTCCTTTAAAATCACAGATGTATTCGTGGGTAATCTCTGTTTGTATTTTTTCTTCAGATGCGTTGTCCGAGAGCTCTGTTGTGATTCGTTCTTTTTTTATTTTATTGATAAGGGATATAGCATCTCCTCCGGTACTTTTATCTTTCAGTGTAGCTTCGGCTGCAATCAAATACATTTCGCTGAGTTTTAGCATCGGAACTACAGAAGGTCCATATTTGGATGCATCTTCTGTCAATTTGGATCGTTGATAACGTATTAAGTTTATTTTGTTATTTGCACTGGGATTGGTGTACAGCCAATTGCGTCGGACATCACTTTCCTCATAACAAGCATCGGACTTGACAAAATCTTGAGTCAGTCCTTCGTAAGTTTCTTTTGATGCAGTCAATACTGTTTCGGTATATAGTCCGAATATCATTTCAGGCATGAATATACGGTCGACTTTCAATTCCTTTCCATAAATATCGGTTTCAATGATTTCATCTTGTTTGATAAACCTGAATTTTTCACTTTGTATGATTTCATCGGCTAAAAGGTATGCTTCCTTATAGTTTTCACGAAACATTTCAATACGAGCCATTAGTGCAGTTACTGCATAATAATTCATGCGTTGTGTACGGTCGTACGATACATATTTGTCATTGAAACTTTTTCCTGTAAATATCGGATCGTTATCTTGTAGTAGTTTACGGGCTTTGGTTAAGTCGGCCATCAATTCTTGCAGTAATTCAGTTGTTGTTATTTTTTTTCCGATAGAAAACCCGAAATCGGTTTTATAAGGGACATTTGCCGAATTTGGATTTACTTTGTAAGAATCATTGTACATGCGAATAAGGTCGAAATACATGTAGGCTCTTAGCCCAAGGGCTTCGGCCAATAATATATTTGTTACTCCTGGTTCGAATGTAGGCATATCATCTTTTTGGAGTTGCTCAATGACAACATTGCAATTGACAATAGTATTGTACATAGTGGACCATATATTGCTTATCAATTCCTCTCCTTCGTCTGTCGAATACTGGAATTGTGCCCATTTAGTACGATCTGTTTCTGTATCTGATACGGTGTATTGTTGAGTAAGGGGTTCGAGTGCGTACAGACATAAATTATTTCCATATAAGTTTTCTCCTCCCATGCTGATATATATACCTGATAGTGTAGTGTAATATCCTTCCCGGGTAGAAAACATATCTTCTATGCTAACTTCGGATTTCGAGTTAACATCGAGCCATGAGCAAGATGACAAGGAAATGAACATGGATAATAAAGCTGTGTATATTATATTTTTCATCATAATCGCAGATTAGAAATTTACTTGAGCTGAGAAATTTACCGAACGAGCAAAAGGATAGGATAGTCCTCTTTCTTGACGTATAGTTGACCAATAAAACAACTCATTACAAGTTACAGATAAACGCAGCATTGATAATACTTTATTTCTCAAGAGTTCTTGTGGTAATGTATAACTTACCCTTAATGAGGTAAGACTCAAGCGACGTTCTTTCTGCACAAATCGGGAGGAAGCTTTTGTCTCACTGTTATCGTTTATTGCTTTGTATCGAGCTATATCTCCCGGTTGTTTCCATCTTTCGGTAAGAGCTCGTTTATCATTATTGACCATGTAGTCGACATTTTCGATCCTTTGATGTAATGTATAATTGTATTTATCAGCACCAAAGGAATAGTTGAAGTTAGTACCGAATTCCCATGCTTTATAGCGAAAGTTTGCACCGATATAACCTTGGAGAATTGGTTCGTTTACACCTACGGGAACTTGGTCTTCTGCATTCCAAATGAATGTTTTAGCACCGTTTTTATCCAAAAAAATTTCTTTTCCAGTACCAGGATCTATACCCAAACTTCGTACAGCATAAATTGTATTCATAGATTCACCTTCTTTAAAGAGGAATACTGTAGTGTATTCATTTTTCTCATCTTCTTCTATTTTCTGGTTTATCGTTTCATTATATTTTTTTAGAGTATCAGATATTTTTGTGATTTTGTTCTGATTATGTGTCCCGTTGAGAGTAAAGTTTAATAACATGTTTTTGGTACGTATAGGAGCATAGCTCAGACTGAAATCTATACCTTTATTTGTAAGGTCGCCCATATTAGTTTTATATGAACTGAAACCGATAGACGGTGCGATGGTAATATCGGTCAGATTACCTGTGGTAGTATTATAATAGTAGTTAAAGTCCAGGTTCAATTTATTATTGAATAAAGTAGTTTCGACTCCGATATTCCGATTGAATGTAGTTTGTCCTTTCAGGTCGGGATTTCCAAGAGTGCTGATAATAGCTCCGAAATATCCTCCATATACCGGAGTTTGATAATAATACAAACTCATAGCTTGATTTTTGCTGAAATTTTGGTTTCCTGTGGTTCCGATGTTAGCACGTAGTGCCAATTTTTTGAAATTGGCGTTTCCTTCAAGGAATGCTTCATTGTGTATATTCCAACGGATACCGGTAGACCAATAAGGTGCAGATTGTTGGTTTTTTCCATATAAGGAGGAACCATCCATACGTGCGGTCAAGTCTACTAAGTATCGGTTATCGTAAGAATAATTCAAATTGGTAAATGCACCTAAAGAGCGCGTCGTAGATTCTACTCCGGATGGTCGCCCATATTGTTCATACTGAGCTGCATAAGATAAATAATCTAAAGCGTCTCCCATGAATCCTGTCACGATATAACCGTCACTATTGCTTTGGGACTGACGTATTTCGCCTCCGAGGATGGCTTGGATATCATGTTTGCCGAATGAATGTGAATAAGATGCTACAATGTTACCGTTGTAGGCAAGAGTATTGGAATTACTTAAATCATATTTTCCTCGATTGTAAAGGACATCGGGATTATTGATGCTATTGTCATTGTTATTAATGTAAGTAAAACTTTGAGGAGAAAGGAATATGTCATCTCTATCGAAATCATATGAGACAGAAAAATTTCCTTTTATTCTAAAATCAGAAGTTACCGACCAATTGATACCTGTGTTATTGGTGAAACTCATAGTTTCACCTGCGGTGAAGCTGTTGAGATATTTTGCTTCATACATTGGTGATTGTTGTATGGGGGATACTCCGAGTTCCATTCCGGGAGGGGCTACATTATTTAGAGACAAAGTCCTATAATAATTACCGTTTTCATCTTTTTCTCTGAAGTAAGGTAGTGCAGAAGTGTAGGTTGAAAAAGAACCATATGGAGATTCGGTACTTTTTACCATACTAAATTGCATGTCATTGGTAATGAATATCTTAGAAGAATTATACATTAATTTTGTTCCAGCCTCATAAGTAGAGCGAGTTGATCCTTTCATTACTCCGTTAGTTTGTCCGTATCCCAAGTTTACAGAGTACCTCATATTTCCTTTTTCTTCTTTCATACGGGTTACACTTCCATCGATGAATATGGTATGTTTATGTTGAAATCCTACTTGTAGGGGTTTTGACAACCAGTATGTGTCTGTTCCGCTCATGATTTCTTTTTTTATTAAGTTATATGAGTTCAATTTGTTTCCGGGATCTTCTCCTGGTTCGGTAGCGTCGAATACTCCTGCAGCTTTTTGAAACTCAAGCATTTCAGCGGCATTCATCAGGTTATAGGAACTTAAATCTGGAATTTGTAAACCACTGTTAAGAGTATAGCTTACTTGCAATACTCCCGATTCAGGGCTTTTGGTTTCGATAACGATTACACCGTTTGCTGCACGAGAGCCATAAATGGCTGATGCTGATGCATCTTTCAATATAGTGACACTTTGGATGCGGTTCATGTCAAGGTCATATACTTTCTGTACGGAAATCTCGAATCCGTCGAGTATGAAGATGGGTAGACTGGTTACGGTTTGTAAATTACTTTGGGATATATCAGGAAAACTGTTTTGCCCACGTATCTCTATTTGGTCAGGAATGTGGTTTGGATCTGATCCGAACACGCCACGTACATCGACAACTTGAAAGGATGGATCGAAAACCTTGAGACCTTCGAACAAATTTGTGTTGTTTACTGCTCTCAGTTCATCGCCTTTGACCGATACTGCCGTTCCTGTAAAACTATTTTTAGCTTTTGGATAATAGCCGATAACAACGGCATTGTCAATTTCTACAACATCTGGCTCAAGTTCAATGTCAAGTACGATTTTTCCATTGGGGCGTAAAGTCCTTTTTTTATAACCAATGAATGAGACCGTCATCTTGTTATTGGGGGAGTCAAGCATTAGACTATAATTCCCCTCATCGTCAGATACAGTTGTATTTTTAGAAAAACCATTTTCATCTTGTATGATGACAGCTCCTGAAAGTGGATGTTTATTTTCATCCAAGATGGTTCCTGATACTTTGTATTTACCTGGTATTTCCTTTTCTGTAGGACGTGTATTTTTAGAGATAACGACAGTATTGTCTATGACCGAAAATTGTAAATTCAGCGGATGGCAAATGCGCTTTAGTACAATTCTTAAATCGATATTGTCGGCAGATATTGTAATTTTCTTTTTATTGTCGACAAGCTGATTGGTATAGAAGAACTGATAACCTGATGCCTCTTTCAGTATTTGTAATGCTTCTGCAAAAGTTTTATCTTTAATATGTACGGTAATATTTTTTTGTGCATGTATTTTCCCTCCGTAGAAGAATAATAGGGAGAGTATTACCGGAATAACTATTTTTAGTTTTCTTTTCATTTTCATGATTTACAATTTTACCGAATCGTTTACTTAAAAAGCGTTTGGCGGTACAGGTAAAGTATATTGTTTATTACTCATTTCTATCTTAGTTCCGTCATATGATGTTATTTCTGTATCATTCATCCTTTTATGAAAAAAGAACAATTGACCTTCACCCCAGAATTCTCGTTCGTATTCTTCCCGGATAACCTTACGTAAAGTATTTTGGTTGAGTTCTCCATTCTCTTTGATTTTTGTTAAATAAGAAGCTCCTTTACTTGTTTCCATATCTATAATCCATTGGGCTGCATCATCGATTTGATTTTGCTCATTTAGGGATTCGGCAGCAATAAGTGCGACTTCTCCTAATTTTATAAAAGGGATTCTTACTGGTAAGCTGGTCGATTCGCCTGAAGTTGTTTTATTGTAATCTATCAATAAAGATTCTTTTCCGAATTTGTTGGACATGATATATTCATTGTTGCCTGAAGAGTTGAACCAAGCTCTATATCTGATATCGCTTGCTTCTGGAAATATATCTTTTAGTCCTGTGCGGGTTTTGATTTTCTTTTCATTAAACATTTCTTCAGACAGTTGAGTTAGTCCTTCAGGGGGAGATGCTATCCCGAAAATATGTTCACGAGAAAAGCTGAAATCACTGCCGTATTTCCCGGGTGTAAAATAGTAAAATACTTGATTTCGACTTTCTACATTTCGAATATGGTTAAATGTTTCGTCTGCATAACTGAAGGCATCAGCATAATTTCCCGTATATAATGAAATTCGAGCCAATATTGCTGTTACAGCATAGTAGTTCATTTCAAAAGTTCTTAGTTTACTGTCTATTTCTCCCGGTTTTATACTGGAAGAACTTATTCCAGTCAGAATTGGGTCATAAGGTTTTAATAATTCTGCTGCAAACTTTAGATCTTGGATGATTTTACTTAATAATTCTGTTGTTGATAGTGAGGGACTTACTTGTGTACCGAAAGTTGTCATATATGGAAGTGCTCTATAACTGGGATCATTAGTTATATTCGGATGGAAAAGCCTGAGCAGCTCAAAATGTAAAGCCCCCCTGAGGGCATAAGCTTCTCCTGTAATGATTTGTTTCTGGCCACTATTGTAAAAAATAACATTTGTTTTTTCAATCTCTTCGATTAGTTTATTGCAAGAACCTATGGCCCTGAACATTTCTCTCCATATATCAGAAAGGATACCGGCCTGTTCTATTTGAGTGTAATCGTATTTACAAAAAGCTGTGGTTCTTTCATCATATGGAGTAAAATTTTGACCCATAAATTCTAACATCCCGATAGAAAGATTGTCACCGTATAAAGAAGGTTGTCTGAGTTGTGTATATACATCGGTCAAAGCGTTATAAAAAGAGTTCTCATCTTTAAAGAACTTTTTATCTGTGACACTTGTATTGTCCGATTGGATATCGAACCAGTCGGAACAGGAATAGAATACTAAAAGGAGTAATATGTATGGTATCTTTTTCATAATCAATTTGTTAAAAAGTTATACGTAACGAAAAAGCCATTGTTCGGGCATAAGGATATAGTATACCTTTTGCTGTTTTTGCAGAACTAGTGCGTACTAGATTATTTCCAGACAAAGCCAAAGTCAGAGCTCTCATATGCATTTTTGAACATATTTCTGGCGTAAAGGAATAGCCCAATTGTAATGAACTAAGTGAAAAACAATTATTTTTGGAGTAAAAGTTATCTCCTATTGGTAACAGATTGAACCAGTCATATGTATAACCTCCCAAAGAACAATTGACGATTGTATTTATCCACCATTGTTTGTATTGTAGTGTAAGCCCTAAATTCCCTCGGAATTTATCGTCAGTAGAGCCTACATAGCTCGGGGTCCCGTCGAGAATGTCTTGTCCATCTTTGTCAATGTGAGATTCAGAGTATTTGTATATTGTATTTAAAGGTCGATTTTCATGTAATTCTGAAAGTCGGTGATACTGTTTGGCATATTGTAAATAGTTATTACGTACCGTACTATTATATTTAGATGCAAAATAATCAGGAACTTTTTCTATCTTATTATGGTTATGCATCCCTGATATGAATGCACTTAATGACCAGCCTTTTAGGTTTTCGATGATTTTAGTATGAAGGTAAAATTCGATACCTTCATTTCGAATTTCACCACCGTTTGAAATTGAATTTTCATATCCGGTAGACAAAGGGAGGAGATCAAGTATAATTATATTTTTTGTAAGATTGTTGTAGTAGTTAAATGCCAAAGAGATTTTTTTATAGTCGAACAGCAAAGATAAGTTTCGATTGTTTATAGTATGCCATTTGATATTTCTGTTTGGCATGGACTGTATAGATGACCCGATAAGATAATAATTATAAATATATTCATTACCTATATCTGATTTATAGGTTACATTGTAATCATCATCTGAGAATCCTATTCCTCCTGTAGTTCCTATAGATGCATTTAAAATAAATCGACTTATACCAGAGTTTTTCATAAATGCTTCATTATGAATGTTCCAGTAGATAGATGTATTGTAAAACCATGCATTCCGTTCTTCTGTAGATAGAAGTGAGGAGCGATTATAATTTATGGAAGCTCGTAATCCATATCTGTTATCATATGTATAATGTCCTGATAATATGCTTTGTAAAGTTCTGTCATATTCTCGATGGGCTGTTGCCATATTTAAAGTATCGTAGCTTTTAGTGAATGATACGTAGGCCATTCGATCGGTGGGAATACCTATTCCGGCATAAGCTTCGTCGTAATATTTTCCACTGAATGTTCGTACTCCGGCCGATACTCCTATATTTGATTTTTTGATATGTTTCTGATATTGTAAGGCAAGAGAGGCTTCGAATGATAAGCTATTTTCTCTTAAAATGTCATATCTTCCTATATTACTGCCGCTTTCAACATTGTGGTATAGGCCGGAAGATGGGGATATAAAGATATCGTGTTGATTAGTTTCTCTGACAAAGGCGAAAGATCCATCTATGGTAAATCCTTTTTTCAAAGAAAGCCTTAGATTCAGATTATCGTATATTTCGTTTGATTTTGTCTTGTCAAAAGATCCTAATGTCGCTTCATATACCGGATTAATACATTGTGTTGTTTCATTTTCATTTAATACGGTATATGGAATGCCTGTTTCATCTGTAGCTTTCCATTCGGGATTCAGTTGACGATAATAATCATAAGTTCCATAATTAGAAGCATGTCCTTTTATTTGATTGAATACGATATCATTAGATATATGTAAAGCTTTGAAATTATATTCAATGTAGGAATTGAGCCCAAGTATATCATTTTTCGACTTTTTCATTACCCCATTTCCTGAAGGAGAAAATCGGGTAGAGAATTTATATTTTACATATTCGTCTCCACCTTCTATATTGATTTTATGCCTATGTTGGAATGCTGTTTGGATAGGCTGTTGTAACCAGTCGGTGTGAACTTCTTTTTGAGCATATTCATCGATTACTTTATGGGAATTCAAATCTGCATTTTGTATGATTGCGTCGAATAGATAATTGATTTTTATTTTTCCAGTTTGGGGCTTTTGAGTTATAAATTCGATAACTCCGTTTGCCCCATAAATTCCATATCGAGAAAGGCTGGCTGCGTCTTTATAAATAATGATTTTATCAATATCGTTGATATCGAGGTTCATTGCTTGACGTAAAGGTACTCTTGCCCCATCAATGATAAATAAAGGTAAGTATGGATTATCTATATTGGTCGACCAAATCTTTTTCCCTCTTATTGAGACAGAAGATGGTAGATACCCGGGCATATCTCCATAAATATCCTGACTTTCATCTTTTAAGGATGGTTCGAGTATTTGAATGGCATCCCACAAGTTCGTGAGGCTTGCCTTTTTTAGTTCGTCTGAGTTGATAACTCGGTCACCTGCTGATACTATAGCATAAGGAGATATGACAGAGTTTGTTGTTTCTATTTCGGAGGCGTAACTATTAACGCAAATAATAGAAATGATTAATATTTGTAACCATTGCTTATTTTTACCTTTTTGTAATATATATGATATATTCATTATATAAATTATTTTTTATCTAATGTTACTGTCCCATTTTTATAACTGATTTCCATAGGGATACCGACTTCTTCAAGTACCCGGAATAAATAGTCGAGATTTTTTTTACGGCTTAGTTCCCCTGAAAAATGATATGAGAGTAATGATGGATCTTTTATTGTATATTTAAAATTATACCACCGAGAGACAATTTTTAGTAAATCTTCTAATGGTGTGTCATTGAAACTAAATATTTTATTTTTCCATGAGGTGTTGAATTCAGTATTAACATATGATATTTGGCTCGAATTTTCTTTGATATTATAATAAGATTGCATTCCGGGCTTGAGAATATCCTGGCTGTCGATTGCTTTGTATTCTATTTTGACCGAACCTTCTACTAAAGTGGTAGTTGTATACGAGTTGTCTGGGTATGCCGATACATTAAATTCTGTCCCTAATACTTCGATTTCTGTGTCAGCGGTTTCAATAATAAACGGTTTTTTTTCATTTTTTGATATTTTAAAATATCCTTCTCCGATTAAGGTTACTCGTCGTGTATTTCCTTCAAATATGGAGGGATATTCAAGAGTAGATTCGGAGTTGAGCCATACGGTGCTACTGTCAGATAAAATAACTTTATATTCTCCCCCTCTAGGAACTACAAGTTTATTTAATATAGGAGAGCTTTTTTCTGTTTTTTGGTATGTGAGGTCTCCTTGTGCACTATTAGTTATTTTTACACCACGCAAATCGAGCAAGACAGAGTTTTGTCCCAAAGCAATGTATTCGTGATTGTCGATGAATAGAGTGGCTTTATTTGTTCCGGGTAAATGATGTTCTGATATTTCTTTAAATATTTGAATATCATCACGTTTATGATTTGATGTCCATTGGAATATTCCACATAACAATCCAGCTACTATGCATGCTACAGATGAGTAAATAACAAAATTACGGAATCGAGATGTTCTATATGGTTGTGTATTTAAAGAATGAGATACCAATCTTTTTTTGAGTTTTAAAAAGTCAATGTCATTAGATTTTTTATCAAAAGAAAGCTGTTTAAAATAATTTTGTTTTACTTTATTATAATATTTGTAATGTTGCTCAGATGCATCTAACCATTTTTTCAATTTCTTTTTTTCAGAGATAGATGTTTGGTTATCAATATCTTTAGCGATGATTTCCCAGTCTATTTTTCGCATACTTGTCTGTTATCTATACAAAGCTTTAAAATTAGCATTTTGTATATAATAAACATTAGATGTAAAAATGGGGGACAAAAAATATTTTTTTTTTAAGAAAAAAGATAGATAAAAAGAATTGAAGTGAACAAAAAGATAGCCATGTTTTCCCTTAAAACTCTCATGGTGCGTTTTAAATGAGTTTTAACAGTAGACTCTGCGATGTGCATTTCTGATGCAATATCTTTTACTTTTGTACCATTAACAATATGTTTTTCCAAAATGACACGACTCTTTTCGGGTAATGACCCCATAATTTTCTTTAGGCGTTTTATGAGTTCATCTTTTTGACCATATGGGTCATCATCTATATCCATACCTGCAAAAATACTTGCTTCTACCAGTTTTTCCTGGTTCTTGTCTTGTATATCTAAATCTCGTATGTAGTTTAGGCAGTTTGAGCGGACGATGTGCAATAGTAAAGCCTCTATATTGCCTTGACAATTTATCTTCTCAGGGTGATCCCAGATCCATACAAAAGCGTCATGTACCAAATCTTTGGCAATTTCTATATCATAAGTAAAACGATATGCAAAAGCCACTAATTCGGATATATTGTTGTTGTATAGCTCTTGAAAAGCTACCATGTCATGCTCTATGATCTTTCGTTCAAACTCCATTTGGTACAGTCCTGATTCATAGTATAATATAAAAGACTCCAATAAATGCAAGTAAAGGGAAGGTATATTTATATATTTACCGACCAATAGATACAGTTAAAAGAAATCGTGTTATTATCTTCGCACAAAAGTACAATATACAAAGGTACATAACAATACCTTTATTTAGGTATTATTATGTCTTTTTTTTCAAAAAAAACTAACAATAAGTAAATTTTGTGTGGCTTGAAGTTTTGTTTTGTTATATATTCATGTTTTATGGTAAGATTATTTCATAAATACAAAATAAACAGCTAACACCAGGCATACGAATGCTGCCAAGTGGTTCCAATGCAGAGATTCACCTTTGAACAAAAGGGTTGAGAACAGTGTAAATATGATTAGAGTAATAACCTCTTGTACAACTTTAAGTTGCATTAGACTGAACGGTCCGCCATTTCCTTGAAAACCGAGTCGATTAGCTGGAACTTGGCACATATATTCAGCTAAAGCGATACCCCATGATAATAGTATTACTCCGATAAGAGGCCAATTACTTATAATTTTCATTTCTTGTAACTTCAGGTGCCCATACCAGGCAAAAGTCATGAAGATATTTGATATGATTAGTAGTAGTATTGAATATAAGCCTTGCATAGTTTTTATTTATTTTTTATAGAAGGTAGATAATCGGGTTGTATATGTGTCATACTGTTCCACATGTTGCTGCGAACTTGAGAATTCATTTTTTCGAGAATTTCAATGACCGTTTTCATTTGAATACGACTTGAAGAGTTTTCATAAGGGCAATTTTTTTTCTGTTTTAAATAGCCTGACATTTTGGATAATATTTTAAGCTCCTTTTCTGTAATAAGACACATGGGGCGTATCAATGTCATTTCGAATTTACTCATTTTCAGAAATGGAGGCATAGTGCCAAATGCTCCTTGGTGGGTCATATTCATAAGTAAAGTTTGTAGGATATCGTCTTGATGGTGCCCTAATGCTATTTTGTTGCAGTTGTATTCTTTTGCGATATCGAATAGAGCTTTTCTTCTGTACCATGAGCAAAGAAAGCATGGAGATTTGCGAGTGTCAGTTTCAGGATTGAATGAGGTATGTCGATGGATGAATGGGATATTATACTGTTTGGCAAATTGTTGTAGATATTCTATATTACTCTGATAGGGAATGTTGCTCATACTGACATGTGCTGAAAGTAATGAAAATCGGGGTTGATATATTTTGACTTTACGGCCTAAGAGTTCTGTGAGGGCTAGAGAGTCTTTTCCCCCTGACAGCGCAATAAGAATTCGGTCCCCCTCTTCGACCAGATGATAATCGAAGATAGCCTTTTTCATTTTTTGGTCGAGCTTTTTTAAAAGTTTTTCTCGAGCATCGGGTATTGCCATATCAAAGTGTGTAAATTTTGTGCAAAAGTAGTGTATTTTGTAAAACTTGATTATAGGAAAGCAGAAAATATATTTAATTTTATACGGGTAAAAAATAAAGATTGAATATGATTATTACAACAGGTGTATTTAGGCTTCCTGCCGACAAATATTTTAAGATTTTGTTTATCCTTTTTTTGCGTCGAAAAATAGTATGGATATTTTTTATTGCCGTAATATTATCTGTTGCTTTATGGTGGAATTTTGATTTCTTTTATCTTCTATTAATCTTGATTTTCTTAGTTTCCCCCTTTCTTTTAATGATAAAGTATTTTGAATATATCGCTTATCCTCAAAATCGGTGGAACATATTGGATAAATATCTTATAATTGATGAAAAAGAGATTGTGTTTCATTTTACGGATAAAAGTCTTGATCGCGTTTTATGGAGCGATATATGTTTTTTTAAGATGAGAAAGGCTGCTTTCCTGTTATATACGGATAAGAGTCATTTTATATATATTCCTAAAGATGCCTTTGGGCTAAATGAAGAGTATCTATATTTTTATAGGCATATGTTGATGAAAATAAATTCTAAAGAGGTTTAGTGTATAAAAAAATTACTTTGTATATTTGGATGTTGTAAGTTAATAACAAAAAGAAAACGAGATAGTAAAAGAATAATGAAGGGGCGTATAAAATTCATATTGCTTTTTGGTGTGTTATATTTGTTGGGTTGTACAGTAATGGCACAGAGCTTAGAACGGGCTCGGGATTTGTATAAAGCCGGTAAATATGACCAGGCTAAACCTATTTTTGAGACATTGATTAAGAAATCTCCCAATAATTCGAGTTTAAATCAGTGGTATGGAGTTTGTCTATATGAAACAGGAGAGTATAATGCTTCTGAAAAATATTTAAAAGTGGCAGCCTCGCGTAAGATACAAGATTCTTACTTGTATCTTGGAGACCTTTATAACCGGCAATATAGATTTTCCGATGCACTTGAAAATTATGAAAAATATAAGGCGATGCTCCAAAAAAGTAAGCAAGATACCGAGGCGATAGATGCAAAAATTGCAAAAGCAAAAATGGGGGAGCAGATGGTTAGACGTGTTGAGGAAGTACAGATTATTGATAGTATGATTGTTGATAAACAAGATTTTTTTAAACATTATAAATTAAGTCCAGAATCGGGAAGTTTGCATGACTATAATACCTTTTTTAAATCCCAAACTAAAAATAATTCATCAGTTTATCAAAATCAAAAAGGAGATAAAATTGTGTATGGTGTTAAAACGGCAAAAAACGGATATGATTTGATGTCTCGAAGCCGATTAGTTGATGATAGCTGGGGAGAGGCTTTGTCTTTAACTGGAAATATAAATAATAAAGATGACCAGAATTTCCCATTTTTATTATCTGATGGAGTAACACTTTATTATGCATCTACGGGAGAAGAATCATTGGGAGGATATGATATTTTTGTTACCCGGATGAACCTGAATTCAGGAAATTTTTTGGCCCCGGAAAATATGGGCATGCCTTTTAATTCTCCTTTTAATGATTATATGATGGCTATTGATGAATTGAACAATATCGGATGGTTTGCTTCTGACCGATATCAGCCTGAAGATAAGGTGATTATATATGTGTTTATTCCTAATGTAGAAAAAGTCGTTTATCAGGGGAATGATGAAGAGTGGGCTCGTTCTTTGGGCAAAATATCTTCTATAAAACAGACATGGAAAAAAAATAATAATTATGCACAAATCTTGCAACATATATATAATCCTTCAGAAGTAGTTGAAAATGAGCCTAAGGCAGACTTTATATTTATTGTAAATAATCAGATAGTCTATACTTCATTGGCTGATTTTGAGAGCAAAGAGGCTAAAGATTTGTATATAAAAGCAAATGAATGTCGTAAACAAATAGAAGAGCTAGAGGCTCAATTGTCTGGTTTGAGAGAGCAATATGTAAATCAGAAAGGGAATAAAGAAACTTTATCGAGAGAAATAAAAAAATTAGAGTCTTCTTTAGTTTCTTTGTATGGACAGCCGGAAGATTTAGATAATCGTAGTCGTGCAGCAGAAATAAATGTATTGTTAAAGCAGCAAAAGAAATGATATAATCGTTCGGTTATGGATATATTGATTATCATATTATTGGTCTTGATTGGAGTAGTCTTGATTATTCTTGAGATATTTTTTCTTCCTGGGATTACAGTAGCAGGCTTTAGTTCGCTGATTTTTTTTGGAGGAGGTATTTATTATGCATTTGTAAATCTTGGGACTACAGCGGGATATGTTACAATTGCTGCGTCGGTTGTTGCATGTGTTGTCGGTATTATTTGGTTTATGCGTTCAAAGAGTTTGGATAGAATATCATTGAAAACAGATATAGATTCTGTTATCCCGACACAGGTGAATGATTCTATAAAAGTCGGTGATGAGGGGATTGCTTTGTCTCGTTTGAATCCTATGGGTACTGTCCTTATTGGTACGGTACAAGTGGAGGGAAAGACGCGGGAAGATTTTATTGATGAAGGTTCTTCCGTAATAGTAGAACGTGTTGAGAGAACATCGGTAATTGTTCGTAAAAAAGATGATTGAATATAAACTATAATAAATGTAAGTATGTTGGGATACAGTTATTTTCTGTTAGTTGCCGTTGTGGTATTAGTAATTTTATTTTTTTACTTTGTACCCTTCCTTTTGTGGATATCGGCCAGAGTTTCGGGTGTAAATATTTCTTTGCTGCAACTCTTCCTGATGCGGATACGTAAAGTGCCGCCTCAAATTATCGTTCGTGCTATGATTGAAGCTCATAAAGCAGGACTGAAAGCAATTACTCGCGATGAATTGGAAGCGCATTATTTAGCTGGGGGGCATGTAGAACGTGTGGTTCATGCATTGGTATCTGCTTCAAAAGCTAATATAGATTTGGGTTTTCAAATGGCAACGGCTATAGATTTAGCGGGGCGTGATGTATTTGAAGCCGTGCAAATGTCTGTGAATCCTAAAGTGATAGATACACCGCCGGTTGTTGCTGTGGCTAAAGACGGTATCCAGTTGATTGCTAAAGCTCGTGTTACAGTTCGGGCTAACATTCGTCAGTTGGTAGGTGGTGCGGGAGAAGATACTATTTTAGCTCGTGTGGGGGAAGGTATTGTCTCATCTATCGGATCTTCTGAGTCACATAAAACTGTGCTTGAAAATCCTGATTCTATATCAAAGCTCGTTTTAAGAAAAGGTCTTGACTCGGGTACAGCTTTTGAGATTTTGTCTATTGATATTGCAGATATCGATATAGGTAAAAATATTGGTGCCGGGTTGCAAATGGATCAAGCTCAGGCTGATAAGAATATTGCACAGGCTAAAGCTGAGGAACGTCGAGCTATGGCAATAGCTCTTGAGCAGGAAATGAAAGCAAAAGCTCAGGAAGCTCGGGCAAAAGTGATTGAAGCGGAAGCAGAAGTTCCGAGAGCTATGGCTGATGCTTTCCGTTCTGGGAATTTGGGCATTATGGATTATTATAAGATGAAAAATATAGAGGCCGACACAACGATGCGTGAAGCAATTGCTAAACCGAGTTCTAAAGGTTCAGAAAAATAATCTTTAGTTTTTATGGGAGAGAAGATATAACAATCAAAAGGCTTTCAGAATTGTTCTGAAAGCCTTTTGTAGTAACGAGGTCTTGTATTTATAAATCCTTTATTGCTTCCAGATTTTTTGCGACATCTTCATCTGTAACTTCAAAGTTTGTAAGATCACCAGCCAGATATTGGTCATAGGCTGCCATATCAATAAGCCCATGGCCTGAAAGATTGAATAATATAACTTTCTTTTCCCCGGATTCTTTTGCTGCCTGAGCTTCTCGAATGGCAGCTGCGATTGCGTGAGATGATTCTGGAGCAGGGATAATGCCTTCTGATTGGGCGAATATGGTTGCAGCTTTGAATGTATCAAGTTGTTGTATATCTACAGCTTCCATAAGATTATCCTTTTTCAGCTGGCTGACAATAGAGCCGGCTCCATGATAGCGAAGTCCTCCAGCGTGGATATGAGCCGGAGCGAAATTATGACCTAAAGTATACATGGGTAGGAGTGGTGTGTAGCCGGCTTCATCACCGAAGTCATACTGGAATACACCGCGTGTCAATTTAGGGCAAGAGGCTGGTTCGGCAGCAATGATACGTATATCTTTGCCTTCTGTAAGCTTATGACGTAAAAAGGGAAATGAAATACCTGAAAAGTTGGATCCGCCGCCAAAACATCCAATAACGATATCGGGGTATTCTCCAGCCATTTCCATTTGTTTTTCAGCTTCGAGACCGATAACTGTCTGGTGTAGCATGACGTGATTAAGTACACTGCCTAAAGTATATTTACAATTAGGAGTTTGTGTCGCTAATTCTATGGCTTCAGATATAGCCGTGCCTAAACTTCCTTGATAATTCGGATTTTCAGTTAATATCTTGCGGCCGGCTTTTGTTGACATACTTGGAGAGGCTATTACTTGCGCCCCAAAAGTTTGCATGATAGAGCGGCGGTAGGGTTTCTGATGATAACTTACTTTTACCATATATACCGCTAATTCAAGGCCAAAAGATTTTGCGGCATAGGATAATGCCGCACCCCATTGTCCGGCTCCGGTTTCTGTTGTAATATTGGTAACCCCTTCTTTTTTACAAAAATAAGCCTGGGCAATAGCCGAATTTAATTTATGGGAACCAACAGGGCTTACACTTTCGTTCTTAAAATATATATGGGCAGGAGTATCTAATGCTTTTTCTAATCCATATGCCCGAACTAAAGGGGTAGGACGCCATATCTTGTATAAATCTCGAACTTCGTCAGGAATTTCTATCCAGGCGTCTGTTGTATTCAATTCTTGATGCACAAGTTCCTTTGCAAAGATGGGATATAAATCTTCTGGTTTGAGCGGTTTTTTTGTACCAGGATGCAAGGGTGGCATCGGCTTGTTTTTCATGTCAGCAACTACGTTATACCACGCACGAGGTATATCGTTCTCACTTAATAAAAATTTTTTTGTACTCATAATAAGAGACGTATTTATGAAAATATAAAAATATCAGATTTTATATCAATGCAAAATGCAAGTAAAAGATATATAAATCGTGTCAATTGTAAGCAAAGAAACAAAAAAGAATCTTTTTTTGCAAGTATAAAACTTTATTTTGGGAGAAAGGTATATAAAAAAGCAAAGAGAGGGACTATTCACATAGTATTCCTCTCTTTTAGAATTCATCACATTATGCTTATTTTAAAGTGCTAGATAAGTTACGCGTCACGCGCTACTGTTTTTAGAAAAGTGCGAATTATAAGTATCTTTTTTCAACTATCGACCAATCAACGATTTTCCACAATTCGTGTAGATGATCTGCCCGACGGTTTTGATAATCTAAGTAATAGGCATGTTCCCAGACATCAAAGGTAAGTAAAGGAGTGTGTCCATCAGTCATGGGATTTCCTGCATTACCTGTTTTTATGATTTCCAGTTTGCCGTTTTTATTTTTTACTAACCATACCCAGCCGGAGCCAAATTGGGCAACACCTGTATCAACAAATTCTTTCTTAAAATGTTCAACAGTACCCCATTGTTCTTTGATGGCTTTTTCTATTTCACCTTTGGGTTCTCTTGCTCCGTCAGGAGAAAAAGAGAAAAAGTAAAATATATGGTTCCAAGCTTGTGAAGCATTGTTAAACAATGCACCATCAGCTTCTTTTATTATACTCTCAAGCGATGCATTCTCAAATTTTGCACCTTCAATCAGTTTATTTAGATTGTTTATGTATGTCTGTTCGTGTTTACCCCAATGGAATTCCACGGTCCGTTTGCTGATAACTGGTTCTAAAGCGTTTTCGGCGTACGGCAGTTTAGGTAATTCATATTTCATAACGTTCGGTTTTTAATGTCTTGTATTTAATAAACAATTCTTTGATAAAAAAGTTCGGTAAAAAATCGATTTTTTGCAATTTTTTTATCGAAACATTTTTTTATGCCTTTATTGAAATTGTTACATTAATATAACAGTATTGTTTTTATATTGTTCAGAAAGATATAAATTTTTTGTAATTTAATGATCCGAGAATGATAAAAATAAAATAGATTTCTATGAAAAAATAGAATATTTTTATGTTTTTCAATTTATGGAGAATTTAAAATGAGTTGAACACATTATTTCCTAAATCAATTTTTTCATATTTTCCGGTTCTACTTTTTTATGTACTTTTGTAGTAAAAGAAAAAGAGCAGTGGAAGAATTTTTGCAGGACTTGAATGAAAGCCAGCAGCAGGCTGTGCTATATAATGAGGGACCGTCACTGGTGATTGCTGGAGCGGGATCAGGTAAAACTCGTGTACTTACATATAAGATTGCTTTTTTGCTCGAGTCGGGTTATGCTCCATATAATATATTGGCATTGACTTTTACCAATAAAGCTGCAAGGGAGATGAAAGAACGGATTGCGTCTATTGTGGGAGGCCCGACTGCTGCCCGGCTGTGGATGGGGACTTTTCATTCTATTTTTTCGAGGATATTACGAGTAAATGCCGACCGTTTGGGATTTACTTCAGATTTTACGATTTATGATACTTCTGACTCGAGAAGCTTGTTGAAAAGTATTATAAAAGAAAAGGATTTGGACGATAAGATATATAAGCCCGCGTCGGTACAAGCAATCATATCGAATGCAAAGAATGCTCTTATTACTCCGCAAGCTTATCAGGTGAATAAAGATTTAGTGGAATCTGATGAGCGTGCAAAAAGGCCTTTGATAAAGGATATTTATCAGACTTATTGGAATCGATGCCAGAAAGCAGGAGTTATGGATTTTGATGATTTGCTGTTGTATACAAATATATTGTTTCGTGATCATCCGGATGTATTAGAACGATACCGTCAGATATTTCGTTTTATACTGGTAGATGAGTATCAGGATACTAATTTTGCCCAGCATCTTATTATACATCAGCTGTCGAAAGGCCATAATCATATTTGTGTTGTAGGAGATGATGCTCAGAGTATATACTCTTTTAGGGGAGCGAATATAAGTAATATATTGAATCTTAAAAGTGATTATCCGGGATGCAAGACTTTTAAGTTAGAACGAAATTATCGTTCTACACAGAACATTGTCAGGGCAGCAAATAGTTTGATTGATAAGAATAAAGAACAGATACGTAAGCAAGTATATTCGGAGAACGCGGTAGGAAATAAAATAGATGTGTTGAGTGCTTATTCCGATTTTGAAGAGGGATATATGGTTGCCAACCGTGTGTCGGAAATGAAAAGATTATCAAAATATGCATATAATGATTTTGTGATATTGTACCGCACAAATGCCCAATCACGTATTTTTGAAGAAGCATTGCGCAAGAAGAATATACCTTATCGTATATACGGAGGTTTATCCTTTTATCAGAGAAAAGAAATAAAAGATGTAATTGCTTATTTTCGTTTGGCAATTAATCCTCATGATGAGGAGGCTATAAAAAGGGTGATAAATTATCCTGCACGAGGCATTGGAGATACAACTCTCGGTAAGATTATCGAATGTGGTATACATAATGATGTTAGCCTGTGGCAAGTTATTGCTACACCATTAGAGTATACTTTACCGGTAAATAATGGTACATTAAATAAAATTCAAAAATTTAAGGAGCTTATTGAAGAGTTTATCGATGCAAATAATAAGATGAATGCTATGGACATCGCAGAACTTATTATTCGACGTTCGGGGATTTTTACAGAAATATATGCCAATCGTTCTCCTGAAAATTTGAGCCGTCAGGAAAACCTTCAAGAGTTGATGAATGGTATTCAAGAGTTTTGTTCTTTGAGACAAGAAGAAGGGGTAGAAGAAATTGCTTTGACAGATTTTTTGGCTGAAATATCGTTGGCTACCGATCAGGATGAGAAAGAAGATGATGATAGTGATAAGGTTACGATGATGACGATTCACGCATCGAAAGGATTGGAGTTTAAGAATGTTTTTGTGGTAGGATTAGAAGAAGATTTGTTTCCGGCAGCACTGAGCAAAAATAGTGAGCGAGAACTGGAAGAAGAACGGAGGCTGTTATATGTAGCAATTACTCGAGCAGAGGAGAATTGTGCCCTTTCGTATGCGGCTACCCGTTATCGTAATGGACAACCTACGGCAATGCCCCCTAGTAGGTTCTTAAAGGATATTGATCCGACATATTTGAATATGCCTTCAGAATTGAAGTCCAAACAAAATGTTGAAGATAGTATTTATAGCTTTTCTTCTCGTTCATTGGGCATGTATAGTTCTTCTCGTTCATCTTTTTTTAAACGGGAAGAGCCGGTTTTACCTTCTAAGAAACAAGATTTGCCTCTTAAATCATATTCTCCTCGTTTGAAACGGTTAGATGCTGTGAATACTTCGTCTGTATCCGGAGGGTCGGTTTCTATTACAGGATTGGACGTTGGAGCTCGGATTCGACATGATAGATTTGGATCGGGGATTGTGACAGAAATATCAGGAGAAGGGGATAATCGAAAAATTGGAGTAGAGTTTGAACAGGTTGGTAAAAAGCAGCTTTTGCTTAAGTTTGCTAAGTTTACCATTATTAAATAATATAAATTGATTATATGAATATAGATAAGATACCGTCGCCTTGTTATGTTCTTGATGAAAAACTTTTGAGACAGAATTTGACTTTGATACGTTCCGTGAAAGAATGTACAGGAGTGAATATTATATTGGCATTTAAGGCTTTTGCTCTTTGGAAGGCTTTTCCTATTGTTCGGGAGTATATCCCATATTCTACAGCCAGTTCAAAGTTTGAAGCCCGTTTAGCTTTGGAGGAAATGGGCAGTCGTGCACATACCTATTCTCCTGCTTATACGGAAGCAGATTTTCCTGAGATTATGCATTGTAGTAGCCATATCACTTTTAATTCACTGTCTCAGTTCGAACGTTTTTATCCTTTGACAAAAACTGCAGGACATGCCATTTCATGTGGTTTACGCATTAATCCGGAGTATTCAGATGTAGAAACGGAGTTATATAATCCATGTGCTCCGGGTTCTCGTTTAGGTGTCGTTTCTGATTTATTGGGCGATACATTACCGGATGGAATCGAAGGGTTACATTTCCATACACTTTGTGAATCTTCGTCTTATGACTTAGAGAATACGTTATCTCAGGTGGAGGAACGCTTTGGAAGATTTTTGCCCGATTTGAAATGGCTAAATATGGGAGGAGGACATTTGATGACTCGGAAAGACTATGATATAAACCACTTGATTGGATTATTGCAAGGATTTAAATCAAAGTACCCGAATTTAGAGATTATTATGGAACCCGGAAGCGCTTTTGTTTGGCAAACGGGAGTACTGGTATCTTCGGTTGTTGATATCGTGGAAAATCATGGAATAAAAACCGCTATTCTTGATGTTTCTTTTACATGTCATATGCCCGATTGTCTTGAAATGCCTTATAAGCCTGTTGTGAGAGGGGCTATGATTGATATGCCGGGGAAATATACTTATCGGCTGGGAGGAAATTCTTGTCTAAGTGGAGATTATATGGGAAATTGGACTTTTGACCATGAGCTTCAGATTGGAGAACGTATTGTATTTGAAGATATGATACATTATACTATCGTAAAAACAAATATGTTTAATGGCATTCCCCATCCATCGTTGGCATTATGGACAGTAGATGGTCAATTGAAACTTTGGCGGGAGTTTGGTTATGAAGATTATAAAAATCGTATGGCATAGAAAGATTGTGTATATTATTGGTATAGTGTGAAGCGGGTCGGAATTTATTTCGGTTCGCTTTTTTACTATTATACGTTCTGGTTAATAAAGTATATCCCTGTATTTGAGTGGATATAGCTAATATATTATTGATTATTAATTTTTTTGTTATGTATAAAATAATTCCATTTGTTTTATTGAGTTTAAAAAGTATTATGTTTAGATAAAATAATATTTGTAATATGAATATTGCATTGATACTTTTGTAAATACGTAAAAATGTTATTATAAAATATTTTCGTATAATTATAAAAAATATCATGAGGACAGATAAAGTAACTCTGAAAGAAAAAGTCGGGTATGGTCTTGGAGATGCAGCTTCTTCTATGTTCTGGAAGTTGTTTGGTATGTATTTATTATTTTTTTATACTGATGTGTTTGGTATAGATGCAGCTATAGTGGGAACAATGTTTTTAATTACTCGGGTTTGGGATTCTCTTTTCGACCCAGTTGTAGGTGTTATTGCTGACAGGACCGAAAGCCGTTGGGGAAAATTCCGACCTTATTTGCTTTGGATAGCCATACCATTTAGTGTTATGGGAGTGTTGACTTTTACTACTCCGGACTTTTCTGTTACAGGTAAAATCATTTATGCTTATGTCACTTATTCATTAATGATGATGGTATATTCTTTGATTAATGTACCATACGCATCTTTATTGGGGGTTGTGTCTGCTGAGCCTGAGGAGAGAACGGCTCTTTCATCTTATCGCATGATTTTTGCGTTTTTAGGAAGTATGCTTGCGCTGTTGCTTATAGAGCCATTGGTAAATTTATACAGTAGTATGACCAATTTACAAATTGGTTGGTCGATGGCTGCTGCTACTTTTGCTGTTGTTGCCGTGCTCTTTTTTATGGGAACATTTTGCTGGACCAAAGAGAGAATACGGCCTATTAAAGATGAGGGGAATTCTTTAAAAGAAGATATTGTTGACCTTTTCCGGAATAAACCGTGGTGGATATTGTTAGGTGCGGGTATTTCGGCATTAATATTTAACTCTATTCGTGACGGAGCTGCCGTTTATTATTTTAAATATTATGCTGTCGTTCCAGACGGTTTACAATTGGGATTTGTCGGGTCGGCATTGTCTATAACTACGATTTATCTTGTTTTAGGTCAGGGTGCTAATATTTTAGGAATCTTGTTGGTAACGCCGATTTCGACTCGTATAGGTAAAAGGAATACTTATTTGTCTGCGATGTTTATTGCTACGGTTTTAAGTATTGTATTCTATTTTCTCGGAAAAGACAATATTATAGGAATATTATTGTTACAAGTGCTTATTAGTGCTTGTGCAGGGAGTATATTTCCTTTACTTTGGTCTATGTATGCAGATATTGCTGATTTTTCTGAATGGAAAACTGGACGTCGGGCGACAGGTCTTATATTTTCATCATCATCGATGTCACAGAAGTTTGGATGGTCTATAGGTGGAGCTTTGACAGGATGGCTTTTAAGTTTTTTTGGATTTCAGGCGAATGTTGCGCAATCAATTGAAGCTCAGGAAGGTATTCGTATGATGTTAAGTATACTGCCTGCTGTAGGAGCTATATTTTCAGTCCTATTTATAATGTTTTATCCTTTAACCGAGAAAAAAGTAAAAGAGATAACCAAAGATTTAAATGAAAAGAGACAAGTTTGATATGGAAGGATTTAAAAAAGAATTGACAGCCCATATATTACCCTTTTGGATTAGTTTTATGGTAGATGATGAGAATGGAGGGTTTTATGGTCGGATGGATGGACATAACCGATTGATAAAAGATGCCTCAAAGGGAGCAGTGCTGAATGCTCGGCTTCTTTGGACATTCTCAGCTGCTTATCGATTATTGAAAACTCCGGTTTATCTTGAAATGGCAGAAAGAGCCTATAATTATATTTGTAAATATTTTATTGACCCGGTATATGGCGGGGTGTATTGGGAGCTCGATTGTAAGGGAAATCCTGTGAATCGGAAGAAACAGACTTATGCACAAGGATTTGCCCTGTATGGTTTTACTGAGTATTATCGGGCAACGAAAGATATTATGGCTTTGGAAAGGGCAAGACAATTGTTTGAACTTATAGAAGAACATAAGGATAAGCAATATGGAGGATATTTTGAGGCATTTACGGATGATTGGAAGCCGATAGATGATATGAGACTAAGTGATAAAGATGCTAATGAAAAGAAGTCTATGAATACCCATTTACATATATTGGAGCCATATACCAATCTTCTTCGAGTATGGCCGGACGAGCGTCTTAGAGTGGCACAACAGGAACTGATAACGATATTTTTGAATCATATTTTAAATGCTGAAACCAGACATTTGGAGCTTTTTTTCGATGAAAGATGGAATAAAAAATCGTCTACAATATCGTTTGGGCATGATATAGAAGCGTCATGGCTTCTGTATGAAGCAGCTCTGGTTTTAGGTGATTCTCAGATGATAAAGAATGTTATGCCGGTATCGATAGAAATAGCTATGGCTGCATTGGAAGGTTTGGAACCTGATGGTAGTATGATTTATGAATCTGAATTTGGACGAAAAGATAAGGACCGGCATTGGTGGGTACAGGCAGAATCGATAGTAGGTTTTATGTATGCATATAAAAATTCGGAGAATATTTTATTTAAAGAAAGGGCTTGTGATGTGTGGAATTATGTGCAGCAACGATTGATAGATGCAGCAACAGGAGAGTGGTATTGGAGTATATATGCCGATAACACAGTAAATCGTATGGATGATAAAGCTGGATTTTGGAAATGCCCCTATCATAATAGTCGTATGTGCATAGAAATGATGGAGCATTTTTTTATTTGCTGATATTTAGGTTATTAAATGAAATTTTAATATTTGTTTATTGGAAAGTAGATTCATTTAAAGAATGTTCCAATATTGGTGTAGTATGAATATAGATATTAAAATGAGTTAATATATAATTTTTTTATTACTAAACCTATTGACAAGTTAGAATTTGTACTTATATTTGCACTGTGTTTTTCATGGTATTAGATTTAAGGTTAATGAAGATTGGTTGTCGTGAGACAACCTTTTTTTGTTTATAGACATTTTGTATTTAGATTTTATATGTAACCCTGTAGTAATCGTTGTTACTACAGGGTTCTTTTTTATCTTGTTTTTGATTATTCGACAACTTCAATAGCGATTTTCTTATCTTTTACTGAGATGTAATATATTCCTGATTCTAAAAAAGGTTTACCATCAGAGTCAACATATGAGAGGTCTCTTATTGGATTTATGGTAAATGTATAAGTTATAGTTTCACCCTTTTTAATGAGGTGTTTCTCGAAATGTTTCAATTCTTTTATTGGCCTGGAAATAGAACATACAGGGTCAGATATAAACCAGTGTACAGTTTCTTTTCCGTCTCGATTCCCAATATTAGTAATAGGAATTGAGATATTTACTGTTTCATTTTTTTTGATATGTGTAGTTGAAGCTTTTAGTTCTCCATACTCATAGTTGGTATAACTTAATCCATGAGCAAACTCATACAAAGGAGTTGTTGGTATGTCTTGATAATCGCCTTGTTTGTCAAAAGGTCGAGCACTTTGTCTCATGTTGTAGTATATAGGAATTTGTCCGGTAGAATAGGGAAAGGTTATTGCTAATTTCCCAGAAGGATTTATACGGCCAGATAATATTCCGGCAAGGGGTGTCCCTCCACAAATTCCCGGTTGCCAGATTTCAATGATGGCATCACACATAGGTTCTAAACGGCAAAGTTCTATAGGACGACCACTTGAGAGGACGAGTATTATTGGCTTTCCTGTTTTGTATAAAGCTTCTGCTAACTTTTCTTGAATAATCGGTAATGCAAGAGTCGATCTTGAACCGTTTTCTCCACTCCAACCTCTTTTTTCTCCCAGACATAGAATAATGATATCTGATTGTTTTGCGATTTCTATTGCTTCGTTAAATTTAGAGTTATCGTTTCCTTCAAATTCACATCCTTTTGCGTAAGAAAGAGTTGCTTTTCCTGTGAATTCTTTTTCTAAGCCATCCCAAAGAGTTTCTACATCTTTTGTACGCCCATGTGCTGTCCATGACCCGATTATATTATCTTTGTCTTTTACCATAGGACCGATAATGGCTATATTTTTTTGATTAAGGGGTAAGATCTGATTTGTATTTTTTAGCAATACCATGCTTTCTTCAGCTAGTTTTTCTGCTAATTTTCGATTTTCGGGTAAAAGTACTCTTTGAGTTTCAGGATATTCAGGTGTATAAGGTTTTTCGAATAGTCCTAGACGGAATTTAATTCTTAATATACGACCGACAGCTTCATCAATTTGAGATATTTTTATTTTTCCTTCATTTACTAATTCTTCCATGTGTTCTGCATAGCAGTTATCAGTCATGTTCATTTCTGTCCCAGCGGAAAAAGCCTTTAATGCTGCTTCTTTTCGGTTAGCAGCTACTCCCTGATTTATCAGTTGCTCTACAGCATTCCAATCAGATACAACGAAACCGTCATGTTTCCACCGCTTTTTTAATATCTCGGTCAATGTGTAATAATTTGCCGTTGCTGGAGTTCCGTTTATATCGTTGAATGCACTCATGACGGTTGCTGCCCCTGCTTTTATACAAGCTTCGTAAGGAGGCATATAAATGCTCCATAGAGTTTGATTGGAAATGTCAGTAGCTCGATAGTCTCGACCTCCTTCCGATGCTCCATATCCCACATAATGCTTCAAACAGGCTGCGACTTGTTTGGAGCTTGACAAGTCATTGCCTTGATACCCCAAAACAGATGCAACTCCAAAAACTGCATTTGTATACGGGTCTTCACCGTAACCTTCAGATACTCTACCCCAACGTCCATCGTGTGCAACATCTATCATGGGAGAAAATGTCCACTCTGTTCCGGACATTCGAGTTTCTTGTGCAGCCATAGCGCATGCTTTTTTTACTAAATCAGGATTCCATGAACAAGCTTGTCCCAAGGATATGGGGTAAATTGTTCGGAAGCCGTGAATGACATCATATCCAAAAAGGGCAGGTATGCCCAATCGAGTTTCTTCAACAGCTTGTTTTTGTATTTGGTTACGTAAAGTAGCATTATCAGAGAAATAAATGTAAGAGCCGGATTCTTTAGGATATGAATTTAAAACTTCTCCGATGTTATTTTCATTTGTATTTTTACCGACGATATATTGATTGAGTTGAAGTATTTTTTCTCTTAATGTCATACGATTCAATAGATCATTGATACGAGCTTCAATAGGAGCTTTGGAATCCTTATAAAGGATTTTATTTTCTTTTCCTGTTGATGTATAGGTACTTAGTTGTATACAAACAAAAATAGCAGTAGTTAATTTGATGAGTTTCATGTGTGATATTGTGTTTACAAATTAGATTATCATTTTTTATACAAAGAAAAACTATATTATATATATAGCAATTATTTGAAATAAAATAAATATGAAATATAATCAAATATTATTAATGATAAGAGTGAAAAACCATTGTTGGTCTATTTTATTTTTAAAGTAGATTTTTATTATTTTTGTAACGTATGAGATTCTTTATTTTGAATAAAAAGTATTCATTGTATATGCTTATAAAATTAAAACAATATATATTATTACATATATTATGTATTGTAGGATTTTTACAGGTTGGGGCACAAGATAGAAGATATTATTTTGAAACTTTGGATATTCATAAAGGTTTGTCCCAGAATACTGTAAATACTGTTATACAAGATCATTTTGGATTTATGTGGTTTGGGACCAAAGATGGTGTAAATCGTTATGATGGGCTTGATTTTCGTGTATTCAAACAGAAAATAGGAGATAAAAATGGATTAAAAAGCAATTTTATAAATGTTTTATTTGAAGACAGAGACCATATTATATGGGTGGGTACGGATGCGGGCTTATATTTATATAATCCTCAAAAAGAATCGTTCACAGCTTTTGAATATAGGACTGCAGACGGCACGGTCATTGACAAATCTATTACGGTGATTTATGGTGATCAGAAGGGAGGGGTATGGATAGCCGTTGATGAACAAGGCTTATTTTATTTTGATTTGAATAAAAAATGTTTGATAAGATATACTTTAACTCAATTGAATGGAGGAAGAGCAAATATACAATCTTTTTTTATTGATAATAATGGAACTATATGGATAGGTTTTTTTAAGGATGGTTTAAGTTATTCTAAAGATAATTTGAAAACTTTACGTCCATTTTTGACGAATGGAAAAGAACCTTTTGAAGGAGGAATAGTGAATAAAATCATTGAAGGTGCTTATAACTGTTTATATGTAGGTACGGCAAAAGGTATATATGAAATAAATTTATCTTCAGAACAATTAAAAAGTCTTATACAAACAGATGAGAAAGGGGAAGAGCTATTTGTAAGAGATATATTGCCTTTTTCTAATAATGAATTATGGATCGGAACCGAGTCTGGAGTTTATATTTATAATCTTAGGCAGCATAAGTATAGTCATCATTATAATATATTGGGAGATCGTTATTCTCTTTCTGATAATGCGGTGTATTGTTTATGTAAAGATAAAGAAGGAGGAGTCTGGATTGGTACGTATTTTGGAGGAGTTAATTATCTGACCCAGCAATATAGTTATTTTAAAAAATATTATCCTAGTCATGATTCCAATAGCCTTCATGGAATGCGGATAAGGGAATTTTGTAAAGATAATAAGGGTATAATATGGATTGGAACAGAGGATGGTGGTTTGAATCGTTTCGATCCGAAAACAAGTCAATTTTGTTTTTTTGGTCCAAGTAAGTCTTTTCGTAATGTACATGCATTGTGTATGGATGGAGATATGTTATGGGTTGGAACTTTTGCAAAAGGCTTGAAAGTAATTGATACTCGAACTAATAAAATTGTCCGCTCTTATTATAAAGGAGATAGGAAAAATACCTTAAATGAGAATAGTGTTTTTGCGATTTGCAGAACAGTATCAGGCAATATTTGGATAGGAACATTGTTCGGTTTACATTTTTATAATAGAGAAACTGATGATTTTACACGAATTCCAGAATTAGAGGGAAAATTTATTTATGATATTAAAGAAGATTCTCATGGTAATATATGGCTGGCTACCTATGCAAATGGAATATATAAATATGAGATATCTCGGAAGAGGTGGAAAAATTATGCCTATAAAGGAAATCAAGCTGGGGAGATTCCTAATAATAAAGTTGTTAGTATCTTCGAGGATAGCCGTTCAATCTTATGGTTCACTACTCAGGGGGGAGGTTTTTGCAGATATAATCAGAATACGGATACTTTTACTACATACAATAGTAATAGAGGTTTACCTAATGATGTTGTTTATCAAATAATAGAAGACAATGACGGCATGTTTTGGGTAACTACAAATGGCGGGTTAGTTCGATTTAATCCTGAGACAGAAGATATGAAAATATATACAGTTGCGGATGGTCTTCCGGTAAACCAGTTTAACTATCGTTCAGGGTATAAATCTGTAGATGGGACTATTTATTTAGGTAGTATAGAAGGTTTTATTTCGTTTAATCCTCGTGATTTTGGTGAAAATAAATATATTCCGCCGATTGTTATTACAGATTTTTCTATATTTAATAAACGAGCTGTTGTCGGAGAAAAAAATTCTCCTTTGAATAAGAGTATTATACTCTCTGATAGTATAGAGTTGGCTTCAGACCAGAATTCATTTTCGTTACGAGTTGCTGCTTTAGGGTATCAAGCACCTGATAGATACATTATCAGTTATAAACTTGAAGGGTTTGATGAGGAATGGTATCCTCGTCCTTCGAGTGGAGTAATTACTTATTCTAATTTAGTTTATGGAAATTATATATTAAAAATAAAATCAGAAGATGCAGATGGTTTGTGGCATAATGAATACACAATGTTATATATTCATATTTTGCCACCGTTTTATCTCTCTATATGGGCTTATATATTTTATGTCGTTTTTGCTATTGTAATCATTTTACTGGCAATTTATTTTATTAGAAAGCAAAATAAAATCAAACAACTTCGTCAAATAGAAGATTTTGAGCGACAAAAGGAACGCGAAATTTATAATGCTAAGATAGATTTTTTTACTAATATTGCTCATGAAATCAGAACACCTCTTACTTTAATAAAGGGGCCATTGGATAATATATTAGGTAAAGGTGAGGTAACATCAACATTGAAGGAGGATATGGATATCATGAGTCAGAACACTGACCGTCTCCTTAATTTGACCAATCAATTATTGGATTTTCGTAAAGCGGAAACTTTGGGCTTTAGTCTTAATTTTACTCGTTGTAATATTTCGGAGATATTGCGTAATACATATCACAGGTTCTCTTCTATGGTTCGACAGAAAGAGCTGAACTTTTCAATTTTTTTGCCTGAAAAAGACTTTTTCGCAGATGTGGATAAAGAGGCGTTTACCAAGATTCTCAGTAATTTATTTAATAATGCAGTGAAATATTCTGATACTTATATATATGTTTGGCTTTTGCTTGAAAGTAAAAATAATATTGGGTATTTTTCTGTACGTATTCAAAATGATGGGATGCTTATTCCTGCCGAAAAAGCTGAAGATATTTTCAAGCCTTTTGTGCAATATAATAAAAATGAGACAGATAAGGTTGTTGCAGGGACGGGAATCGGATTGCCTTTGGCTCGTTCTTTGGCGGAACTTCATTCTGGTTTTTTAATATTAGAGCCAAAACCGGGATGTAATAGTTTTTGTCTTTCGTTACCTAAAGAACAAAAGAATATCATAAATGTTTTAGAACCTGTTGCAAATGATAAAGAAGAGATTCGAGAGAACTTTGGGGGTGTAGAAAAAGTTTCGGGATATTATACGATATTGGTTGTTGAAGATAATTTGGAGATGCAGAATTTTATTGCACGGCAGTTATCAGACAGATATACAGTACTTACAGCATCGAATGGGGTAGAGGCTTTGGAAATAATGGATAATAATTATATCCACTTGATTATTAGCGATATTGTAATGCCCAAAATGGATGGATTTGAGTTGTGTAAGCATTTAAAGTCAAAAATAAATTATAGTCATATTCCCGTAATATTGTTAACAGCCCAGACTAATTTGCAATCCAAAATAACCGGAATAGAAGTAGGCGCAGATACTTACATAGAGAAACCGTTTTCTACAGAATATTTACTTACGAGTGTTGCAGGGTTATTGAAAAATCGGGAAAAGTTGCGTGAAGCTTTTGCCAATTCGCCTTTTATTACAGTAAATACGGTGGCTACATCTCAACCGGATGAAGAATTTGTCAGAAATTTGAAGGAAATTATAGAGGCTAATTTAAGTGATCCGGAATTTAGTATGGATGATATTGCCGGTACATTAAATATGAGTCGTTCCAGTTTTTATCGTAAGATAAAAGGTGCTTTAGATATGACTCCAAATGATTACCTTAGACTTGAGCGTTTGAAAAAAGCTGCACAATTATTGCAGGAAGGGAAATATCGTATCAATGAAATATGCTATATGGTAGGTTTTAGTTCGCCTTCATATTTTGCGAAATGTTTCCAGAAACAATTTGGTGTATTACCAAAAGACTTAATGGAGAAATTTCAATAGGGATGGGACGATAGTTTCATCATTTGAAATTATTTTTTTACTTCTTTTTATATGCTTATCATAGTTTTGCAAGAGTTAATCTAAATCTCTGAAATTATGAATGAGACGTTTTTTTTATTAATAATGTTATTAGCTGCATTTGAGTCCTCATATGAAGGAGTAGAGCCTGGAAATCAAAATTTGAATAGATGAGAATTATAGTATGAGAATCTGGAGGCTTACGGTTAAAACTAATACAACTTTGGAACTTTAGTTACATAGAGAATTTGTCTCTCCATATTGGAGACTAAGGAGGAATTTTGTAAAGGATATAATGAAATATGTATATAAATCTTTAAATTAATAATTGAATCATCATGAAAGCAAGAATGTATGGTGCAAGGCTGAGAACTCTGTTTCTCAAAGATGTATTATGGCTTTTGTTATTATTGCTGGGTAGCATTAATGCGAAAGCTGTAGAAACAGAAATTATGCAGAAAGGAGTGATATCTGGTACTATTATCGATGAAAAGGGAGAACCTGTAATTGGGGCTAGTATTTTGGTAAAAGGATCAACAGTTGGTGCTACGACTGATATTGACGGTAAGTTTACATTGTCTGTTCCGGATGATGAGAATGTCACTTTGGTTATAAGTAGTATTGGATATCAAAAAGCTGAAATAAGGGCAAAGGCAGGTAAGCCTATACGATTTATTTTAAAGGAAGATGTAGAGATTCTTGATGAAGTAGTAGTTGTGGGATATGGTACGCAAAGGAAAAAGGACTTGACAGGGGCTGTTGGTGTAGTTGATGTAAAAGAAATGAAAAAGATGAATGCTCCCAATATTGGCCAAGCATTACAAGGACAGGTTGCCGGTGTATCGGTAAGTACTTCTGGCGAGCCGGGGACATCAGCAGATGTGCGTATTCGTGGTATAGGAAGCTTTTCTAATGTGGGACCATTATATGTTATAGATGGTATGATTATAAATGGGTCTCAACGAGAATTTAATGTGAATGATATAGAAAGTATGCAGGTATTGAAAGATGCGTCTGCAACTGCTTTGTATGGAGCTCGAGGAGCTAATGGGGTTATTATAATAACGACTAAGAAAGGAAAAGAGGGACCTACTCGTATTGAGGCTTCGGCTAATTTTGGCGTGCAACAGATCGCTAAAAGAATAGAGATGATGAATAGTCTTGAGTTCTTGAAAATAAATCGTTTAGCATATGAAAATGCTGATATGGAATGGCCGGGAGAACCTGAGCAGGGCCAAATATTGACTAATACTGATTGGCAGGATGAGTTTTTTAAATTGGGTACAACTCAAGATTATAATTTGACTCTTTCAGGAGGTAATATGAATGGCAATTATTTGGTGAGTGGGAACTTTTTTAAACAAGACGGAGTTGTTGAAGGTCCTTGGCATAAACGGTATTCTTTACGTGTGAATACGGGATATAAAAAAGGCATATTTACTTTTGGAGAGAATATGTTAGTTTCTCGTACGGAAACTCGTCCGATGACAGGAACTTCTTTTATTGATTTATTGCGTATGCCTCCGGTAATACCTGTATATGATGATACGAAGGCTGGAGGATATGGTACTGGTAGTACTCAGTATCAGACTTATGGAACTAATCCTATTGGGCAACAGGAAACTCGAGATTATCGTCAGACATCAAACCGGATTATCGGTAATGTGTTTGCAGAACTTGAGTTTTTCAAATGTTTGAAATTAAAGACAAATTTAGGAGTTGAATACCATAATTGGTTTGACCGGGAGAAGGAAACCTATAAGCAAATACGTTATCTTGAAGTTTCAAATTATGATAATCAGTTATTGGAACGTAAAGGTGATTTTACTACGATAATATCAGAGAATACTTTGAATTTCAATAAAAAATTTGGGAAACATAGTATAGAAGCATTACTTGGATATACGGCAGAGAAGACTCAGTGGAAACAACATGAGGCCAGTGTGAAAAACCTGACGGAAGGGTATTGGGTGTTGAGTGCCGGAAAAACCGAACCATCGGTTACTGGTACCGACTCTGATTATGCAATGACTTCTATTTTAGGTCGGATAAATTATGCATATGCCGATAAGTATTTATTTCAATTCAATATTCGTCGCGATGGTTCTTCCAGGTTTGGGAAAAATTATCGTTATGGAACCTTTCCATCTTTTTCATTAGGTTGGAGGATGAGCGAAGAGAAATTTTTTACTCCTATCAAGAATGTCGTTGATGATCTTAAATTAAGGACAAGTTATGGTGTTATCGGAGATCAGCAGGCTATTGGAGACTATGATTATGCCACATATATAACGGTAGGAGAGGGTGCTATTTTTGGCCCAGACCAAACTTTTTATCCTGGAGCTATTCAGAAAGGGCGTGCCAACCCCAATTTGCGTTGGGAACAGAAAGCTACATTTAATATTGGGGTAGATTTTTCTATGTTTGATCAGCACTTTTATGGTAGTGTGGAATATTTTAATTCAAAATCAAAAGATTTATTGGTGAAACTTCCGATTTCGTGGACAGAAGGAACAGATATAACACCTTGGTCAAATTATGGAAAATTAAAAAATACAGGTGTTGAGATTAATTTAGGATATCGTGAGACAAAAAGAGCTTTTAAATATAACATTGGATTGAACCTTTCCCATGTTAAAAATGAAGTATTGGAGTTAGGTGAAAGTTTCAGAGAAGGGGGAACGAATGGAGTAAACCGTTCAGAAAAAGGGCGTTCGGTTGGAGATTTTTATGTTATTAAAACCAATGGTATTTTTCAGAGTTGGGATGAAGTCTATGCACATACAACAACTGTTACAGAAAATGGACAGACGGTTACCAAACTGATCCAACCAGATGCTCATCCTGGGGACATACGCTATATAGATGCAAATAATGATGGAAAAATAGATAAGGATGACCGTCAGTATGTCGGTAGTCCTCTGCCTAAATTTGAAATGGGAATTACATTTTCAGCTGAGTATAAGAACTTTGATTTTTCTTTGTTCATGACTGGAGTGTTCGGAAATAAGATATATAATGTTGGGAAGTATTGGCTGGAAAGAATGGATGAAACAAGTAATTATCCTAAAGATTTGAAACCTTGGACAGAGGAAAATCATTCTACGACTACTCCCCGCCCAGTAATCGGTACCACAGATAATACATTAGCTTATACAGACCGATGGATTGAACGGGGGGACTATTTCCGTATTAAGAATTTGCAAGTAGGATATACATTTAAAGATAGTTGGTTAAGAAAGACTAAATTCATTGGTTCTGCCCGTTTGTATGTAAGTGCTCAAAATTTGTGGACAATTACGGGTTATTCAGGTTATGATCCTGAAATTTCAGGAGGAGATGTGTTTGGACAAGGAAATGATAATGGGCATTTCCCTCCAGTAAGGACATTTTCTATCGGAGCACAAGTTTCATTTTAACATCTATGTTTAACTCATTTGAGAATTAATTATGAAAAACAAAATATTATTTATAGTGTTTGTGTGTTTTGGGTTATTTCCGTCGTGTTCTGAAAGTTTTTTGGAATTAAGTAATCCTAATGAACAGACGACCGGAGATTATTGGAAGACACAGGAAGAACTTCAAAAAGGTATTGATGCCTGTTATCGGGCATTGAGATTTAATGGTGAGTATTCACGTTGGTTACATATTTTGTATGTTGCTCGTTCTGATGAAGGTTATAGCCATTCTCCTAATGCTTATTTTCAAGCCTATTCCAATTTTAAGATAGGAAGCTATAATGATGATTCGGCCGAAGCTGTATTTTATACATGGCTTGATAATTATAAAGGAATATTTTGGGCCAACCAAGTATTAGATAATGCACCTAATATTCAGATGGATGAAACATTAAGAGACAGAATTATGGGTGAAGCCTATTTTTTGAGAGGCTTGCAGTATTTTAATTTGGCTGGAGTCTTTGGACGGGGACCGATTACTTTAACTTCTTATGCTCGAGAAGATGCTCCTGTTATTGGTGAACAAGAAGATTTGTATAACCAAGCACTAAAAGATTTTAAGGATGCGAGAGACCGTTTGCCTGAGAAGTACAGTAATTCTTCGGATTTGGGAAGAGCAACTAAAGGTAGTGCTTTGGGAATGATGGTAAAAGTTTTGATGCAACAGCATAATTGGGCAGAAGCAGAAGCTATGTGCCGAGAAATATTTAACTTGAAGATTTATAAGTTGGTCGATAATTATACGGATAATTTTACAGCTATAAATGAAAATAATTCAGAATCTTTATTTGAAGTACAATATGCTTATGGGATACAAGCAGGAAATGAACTTGGCTGTAATAGGGCCAAATTTATGGGGTTACCGGTAGATGGCTGCTCTTGGGATGATTCTACACCTCGGACCGCATTAAAAGGAGATTTTGAGCAAGAGAAAACAACTGATGGGAAAGTAGATCCTCGGTTGAAAGCTACACTTGCCTTTTATGATGCGTCTACTCCTGATGAAAAGTTTTATGGAAAAACATGGACCCAATGGGGACTTGATCAGAATAATATATATTGGAGAAAATATACAAATTGGGATACACAAACTTATGAGGACTATAATTCTGGAATCAATTTTCGGGTGGTTCGCCTTGCCGATATTTATCTATTGTATGCAGAAGCATTAAATGAGTTGAATCGTACCTCTGAGGCTTATGATTATATCAATAAAGTTCGCAATCGTGTAGGGCTATGTAATTTGGAAAATTCGAAAGTTTTTACTGGTATTGGTAATGATAAGGAAAAAATGCGTGAACAGATTATGCACGAACGGATGACGGAATTGTGCGGAGAGTCTTGGCGATGGCTTGATTTGGAACGGTGGGGTTATTTTGAGTCTGCCGAAAAAATAGCTTATCTAAAAAGTCGCGATGACGATTTCAGTAATTTTAAAATAGGAGTGCATAATCGATTCCCCATTCCTTATCGAGAAATACCTCTTGTAGAAGGTTTGACTCAAAATCCGGGATATTAATAATAGTAATGGCATGTTGATTAAAAGAATATAGAATATGAAAAAAATAATATTGAGCATGGCTGCAGGAATACTTATTTTACTTGGTACTTTTATTATTTCCTGCAAAGAAGATAAAGAGGTATTGGTTTGGAATGAGCCTCCTACGTCAGCAGATACGCTGTACCAGAATCCACTTTTTGAACCCGATTTAGCAGACCCTACAATTGTGCGAGGTTCAGATGGCTGGTTTTATGCGTATGGAACAGAAAATCAATGGTCAACCGGAATTAATAGGCTCGTCCCGATTTTAAGATCTAAAAATCTTGTGAAATGGGAATATGCGGCCGATGCATTTACAACAAGGCCGACATGGAAAAATGATGGTGGTATATGGGCTCCTTGTGTTATCCATTATGATTATGATGGTAAATATTATATGTTTTATAGCTTTTCTACCTGGGGAGATTCTAATCCGGGTATAGGGGTGGCTGTATCAGATTTGCCCTATGGTCCATTTCAAGATCAGGGAAAATTGTTTGACTCTCAAAGTATAGGAGTAGCGAATAGTATTGACCCTTTTTTCTTGGAGCTTAAAGTAGGCCGTTATTTAAAGAGATATTTGTTTTGGGGAAGTTTCCAAGGTATATATGGAATCGAATTAACACAGGATTTAAAATCTACCACTGGAGAAAAATTTAAGATTGCAGGAAATGCATTTGAGGCTAGTTATATTTATCCAAAAGATGGAAAATTTTATTTCTTTGGTTCGTGCGGTTCTTGTTGTGATGGGGCAGATAGTCAGTATCATGTAACTATTGCTGTTGCTGATGACATAAAAGGCCCTTATTTGACCAAAGATGGTAAATCGATTCTTAATGATGGACAGGAAGGTTCACCTTTCCTTAAAGGTGATGGCCGAGTAAAATGGGTTGGTCCAGGTCATAATGCAGAAATTATTACTGATGATAAAGGCCATGATTATTTTTTGTACCATGCTGTTGATGTTGCAAATCCGTTGTTACCTGGGGGAGCAACACGCAGGCCACTGATGATGGATGAAATTCATTGGGTAGATGGGTGGCCTACGATTACTAATGGAGTTCCGAGTACTACTCGGCAGCGTGCGCCATATTTTGAGTAAGAATTTTCTTTTATAGGATACTAGATAGAGTCATACTGGTATCCTATATTAAATGTTTTATATATAAATTTTTTATGACTTTTAAATTTAATGTGTATGAAAAAGATTACATTTTTAATGGCTACAGCATTTGTGCTGTTGTCGGGTAAAGCTCAGGCTCAATTTGCAGAAATTAGTTCGGATTTAGATCCTCAGACTGGAGATATTGTCGCTGCAGATATTAACAATGATGGACTATTGGACATAGTTTTTAGTGGTCGTACAGAGAATGTTGTAAAGGGAGGGGTTTTTATCAATAGAGGTAATGGGGTATATGAAGCTCAGAGCGGGATGGATTTCTTAAATGTAGGACATTTTGCACGTTTCCAATTTGGAGATATAGATGGAGATGGAGACCTTGATATTATTTTTAATGGGAATGGGGGTGATGGTATTCCTGCATCTAATGGTATTGCTTTAAATGATGGGAATGGTGTATTTACATTGGCTCCTGTAGATAAATATCCTGTTCCGGAGGTAGCTCTTACCATTTCATGTGGTTTTGCAGACTTAAATAATGATGGGTTATTAGATTATTATTTTTCTGGGAATACGAAACCAGAAGGTTCACCCAGTATTCTTGTTTATTATCAACAAGCTGATGGGTCGTTTAATGTAAATGAAAATTTATTTAAAGATGCTCATTTTACGGATCCGGATGTAACGGTTATGGATTTTAATAACGATGGGTATTTGGATTTGTTTGTTAATGGATGGGATGAAGTAGGAGGTAGTCGCTATTCATCAACATGGAAGAATGACGGATTTGGAGAATTTGTTGTTTATCCACAACCTAATATTATTCGTAAAGGATATGGTTCTGCTGTTTGGGGTGATGTCGACGGAGACGGATATTTGGATTTGTTGTTAAATGGTGATGGAGGTGCAGATGGAGAAAGTTCAAATAATATTGTTCGGTTATATAAAAATGAGAATGGAACAATGGTGGCAAAACAGACATTTGAGCCTTTCCGTCAAAACAGTGTAGGAGGGGGAAACTGTTTCGTTGATTGGGATAATGACGGTAAGTTGGATATCATTGTAGGTGGTTGGAATGAAACGGATGCCAGACAGGCAACGTACTTATATAAAACGAATGATCCGGCAAGTTTTACATTTACTAAAGATGAAACTGTAAGCAATGAAATCCCAGGTATATCTGAGCAATCTTATGATATTGCAGATTTGAATAATGATGGAAAACCGGATCTTTTGATGATGGGATTTTGTGGGACAAATGGATATAATAAGAATATTTGCGGTATTTACACCAATACAACAGCTGTATCTGGCTCGAAACCTGAGGTTCCGGCTAATTTAAATGCTGAAGTTGAAGGTTCAGGAGAGATGCGTATGGTTACCCTATCTTGGAATGCAGCAAATGGTGCCGAAACTTACAATGTAGCATTGAGAAATAAAACTACTGGTAAGTGGTTGTATTATCCAAAAGCTGTTTTTGATGGGGAAAATAACGGTTTTCGTCAAGTCTCGGAACAAGGTAATGTGTTTACGAATAAACGATGGGAATTATATGAATTGCCCGATGGAATTTATGAGTGGAGTGTGCAAGCGATAAATTATAACCGTGTGGGAGGAGCTTTTGCTAAATTTCAGACATTTACATTAGGAACGCCCCAATCGATAGAATCTTTATCTGTTGCTGAACAAGTAAAGGTTGTGGCTGTTGGGTCTGAACTGCGAGTAGAAAGTCCTGCAGGTATTTTATCTCATATTAATGTTTATAATACGAGTGGTGTATTAGTTTCTTCTGCTAATGATGTGGATATGTTTACAACGACTTTGACTAAAGGTATATATATCGTTGAGACTGTAGATGGAAGAAGTACACATACGAGTAAAGTAGCTATATATTAAAAATATGGTTAGACTGCTTATTTTGTTAGGTATCAATATTTTTATAATGACCGGATGCAAAACGTCTGGTCATTATAAAAATCCTGTTATATTTTCGGGGGCAGATCCTTGGATAATAAAACAAAATGGATTTTACTATTATTGTTGTAGTATGAATAATGGTATAGGTATATCCAAGTCCAAAAATCTACATCAGATAAATCCTCCAAAGCAAATATGGAAAGCCCCGGAAGGAAATAAATGGAATTCGAGTTGTATTTGGGCTCCGGAACTTCATTACCTTAACAATAAATGGTATATTTATTATGCGGGAGGATATGGTGGACCTCCATTTATACACCAACGAACAGGTGTTCTTGAGTCTATGACGGATGATCCGATGGGTGAATATGTGGATAAGGGTATGATATTTACAGGAGATAATCCAACGGATTTGGAAAATAATATATGGGCAATAGATATGACCGTATTTTATTATAATAAAGTATTGTATGCTGTTTGGTCTGGTTGGGATAAGAATGAAAAGACAGATAAGACATCTCAGAATCTCTATATTGCACGTATGGATAACCCGTGGACAATCAGTTCAAGTAGAGTAAAAATTAGTTCTCCAGATAAGTATTATGAACAAGGTGAACTCCCTCTAAATGAAGGGCCGGAGGTTTTGATTCATAATGGGGATGTGTTTATTATCTACTCTTGTGGACAATCGTGGCTTGATACATATAAATTAGCGTATTTGAAATTGAAAAAAGATGGAGATCCTTTGTTACAGGAAAGTTGGGTTAAGGGAAAGTCTCCGATTTTTGAAGGTACCGAGGATGTATATGGGGTAGGTCATGCTTGTTTTACAACATCACCGGATGGCAAAGAAAATTATATTCTTTACCACTCTAAAAAAGATAAAGTTCCAGGATGGGATAGGGATATACGATTACAAAAATTTACTTTTGATAAAAAAGGGATGCCTTACTTTGGAAAACCGGAACCTTTAAATAAAGTATTGGCACTGCCTTCTGGCACGAAATAATTGAGTTGAAAGATAAATTCTTTTTTTGATAATAAAATGAGCATTATGCTGAAGAAGTTTATTTTAGGGTGTTTATTTTTGAGTATTATGCCTGTTTGGGGTACTACTCTTGTTCCACAACAGATGAATGCACAGATTTCTCTTAAAATGCCGGGTAATCAATCCATTAGTTATCCGTTGACGTTTTTAGAGAGAAACAATGGTGTTTATGAGCTGGATTCGTCAGAAAAGTTACCTGTAGCTATTATACAGAAAGTCATTTCAGAAAATGGGAAAAGTTCTATTGAAGTACAAATAAATGCGTCAGAGAAAGTTTGGTTTAACTTTTCTGAAAGAATACAATCTACATTCCGGCACAATGATTGTCTATTTTATATGCCAGGATTTTGGTATCGAAAAAATTTGAGGTCACCTAAAGAGGCTCCCTCTTTTCATACATCAGATAGTTGGACTGTGAGAGAGGATAGGTTGAGTGCTCCTTTAACGGGAATTTTCAATGAAAAAGATGGAGAATATATATCAGTTTTGCGTTTGGATAAATTGAATGGTGATGCTTTGACGACTCATGATACTGGAGAAGTCATTTTGTCAGGTAAAAGTTCAATTGGAGCTACAGGATTTGTAAATGAGGATGGTATTTCCTCTCTCAGTGTCTCTTTTCCCTATTGGGAAACTCCTCGTTCTTATATACGTAAATTAACTCTTGCTTCGGAGGCAAAGGCTTTTTATAAGCTTGATAAGGGGGAGAGCATTACATTAAAGTGGGAAGTGAAAAATGGTAAAGCAGAAGATTATTCTACATTTGTTCGAAATATGTGGGAATATTGCTATGATACTATGGAGCCACAACCAGTTAAAACTGCTTATACAGTAGAGTATATGAAGAATATACTTAGTAAGTATTTTGTTGAAAGCTATGTTGGAAATTATTCGTTAAAGTACAATTCTGGTGTTCATTTGAATATAAATGATTGCTGCCCAAATGGAATATCTGAAATAGGTTTTGTAGGGCGTGTGTTATTGAATGCTTTTAATTCTCTTGAATATGGAGAACAGATAGGTCGGCCAGAGTTGGTTAGTAATGGTAAGAGAATATTTGATAGTTATCTTCAGAATGGTTTTACCACAACCGGTTTTTTTCGTGAATTCGTTAATTTTGAAGATAATACGGAAGAGCAAAATTTAAGTATCCGTCGGCAAAGTGAGGGTATTTTTGCAACTCTATATTATTTAGAGTATGAACGTAATGCTGGCCGAATACATCCGGACTGGGAGAAAAGGGTAAAAAATATTTTGAAATTGATACTTGAAGTTCAAAAAGAAAATGGTAGTTTCCCACGAAAGTTTAGAGACAATCAAGTAATTGTTGATAATAGTGGGGGAAGTACACCATCGGCAGTGTTGCCGTTAGTTATGGCATATACCTATTTTAAAGATAAGGATTATTTGAATGCTGCTAAAAAAGCTGCTTCTTATCTTGAAAATGAGATAATTTCTAAAGCCGATTATTTTTCATCGACATTGGATGCTAATTGCGAAGATAAGGAGGCATCATTATATGCGGCGACAGCAACATATTATTTGGCTTTAGTGACAAAGGGAAAAGAGAAAAAACATTATGCAGAATTGACACGTCAAGCTGCTTATTTTGCCCTTTCTTGGTATTATCTTTGGGATGTACCTTTTGCCGAAGGACAGATGTTGGGAGATCTTTCTTTCAAGAGTCGAGGCTGGGGTAATGTATCGGTCGAAAATAATCATATAGATGTATTTATATTTGACTTTGTTGATGTTTTAAGATGGCTGTCAGAACAGTATAATGAGCCACGTTTCTCATCTTTTGCTGAAGTAATTTCGACTTCAATGAGACAACTTGTTCCATACAGTGGGCATCTATGTGGAATTGCCCGTGAGGGATATTATCCAGAGGTGGTACAGCATACTCATTGGGATTATGGGAAAAATGGAAAAGGCTTTTATAATGATATTTTTGCACCAGGCTGGACAGTTGCCTCTCTTTGGGAATTGTTCACCCCAGGGCGTGCAGAAAAATTTTTATTAAAAGATTGAGAGAAATAAAAATGAGGGAGAAGACATTGAATTCTCCCTCATTTTTGTTGAAAATGTTAAAACGGTTGTTTCTCCAGTTATTGTTTTTTTTGAAATAAAATTCCTTCTTTCCGTATCCCGATTTGTATTCCCCAGTTGTTCCCGAAAAGAGACCCTTTATCAAAAGCTCCGGCCAAATTGAAATTCCAACCTTTTAATTTCTTTGGCTGATAATCAAAATCAATTAAAGTTGAGAATTCATGTGCAATATGAGTAAATGGTACAAATGGAGTGCCCCAACCTCGTTGATGCCCAGCTAAAACTCTGTATTTCAGTTCGGGGATTACATAACCATTAAAGCCAACGTGAAAAGCTCTTACCCTTGAACTTTTAAATCCTAGATAGCCGTCGGTATTGTATCCTGGAGATGTTATGAATGGGTTGCCTATCGTATGGCCTTGATGTGTCCACCCATTATAGCATACATGGCCATAGTAATAATCTCCTCCACTGACTTGGATAGGAATTTCATCTGTTTTATCCCATAAAAATGGTCCACTCTGATTCGTAGAGTTCATTACTTCAAAAACAAATCCGGTTATTGGCCATTGGTGGTGTGTTGAAAATTCAAGCCCCCATAATCCATCAAACTTATTTTTGAAAATCATGCCAGAGTGGTCGTCAAAGAAATGTTCATAATATATCTTGGATCTCCAGTCTTTTTGTTTGTATCCGAATTCCATTAAGTAAGATCCTAAGTGGTTACCTACAATATTTACTTGATCTATGCCTGGATCGTTTGCACCTCCAGACATTGGAATGAATACTTGTAAAAATGCTTTTAAATCAGAACGGAATTTTATAATGGGTTCCCCTGGATAATTATATGTTGTACCTCCAAATTGAGCCGCCATATCAATACCGATAATTCCATAGAAAGGTTTATCTTTCTCGAATTTGAGCATTAAATATTTTCTGTGATATAATAATTTGTTTGTATACATGGAGTTATCATGGCGATGTTTATCTTGATATTTTTTCTCAAAAAATGCACCATAACTTATTTCACCTTTTATTTGCACCCACTCATTTGTTAAAGGTATGTTGACAAAACGAGGTATTCCAATTGAGATTTGAGGGATGGGACGACTATTGCCAGACCAAATCATACTTCCACTGCTTAGTTGATCGTTTTGTATGAGATTTCCAGTTTCTTTGGTTCCTATTGAAAGCCCGAGACAGCGATATTTTAAGTCACCGTATATTTGCTGTAAGTATATTGGCGAGTCATTATTATATGCACCGATAATATCGAGACCGAAGCCATAAGAAAATCGTTGATTAATATCTATGTCTTTATGTATTCCGGCACGTAAATATCCATTGTTAGGATTAAAAGATACTTGTCCATGTTGGTTATTCATTAGGTAGAAAGGAGTATAATTACCGTTTCCGGAAATAATATTGGTCTCAATGTTGTATGTTAATGGAAACTGTCCGAATATTAATTGTGGTATAATAGTAGATATAATGATAAATGTGAGAATTCTTATTGTATTCATTTTGTCAGAATTTTCTAAAATGGTAAATAGTATCGTTACAAGATAATATTAATTTAGAGGCATTTAATTCATTGATTTTATATTTTTTGGAAAGAGTATGCCATCCGTATATTGGATATGAACTTAAATTGTTTAAATCATCGATTTGTTTTAGATTTATAAATAGGGAGTCATTATTTATATTATAAGTCCCCCATGAATTTATAGAATAGTTTTCTTTTTGTATAACAGTTTGAATCTTAAATACATTTAGATGGAAATTAAAAAAAGAAGAATCACTTCTTTCTTCTTTATCCAAGTATGTTACTTGCCTCAATTGCCATTTTCCTATAATTTGAGATTCTGTATCTTTACTGCAACCAGAGAATAGAAGATTCAAAAAAAATAAGCCTATTAAAAACCGTTTCATTTTTAGGATGATATTTTATGATATAAGATTGACGACAAAGGTAAGAATAAATATAATATAAAATATGAAATTAACAATATTGATAGGATTTAATAAATTGATTTATAGTTTTATATGTTTATAATATTTTTTTGTAAACAGAGTTTGTCTGTTTTGCAATATTTCTCCATTGATATGATGATAAATTATATTCTCTGTTAAAGTTGATATTTTTCAGTTTCAATTTTATTTTTTTAGACAATTCTTCTTGAGATCCGGGAATAAAAAAATCATTAGGATTTAACTCCGGTAATCGGTTGGCAGGAATATCACTCACAAGGACATCTAAATTGTAACTCATGGCTTCTAATAAAGTGATTGGCAATCCTTCGTGGTAAGAAGGTAAAATGAATAATGAAGCATGAGAAAAGATTTCATTCAGTTTATCTCCTTTTATGAATCCGGTTAGGATAATATTTTTATCTTTAGCTAATCTTTTTAAGTTGATGGAATATTCAGTCTGATGATCTGCATCTCCAGCTATAACTAATTTATATTCAGATTGATTTAATTTAGAAAATGCGTTGATTAGGAGATCAAATCCTTTTTCTTCGACAAAACGTCCCATAGCCAAGATATATTTTTGGGGCTCTAAATTGAGAAATTGCAAATAATTTATGGTCTGTGTTTTGGTCGGAATATTTACCCCATTGAAAATCAAATGTGCATCTTGCCGGTGATATTTGTCTATAATGATTTGATTGATTACGTCCGAGATAACAATTACTTCATTTGCATATTTTATACCCCATTTTTCTCCCAGTTTTAAAATATATTTTGCTAATTTCCCCCATTTCTGTCTATCATAATCAGGCCCATGATGGGTCATTACGACTTTTAATCCTAAGATGCGGGCAAAAGGAACCATAATGGACGGTCCTATGGCATGTATGTGTATGATGTCGGCTTTTATATATTTTGCATATAAAACGGCGAGAAATGTATGTATAATGGCTTCTAAACTTTTTTTTCGAGGTGCATAGATGTCTTTAATTTTAACATTTTTGTAATTATCTATATTATTATTAGGGGTAACGTAACAGGAACGACGTATTATAGTAACATTGTGCCCCATTGTCGCAATTAGAGGATAAAGTTCTTCACAATGGGTTTCTACTCCACCTAATATATTAGGAATTCCTCTTGTTCCTGTTACAATGATTTTCATAGATTATTATTTTACCTATTTTTTATTCAAATTATCTTTTGAAGCTTTTTTATACATATTACTTTTGGCAAGAGCCAGTATTATACGTACTCAAAAAAGTTCCTTGGTAAATTTAATATTAATTATTTATATATCAACTACGTTGACTTAAAAGGATTTAACTAATATGCTGGAATTTAGAAGTACTGAGCCTATATTTTTCCCTAACATCGATGTAGAATATTTAGTTTCATATTCATTATACCCGTTGGTTGCTAATTTTTCATATAAACATTTGTCATTATATATCTTTTCTAAAGCATCCAACAGTTCATCTTTATTTTTTTCTATTATTAGACCATTGTAATTGTTAATAATGTAATCGTCCGTTAAACCACTGGATTTTGTAACGATTAAAGGTTTTTTAAATTGCATAGCATATAATAGTACAGTTTGTCCGGATGCTATATTCGGGTCTTCAATTGATATGATTACACAGTAACAGTTTTGAAAATATTGAAATAGTTTAAGTCCATGTATATCATTGTATATTTCTATATTATTTAAAATTTTGTATTGTAGTTCATCGCAGGCTATTTTTAATTTGTATTCTGTATTTTTTAGATTTTTGATTAAAAAATCCCAGTCCCGATTGCTTCTGCCAGTGGAGAATATGAATTTTTCTTTCGAAGATTCGTCTGTATAAACTTTTGATTTATAGTCTGGTATTCCCCATGGAACAAACGCAAATTTGTTGATATTTACATTAAAAAGGTCACTGTATATAAATCTTTCTTTATTAGTTGTACATATAAGAATGTCAATGTACTTACTTGTTATAATATATTTAATGAATTGGTGATATATTTTCCCGATAATACCTTTTTTCCTTTTGTATATAAATGTCATTATCAGTAATGATTGCTTCTTTTTTATATGAAAAAGTCTACAATAAAATGCATAAATTAATCCGTAAAATTGTTGCCAGGTAACAATGTTGTCGATTTTTTTTCTGTTAAGGAATACACGTAAAGGGAAAATAAAATATTTAAAATAACGAATTATGTTTATGTATTTGTGAGTTCGACCTTCATTGCTGATGCAATCTATTAAATGCCATTCTATTTGAGTTGATTCCGATAATGCTTTACAGAAATTTTTTCCTTCATCGGGATTTGTATCTATCAATATAATATTTTTATCTAATTTCATAATATATAGCTAATAGTAGAAATTCTATTCTTATCGGATTAAATATTGGAATTTAAATTGCCCTGTTCGGGGTCTTGCCCTACATTATACCATTTTTTATCTATACAAATAGGTTTGTTATTTAGTGAGTTCCACTTGTTTTTTAATACCCATTTTAATGGATGTTGGATGTATTTTTTCATTACGGGGGAAGCTGTACCTACCATCCAACAGTTTTTAGGGCACTTTCGTACTAAATTTCGTACTTTTTCGGCTTGAGGACTTTCCCATATTTCCATAAATGATGTTACATTCCGTATGTTTCCCATACTTTCCTCCCAGTATTTTTTTTCTAATCCATTACACGGATATACTTCTCCATATGGATCAATAAAAAAATTGATAAGTCCAGCTTCACAAGGTAACATGCGTCTATTGCCTTCTATGTAGTTTATAAGTCCCATATTGAAAAAAGCTCTAAACCAGGATTTAGGATGATTTTCTTTCATTTGCATTTCAATTAGTTTTGTAAAGTTGGAACAAACAGTTTCTTTATTTGTAATAATATTGTCTGTTTTATGGAAATAGTAAGAATTATGAAATGCTGCTGTTGCGAATTCCATTCCGAGGGATTTGGATAAACGATATAGGGAAAGCATATCTTCTGAATTATTATTAGATACCGTACAACCGAATCCTATATCCTTTACACCCATTTCTTTTAACATAAGCAAAGTTCTTAGTCCCTTGTCAAAACCTCCTTGCCTTCCCCTTAATTCATCATTTTTACAGGATAGCCCTTCGATGCTTATTCGAATTCCGATTTTAGGGAATTTTTTGGCTAAAGTGATTACTCTGTCTTCGAACCAGCCAGATGTTGATATTACGACTCGAGGCGATTTGGAAAAGGCAATTTCGACGATTTTATCTAAGTCTTCTCTTATAAATGGTTCGCCACCGGTAATATTAATGAATTTTACTTTAGGAAGAATCTTAAGCTCTTCTGGAGTTATTTCTTTACTTTTTTCTGTAGGGTTATTCCATATGTCGCACATTTTGCATTGCATTGGGCAACGATATGTTGTAATAATACTTATATCTGTAGGTGCAGCTATTTTTTTATTCATTAGTCTTGAAATTTTTAGATATAAAGTTATAAATCTTTTTTGAATATTTTTTCTGTAAAAAATAGATTTAGATTCTCGAATGTATTTTTAACAAATCTGATTCTCATAAGAGCTGTGGCATCAGACTTCGGCAGTTTATTATATATTCCTGAATATGTAATAGTTGAGTATGATAGGAACAATTGGTATATTAGAGGAGATGGAACCGTCATAATTATATAATATAAAAAGGATATTTTTCTTTTTTAGGTTGGAGAGAAAAAAGATAGAAAATTTTCTTGGTGTTATGAGGATTGTATAAAAAATGAAAGAGACCGTATCAAAATGAAGTGTATCCCAAAAGTTAAACACAAAACTTTTGGGGTGCACTTCAAAATAGAGAAAATGGGGTAGCCTTACTTATTTTAATCTGTGAGTTGGATTGTGAAAATTCTTTATTTTAGCTTTTTTTGACAAGAAAGGAAAAATAAGGAGATTTTCTTTAGAGAGGTTTCAATCTATAAATTTTTCATTTCTGAAATTCTATTTTGAGATAGTCTCTTTTATAAGAAATATGTTTTCGTATGTTTGAGATTTTATATTATTCAATGAACTTAGAATAGGTCTGAGTCAATACTTATTCCAGGACCGTTTATTTGCGGTTGAAAGTCGGATGCATCGATTCTACTGCCGAAAGTTTTTAGAGTTATCGTTTTGTCAGGTATTTCATTAGCAATAATATCCCAAGTACCTTCTCTTGCAAAAGTGCAATTGTCAAAGGTAATATTAGTATGCTTAAAATCTTTGACCTCTGAGTTTTTTATAAAATCAATAGCATAGCATTTTAGATATGAATTTCTAATGTATAGCGAGTTGATGGGGGTTCTACAAGAAATGAACCTCCATGTTTCTTGGCTTTTTATTGTAATGTTTTCAAACCTAAGATTATTTTGAATTGGAATTTCTGCTCCGGGATAATAAGAACGGCTCCAATTATCATTATCAAAATGTAAACTAAATACAGCCAGCCTTTTTGTTTCGATAGCTAGGTTTTTAAAACAAACGTTACGTACGCCTGCTGTGTATGTTATATCATCTTGTATCATTAACCAGTTTATACCGTCAATTTGTTTTAGTCCAAATAGATGATTTGGTGGAGTTTGTGATGTATATATTTTTCCATCTGGTTCTGCAATTACTCGATACATTCTATTGTTGTGTATTATAATGTCAGACTTTTGTAATTTTATGCCAGGGTACCAATCCACGAAGCCTCCAGCTAGAATACGACAAAAATAACCTATTGGATTTTCGGATAGGTCAATACAGTTTTCTACAATACCGTCTTCGATCCAGCCTACTTGAGGGTTAGAAACATCATAATCTTGTGCATTGAGAGCGATAGGGTCATCGAATGTATTAAATGTATAATTTTGGATAATGAATTTTTTACCTCTCCCCAAATGAATAGCATCTTTTTTCCCTTTAATATGACCTCTATTCAAAGTAATATTATCGAATGTACATATATGAATTGCAAATATAGATGTACCTATATCTAAACATTCAAAATTTTCAATTATTAGATTTTTTATATAGAAGAATGATAAGTGTCCGTTTAACCCTTGTATATAATTTTCACCATGTCCATCAAGTCCGTTTATTATTAATTTTAATCCTTTGATGGTAATGTTTTGATCATATGTTTTTGTTGTAGCTCCTTTGTTAATGAAGGTGTATCCGAAACTATTACCTTTATTTTTTACTTTTTTTATATAAACACCATCTTTGAAATAGAGTTTGTTATTTGATTTTAAAATGATAGTCGTGTCTATTTCATATATCCCTGGGTAATTAACTTCTACTACATCATTGTCATTAAGTGCTTTTTGAAGAGAAATAGCATTTTCTTCAGGATTTGCATTTGGTAAAAAGCCGTAGTCTGCAGCGTTACAATTAGATATTGAATTTACGGTTTCTTGGGAGGCTATATCTCCTTTTTCACAAGAATAAAAACAAAGAATTATCAGTGGAATATTTACCAAATTTTTTCTTATGGAAAATGAGGTGGATAGCTGAGTTCCCAAGAATTTTCTTATATTTTTATATAAAAAATAATTCTTTAGTTCATTCTTTTTATTAAAATTTAATGAAGGTTGAAGTTTATCTATTGTTGACTGTGTTTCGAAGAATATATATGATTTTATAAATTTTAACATCTTAAAATAGCAATTATGTGTGAATTAAACTATGTTTATTATATATAATAGCATCTATCATATTAAATAGATGCTTTAGAAAAGATAGAAGACAAATGTAGGTTTGTGCAGCTTTATTCAGAAAACCCTATTTAGGGTTTTCTGAATAAAGCTGCTATTTTTTTTATTTTGAAATAAATGATCCCCCAGTTTTTTTCATTGAAAAGAATTACTCCTATTTTTCTGATAATTGATAAATACTTGTTTTCTTTCCCTTTTTCATCTCTCCAACTTCCTTTATACATGTGTATTGCACAAGTTTTTTTTCGAATATCACCTTTGTCGTGTGAAAAAATGTATGGAGGATATAAAGTCATAATATTATCTTTTAAATATAGAGGGGTGTCGGTAAAAATATATTTTTTAAATCCATATTTTTTTTCTGCAATATTGGCTATAATGTGGCAAATTATGGATTGGTCATAAGTCCCATTTTCAAGGATGAAATTTCTGTTAGAGTAATATTCCATGCATTCTTTGATAAATAAATTTCCTTTTTCCGCTCCAAGAATGGCCGATTCAATCCAATAGTCATTTTCTTTTTTGCCATAAAAATAAGACTCGATAGAAGTAAATGCCGAATTGTGTAGAAATTTGTCGAATTTTTGGAAAACAAGGACATCAGAGTCGAGATATATTCCTCCATAATGGTATAAAGCATATAATCGGATGTAGTCTGCAGCAAAAGCCCATTTTTTCACATTGTATGCTTCTTCTACAAATTTTACAGAATGAATATCGAATCGTTTTGTATCCCAGCACCAGATTTCATAGTCAGGCATTACTTTTTTCCAGGAAGAGATACATTTCTGGATGAAAGCAGGTTTTTCCTCTCCGCTTAACCAGCAATAGTGAATTATTTTAGGTATTTTGTTGGGCATATATTCTGTGATTATTAGCTATTTTTATTTTTTTCTAATATTAATGATTTATATAGACTTATTAGTTCTGAGAAGTATTTATTATCGTTAAATTCGGAGGCTTTTAGTCTTGCTTCATTTGCCATTTTAAAATAAGATGTATTGTCTATAGTCATGGCGTATTGGATTGTATCTGTCAAGTTAAGGACATTTCCGGCTTCAAATAGAAATCCATTTTTTTTATTATCGATTAGTTCTGATAACCCCCCTATATCAGAAGAAATAACCGGTGTCCCTAATTTGAAAGATTCTATGACAATAAGTCCAAATGTTTCGTACCATTCAGAAGGTACGATTGTATAAGCAGCTTGACTGATTAAATCAGCAAGTTCTTTACCTTCTTTGTATCCGCAGAAAGTGATATTTGAATAGTTATCTTTTTTTTCTAAGTAATCGCCTGTACCTACAATTTTTAACTTGTACTGAGGTAAATTGGACATTGCATTGATAAGGGTTTCTATTCCTTTTTCTTGGGATAGTCTGCCGAAAAATAGAAGATAATTCCCTTTTATAGATTTGGTTGATTCTAAATGTTTTATTGGATTATAGATTTGGATGAATTTTGATTTCCAATCTGGACGAAACTTTAGATATATGTTCTGTTCAAAGTTGCTGACACATATAAATTTATCTATATATTTTTGGATTGGTAGCAAATATGTTCGTAAATACATATCGATAGCAAGAAAAAGACTTTCTATGAAATTCCCTTTTGAACATTTGTATTTTGCACACTTCCAATACTCTTTTTGTATACATTTTTTACATAAATGTTTATTTTTGTCCATTAGTAAACTATTGGGACATATTAGTCTGTAATCATGAAGTGTCAAAACTACAGGAATATTGTATTTTTTTAGAAGGGGTAAAATTGATATAGAAAAGCTATTGAACATCAGATGGATATGGGCAACATCAGGCTTTTCTTCAATAATTAATTTTTTTAATTTCCGCTTTGCTTCTGTGTTGTAGAAAAAGCGTATTATGTATTTAAATTTTTTGAGAAATTTTAATTGAGATAATTCCGGAAAATTTATGAAATATTGGTTTCTTCCTTGATTATTTTTATTGGAATTTACGGCTAAAGGTATTACCTCTATCCCATTTTTTTTTAAAATATTGAGAGTGGAAAAAAATACAGATTCACTTCCTCCCTTAGGATAAAAATATTTATTTATTAATAATACCTTCATTTTTACTAAATTATATGGTTATAATAAATGTTATTTGAAATTTAATTTCCTCATTAATTTGAAAAGAAAATATGAAATAGTATTTTTTATATAGTTGAAAGATAAATGTTTATATCTATGTAAAATAATGTAGTCTGGATAGAAATATGGAAAATAAGTTTTTAGGACATCGGTTTTTTCTTTTTGGATTATAAGATTTGCATCTGAAGCGCCACTCATTCCATATGTGTCGAATACACTTATATCAATGGGTAAAGCTTGGTAACTTTTATGATGTAATACTAATGCAAGAAAAATGAATTTCCAATCGGATGTGATTTTTAAATTCTCATCATAACCTCCTAGTTCTTTCAATACAGAAAGTTTTGTAAATGTTGCTTGATGCCATATTGTACTTCTGAAAAAATGATAAACGGTCAATGGTGTTGGAATTTGTTCTGCTCTTTTTATTCCTGACTTATATAACATCAATTGATTTCCGATAATAAAATCTGTATCGGAAGATTTTGTTGCAACTTGTTGTAAGACATTCTTATCTGCAAAATAGTCTCCAGAATTAAGGAATAATACGTACTTACCTTTTGCTACATTCATCCCTTTGTTCATTGCATGGTATACGCCATTGTCTTTTTCTGATATCCAATAGGTAATTTTATTTTTAAATTGGTTGATTATTTCTACACTGGAATCTTTTGATGCACCATCTATTATGATATATTCAAAATTGTTAAATGTTTGTTCTACGACACTTTTTATCGTTTTATAAAGTCCGTTAGCATTGTCTTTATTGATTGTAATAATTGAGAAAAAAATTTCATTCATAAATCTAATTTTTTTATAATTTTACATGGATTTCCCGCCGCAATTACATTGCAAGGTATTTCCCCGGCAACAACGCTACCTGCTCCAATGATAGTATTATCTCCTATTTTACTCCCCTTGAGAATGATGGATCTGGTCCCGATAAATACATTTTTTCCAATTATTGTTGGTGTAGATATCGCCTTTTCAATGCCACAATGTCTATAATCTATTTCTAAAGAGTGCCAGTCAGTATCTGTTATTATAGAATTACCACCGATTAGCGTTTTGTCTCCTATAATGATAGATTGAGCTGCTCCAATGTTAACGCCTGTCATACCAACGTTATCCCCGATTATAATTTCAGAATTTTGTGTAAGAGTAGCTATTCGACAACGTTGTAGTACACCGATTGAATTTGAATTGAAGCTTGAATAAAATTGACAATTATTTCCAATGGAGATTTTTGAATTAGGCAATCGTTCAAAGTAAGTTATTCCTTTGAATATATTCTTTTTACCGATGTTTATGCCTTTTAGCCTGCAGATAATGTAAGTTATGCGAGTAGAAATAAAACACCCGGTTTTTTGCCTTAATAGAAACCAGAGAATAAATAAATACCCTTTAGGATCCATTTTCAATTTCCGTATACTAGTGTATATTTTCATTTCTTTTCGTCTAAGATTTGTGAATAAATATCTATTAAAACCTGTTTGATACTTTCTTTATTATGCCGTTTTTCTGCAGTTTCAATTGCATTTTTAGATAGTTCTTGCGCCAATTGAGGTTTTCTGATTATTTTGCATATATGAGCTGCAAGATTATAAGGATCGTTAGGGGTAACTAAAATACCGTTTTTTTTATGTTGAATCAGAGTTGAAGTTCCACCCACATTAGTGGCAATGATAGGAAGTCCCAAAATTTGTGCTTCACAAATACTATTTGAACTATTTTCAATATATGCAGGATGTACATATATATTACTGTTTAATAATAGTTCTATGAGTTTTGTTTGGGATAATATACCTTCAAAAGATATTTGAGAATGTTTTAAATCTTTGGGGGGCTGAAAGTACAATGTTTGCTCTGAATTTGTTTGTATTCCACATATATGCCAAATTATATTAATATCTGAGAATTTATCCAATAGTTTTATTGTATTGAAGACCAGATCTAAACCTTTATATGGACTGTCTGATATTGTTGAGGTAATATGGAATATGGGTGACGTCCATGGATTATTCCATTTAGGAGATGTATAAAAAGAATCTCGTAAGATTTCATTTACGTGAAAATATCTTGCATTTGGGGCTAAAAAAGTGGAGATATTTTTATCCCAATCGGTTCTACCCAGTATATTCTTCAAATGAGGAAAAACTTTACTCTCTCTCTCTGCCATAAAATCAAATATCGATTTGAAATGGTGAAAAGTTTTGCCTTTAATAAAAGAAAGAGGATTGGAAAACAGCGGTTTGTATAGATTTATTTTACTTAAAAATGGAGGAAGAAAGGAGTAGTTATATGCCACCGTTAAGCCTTGTATATGAACAACATGCGGGATGTTGATATGCTCTATAAGGGAGATGCCATGCCATTCCGTACCAAAAAAATGTATTATATCCGGTTTTTCTTTATTGATTATATTGAGAATATTAATAATATCTTCGTCATATTCATATTTTTTCTTGATATTGTTTATCAACAAAGTTATTTTAGATGTTCTGGATATTTTAGTGCGTACAGGAAAATAACTAATATTTTCAATTTTTTGAGGAAGTAAGTTTTGATTTGTTAAAAAACAAATACTGAGATGAATGTTTGATACTTGCTTTAGGGTAGATATGAATCCATCTATCCAGCCTCCACCGTTGTATTTATTTTTTTGGTGAAATTCTTGAGGTATAATGGGTGATAGACAAAAGATATGCATATTAATTATTTTATTGCGAAATAAGTAATTCCCTTATTTCTTCATTAGACATTTTTCTTATATCCTTGTTATAGCAAATGGAAACGCACATCCAGACCATTATATATTTAGGGTCAAATACAGGAAGTCCAAACGGTAACAAATCAATTAGATAAACAGCTATTATAGATGCTGCTATTTTTGAGAATGTATTATTTGACGATTTATATCCCTTAAAGATGGCCGGGATGAAAATAGCTAGTAATAATATTAAATTTATGAGACCGCCTTTTAGTATTATTTGTAAATACCCACATTCGATAAATCCCCTTTCGTCATAAGTATCATCTAGAATTTCTCCGTCAATTCCTGGTGCAAAATATGTTCCATATATTCCTTTTCCTATTATAAAATCTTGGTTTGTCATATCTGAAAAGAAATAAAGAAAAACTTCTTCTCTATTATTATCAGCAACACGGTTTGTTATTAAGGAAAAAGTGTTATCTTTTTGATATTGGAAATATAACCAGCCTAAAGGAATTGATAGTATGATTGTTAATATAACGATTAATTTTTTTTCGATATTGGGGATTCTCTGTTTTGAGAGGAAATAGCTGGAAAGGCCGATTATCCCATACAATCCGAATGTAAGCATGAGGTTACGTCGGGCAGCAATTGTTACTAATAGAAATGTTGTAAATGTTATAATTAAAGAATATATATTTTTTTTTAGTGAGAAATCTTGGTTATTCATAAACATGAAAGCTGCTCCTATGGCAAAAATTTCACAGAAATATTGAATATAGGTATTGATATGATATTGGAAAGGTATTGGGAAAATAATTAAAAGTATAAAAAATACTATATTTGAAAATTTTGTGAATTTGAGAAATGCGATAATATGGGCTTTAATTGGAAGAAAAACGAATAATGGAACGACAAATGAAAATGCTAGTAAAGGGTGAAAATATCCGAAGATTGTAGTGGAATCTAATTGAAAATCTTTGATTGCGACATATAAATGCCAAATAAATAATAGGCATGATGTATAGAATAAATAATGACTTGTAATGTTTTTCCGTTTTAGAAGTCTGAATAAAGAATAGATAATTAGGACTATTCCACTGTATTGAAAAAGCCTTCGTAAAAAAGGAATTTCGTATACAACAGATGCACTTATAAGCATATAGATGGAATATAGGGTGATCCCTACCCATAGAATAGACGTATATTTTTTTTCATTGAAGGAGTCGTATCTTGTATTTAGGATTTCCATATATTTTTGACGTTTGCTTTACTTATTATTTTATAATATTGTAAAGGGGCTAAAATTATTCCATTGAAATTTGCGATAATTGATGCTATTAGTACTGAATAGATGCCCCAGTGTAGGACTCGGCACATTAGAATTGTCGTTAGTAAAAATATAAAAGGGGATATTAAACTGCTAATAAATTGTATTTTTAATGCTCCTATACCGTTTACGAAGTAAACGAAAATTGCACCGAGCATCGTTGTGCAATAATAAATATAAGTCCATACAGATACACTGTTCGGGATGTCGATTTTATTTTTTCCAAGCCACAGTTGGTATGCATATTCAGAGAAGATAAGCATAAGACCTCCTAATAGAATTAAGCCAAGTGCTATATGGCAATATCTTCGAATTGCATTTTTTATCCAATTAAAGTCATTCTTGTAATAAGCATCAGTAACTGCAGACCAAAAAGGTTGTAGCATAATCATAAATGTCATATAAATGACTCCGAAGTATTTATATGAAATATTATAGATTGTAACATCTTCCATAGAATAAAATCGTGCGATAATTATATTGGATGTTTGAAATTGTATTATAGCAGCAATTTGTATAATAAAAAATTTGATTCCAAGTCCTAATAAATCTTTTGTATAGGACAGGTCTACCGAGTGGACTGAAGGTCGAAGATTTTTATATGGTTTAGTGAATATATATATTGTGCTAATTATGAGTACTATAATAGGAGGAATACATAGGGCTAATCCCAATATGAATAAACTTCCTTCTAAAATCCAATTTTTTAATAAAAATATGGCAAATAAAGATAATGTTTGTCCAATTAAGTCTATTAGAGATGATATGGCTGGTTGTTGTCGTGCTAGTAATATAAAATTTATTATTTTTAAAACGAATGTTATGCAAAAATGACATACAACAAGTATTAAGGTAAGCTGTACATCACTTTCTAATGATATATCTATATTTAAGAGTTTTACCAGATTTAAGTGTGGAATAGATAGGATAGAAATAAACATTAATACAATAAAGATGCAAGAAAGTATGGCATAAGTGGTACTTATATATTTTTTTGCAAGAACTATATTATTGGAAGCAAGGGCTTCTGCTAGTTTATTTCTTAATCCATTTGTAAATCCTATATCGAAGAAACTAAACCATGCAACTATAGAACTTATTGTTAACCAAATGCCATACTGCATTGGGTTTACAAAATCAATAGTCATTGGAACAAGTATGAGACTTATTCCGATACTTAATATTTTAATAAAAAAAGAATATATTACATTTTTTTTCAAATTAGAACTTCTTTTATCTCCTTTGATGAAGAATAAAAATATGTCGGTCTTATTTGATAAATGCATGTTAGGATAATTAATATTCTTAATTTTATAAAAAATTATTTTTTTCCTTGATGGCCATATCCATATCCATACCCTTGTTTTGCATTTGTTCCGTTGATAACTAAAGAAACTTTTTTCAATCTATTGTTACTAACAAGTTGATTCAGATATTTGATATTGTCTTTTTCTGTGTAGTTTGCACGGCATATATATATTGTTGAGTCTGCTATTCTGTTCAAACAGAATGTGTCGGAGACGAGTCCAACAGGTGCAGAGTCAATTAATATGTAATCATACTTTTCTTTTAAACGTTCAAACAACATATCGAGACGATCACTTAACAATAATTCCGCTGGATTGGGTGGAACAGGTCCAGATATAATAATGTCAAAGTTATTATGGAGTTCATTTGTTATTATTATATCTTTTATTTCAACATTTTCAGAAGCTAAATAGTTCGTCAATCCTATATTTTTATTTTTTATGTTTAGATACTCTGCCAATTTGGGACTTCTAATATCCAGACCGACCAATATAACTTTCTTGTTCATCAGAGCTAAAGACATACCAAAGTTACAAGAAAAGAATGATTTACCTTCTCCACTAATACTGGATGTTATCAATATAACCTTTTCATTTTTGTTATTAAGGATAAATTGGATATTTGTTCTAATTAGCCTGAATAATTCTACAATAGGGGATGTATCTCCTTCTTTGACAACCAGAGGAGCTTTACTTTTTGTTTCACAAATTTCACCTAATATTGGAATTGAAGTTATATTTTCTAATTCCTGTTTGGTCGAAAATTTAGTATTGAGTACTTCTTTTAGATATAGGTAAAGTATCGGAATTATAACACCCAAAAGCAATCCTATGAATAAAATAATTGTTTTTTGAGGACTAACGGGTTTATTGAGATTATATGCTGCATCTACAATTTGCCCTTTTGGAGTAGTCACGGCAAGTGTCAAAGCGTTTTCTTCTTTCTTTTGTAGTAAAAATAGATATAACTCTTCTTTGATAACTTGTTGTCTTTTGATATTTATAAATTCTCTCTCCTGAGTTGGCATGCCCTTTATACGAGATAAAAATTTATTTTCCTGGGCTTTCAAGTCTTTTAATGCAATTCCAACACTTTGCTTTATATTGGTTATAGTATTTATTACATTATTTCTAGTAGCATCTATTTGAGAATTTATTAATTGTACTGTAGGACTGTTTTCTTTTGCAGTACGTAGTAGTTTCATCCGTTCCAGTATTAACTCATTGTATTTTTGAACCACTTCTGAGGATGATTGTTCTGAGAGTGTTGTGGAAAAAGGAACTAAAGAATACTTGTTGTTTGGGTTTTTCAAAAAGGATTCTATTAGTCCCACTATCTGATATTGAGTTTCTGTCTCTATTAATTTTGATTTAAAATCTCCATTCTGTTCTAATATGATTTTAGCTTCTGTTTCAATATCAGTTAAGTTGTTTTCTTTTTTATATTTTTCTACTTCTTGTTCTGCCTCAAATAGCTCTTTTTGTATAAGAGAGATTCTTTCTTCTATAAATTTAGCTGTATTTTGGGCTTCTAGATTTTTATCTATTATTCCTTGTTTGTTGTAGATGTCTATTATATTGTTCAATATATCTTTTCCTCTAGGGATATTTGTTTCTTTTAAGCTTAATGCTATCATATTGGATTTTTTGTCTATTTTTCCGATAGAAATACTTTTGCTCCAATTTTCAGCAACGGCATCATATCCACTTAGATAAATTGTTGTGTTGATTTTTTTACCAGAAAGAAAATCTTTGGTTTTATTTAGTGTATAATTTCCGTAGTCGGTATGTATGGTTATTGGAAAATTTTGAGAAGATGTTTCTCCTACTTTTTTGTCTTTATCATTTAATACCTTTACTCGAATTTCGCCCTTCTCAGAGACTTTTATTTTGAATTTTAGTGTAGTGCTTAAAGTATCTTCTATACCTGCTGGGACATCTATTTTGACTGGATAATTATCGTAAGCATCTATTTTCTTTAATATATTTTTTCGAACAATGTATTTTTTATTCAAATTAAGTTTTTTAATAGCTTCTTTAAAAACTGAGTGAGAGCTTACTATGTATAATTCGTCGTCGACATCTCCGCCGCTTAGCATACCTCCAAATGAGAAATTTTTCAGCATGGCAGATTGGATACCTCCTGATTTTCCATCATCTTGTTTGATAAGTAAATTTGCTTTGATTACATATACAGGTTTAGATATTTTTACATATGCATAGGCTAGAATGAAGCATACGATAATGGAAATTGCAAAAAGGTACCAGTATTTTATGTATTTTTTTATTAAACTTGCAATGTCGACAGAATTGTTATTTTGTTCTATAGTGTTCATATTCAAAGATGCTTTTAGTTTTAACAAATATTATCGGTTAACAAAAAGGGCAATGCATAAAGAGGCTATAACAGAAACTGCACTGATGACTGTTGATATGACTGATACATTGTATTGTTTGTTTGAACTATATAGCGCATTTCCTTGGCGTGCTTTATTAGGCTCTATATATATTACATCGTTTTTTTGTAGATAATAATAGGGTGATGTAAAGATATCTGGTTGTGTCAAATCCAATCTGGCAAATTCCTTTTTGCCGTTGTTCTCACGAATTATTAATACATTGGTCCTTTCTCCATATATTGTTAAGTCTCCAGCTTCGCCAATGGCATCGAGAATAGAAATTCTTTCATTATTAATCTTTACAGTACCAGGTTTGTTGACTTCACCCAAGACAACAACTTTAAAGTTCATTACTTGTATTGTAACTAATGGGTTTTCAACATAAGTCTCTATTTTAGTTTTAATTAAGTTAGCCAATTGTCCTCGTGTAAGACCTGCGACATGGATTTTTCCAATAACAGGGAAATCGATGTTGCCTTTAGCATCGACTAAATAAGTTTGTAAGCTTGGAGTGACATTCATTTGTGTTTCACCTGGAGCAAGAAAACTCGATGTGGGTAGATTGAAAATGGCTACAGCAGCAGGATCTGTAGCTGTCACTGTAATTGATAAAATATCATCTGGAATGATTTTGGGTTCGTAACTGATTATCTTCTCAGAAGAGATTTCTGTATTGTTGTTTGTTCCGACTGTTTTGAAGTAAATAACTTCAGATTTTGTTTTGCATGAAAACGCAATAATCGGTAAAACGAAAAGTAAAAGTATATTAGTCCTCATTATTGGTATTGTTTTTCAATAAAATTATAGTTTTGATTCAGCCGGCAAAGATAGTATTTTATCTACCTTGGACAAAATAATATTTCTTTAATGATAACGTTTAACGTCTTGTATTTATTGTGAAAAATCGTTTCCAATTTTAGAAAAAAGTTGTGGTCTTTTGATGGTGGATTAATAATCTCTTTATAGTCAGTATATAAACGGTATATCGTGGAAAAAGTTTTTTGTAAAAGAAATAATTTAATTGTGTTAATATGAAAACTTTGTGTACGTTTGTATTGAAAATAACATTTTGTAAAAGTTATGAATATTGACTTTTTGCTGACACCCGTTGAAATTTGGATATTATCGTCTGTAACGATATTGATGTTGATACAGTTATACTATTATGTGGCATATTATTATCTTCCTGTTAGATATGTACAGTCAAATGAGAATGGTAAGATAGCATATCTTGATGACAAGCCTCCTGTTTCTGTTATTGTATATGCAAAAAATGACGCAGATTATTTAACTAAATATTTGCCGATAATTTTGGAACAACAATATCCTGATTATGAGGTTATTGTTGTAAATGATGGGTCGACTGATGAAACGAAAGATATATTATCTCAATTAGAATATAAATATTCGCATTTGTATCAAACATATATTCCGGACGAGGCTCGTAGCCTGAGTCGGAAAAAGTTGGCTTTAACAGTTGGGATGAAAGCTGCTAAAAATGAAATTGTATTATTGACAAATGCTAATTGTGTTCCACAGAGTGTTAGTTGGATAGAATCGATCGTTCGTAATTTTGTTTCTGGGATAGATATTGTACTGGCACATTCTTTTGTCCCACCTAAGAATGAAGGTCGTTATTGTTCTTATGATAGGATAATGTTTGCATTACGTTATATTTCTTATGCTTTAAAAGGCCATCCATATATGGGCATTGGAACGAATCTTGCCTATCGGAAATCTCTTTTTTTTAAAAATAAGGGATTTTCTAAATATTTGAATCTACATTATGGAGATGACGATTTGTTTATTAATGAAATTGCAACTTCCCAAAATACGCGTGTAGAGTTGTCTCCCGAAAGTCAAATATCAGTTATCTATGATAATGATTATATTGCATGGAAAGAAAAAAAGTTGCAATATATGTTTACTGCAAACTATATAAAAAGTAATTATAAAATGATATTTGGCATAGAACGTATTACGGCATATTTGTTTTATATATGTGTTATAGCTTTAGCTTGTATGGGTTTTTATAATATAATATTTCCAATTATAGCTTTTATAATGTTTTTGATACGATATATATTTCAGATTATGATTTATAATAAAGCTGCACATATTTTGAAGGGACGGGCGTTATATCTATTATATCCTCTATTGGACATAATGTACACTCCTGTAAATTTATGGTATCGGATTGTTGGATTTTTTAGTAAGAAAAAGAATTTTACTTGGATTTGAAATATTGTAAAGCATCGAAAATATATTATTTTATATCTATTCTTTCCGGTATGTTTTTTTAAGTCTCTGTAAGACTTATGAGAGAATATAATATTTTCGATGCTTTGTATACTCTTTACATCTGTTATTTCACTTCAATTTTTTTTGGTTCTTTGGTTTCAGGAAGAGCTTTTTTAGGAATATTTACCGTTAAAACTCCATTTTCTTGTTTCGCTTCAATGTTGTTTTTGTCCACATTATCAGGAAGGACTAACGTTTGCTGGAATTGGGAATAGGAAAATTCGCGACGTAGAAATTTCCCTTTTTTGTCTTTCTCACTATTTTCCTTTTTGTTTTCTACGCTGATGATTAGATGGTCATTATCATCTATACGTACATTGAAGTCATCTTTTGTTAATCCGGGTGCAGCTACTTCTACTTTATATTCCTTATCATCTTCGATGATGTTAATTGCAGGTGCCGAACTGTTGGTTTTTGTAATCCATTCATTTCCAAAAAAATCATTGAAAATGCCTGGTAACCAGTTTTGAGAATTCTTTGCAGGTGTCATAATTGTGCCTCCTAAGTTAAATTATACAATAATTTTGAATTGTAATAACAATTCCTTTTGAGTATAAAAAACGTTGGATGAGCATTATTTGTTCAGGCTATTGGATGTTAAAAATGGCGATATAATATCAAAATTAGAGAATAATACTTTTAGGAAAAAGTGAAAAATAGTCGTTATTGGGGAATAATCGCGATATCATATCGTAATAATACCCAGCTTATTTTGAAAGGGTATCCTTCATTGTTTTTATTTGGGCTGAAAATATAATAATAACGTTTGTTTTTGTCGAAACTATTTATTTCTATCTGCTTGGTCATATGAGGATGAATTTCCTGATCGATTGTTACTTCTCTGTAATCAATCATTTCATTTTTAGGTGTTTTATAATAAATTTTAAGTCTAATACGGGTAATTAAATTACAAGTATTATTCCGTAATAGAAAAGACTCGGTCTTGTCATTGATTCGTTTTTCAAATCCTATCATTTCAATGGGATCTCTATTTGAAACAGTATCTTTTACATTGTTATTCTTATATAGGATGGTAGGAGTCTCCTCTATGTTATTTCGTATATAAGCGTTAATAGAGCTGGGTAAAATAAATAATAGTATTATGAATGCGATAGATATTATGCTATATTTCATTTTTTATGGTATTATACACAAAAATAACAAAATATTGTCTTGTTTATATTATTGGGAGTGAAAATATTATTTAAAAGAAAATTTCTAATGTTTGTTTTGTACCTTTACTTTTTCAATAGAAATGTTATGAAATATATAATTATTTGTCTTTTATTGTCTTTCTCTTTTGGTGTTACAGCAAAGATTAAGGTAGGCGCAGATCAACAGGAGAGGTTAGTGCCATTGCTACGGAATAAAAGGGTCGGATTAGTGGTAAATCATACCTCTGTTTTAAGTATATCTAAAGTTCATTTATTAGATACATTATTAAATCAAGGGATAAAAGTTCAAGCAATCTTTGCTCCAGAACACGGGTTTAGGGGGGAAGCAGATGCTGGAGAGTCTGTGAAAAATAGCCGAGATGTGAAAACTGGAGTACCTGTTATTTCGTTGTATGGTAACAATAAAAAACCTACAGTTGAACAATTTTCAAACATAGATATTTTGGTATTTGATATACAAGATGTGGGGGCTCGTTTTTATACTTATATCAGTACGTTATTTTATGTTATGCAAACATGTTCAGAGTCACATAAACCCATAATTATCTTAGACCGTCCAAATCCGAATGATTATGTAGATGGACCCATAATGCAAGATGGTTTGAAGTCTTTTGTAGGATTGTTGCCCCTGCCGGTTTTACATGGATTGACCGTGGGAGAATTGGCTCAAATGATTGTTGGGGAACGTTGGTGCGGTGTTGAAGGTCCAAAAATGATGGTTATCCCTATACTTGGGTGGGAACATGGAGATAAATATAGTTTACCCATAAAACCCTCCCCCAATTTGCCGAATGATGTTGCTATTGCATATTATCCGTCGCTTTGCTTTTTTGAAGCTACCCGGTTTAGTATAGGACGAGGTACGACATTTCCATTTCAGGTTATTGGGTATCCGGATAAAAAATATGGAAATTTCTGTTTTGTACCTCACTCATTACCGGGTTTTGATAGGAACCCTTTGCAAAAAGACCAACGGTGTTATGGTATTGATTTGAGACAGTCCGTTCCTCCTTGTGGACTTTCTTTGAAATATTTATTATATTTTTATCATAAATCTGATTTAGGCCGCAAATTTTTTTCTAGCCCTTCTTTTTTTGACAGGTTGATGGGGAATAGTCAAGTGCGTATTGATATTATAAATGGGGAAGATGAATCATTTATTCGAAATCGTTGGCATAAGGAGTTATTGGAATATCGAGAAATGAGAAAAAAATATTTGTTGTATCCAGATATGAGATGATTTATTATTATTAAAATATTTGTGTGCTAAATGTTATCAAAATAAATATATATATAGCAAAAAGTCTACCTATTTGCCTAAAATCAAACAAAAAATACTATATTTGTGGCATGATAAAAAAATGAGCATTATTCTGCTATTTTGCAGAAAAAGTTGTTTTTTTGTGTATTTTTTATATGAAATAGTTTGTATTTCAGTGAAATAAGTAGAAAATAATATATTGTATAAAATGGCATTGATAATACCCAAACAGTATAAATTAAAACTTTTGCCTGAAACAACAGAGCAGGCAATCAAGACATTAAAGGTATGCTTTCAAGATAAACTATCGAAGGCTCTGAATTTACGTCGGGTGACTGCTCCTCTTTTTGTTTTAGCAGGGACAGGTATAAATGATGATTTAAGCGGAAGTGAACGTGCAGTATCATTTCCTATAAAATGTATGGGAGATAGGAAAGCTGAGGTTGTTCATTCTTTAGCAAAATGGAAGAGGATGAAGCTGGGATACTATGGTATAGCTCCAGGGTATGGGCTATATACCGATATGAATGCTATTCGTGCAGATGAAGATTTGGATAATTTGCATTCTCTTTATGTCGATCAATGGGATTGGGAGCAGACGATAAAATTAGAAGATCGTAATTTAGATTACTTGAAGAATGTTGTTCGAAAGATATACGGTTTGATTAGAGAATTGGAATTAATGGTATATAATAGTTTTCCACATATTACTCCAGTTTTACCGGATGAGATAACTTTTATACATTCTGAAGAATTATTGCAGATGTATCCCGGTTTGTCTCCAAAAGATAGAGAAACTGAGGCTGCGAAGAAATATGGTGCCATTTTTATAATCGGTATCGGAAATGAGTTATCGAATGGGAAGCCTCATGATGGTCGAGCTCCGGATTATGATGATTGGATAACGAAAAATTCTGATGGTTATTACGGATTGAACGGTGATATAATTTTATGGAATCAAGTATTGGAATGTCCATTCGAATTATCCTCTATGGGTATTCGAGTTGATAAAGATTCCTTATTGAAGCAGTTGGAAAAGAGAGACTGTATGGAGAGGACTAATCTGGAATTTCATAAGTCATTGCTCAATGAGACTATTCCGTTATCTATTGGTGGGGGTATTGGGCAATCCCGCTTATGTATGTTTTTGTTACAAAAAGCCCATATTGGTGAAGTCCAAGCAAGTATTTGGCCAGAAGAGCAAATGGCTGAGTGTGCAGCTCATAATATTCCATTATTATAAATATAAAATTGGATAAGTAAAAAGAGTTGTTCCGCCTTGGTATACAAAATGAAGTATCATACACCAAGGCGGATTTTTTTTTGTAAATTTGCAACGAAACAGAAACAACAAACAGCAGAAACTTATGTCATCTTTACGTTTTAGAGTTGTAGAGGAGGCTTTCAAAAAAAAGGCAGTTTATGTAGAACGTCCAGAAGAGCGTCCATCAGATTATTTTGCCAAATATGTATTTAATCGAGAGAAGATGTTGCGCTATTTGCCCCGAGATACATATAATTCTTTAGTAGATGCGATAGATAATGGAAAACCTCTGAATCGGGAAATTGCTGATACTGTAGCAGCAGGAATGAAACAATGGGCTATTGAAATGGGGGTTACCCATTATACACATTGGTTCCATCCTTTGACTGATGGTACAGCAGAGAAACATGACGCTTTTGTAGAACATGATGGAAAAGGCGGTATGGTGGAAGAGTTTTCGGGAAAGTTATTGATACAGCAAGAAGGTGACGCTTCGAGTTTCCCTAATGGAGGTATTCGTAATACATTTGAGGCCCGAGGGTATAGTGCGTGGGATCCTTCATCTCCTGCATTTATAGTGGGTGATACATTATGTATACCTACTATTTTTATTTCATATACGGGTGAATCCTTAGACTATAAGGCTCCATTATTGAAGTCTATTGATGCTGTAGGGAAAGCAGCGTTGGATGTTTGCCATTACTTTGATCCGAATGTAAAAAAAGTGATTCCTTATTTGGGTTGGGAGCAAGAATATTTCCTTGTGGATGAAGGTTTATATGCTGCACGACCGGACTTATTGTTGACTGGCCGAACTTTGATGGGGCATGAGAGTTCTAAAAATCAACAATTGGAAGATCATTATTTCGGAGCAATACCTACCCGAGTTACAGGCTTTATGCAGGAACTTGAGATTGAAGCTCTTAAATTGGGTATTCCGGTTAAAACCCGACATAATGAAGTGGCTCCGAATCAATTTGAGTTGGCTCCTATTTATGAGGAGTGTAATTTGGCAAACGACCATAATCAAGTAATTATGGAGTTAATGAGAAGAGTGGCGCGACGCCATGGTTTTCGCGTTTTATTGCATGAAAAGCCCTTTAAAGGTGTAAATGGTTCTGGAAAGCATAATAATTGGTCATTGGGAACAAATATGGGAGTTCCTTTAATGGCACCGGCAAAAACACCTCAAGGAAATTTGCAATTTGTTACTTTTTTAGTAAACGTAATGATGGCCGTATATAAACATAATGCTTTGTTAAAGGCCAGTATATCTTCGGCAACTAATGCTCATCGTTTGGGCGCTAATGAGGCTCCTCCTGCTATCATATCTATTTTTTTAGGGTCTCAAATGTCTAAGGTCCTTGATGATTTGGAAAATAGTTCAGAAGATGCAATTATTTCATTCGGTGATAAGATGGGGGTCAAACTAAATATTTCTCAAATACCGGAGTTATTGATGGATAATACAGATCGTAACCGAACATCTCCATTTGCATTTACAGGGAATCGTTTCGAGTTTCGAGCTGTAGGCTCTTCCGCTAACTGTGCTTCAGCAATGATTGCTCTTAATTCAGCAGTTGCATTTCAGTTGAAACAGTTTAAATTATCTGTTGATGAAAAAATAGCTTCAGGACAGGAAAAAGAGAAGGCCATTGTAAGTGTCATTCGTGAGTATATTAAAGAATCTAAGCCGATACGTTTCGATGGTAATGGGTATAGTGAGGAGTGGAAGGAAGAGGCTTGTAAAAGAGGGTTAGATTGTGAAACGAGTATTCCGCTTATTTTTGATGCATATATGCGTCCCTCATCAGTGGAGATGTTTTCTTCTGTAGGTGTGATGAATGCTGTTGAATTAGCTGCACGAAATGAGGTGAAATGGGAAACATATACAAAGAAAATCCAGATAGAGGCTCGTGTAATGGGTGATTTAGCATTGAATCACATATTACCTGTGGCGACTCGTTATCAATCTCTTTTATTAGATACGGTATGTAAGATAAAAACTGTATTTTCTGAAGATGAGGCTGCAAAAATTTCAGCTAAAGATATCGATATTATACGAAAAATATCATATCATTCGTCTGAAATTCAAGAAAAAGTAAAGGCGATGGTCGATGCTCGCAAGCTAGCAAATAAAATAGAGAATGAGCGAGAAAAAGCAATAGCTTATCATGATATGGTAGCTCCTAAAATAGATGAAATTCGTTATCATATAGATAAATTGGAATTGATGGTAGATAATCAGATGTGGCCATTACCTAAATATCGGGAATTGTTGTTCGTACGATGAAATGATGGTGGCGTTTGATAAATAAAAATCCTGTGATTGTTCTTCACAGGATTTTTATTTGATAGATGATATTTCTATTATTTACAAGCGAATAAAGTATTGTGATTGATGATGTCTTGGTATGTTAATATTCCGGCTTTAGATAGCTCAATAGTAACAGCTTCGCCATTGGCATTGTACATATCTACGTGATTGTCATCTATGAAAGTCATGAGTTTTATATTTTTCCCATTACTTATAGCAGACCATGATTTATCGTCCTTATTGAATACTAATTCTACCGCAGTATTTGTATCTTCATTGGTAATAGTATATCCATTTTTGTGAGATTTTACTAAGAAGTTTGAGTTTTCTCCTTTGATATGTTGAACATTTTCTGCTACAGGATTTGAGCCTGACCAGAACTCAATAGAATTAATGACAAGATAATCTGCTACTAACGAAATCTCATATACAGGGATGATACAAAATGCTAAGAATACGAGTTCGTTTACAAATTTATTACCTACATTGTTATTCCATCTGTGTAATTTGGAAGTTAGGGCAAAGGAACCAATACAAGAGGAAAATAAGAGACTACCACTAAGTAGTACTACAGCAAACATGGTTAATTTTCGTCTTTTCATAATTTTCTATTAAATTAAAAATTAAATAATCTTATATACAAATATATTCAATTTATTTTATTATTATAGTTACAATATGTTTTTTGTATGTTTTAAGGAACTAATTTTTGTGAACTTAACCAGTCAAACATTAATGTTTGCCACTCATTATAATATTTAAAACTTTTGTTGCAACCCCAACCGTGGCCACCACTTGGGAATATATAAATGCTCGCCGGAATGTTATATTTTTTTAATTGATTATAGAAAAGAGTACTATTGACAGTAGGTACGGATTTGTCATCGTCGCTCAATAGTAAGAGGGTCGGAGGAGTTTGGGCAGAAACTTGTTTGTCGTTAGAAAAATATTTAATTAAATTTACATCTTCAAATTTATCTCCCAATAAATTAATTTTTGATCCTTGGTGAGTGTACATTTCTGTTAGAGAAATCACAGGATAGAATAATATCATAAAATTGGGACGGGATTGTTGGTCGAAATGTGTTCCTAATGTTGATGCTAAGTGTCCGCCGGCAGAAAAGCCACTAACACCGACCTTTTTAGGGTCTATTCCCCATTCTGAGGCATGAGAACGAATTATTTTCATGGCTTCTTGTGCATCGGACAAAGGGATATTATAATGCCCGTTTGGAAGTCGGTATTTTAGGACGATACCTGCTATGCCTTTTTTTCTTAAAATTTCTGCGAATTGATGCCCTTCGTGTTGAATAGCTTCTAAAGCATATCCGCCTCCTGGGCAAATAAGAACAGCAGCTCCGGTATTCAGCCTTTTCTCAGGGAGATAAATGTACATTTCAGCAACTTTGCAGTTTTCAATTCTACCTCCGCTAATATTTGTTTCTTCTTTAGTTATGCCATTGTTTTCTTTGGGTCCGTTAGGCCAAACTTTAATGTTGATGGGGTTACCGGCGGTTATAGATCCGGTGATGGTTAGTGCAGCTAGCATAGTTATCCATTTCATAGTTTTTATATTTTTGGGGTATTAATGAGGTATTTTCTTTTTGTATGTTTCATAGTGAGAAAGGACTTCCTGTACATAGTTGAAAGTTTCTCTCCCTCTGAAATATCCGAAACGGCAAACTTCATCATTAAAATATTCAGGATTACTTTTTAATAAAATGTATTCTGATACGTTTTTATCCCATTTATGAGGGTCTTTTCCATACTTTTTAGCTAATGCCATGGCGTCTAAGATATGGCCTATTCCAGAATTATAGGCTGCTAAAATAAATTTAATACGTTCTTCTTCAGGTTGTATTTTTGAAAAGCTTTTATTTAGTCCTTTGAGAATATCTACAGCTGTTGCAATATTGGTTTCCGGATTTTGTATATTTCCGGTCATTCCATGTTGGCGGGCGGTTCGAGGCATAATTTGCATTATTCCTCTGGCTCCAGCCCAAGATACAGCGGAGGTATCAAATCTTGATTCTTTATAGGCTTGTGATGCTATTAATCTCCAATCCCAGTTTATTTCTTTTGCGTATTTTTTGAATAAGTTGTCGTATACTGAAATTTGTCCCTTTTTTAGAGATAAAATAGCTGGAGCTGGAGGGTTTTTGCTAAGTTCGAAGTACCGTTTCTGTATATTTTTGTATTGGGGAGTATTATTATTTTTTCTTACCCACTGATTTATAGCTTTAGCTAACGATGGAGAGTCTGCACGAACAGCCCATGATGATCGTTGGGGAAAGCTGACAACGAGATTAATATCTATATTATTATAGTATGTTTTATTGAGTTTCGCTATGTTATTATCAGCCAATGTATAAGGAAGATCTCCAACAGCAACCATTTCGATGAGGTCTTCTGTGACAAGAGTGTCTCGATTCATTAAATGGATATTGATTCCTCCTCCTAGTTCATTGTTTAGGTTATTTATTCGATTTTCGTATTTAGAATCTTTTTCTACATATATGTCTTTGCCAATGAGTTCTGTCACATTACGTAGAGGTTTATATCCTTTTTTTTGAGGTTGTACCAGTACTTGGTGTGTGATGACTTCTCGTCCACAATGTAGTATTTCCTTTTTTAAATCTCCTGTAATGGGTATGTCATAAGCAATAATATCTCCCTTACCGGCTTTAAGCATTTCTATAAGTTTTCCAATATTTTCAGCGACTACGACTTTTAGTTTTAATCCATTATCTTCAGCAAACTGCTTGATTAATTCATATTCATATCCCATTTCTTCTCCTTTATATAAGAAATAAGATGTAGAACTGTATAAAGTAAGTACTGTTAGCTCTTTCCGTTCTTTTATCAGTTCAAAATCGTCTTTCGGTGTTTCTTTTTCTGCTTTTTTTTGTTTACAACTAGCCCATGGGATTAGTAGAATTAATATAAAAAACAGTTTATATCTCATTTCGACAATAAAATTATATTATCCGTTTAATTTATGTGCAATAAAGTTGGTAAGAATATCTATCGCAACATGATTATTACCTCCTTGAGGTATTATTAAATCTGCATATCGTTTTGTCGGTTCTATATGTTGTAAATGCATAGGTTTCAATACTTTTTCATATCTATCTATGACTTTCTCAACAGTACGTCCTCGTTCTATAATATCTCGGTTTATAACCCGTATTAGTCGGTCATCTCCATCTGCATCTACAAATACTTTCATATCCATCATATTTCTTAGTTCCTTATCGCATAGGATAAGAATACCTTCAACGATAACGACATCTCGTGGATATATGGTAATTGTTTCATTGGAGCGGGTACAAGAAAGATAGGAATAGATGGGTTGTTCTACAGTATGCCCGGCTTTTAATTCTTTTAGGTGTTTTACCAAAAGGGAAAATTCTATTGCTGCTGGTTCGTCAAAATTTAGAGTCAGTCGTTGTTCAAGAGGAAGGTGGCTGTTGTCTTTATAGTATGAATCTTGGGGAATAACCGTGACTTCACCTTCGGGTAAACTTTGAATTACTTTACGTACAACGGTTGTTTTTCCTGACCCGGTTCCTCCTGCAATACCAATTATCAACATATATTTAAAGATAAAGATGAAAATATAGTTATTTTTGTATCCGGATAATTTATCCGAATTAATATACAAATATAGTAAATTTTGATTGTCATATGGTTAAACACATTGTTTTATTTAAATTGAAAGAAATGGAGTCTCCCGTAGTAAAAATGGAGATTATGAAAAATTTTAAATCGGGTTTAGAATCATTAAAATCGAAGATATCGGTCTTAAGATATATTGAAGTCGGAATTAATGAGAATCCAGAGGAGTCTTTTGATATATCTTTAATAACGGAATTTGATAGTATGGATGATATGAAGACTTATGCTGTGCATCCAGAGCATATTGCTGTAACACAGATAATAAAGGATGTCAAGGAATCACGTTCTTGTGTCGATTATACTTTTTGATATAACTTTTGCATAAAATGGCAATAACATGTTTATTTTATGATTATTGCCATTTATTTTACATACTTTTTTTATATCTTAGAGCCTGTAAAAATAAAATAGCTCTAGAGATATATGATTGAGAATAATGAAATTCCATCTACAGTAAAACCCTATCGTCTGGGGCTTGCGTTGAGTGGAGGAGGTGCCCGAGGATTTGCTCATGCTGGGGCCATAAAAGCGTTGGAAGAGATGGAATTACGTCCAGATGTGATTTCTGGAGTGAGTGCGGGTTCTGTAATTGGGGCGTTGTATGCTGATGGTTATACTCCGGATGAAATTATTGATATGTTTGGGCGATTGAGCGTGAGCGATTTGGCGGAAATAACCGTTCCGAGATCGTCTTTTTTTAAGATAGCAAAGTTTAGAAATTTTTTGAAAAAAGTACTTCGGGCAACCAATTTTGAGGATTTGTCAATACCGTTAGTTATTACCACGACAGATTTAGATAATGGTCGAAGTGTCTCATTTTCTTCGGGGCCTTTATTGGATGTGATTTGTGCATCATGTAGTATTCCTGTATTATTTTCTCCAGTTAATATAGAAGGAGTTCATTATGTCGATGGAGGAGTTTTTCGTAATTTCCCGGTAACACCGATACGAAGTTCCTGTGATGTAATTATTGGGGTAAATGTCAATCCATTGGTTGCGAAAGAGTATAAGCAAAGTATTATTGATATAGCCGAGCGTTCCTATAGCTTTATATTTAAGAGCAATAGTATTATCGATTCTAAACTATGTGACATCCTTATTCAGACTAATGAGATAATTCAATATAATATTTTTGATATTGATAAATTGAGAGAGATCGCAAGATACGGGTATCAAGATACAAAAGAAGTACTTTTGCAGAAAAGAGAATCACGTAGTCTTGAAATGATTAGAGAGAGAAAGTAAAGATTAATAAAAATGGAATAGGAAGTGTCCTATTTCGTATTTGAATTTTATAATATATGAAGAAACAAAATAAAGTTATTATCTATCAGGTAATGCCACGATTATTTGGGAATCAGAACAAAACTTGTAAAGTACGAGGAACTCTAAAGGAAAACGGAGTAGGGAAATTTGCCGATTTCACATCTAAAGTATTAAGGGAAATCAGGTTGTTAGGCTGTAATCATATTTGGTATACTGGAGTTATTGAACATGCTACTCAGACCGATTATTCGAAATATGGCATAGAAAAAGATAATGTTTATGTTGTGAAGGGAGCAGCTGGTTCTCCATATGCGATCAAGGATTATTACGATATAGCTCCTGATCTGGCGGTAAATGTCCCTGATCGAATGCGAGAGTTTGAAGATTTAGTTTCTCGTACTCATGATGCGGGTTTAAAAGTAATAATAGATTTTGTTCCCAATCATGTTGCTCGTCGTTATCATTCTGACGCTAAACCTGATGGTGTATCAGATTTGGGTGAAAATGATGATACGCAGGTACATTTTAAGCCTAATAATAATTTTTATTATATTCCTCGTCAGGAGTTATCTGCTCAATTTTATCTTGGAGAAGGACAGAATGCTTATGTTGAATATCCGGCCAAAGCTACAGGAAATGACTGTTTTGGAGCATACCCTAACCGAAATGATTGGTATGAAACTGTAAAATTAAATTATGGTGTAGACTATATGCATGGACGGAAAAAGTATTTTGATCCTATACCTGATACTTGGAATAAGATGCTGGATATATTATTATTCTGGTGCTCAAAAAAAATCGACGGTTTCAGATGTGATATGGCAGAGATGGTTCCGGTCGAGTTTTGGGGATGGGTGATACCTCGAGTAAAAGTTAAATATCCGGATGTGAAATTTATAGCAGAAATATATAACCCTCATGAATATAGATACTATATTTTTGATGGAAAATTTGATTATTTGTATGATAAAGTTGGGTTGTATGATTTATTAAGGAGTATTATTTGCGGGCATGCATCAGCATCTCAGATTACACGGTGCTGGCAGTCTCTTGACGGTATAAATACGCATATGCTTAATTTTCTTGAAAACCATGATGAACAACGTATTGCGTCGAGTCAATTTGCACAAGATCCTTTTAGGGCTTTTCCGGCATTAGTTGTTGCATCAATGATGAATGTAAATCCAATGATGATTTATTTTGGACAAGAATTGGGGGAACCAGGGGCTGATGCTGAAGGCTTCAGCGGCCATGATGGACGTACGACAATATTTGATTATTGGAGTATTGAATCTGTCCGAAACTGGTATAATGGAGGAAATTGTAATACAGCATTGTTGACTAAAGAGCAGAAAGAATTAAGAGCTTTATATAAGAAAGTCCTTACATTATGCAATAAGGAATCTGCGATTTCCTCTGGAACATTTTTTGATTTAATGTATGTAAATTTAGACAATCCTGCTTTTAATGCAAATCGGCAATATGCGTTTTTAAGGAAATATGGGCAAGAAATGTTGATTATTGTCACCAATTTTGACGAATTTGATGTTTCGGTAGGAATAAGAATTCCTCAACATGCATTTGATATCATGAAAATCCCTCAAGGAGAGTGGAAATGTACAGATTTGTTGAGCAAAGAAACATTGTTATATAATATTTCTCCTGATAGTTTGTTTACTACTTCTATAAAAGCTCATGGGGCAGTTATATGGAAGGTGGTTTTGGGCAAAGATAAAGAATAACAAATAAAATAGACATTTAGTTCTTTGATTTAAAATAGAAATTATACCTT